>JBAZXA010000006.1:0-267350 GCA_041660045.1 Methylococcaceae bacterium | reverse complement strand
GCTGGCCTGCCATGCCTCAATATGCCCAATCCACTTCTTTGGTAATGTCATCGGTAGTCCCCATCCAAAAGGGCAAGGATGACAGTTCGTAACAGGGTTGAGTAGGTGGTTTGGCTAGACGTTTACTGAAGATACGGCCTGCATGGAAGTCTTTGGTGTAATCGTTTTGTTTATTTGCTTTGGCTCGATAGGCCTCATACCTCGGGCGATTAGGAGCGACTGATGCAAAGGCCACTGCTTCAAGAGCCTTACGTAATTGTAAGATTACTGACTCAATTAGCGGCATACTGCCAGTTGAATTGAACATTTCTAGAAAAGTTTCAGCGGATCGCAAACGTGCAATTGCTTCCGCAATCATCTGTGCATTGATTTTACGTAGCTGTTCATGTTCAGCTGACATAGAAGTTAATGATGTACACCTAAACTAAATAAATGGAAGCAAATACATTTGAGAACGAGATTAGATATCACCCTAAAACTTTCTAGTGACATCTTCTATGCTAGTACTAAGATTCGACAGTGCACTTGTTGTTTGAGTACAAAAATCGAAAAACTCCTTAAATGCGTCCGCGTCCATACTCCGATGTTTTTGAAAAACCGACTCGAATTCTGATCGAAACTTGGGCAATACAGTCCCTACCTCTATTGCAATTGAAACTAATTGGTGAGGCAACGAATGCAATGGTATACACTTTACTGCTTCCTCTAAAAAAGTGAGCTTAGAAATGTCCAATGGTTTTTTCTATAACCTACTTCATGGATAGATTCTCTAGTCTGGAATTTTTCTGACAATTCAGATATAACCGAGGCACATTCAGTTGCGAGAATCCTTAGCGTGCGCGCTGTTTGAACTTCGGCATGACGTCTCTCTGTTCGAAACTGCCAGGCAGTCATAGCCACGGCAAACAAAACAGCCAATATTGAACCAATCGCTTGTACACACGCAGCCCAATCTGAGATGGTAAGACTACTTAATTTGCTGAATTCATTCGTCTGCAGCTATTAAGTGCTCTGAGGTGCCTAAACAGTTTTTATTTTGATTGGTATAATTACTTAAAAGCTGAATTCGTTACAACTCTAAATAAATGGTCAAAAAAATAATTCTCGGAGAAAAGATAACATACATTTTCAGCATGATCTACATATTGGCTTAGCGCTTTCATACCAAACTATCACCGATTTAGCACTTCAGCCTACGTTGATGTGCTTGTGCTTCGCTAACTATGCGTGTTTTGAGTGGATTTCTGATCAACTAACTTACCCTCCTGATGTTCATGCTAAACTCACCACCCGTCTTTATTATTTCGTTAAAATCGCAATATGGTAGCTGCGCGTACTAGCCACACACATCCTCTGCATATCGCAGAAGTCCGTGCTAGCCCTTTGCACGGGCGGATAGGGATCACTTTTTGCCCTGGTAAACATGACCATTTCGCCCTTACTGGCGCTTGGGAGCGCGACCTTGAAATCGATTTGGACGCTATCGCTGCTTGGGGGGCAAAGCTGGTACTTACTCTGGTGGAACCTGCTGAACTTACGGCGCTTAAAGTACCGCACCTAGGGCATGAAATTGAAAAGCGCGGCATAGCGTGGCGGCATTTACCTATTGCCGACTATTCTGTTCCTTCCATAGCGTTTGAACAGCAATGGGCCACGCAGGGCTATGAAATACGTCAAATGTTGCGCAACGGCGATGATATGCTCGTACATTGCAAGGGCGGCTTGGGCCGGGCGGGTATGATAGCAGCGCGGCTACTGGTGGAATTGGGCATGGAACCGGAAGCTGCGATCCAGGCGGTTCGCTATGTGCGCCAAGGTGCTATCGAAACACCTACGCAGCTGGCCTTAGTGCGTAAAACCAAGCCTATGTCCTGAATTAATAGCACAGGCACAGAGATTCCATTGATTGATACAAGCACTATGCTGCGTTTAGCTGGGCAATTAGGCAGCAATCCAGCGGGCATTTTTCAGGACGCTAACGGACAACGCTATTATGTGAAGACGCTAGAGTCGCCAGCCCATGCACGCAATGAGTTTATTGCGGCCAAACTTTACCAACTGGCTGGCGCGCCAACATTAACTTACGTGAGCACTAACGCGCCGGAGCAGATCGCGACTGAGTGGGTTGAACTCGACAAAAAGTGTATTGCCCATCTTAGCCAAAATGAACGCAAACAGGCCCAGCGCTGGTTTGGTGTGCATGCCTGGACGGCCAACTGGGATGCCGCTGGCTTCAATGGTGACAACCAGGGCGTCGTCAACTCTATTGTGCTTACGCTTGATGTGGGTGGTGCGCTGGCATTCCGGGCTCAAGGTGATCCCAAAGGTAAAGCCTTTGGCAACCTTGTGGATGAACTCGATGTATTGCGTAGTGACACGGGCAACCCACACGCCGTTAAACTCTTTGCTGATATGCGTCCAGACGACATTGAACAAGCCGTTATGTTGGTTTTACAGATTCCTGACGAAAACATACGCCAAACCATCTTAGCCAACGGCGGTAGCCACACGCTAGCCGAAAAAATGCTTGCCCGTAAAGCAGATATGGCTAAGCGCCAGCAGGCTGTTATTCCCAACAAACCTTTTTAACCCCCTCTTACCACCCTGCTTCAACTGGCGCAGGCATAATATGCGTATTTATAGGGTTTGATAGTCATCTCTAAATCGAGATTTAGCGGCCGTTTTTAGATTCTGTAGCTGGTTAGTATTTGGTTTTCTCTTAACTAGCAGGCGCTTAGGCCAACGCTTGATTATTAATCAACCGCCACAAAATCAGTGCCTAGTTGCTGCTTATCTTGTAAACCCAATAATTTGCCGCCGCAATGAATTTGGTAGGCTTTTTCTAAAATCGGCATTAGGCCTATAACGAGGTTTAGTTGTTTAAGATCAGCCATGGCAAACCAATCAGCTGCTAACACATCACTTTGTGCGGTTGCTTGGCTTAGTTCGATATTTTGCAATTGCGCTAAAAAATCAATAATCACGTAATGAAAGCCTTCGATACGTCGTTCGACCACCGCAAGAATTTGTGTGGGTATTATTGAAACCGCCGTTTCTTCTAAAACCTCCCGTGCACAAGCTTGTATTAAAGACTCCCCTGTTTCAAGTTTACCACCGGGTATTGACCACAAACCTTTAGCTGGCGCCTGATTACGTTGCACCATCAATACTTTATTTTGTTTATTAAAAACAATGCCACCCACACCAATCGCTGGTATCGGCGGCGGCTTATCCCCGATTGTTTGCATTTTTAATTGATTACCGCCATGATGCAGCTTGAACTTTTTATAACCCTATAAAATCTTAATTTAGGGAAATAGGGCAAGAATTCTACTATTCTAAATAATAGCCATCGATGTTTGTGTTGCATGACTAAACGCTACACCTCTTCACATGATCAAACCGAACTAAACAGGAGACTGGCCATGAACAAAAAACTAATTTTGTTGGGCATTTTCGCCGGAGCATGCTTTTGCAGCCCCTTATTTGCTGAAACGGCCAATGACTACCCCTATCAAGCGCCACCTATAAATCCTTATTATAATGCTGTACCCAATAATGGCGGCCAGTATTATGACAATCAAAACCAGCCCTATGATAATGCTTACCAAAACGGTTACAACGGTAATCCTTATGGTCAAGGCAATGATTATGACGACTATAACCGGGCAAACCCACAAAATAACCTTAATGATTTAGGCCGGGATGCCCATCGCTATTACAGAGGCTCTAGCGATACCTTTAATTTTCCTAATTATAATCCGCAGAATAATTTTAATAGGCCCATAATCCAGCAACCTACTATCATTTACCCTTATCAAGGCGTACCCCGATACAATCAGTTTAGGCACTAACTATAACGGCTTATTCTATAAGCTATTTCTATAAGCTATCTATGCCTAAATTGGCTAAGGCATCAGCACGTTCATTGCCGGCATCGCCAGAATGGCCTTTTACCCATTTCCATTCTATTTCATGGGGTGCTTTAGCCGCCTCTAGTTGACGCCAAAGTTCTACGTTTTTTACGGGTTGGCGGTTAGACGTTAGCCAACCGGCACGCTTCCATTTTTCTATCCATTCCGTTATACCTTTAATGACATAACTTGAATCGACATAAAGGCAAACTGCGCAGGGCTTATTTAACGTTTGCAGCGCTTGAATTACCGCCATCAGTTCCATACGGTTGTTGGTAGTACTAGCATCGCCGCCATACAATTCCTTAACCTTGCCCTTATAATTTAAAATCACTCCCCAACCACCTGGCCCAGGGTTGCCACGGCAAGCGCCATCAGTATAAATAATTACCTGCTCAGCCATTGTTATACCCAGCAACATTTACGGAACTTGCCAATACTAGTTTAGGGGCGGTTACCTCCACCGGCGTTAGCGGAATAGGATTATATCGGCGTTTTATGGCCTTAACGCCATAAGCTGCGGTGGAAAATGCATGCCTACGCATGGCAAACTTTCCGTAACTGGATTTCACCGAATTAAACTTAAATTCAGAAGAAACCGTCACTTCAAAATTAAGCAATTTAAGCCAATCAATAATCCGGGATTTTGAAATAAAATGCCCGCGCCATGAATCAGCTAATGCTTTGTTCCATAAATACTGGTAACGTACTGAAATACTCCACGGATTAAAGTTTAAAATCACTAAGATCCCTTCCGGTTTTAATATCCGCTCCACTTCCCTTATGGTTTGGAAGCGATGGGCATCAAATTCCAATAGGTGCGGCAAGATTATCATATCAATGCTACCTGATTGCACAGGTAAGCTATGCGATTTTGCTTGAATTTTTCTGGCATCATGAAAACCCAGGCATTTGGCATCTAAAATGGTATAGTTTTTGTAGAATGAACAATCGACAAAGCGGTCTTCCCAATCTAAGCCCCCAATTTGCAAAATTGTTTGCTGACAACTGACGGTAATTGAGCGCCTCAAATAGTCTATCTCCAACTCTTTTAAAAGTTTTCCACGTGGAGATTCATACCAATCAAATAAAAAATTACGTTTCATTAATTAAGTTCAATCTTACTTGGTTTTAATGATTTTAAATAAAAACAGGCTATAATAAATCAATGTTGATAATAAACTTTATATTCAGGATTAGATGATGCGCGTTAATTTTAACAGGTCAGCTAAATTACTTTGGGTCTCTTTGATTGTAACCGGTTGTTCACAAACACCCACTAGCAATTTGGATTTACATCAACAGCCCCCAGTTTTGGGACAAGATGATGGCCCTTACTTTTACCAAAACCGTAATAATCTTAACAAAAGCAAGTTAAGGTTCACAAAATCGGATAATAAAAAAAATCAGCCCATCAACACGGTTTGGGAAAGATTGTTTTCATTATACGCTTTACCTGAAGTTGACAACGAACGGGTAGATCGCGAACTTAACTGGTATTTACAGCACCCTGACTATATTGCTAGGATCCAGCAACGCGCTGAGCCTTATCTACATCTTATCCTAAATGAGATAGAAGCCAATAATCTGCCCGGTGAACTGGCCTTACTACCTGTCGTCGAAAGCGCGTTTCGACCCGAGGCGTATTCAAAGAGCGATGCTTCTGGGTTATGGCAATTTATTCCCGCGACCGGCCGATTATTTGGCTTGGAACAAAACTCTTGGTATGACGGCCGCCGCGATATTTATGCCTCTACCAAAGCTGCCACCACTTTTTTAAGACAGCTCAACGAAACTTTTGACGGAGACTGGTTTTTAGCCTTGGCCTCCTATAATTACGGCAAAGGCAACATTAGAAAAGCGATAGAAAAAAACCAAGATTTATCTTTGCCCACGGATTATTGGTCGTTGTCCTTACCCGAAGAAACTACTAATTATGTACCACGCTTATTAGCAGTTGCCAAATTATTTGCAAACGCAGAAAAATATAATATTACCTTGCAACAAATTCCAAATGAGCCTTTCTTTGAAGTCATTGATATAAAATCACAATTGGATTTAGATAAAGCTGCTTTAATGGCCAACACGCCATTGGATGATTTTTTAAAGCTTAATCCTGGCTTTAACCGGATGTGCACTGCGCCTGAAGGCCCTCATCGCTTATTAATTCCGGTAGATCAGGTACAAGCCTTTAAAAAGAACTTAGCAGAATTGCCGTATGAAGACCGGGTTGCACAGCGCCGCTATGCGGAAGAAAAAACCGCTAAAAATGCTAAACATGAGGATACTAGCACGCACAGCGAACAAAATTTATTTGCTTACACTAAGCCTTATAAAGTAAAGCGCGGGGAAACGCTTTCGGCTATTGCAAAAGCCAATCAAACCTCTATTGACTCTTTATGCAAGCTAAACCATTTAAAAATTGCTACGGTTAAATCAGGCACATTTATAAAGCTTCCTACTGCGGCACCGATTAAGACTAGCAATGAAAGGACGCTACAAATAAAGCAGCTAGCTAAATCTGCTGCTATAAAAAGCAAGCCAGAAAGTAAGCAAGTTTATGTTGTCAAAAAAGGTGATACTTTCTTTAAGATAGCGCAAAACTATTCAGTAAGTACCCAGGATATAGCTAATTGGAACAAAATTCCTTTAAAAAGCGCGTTAGTGCCTGGGCAAAAAATCAGCATTAAATCAACAGAATCACCGCAATCCTCTTCCACCTCTGTGGCGGCTACAGCTACACGGTTAATCCGCTATACCGTCAAGCCAGGTGATTCGCTAATGCAAATATCCAGAAAATTCAACGTCTCGCTAGCTGATCTGCACAAATGGAACTCATCTGCGATAGATAAGCTACATCCTGGACAATCGATTAAAATCCTCATAGAAAATAATCAACCAACTACTTAACTTTAAGCCTGTTAACCGCCGTATCAGTTAAATTGTGTCATACGGCGGCAGCAAACCCTTACCAGTTATTCTTGGATTACCGGAATTTTACCTATTTTGGCTTGCCATAATTTTGGCGCAGTCTGGTGGATAGATTGGCCTTGCATGTCTACCGCTACCGTAACCGGCATATCCTCTACTATAAATTCATGCACCGCCTCCATACCTAACTCAGCAAAAGCGAGTACTCGAGCCTTACGGATAGCTTTAGAGACCAAATAAGCAGCGCCACCAACGGCAGTTAAATACACGGCCTGATGTTTTTTTATCGCCGCTATCGCTTCTGCCCCCCGCTCAGCTTTCCCTATCATGCCAAGTAATCCCGTTTTCGCCAGCATCAGTTCAGTAAATTTGTCCATCCTAGTTGCTGTCGTCGGCCCTGCCGGCCCTACAACTTCATCCCTAACCGGATCTACTGGCCCCACGTAATAAATAAATTTATTAGTAAAGTCTAAATTTGCCGGTAATTCTGCGCCTTGCTCAAACAGTTCTGCTATGCGTTTGTGGGCGGCATCCCTACCTGTTAGCAATGTGCCACTAAGCAATAGGGTTTCTCCCAGCTGCCAACTCGACATTTCTTCGCGGGTAAGCGTATCAAGATTAACGCGACGGGCTGATTTACCTGCATCCCAGGTGATTTCTGGCCATTCTTCAAGCTTTGGAGGCGTAAACACAGCCGCCCCAGAGCCATCTAAGACAAAATGCAAATGCCGTGTTGCCGCACAATTAGGAATAATCGCGACAGGTTTATTCGCTGCATGTGTGGGATAGTCTAAAACTTTAACATCTAAGACGGTAGTTAGGCCGCCCAAACCTTGTGCCCCTATGCCTAGGGCATTCACTTTCTCATACAACTCCAAACGCAGTTGTTCAGCTGTGCTGTTTGGCCCCCTGGCGATTAGCTCTTGAATATCAATTGAACCCATACAGGCTTGCTTAGCCAATAACATGGCCTTTTCTGCTGTGCCACCGATACCTATGCCTAAAATTCCTGGCGGACACCAACCGGCGCCCATAGTCGGTACGGTTTTTAAGACCCAGTCAACAATACTGTCAGATGGATTTAGCATAATAAACTTGGCTTTTGCTTCTGACCCACCACCTTTTGCGGCTATTTCTATATCAACAGTATCACCAGGCACTAGCTCCATATGGACAACTGCAGGTGTGTTATCCTTGGTGTTTACCCGTTTACCCGCGGGGTCCGCCAATATAGAGGCGCGTAAAATATTCTCCGGATCGCCATAAGCCTTGCGCACCCCTGCGTTTACCATTTCGGTGACGCTTAAATCAGCCTGCCACTGGACATCCATGCCTATTTTTAAAAACGCAGTTACTATGCCGGTATCCTGGCAAATTGGCCTATGCCCTTCGGCGCATAACCTAGAATTAATCAGAATTTGCGCTATTGCGTCTTTGGCTGCAGGACTTTGCTCTTGTTGATATGCAGCGTTTAAAGAATGGATGAAATCGAGGGGATGGTAGTAAGAGATGTATTGCAAGGCATCAGCAATACTTTGAATAAAATCATCTTGACGAATTAGGCTCATAGTAGACTCGTATCAACATTAAAATTACCCGTTCTTATTGATAAACGGCATTGTTAACAAACTTTTGCCATGCCTGCAGATATCACGTGCCTAATTATGTAACACGGCATACCAACAGCTTAAAGCCCAGCGAATTTATCATAAAGGCTATAACCAGCTTCTACAATGGGGTTTTTCTTCCGTATCTGGCAATTTTTTTGCCGGTACACAAAAAAATAATTTTCCGTTAAGCCCTCATTAAGTCAACAAGCCCTAGAATCTCTTCACACTTTAAAAATACAAAAACAGTAACAACGATTTAACTTTTTCCAATTAGGAGAACTAAAATGAAAAAATCAATTAGCTTAATATTTGCATTAATTGCTGCTATTACTTATTCAGCTTATGCCTCAGCCGATGGCCACGAAGGTCACGAAGGCCATCATGGCGGTTATGGGCATGAAGGATATGGACATGGCGGACATCATGGCCACCATGGCCATCATCCTTATTATGCTTATCAGCAACCACCTGTGGTTTATTATCAGCAGCCTCCGGTTTATTACCAAGCACCGCCAGTTTATTACTCTCAACCGCGGCCTAACTATTACCCACAGCAACGTTCTTATTATGACCAACGCACGGGCACGGGTTTAGTCGGTGGCGTTTTAGGTAGCGCAATAGGCTATGAAATAGGTAATGGTGACCCCATTGCCGCTGGTTTAGGTGCCGCAGCAGGTTCATATATCGGTAACCGTTAAGCTTTATCACCCTCTCACCTCCTCACTTTAGCCAGCGCATCGCGCGCTGGCATTTTTATTGATAACTACGTTCCATAAATCCAATTCAACGCTCACCAATTCCTGATCTTTTTGCTATTGTTTAATTGAGCCCAAGTCAATATTGTTTCAAAATATAAAACAATATGTGAATTTTTTATTCTATTGTTAATTAAAAAATCGAGGCTATATTTAAAGTGCGTTTACGCAAAACCTTTTATTTATTTTCTGAGGATTACACAATGAGTGATTTACAAAAAGACGTTTTAATCGGCCTGATATTCATTATCGGTATTTTTGGCTTTATTTCAGGTGAATATGTGGTCTCTACCGTGTTATTCGCTTCAGCGGCTATTTCTAGCAATATCCGTTTAAACCGCAAACTACATTCTGAGCAGTTAAATTAAGTGATCCAGTAATACTTAAAATATCAACATGTCAACTTTTATATTCGCTACCCTGGCGGCCAAATCGCCAGGGTCTGTTTAAGAAGCCAGCAGCTCAGCCGAATAGCTTTAACATTAGGCTCAACCAAGCACACTCTGTTTTAAAAAATTAACTTAGCTTAAAGTAAGATCCCAACAAGATTTACCTTAAGAAAAACAGACCATCCAAAAACCTAAGCCAACATCTTTGTATAATAACGTTTTAAATTGTTATTCATACACAGCAAATATGCTCACCATGATTCAAAGGGTTACTAGCGCCCAAGTTAGTGTTAATGATGTCGTTATTGCAAACATTAAAGTAGGCATTTTAGCGTTAGTCGCCATCGAAAAAAATGACACCGAAAAAGAAGCTCAAAAGCTTTTAGACCGTATCCTGAATTACCGTATTTTTGCAGACGCTAATGAACGCATGAACTTGAGCCTTAAAGATATAAAAGGAGGCTTGCTGTTAGTACCGCAATTTACTTTAGCCGCGGACACCAGCAATGGTAACCGCCCCAGTTTTACACCAGCTGCAGCACCAGAAAAAGGCCTGCAATTATTTAACTTTTTACAACAACTAGCAGTTTCCCAATATCAGGATGTAGCTTTTGGACAGTTTGGCGCGGATATGCAAGTAACCCTGATTAATAATGGCCCAGCCACCTTTAATTTAAAAGTTTAAGCCTAAAATAACTCACCAGCCCTCGTCATCATCTTGATAAGGCTGATTTGTTAAGTTTTTTGGTATTTTTGGTACCTTAGCCGTACGCAATAAAATTAATCCACTACCTAAAACAAATAGCAAAATAATTAAAAATATCACTATCCACATAAAACCTCCCGTAGGTATCGCTATCTTAGTCTTGCAAGGCTAAGTTATTAATACATGTAATCAATGCATTACACAATTTGCGTAGAATCATGCCCGTGCCAACCAACCCGAATTTGTTGCTGGCATTTGGAATAAAAAACCCATTTGCTGAGTATGCTGATATGGCCGTCTTATGACATTAGATGTCCTATCGACATACTTTGATATTCAACATTAGGTTAACATGATGCAGATACCTCGCTTAACTTTTATGCTTAGTTTACTTTTAATTGTAAACCTAGCCGGTGCCACACCCACCACTATCTCGTTAACGGCGACAGCTGACAGTGCTATTTTCGCCGAAAGTGGCGATCTAGCTTCGGGTGCAGATGATGGCCTATTTGTGGGTATCAACGGCAATACTGGTGGTTTTAACGAACGCCGCGCGCTGTTACGTTTTGATTTGAGCGCGATTCCAAATAACGCTAGCATACAGTCTGCCAGCTTAACCTTAGTACTTACACGCAGTGTCAATGCGGGCGATGTTAATATCGGCTTACACCGACTCAGTGCTAGCTGGGGGGAAGGTCTTTCAACAGCAATACGCGGTGGCGGCCAAGGCGGCGCCGCAACACCTGACTCAGCGACTTGGGTGTACCGATTTTGGAATGACCCAACAAAGCAATGGAACAACCCTGGCGGTGATTTTGTAGCTAATGCGAGCGCGACCAGCACCTTAGGGAACACAGTTGGCAGCGCGTTTTCCTGGTCGTCTGCCCAAGTGGCTAACGACGTTCAAAGTTGGCTACAAACGCCCACTAGCAACCAGGGTTGGATTTTAATTGCCGCCAATAACAGCAATACAACAACTGCTAAACGTTTGGCGTCCCGTGAATTTGCCACTATAGCGCAACGCCCAAGACTGGATATTACTTATAACATCTTACCCATAGCGCAAACAGTGCCACTACCCGCTTGGGTTTTACCCATCATGACCTGCCTACTGCTGGCTATCGGCTACCGATTAACCAGGGTTCATTAGAATTAAGGGCTTATCAATTGGTTGGTTAAAGCTTATTTGAGATAGAATAAGACCTTACCATCTTGCCCAAACGATACAACCATGAAACAAGTTGAGCTACTCTCCCCCGCTGGAACCTTAAAAAACATGCGCTATGCCTTTGCCTATGGCGCGGATGCCGTTTATGCCGGTCAACCACGTTATAGCCTTAGGGTACGCAATAACGATTTCCTTGCTGAAAATTTAGCCATAGGGATTAATGAAGCCCATCAATTAGGAAAAAAGTTTTTCTTAGCGACTAATGTTATTCCCCATAATGCCAAAATCAAAACCTTCATGGCTGATATCGCCCCAATTATTGCGTTAAAGCCTGATGCTTTAATTATGGCCGACCCAGGCTTAATTATGCTGGTGCGTGAAGCTTGGCCAAATATGCCTATCCATCTATCTGTCCAAGCCAATACTGTAAATTATGCCACCGTCAAATTTTGGCAATCTATCGGTATTGAACGGGTCATCTTGTCACGCGAATTATCCCTGGATGAAATTGAAGAAATCCGCCAGCGCTGTCCGGATATGGAACTGGAAGTTTTCGTGCATGGGGCACTTTGCATTGCCTATTCTGGACGCTGCTTACTATCGGGCTATTTTAACCACCGCGACCCCAACCAAGGCTCTTGCACCAACTCTTGCCGCTGGAAATATGATACTTTGCCAGCCCATGAAAATGCAGAGGGCGACTATATCCAAAGTGCCGGTTCAATCTCTATGTCCGACATCAGCTCTGCCAGTTGCGGTGGTGCTGAACGCCACCCTCTGGCAGACAATATCTATTTTCTTGAAGAAGAAGGCCGCAAGGGTGAATTGATGCCGGTCATGGAAGATGAAAATGGCACTTATATCATGAACTCCAAAGACCTGCGCGCCGTAGAGCATGTCCAACGTTTAGTTGAAATTGGCATAGATAGCTTAAAAATTGAAGGCCGTACAAAATCCCACTACTATGTTGCACGCACTGCACAAACCTACCGCCAAGCCATAGACGATGCCCAAGCTGGCCGGAAATTTGAACCCAAATTAATCGGCATACTCGAAAACCTAGCTAACCGCGGTTATACCGATGGTTTTTATCAGCGCCACCATACCCATGAGCAACAAAATTACCTTACCGGCTATTCAAAAAGCCATCAGCAACAATTTTGCGGCGAGATTAGAAGCTATAATAAAGCCGACGGTTTAGCGATTATTGATGTTAAAAATAAATTTTCAGTGGGTGATAAACTTGAACTTATCCTCCCCGAAGGCAATAGGGATATCCTGGTAGAACGCATGTTTGACCTTTATGGCCACGACATGCAAGAAGCCTCAGGTGGCGGCTATGAAGTCAAAATACCTATTCCAGCAATCACTAGCAATAATGGCCTATTGGCACGCTACAGCGAATAAGCCTGCGCTATGGGAGAAAAACCATGAGCTTTAGCACTGCTGATCTTTGTGACCGCTATTCGGAACAAGCCCATTTCCAAATAGCCGAGCCCTTATTTAAAGCCTATGGCGGCAAAACTGAATTTAATGGCCAAATTACGACACTTAAAGTATTTGAAGATAATGTATTAATTAGACAAACTTTAGAAGAACCCGGTGAACAGAGGGTCTTAGTTGTTGATGGTGGTGGTTCACACCGCTGTGCATTAGTCGGTGATAATTTGGCAAATTTAGCGCTCAACAATGGTTGGCAAGGCCTATTAATCTATGGTTGCATCCGCGATGCCCAAGTTATAAACCAACTACCTATCGGCATCCGTGCACTCCACACCCATCCTTTAAAAAGTCATAAAAAAGGCTTAGGTGAACGTGATGGTGTGGTCACCTTTGCCGGAGTAAACTTTAAAAAAGAGCATTATTTATATGCCGATATTGACGGAATTATCGTATCCGAAACGCTATTGCGATAGAATACGCCTTATTAACCTAGCAAATAACTCAAGATATGCAAATAGTACTCGCAAACCCCCGCGGATTCTGCGCTGGCGTTGACCGCGCCATCGAAATAGTTGATCAAGCCATCGAAGCGTTTGGTGCGCCTATTTATGTGCGCCATGAAGTGGTACACAACCGTACCGTGGTCGATGGCTTAAAAGAAAAAGGCGCTATTTTTATAGAAGACTTAAATGATGTGCCTATTGGCTCTTATCTTATTTTCAGTGCCCACGGCGTTTCCAAACAAGTCCAAAAAGAAGCTGAAGAACGCCAACTAACCGTCTTTGACGCAACTTGCCCCCTAGTAACTAAAGTCCATATCCAAGTTGCCAAACATGCCAAATCAGACCGTGAAGTCATTCTAATTGGTCATGCTGGCCATCCGGAAGTGGAAGGCACCATGGGGCAATATGAGAAATGGGCTGAAAACGGTGGTATTTATTTGGTTGAAACCCCAGAAGACGTCAAAAAATTGAGTGTAAATAATCCGAATAACTTAGCCTACGTTACTCAAACAACCCTATCTATTACCGACACGAAAGTGATGGTTGACGCCTTAATAAGCCGCTTTTCTGGTATTCAGGAACAGAAAAAAGACGATATTTGTTATGCCACCCAAAATCGCCAAGATGCAGTTCAAGAACTCTCTAAAAAATCGGATTTAATCCTCGTCGTTGGCTCCCCTAACAGCTCTAATTCAAACCGTTTGCGGGAAATTGCCGAACAGCTGGGCAAACCAGCTTATCTCATTGATACGGCAAAAAATATGGAAAAATCTTGGTTTGAAGGTGTCAACGTTGTTGGCGTTACTGCCGGTGCTTCCGCACCTGAAGTGTTAGTTCAAGAAGTAATCGCGCAACTCAAACTCTGGGGTGGTCAATCCACCCTTGAAATCCAAGGCATAGAAGAAAAGGTGGTCTTTTCCTTGCCCAAAGAATTAAAAAAACACATGGCGCAATAATTCACTTTCGAAAGCATCACCACGTGGTTTAAGATTAGCACTCTATTACTAAAAACCGAGGTCTGATTATGGCACTTACCGCAATGGATTTAGTTGCTCAAGCCCGTCAACAAATCAAAGAAATTGACATCGCACAATCTTTGGCCAAATTGGACGGTACATTAATCCTTGATGTTCGGGAGCCTGCTGAGTTTAGTTCAGGACACTTGCCCAATGCTATTAATATCCCACGTGGTGTACTGGAATTTAAAATTAGTGATCATCCTAATTTCAAAAATAAACATAATGATGAAATTATTGTTTATTGCCAATCCGGAAACCGCTCAGCGCTGGCGACAGTTGCCTTAAACCAAATGGGCTATAGCAATGCACTAAGCATGATAGGTGGCTTCCAGGCATGGCTACAAGCGGGCCACCAAACTCAAGCGTGACCGAACTTGAAGCAATCCGGCTAGATAAATGGCTTTGGTCGGCACGTTTTTTTAAAACCCGTCAATTAGCGGCTGATGCTGTTAGTGGCGGCAAAGTACATCTTAATAACCAACGCACTAAACCCGGCAAAGAAATAAAGCCGGGGGCATTACTGCGTATTTCCAAAGACAGCTTGCAGTGGGAAATTACTGTCAAAACACTGACTAGCCAGCGGCGCCCGGCCAAAGAAGCCATACTAATGTACGAAGAATCCCCCGAAAGCTATAACAAACGCCAACTACAAATTAGCCAGCAACGGGAGCAACGCGAGCTTTTTGACTACACGGGCAGACAGCATAAGCCCAACAAAAAAGAGCGCCGTTTGATCCACCAGTTTAAACAAAATTAGTTATAAGCACGTCGGTGGTTTTGGTAATCCAGCGAGCTTGCAGGCGTATTTTAGCGGCCCTTCTGGAAATAATTTTTGCAAATATCGGCTGCTGGCCTTTTCCACGCCTAAGGTTTTTGAGATAGCTTTAGAAAATACCCTAGCATTAGGCAAATGTTTAAATTGTTTATAATAATCCCGGATAAAATAGATGATTTCCCAATGCTGTTCAGTGAGTTGTATTTGATTACTGTACGCCAATTGACACGCTATTTGTTCATTCCAGACAGCCATATCTAGCAAAAACCCTTGCTCATTGGTCAAGCCAGCTAAATTATCTAATGCTATAACGTCCATGACTGGATCACACTATGTTCACACACCAATTTGACTAAGCCAGCATAGTCTATATCGGCTATACCTTGGGTCAATTCAGGTTTTTCAATACCCCGAATCAGCCTATCTTCAGCTAGCACATATAGCCGATTTCGCCGCAATAGGCTTTGTAGATCCCCCGCCCAAACACCTTGCGCCAATATGCCCAATACCGCATCAGCCATAAACACGACAGCATCATCGGCACCTATGCGTTCTAAAAGTTGTTTTTCTAACGGCTGTGAAATCAAGTGCAACATTTAAGAGGCATCCGTTATTTTAAGGCCAATAATTCCGATAATCACTAAACCGATAGACATCAGCCGAAAAAAATCAGCTGACTCCTTAAATAAAATAATACCCAATATTGCCACGCCAACCGCGCCTATTCCGGTCCAAACTGCATAGGCTGTCCCTAAAGGTAAAGTTTTTATCGCTATCATTAGTAAATAAAAGCTTACCGCTGCAGAAATAATCGTTATTATGCTCGGCCAAAACTTACTAAAACCATGATTATATTTGAGGCTTAAGGCAAAAATCACCTCAGCACAGCCTGCAGAAATTAAAAGAAACCAAGCCACTATTTACTCCCAATGTACTATAATCAACGAAGATAGCGGATTATATAGAATACAAAACCATTAAAAAAATTAACTACCGTTGGCAATGAACAAAGACGATTCCTTTTATATCACTAACTCCGTTGAAATATTCAGCCATTTAAATTTTTTGGCAAAGAAAAATTGCTTTATAACAGCAAATTTTGGCGAAGCAAATGAGTCATTTATTACTACGATCATTGATATCAATAAAAAAACTAACACTTTATATCTTGATTACGCCCCTAAAGAATATTTAAGCCAACAAGCGCTTAACTCACCAAAAATTAGCTTTAGGACTGAATATGAGGGGATTAAGGTACTTTTTGAAACGACCAAACTAGCTAAAGACAAGGCGAATGGTAATCAAGCTTTTAGCTTAGCCATACCTAAACTGCTTTTTTGGCAAGAACGCCGAGAATTTCACCGTGTTAAATCGCCTTTATCAAAAGACAGTTACTGCAAGCTTAGCTTTCCAGGTAAAGAGTCTGTCAATCTCCAACTTTATGATATTAGCCTGACTGGCTTTGCCATACTCAATAAGTCTAAGCAAATTTCTCAATTAATCACCCCACCCATGCCATTTGATGACTGCAAACTATCGCTGGCAGAAACGGGCGATGGCTCGATTTCCTTTGAAGTGCGCAATAAAGTGATTATCAACCCTGATAGAGTAGAGCCTATACAACGTATCGGCTGTAGATTCACAAAAGTGTCAGTTGCTTTTGAAGCCACTATCCAGCGTTACATCCAACAGCTAGAACGTGAATATAAACTTAAAGAATAGACCGTGCTTAAATCCGCCCCCCCTAACAGTCTAACTTATAAACGCTATACTATTTCTGAGCTGAATCGAGAAACAGCTTGGCTATTAACCGACCACTTTATGACCATTTTAGTCGACGGTGAGGTTTCCAATTTAAGCACCCCGGCATCAGGACACCTTTATTTTTCCTTAAAAGATGCTAAAGCCCAAATTCGTTGCGCGATGTTTAAAAACCAGCAACGCAAATTAGGCGTTAAACTGGAAAATGGCAAACAAATTACCGTACAAGCCCAGGTTAGCTTGTATGAACCCCGCGGTGACTACCAACTTATTGTTGAGCATATTGAAGATGCCGGCCATGGTGCTTTACAACAAGCTTTTAACGTATTAAAACAAAATTTAGCCGCTGCCGGCTTATTTGATAGCCAACATAAAAAAAGCTTACCCAAGATACCCCAACAAATTGGCATTATCACATCGCCATCCGGGGCGGCTATCCGTGACATTTTAACGGTATTAAGGCGCCGTTTTAGTGCGATTCCCGTGGTTATTTACCCCGTTACCGTACAAGGCGAAACAGCTAAGCATGAAATTTCAGCCGCCATTATAACAGCCAACCAACAAGCGCTCTGCGATGTCCTTATTTTGGCCCGTGGCGGTGGTTCATTGGAAGATCTTTGGGCGTTCAACGAAGAAATGGTTGCCCGTGCGATATTTCATAGCGAAATTCCTATTATTGCCGGTATCGGTCATGAAACTGACGTTACTATCGCTGACTTTGTCTCCGATTTAAGGGCGGCAACACCCAGTGCCGCTGCTGAGCATGCCACACCCGAGCAGGAAATTTGGCTATCCGCATTTAAGCAAATGGAACTACGCCTAATTCAACAATGGCGGCGCAAACTCAATGCAAACCTACAAGCCATGGACTGGATCAACAAACGTTTGCAGCAACAGCATCCAGGTCAAAAACTTGTAAGAAATCGCCAACGCATCAACGAACTAAGCCTAAGGATCAGCCAAATTAGCTTGTCCATACTAAAGCATCATCAGCAAACCTTAGCTGCCAAAACCGCCCAACTATGGCAATTTAACCCTGCTCTTGTTATTGCTAAGCATAAGCAATCCCATCAATTTCTCAGCACGCGGCTGGTGGCGGCTACTCAACGCAAGTTAGAACACGCTACCCAACGCTTTTTAAGCGCCAGCCAAACTTTAAATACCGTAAGCCCTCTTGCCACACTCAACCGGGGTTATTCGTTAACAACTCTACCTACAGGCAAAATCATCCGTAGCCACGATCAAATCAAATTAGGTGACAGCGTTCAAACCTTACTTGCAAAAGGTCGCTTAACTAGCCGAATTGAATACATTGAGCCCGAATGAAAAAGGTATAACCTAGAGCATTGCAATACTTTATTAACTACTTTAAAGTAGATTGGTTTTATTCGGCTACCTTGCCAATAAAAAACTGAAATCCAAACTTATAGGTTTGTGTAGACATGAGAATACTGATTCTTGGCGCCGGTATGACCGGTAGCTCTGTGGCTGAAGCCTTAGCCAGTGAAGAAAATGATATTGTCGTCATCGATTCTAAGCCCGCCTTACTTGATGCTCTTAAAGAACGCTTTGATATTGCAACTGTAGTTGGTAACGCGGCTCACCCTAGTGTTTTGGAACAAGCGGGGGTCAGCAATACCGATATTGTCATTGCGGTGACAGACCGTGATGAAACCAATATGCTAGCGTGTACTATTATTAATGCGCTATATAGCCGGCCTAAAACGATAGCCCGTATCCGCGCCATTGATTTTCTTAAGCATCCGAAATTGTTTGGCGAAAAGGGTATACCCGTAGATATTGTAATCAGCCCCGAACAAATAGTCATGGAATCCATCCGTAACCTTATCGACTTGCCGGGTGTGTTACATATCTCTGACTTTGCCGATGGCTTAGTCCGTTTGTTTTCCGTTAAAGTGAATGACAATGGTTTTTTAACCGGTAAAAAAATCAAAGAGCTTAAAGCCCGTCTCTCTGGCAATAAAATCCGTATCGCCGCTATTTTTAGGCAAGGTGTACCCTTGGTCGCCAACGGAGATGCCGTCATCAATACTGAAGATGAAGTGTTTTTTGTCGCTCCACGTAAAGAAGTGAGACAAATCCTTAAGGACTTAAAAAAATTAGAAGCCCCGTTAAAACGCATCATCATTGCTGGTGGCGGACACATAGGCAAACGCTTGGCGCTGGCCTTAGAAAAAGACCATCATGTCAAAATTATTGAGCGCAACCCCGAGCGCGCGCAAAAAATTGCCAACGACCTGGATAAAACTATCGTTTTACAAGGTGATTGTACCGATGAAACTTTGTTGTTAGACGAATCTATAGACAAAACCGATTTATTTTGTGCGATTACCGATCATGACGGTGAAAATATAATCTCGGCTTCTTTAGCTAAACAATTGGGTGTACGCAAAGCCATTTGCCTCATCAACCATAAGTCTTATGCTAAATTATTGCCGGGTACCGGGATAGATACCTCCGTACAACCCAACTTTGAAACCCTGGGCAGCATTTTAAAACATGTCCGTCGATGTGATGTAGAACGGGTCAGTTCCTTATGCGGCGGAACGGCTGAAGCCATTGAAGCCATTGCCCATAAAGGTAATGGCCAAAACTCCGTGGTCGGCTTGCAAGTTGACGCTATCCAATGGCCTGAAGGTATCGTATTAGGCGCCTTAATCCGAAACCGTCAAGTCGTTTCTATCCACCATGACACTGTATTTGCCGAAGGGGATCATGTCGTCATGTTTGCAATGGACAAGCGCTTAGTGTCTTATATTGAAGAAAAATTTCAACCGCTCAGCTGCCTTTAACGTGCTGAATATGATGTTTTTAACACCATGCCAGCATGCTTGTTGGCAACATCAAATACCGCCATTTGTCTCGCTGCCATGAATTTCTTTTTTACTATCACACATATATTTGGCATGTTTACCATTGGTTTTAGTGGGCTGATGGCAACTTGTTTATTAACTTCGCTGGCTTTTAAGGATGGTGCCAGCATCGCTTTCTTCGAAGGCACTAGCATCACATTTTTAGCGGGCATACTGATGTATTTTTCCACCCGCTTTATCCCCAAGAAAGTTTCGCAGCAAGCGGGGTTTCTCCTGGTCTCCATCACCTGGACGATAATGCCTGTGTTTTGTACCTTGCCATTGCTGATCTACCAACCCGAATTAAGCTTTATAGATGCCTATTTTGAAACCGTATCAGGGTTAACCACAACTGGTGCGACCATACTCACTGGATTAGACACATTGCCCGTGTCCATTAACTTATGGCGGCACGAGTTAAACTGGATTGCGGGCATGGGAATTATTATTTTTGCAGTGGCCATCTTGCCCATGCTTGGGGTTGGTGGTATGCAGCTCTTTAAGGCAGAGACCCCAGGCACAGTTAAAGAATCTGATTTGCCACCACGAATTGCACAAACTGCAAAAGCCTTATGGTTAGTTTATGCTGGTATCAGCTTAGCTTGTATACTCGCTTTAAAACTCGCAGGCATGTCTTGGTTTGATGCTATTTGCCACGCCTTTTCCGCTATGAGTTTAGGCGGCTTTTCTACGCATGACAGCAGTATTGGTTTTTTTAATTCAGTAGCCATAGAAATAGTGCTCACAGTATTTCAGCTACTGGCCGCCATCAACTTTGCCACGCATTTTATCGCACTCCATAAACGCACGTTAAAACCGTATATAGATGACCGCGAAGCGATGGTATTTATATCTTTGATCGTTAGCAGCTGTTTGATGTGTAGCCTAGTTCTCTGGCAAAAAGGTACTTATCCTGATTTTTTAGTCGCCTTAAGGCATGCTAGCTTTAATTTAGTAACTATCGCAGTCGATTGCGGTTATGCCAGCCAAGACTTTAACCAATGGCCTATTTTTGTGCCTATGTGGATGTTATTTTTAAGTTGTGTTTCTGCCTCGTCAGGTTCCACAGGTGGTGGCATCCGTATGATCCGCACCATTATTCTGGTTAAGCAGTCCCACTTGGAAATGTACAAATTCATACATCCATTTTCGGTAAAACCTTTAAAAATTGGCGATCAGGTTGTCCGGGCTAATATTATCACGTCAGTAACAGGTTTTATTTTCCTTTACTTTATTTGTATCGTCATTTTAGTATTTTTACTCTTGCTCAGCGGCATGGACTTTATTACTGCATTCAGCGCCATCATAGCCTGTTTTAATAATGCAGGCCCAGGTCTTAACGAAGTAGGCCCAGCCACAAACTATGCCAGCCTTACCGACTTCCAAACCATGGTCTGCAGCATCACCATGATTTTAGGTCGCGTACAGATATTTTCCATTATTATCCTGTTTGTGCCTGAGTTTTGGCGAAAATAGTTAATTTTTGTTGGCCAACTGCCATTGTTTGCGTATCTGGTAACGCACACCTGAGCTTGCTTGCATAGACTCCACTAAACAAAATGACCTAACACCCCATAACATGGCTTTAATTTTAATGTCCGGTAAAAATAGCACCTGCTTTGCTAAAGTGACATGGGGTACATAAGGCCTGCTATCGATAGTCATATTAAATTCGCTCATCAGTTGGATTAAATCCGCCTGTAGACTCCGGATAGCGGGGACAATTTGGCTACCGGTAAGACTAAGTACTCGGGGACGCTGCCAAAAACTAAGTTGGTCAAATACTAGTTCAAAAGAATCCTGCTTAAGATTCGCAATCTTTTGTGCTAGTGCAGATGTCAACGCTTCCTCAATTGAGCCTAAAAAAACCAGGGTGACATGAAAACTCTCAGGACTAACCGTTACCAAGCCATGTCCATTAAGCGATTGTGCGATGATTTGTAGCTGTTGCCGAGTAGCAGCATCAGGAAAAAGCGCAAGAAACAACCTTGGCATAAAACCTTACCTAATGATCTAGTAAGCAGGCATCATAGACTAAACTATCAATGAAAACATCTGAAAGCCTAGGCAGAAAAAACCTTAAAGTTTTTTAAAGCCTTTAAACGCGATAATTTCCATGCTTAGCCCGATTTTAGGGAATATCAGCAAAATCCCAGATAAAGAGGCTACGCAGCTTGACTTATTGCTTTATACCAAACACCGTGTTTTTGCCACTGCCTTTTAAGCATTGGGATACCAAATAACATTAACAAGAATGTTCCAGGTAGTGGGACAGGTGATGCGATAATTTGAATCGATCCTCCAACAGAGAGATTGACGCCCCCTAATAACCCTGCATGTAACTCCTCAGGTGGATTAAGAAAAATCGACTCATTAGCCGCCGGATTAATCGTAATTAAGCCTTCATTTACAGTTGTGATTTGTGGGGTAAACTCTGAGAAAATCACTACGCGGGCATCAGTTACAAAAATCTCAGATGCATTCAAAACCACCCCATCCAAAAGATTTACCGTATCATTTAATGACGTCAACTCGATGAGTGGTGCTGTAATATTAAGATTGTTTAAATTCAACGCCCCATCAGCTGATATTACGACTTTTACATCAGAACTAATACGACCACCGAATAACGAATAATCACCTGTACAAGAAAACCTTGCAACATCAGTTAATGTCGACATTTGAATGCCTGAACATGATGCATTGCTAATGCTAGCAGACGATGCGGCATTTGCTGTTACTGACATGAACAACAGCGCCTGTAGAAGGAGTAATATAATTTTCATACCAGCCTTTAAGAAACGAGATATCTAACGGCTATAGTACATCTATAATATTACTAATTGATGACACGCAACAACACTCGCCCTCTATTACAAGTTACTTACTAGCGCTAAACCCTTTACCCAAACTTAAGGCTTAAACCAACAAAAAGCCGTCTCATTTGCAAGAAGGACGGCTTTTTTATCCAGCAGCGGCGCTTGAATGTCAGAGTTTTGCCAAAACAGAAGCTACTGTTTCACCCATAGAGGAAGGGGTTGGGCAAATGGTTACACCCAGCTCTTTTAAGATTGCCACTTTTTCCGCCGCACTTTCCCCAGCAGAAGAAATAATGGCACCTGCATGCCCCATGCGACGGCCTTCTGGTGCAGTTAAACCGGCAATATAGGCAACCACTGGTTTAGTCATATTTTCTTTTGCATATAACCCGGCTTCCACTTCTTGTGGCCCGCCAATTTCACCGATCATAAGAACGACTTTCGTTTCAGGGTCTTGTTCAAATTTTTCTAAAATATCACGATGGGAACTACCGTTAATCGGATCCCCACCGATACCCACTGAAGTGGATATACCAATACCTAAGGCTTTCATCTGGTCGGCAGCCTCATAACCCAGGGTGCCTGAACGGCCTACAATACCAACATTGCCTTGTTTGTAAATATGACCCGGCATAATGCCTAACATAGAACGGCCTGGACTGATAGTACCCGCACAATTCGGCCCAGTTAACACCATCCGTTCATGTTTCGGGAAGCGACGCAGAAAATTTTTGACCGACATCATATCTTGAGTAGGGATGCCGTCGGTTATAGCAACACAATATCGTATACCGGCATCAGCTGCCTCCATGATGGAATCAGCCGCAAAAGCGGGAGGCACAAAAATGATGCTAGCCTGGGCACCTACTTTTTCAACAGCCTCTTTAACCGTATTAAAAACCGATAAACCCAAATGGCTTTGCCCACCTTTGCCAGGGGTAATGCCACCGACCACTTTAGAGCCGTATTTAATCATGTCTTCGGCATGAAAAGTACCAATTTTACCCGTAAAGCCTTGGACAATAATACGCGTGTTTTCGTCAATTAGTATAGCCATCGGGTCTCCTTAGCTTTCTCTTGCAACAACTTCATTTCGTGCTTTAACCGCTTTTTCAGCGGCTTCTGCTAATGTTTCTGCCGTGATAATCGGCAAACCACTCTCGGCAATTATTTTACGGCCTTCTTCAACATTTGTGCCAGACAAGCGTACAACCAGCGGGATTTTCATATCAATTTTTTTAACTGCTTGTACCACACCTTCGGCTATCCAATCACAACGATTAATACCGGCAAAAATATTGACCAACATAGCTTTAATACCTTTGTCGGCCAAGACTAGACGGAACGCTTTTTCTGTACGTTCAGGTGATGCCCCGCCGCCAACATCTAAAAAGTTAGCCGGTTCTCCTCCCGCTAATTTAATCATGTCCATAGTGGCCATAGCCAGACCAGCACCATTAATCATACAGCCAATATCGCCATCTAGGCCAACATAACTTAAACCGCGGTCTGCAGCCGCCATTTCACGCTCATCTTCTTGCGTTTTATCGCGCAATTCCGCAATTCTGTGTTGCCTAAACAAGGCATTTTCATCAAACCCCATTTTGGCGTCCAATGCTATCAGTTCACCAGTCCTTGTTACTACCAAAGGATTGATTTCCAGCATATTGGCATCTAAGTCACAGATAGCCTGATAACAACCTTGTATGGTTTTTACTGCATGGCTTAGCACCGAAGCATCCAAACCTAAAGCAAATGCCATTTCACGAGCTTGAAAATCTTGTAAACCGACACCTGGATCGATATAAATTTTTGTGATGGCTTCAGGATTAGTGATTGCAAGCTCTTCAATCTCCATACCACCTTGAGCTGAGCCTACCATGACGATACGCTCGGAACTGCGATCCACCAAGAAACAAAAATATAATTCTTTTGCGATGTCAGTACCCGCTTCGATGTAAAGTTTAGAACAAACTTTACCGGCCGGGCCTGTTTGATGGGTCACTAAGCGTTTGCCTAACAATTTTTCCGCTGCCGCTTCAACTTCATTATCGGTTTTACAAATTTTAATGCCACCTGCTTTACCGCGTGCGCCTGAATGGATCTGCGCTTTAACTGCCCAAACCGTACCGCCAATTTCCCTGGAACGTTGTACTGCTTCTTTAGGGCTATAAGCCATTCCACCTTCCGCGATTTTCACACCGTAATCGCTTAAAATTTCTTTTGCCTGATACTCATGAATATCCACAGCATCTCCCACTCAATTCAATTAAAAAAATATCAGAAAAACCAGACGTTTAAAAAAGCTACGCCTTATTTAGCCTTTGCCGCTATCGCTTCAGCAGCCTTTACCACATTGCTTGCCATGCGTTCAGAAGCCGCATCAATTAAACGGCCATCTAAAGCAGCAGCGCCTTTACCTTGGGCAGCTGCCTCTTTCAAAGCTTCTAAAATTCGCTTTGCCTTGTTGACTTCAGATTCAGGTGGGGTAAACACCTCATTGGCCAGTTCGATCTGTGATGGATGGATTGCCCATTTGCCCTCACAGCCCAATGCCGCCGCCCTTCTTGCAGCTTGCTTAAAGCCTTCTGGATCTTTGAAATCACCAAATGGCCCGTCGATCGGCCGTAAACCATAAGCTCGGCAGGCGACAGTCATCCGACTAATGGCTGCATGCCATTGATCGCCAGGGTAATCAGGGTTTAAGCCACCTATATTAACCGTTCTAGCACGGTTACTGGCAGCAAAGTCAGCCACCCCAAAATGCAAGGCTTCCACACGCCCACCAATTGCCCCTTGTTTAGCTATATCTTCTACATTTGCCATGCCTAATGCAGTTTCTATTAAACATTCAATGCCAATTTTATTTTTTAAACCTTCTTGCATCTCAAGTTGGCTAAGCATGCCATCGACCATATAGACATCGGCATAGACCCCGACTTTCGGGATTAAGATAGTATCAATTTTGCTGCCAGCTTGCTCAACTAGATCAACCAAATCACGAACCATATATTGAGTATCTAAACCATTAATACGTACCGAGAGAGTGATTCCATGACCTTTCCAATCCAAATCATTTATGCCTTGGATTACATTTTTGCGCGCTTTTAATTTGTCATCAGGTGCGACAGCATCTTCAAGATCAAGAAAGACAAAATCAACGCCACTTTTCAGCGCTTTTTCAAACATGTCAGGGTTAGTCCCAGGGACAGCCAACTCGCAACGCTGTACACGTTGGACATTTGCTTCGTATAATGTATGGCTCACTCTATACCTTCCTAATGATGAATTAACGATAAAGATACCTTTCACAGTACTTCAACACTCATTACTCCCAGCTTAAGCTAGGCGAAATTAACCGCCCATTGTACTTCTGGAGCAGCTAAAGTCAATTTTTTCTGTCTGATAACAGCTATCACATCTTGCTGATTTATAGCAGCTATGTCATCATTAACAGCTTTTTCGCAACCCAACCGAAAGCCCGCAAGCCCATTCGCTATTTATACCTAAATTTTTTGATTTTAAAGAGGCAAACCAATGGCTGGTCGTAACCACCTATATATACCTGGGCCTACAAATGTGCCAAGTGAAATTTTGAACGCGATGCATGTCAACATGGAAGACCACAGGTCTCCCGTGTTTCCAAACTTATTAAAACCGCTTTTGCAAGACCTAAAAAAAGCCTTTAAAACGGAAGCAGGACAAGCCTTCATATTTCCGGCAACAGGCACAGCAGGTTGGGAAATTGCCTTAACCAACACACTTAATCCAGGCGATAAAGTTTTAATCTACCGCTTTGGCCAATTTAGCCATTTGTGGGGTGTTATGGCTAAACGCTTAGGCTTTGATGTTGAAGTGCATGAAGAAGCCTGGGGAGCTGGCATCCCCCTTGATAAAATTGAAGCACGTTTAAAACAAGATAGCCAGCACGAAATCAAAGCCGTACTTGCCACGCATAATGAAACAGCTACCGGCGTAACCAGTGATATTGCCGGGGTACGGAAGGCCTTAGACGCCAGCAACCACCCCGCATTGCTATTTGTTGATGGGGTAAGCTCTATAGCCAGTATCGATTTCCGTATGGATGAATGGGGTGTCGATGGTGCCATTAGTGGTTCCCAAAAAGGCTTTATGCTGCCTGCCGGCGGTGCTTTTGTCGCGTTCAGCCAAAAAGCCATCAGCGCCATAGAGACTTCCACTTACCCACGCTGTTTCCTGGACTTACGCGACCAAATTACCACCAACAAAGATGGCTACACACCTTACACGCCTTCCTTGCCGATACTTTATGGCTTACGCAAAGCTTTAGACCTATTATTTGAAGAAGGCTTGGAAAATGTGTTTGCCCGCCATCACCGTTTAGCCGAAGGTACCCGCCTAGCCATTGCGGCCTGGGGCATGAAGCTGTGTGCGCAACCGGGATTTGAATCCGACACGGTATCTGCAGTTGTAGTACCTGAAGGTAAAGATGCACGCAATGTCATCAGTACCGCCTTTAGCAAATACAACCTGTCCCTAGGCGCAGGGCTTTCAGAAGTTGCTGGCAAAGTGTTCCGTATCGGCCATGTTGGTGACATGAATGATGTGTCTATGTTAGGTGCCATTGCTGGCGTAGAAATGGCGTTATTAGACAATGGTTTTGACATTAAACCAGGCTCAGGCGTTGCCGCGGCGATTGAATATTATCGACAAACTGCCAAATAGCCCCGGCCATTCGGCACTAAGCCACAAAAATTGACTTAAAGGCTAGCCGTTAGCAAATGGCGATGCCTTTAAGGCTGTTTGCCTTTATAATTTCCCACAAACAGACTACCTTAATCGCTTTACCGGAGGAGTTCATGAGCCAACCAAAAGTGTTTATTACCCGTAAATGGCCTGCCAGTATTGAACAAAAACTCAAGCAACTTTACGACGTCTCTTTAAATGAATATGACCGCCCGTTGACTGCAACACAATTTAAAGACGCCTTAAAAAATTATGATGCTGTATGCCCAACGGTCTGCGATTCCTTTCCTGCCGAAGTCCTCAACATTGCCAATAAACGCTGTAAAATTCTTGGTAATTTTGGCGTAGGTTATAACCATATAGACATCAAAGCCGCCCAAGAGCAAAACTTGGTGGTTACCAACACGCCTGGTGTACTTACCGAAAGCACATCAGATGTTGCCATGACGTTATTATTGATGTCTGCCCGCCGCGGCGCTGAAGGTGACCGTTTAGTCCGCGCCAGGCAATGGGAGGGCTGGTGCCCAACCCACATGCTTAGCAGTGATGTTACCGGCGCTAGCTTAGGTTTAATTGGCTTTGGCCGCATTGCCCAAGCCATGGCGCGAAAAGCCCATCATGGCTTTGGCATGAAGATTTATTATTATAAACCCAGCCCAGCAGACCGTGACATCGTCAACGAACTCGATGCAACCCGCTGCGAAAGTGTAGAAGACTTGCTGCAATTGTCTGATTATGTTTCATTACATTGCCCAGGCGGAGAAGAAACCAAGCATTTAATCAATGAAGAAAGGCTACGCTTAATGAAGCCGACGGCGCATCTGATTAATAGCGCCCGAGGCGATGTCGTCGATACCAAGGCACTCATCAAAGCATTACAAGAAAACTGGATTGCCGGCGCAGGCTTAGACGTATATGAAGGCGAGCCCAATATAGACCCGGCCTTGCTCAGCTTGGAAAACGCCACCTTATTGCCCCATTTAGGCAGTGCCACCATAGCCACCCGCACAGCGATGGGGGAAAAAGTGCTAGATAATTTGGCAGCATTCTTTGATGGCCGCCCACTACCAGACCGCGTGGTCTAGCGGGTTAGGCCTAGCTTAGCAAGTGTTTAATGGTGTCCCGCTCCTCTTTCAGCTCAGCCTCAGAAGCCTTAAGTCGAAGCTGGCTAAAATCACTGAGCTCAAGCCCCTTAACAATACTGATACGGCCATCAACTACCGTTACAGGAAATGAAAACACAAGGCCAGGCTCAATGCCATAACTGCCATCGGAAGGCACCGCCATACTCGCCCAATCCCCAGGCTTGGTGCCTAGCGCCCAAGTCTTCATTTGGTCTATCGCAGCATTAGCCGCCGAGCCTGCGCTAGACTGCCCCCTAGCCCCTATCACAGAAGCGCCACGCTGCTGCACTGTCGGAATTAGATTACTTACAAACCAATCGAAACTGACTTTGGATAAAGCAGGCTCGCCTTGTACTCTAGCAAAATGTATATCCGGATACTGGGTGGTTGAGTGATTGCCCCAAATTGCCATATTTTGAACGTCAAATGTTGAGACTTGGCATTTCGCAGCCAGTAGACCAATAGCACGATTATGATCCAAACGGGTCATTGCGGAAAAATTTTCCGGTGATAACTCTTTGGCGTTGTTAATGGCAATTAAAGCATTGGTATTAGCGGGGTTGCCAGTAACCAAGACCCTGACTTGACGGCTCGCCACTTCACTTAAGGCTTTGCCTTGAGCGGCAAAAATATTGGCATTTACTTCCAGCAAATCCTTACGCTCCATGCCTGGCCCCCTTGGTCTTGCGCCAATAAGAAAGGCATATTCAACATCCTTGAAAGCCACTTTTGGATCATCGCTAATATCGACCCGGTGCAATAACGGGGAAGCACAATCATTTAGCTCCATAACCACCCCTTCCAACGCTTCCATAGCTTGGCTAACTTCTAAAAGATGTAAAACGACGGGTTGCTCAGGGCCTAACAATGCACCTGTAGCCAATCGAAACAGTAAGGAATAACTAATCTGCCCGGCAGCGCCTGTAACTGCGATATGTACTGGTGTTTTCATTAATTTTCCTAGTTATTTTTAATCATTTCCACTAGCCAATATCTCAACCTATCCCCAGGGTTATTTTCAAAACTTGCCGTAACCGCACTGGATATTAGTTTCTGTCTGAATAGGAAATTGTCTATTAAAGCTACAATAAATGTCCAACACACTGCCTTAGACTTAAATCATAACGAAAGCCTAGATACCACGCAAGTTATGAATCCCCTACAAAGCCGTGTAATCAAGAATAGACCTAAAGCTTAAAAACAAAATGTTGTTTTTTCAGTCATTCTGTCGTTATTGGGGTATAATTTAGAGCTTTCCCAAATAATCCATCACCCGCTAGATTCTAGACAAGGACCCTGCATGAAGAAACTGCTATTTCAATTCGATACTGACGCATACCCCTCCGTTTTCGATACTGTAGTAGCTTACGATGGCGGCGCTGACCATGTCATTGGACATGGCAATTTAACGCCTGAAACCATCAAACCTCTGGTCGAAGGCGCAATCTTTACACGCGCCCCCAAGGACAAAAAAAACACGGCCATCTTTGTTGGCGGTAGCAATATGGTTGCCGGACAAAATTTATTTAACGCGGTACAAAACCATTTTTTCCCTGGCTTTCAAGTCTCAGTTATGCTCGACAGCAATGGCAGCAATACCACCGCCGCAGCTGGTGTTGCCAAACTAGCGGTTGGCCGTGTATTAACCGGAAAAAAAGCCGTCGTTCTGGCAGGCACCGGCCCAGTCGGCCAGCGCGCTGCCGTTATGCTGGCCTTAGAGGGCGCAGCAGTAACCCTTACCTCACGTCAATTCAAACGCGCCCAAGCGGCATGCGCGGATATGAAAGAACGTTTTAACGTAGATTTAACGCCGCTAGAAGCCGCTGACAACCAGGCCCGTGGACTAGCCATCGCAGATGCTCATCTGGTATTTGCCACGGGTGCTGCCGGTATTGAATTACTGACCCCTGAAAACTGGCAACATAATGCCACACTCGAACTGATGGCGGACGCCAATGCCACTCCTCCGCTTGGTATAGGCGGCATAGATATGATGGACAAAGGTATTGATCGCCACGGTAAAATTGTCTGGGGCGCCATTGGCTTTGGTACATTAAAATTAGCCTTGCACCGCGCCTGTATAGCAAAGCTGTTTGAAGATAACAAGCAAGTATTCGATGCGGAAAACATTTTTGCATTAGCCAAAGCAATGGCCTAATAACTCATGGGGTTTTCTTCAACCTATACCAATACAGGTAGATTTTCTGCTACCAGGCAACATGCGCTACAAATATTTCAAGCCGGGGTAATTGCTGCTGATCCTTATTTAGCCGTAAAGCGTAACCTCTGGCTAGAGGATGATAAGCTTAAAATATTGCATGATCAGCTTATCCGCCATGGTACATGGCCAAAAATTCATTTGCTGGCTTTTGGTAAGGCAGCGTGCGCAATGGCACAAGCCGCCCAAGAGACCATTCCTCACGCCTTGTGGGCGAGCAAAGGTATAGCTGTCACTAACTACGAAAATGTCTGTCCTATAGAAGGTTTTGACGTGATCGGTGCAGCACACCCATTACCGGATCAAGCCGGATTAAATGCGGCCAAACGCATTGCGGAACAAGCCATGAATGCCCAAGCGGGTGAACTGGTTTTAGTAATGGTCAGTGGTGGCGGCTCAGCATTAATCCCCTACCCCGCTGGACAAATTAGCTTATCGGAAAAATCTAGCACCACCGATTTACTATTGGCTTCCGGTGCCACAATTAACCAAATCAATTGCGTCCGCAAACACCTATCACGTCTTAAAGGTGGCGGCTTGGCCAGATTCGCGGCACCTGCTGATTTGCATGCCTTGATTTTATCTGATGTTTTAAATGATGATTTGAGTGCCATTGCTAGCGGCCCTACTGTTCCTGACCCAACAACTTACGCAGATGCCATAGATATTTTAAAAACCCTGTGTATTTGGCAATTATTACCAGAAACAATACGTCAACATTTACAGCTAGGCTTAAATGGCCAAATAGCCGATACACCTAAACGAGATGACCCTATATTTAGCAATACGGGATACACGCTTATCGGCAGTAATTCCATTAGCCTTGATGCCATTACCCAAGCCGCTAAAAAACATGGCTATGATACCATCCGCTATAGTGACAACCTAAGCGGTGAAGCCAGAACCGCCGCGACTAACCTAGCCTTATACAGCCAACAACTATCACAGCAAGGCTTTAACAAACCTATTGCAATTTTAGCAGGCGGAGAAACGACGGTAACTGTTAAAGGTAAGGGCTTAGGAGGCCGCAACCAAGAATTTGCCCTAGCTTTTGCCTGTGCCGCCAAAGAACTTGGCTTAACCGCAAATTGGACGTTTTTAAGCGGTGGTACAGATGGCCGCGATGGCCCAACTGATGCGGCAGGTGGCTTAGTTGATGTAGACAGCTTACAGCGCATGCAATCCGCAGGCATCATAGCCCTGAATTTACTCAACGACAATAACGCGTATACCGCGCTGAAAAGCTCCAATGATTTGTTAATGACTGGCGCGACCGGTACTAATGTTGCTGATTTACAAATATTGCTGCTCCAGCCTAACCCATAAACACCTATTTTCGAAATCAGGAGAACCTCCCATGTTTAAAGAATCCATAACCATTGCCGACTTTGATGCCGAACTGTCAGCAGCCTTAGCAAATGAACGTCGCCGTCAAGAAGATCATATTGAACTTATTGCTTCTGAAAACTATGCCAGCCCTTGTGTGCTAGAAGCCCAAGGTACCGTCCTCACCAACAAATATGCGGAAGGTTATCCCGGTAAGCGTTATTACGGCGGCTGTGAACACGTTGATGTGGTCGAGCAATTGGCTATAGACCGTGCTAAAGCATTATTTTCTGCAGATTACGCTAATGTTCAGCCGCATTCAGGCTCCCAAGCCAATATGGCCGCTTTTATGTCACTAATACAAACCGGCGACACCATTTTAGGCCTTAGCTTAGCGGATGGCGGCCATTTGACCCACGGCGCCAAACCTAATTTTTCCGGTAAAATTTATAACGCTATACAATATGGCTTAAAAGCTGAAACCGGCGAGATAGACTATGAACAAGTTGAGGCGCTGGCGCTAGAACACAAACCAAAATTAATTATTGCTGGCTTTTCTGCCTATTCACGAATTTGGGATTGGCAACGTTTCCGGGAAATTGCTGACAAAGTGGGTGCTTTTTTAGTTGTCGATATGGCGCATGTTGCAGGTTTGGTAGCTGCTGGTCTATACCCTAATCCTGTGCCCTTTGCCGATGTTGTCACCAGCACTACCCATAAATCCTTACGTGGGCCACGTGGTGGTTTAATTTTATGTAAAAGTAACCCAGAGCTTGAAAAAAAGCTTAACTCCAATATTTTTCCAGGCATACAAGGTGGGCCTTTAATGCATGTGATTGCAGCCAAAGCTGTCGCTTTTAAAGAAGCCATGATGCCTGAATTTAAGACTTACCAACAACAAGTGATCAATAATGCCAAGGCTATGGCTGAAGTCTTTATGGCACGCGGCTTCGATGTCGTTTCAGGGGGTACTGATAACCATTTAATGCTGGTATCACTCATTGCCAAAGGCATTACTGGGAAAGCTGCCGATGCCGCTTTAGGCTTGGCGCATATTACCGTTAATAAAAATGCCGTACCTAACGACCCACAATCACCATTTGTAACTAGCGGTATCCGTGTTGGTACGCCAGCACCAACAACCCGAGGCTTTAAGGAAGCAGAAATGCGGGAAATCGCCAACTTAATGTGCGATGTTATGGAGAACTTGGAAGATGAAGCGATAATTGCAAGAGTCCGCGAAACAGTCACTGCACTGTGCGCTAAATTTCCTGTTTATTCAAAACTGTAATAACTAAAAGGATAAGGGTGGGAAACAAAAAATCCACCCTTATCTTAGTAATTTTAATATAGTCATGTTTAATTAAAAGGTTGCCGACCAAACTAACGCTATAGGCGATGTCTATTTAAACGTAAAAAACCCATTAACAAAGCCCCAAACAACCATAAAACGACAGGAAGTGAGACGATATTTGAACTAAAGGCAAGCCACTCGGATAATCTACTTTTAACATCTTTTTGACGCTCACCGTAATCGCTGAACAAATTTGCATACGTCAAACTCTCGATATTAGAGGCCGGAAAAACGGTTCCTAAATTTACAGTTTGGGCATTTACTTGATCAAAAACATTGGTTTTAGCCAATACCTGAGCCTGGGAAACAATTAAAACGCCAAACAATCCCAAACACACCACTCGTTTAACATTTGCATAAATTTCCATAATAAAAGCCCCGTAATCAATTCACCCTTAAAACATAAGCAGTAATACCATTCAATGCGAGATTTCGTATTAATGTAATCAACTATTTAACAAAAAAGCTTTTTCAACCTAGGAATAATCCTAACTGCTTCAAAAACACCTTTGTTGCTTACCAGCCAAACCTTTTCATCAGTTTGGTGATTTATTTATATCATTTAACTTATCCTAACAATAATAGAATTAATCTACATTAGCAGAAGCTTCATTTTCATAGCCAAAAAACCTATTTGCCTCATACTAAAATAATTTATACATCATTGTTTAAAAAAGCTTTAATGGTTAACAAAATACAACTAACCATCGACTTGCTCATAATTATGAAACAATAAAATTACCTGTATTTACGCCAGGTTTACACCGCTAAGCCTACAGGTTTTGGGAAAACAAGCCCCTACTTACCATTTATAATCGGTATTAACCTGCCCATCCCTATTGGCTGCAACTACCTAACTCCATTAAATTGTCAGCAATAGTTCAATGCCGCGTTGGATCAAAATGGCTAACCTATTTATAACAAATAATTGTTACAATAAAATTAAGCTTGAATTTAGTAAGAAACTAAGTTAGCACATTAGCTTAAGCGTTATTTCATGTAACATCGAGCTCTTCGAGAACTAACCCCTCTAAGCAGCTTAGAATTAAGTAAAAATTTAGACAGTTAGTAGGCAACAATTACGGATCTAAAAATGGAATGTTTTAAGTTACACCGCTTTCAACAATAAACAGCTCTGAATTATGTCCCAAAACGTTTGGCCACCACGCTATTGGCGACACGCATTCTTAAGATACAGACCTCATACATGCCTTAACCCAATAATTCTAAGCTAGCAATAATGATGCAGTTTTCATTTAATTTGGCCTAGCAATGCCAATAACAAAAGCAATCTATGCCATAATTGATGCTTAGCGACAACGCGTGAAATCAAAAGCCGAAGCACAAGACGTGGCTGTGTCCTTAAAAATAGATTTTTTACAAAACTTTTGGGTAAAAATAATCCTTACCCGAACCATATTGAAAGAAGACTACGTTAGCTTAAGCAAAATTTAACAAAATTATAGCGATATGCCCAGCTGCTTAAATATCTAATAAATTTACGCTTAATCGTTTTCTTAAACATAAAAAGCCCCTATTTTTTACCTACGCCCCCAGAAAAAACGATACTATTTTATGAGATTAAGAATTGCTGAGGTCTAGTCATTTACCATATCCAATGTTTACGAATTTATATGAAATATCAAAAGCATTCTTTCCAGAAACTATTCCTTAGTGCAATATTTACAGAATAGCCACGTTCAATCTGGCCGATATTAGTGCTCCGTGGCATAATTCCTTAAGCACTACCCCAAATCAAACACGTAGAAGTCCAAGACAATTAATAGTTTTATCTGAACAAACACACTCTTTTTTCGTTTGAAAATTTACTTTCCCTAAACATAAATTTTGGAATCCCTACACTTGAAAGTTAGCACAATCACAATTTGGAGACACAAATGTCTGATATAGAAATCGCCCAACAAGCTAAAATGAAGCCCATCATAGGCTTAGCTAAAGAACATTATGGTATTGATGCCGAACATTTGGATCCGATTGGTCATTACAAAGCCAAACTCTCACTCGAATACGTCAATAGCCTTTCTGAAAATAAAGATGGCAAATTAATTTTAGTTACGGCCATTAGCCCAACGCCTGCAGGTGAAGGTAAAACAACCACAACGGTAGGTTTAGGTGACGCATTAAATCGAATTGGAAAAAAAACGATTATGTGTTTGCGCGAGCCTTCGTTAGGGCCGTGTTTTGGTGTCAAAGGTGGCGCAGCCGGTGGCGGATACTCACAAGTTGTACCGATGGAAGATATTAACTTACATTTTACTGGCGATTTCCATGCCATAGGAGTAGCGCATAACCTTCTTTCTGCCTTAATCGACAACCATATCAATCATGGCAATGAGCTGGGTATAGACCCAAGACGTATTCAATGGAAACGTGTTGTTGATATGAATGACCGTGCACTACGGCGAATTGTGGTCGGCATGGGTGGGCCCGCTAACGGATATTTACGTGAAGACGGCTATGACATCGTGGTGGCATCTGAAATTATGGCTATCCTTTGCTTGGCCACCAGCCGCGCTGATCTTAAAGAACGTTTAGGGCGCATCGTAATAGGCTATAAATCTGATAAGACCACCCCAGTGTATGCCAGCGACCTTAAAGCTCAAGGCGCTATGGCTGCGTTATTAAAAGATGCCATCAAACCAAATCTAGTACAAACCTTAGAAAACAATATTGCGATTATCCATGGCGGCCCATTCGCCAATATTGCCCATGGCTGTAATACCGTGACAGCTACCAAAACTGCATTAAAGCTGGCTGATTATGTGGTTACAGAAGCAGGTTTTGGTGCTGACTTAGGGGCTGAAAAATTTATAGACATCAAATGCCGTAAAGCTGGTTTAAAACCGTCAGCTGTTGTTCTTGTTGCTACCGTTAGGGCCGTAAAGTTTCATGGTGGGGTTGCAAAAGACGCGTTAAATATTGAAAACTTGCCTGCATTAGAGCAAGGCTTTGAGAATCTTGAGCGACATTTAAACAACATAACCCAACATTACGGCCTACCTTGCGTTGTTTGTATTAACCATTTTACATTTGATACTGACGCAGAAATTGAATTACTAAAGGCTAAATGCTTAGCCCTAGGCTCTCCCTGTGTGGTATCTAAACATTGGGCAGAAGGCGGCGCTGGCGCTGAACAATTAGCTAACGAAATTATTAACATTGTTGATAACCGGGAAGCAAACTTCAGCTTTGTCTATGATGAAGACTTAAGCCTTTGGCAAAAAATAGAAGCTATTGCCACCAAGTTATACGGCGCCGCTACCATAAGCGCCAATGCCAATATTAAAGCACAGCTTGCCGCCTGGGATACCGACTATGGAAAGTTTCCAATTTGTATGGCAAAAACACAAATGTCTTTCTCCACTAACCCAAATGCCAAAGGTGCGCCTTCCGGGCATAACGTTGAAATTAGTGAGGTACGTTTAGCCAATGGTGCAGGCTTTGTGGTGGCTATTGCCGGTGACATGATGACTATGCCAGGCTTACCTAAAGTACCTGCTGCAGAACGTATTGATATCGATGACACCGGTAAGATTACCGGATTATTTTAAAACATAAGCTAAGCCCCATTAAGGGGCTTATGCTGCTGTCTGACTAAATAACGGTTAAACTTAAATTAACCGTTATTATTTGCTTTCAGGAATCGGGACACGAAACCAAGCGGCGTATAGGGATGGTAAAAACAACAATGTTAACACTGTTGCCACGGTTAGCCCGCCCATAATTGCAACCGCCATGGGACCAAAAAAAGCACTTCGGGTTAAGGGGATCATAGCAAGAATAGCTGCGGCTGCGGTTAACATAATTGGCCTAAACCGACGTACTGTCGATTCAATGATAGCCTCATAATCCGAACGCCCCGCTTGTTTATCCTGCTCAATTTGATCCACTAAAATCACCGAATTACGCATGATCATACCTGATAAAGCGATGGTGCCTAACATCGCAACAAAGCCAAATGGCTTATCAAACGCCAATAAAAATATCGTTACCCCTATCATGCCTAGCGGCGCTGTCAACATGACTAAAGCTACCCTGGAAAAACTTTGCAACTGTATCATTAACACGGTCACTACCACGGTTATAAACAATGGTGCGCCTACTGCCACTGATGCCGCACCTTTAGCGGACTCCTCGACTGCACCGCCCGTTTCAATACGATAACCCACTGGCAATTGTTTTATAATCTGGCCCAGTTTTTCTTCAACTTGCGCAGAAGCTAAAGGTGCTTGTACATCGCCGTATAAATTGGCCCGCACCGAAATAGTCGGTAACAAATCACGCCGCCATATTAAGCCATCTTCAAAACCATATTCTAAGCTTGCCAATTGCGATAAAGGCACACTTTTCCCAGTGCCCGTGGGTATCATCAAATCCGGCAGATGCGACAATTTTGACCGCTCTAAGGCCGCCCCCCTGACCACTAAGTCAATGCGTTCTGTACCTTCCCTAAACTCGGCGACATAAAGGTTTTGCAAAGCGCCGTTCACTATATTTGCAACATCGGCAGAACTGATGCCCAGCAACTTTGCCTTGGACTGGTCAACATTGATACGGATAACTTTCGTTGGTTCATCCCAATCTGGTTGGACATTACTTAAATAGGGATTGTCGCGCATCACCTCAGCAACTTGATGCGCTATCTTACGCAATATCTCAGGGTTAGGGCCAGACACGCGAAACTGCACGGGAAAACCAACGGGCGGCCCGTTTTCCAGACGAAAAACCGAGCCTTGCAAACTGGGAAACTCTTGTTGAAACAATGCAATCAATTTACTACGTAAGGCTTCCCTAGCTTTGGAACCTTCTGTCAACACCACAATTTGGGCAAAACTACGCTGGGTTAATTGTTGATCTAGTGGCAAATAAAACCTAGGGCTGCCATTACCGACATAGGCCATATAATTTTCTATGCCTGTTTGCTTGGACAACCACTCTTCCAAGCGTTTAACTTCTTGTTCATTAGCCGCAAAAGTCACCCCTTCCGCAAAATAGAGATCAACTATCAGTTCAGGACGCGTGGAATCAGGAAAAAACTGCTGCTGGACGAATTTAAAACTATAAATTGATGCGAAAAATATCGCCAAAGTTAGGATAATCACCTGCCAGCGGTGCCTAACGCAATAAGTTACCAAACGTCGAAATACACGATAAAACGGCGTACCATATAAATCATGGCTGCGTTGCTGGCTTTGTAATTGCGGGAAAAACTGGCTTAGTTTACGTCGCCAAAGACTCGGCTTATGCTCACCGGCCGAATGATCTGGTAACAATTGATAGCCCAAATAAGGGACAAAAATCACCGCTGCAAACCAAGACACCAATAAGGCAATCACGGTTACCTGGAAAATGGATCGGGTATATTCCCCAGTGGATGAAGCCGCCGTTGCTATCGGTAAAAAACCGGCCGCAGTCACCAAAGTACCTGCCAACATAGGCATAGCTGTTGATGTATAGGCAAATGAGGCAGCCCGCATCCTATCCCAGCCTTGTTCCATTTTTGACGCCATCATTTCCACAGAAATAATGGCATCATCCACTAATAAACCTAGCGCAATAATCAATGCCCCTAGGGATATTTTATGCAAGCCCACGTCAAAAAATTGCATGAATAAAAAGGTAATCGCCAGCACGACTGGAATACAGATGGCGACCACAATACCGGTGTGCCATCCCAACGACAATAAACTTACCGCCAAGACTATTAACACAGCTTCAGCTAATGAATGCACAAATTCCTGCACAGAACGTTCAACCGCTTTTGGCTGGGAGGAAACTGGGCTAAGTGTCAAACCTACCGGCAATTGCTCGCTTATATGTTTGATAGCCTGCTCCAACTCACCACCTAGCTTCACAATATCCCCCCCTTCACGCATGGCTACCCCTATCAACAAGCCTTCTTGGCCGTTGTAGCGCACTTTTTGCACAGGAGGATCTTCGTAACCTCTTTTAACCGTTGCCACATCACCTAAACGAAACTCCCGGCCATTTGCCCGAAACCTAGCTTCACTTAAGGCTTCTAGGCGATTAAAACGACCACTCACGGCAATTCGTATATGTTCTTGATCAGCATCGAAAGAGCCGCTTGAAACCACGGCATTTTGCGAACGTAGCCCTGATAGCAAAGAAGCCACATCCAAGCCTAAAGCTGACAGTTTAGTATTGGAAAGTTCTATAAAAATTCGTTGCTTTTGTTCCCCAAAAAACTCAACTTTGGAGGCATCATGCACGTGCAGTAATTCGGCACGAATTTGTTCTGCCTGATGTTTTAGTTCAGCATGGCTATATCCTGCACCTGTTAGCGCGTATAGATTACCGTACACATCACCAAATTCATCATTAAACGATGGCCCTTCAATGCCATCAGGCAGGGTATGCCTTATATCACCTATTTTTTTCCGAACCTGATACCAAATATTGGGCATCGCTTTAACTGGCGTTGAATCTTTAATAAAAACAAAAATTAAAGATTCTCCAGGGCGTGAAAAACTTCGTAAAAAATCAAGATGGGGGACTTCTTGCAGTTTTTTTTCTAATTTATCGGTGACTTGCTGCTCAATTTCATGCGCACTGGCGCCTGGCCAACCGGTGCGCACCACCATAATTTTAAACGTAAACGGCGGATCTTCAGATTGGCCTAAACGGGTATAGGAAATAAGCCCCGCCAGTGTCAGCATGACCATAAAATAAAGTACCATCGGGCGGTGCCGCAGCGCCCATTCTGATATATTGAAATGCCCCACTAGCGTTTATCCTTTAAAATTGGACGCACGCTTTGTCCAGGCGTCAGCGCTTGCACCCCAACAGCTACCACTTTTTCACCTTCCTCAAGCCCTGAACTGATTAACACGCCATCTTCCCTAAACTGATAGGTTTCAACTGCTTTAGGCTGAACCTTGTTTTCAGTATCCAACACCCAAGCAACCGTTTGACCGTTGTATTGGCTAACTGCAGATATTGGCAACATAATCAGTGCCTTGGCTTGCTCCATCTTAAACAAAACGCCAGCGGTCATGCCCATGCGCACATTAATATCAGGATCTGTAATACTGACTCTGGCTTGAAAGGTTCGGGTTAATGAGTCTGCAGTCGGTGAGACTTCCCGGACTGTACCTTGGTAAATCTGATTGGGTACTGCCCATAAGCGTATTATCACATTGACGCCAGGCACCACGCCTTGCATCCGCGATTCAGGTACAGCAATCGCCACTTCTAAGGCTTTAGTATCGGCTATATGAGCAATAACCTGACCAGCGCTAACCACTTGACCGGGTTCTGCACGTATATCAGTTACCACCCCATCAAGTTCTGCCATTAATGCTGTATAACGGGTTTGGTTACCAGAAGCGGAAGCTTGGGCATTAGCCTGTTGCCAGCGTGCCTTAGCAGAATTGAACTGAGCCTCAGCGCTATCTAATGCCGAACGCGCCGTGGTTTTGCGTTGGTATAACTCCCGTTGACGGTCCAACTCTACCTTAGCTAATTGGTAATCGGCATTAGCAGCACGCACATTGGCTTGTGAGGCTTGCGCCGCCAAACCAGAATCTATTTTATCCAACCGCGCTAAGAGTTGGCCTTTAGTTACCGTAGCACCTATATCCACCAAGCGCTCCATTATTTTGCCGTCTATCCGGAAGCCTTGGGCAGATTCGTAGCGTGGCCTTACTTCGCCAACTAAGCCCATGGACATTTCGGTATTATCCCGCGCTTCTATGATTAAAGCAGGTCGAGGCGGAATAGGTGCTTGCTCAACAGAATCGCAGGCAACTAATAAGCTACTAATAAGTATAAATAAGCCTGATACAAGCGAGGCCCGTACACAGTGCAAGGTAATTAACATGGTATCCAATCTAATAAAATCATAGTTTTCTTGGTTTAAAGTGTTACTTAAAGCTTGAATCTTAAATAATATTAGAACACATTAAGCTAATGTCTATCTTAACGGGCAGACAAATAAAAAAGCCTTGGCTTGCAGCCAAGGCTTTTTTATTAAAAATTAACTGCGCATTAAGTTAGCTAATTAACCCGCTTTAGCTAGTATAGTAAGCCCGCAGTGTTTGCAACACTTCAGCTTTATTGACCGTGCCGCCCATTTTAACCATGGCATCTGCAAACCGGCTGGCAATTTCAGATATTGCTTCCATAGACAGCTGGTTTAAAATACCAATCCGAATTTGCACAGGTTCTGATAAGGTTGTCCAAATTGCAAAACCCTGTGCCCTACAGTCTGCTACGAGCTCACGTTCCTTACCTGCCAAACTTTCAGGCAAATTAAAGACTAGCAAACTGGTCATATTAGACGTCACTGAACAACCCATAAATTGCACAGCCGATTTAAGAGCTGCCTCATGATATATATAATCAAGTGCTTTTTGTTTCAGGGTATACGTTAATAATAACCTTAACGCCTCATGAAAAGCGGCAACAGCATAGCAAGAATGTGTACGGTGATAAATTGGCGCAGCATCCTGACCCTCAACAATACCCCAATGGCGCGCTTCTAAAATTGGATTGTGGGCATAAGTATAGCATCCTCGCCTTGATAACAAGGCAATAGCCTCATCCCTAAAACTGACCGGTGCATAAGTCAACGGCAAGCACATAATCCCTTTTTGTGGGCATGAAGCCCAAGCCACTACCGATGGATAATCGTCAATTTCAAAGTCTGTTATCCCTAAGCTAGACACCGCATCGACTATGCCCATCACAGCGTATTTTGTACAAGCATCATTAAAGGCTTTGATATCATTAATTCGGCCACTTCCGGTTTCCCAATGCGCCATGAATGCCCACATCGGTTTGTGTTTTGCTAAGGCCGCATCAATTATCTCCTGAGTAACGGATTCTCCATGCGGGACATTGACGATGACCACATTAGACGGCTGTGGGTTTAACGGATTAGCCGCCAAATCTTGTAGGCTAGAAGCCTTCATGCGTATAGCTAAGCCATCTATGCCACTGAACGTGCCGTTGACAAAAGCGACCACTTTATCGCCCGGTAAAATCAGGCTCAAGGCACAATCTAAACCGCTAAAACCAGTTCCGGCAACGCCAAAAGTATAGGTGTTTTTTGTTCCCCAAACCTGCCGTAGCATGTCTTTGGCTTCAAGCATGCCTCTGATGACATCGGCCTGCATATGGTCGGCTACGCCAGTTTTACATAGACTCTCCAATACTCTGGGATCAGTATTCCCAGGCCCTGGCCCCGCTGCCAAAGTATTGGGGATTTCTAATGGTGGATAAATGGTCATAACAAGTTCCTCATTGGATACCAAAAACAAAAAATTTAAACGCTAGTTTAATACTAGACTATGCCTAGTGTTGGTTATTTTACTAAACTTAATAAAATACCCGCCGCGACTGCCGAGCCGATGACACCGGCCACATTAGGCCCCATAGCATGCATCAACAAAAAATTATGAGGATTACTTTCCAAGCCCAATTTATTGGCAACCCTTGCCGCCATAGGCACGGCTGATACGCCAGCGGCACCGATTAAAGGATTGATTGGCGTCTTGCTAAACTTATTCATAACTTTTGCCATAAGCACCCCACCTGCTGTTCCCATTGCAAAAGCAGCGGCACCAAGTGCTAGTATCCCGAGCGTTTTAATTTGCAAAAAAGCATCCGCGCTTAATTTTGAGCCTACCGCTAGGCCTAAAAAAATGGTGACTATATTGATTAATTCATTTTGAGCTGTTTGACTTAAGCGTTCCACCACGCCACAGGTATTCATGAGATTACCTAAAGCGAACATCCCCACTAATGGTGCGGCGGAAGGTAATAACAAAGCCGTGAGCAAAATCAGTACTAAAGGGAAAATAATTTTTTCCGTTTTACCGACAGCACGCATTTGCTGCATCTCAATTTTACGTTCATCTTCGGTGGTTAAAGCCCGCATAATTGGCGGCTGGATTAATGGCACTAGTGCCATATATGAATAAGCAGCCACGGCTATCGCGCCCAATAAATCAGGTGCTAAGCGTGAAGCAACATAAATGGCTGTTGGCCCATCAGCGCCGCCAATAATGGCTATGGCGGCCGCGTCTTTTAAGGTAAACTCTAAGCCAGGTACCAAATTAAGCGCCAAAGCACCCAATAATGAGGCAAAAATACCGACCTGTGCCGCTGCACCTAATAACAACGTTTTAGGATTAGCTAGCATCGGGCCAAAATCGGTCATTGCACCCACACCCATAAATATAAGCAATGGGAAGATACCGGTTTTAATACCATAGTATAAGTAATATAAGATACCGCCTTCTTCAGCAATGCCGGCAACGGGAATATTGCTGAGCACTGCACCAAACCCAATAGGTAACAACAATAAAGGTTCAAAACCTTTTTTTATTGCCAAAAACAATAGTAAAAAGCCAACCAGCATCATAAAAGATTGGCCAGCGGTAATATTATGTATCCCCGTACTCTGCCAAAGTGAAGCAAGATTTTCCATAGCTAGTATCCTAAATTTATAAGGTGATCAAAGTATCACCAACAGCAACGGCAACCCCTTCTTTTACATTGACCATACTAACAGTACCGGAAAACTTTGAACGTACTTCCGTTTCCATTTTCATAGCTTCCATAATAATAACCGGATCACCTTCTGTGACAGAGCCACCAGTAGCGACTAAAATTTTCAATATGGTGCCTGCCATCGGCGCCTCTACCACAGCGCCAGTTTCCGCTTTTGCTGTAACCACACCAGCACTGGCCACATGCGCGCCAGGTTGAATGTTAAACGCGGCACCACCAGGACCGACAGCCACGTTATAGTTTTTACCATCAACATTGACCACATAGGTTTCTATCGGGCTTGCCTTACTATTATCTTTTGGCCTATTTTCGGCGGCGAAGGCTTTCGCATCGGGCATAGCCTCAAAGGCTTCCGGATTGCCACGATTTGCTAAAAACTTCCATCCCACTTGGGCAAACAAACCGTTAATCAACGCATCTTCTTCTATATTTGCTGCCAACGTAATATTTTCAGCTTTAGCTTTTTCCTGAACTTCAGCAATTAATTTATCCATTTCTGGGGCAATTAAATCGGCTGGCCGGCATGTGATAGGTTGCGCACCATTTAGGACTTTTTCTTGCAAAGCCTTATTTACCGGTGCCGGCGTTGAGCCATATTCGCCTTTTAAAACACCAGCCGTTTCCTTAGTGATGGTTTTATAACGCTCGCCTGTAATAACATTCATCACCGCTTGTGTGCCCACTATCTGGGAAGTTGGGGTCACTAATGGAATAAAGCCTAAATCTTCACGTACCCTTGGGATTTCTAATAAAACCTCATCAAATTTATCTCCAGCCCCTTGTTCCTTAAGCTGGCTCTCCATATTGGTCAACATGCCACCCGGTACTTGTGATACTAAAATGCGGCCATCAACACCTTTGAGGCTGCCTTCAAACTGGGCGTATTTTTTTCGTATTTCACGAAAATAAGTCGCAACCTCTTCAAGTTTGATTAAATCCAAGCCCGTATCGCGTTCTAAACCACTTAAACTTGCAACGATGGTTTCTGTTGCGCTATGGCCATATGTCATACTCATTGATGAAATCGCAGCATCAACATTATCAACCCCTGCTTCTGCAGCCTTAAGCAAGGACGCGACACTTAAACCCGTGGTTGCATGACAATGTAAATGGATGGGGATAGCTGTACTTTGCTTTAACCGGCTAACCAATTCAAAAGCCTCGTAAGGCTTCAACAAACCAGCCATGTCTTTAATGCAAATGGAATGCGCCCCCAAATCTTCAATTTGTTTACCTAGCGCCACCCACATATCCAAAGTATGTACAGGGCTAGTGGTATAGGAGATAGTACCTTGGGCATGTGCATCAGTGGCCAATACGGCTTTGATGGCACGGTCGATGTTACGCATATCATTCATCGCATCAAAAATGCGGAATACATCGATGCCATTGACGACGCAACGTTCAACAAACTTATCCACCACATCATCGGCATAATGCCGATAACCTAATATATTTTGTCCCCTAAATAGCATTTGTTGGGGTGTATTTGGCATGGCGGCTTTAAGTAAGCGTAAGCGCTCCCATGGGTCTTCCCCTAAATAACGAATGCAGGCATCAAATGTAGCACCACCCCAAGATTCGATGGACCAGTAGCCGATTTGGTCCAGTTTCTCACAAATTGGCAGCATATCCTCTATGCGTAAACGGGTAGCTAAAATGGATTGGTGCGCATCCCGTAAGACGACTTCTGTAATGCCTAAAGGCTTTTTTTCATCTATGGCCATATATTTACCTTTTTGGGTTTTTTAATCGATGCCTTGTAGGCTTATAATAGTGCATTGAAAAATTAACAACTGACAAACCCATAACTGTGCAAAGAGTTGCACTTTATAGTGCAAAACCTTAATCACTCATTGTATTTGGCCCGATACTGGCGCACTGCCGCGCTAATCGCTGCAATTATACGTTGGTCATTGCCTGCTTCTGCAGACCTAACAGACAGATGCACCACTGTAGGCTCCGGGAAATATCGCAGTATAACCATAGACATAAAGTTAATGATAACGACCAGCATTGCTAAAAAAATAAACACAATGCCCATCCCTATATACATTAGTTCAATCCCACTACCCATTAATGCTGTCATGATAAATACCGGTTAATTTTCCTAAAACATTATCCACAAAAAGTAACGCTAAACAAACGAAAATATAAACAAAAAACGTTTTTTTTTGGATTAACATAAATTAATACTTATGATGTCCATCATCTTATTCTTCTCCAAATTTCAGCCTTATCTATTTCTAATCGTTTTACAGTTGGATTTATAATAAAAAAAATTTACCGACACTTTACTATAGCTGCTTATAAATCAATAAGTCCTATTTTGATAGGGCTATTAAGTTCCCCATAAAACTTGGCTACAAGCAATTAGAATGAAATAATCCACTCACTATTAGCTGAATAAATTAAAGCGTACACCTTATTACTTTCTAGATCTCAATACTTACATCATTAATGAATAATACAAACAACAACTTTTTTGTCAGAGCCATTCTTTGGTGGGAAGCAAACATACTGAACCATTCCTGGTGGCTACTGTTTTTTTCCGTTATTTTTTCTGGCTTGGTTTTTCAATATACCGCTAAGAACCTCACCATTAATACGAATACGGCAGATATGATTTCTATCAAACTGCCGTTTCAACAAGATCGCATGCGTTTGGAAAAAACCTTCCCGCAAGATGCTAATACCATTTTAATGATTGTTGAAGGTAAAACCCCGGAGCAAACTACCACAGCCATCAAAACCATTAGCAATAAATTAGCCAAATTTAAAGATAAAATCCAATCTATCTACATCCCTGATGAAAACCCATTTTTCGATCAAAACGGTTTACTTTTCTTAACTGTGCCAGAGCTACAGAAACTCGCTACAAAATTAGCCTCTGCGCAACCTTTTATTGGACGCTTGGCGCAAAATAACAATTTAGCCGGGCTTTTTGAGACCTTTGACTTAGCCTTAACGTCTAATGATAGTGATCTAGACATGACTGCTGTCTTCAGTAAAACCACGGAAGCATTGCAAGCAGCCGTTGCCAATCAAGCTTATCAAATTTCTTGGCAACAGCTCATGATGGATAAAACTACCGGTTTAGGTGTGACCAAACGCTTTATCATTGTTAAACCCATATTAAATTTTCAGGAATTTTTGCCCGCCCAAGACAGCATCAACCTAATTAATCAAACCATCGCCGAAACCTTAACAGGTGAATTAGCCAATGTTAGCATCCGTATGACTGGCGAGGTAATCCTGGAACATGAAGAAATGCAAACTGTCAGCCAAGGTACCGCCATGGCAGGTATAGCCTCCATGATCCTAGTCTGTATCACATTATGGATTGCTTACCGGTCTTTTAAATTAATGTTTGCCACTTTTTTCACCTTGACCATGGGCCTAATTTTATCGCTAGGTTTTGCCACCCTGGCGGTCGGCCATCTTAATATGATTTCTATCGCTTTCGGCGTCTTGTTCATTGGCATGGGGGATGCCTATTCGTCACATTTTTGCCTACGCTATCTAGAGTTGCGCCGCCGCGGTGAAGAATCCACACGCGCCTTGCGCGAAACATTAACCTCTACCGGTGGCTCACTGGTGCTGTGTACCATTACCGCCGCTATAGGCTTGTTTGCCTTTATACCCACCAATTATGTTGGCGTTTCCGAACTGGGTATTATCGCCGGCACGAGCTTAGTCATTGCTCTGGCCACTACGTTTACCATATTACCGGCGGTCATTAAAATAATGCCACCCAAAACAAAAGTGACCAACAACACGCCTAAACTATCATTTTTACTTTCTAACTGGCCTATCCGCTATGCACGAAAAATTCGCTGGGGCACTTATATACTCACCCTAATCGCCCTCGCTTTACTCACACAAGTCACAGTAGACTTCAACCCTATCAACTTACGCGACCCAAATACAGAATCCGTTAAAACCTTCAAATATTTGCTGCAATCAAAAGATACCTCACCTATGACACTAACTTCGTTGGCGAATAGCCCTGAACAGGCGCTGATGATGAAAGCCAACTTTGAAAAATTACCCAGTGTAGATAAGGCTATGACCTTATTTGATTTTATTCCTGACCATCAAGATGATAAGCTAGCGATCATTGAAGAACTAGCCCTGATCCTTGGCCCAGGCCTCGAACAATTTCCTACCTTACCACTAAGCCCTGCGACTACAGCACCGTTAGAAAAATTTCAAAAAACACTCAAAGCGAACCTTAATGCTAGTCATTATAAAGGTACCTCTGTGGAGACCTTAGTTGCATTAGATAATGCTTTGACGCAATTCTTGGCAAAATTAAATGCTGAAGATGACACTATCCGCCAAATAGACCTAGACAAGCTACAAGCCAGCTTTCTTAGCTCTCTACCAAACACAATTAACATTCTAGAAAAAAGCCTACAAGCCGATTTGGTGGATGTAAACTCGTTACCAGCAGACATTAAAAACCGCTGGTTAAGCAAAGATGGCATTTATCGGGTACAAATCACTCCGAAAAAAGATCTGAATGATTTGGCCAGCCTGCGCGAATTTATCTTGGAGGCGCAGCAAATCGATGACCATGTCAGCGATTTGCCTGTCAGCTATCTTGAATCAATGAACGAAGTGATACGGGCTTTCCAACAAGCTTTTAGCGTAGCCTTTGGCGTCATTACTTTAATTTTGCTGATCATCATGCGCAATATTAAAGATACCTTACTAGTCCTATTACCTTTATTATTGGCTTCGTTATTTACCGCCGCCATAACCGTCTTGATAGGCATGCCGTTTAATTTCGCCAATATCATCGCGTTACCGTTATTATTTGGTTTAGGTGTTGATAGTGGGATCCACATGGCGCACCGTTTGCACTATTTAAATACTAGCGATGAAAACTTACTCAGTAGCAGTGAAGCCCAAGGCGTATTTTATGGCACATTAACCACTATATTCAGCTTTGGTAGCTTAGCCTTCACTACGCACCAAGGTATGGCGTCTATGGGCGTTTTACTCGCGCTTGGACTGTTATTGACATTAATTTGCGCACTCATCGTATTACCTGCATTTAGCGCACTGCGTTTTGAATTCCGCCACATTAAATAAATCAAACAAAACTATAGTTATGGAGAATTTTGTACTCATACTCAGCGCCTTAGGCCTAGTGGCCTTAAACGGCTTTTTTGTGGCCGCTGAGTTTAGTCTTGTCAAGCTTCGGCAAACGCGCATCCGAACTATTGCCAAAACGCATGGCTGGCGTGGGCGTATGCTCGCCAAAGTGCATGCCAGGCTTGACACCTATCTGTCTGCTTGCCAATTGGGCATAACCCTTGCGTCACTTGGGTTGGGCTGGATAGGCGAGCCCGCTTTTGCAAATTTTTTGGATCCTTTATTCAGTGTTCTTGACATCCCAGAATCCGAATTTACCAAAGGAATTGCTTTCGCCTTTGCCTTCTTTGTCATTTCATTTTTACACATTGTAGTTGGCGAATTAGCCCCCAAGTCCATGGCGATAAGATCCACAGAACAAATTGGCTTATGGACAGCCACACCGCTGTATAGTTTTTACTGGCTAATGTACCCCGCCATCTGGTTGCTCAATGCCAGCGCCAATTTGGTGCTTTTGTTAACCGGCTTACGCAACGCCCAAAACCATGATGCCAACTATACGGCAGACGAACTCAAACTTATCTTACGCTCTACCCGTTCGGGTGAACGTTTTACGCGTGACGAATGGAACATTCTTGCCAAAACCTTAGATTTCAGCGAACTCGAAGTCTCAGACTTGATGCGCCCCATCCATGAGCTGATCGCCTTACATGACAACAAGACCTTGCATGAAAATATGGAAGTGGTGCATCGCAGCCAATTTAGCCGTTATCCCTATTTTGACAGCAACGGGATTGACGTCGTAGGCGTAATACATTTAAAAGATTTATTTTTTGCCCAGCAAAATGGTAAGCCTTTAGACGATTTACATAAGTTTTTACGCCCTATCCAATATGTCTCAGCCCATACACCAGCCTTAGAGTTGTTTAGACGTTTTAGCAAAGGTGCCCCACATTTTTCAGTGATCGGCCAAAAAGGAAAAAAACCTCAAGGTTTTATTACTTTAGATAACTTGCTCTCAGCCATGGTCGGTGAAATACGCGACGAATTCCGCTCCAATGCCAACGACTGGACACGCTTAGACGACGGCACATTAATTGGGAAAGGCAGCCTACCGATATTCTCACTTGAGCGCATACTCGGCTTAGACGTGGAAAATGAAGAGCTAGACCTTGAAGATGTCGATTCAGTCGGCGGCTTAATCATGGCAAAGCTCCGGGATATTCCTGAAGAAGGCCAAAAAATTCAATTTGAAGGTTTTGACATTGTGGTAAAAAAAATGAGCGGGCCACGAATTGTTTTGGTGCGGGTTTATCCAAAGCAGGAACTCTTATAAACCTGCCGCATCTACTTCCTCAAAGCGACAGAGGCACGCTAGCTAACCGCAATGAATGACAGCCTTGGGTTGACATGTTAATATTACAGGGTTTCACTAGTTGAAATTCTTTTAATACTCACCATTGCACGAACAGCATTTTATTGGCAAAAATATTGCATGTATGCATTGAAGCAATAGTGGACTGTAATCGCTGCAACGCAGCTTGAATGGATGGGGCCTAATACAATGAAAAAAAATTCCCAAATTGGCGACAAAGAACCCATGCTCTACAATGTAGACTTATCTCAAGACAGCTGCGGCGTGGGTTTTATTACCCACAAGCAGAGCAAACAAACGCACGAATTACTGGTGATATCCCACCAAGCCCTATGCACCATACCTCATCGCGGCGGTATGAGTGCCGAAGGTATCGGTGATGGCGCTGGTATTAACATCGATTTGTCGCTCAAGTTTTTCCGCAAAATAACCGGCATGGCTACTTTGGAATTGGGACAATTTGGGGTTGCCAATTTCTTTTTTCCTGAAGACCATGACCATTACGATTCAGCCGCCTATGAGCTCATAGAACGCCATTTTAAAGACTTTGGCTTGCCGATAATCCAGTGGCGCGATGTGCCCATAGACAAAAATGTCATCAACGCCGCCGCCCAAAAAGCCCAACTCCCCATTAAGCAATGCATTTTTGGCCGTCCAAACCACCTGATTCAAGCAGAACATAGCGATTTTGAGCTGCACATCCAAGCTGCCTTATTGAATCTGGAAGCTGAAGGTTTTTCCAAACCTGAATTAGCTGGCTTTTATCCATTGTCCATGAGTTCGCGCACCCAAGTTTATAAAGGTCGTCTAAATTCATTTGAAGTTATCCCTTATTTCAAAGATCTCTATGATGTGGATCATGAAATCAGCACACTGTTTTTCCACACTCGATTTTCAACCAACACAGCGCCCGCCACCATGATGGCCCAGCCTTTCCGTTATATGGCGCATAATGGTGAATTGAACACAGATAAAAAAAATCGCCTTAGCGAAAATGCCATTGCCCGCCAGCACAACAAGCATCTGGTATTTCCATGTGGGCAATCAGACTCTGGCCGCCTAGACCAAACCTTGACCCGCCGTATCAATGAAGACAGATTAGATATTGTTACTGCCGTGCTCGCCATGATGCCGCCCGCTTGGGAAAATGACACAACTCTATCACCCGCCGTACGTGCCATGCTGGAGTATTTTAGTTTATATGAAGAAAAAAATGATGGTCCAGCTGCCTTGGTTTTTAATGATGGTATCCGTGTTGGCGCACGCTTGGACCGCTTAGGGCTGCGGCCTTTACGTTCCGTTGAAACCGCAGAGTTTTTAGCGGTGATGTCTGAAGCCGGACAAATCGATTTTCCACCTAAAGCCATCTTAAAACGTGGCCGGATTGAAGCCGGTGGCATGATTTACTTTGACCATCAAACCGGGCAAGCCTACAACAGCCATGAGGTCATGGAACGTTTAGCCAGTGAAAATGATTACCAAACCTTACTAAAGGATAGCTGCCTACATCTTAGTGAACTACCTGAGGTTGAGCTTGCTGAGCTGCCCAGTTGTGCTGAATTGAACGTGGATCAACGTCATACCGCCTATTCACTCAACCAAGAAAGCTTTAAATTCCTACTTGACCCCATGTTGGCCACTGGCCTGGAAAAAGTCACCGCGATGGGATACGGCATAGCGCCAAATGCATTATCCAATGCTGAAGGTGGCATGTCGCGTTATTTCAGCCAACGTTTTGCCCAGGTCACTAACCCACCATTAGACTCCATCCGTGAAAGTGACGGCATGACACTCCGCGTGGCACTCGGGGCAAAACCCACTTTTGCGCAAGAAAACAGTAAACAACTGATCATAGATTCGCCCATCTTAATTAGCACCCAACTGGCACAGATCCGCCAGCAGACAGCCATTAGCGTGTTGACGCTGGATATCCTTTTCACCCCTGACTTCGAAGATGCCAAGCGCAATGAAGATGCCTTAGAATCTGCCATTATGGCGATTTGTGAACAAGTAGGCACTGCGGCAAAAAACAATACTGGCATCGTCATTTTAAGCGATGTCAAAATAACAGCTCAGCAAGCAGCCATACCCGTGTTACTAATGATTGCGGCAGCCAACCAGCATTTGGTAAAACTCGGCTTACGCTTTAACTCATCGTTAATTGCTGAAACGGGACAAGCTGTCAGCCCACATGATATTGCCACCATTTTGGGATTTGGCGCCTCTGCGATCTGCCCGATCAGCGTGCATAATCGGATCATGAGCCATTATCCAAAAAGTGAATGGCAACAGGTTTTATATAAATTCAAAAAAGGCTCGGAAAAATCGCTCATGAAAACCATGGGGAAATTCGGCCTATGTACGGTAGAAAGTTATATAGGCGGTGAATTTTTTGAGTCTAATTATCTAGATACCGACGAGCCCAAATTAACCCCTTATTTTCCTAATATCCATGCCTCAGTCGGCGGTGTCCGTTACGCTGACATAGCTGCAAGTGCTGCTGAATGGCATCACAAAGCACTAGCAGTCCGCGAAGAAAAAGACATCCCATTCCTCGGCCTGTTTAAAGAGCGCCAAGATGGTGCTGGCCATAGCTTTGGCAATACAGCAGTACGGGAATATATAAACATGACCGATGAAGGCATTTTATATATCCCTACTGAACAAGCACCACAAGCCAGCGATACCGCTTACACTGATTTTGGTTATGACAAACGCACCCCTGAGCAAATTGATAATTTTGGTATTACGCCCGCTTACCGTAGTTTTACCAAAAACCTACAACAAGAGCGCCGCTCAAGGCCAGCCGCTTTACGTGACATCATGGATTTTCCAGCAGACCTGAGTGCAGCCCATCAAGTTACAGATTTCGACCAAATATTAGGCCGGCAAAATTTACAGGGTAATGTCAACTACCTGATCCGTGGACTCAATGTGGCCGCAGTCAATACGGACACTTATCAACTCAGTTTTGCCGAACATTCGTCATCCGCACGCCTGGAACAATTGGCCGCACATCTAAAACAACGTTTTTCTGGCGTAGATTTTAGTGCTTTGGTTGACTTGGACCGCTTGACTATAAACTTGAGTGACAGCCATTCGTCACTAGCAAATTACCTATCCACTATTAAAACTGCACGCAATGCCATCCCTTTAAGTGAGGTACAGCCTGCGCACGAAATTACCGCCACACTGGCATCAGGCGCGATGAGCCACGGCGCACTGTTAGCTGAGGCCCATGAAGCTGTTGCCCAAGGCACTAATATTGTTGGCGCGTTAAGTAACTCTGGCGAAGGTGGTGAACATTCCAGCCGCTTTAATACCCTACGCTCCAGCAAAATCAAGCAGTTTGCTTCGGGGCGCTTTGGCGTATGGGCAGGTTATTTAGCTGACCCTAACATCGAAGAAATCGAAATCAAAATCGCCCAGGGCGCAAAACCTGGCGAAGGTGGGCAACTACCTGCCGCTAAAGTTTCGGTAGAGATCGCCGCATTACGTGGCGGCACACCCAAAGTGGAATTAGTTAGCCCACCCCCCCATCATGACACCTATTCCATCGAAGATTTAGGCCAATTAATCCATGATGCTAAAGCAGCCCGAGTAAAAGTTGGGGTAAAACTGGTGTCTTCAGAAGGCATAGGCACCATAGCGGTTGGTGTAGCCAAAGCAGGTGCTGATGTTATTAACGTTGCAGGTAATACCGGTGGTACGGGTGCTGCTGCGGTGACTAGCCTGAAACACAGTGGCCGCTCACCGGAAATCGGTATCGCAGAAGTGCATCAAGCGCTAGCCGTTAATGGTTTAAGGGACAAAGTCATATTACGTTGTAGCGGAGCCCACCAAAACGGTACTGATGTTGTTAAGTCGGCTATTTTAGGTGCAGACTCTTTCGAATTTGGCACCACTGCCTTAATGATGCTACGTTGTGTAATGGCAAAAAATTGCAATATTAAATGCCCCGCAGGCTTAACGACAGCACACGAAGAATTTAAAGGCGACCCTCGCGTCTTAGCCCAATATTTCATGAACTTAGCGCACGAAGTACGGGAAATTTTAGCCTCTTTAGGCTATACCAGCCTTAAGCAAATTCGCGGGCAAACTAACCTCTTACATTTAATTAACCACGACTCAATGGTCGGTCAAATTGATTTGACACGTTTATTAGCCCAAGTAGACGAAGTCAAGATAAGCAAACCCATTTATTTGGAGGCTAATTTTAATATTGACAATGCCATTATTGAAAAATTTAAATCGGCTATCATCGAGCAAAATCAGCATCAAGTAATTATTGAAGGCCCTGAATTCAAACTCAATAACTGCAATAAATCTGTCGGCGGCCAAACTGCTATTGATATAGAGCGTATACTCGCCTATCAGCTGACCGATGAGCAATTGGCTAACACTAAGCCTATCTATACCAACCAACATGGTCGCCGCTATTTAGCGCCAGATACCCTAATTATCCGCACCCACGGCTCAGCTGGACAAAGTTATGCGGCCTTTATGAATGATGGCATGCGCATTGAGCATACTGGTACCTGCAATGATGGTGTGGGCAAATCAGCTTGTGGCGGCACACTAGTGGTAGAATCCCCTGGCGGCGGCATAAAAACCCCAGGCAACAATGTCCTGATTGGCAACTTTGCCCTTTTTGGCGCAAGTGGCGGCAAAGCCTTTATTAATGGTGAGGCGGGAGACCGCTTTGCGGTAAGAAACTCAGGTGCCATGGCCGTAGTCGAGGGTGTTGGTGACTTCGCCTGTGAATACATGACAAATGGCGCCATACTTAACATTGGCCATTTTGGCAAAGGCTTTTGTAATGGCATGTCAGGCGGCAACGCTTATCAATATGACCCCAATAATCTGCTGGACAAACTGTCTGACAAATCTTCCATAGAACTGCATAGCATCAACGAGGATACCGATACCGCGCGTGCCCATGAGCAATTTATCTTAGCTATGCTGGAACAACATAGGCACTATGCCAACTCAAGCAAAGCTAACCATCTCTTGACCAATTGGGCACAAGAACGCCAACATTTCAAATTCGCTATCCCGTTGTGGTTATACAAAACCCAAACTGCAGAATTTTTAAAAACATCGGTCGATCGTAAAGAAATGATAGAGGAACTAGCCGTCTCTTTAGCTAGTCTTCAAATCGCCCAAGTTAGATGCGCATACCAACAAGCACAACCTTTATTTGGTGGCTCTATACCCAGCTATGGTAGCCCAGATAACGAATTAACGTTTAAACTGGTCAATAGCTATGCCGTCTTTGAGAAAGCCCAACAACTCGCTAATGAGCAGCTTAAGCAGCTTCCTGAATACCAACGTAGCCAAAGCAAAGTTGAGCAGATCGCGCAAAAATTGATATTAACCCGCCCACGCAAATTACAAGATGCCTTGATCAAGACGACCCGAGAAGCTTATAGTAATTACAGTGATGCCCAACTGGCCAATTTACTGGCCGCTAAACGATTAACGGATTATAAAACAGCCTTGATAAAACGTGACGTGCAAAGTTTATATTCAATCGGCTCGACGGCTTGGATAATGGAGCAAGACAAAATAAACCAAATAGCATTGTCTGAGATCCCATCAGTAGATGCCTATCTCGCTGGTTTGGTGGGGCTAGGCATTATGCAAAAAATGATGAGCGCACAACCTGCCTAAATTAATTAATATAATTTGGCTAGCTTACTAATTAGGTAAAATAGCCAAACTAATCCTATTTGCTTAAAAATGCTTATGAAAATACCTTCAATACCTGTTGATGCCCCGTATAGCGAGAACCAAAAAGCTTGGCTTAGTGGTTTTTTTGCAGGGCTACACAGCCATCTGCTACAAAGCGCAGGCAATACCGAACAAAGCGCTAGCCGTATCATCAATATCCTTTACGGCAGCCAAACCGGAAATGCTGAATCCGTTGCTAATGATGCTGCTGACAGTGCCAAAAGCCATGGCCTAAAACCTATAGTCTATAGCATGGACGCAGTCGAACTTACTGCGCTTACTAGCATGGAATATGTTTTGATTATTACCAGCACTTACGGCGAAGGTGATATGCCCGATAATGCCCAAATTTTATGGGATGCCATTTGCGAAAACTCAGCCCCTTCATTAAAACAAATGAAATTTTCGGTATTGGCTTTAGGGGACACTAGCTATGACTATTTTTGCAAAGCCGGTATAGATTGGGATAACCGCCTAGCTGAGCTTGGCGCGACACGCCTGCACGAACGCACTGATTGTGACGTTGCTTTTGAAGAACCCGCAGCAAGCTGGATAGCTGCCGTCATTCCCCATATGGCTGCTGGATTATCAAACACAGCTACGATTGTTGTTGATTCCACAGCAACTGGCACTAGCGAAAAACCGCTGTATCATCGTAAAAATCCATTCCCGGCCAAGCTACTAGTCAACCGCCTCGTCACTACACCGGCTTCATCCAAAGAAATCCGCCATTATGAAATTTCTATAGTCGGTTCAGGCTTAAGCTATGAAGCAGGTGATGCCCTTTGTGTGGTACCCGTCAATTGCCCAGAATTGGTCGAGGATATAGTTAAAGCAATAGCTTGCAAAGGTGATGAAGACGAGCCAGTAAACGGCCAACTTATGCCCCTAAGAACTGCTTTACTAAACCATTATGAGATTAAACAACCCGCTAAAGAACTGGTTGAAGAAATCGCCAAACGCTCGGGTGACCAAGAAATAAATGGCATTTTAGCGTTAGCTGACAAAGAAAAATTAGCTGATTATCTATGGGGACGGGATATATTAGACTTGTTATTGCAATTCCCCAATATGGAATTCTCGGCAGCTGAGTTTTTGGCCTTACTTAAGCCCTTGCAACATCGTGCCTATTCAATTTCTTCCAGTAGCAAAAAATATCCTGATACCGTACATTTAACTGTCGCTAGTGTCCGCTATGAAAGTTTTAACCGCTCACATAAAGGCGTATGCTCCACTTTTCTTGCCGATAGGGTAACACCAGCTACCGACGTGCGTTGTTTTTTTATTCCCAACAAGGTGTTTAGAGTACCGGAAGATAATAGCTTACCTATGATTATGGTTGGCCCTGGCACTGGTATTGCACCTTTCAGGGCGTTCTTGCAAGAACGTGAATTTAGACAAGCAAGCGGAAAAAACTGGTTATTTTTTGGTGACCGTAATGCCGCCACTGATTTTATCTACCGTGAGGAACTTGAAAGTATGCAGCAAAGCGGCTTGCTCAACCGTTTAGATCTGGCTTTTTCCAGGGATCAACAAGAAAAAATTTATGTACAAGACCGTATGCGCGAGCAAGCTGCTGAATTATTTGCTTGGTTAGAACAAGGCGCCTACTTTTTTGTTTGTGGCGATGCCTACAATATGGCCAAAGATGTTGACAAGGCATTACATGATGTCATTGTCTCACAAGCTAAGCTGTCTGATCAGCAGGCTATCGAATATGTCAATCAACTAAAAAAAGATAAACGTTATGTCCGCGATGTTTATTAGTTGATACTTGCCTATCTTAGGCGCATAAAGTTTTCCTTTACCCTGTTCATATTGGCTATTTGTTCATGATCACGCTTACGCTTAATAGCCAACTTGAATATCAGCCAACTGAATGGGAAAATACTCCCGATCAAGCCTCCCATTTAGCCACTTGTCCATAACTATGCAATATTTTGGCATTTCCCAACTGATTCAACACCGCGGCTTACTAAGTTTTATTGCCGTAGCTTTTGCTCTGTGCATTTGCTTATTGGCTAACCCAAGCTTCGCAAAGGGCAATCCTACAGCAACGCCGGCTGCCAAAACCATAAAAAATAAAGAGCCCTTGCAATGCCTCGCCTTCAGCCCTTATGTGGGCGATCTTAACCCCGACTTTGGTTCATACCCTCCGCGGGAATTGATCAATACCCTTTTAGACAACATAGTCCGTAATACACCCTTTAGATGCATTATGACTTATGGTGTACTAAATGGCTTGGAATACACCTTCGCGGCGGCAGAAGAACGGCACCTAAAAGTAATTGCAATCATTTGGTTAGACAACGACATCAAGGTAAACAGCCAATCCATCCAAAGTGGCATAGAAGTGGCTAAAGCGTTTCCTAAAACCATTATCAAATTAAGCTGTGGTTCTGAGCTCAGGACTCGGCATGGCAAGGAATTTGATGGCGAAATTAGCCGGTGCATCACTAGCTTACGCGCCGCAGGCGTTACTCAACCCATCACTACCATAGATACTTGGTGGGAATGGTGTGACCGCTCAAAACCCTGTCAAAAAACCATCTTTGATAAACAAGTGGACTGGGTAGGCATCAATATATTCCCATGGTGGGAAAACAAATATTCTGCGGCATATCCTTGCACTTCTGCCAAAAATGCGGCTGACTTCCATATCGCCCGTATGCAGACGTTAAATCAAACTTATCCAGATAAAGAAATAATTGTCACTGAATTTGGCTGGCCTAACGCGCCAGCTGGTGGTACAGAATTCAACAAACACACAAAACAACATTGTGGGCTAGCAGGGCCAAAAAACCAAGTTCGTATCATACAAGAAACTTTCAAAAAATTAGCTAAGAAAAAATGGTCCGGCGTTGCCTTCGAAGCTTATTCAGAAAAATGGAAACCTACCCAAGAAGGCGGTTTTGGCGATGCTTGGGGTGTTTGTCAAGGCTTACCCCCTTACGCTTGTACAAAAATCGCTTTACCACATTAACAACTGCTAGCGCGAATAGAAATTTAGCCCGCTTACGCCATTGCTGGCCTGCGTAATAGTTGCTAAAATTTAGCAATAGTCTATACCTATAAAACATAGTTAACCTAAATTGTTAACTTATCCCGATTTTATCTAGCTACCACCAGAACATTTTTTTAACTTAGGTGTAATTTAAACACCTAATTAAGCAATATTTGTTCTATTGCATGGCTGAAAAATCCCTTATCCCTAAATGAATAGTTCCATTAAATGACCGATATAAAATTTGTTTTTTTTGTTTTCCTAATCCTAGTAAGCGCATCCACCAGTAGCTATGCCCGTCATGCTGCTATCGTGGTCGATGCGGAAAATGGTATGGTTATTCATGAACAAGATGCATCCCAGCCATGGTTCCCAGCATCTTTAACAAAGGTTATGACGATCTATTTAACTTTCGAGTCCTTAAAATCAGGCCGGTTACGTTTATCGAGTCCAGTGACCGTGTCTGCCCATGCCGCAAGCCAGCCTAAAAGTAGATTAGGCCTACGCCAAGGCGAACACTTAACCACCGAAGAAGCCATACTCGCAACTATCATGCGTTCGGCAAATGATGCGGCAGTTGTCCTAGCTGAAGAAATCGGCGGAAATGAGGCCAATTTTGCTCAAATGATGACAGCAAAAGCACATGCTTTAGGCATGTCTAGCAGCCAATTTATGAACGCAACAGGCCTGCCACACCTACAACAAATTACGACATCACGGGATATGGCTTTATTAGCGCTACGCCTACAACATGATTTTCCCGAATATTATCAATATTTCGGCAATCATAACTTTAATTACAAGGGGCAAACCCTTAAGGGTATTAATGCTTTTACAGCCAATTATCCTGGCGCAGAAGGCTTAAAAACCGGCTTTACATGTGGCTCGGGTTATAATTTATTGGCAGCAGCCAGACAAAATGGCCGGCACTTAATCGGTGTGATCCTAGGCGGCACAAGCAGCAAAGAACGTTATCAATTAATGTATAACATTATGGATGCTGGCTTCACTAACAAATATGATGGCCATGCACCTAAAAGCATTTATGCCAGTGACGAACATGTTGCTAGCACACCCCCTTACCAGCTGGCTTGTGGTGAACATGCCGCCAGTTCAGTATCCCTGCAAAAAGCCTTTAAACCCATACCCCGCCCTAAAATTAGCAAGAGTAGGGTAAGCAAAACTAAAGCACCCGCAAAAGTAATTAACACCGCAAAACTAAGCAAAAAACCAGTCACTAATACTAAACCAGTTAAAACTCAGCACAAGAAAACGGCAGTGGTCAATAAAAAATCATCTCCTATGCTTAAGACAAAAGCTACAGCAGTCAAAACTTTAAACAAAAAAGCTGCTACCCCACCTAAAAAGCCTGTCAAGACGAATAGCAGCAGTAAAAAGGCAGCCAAATAAGCACCCAAGTTTAACTTACCCGTTTACAACGGGCTATGCCTAGCTAAACACTAAACCAAGGTATTCTTTAGCTTACCACAATGCGTGCATTGGTAAGCCGTTACCAATTTACCTTGTTTTACGTCAAATCGCCGGTCATTCAAGACTTCCCATTTATGGAAACCACTACGGCACAAAGCATCACTTTGCTGTTTTTTTACCTTTTTTTTGAGCTTAAACGCTAATATATCCGCCATAAATAGAGGTATCCAACCTGCTTATTTTTTGACTATGGTATTCCAAGCGGTTAGCCAAGCCTGCGATTGATAAACTTCGACACTTTTTGATAAATTACCTGACAGTAAAAATTTTAGTGTCGTATCAATTATGCCAAAAAAGTAAGCATAAGCCAGTAAAGGATCAATATTTCTAATTTCGCCTGCACTCATGCCGGATTGAATTACTTTAATAATTTTTATATTCGGCGGCATTTGCATGGGAGGCTTTTCTTGGGACAAAAACTCGTTAAGGTTTAGTGTCAATAAAAACCGCATAACATCAGGCGCCTCATGCGCTAATGTAAACAATAAGTCGACAATTTCACGCAGTTGCTCTGAAGACTTTTTATTACGCCGTCTTATATCGTCAATCGATATACTAAGACTGTCCATAATATTGCCATACAATGTGGTTGCTATTGCTTGCTTGTTAGGGAAATGCTGGTAGATGCCACTGGTAGTTTTCATACCCAACATTGTTTTTATATCGATTAGGGAAGTATTGAAGTAGCCTTTTTCGGCAAATAACTTCAATGCAACCAACAATATTTGATTTTGCGTTTCAGCATTATCCTGAAGCGCTTCGATTTCTTTTTCCTTTTCCATGTTTCTCTTTCACAGCGTGTCAATATGCTGTTAAATAGGTTACTGAAGCCATTAAGTCTGCGGCTATGGCTGTTGCTCAGCCAAGGCGGCCACAGCCGCCCTTAAATAATTCACCATAGACCAAAGCGTTAATGCCGCTGAGATATATAAAAATATATAGCCCAAAGCATTGATGGGTATGCCGATCAAATCTTCCCTATACAGTAGTAAAGTAATTGCCAGCATCTGCATACTTGTTTTCAATTTTCCCAATTGGGATACTTTTACTTTTGCCCGTTGGCCAATTTCAGCCATCCACTCCCGTAATGAGGCTATTGTTATCTCACGTCCAATAATCACCGCGGCAGGCACAGCCAAATATGGACTGGCTTGTTGCTGAACAATCAAGACTAAAACAATAGCAACCATTAATTTATCAGCAACTGGATCTAAAAACGCCCCAAATGCTGTTTCCTTATCCATTTTTCGTGCAAGATAGCCATCCAACCAATCCGTTATGCCCGCTATAATGAAAATCAACGCACAAATCTGGTTAGCATAAGCCCAGGGCATATAAAAAATTGCAATTAAGAACGGAATTAACGCGATTCTTAGCAACGTAAGGTTAGTTGGTAAGTTAAATTCCACTGTCATCTTGATGGAGACTATCGTAAATTCGTTGTGCTAATTGTCGGCTAATGCCATCTATACTACAAAGTGCATCTATTCCAGCCCTGGAAATGCCTTGCAGGCCACCAAACTGTTTTAATAAAAGTTGCCGCCGCTTAGCGCCTAATCCGGAAATTGTTTCCAACACCGACTGATTTTTAGCTTTACTACGTCGTTGCCGATGGCCAGTGATTGCAAATCGGTGCGCCTCGTCCCGAATATGTTGAATCAATAATAGTCCACTAGCCCCCGGTGTAACAGCAAGTGGCTGTTCTTGATCCACTAAAATCAATTTTTCCATACCCGGCTTACGGTCTGGGCCTTTGGAAACGCCTACTATCATAACATTGTTTATCTCTAAATCTGCTAATGCCTTTTCTGCTTGCGCCACTTGACCCTTGCCACCATCGATAAATAGGATGTCCGGTGCTATATGTTCGCCTTGTTTTAGGCGTTTAAAGCGCCTATAAACGGCTTGATGAATCGCGGCATAATCATCCCCACCCGTAATGCCCTCTATATTAAAGCGGCGATAAGCCGATTTTACCGGGCCTTCCCGGTCAAACACCACACATGACGCTACCGTTTGGTCACCTTGCGTATGGCTAATATCAAAACATTCCAAGCGTTTGGGTAACTCGATACAACCTAATTCTTCCTGTAAGCTCAAAAAACGGGCATATATCCCTTGTTTATCGGATAATTTACTCATTAATGAATTTTCGGCATTGGTACTAGCCATTTCCAGCCATTTTAAGCGCTCACCTCTTACCCGGCTAGATAGGCTAACACTGTGTTTGGCTTGCTTGCTTAAGACTTCGATCAATAATGCCTCTTCTTCTAATTCATGGCTTACTATTAATTCATACGGCACTTGTCTTTCTAAATAATATTGCGGAATAAAAGCCTGTAATACACTGTCTGGTAGATAATCATCCGTAATTTTAGGGAAAAATAACTTATTGCCTAAACTTTGCCCATTACGGATAAAAAAAACTTGGATACAAGCAATGCCAGCTTTTGTTGCACAAGCAATAATATCAACATCGCCACGTTCACCATGCACAAAATGTTTTTCCAAGACCGTCCTGAGTTTAGTGATTTGGTTCCGATAATTAGCCGCTAACTCATATTCAAGCTTAGCCGCAGCTTGTTCCATTTTTATTATCAGTTGGTCTATCAGCAAACTCCCTTGCCCCTCCAAGAATAGGATTGTACTTGCTATGTCTTGGGCATAGCTGATTTTATCAATCAAACCGACACACGGCCCAGTACATCGCTCAATTTGATACTGTAAACAAGGCCTGGAGCGGTTGTTATAGACACTATCATCGCATTGGCGCACCGGAAATATCTTTTGTAGCAATTTTAGGGTCTCCCTTACAGCACCAGCACTCGGATAAGGGCCAAAATATTTACCGCGTTTTCTTTTTGCACCCCGGTGGAATGTAATTTGGGGAAAATCTTGTTCGCTTGAAATAAAAATAAACGGAAACGACTTATCATCCCGTAGACAAATGTTGTAACGTGGCTGGAAACGCTTAATAAGCTGGCATTCCAATAGTAAGGCCTCACCTTCTGTACGGGTGACCGTCACTTCTATTGCGCTAATTTTAGCGACCATTGCTTGTTGTTTTGGTGTGGCCCCTTGGCTTTTAAAATAGCTGGAGACGCGATTTTTTAGGTTTTTAGCTTTACCGATATAAATGATATCGCCTTTGTCGTCCATCATTTTATAGATGCCCGGACGTTCAGTTAATGTTTTTAAAAAAACTTTAACATCAAAAGGCTTGATCGGGTTTTCTAAATTCACGCCAACTCCAAAACTTGGCTTATTGATAAAAAAACATCCGCAAACATCGATTGGGTCAAACGCTTAGTTTGAACATTGTAACGGCTACTATGGTAAGAATCGACCAATGTCTTACCGTCAGGCAGAGTGTATAGGCGATTATGGCCAAACGCCGCATAGTTCATTTTCAAGCCATAGGCCTTCAACACAGCTTGGTGGGCAATTGTGCCTAATGCTAAAACCACTGCTTTAGGGGGTAGGCTGGCTAGCTCTGCCGCTAAAAAACTGTTACATTGGGCAATCTCCTGGGTACTCGGTTTATTCTCGGGTGGCAAGCATTTAACCGCATTTGTTATCCGGCAATTAGTCAAGACCAAACCATCCGCTACAGAATCTGATGTGGCCTGATTACTATATCCAAAATCAAACAGTGCCTGATATAGCAACAAACCCGCATAATCTCCCGTAAATGGTCGCCCAGTGGCATTTGCACCATGCATACCTGGCGCTAAGCCAACAATTAACAATTGCGCGTTGTTATCACCGAAAGGCGGCACGGGCTTGGCATAATAACTTGGAAATTTAGCTTTTACTGTGCATAAAAAATCATCCAGCCGAGTGCAAAGCTTACAAGCAGGATCAAATAGCTGGTTTTCATTCGACATTTTAAACCTAACCCATCATCTAAATTACCCTAAAAGCTATCATAAAAAAGGGCCTTAACGGCCCTTTTTTATGACGATATGAAATTTAAAGCGTAAATTAATCCACTTCTTTCATACTTAAGCGTACTCGGCCTTGACGGTCAATTTCCAAAACTTTAACCCGAACAACATCACCTTCCGAAAGCTTATCACTCACTTTATCGACATGTTCATCGGAAATTTGTGAAATATGAACTAAACCGTCTTTACCTGGCAGGATAGTCACAAACGCACCAAAATCCATTAGCCTTGCAACTTTACCTTCGTAGGTTTTTCCAACTTCAACTTCTGCAGTGATTTCTTCTATCAAGCGACGCGCTTCTTCCCCAGCTGCCTTGTCAACAGAAGCAATCTTAACCAAGCCATCATCAGTTAAATCGACACTAGCACCGGTTTGTTCAGTGATGTTACGGATAGTTGCACCACCTTTTCCAATGACTTCACGAATCTTGCTGGGGTCAATTTTAAATGAGATTATCCTTGGCGCAAAATCCGACATTTGTTCGCGCGTAGAGGACAGGGCTTTGTTCATTTCCGCTAGGATATGCAAGCGTCCATGTTTTGCTTGTTCCAAGGCGGTACGCATGATTTCAGGAGTAATTCCGTCTATCTTGATATCCATCTGTAAAGCCGTGATGCCATTTTCGGAACCCGCCACTTTAAAATCCATATCACCTAGATGATCTTCATCACCCATGATGTCTGATAAGACTGCGAAACCTTCACCTTCTTTAATCAAACCCATCGCAATCCCAGCAACCGGCGCGGAGATGGGTACACCTGCATCCATTAACGCTAAACTGCTACCACACACCGATGCCATTGAACTTGAACCGTTGGATTCAGTAATTTCGGACACCACACGGATTGAATATGGAAACTCTTCCATATTGGGTATGACAGCTGCTACCCCACGTTTTGCCAAACGGCCATGGCCTATTTCCCGGCGTTTGGGCGAACCCACTTGACCCGTTTCGCCAACACTATAAGGCGGGAAGTTGTACTGCAACATAAAAGGCTCTTTATACTCACCGGATAAGGCATCAATAATTTGCGCATCGCGCTGGGTGCCTAATGTTGCAACGACTAACGCTTGTGTTTCGCCTCTAGTAAACAGCGCAGAACCATGGGTCCTTGGCAATACCCCAGTGCGTATAAAAATGGGACGGATAGACGCCAAATCGCGGCCATCAATACGCTTGCCCTCATGTAAAATAGCATTGCGGACTACGCTATACTCCAAATCTTCTATGACATTACGGATATCGCTTTCTGCAAACTCACTGTTAGCTGTCAATTTTTCAATGGCAGCATTTCTCAGCATTTTCAGCTGCTCTTGACGGGTTAATTTTTCAGCAATTTGATAAGCTGCCTTTACACCCGCTTCCACTTCAGCGACAACTAAATCTTTCAGCTTACTATCCATTTCTGGTGCTTGCCATACGCTGGCCTTAACGTTAGCGGCCTGCGCAAATTCATTAATGGCATTTATGGCAATCTGCATTTGTTCATGACCGAACAAAACCGCACCTAGCATCACTTCTTCTGACAACTCGTGAGCCTCAGACTCCACCATTAATACCGCCTGTGCCGTACCAGCAACCACTAATTCCAATTGCGAGTCTTTTAATTGCTTAGGTGATGGATTCAACAAGTAACTATCGTTTTTATAGCCTACACAAGCACCACCAATAGGGCCATTAAATGGCAAGCCAGAGATAGCCAACGCGGCTGAAGCGCCCAAAAGTGCAGGAATTTCAGGCGTAACTTCCGGATTTAGTGAAATGACAGTTACGATAATCTGAACTTCGTTAGTGTAACCTTCTGGGAACATCGGGCGGATAGGTCTATCTATCAAACGGGATGTCAAAGTCTCCTGCTCACTAGGACGTCCTTCACGCTTAAAAAAACCACCAGGGATACGGCCAGCTGCGTAAAATTTTTCTTGGTAATTAACCGTTAGCGGAAAAAAATCACCGCCGTTACTTTCTTTTTTACTGACAACAGTCACTAATAAAGTAGTGCCATCGACATTGATCATGACAGCGCCGTCGGCTTGGCGGGCCACTTCACCAGTTTCTAGGGTAACAAGTCTATCGCCGTACTGAAATTCTTTCCTAATAGGATTCACTATAAGGTTCCTTCGCGTAAAGGGTGGTTTGAAAAATAGATTCAAAAAGCAACCTCAGGCAAAATTGCTTTTGCCTGAGGTTGTATAACTTTGGCTTACTTGCGTAAACCTAAACGTTCGATTAACGCACGGTAACGATTACTGTCTTTATTTTTTAAATAATCTAATAATTTACGGCGTTGGTTGACCATACGTAACAAGCCACGACGGGAGTGGTTGTCTTTTTTGTGTAGTGAAAAATGCGGTGTTAAATGAAGGATATGCGCGGTTAATAAGGCAATTTGCACTTCTGGGGAACCGGTATCAGTCTCGGTTAAGCGATATTCTTCAACTACTGCTTTTTTTTGTTCTGCGGTAAATGGCATTTATAATTCCCTATTATTAAGGTCACTAAAAAAACCCTCGAAAGAGGGCCGGAAAAACTATTTCCACGATAGGGTGTAGAAATAGCAACAAAAAGGTAAAGCTGGCAGAAAAACCTGCTTTACCTAGGTATTCAAATTAAATAATCTTCTAGGTGCTAGTTTACCATCCAATAGCATTTCGCCCAAGCCTAAAAACTCCTCACCTTGGTACATCCGAACCATACCGGTTAGGCTCTCTGGGCCTTGTAAGGCTTGCCCTTGCCGGATACTAGCAGCTTGCTCATAAGATAATTGCACAGCTGACAAAATGCCTAACGGCTTATCAACTGGCATTAAACAATCCTGTAAACTTTGCTCGTCCAGTGTGGACAATTCTTCTATGGTTTTAGCGTCAGCAACATTAAATTGGCCTGCTTGCAAGCGGCGTAAATGTTTAACCGTGCCACCACAACCCAAATCATTACCAATATCCTCAGCCAAGGATCTGATATAAGTCCCTTTGGAACAATGAACGTCTAACTCCAAATAGTCCACGCCAAAAGCTAACAACTTGATGTCAAAAATGCTAATGCGCCGTGCTTTACGCTCAACCGTTTGACCAGCACGCGCCAATTCATAAAGCTTTTTTCCTTCGTGCTTCAAAGCTGAATACAAGGGTGGAATTTGCTCGATCACACCAATAAATTGGTCTAAACATTGGCGAATTTGAGGTTGTGTCAATACAGGAACCGGGCTAGTTTGAATAATTTGGCCTTCGGCATCGCCCGTATCCGTTACTTTACCCAATTCTATAGTGACTTGATAACGCTTGTCGTCATCCAGCATTAAACCACAAACCTTCGTGGCTTCACCAAAACATAGCGGCAACAAACCCGTGGCCAATGGATCTAGACTGCCGGTATGGCCAGCCTTATTAGCATTGAACAAACGCCTTACCTCTTGTAAAGCCCGATTTGATGATACTCCTAAGCGCTTGTCCAACAACACGATTCCATGGACATTCAAGCCTGATTTACGTTTAGCCATCCGTGAGTAAATTAGTCTTTTTTCTCAATGCCACTGAGCAATTCAGCAACACGCATACCTGTTTCAAACGAATCATCATAATAAAAGCGTAATTCAGCAATATGGCGTAAGCGCATGCGTTTGGCCAAAGCATGGCGAATTACCGGCGCCAATTCATTAAGCCATTTAATATGGTTACGTTTACTCTCGTCATCAACATTTAAGACTGTGACATAAATTTTTGCCACCGCTAAATCTTTAGTGATTTCCACTTCATTGACGGTAACCAAACCTAATCGGCTATCATCAATATCTCGCAGCAGAATGTACGCCAATTCTTTCTGCATTTGTGATGAAACCCGGGCACTACGGCCATATTCTTTTGCCATAGTTTGTTAGAGCTCACGCCGGACTTCAGTGCGTTCAAAAACTTCAATTTGATCGCCTACCCTAACGTCATTGTAGTTCTTCACACCAATACCACAATCCATACCCATTTTAACTTCGGCAACATCGTCTTTATAACGCCGTAAGGATTCCAATTGGCCTTCATAAATCACCACGTTCTCACGTAACACCCTAATTGGTAAATTACGTTTGACATAACCATCAACAACCATACAGCCAGCGATCGCACCGAATTTAGGTGACTTAAAGACATCCCGAACCTCAGCCAGACCCACGATCTGTTCCCTAATTTCAGGTGCCATCAAACCACTAATAGCTTTTTTAACTTCATCGATGGCATCGTAAATGACGCTGTAATAATGTAGGTCTATGCCTTTTTCTTCTATTAGTTTTCGGGATGTCGTATCCGCACGCACGTTAAAGCCGATCAAAATGGCACCAGAAGCCAGTGCTAAATTGGCATCGCCTTCGTTGATACCGCCAACTCCGCCAAATATAACTTTGACTTCAACTTCATCCGTTGATAAACCCAGTAACGACCCTCTTAAGGCTTCCAAGCTACCTTGCACATCAGTTTTGATGACTACATTTAAGGTTGCCGTTTCACCCGCAGTCATCCTGGAGAACACTTCATCCAATTTAGAGGCTTGCTGTGCTGCATGACGGCTGCTTCGGCTACGCTCTTCGCGATGTTCAGCAAGTTCCCTAGCGATACGTTCATTCTGTACCACCAAAAACTCATCACCTGCATTAGGCGTATTGGATAAACCTAGAATTTCCACTGGTGCCGATGGCCCTGCTTCTTTTAGCGGTTTGCCATTTTCGTTAAACATGGCTCGCACCCGACCAAAGCCTTGCCCACATAAAACCATTTGGCCTTTTTCTAAAGTACCTTTTTGCACCAAAATCGTTGCCACCACACCGCGGCCTTTATCTAAGCGTGACTCAATAACAATCCCAGAAGCTGTTCCTTCAATAGGCGCTTTTAATTCAAGAATTTCAGTCTGTAGAATTAAAGCTTCGATCAAGTCATCAATACCTTCACCGGTTTTTGCAGAAATTTTCAAGAACTGGACGTCACCACCCCATTCTTCAGGAATAACTTTTATATTTGCCAACTCCTGCATAACCCGGTCAGGATTTGCATCCTGCTTATCAATTTTATTCATAGCCACGATTATCGGCACATTCGCAGCTTTGGCATGCTCAACCGCTTCTTTGGTTTGCGGCATAACACCATCATCTGCGGCCACAACCACAATCACCACGTCAGTGACATCAGCTCCGCGGGCACGCATAGCAGTAAAAGCTGCATGGCCTGGTGTGTCTAAAAATGTCACTGATCCATGGTCAGTCTTAACTTGGTAAGCACCTATATGTTGGGTAATACCGCCTGCCTCACCAGCAGCAACGCGAGTTTTCCGGATATAATCCAAAAGCGAGGTTTTACCATGGTCTACGTGCCCCATAATTGTCACTATCGGCGCCCGTGGCTGGAGCAGACGATTGTCATCCGCTATAACCTCTGCCAACATTTCTTGCTCAAGGTCATCATCACTTTGCATAATGGGCTTATGGCCCATTTCTTCAACCAAAATAGTGGCAGTTTCTTGATCTATACTTTGGTTGATAGTCGCCATCACCCCTAATTTCATGAGCTGTTTAATGACTTCGGCCACTTTAACACTCATTTTTTGGGCAAGCTCTGACACTAAAATAAATTCAGGGATAGCCACTTCCCGGACAATAGGGCCAACTGGCATTTCGAACTGGTGCTTATTACCATCTACTGGCGCACTGCTACGCTCGTTAGGCTTATGTTTACGATTTTTTCTAGGCCCTTTAGGTAAAGAACGGTCTTCTTCTTCAAATTTTTTCTTACCCAATGTTTCCTGCTTAGCAGCCGCTTGTTGCCTAACTTTTTCAGCGTTCTTTTTAATTGACTCTTCTAATCTACGCTCTTTTTCTTCACGTTTTTTCTTAGCTTCATCAAGTTCTTTATTTTTACTCGGTTTTTCAATTTTGGCTTTTTTCTCATCCTTGATTTTGACCGCACCAAATTCAAACTCGTCTTCGGGCTCATTGTCTATCAACGGCGCAGCTGGTTTTGTCTCTGCCGTAGCCGCCAATTGCACAACTTCAGGCTCTTCAATAACCAATTCATCTGGACTAGTTTTAGCAGCTTCAATTTCTTGAGGCTCTACCAACACCTCTTCTTGCACGGCAACACTCTCTTCTTGCTGCCCGGTGACCGCCTCAGCCTCTAAAGCTGCCACCAAGTCTTCAGTTTTATGAGCCTCTACTTCGGATACGGGAATAGGGCCGGATTCTTTAATGTCGGTCGCTTCTACCTCAGTACGTTTTATGTAAGTTTTCTTTTTACGCACTTCAACGCTAATCGTTTTGCTAGAACTGCCAGGCACTGTCGATTGCTTTAATTCACTGACCGTGCGGCGCTTTAAAGTAACCCGCGTCGGAGAACTTTCAACCTGTCCGTCGGCTTTTCCATGGCGTTTACGTAAATGCGTAAGCAATTGTATTTTTTCATCTTCGCTAATGACATCGTCAGCACTATTTGCAGACAATCCTGCTTCTTTCAACTGTTCTAACAGCCGTTCTAAAGGAATTTTTACAACTTCGGCGAGTTGCCGTACCGTTTTATCACTCATATCCTATTCCTAATTTGCCTTTTACTTACTTGCCTGTTCATCGGCAAACCAAGGTTCACGTGCTTTCATAATCAGTTTTGCCGCCTGGTCTTCATTAACACCCGAAAAAATCAACAAATCATCGACTGCTTGTTCAGCCAAATCATCCATAGTGATAATGCCATGGTTTGCCATTTCATAGGCCAGTTCCCTATTCATGCCTTCCATTTCCAACAAATCTTGGGCTGGCGGAGTGATCACCTCTATTTTTTCTTCAGAAGCAATAGCATTAATTAAAAGCGCATCTTTAGCCCGGCTCCTTAGTTCATGGACGATGTCTTCATCGAAACCATCAATTTCCAGCATTTCACTAACCGGCACATAGGCCACTTCTTCTATGGTATTGAAACCTTCTTCGATTAAAATTACAGCAATTTCTTCGTCTATGTCCAACTGTTCCATAAATAACAGTTTGACCGCATCAGCTTCAGCCTCGCTATTCGCCTCAGCTTTAGAAGCATCAATCACATTCAATTCCCAGCCTGTTAATTGGGTAGCCAATCGTACATTTTGACCACCCCGGCCAATGGCTTGGGATAAATTATCCGAACTCACCGCCAAATCCATACTGTGCTTATCTTCATCAATCACTATGGACTGAATCTCAGCTGGTGACATGGCATTGATAACAAATTGTGCCTCACTGGGATTCCACAAAATGATATCTACCCGTTCACCAGCCAGTTCGTTTGAAACTGATTGCACCCGGGCGCCACGCATACCGACACAAGCACCTACAGGATCCAAGCGTGGATCATTACTTTTGACTGCAATTTTAGCCCGGGAACCGGGGTCTCTTGCCGCCGCCAGCACTTCGATAGTGCCTTCCCCCACTTCGGGTACTTCCAATCTTAATAAGGCAATTAAAAGCTCAGGTGCTGTCCTGCTAACAAATAACTGGGGCCCACGCGGTTCTGGGCGGACACTTTTTAGATAACCTCTAACCCTATCCCCAATCCGGACAGGTTCACGCGGAATCATATCTTCCCTGGCTATATATGCCTCTATATGGCCACCTAGATCAAGGAAAATATTACCTTTTTCAATACGTTTTACAATACCCGTAACCAGTTCACCGACTCGTGCCTTATAAGCATCGATAATTTTTTTACGTTCAGCTTCCCTGACTTTTTGAATAATGACTTGTTTGGCTGTTTGGGCGGCAATCCGGCCAAATTCTACCGACTCAATTTCCTCTTCGACAATGTCACCCACTTGCACGGCTTCATTGTCCATTCTGGCGACTTCAAGTAAAACTTGGGTTTCAGGGTGCTCTACATCGCCATCAATTTGGCTATCGGCTTCGACTACATCCCACATACGATAGGTCACATAATCGCCTGTTTTTCGGTCAATCACAACCCGTGCTTTAATTTGATTGGCATGGCGCTTAATGGTGGCCGCTTCCAATGCGGATTCTATAGCCTGAAATACAATTTCTTTCTCAATATCCTTTTCGTTGGAAAAAACATCCACAACCAATAAAACTTCTTTATTTGCCATTGCGCCCTCCTTTTTCAATTAAATACTGAGGAACCAAGCGCGCCTTACTCATGGCACTAAATGGCACCTTAAAAACCTGGCCGTCTTCTTGCAGCGTTACCACATCGTCCATAACCGCTTCAATTAATCCTTTTATTTTTCTGCGTTCAGCGATCGGTTTGTATAAATTTACCAAAACTGTGCTGCCAATATAGCGCTGAAACTGACTTATTTTAAAAAAAGGCCGGTCTTCACCTGGCGAAGATACTTCCAGCTGATAATTATCTTGGATTGGATCTTCCACATCCAGCACGCCACTGACCTGATGGCTCACTTTAGAACAATCTTCAACCAAGATACCGTTTTCACTATCGATATAAATCCTTAATAAACCATGCTTAGGATGAGGGTTGTATTCTATCCCCACGCATTCATAGCCTAAACCTTCCACAATGGGCTCTATCAACATGCTCAAGTGCTCAGGAGCCTGCTTCATTTCGTCCTCACTTAATTTCGAACATAAAAAAAGAGCCATAGGCTCTTCCATAAACTATCAGTAGCAGACTTCCAAGTGCCAAGCCTGAAAAATAAAAAACCCCATGAAGGGGCTCTCAAAAGTTGGTAGCGGGGGCAGGATTTGAACCTACGACCTTCGGGTTATGAGCCCGACGAGCTACCAAGCTGCTCCACCCCGCGATTGATTTGATTAGTATAAAGATTTTTATAATTTTAGCAATCTATTATTTACAATTGACATATTTTTGTAATCTAATACTTACTTAAGAGTTAAGTATCAGCCTTAATAACAAGGCGGCGATTATACCGGCCAAAACATCATCACACATAATCCCTAGCCCACCGCCTATTTTCCGGTCCACCCAACTAATTGGCCAAGGTTTAGCAATATCAAGCAACCTGAACAAGACAAACCCGATAACAACGGCTTGCCAAGACAGCGGCACCAACCACATGGTAACTAAAAAGCCAGCAATCTCATCCCAAACAATACCGCCAAAATCATGCTCTCCGAGCTGTTCTGCAGCCTGGCCGCAACACCAGACCCCAAACAGGATAACCAACACCGTTAATAAACTATAAATGGCCAGGCCAGCTTGCACACACAGTAAATAAACCGGAATGGCCGCTAAAGTACCGAAAGTGCCAGGTGCTTTTTTAGCCAGTCCAGAACCAAAACCAAAGGCTAAAAACAACACTGGATCACGCAGTATTTGTCGTGGTGTCAATTGCTTCTTCCCTAGGGGAAGCTTAATAAAAATGCTCAAAACCTTTCACCGTTAGTGCCTGTATTTGGCCTGATTTATTTAATCTTAAGCCCGGCCTGTCTTCTATGACCCCTATTTTGCTATAAGCCACTGGTAATTCAAATACTAGCCCAGGCTTAGCGGTAAAACATAGCTCATAATCCTCACCCGCTACCAAAGGCATCTGCCAATCGCTAGTCTTATCGATATACGCTAGCACCTCATTTGATAACGGTAAGCCATCCCAATCAAGACAAGCACCAACACCGCTTTGCTGTAATATATGCCCCAAATCGGCAGCCAGACCATCCGAAATATCAACACAGGCACTGGCTTTAGCCCTTAAGGCCAAACCAGCCGCCACCTGGGGTTCTGGGGCATTAAATCGCCGTGTTGCCTGCACAGCCTGTAAACACGAATAGCCTTGGGCAATTTTTAGGCCTAGGCCTGCATCACCCAAATTCCCAGTCATGTAAATAAAATCGCCAGGCCGCGCGGTCGATCGCCTTAACGCCAAGCCTTTAGGTACCAAACCCATCGCTTGCACCGTCAAGGTCAACGGACCTGAAGTGGTATCGCCACCAATTAAGTCTACCCCATAACGCTGGGCTAAATTTAAAAAGCCCCGACTGAACGCATCCAACCAGCATTGGTCAGCACCGGGCATAGTCAAAGCCAGCATCACAGAAACTGGCTGGGCGCCCATGCTGGCAAGATCACTTAAATTAACTGCCAATAGTTTATGGCCTAACAATTCAGGATCACTACCGGCAAAAAAATGCACATTTTCGACCATGCTGTCAGTGGTGAGGGCTAACTCGCAAGTTTCTGGTATTGCAATTAAAGCGCAATCATCACCTATGCCCAATACCGTCGATTGGTTGTTAGCGGGTGTCCTTACAAAAAAACGCTGAATCAAGCCAAACTCAGAAAGCGGCACGTTTATTCCGTTTTACGTTGTTTTAATTTTGCTTGAATTTCGACACTTCTAATTTTATGGGCGACTTTGTCCAAAATACCATTGATATATTTATGGCTACCATCGGCACCAAAATCTTTAGCCAAATTAATACCCTCGTTCAAAATCACCCGATAAGGCATATCTAAACGAAAGATTAACTCATAAACCCCAATCCTAAGTATTGCCCGCTCGACAAGATCGATTTTTTCTACCGGCCGATCGACAAACTCGGCTAAGGCTTGGTCTATCGCCACAAGATGGGTTGGCACGCCATGGAACAATTCTGAAAAATAACTTTTTTGGGCATTTTTTAAACGGTCTTCTTCTAGGAATTGCACATCGATATTGTTCAAATCCTGACCCGTCATTTGCCATTGATACAATGCTTGTACAGCCGCTTTTCGCGCATTCGTACGGGCTAGGCTCATTTAACTTCCAAATTATTAAACAGGCTAACCATTTCGATAGCCGACATTGCCGCTTCCGCCCCTTTATTACCCGCTTTAGTGCCGGCACGTTCGATTGCCTGTTCAATACTATCAACGGTAAGCACGCCAAAACTAACCGGGATATCATATTGCAGCGATACACTGGCTATGCCTTTTACACATTCGCCAGCAACATATTCAAAATGCGGGGTACCGCCACGAATCACAGCGCCCAAAGCAATAATGGCGTCATATTTTTGGCTTGCCGCAACGCGTTTTACCACCATAGGCAATTCAAACGCACCAGGCGCCTTAATTAAGTCAATGTTGGACTTATCTGCACCATGCCGTACTAAAGCATCAATTGCACCGGCTTCTAATTGTTCAACAATAAAACTATTAAAGCGCGATGACACCAAGCAAAAACGGCCACCTTGGACCAAACAATTTCCTTCAATTACCTTTATTGCAGACATATACTTCTCTATTCAATGGCTAAAATTTAAACGTTATTGCTGATATGCTCAGAGACTTCCAAGTCAAATCCTGACAATCCTGCGTAGCGTTTTTGGGCACCCAAGACTTTTAATTTATGCACACCAAGATCGGCTAAAATTCTGGAGCCGGTGCCAGTTGTCCGCCAATCAGCATTTTTTACGCTTTGCGCAGGATTAATGATGCCATGGTCTTCTAACTGATATTGATGGATAAGCTCAACCAGTGATTTATTGTCTTCATTTTGGCGGATCACAACCAGTACGCCACGGCCTTCCTCAGCAATTTTTTGCATGGCTTCGCGTATCGAAATACTCCTATCACTACGTTTAGAAGCAAACACATCATCTAGCAAATTTCGGCCATGCACCCTTACCAAGACCGGCTCATCACCTGAAACCTGACCCATAACCAAGGCCAAATGTAAGTTATTGTCATTTCTATCCTGATAGGTATAAAGACGAAAATCACCAAATTCGGTTGGGAAAGCACACTCGCTGATACGCTCCAAAGTGTTTTCATGCTTGATACGATAATGGATCAAATCAGCGATAGTGCCTATTTTCAACTGATGCTGCCCAGCAAAAGCCTCTAGCTCTGGCCGCCTTGCCATAGAGCCATCTTCGTTAAGGATTTCCACAATAACCGCTGCGGGTTCTACCCCAGCCAACTGCGCTAAATCACAACCGGCCTCGGTATGCCCGGCACGATTTAATACGCCGCCTGATTTAGCCATGAGTGGGAAAATATGCCCGGGCTGTACCAAATCATCTGGCCTTGCATCTTTGGCAACCGCACATTGTACTGTACGCGCACGATCCGCCGCAGAGATACCGGTTGTTACTCCCGTTGCCGCTTCAATTGACACAGTGAAATTGGTTGAATGCGCCGTTTTATTTTCATTTACCATTAAAGGCAAACGTAATTGATGGCAACGTTCTGCTGTCAGCGTAAGACAAATCAGGCCACGCCCATAGCGCGCCATAAAATTGATGTCTTCAGCTCGGGTAAAACTCGCCGCCATTACCAAATCGCCTTCGTTTTCCCGGTCTTCATCATCCATAATAATGACCATTTTACCTAAGCGTAGGTCTTCTATAATTTCTTCAATCGTATTCACAGATGTCCTTAGAATTAAAGGATTAGCCTAAAAATCCGCTATCACGCAGCAATTGTTGGGTAACACCGCCTTCTTTATGTGCCGCAGCGTCACCCTGCATTAGCCGCTCCAAATAGCGCGACAACAGATCAACCTCCAAGTTTACTTTAGAACCCTGGTTTAAATCACCCAACGTGGTTTCCTTTAAGGTATGCGGCACTAAATTAACACCAAATAGGGCCCCATCCACCTCATTCACCGTTAAACTGACACCATTTACGCAAATAGAACCTTTTTCAGCGATATATTTTGCTAAATTAGCAGGCGCACTGAACTGAAAACGGACAGAACGCGCGTCCATTTTTTTATCCGTGACCCAACCGATACCATCAACATGGCCACTGACGATATGGCCACCCATACGCGTGGTGGGTGTAATAGCCAGCTCAAGATTAACTTTCGCACCAACACTAGCAGAACCTAAGAGTGTACGCGACAAGGTTTCATTGGAAACATCGGCACAAAAATAACCCGCCCCCAACTCAACAGCGGTTAAGCACACACCATTCACCGCAATGCTGTCGCCTAAAGCCGTGTCGGTTAGGGACAAGTGCCCGGTTTCTATGGTTAAACGACAGTCACCAGATTTTTTTTCAATACCACTGATTTTCCCGACCGCTAAAATAATGCCTGTAAACATAAACAACTTTAAATAGGGGTTAGTATTAATTTTAAATCGGGGCCAATTTGCCGGCTATCACGCAAATGAAATTGTTTCTTATCCGCCAAACGCGCCATCATAGGTAAGTGAAACAAAGCCCGGCCTTGGTCACCTAAAACACAAGTCGCCATATAAACTATCCATTCATCAATCCAGTTTCCTGCTAACAAAGCACCATTTAGAATGGCGCCAGCTTCCACCAAAACCTCATTAAACTGCTGATCCGCCAAAAAATCCATCACAGCTGACAAATCAAGCCGATCTTGTGTCCCTGGCAAAGTATAGACTTCAAAGCCTGCTTGCAATAATTGCTGGCGTTTTTGCTGATTTGAAGAACACGTTAAAATTATACTTCGACCGGGCAAATGCAGCATTTTTGCCGCAACAGGCATCTTTAATTGGGTATCTAGCACCACCCGATCCGGCTGTTTCGCTGGCCAATCAACCCGAGCATTTAATGCCGGATCATCCGCCAACACTGTATTGATGCCGGTCAACACCACTGAACTAGCCGCCCTTAGCTGATGGACATCGGCCCTTGCTTCGGCTGAAGTGATCCATTGGCTTTCACCCGTGGCCATCGCCGTACGACCATCCAAACTCATAGCCAATTTGCTGCGCACAAAAGGCCTGTGTTGCAACATTCTTTTAATAAAACCTGGATTTAATGCCATAGCCTCATCTTGCAACAAGCCACAATTCACTGTCATTCCAGCGTCCTGTAACATTTTTAAACCCTTGCCCGCAACCAGCGGATTTGGATCTTGCATAGCCACTACCACACGGCTAACACCCGCCTTAATTAAGGCTTCAGCACAAGGTGGCGTTTTACCCGTGTGGCTACATGGTTCTAAAGTGACATAGGCCACTGCGCCTTTAGCGTCCTCAACTTGTTTTAAAGCTTCTACTTCAGCATGGCCACAGCCCGCATACTGATGCCAACCTTCTGCCAAGATCACCCCGTGTTTTACTAATACACAGCCTACACGCGGATTTGGATCTGTAGTATAACGGCCTTTATTCGCCAATTTAATAGCTTTGGCCATGTATAACTCATCTGACAGAACTGGCATTCGTTTTATTACTGTTTTTGCAAATGCTCAATCATTTCAGTAAATTCACTGACATCCTGAAATTTTCGATAAACCGAGGCAAAACGGACAAAGGCGACATGGTCCAACATACTAAGTTCTTTCATGACCTTTTCACCTAGTTCTTGCGCTGCCACCTCACGCTCCCCTTTAGCCATCAATTCCCGTTTAATCCGAGTTATTGCCGCTTCAATATGGTCACTGTCAACAGGGCGTTTTTCTAATGCCCTTAACATACCTGAACGCAATTTATTTTCGTCGAACGGTTCACGGATGCCTTCCCGTTTGACTACCCGTGGCAAAGTTAATTCTGCCACTTCAAAGGTCGTAAAACGTTCCTTACAAGCACTACATTCCCTGCGACGACGGACTTGGTCACCTTCCCCAGCTAGCCTGGAATCAATCACTCGGGTATCTTGTGCCGCACAAAACGGACATCGCATAAAATTTAGCCACCGCTTTTGACTACCCCCTATAAAGAAAGGTATTAAATAACCGTGCATTTTATACCACTATGGGCACGGGACTGTATTTAATTTTACAAATTAATAATTCCCAATATTTACTATTCTACAGCAGCAAAGTGGATTGAATAGGCTGCTGTTTATCCCTAGAATAAGCCATCGAACTGACTATAAGCCAAAACTCATGACTGAAATCGTAATCTATACTTCTACCATTTGCCCATATTGCACGATGGCAAAACGCTTACTTGATAAAAAAGGCGCGAGCTATATTGAGCTTAATGTGGACAAAACGCCCGGGCTGCGTGATGAAATGATGGAAAAAACCAAGCGCCGAACGGTTCCCCAAATTTATATTGGTGACTATCACGTGGGTGGCTTTGATGATTTGTACGCACTAGAACAGCAGCATAAGCTCGATGGTTTATTAGCAAGTTAATTGCCGGCTTATAAGCCTTGGGCTAAGTCGCGCTGAATATCATCAATATTTTCCAAACCGACAGAAACCCGCACTAAGCCGTCGCTAATGCCTGCGAGCGCCCGGGCTTCAGGTGTAAGCCTGCCATGAGTCGTGCTTGCAGGGTGTGTAATCGTGGATTTCACATCGCCTAAATTGGCTGTGATTGATATCATTTTAGTGGCATCAATTATACGCCAAGCCTGCTCTTGACCACCCTGCACTTCAAAACTTACCACACCACCAAAATGGCTTTGTTGACGTTTAGCCAGTTCATGCTGGGGATGTGAGATTAACCCCGGGTAATTGACCTTTGTAACCGAAGCTTGTTGCTGTAGCCAGTTAGCCAGCTGCATAGCATTATCACAATGCGCTTTCATACGGATACCCAAGGTTTCCAGCCCCGATAAAAACACCCACGCATTAAAGGGGCTCATAGTGGCCCCGCCTGTGCGCAGATAAGGATAGATTGCTTTTTCTATGATCTCTTCGCTGGCAATTACCGCGCCACCCACGCATCGGCCTTGCCCATCGATATATTTAGTCGCCGAATGCACTACAATATCGGCACCCAACGTTAAAGGCTGTTGCAAAGCCGGGGTGCAAAAGACATTGTCCACCACTAATAAACAACCCTGACGATGGGCCATTTCGGCAAGCTGACCAATATCGGCAATTTCCATTAAGGGATTAGAAGGTGTTTCTACAAATAGAAAACGGGTATTCGGTTTTATGCCTGCTTGCCAAGCATCTAAATCAGTCAGGTTTACAAAATCCGCTTCTACGCCAAATTTGCCAAAATAATTTTGAAACATTAATACAGTATTGCCAAATACCGCCCTAGAGCAAAGCACATGGTCACCGGCTTTTAACAACGCCATACCAACAGCCATAATCGCTGCCATGCCGGAAGCAAACGCCAAGCAGCGCTCGCCCTGTTCCATCAGGGCCAAACGTTCCTGAAACGCTGTGACTGTCGGGTTAGTAAAGCGGGAATAAATATTTCCAGGCAACTGACCGGTAAATTTTTGTGCCGCCTCTTGTGCGCTGGCAAACACATAGCTTGAAGTGGTGAAAATAGCCTGGCTATGTTCACCTTCTTGTGTCCTATGTTGGCCAGCACGTATGGCTTGCGTTTCTAAGGCGTAACTTTGCCATTTATCTTTCATAAAGTTTTCACATTATTTAATGACTGGCTACTACATTTCGAGGATAAAATCTTCTGAACTCCGTTGCGCCAAGGTTTGGTCATTACGCAGGGTTTCAATGTGCTCCAGATATTCCGTGTCAATATCGCCAGTAATATATTGTTTACTAAAACATGAGGTATCAAAATGTAAAATATCAGGATTGCCCTTACGCACGGCTTCAATCAAATCATCCAAATCCTGGTAAATCAAACGGTCTGCGCCTATAGCCTCACACACCTCTTCTTCAGTACGGTTGTGGGCGATCAGCTCATTGGCTGCCGGCATGTCTATACCATAAACATTCGGGTAGCGGACTGGTGGTGCAGCTGAAGCAAAATAAACTTTTTTAGCACCGGCATCCCGCGCCATTTGGATAATCTGCTCCGATGTTGTGCCGCGCACGACAGAGTCATCTACCAACAAAACATTTTTGCCTTCAAACTCTAAACTGATAGCATTGAGTTTATGCCTAACTGATTTTTTGCGCATTTTTTGACCTGGCATAATAAACGTGCGGCCAATATAACGGTTTTTCATAAAGCCCTCGCGAAACTTAACGCCAAGCACATTCGCCATTTGCAATGCCGCCGTCCGGCTAGTGTCTGGTATCGGTATGACGACGTCTATATCATGGTTAGGCCATATTTTTAGGACTTTCATGGCCAATTTTTCGCCCATTCTTAAGCGCGCTTTATAAACCGAAATATCATCAATGATGGAATCAGGGCGGGCAAAATAAACGTACTCAAAAATACAGGGGCAATGGTCAGCCTGTTCAGCGCATTGTTTAAGATGCAAGGTGCCAGACTCTTCAATAAAAACGGCCTCACCAGGTTCAATATCACGAATTAAGTCAAACCCCAAAACATCAAGGGCAACACTCTCTGAGGCAATCATAAAATCGGACTCGCCATTAATTTTTCTTTCCCCATAAACGACTGGGCGGATACCATGGGGATCCCTGAAGCCAAGTATACCGAAACCTGCAATCATGATCACTGCTGCATAAGCGCCTCGACAACGTCGATGCACCCCAGAAACCGCACGAAAAACATCGTCCACACTGAGATGTAATTTACCTAATGCCTGTAACTCATGGGCAAACACATTAAGTAATACTTCTGAATCGGAATCGGTATTGATATGCCGTAAATCTTCAACAAACAAGGCTTGTTTGAGCTCCTTGGTATTTGTTAAATTCCCGTTATGCGCCAAGGTCAAACCAAATGGAGAATTCACATAAAATGGCTGGGCTTCTGTAGAACTTGAACAACCTGCCGTGGGGTATCGTACATGGCCTATCCCCATATTGCCCTTTAGCTTCATCATTTGGCTATCGGTGAACACATCCCTGGCCAAACCGTTGTCTTTTCTTAAATACAAGCGTCCATTCTCGCAGGTAGCAATGCCTGCAGCGTCCTGTCCACGATGTTGTAACACTGTCAAAGCATCGTATAGCTCCTGGTTAACAGCTTGATGGGAAACAATTGCAGCGATACCACACATTAGATTTAACCTTAACTCCAAACATACTCAATGATTATTAATGTAGCGTGTTAAAGCCGGCGGCAGATGACCACTTGTCCAAACCCCAATCCCATGGAACTGGGCAAGCAACTGGGACTCTTGCCACCAGCTATCCTGCGCCAACTGGGTCATGCCTAACAAGACCACTAAAACACTTACTAACACTAATCCCCGTAAACCGCCAATCACTAAACCGATCAAACGTCCTGAAATACCTAATCCTGCATCAAAAAGGGCAGCACCCAACAAGAAACGGACCGCAACGCCCAGCATTTGCGTCAGAACAAACAAACTAGCAAAAGCTGCAAAAACTTTATTAACAAATACAGGTAAGGGCCAGGGCAATATTCGGGATAGATCCAAACAAAACTCCACCCCTACCCAAATAGCTAATAACCCTGTAAGCAAAGAAAAAAACTCTCGGCGCCCGCCTCTTATCAATCCCCTAAATACGCTTAGACCGATTAACCCTATTATAATAAAATCGACCCAAATCATCGTCTGCCCATTTTGCAACAGACAACTATTCTTGCATTAAGATACTACTCGTATGATTAAGTTTATCGAGCTTTTCTTTCATAACCATAGCACGTTTTTGATCTAATTCAGGGCCTACTTTCAGTCGATACAATGTTTTAGAATCGACCACAACGGTTTCCAAGGCTGCCGGAAAACCTTGTTTACGTAACGATGTCCAGAGCGAAATCGCATTCTCTTCCTTGCTATAGCTGCCCACCCGAATATACCAACGTTGCAACAACGCACTGGGTTTTACAGTTTCAGCCACTTTGCTATCAGGGTTTTTGCTGCTACTTATCTTTTCAGGAGCCACTACTTTATTTTCCGTGCTGGCTATATTGGCCGCGTTCGGCAGCACTTTTGCCGGGGCTTGCGCGTTATTTCCGGGTACCGCTTTCGGCAAAGCTAGCTTTTCTTTAACAACCTTTTTAATAGCGGTAGCGCTTTTGCTTTCTGTCTGTTTGGATAACTCAGGTTTGGCTTCAGGGCTTAGCGTTTTAGGTATTGTTTTCGGGCTTTCAAGTTGGGCTGGCGCTTCTTCTTCAATAACGGGCTCCTCTACGCTAGCTTCTTCACTGATAATTTCAGCTTCTACTGGCTCAGAATAGCTTTGCTCTTCCTCGCCATTGGCCTTTTGGCTAGGCTCTGCCTGGGCACCACCCAAAACTTGGCTTGGATTAGCGGGCAATTTATCCATCGCAGGATTAACTGGCGCTACCGGTGTTTCAGGAATAGTTAATTCAGTCACCGCTTGACCACTGCCATCAATGGGGTCATCAAATAACATGGGAATAAAAATAGCGGCTAATGCAGTGACCACTAAAGCACCAATAATACGTTGTTTTAATTCTTGATCCATTTTCAACTCACTTGTTCTCAAACTCTGCCAGATAATCAGACACTAAAAAGAAAGAACCAAACACCAGTATTAGATCACCTGGTTGCGACTGGCGTTTTGCCGCCGAAAAACTTTCCGCAACGTTATTAAAGCCAAAATTTACGTTAGTCATCGCGTTTTGTCCAAAAAACTTACGTATTGCAGATTCGGATATTGCCCGTGGATTTGTTAACGGTGCAAAAAACCAGTCATAAATCACCGAATCCATAATATTTAATACACCCAAAATATCTTTGTCCTTCATCATAGAAAAAACCGCATGGATGCATTTGCCTGAAAACTCCGCCTTTAAATAATCTGCTAACATGGCCACTGCTTGTGGATTATGTCCAACATCCAGCAAAACCGGGATATCATCACCGATTAACTGAAACCTACCCCGCAGATTGGCTGCTTCCAACCCTAAACGTATTGCTGTTTCATCTACCGCCAAGCGGCTGGACATCTTCTTGACAGCTAATATGACGGTCGCGGCATTTCGAAATTGATGTTCACCCTTTAAACTGGGCAGTGGCAATTGCGGTAATGCCTCATCATCTGAATACCAATCCCAAGTATTGTTTGATTGTTTTTGATAAGAAAAGTTTTTCCCTAAGCGAAAGAGCTGCGCTTTTGCTTTGACAGCCATTTGTATCAATGAGTCTGGTGGATCAGGATCACCAATAATTGCGTACGCTGCTGGCCGAAAAATGCCCCCTTTTTCTTGGCCAATAGCTTCACGGGTATTACCCAGCCAGTCAACGTGGTCAATTGCAATACTGCTAACCAAGGCGGCATCAGCATCGATTAAATTAACCGCATCCAGCCGCCCACCCATACCGACCTCAAGCAATTGGACATCCAAATCCGCACACCTAAAGATTTCTAAAGCCGCCAAAGTGCCAAACTCAAAATAGCTCAGTGTGGTATCGCCGCGTACCGCTTCAATACGGGCAAAGGTCTCGCAAATCAGCTCATCCGATACGGGTTTGCCATCGATTTTTATGCGTTCATTGTAACGCAAAATATGTGGCGACGTGTAGGCACCCACTCGGTAACCTTGTGCCCGGTATATGGCTTCTAAATAGGCTATACAAGAGCCTTTGCCATTTGTGCCGGCCACGGTAATGGTTGGCGGATGGAGACGTTTGGGATTAATCCGTAAAAAAACCGAGGTTACCCGTTCCAGGCCTAGGTCTATTGCTTGATAATGTAACGTCTCTTGCCAGCCCAGCCAACCTTGCAGGGTATCAAAATGCATTGTTTAGATTACCCGCCAAATAGGGTTAAGCGGATTGCTCAACCTGTTCCGGGGCGTCTTCGCTTAGTATTTCTGCTTGTTGGGCGGGCTGTTCCACAAAGGGTTTGTCTAGCATTAACAAAGCCAATATTTCGGCAATTTTCTCGCGCATGACGCGCCTATCAATAATCATATCGACAGCACCATGTTCTTGTAAAAACTCACTACGTTGAAAGCCTTCAGGCAATATTTCACGTACGGTTTGCTCAATAACCCGAGGCCCTGCAAAACCGATTAAGGCCTTAGGTTCTGCGACATTGACATCGCCTAACATGGCGAGGCTAGCAGAAACCCCACCCATAGTCGGATCTGTCATCACGGAAATATAGGGAATACCACGTTGCGCCAACTTGGTTAATGCGGCACTGGTTTTAGCCATTTGGAATAAGGAAAACAATGACTCTTGCATGCGTGCACCACCGCTGGCAGTGAAGGTAACAAAAGGTATGCCTAATTCTAGGCTTTTATTAATACCACGCACAAATAACTCGCCGACCACCGCCCCCATCGATCCACCCATAAAAGTGAAATCGAAAGCAGCGACTACCACGTCACGGCCTTTAACTTGACCTTTCATCACCACGATAGCGTCGTTTTCTTTGGTTTGTTTTTGTGCCAGCAGCAAACGGTCTTTGTATTTTTTTATGTCCCTAAATTTCAAAGGATCGGTAGGTTTAACATTCTTACCTATCTCTTCTTGACCTTGCTCATCCAAAAACATAGCCAGCCTTACCCTAGCTGAGATACGCATATGATGGTCGCATTTTGGACAAACGCTAAAGTTTTTTTCCAACTCAGAATTATAAAGTATGGCATTACAGCTAGGACATTTACTCCATAAACCTTCGGGTACTGCGTTTTTTTTGTTTGAGGCGTCAGTCCGTATCGTTGAAGGGACTAATTTTTGAAACCAACTCATTTTTTATGCTCCATCGTACATCATTACCCGTTTGGACTTTATTTAGCTATCCATCGCCAGCCGCATGGCCTTCAACAGGTCAAGAATTTCAGCCTTTGCCATCGCCAAATCATCCAAATTTTTTTCAATGTGACTGATTAAGGTACTGCCAATCACCACGCCATCACCTATATCAGCAATTGTTTTAGCTGTTTCTGCGTCTTTTACACCAAAACCAATAGCTATTGGCCTACTGCTGTTTGCCTTAATTTGCTTAAGCTTTTCTTCCACATCAGCAATATTTAAGTGACCCGCGCCGGTGACGCCTTTTAAGGAGACGTAATAAAGATAACCACTACCTATAGCGTCCATTTTTTTTATACGTTCGTCACTGCTATTGGGTGCCATCAAAAAAATCGGGTCTATCTCGCGTGATTTTAACAAACCAGATAACTCCTCCGCTTCTTCTGGTGGTAAATCGACGGTTAGCACACCATCGATTTCTGCGCGCTGTGCGGCATTGGCAAAATCCTCATTTCCCATGGCCAATATGGGATTCACATAACCCATCAAAACTATTGGCGTGGCACTGTTTAGTTTTCTAAACGCCATCACTAAGGCCAACGTTTTCTTGAGGCTCATTTTATGGGCTAAAGCGCGTTCGCTTGCGCGTTGAATCACTGGCCCATCCGCCATAGGGTCTGAAAAAGGCACCCCTAACTCTAAAATATCAGCCCCTGCAGCAACCATATCATGCATTAGGGACAAGGTAAATTCAGGGCTTGGATCGCCTGCAGTAATAAAAGGAATTAATGCCTTACGATTGGCTTGGGATAATTCTTCAAATTTATTTGCTAATCGGCTCACAGAAGTAACCCCTCTTTTTGTGCAATTGTGTGCATATCCTTATCCCCACGGCCTGACAAATTGATAATGATAATGTCATCTTTACGCATCTCAGGTGCCAGTTTCATTGCATACGCCATCGCATGGCTAGATTCCAAAGCCGGTATGATACCTTCCATACTGGTTAAGGCATGGAAGCCTAGCAGCGCCTCATCATCGGTAATATTAACGTAGTTGGCACGGCCAGTATCTTTTAACCACGCATGTTCAGGGCCTACCCCTGGGTAATCAAGACCTGCAGAAATGGAATGGGTCTCAATGATTTCGCCATCTTCATCCTCCATTAGGTAGGTGTGGTTGCCATGCAATACGCCGGGACGACCTGCACACAAAGGCGCTGAGTGCCGGCCAGTGGCAATACCGTCACCAGCAGCCTCCACACCATACATTTTAACCTCGGCATCATCAATAAACGGATAAAACAAACCAATGGCATTTGAGCCGCCGCCAACGCAGGCAATCAATGCATCAGGCAGCCTGCCAGCTTGTTCTAAACATTGTTGCTTAGCTTCCCGGCCGATAATGGCTTGAAAATCCCTAACCATAGCGGGATAAGGGTGCGGGCCTGCCACCGTCCCTATAATATAAAAGGTATTGTCGACATTAGTAACCCAATCCCTTAATGCTTCATTTAAGGCATCTTTTAAGGTTTTTGATCCCGATTCGACGGCAACAACTTTTGCCCCCAACAGTTTCATACGATAAACATTCAAGGCTTGTCTTGCGACATCAACCGCGCCCATGTAAACCACACACTCCAAGCCTAAGCGGGCAGCTACTGTGGCCGTTGCCACGCCATGCTGACCAGCTCCTGTCTCAGCAATAATGCGGGTTTTACCCATACGCTTGGCTAATAATGCTTGGCCAATGGTGTTATTGATTTTATGCGCACCAGTATGATTAAGATCTTCACGCTTTAAATAAATTTGGGCGCCGCCTAATTCACGGCTCCAGCGTTCAGCATGGTACAAAGGAGAAGGACGGCCGACATAATATTTTAGGTCGGCATCTAGCTCGGCAACAAATGCAGGATCGTTTAAATACTGCTGATAAGCAGCATTTAATTCCTGTATGGGTGGCATTAAGGTTTCAGCAACAAACATTCCGCCATACGGGCCAAAATGTCCGCGTTCATCGGGCATATTATATTTTTCTGTCATTTTTTTCTCTGTCCGCGTCATTAACTGCTGTTAAAAATGCTTTTATTTTAACGGCATCCTTAACCCCTTTTGCTATTTCTACGCCGCTACTGACATCCAGTGCGTACGGCGCAACCGTTGTTACCGCCAATTTTGCATTATCCACACGTAAACCACCGGCTAGAATGATGGGTAGGGCACATTGTTTAGGTATCCAAGTCCAATCAAAAGCCTGGCCAGTACCGCCTTTCTCATTCGCTTGATAGGCATCCAATAACAAGCCCGCAGCATCAAAATAGCGCTGCGCATAGGCTTTAATATCCGTATCAGCTTGAACCCTTAGGGCTTTGATGTAAGGCTTACCATATAACCTGCATGCCTCTGGGGGCTCATCCCCATGAAACTGCAAACAATCAATCGGTACCTGCTGCAGCACTTGATGAATTTGCGATGCTTGCCCATCTACAAATAAACCGACGACAGTCACAAACGCAGGCAAAGCCGCGACAATTTTAGCCGCTTGTTCCACAGCTAAATTGCGTGGGCTAGGGGGATAAAAAACTAAGCCTATGGCATCAGCCCCCATACGGGCCGCGGCAACGGCATCATCAGCCCGAGTAAATCCGCATATTTTAACGCGAGTTCGCATAGATTGACAGACTAATAGTACTAAAAGAAACCGCCTACAATAACATAAAAACCAGTAAAACTCAGTTTAGTGGCTCTTTATGCTGACCCTACCTTTAAACCGGCTTAAGAATATTAATGGTGATGCTCAGCGGCACCGCCATCTTCATGACTATGGTCATGGTTATGTTCATGGCTTTGATCTTCTTGATGGTCATGATGACCGTCAGACATGACGGGGACTGACTTTACACCAACACCGTATTGATAAACCATAAGCCCACCCAAATCGGCACCGAGAATAATGAGCCCAAACAACAATCCAGCTAATAACAGAAAACCCATATTAGCGGCACCATGGATTTGCCCGCCTACCTTAAAGCGCCAAGCTGACAAGATGATAGCCAACACCAACACGGCCAAGCCAAAGCTCTCATGCCGCTCCATAATATCATGGACATTTTCACCATGGGGCACACTACTGGCTGCCAACAGACCTAAAACGACAGTTGGGATAGCCAACATTGTACCTAAATACAGCAGCCAGCCCGCCAAGCGGCGGCAATGGCTTTGTTTGCTTAAGCTACCTATGACATCGACTAACCAAAATAACGATAAAAAAGCTATCGGGAAATGCACAAACAAAGGGTGCCAATTAGCCATAGTCAGCATACCCGGCAATAACTTAACCGGCCCTTGATCAACAACTGCCTCAAAAAAAACCAGCACGTGGCCAATAGTATCAATTAAACCGTTACCAGCATCGGCGCTGCCGTGAACCTGAAAAAACAAGTTTTGGATTTGATTCATGCGTTTTGCCTATTCTATTTTGTTTTATTATGTTTTACCGCATACCATAAAATAACACAGCCTAAATCTAAACCCCATCAAAACGCTTGGCTTCTTTCGGTAGCTTATCAAAAATCGCATGCCTGGCAATACCATAGCGTGGCGGGTAATAAACCCCCGCTAAATGCAGACCGTCTGGCGGGGCTGTGACGCCGGCACGTGCACGGTCTTTTATGGCCAGCAATTCGCTAGTCCATTGCACTGATTGCTTACCCTCGCCGATTTCCATCAATACACCTGCAATATTTCTGACCATATGATGTAAAAATGCATTGGCGGCCACATCCATGATAACTTGTTCACCTACCCGATAAACCTCCAAAAAATGCAATATTCGCCAAGGGCTTTTTGATTGGCAGCCTTGTGCCCTAAATGAAGTGAAATCATGGTTACCCCTTAAAGCTTGGCCCGCTTGGTGCATTTTTTCATGGTCTAAAACGGGGTAATACCACGTTACTTGCCGGCGTAACAAGGCCGACCTTACTGGCCGGTTTAAGATAATGTAACGATAAAACCGGGCTATGGCGCTATATCGCGCGTGAAAATCATCCAATGCGGGTTGCGCCCACAAAATTCTGACATCATCAGGCAGATGGCTATTACCGCCTAGCACCCAAGCATGAAGTCCGCGTTCCGCTGACGTATCAAAATGGACAATTTGTTCAAATGCATGCACCCCTGCATCAGTCCTGCCTGCACAGATTACACTAATGGGATGGTTAGCGACTGTTGACAAGGCTTTTTCCAAAACCACTTGAATGCTACGTAAACCGGTTTGCCATTGCCAACCACAAAACTTCCCACCATCATATTCAATACCCAGTACTATTCGGCGCATTAGAAGCTACCGCTATTGAGATGTTTAACAATAAGTAAACACGCCCAGCTGAGCACTGGGACAAAATTAGATAATAAAAACAGTCCATTATTTTTCATACGTTTACCACCATAGGAAGGCAGTCTTCCAGGTAAATACCTAACTAACCGGAGTGTCCGGGCCAACCTGTTAAAATCCTATCATGCGACGTTAATTACGGAGCCAACTCAGCACTAAAAACTGTACCCGCAGCATGTTTAGCCGTCGATACCGTATATCATTTTAAAAACAAAACCTTACCCCATACCAATAAGCGCTATTAGGCCTGGCAATGGTTAGAAAACTCAATGGCAAACCTTAAATTTGGGATTAGTTTCAAATAGTGTGTTTAATTATTAAACTTTAAATTTCTTTAGGCTAAACTTTAAGCCTAACTTTTATAAAGTGGCGACTAAGCATATATATAAAATCATTTCAACAATAATAAATCCTTAGAAATTTGATCACAAACGATTAAGATTAGGTCAAAAACTTGTTCCACTCATTCAACTATATCTGTTTACTATGCGTTTAAGTAAGAATCCTTCAAATCTTCAATCTGATGTGGATCAAGAATACAACCATCCTCCTAGACGTTACCAGCGCCGTTCGTCAAAAAGAAAAATTATTATTTATCTATGCTTGGCACTAGCACTTGAAACCTTGACCCTGATTTCGACCGTGATAGTTAGTGGTTCCCATCAAAAGGAAAACTACGAGCTGAAACGGCTAAATGACCTACAATTGGCTGAACTGGAATCCCTACGACCAGAATTAGCTAAATTACGCACCGAGTTGGATAGCCTAATACAATCGCGTTTACCGCATCTAACCAAACTGGAATTTGATCAAATAATCCCAATTAACCAAGATAATGTAAAAAACATTAATTTTACCCTGGCCGGCACGGCTGAAAAAAAGCAATATGAATACAAACTAACGCTGGAAAACCGTAGCTTGTCAGCTATTTTCCCGCAAATTGACATCGTCTTGTTTAATCGTGCCGGAATTCAAGTCGGCATAGCCCAGATTGGTATTGACGAACATGGCACACGTACCAGCGTTGCGGTTGATAAAGGCGAAACCCGTTCCTATACGTCTATAATCCCCTTAAATCAAAACCATACCGAACCCGAATATTTTATAGTCCGCAACCATGATTAATAAAACTTCAACACCTTGCATCTTGCTGCTAGGACATGCCGTCAGCGCTTAAACAAAGCAATCGACTCAACATGCCCAGTTTGCGGGAACATATCCATTACCCCGGCCTGCACCAATTGATAGCCTAATTCATTGACTAAGATGCCAGCATCCCGAGCCAAAGTTGATGGGTTACAAGACACATAGACAATTAGCTCAGGCTGCCAGCGTTTAAAATGGGGTAAAACGTCACTAGCACCGGCTCTGGAAGGGTCCAACAAAATTTTATTGTAATGGCGATTTGCCCAGACTTGGTCCGCAATGGCTTTCGTTAAATCAGCCATGTAAAACTCGACATTGCTAATATTATTGTAGCGGGCATTTTCCTGGGCATGCTTGACCAAAGGCAAGTCACCTTCAATACCCACCACAGAACCGGCTTGAGTGGCCATCGGCAAGGTAAAATTACCCAAACCACAAAATAAATCCAACACGTTATCTTGTGCATTCAACTCTAAAGCTGCCAAAACCCGATTAATCATTTGCCGGTTAATATCATAATTAACTTGCGTAAACATGGCTGGCCTGAATTTAAATATTAAACCTTGATCAGGTAAGGCGTAATGCGGAATCACTTCTGCTTCACCGTCTAAAGGCACTATGGTATCCGGCCCTTTCGGCTGCAAGCAGATACTGACGCCATGTTGCTGCCCAAACGCCCTTAAATATTCTTTATCTTCCATGCTTGCCGGTTCTAAGGTGCGAAACGCCAAGACACATTCATCATCGCCGATAGCCACTTCTATTTGTGGAATTTTTTCCCTAATAGTCAGCTTAGCTATCATCTCACCTAGCTCGATGAGCTTGCTGCCAACACTGGCATGCATTACTTTGCAGCTGTCTATTTCAGCTAAATAAGGATGCCGCCGCTCTCTAAAGCCAACCAACACCCGATTTTTTTTAGCCACATATTTAACCCCCATGCGGGCTTTGCGCCGATAACCCCAATGTGGCCCAGTCAAAGCCTCCCAAATCACTGGGATTTCTAACTTACCTATACGCTTAAATTGCTCAACCAAGAGGTCTTGTTTTATACGGATTTGAGCTTTTGCATCTACATGCTGAAAGCTACAGCCCCCACAAACACCAAAATGTGGGCATGCCGCATCGACACGATCAGCTGATCGGCTAATTAAATTAACCACCTTGCCCTCAGCATAATCCCTGCGGCTTTCGGTATAAATAAAATCAACTTCTTCCCCCGGCAGGGCTTCGTCTATGAAGACCACCTTACCTTCAACATGTGCCACACCACGGCCATCATGGGCTAATGATTCGACAAGCACCCGCACAGGTGTCATCGGTAACGGTTTTTTTCTTGAGCGTGTCCTTGCCATAGTTATTTTTGCGCCCAACTGCCATCCGCTTTTTGGAACCACCAACCAGCTTGGGCATTACTAACCCATTGCGCAGCAAACGTGCTTTGTATTTGTGCCGCCCATTCGGGATGGCCATTAGCATTCGCTATAGCTTGGTATAAGCCTTGCCGGTCACTGTTTTCTGCGGCCACCAATTTATTAACTTTATTGCGCTCAGGTAAAGCCACACTGGCTAAATCTTTCACCACCAACAAACCATTAGCCTGGATTCCAATAGCCCCACTGGCATAAAACGCACTCAATGAACCAAACCGGCTTTCCAACGATGTGCGCAGCTGCTTAATTTCTGCACTATCTATCGACAAATTAGCATCACCAGCCTCGGCATTGGTAATCACTGTGGCTATCGCAGTATCCAATAATTGGAAAGCGGCAATTTGCCAGGTCGGTAAACTGGCTTTAGGCTCAGTTTTTTGGGCTGGCACACTTTTTTGAATGTCCTTGATAATCTCATCAGCTGCTTTTTCAGCTGCCGCAGCTGGAAAGTAAATGTTGATGGTGACGCAAGCAGTTAGCAAGAACGCCATTAATATCGAAATTTGTTTCATATTCATTCCTTTAAGATTTTCTGATAAGCCTATTTGGCTAAACTACTTAGCTAGGCTGACAAGCTAGCACAGCTTAGCTGAGCACTTACTGAACCACAACATCCTCCGAATGGCCAATGCGCGACAAGCGCTCCAGCAGCACACTCCAATCAACCCTAGGATTATAGCCGATCACATCAATACGCGGCAGGCCACCGCCTTTTACTAAGTAATAGCCATTCGGCGCAGCACCTGCCCCCATCATTTGGCAAACGCCATCGTGTAAAAAACACCCTAAGCCGATTTTGTCATACATAAAGGTTTCAAAAAAACTCAAAAAACCCCTAGACAGCACATCGGCTGCCCCACCCCCGCCGATACTGGCAATATTGCTTACGGCTTTTTGGCTAATGCGGTGGCTAGAATCATCGTCATCCGGCGTGCCTAACCATGCGAAAAAACTCACCGGCTGCCAATTTTCCAAAATCAAACCGTTAACAAAACCGGAAAGCTTACCGGTAACGCCACCAAACTCAAAGTGTTGGGTCAACTGATCCAGATCCAAGTGCTCAAAAGCCAAATCGGCCTCAACTTTTGGCAACGCGGATAACAAACCTGAGGCTGATAATTTACTAACCTTAACTTGGCCCTCAAAGACCTTAGCGATAAGCTCACCACCCAAAGTTAAGGTTTTGTGCTGGTATCCAACCCTAGGGATTTGTCCGCTGATAGAACCTGATAGCGGCGCCCATTTTAACGCGCTAGACAATTTTTCTAAGGACACCTGTTCCAAACTGCCTTCAAAATAAACGTCGGGGTCATCTAGCTGTTTGCTTTGCCATTTAAATTGATCCAACAACAACTGACCGCCCAATAAGGCTAGCTTGGTTTTATGCTGCAGCTCTATGGAATCTTTCCCAATTAAAAAATGCAAGCTGCCGGCATCAATAGGCACGCCGACAACACTAAGCTGCCGCCAAGCCACTTCAGCAGGCAAGATACTTGCAACTTGTTGTGGCCAAGTCAGTTCGCCATTGCCACCTGATAGGAATAAACGTTTATTTTCATCATCAACACCTAAATCATTAAACACCAGCTCAAGCGCTTGCAGACCTTTTTGCGTCAAATCTAAAGTAAGTTGCGCCTGCCCTGATAGTGATAAACCCGCCATTACCGTAGCTTCCGTCAACGGCTTTAGATATTGCTCAGCCAATTCATGCAAATCTTGGCAACGGACATTGACATGTGCTTGGCGTATTTGTGGCTGTTGGTTTAATGCGATATCGGCACTCGCAGCAATATTAGCCACCCTAGGATGCTGATAATTAAAATCTGTTACAGATAACAACTGCTTTTGCTGGTCCAAGCTGCCTTGCGCACTGACTATAATCGGCTGCCCAGGTGCTTTGATATACCACGGCTCCACATAAACCGCGCCTTCATTAAAGCTTGCAGAAGCCCGCCATGGCCATAGCCCATGCTCCGCATTGGCGGTGATTTGGGTACTTAACACCAATTTTTCAGCTGCCCATTTACCATTTTTAGTTTGCGCTGATAGCGCATGTATTTGAGTTGATAAGGCCACCTCCAAAAGTTGTTGGGCTTTCCCCGTGGCCTGCATCTGGAAGTTCAAACGGCCTTGGCTAGATAACACCGATTTAGCGTTAAACAGCTTTGCTAAGGCTTTGCCAGACAGCGCCTTAGCCTCGGCTACAATTTGCCAAGCCAAACCTTGCTCTTTTGCCGTTACCGACAACAAACCGTCTGCCACTCGGGCATTGTGCAATTGAAATAATGCAGAATCTTGCGTCACCTGAAAGCTAAACGCCGCTGTCGGCGACTGCCAAGTAGCTGATTGCAATTGTGCCCGCCCCTGTTTGCACTGTATTTCTTCATGTTGCCAACTAAAATCGGTGCAAACAATATTCACCAGGCTAACGTCGTGATAAGGCTTAGGAAGTGTTAAACGCTGGATAGTTAAACTCAATTGCTGCGGGGCTTTACCTATATCGCTTAGCGCTAGCTTGATGCCTTGCAGTTGCCAATGTTGCCCTGATATTGTTGCCACCTCAAAAGCCAAACCATCAACAGCACAAACCACAGGGCAAAACCCTGCCATAAGCAACAGGGCTAGCCTTAAGGCACAAAACTTGGCCTTCACTTAGCGTTAGCTGGGAAACACACCAGTAGATAAATAACGGTCACCACGATCACAAACAATAACAGCAATAACGGCATTTTCAACTTCCGCTGATAACCGTAATGCCGCCGCCACCGCGCCACCTGAAGACACGCCTGCAAAAATGCCTTCTTCAGCCGCCAACGCACGCGTGGTTTGCTCAGCGGTAAGCTGGTCCATTTCCATAATTTTATCAACACGCTCGGCTTGATAAATTTTTGGTAAATACTCCTGCGGCCAGCGTCTAATACCCGGTATTTTAGAATCCCCTTCTGGCTGTACGCCTATAATTTGAATAGCTGGATTTTGTTCTTTCAAATACATAGACGTTCCCATAATGGTACCTGTTGTACCCATGGAGCTTACGAAATGGGTCAACGTGCCTTGGGTATCGCGCCAAAGCTCAGGCCCCGTGCCCACATAATGCGCGCGCGGATTGTCGGCATTTGCAAATTGATCCAAAATTTTACCTTGCCCAGCAGCTTCCATTTCCCGGGCAAGATCAATAGCGCCTTCCATACTGCCTTTAGCGGGAGTTAACACAATTTCGGCACCAAACGCTTTCATGGAAGCCCTGCGTTCCTCACTCATATTATCGGGCATAATTAAGATCATTTTGTAACCCTTAATGGCTGCAGCCATAGCCAAAGCAATCCCAGTATTACCACTGGTAGCTTCAATCAAACAATCACCTGGCTTAATATCACCGCGCTCTTCCGCGCGCTGGATCATACTCAGGGCAGGCCTGTCCTTAACTGAACCTGCGGGGTTATTGCCTTCTAATTTCGCTAAAATAATATTGCTGGTTTCACCGGGCAAACGTTGTAAACGAACTAACGGCGTATTGCCGACAAACGCTTCTATAGTTGGATATGTCATGTTAATTAATCTGGGCTAGCTTAAGATAAATAATTATCACATAAAACCGGCAAGATTAACCTTGAAGTTTTTATTATTGATACCGGCTTTAGAAACTGATTTTCTCTTCTAAAACTTTAGATTTTGTATGTAAATTGACCCTAAAACCCTATTCTTATCTGCGTAATCATTGCCTTATCACTAAGGTTTTAGGACAACACTAGTAAAACACCCGAGTTAGCTGCATTGCCATCAAACAGATTAGGAATTTTTAGCGTGCGGGGCGCTTAGGATTATAGCTTCGGGCACGCTGGTTTCAGCGTACCCGATGGGGATTACAAGCGGGAGAGTAGTTCAGCTTTTTTAGTACTGTATTCGCTATCCGTTAAGATACCTTTGTCTTTTAAACCTGCGAGTTTCTCAATCGCCGCAAAAATATCGGCTTCCTGGTTTGGGTTTTGGGTAACATACGGCTCAGCTTGATTAAAACTAGGCGTAGGCTGGGATTGCACAGGCTGTTGATACGGTTCGTTGTCTATGGAAATTATGGGTAAGCTATTGACATCAACCAAGCCATATTGGCTGGTAAAGGTTATTGAACCACCGACGGATTGCTGTTGGGAAAAGCCACCAATTTGATGGTCCAACGTATCATATAAGGTTACGTGGCCGTTTGCTTCTATGGCCAAACGCCGAATGCTGGCAAAATAAGCATAACGCACATTATTTTGTGCCCCGGTACTATTCGGGAATTGCAGCCCAGCTGGCCACCAATTGCCTGAACTGCCTGCAGGGGGTGGGACAAATAGGCTTACAGCCCCCATAGGGCCATTGTTATTTTGTTGCTGATTACCCGAATAATTATTTTGCTCTTGGTTGCCCTGGCTTTGTGATTGAAAACTGCCGGTTTGGATCAATCCAGGCTGGTTGGCGATTAGATTGGAAAGTTCTTGGCAGAGGCCGCCGACACTGTTTTTTAAGCCATTATTGAACATATCACCTAACATGATCATGCCACCTTTCATCCATTGGCCAGAGCCGCCAAATTCAGGATGGCTAAACTGTGCCATGGAGCCATTGCCGTTGATGACGGATTGCAATAGGCTAAACACGGCATCAGCGCTAAAATTATAACGTTGTGCAAGATTATTGATTAGTTGCTGGCCTTCCGGCGTTAGCTGTCTCATGAGATATTAGTCCGATGGATTATGGGGAAATAGCGGCATTGGCAGAGTGAACAAGCGTGTTAGCTCATGCCAGAAGAATTGTGTTGATAAAAGCCTACAATATCCATATATTGTAAACAATTGAATGATTTAGGGAAAGAAAAAGCTTTGTTTTTATTGGCATGCCTGAATTCAGTTGCCGTCCTTGAGCGCAATACCCTACTCATACACTAGGTAAATCATGGGCTCTTAGTTTTTTAAAGCCTTTTAATATTTTACAAGCTATAGCATTCATCCGTGTTAGCAAACGCGCATAACAGCCGTCATATGCGGCTTATAAAACTTCTTCCAAATGCGTTCTTTTATAGGTTTCCTGAATAATTAAAGCATCGCAGCTTGCCCGATGCCGGGTGCCTTTTAAATCATCTATAACCGCAGCTTTTGTCACTTGCCAGTGTTGCATTTGATATTCGGAAAGAATGCTTTCTATCGGGCTAATTGAAAACTGCTGAACTATTTTAGTCGTGTAAAACAAATGGCTTAACCACGCTTTATCAACTACCCAACCATCACAATAAATAATTTTGTTGGCTAAAATGAGGTTTAATTGTTGGGCAACTTCCAATGCTGATTTGCCATAACGGAATAACTCATCGCGCGATAAGCCATGGATTTTTTCGGCTGCTACATCCCAATGGGTCCAAACCGGTTCTGGCTTAATTAGGCTGCAGTATTTTTCATTGCTAGACAAGACAATGCCGATTTCAATAGGGTAACTATTAAAACCAAAGCCAGACGCTTCAATGTCAATTATATTAGGGCATGGATTTTTTAAGGCTGACTTCATAGGAAACAAACACTGCTTGCGTATTAAACGGCTAACTGGCATAAAATATAACATTAAAAAACTAAAAAAAGCATAAGTAATAAATGATTTTATTAGTTTAAGTCAGTACCACCCTTAGCTTTTTTGTTTATATCAATCAAAATAACCCAAAATCTTGCAACAGCAAGTTTTTTTCTAGTAAAACTTGGCATTTTTAGGCGTTTGACGTAATTACATAAGTAGCTAGCCTTAATTTACGGCAAATATTTAGCACTTTATATCCCTTAAAAAAATTAAGGATAAAGTTTTGCTGTCATCACGCTTTGACGATACTATTAGCCAATTTCATAAACTTTAATAACAATAAAAGCTATGGCTGCCTATGAATAACAATGACATTTCCAACGTAAAAAACTACTTAATGAACTTGCAAGACAGTATTTGTTCAGCACTTGAAGCGGAAGAACCTCATGCCCGCTTCTTAGAAGACTTATGGCAACGCCCCGAGGGCGGTGGCGGACGTACTCGGGTTTTGGCAAATGGCCAGGTTTTTGAGCAAGGCGGGGTAAATTTTTCGCATGTTTCTGGCTTCAGCTTGCCTGCTTCAGCCACTGCCAAACGGCCAGAGCTCGCTAACCGGGAATTTGAAGCTATGGGGGTCTCTTTAGTGATCCACCCGCTTAATCCTTATGTTCCCACCTCACATGCTAATGTCCGTTTTTTACTGGCGAAAAAAGATAACGAACCCACTATTTGGTGGTTTGGTGGCGGCTTTGATTTAACACCTTATTACCCTTTTAAAGAAGACGTCCTGCATTGGCACCGCACGGCCAAAACCGCGTGCAGCCCTTTTGGGGCAGATGTGTATAGGCAATACAAAAACTGGTGCGACGATTATTTCTTCTTAAAACATCGTAATGAAACCCGTGGTGCCGGCGGCTTATTTTTTGATGATTTAAACGAATGGGGATTTGAAGCTTGCTTTGATTTTATGCAAAGTGTCGGTAATCATTATATCAAAGGCTATTTACCCATTATTCAAAAACGAAAAAATATCGCTTATGGTGAACATGAACGAAATTTTCAGCTATATCGCCGCGGGCGTTATGTCGAATTTAACTTGGTTTATGACCGCGGCACTTTATTTGGCCTACAATCAGGAGGCCGTACCGAATCCATTTTAATGTCATTACCGCCAGTAGCGCATTGGCAATACAACTGGCAACCAGAGCCCGGCAGCCCTGAAGCCGAACTTTATGATATTTATTTAAAACCCCAAGACTGGCTAGCTGAAGACAGCATTTAAATATCAAACAATACCCTGGCAACAAGGATTGTTGCCAAAGGCTATTCTACGATTGCCCCCCCTACACAAACTTGCAACTTGCGCCAGAGCGCTTAAACCGGCCCTAATCTATTGCCGCACTTGCCCATAATCCCAGTAAAACCAGCTTTTATAGCTCACGTGGGATGGTTTTTTCAGTAAAACCTTCTTAAATCACTTAACGCCAATATTCATACTGCTTTTTTCTAAAACAGAACTTGCATCACACCCTTTGAGCTACCCCGCTATATGAAGTGGTATTCGCATCACAAATTTTGTCGCCTTACTTGACCATACTTTGCCATAACAAAAAACCAAATATGGAGCTTAAAGCGATGCAACTAAAAAATTTCATAGGCATTTCATTAATAGCAGCCACACTTTTACCATGGGCTGTTAATGCAAAAGGTAAAGGTCCTGCACCTGATATGTTTGACGATTACGGTATACAACAAATCAAAAAGGCTATGCCCAAAAAAGGCATGCGAATGCGATCTGTCAATGTCAATACCGACTTAATGATTACCGACACTGTCACACTTAATTTGTTTGATGACGTAATCGTCACCGCCGTACGTGACAAACTGATCGACAATGTAAAAGGCCATACCACATGGATAGGCCATGTTGAGGGTGAGGCTGACAGTGAAGTGTTCTTAACCATGCATGGGCACACAATTTCAGGGCTGGTACAAATTGGCGCCAATACTTATGAAATCAATTCTAAAGGTAAAAACCAGCATGAAATCATGCAAATCAACTCCGCTAAAAACCCCAAGCATAGCGAATCTAAAACGGTAGATGATTTTCTGCAATCAGGTGCCTTACCGGAACCTGATACTGCCACTAGCACCAGTACAACCCCACCTACCGCCCAAGCTGCCGCAGCCGGAACTGTTATTGATTTAATGGTGGCCTACACCACTAAAGCCAAAAACAACGCATCTGGCCAAGCCGGGATAGAAGCCAAAATCACCAACGCCGTGGCGATGGCTAACCAAGCCTATATCAACAGCAAAATTGATATGCAGCTGAACTTAGTAAAAATGGTTGAAACCAATTATACCGAGACCGGCGATATGTCTAAAAGCTTAACTGACTTAACGGGCACTAGCGATGGCAAAATGGATGAGCTACATAGCCTGCGCAACCAATATGGTGCAGACCAAGTTTCCCTTTTGACGGCAGATACGAATTATTGCGGTATTGCCTACGTAATGACCAGCAGCTTTGTTGGCCGTGCATTTGCACCTTATGCGTTTAGCGTTGTGCATGACGACTCGGTATATGCTTGCCTTTCCGGACAAACCTTAGCGCATGAATTAGGCCATAATCAAGGTAACAACCATGACCGGGACAATTCCGGTTCTTCACCGGGTGCCTATAGTTACTCATATGCTTATAGGCTCTGCCAAAATGCAGGTTTTAGGACGATTATGGCTTATGCTTGTAGTGGCGGCACACGGGTAAGTTATTTTTCTAACCCCAACGTTGCTTTAACTAACGGCAATGCCACTGGCACACCGACAGAAAACAATGCCTTATCCATGAACAATACTAAAGCCGTGGTAGCAGCCTTTCGCGCGACAGCCACGACTACAGTCATAGCGCCACCAAGCGCACCTACTAACTTAGTGGCTAGCGCCTTTTCCAGCAGCCAAATTAACTTAACTTGGGCTGACAATTCGAATGATGAAATTGGCTTTCGTTTAGAACGCTCTGCCGACGCGATCAACTGGACTGAATTTGCTATTACAAATAACAACGTGACTAGTTTTAGTGATACCGGATTAGTACCATCAACCCAATACCTCTATCGCGTAAGAGCTTATAGCAGCAATGGTAATTCCAGTTATTCCAACACGGTAGCTGCAACGACAGCAGCACAGGTTGTGTGTAATTCAAATGCAGCCAAGCTCACGGTAAACCCAACTAGCGTCCTAGGCAAAACCAGCGCGACGGTAGCCCTTAGTGTGTTACTCAGCAATAATGATAGCGCGGGTTGTAATGCAACTACCTTTACCTTAGTTAACAACGACGGCGGTACCATAGGTGCCTTTTCGTTAGCGCCCGGCAGCTCATCTAATATTACTTGGAGCCTGAGCTTACCCGCCACAGATGGCGTTTATAACAAATCGGTCACCGCTAGCGCCGCCAACCATAGCACAGTAACTGCTTCAACCTCTGTTACCACTGACGGCACCCCACCTACAGCGCCAGCGGACTTAAAAGTGTTATTACTGAGAAGAGGCATAATTGGCATCTCTTGGGGTGCATCAACTGACGCTGGCTCAGGCGTAGACCATTATGAAATTAGCCGTAACGGTACCAAAATTGCCAATACAACCAGCCTGAGCTTTAACGATAAAACAAGTATCAGAGGTACAATCACATATACCGTTAGTGCTTTTGACAAAACAGGTAATTCTGTCGGCAGTTCCAAGTCGATTAACCTTTAACACATAAAAAAGGGCGCTACGGCGCCCTTTTTATTTAGCTACAACTTTAGCATTAGTTTAACCGCAACCGTCTTATCCCAACCAGCCCTAACATGCCCAAGCCTAACATTAGCACTGTTGTAGGTTCGGGGACGCTGTCACCAGATGCAGTTAAGGGCAGATCACCACTTCTGGCATAAAGTGTTAAATGCGATATGTCAGGTATTTGGCCTCCATTATTGATGAATACAATATTAAATGTGCCACTGCTAGAGCCAACGGTGGTAAAGACTTCATTATCAAAGAAATAAGCTGACCAGGAAGTGCCACCTTTTAAAACCGCAAGAAAATCTATCGAAATTGGTAAGCTTACCGGCAAAGGATCGGCAATGCTTAATATCCAATTGCCGGTTTTACCTGAGTCCACCGAAAGCGTCCAATTAAGGCCAAAGAAACTATTGCTGCCAGAACCCGGGTTACCTGGGCTATCATCTCTTAAGCTAAAGAGCCAGTCCGTTCCGCCAAATTTAAGGTTATTGGCTTCGGTATTAACTGCAGCCAGACTATCATTACCGCTAAATACCCCACCACAACCATCTGAAGCATTCCCTCTAAAACCGACATTGCCGGTATCTAAATTGCCTGTGCCACAAGCGGTCGCATAAGCTTGTGGACTGACACCTAAGCCTATAAACAAGCTAGCGATAAGGGCCAATAAACTAAGCCCGCATAAAGCGTTTTTTTGTTGTGTTGTAGTATGCATTATGTATTTACCTATTTAGTTTAGATATACTAAGGCAAATACTAAACCAATATTAATAAATTAATTAAAAACAATTACTTATCGATAAATATTTAGCTCTAATGTTTAAATTGTCACAATTCTGTAAAAATTGCTGACAACAAATATTATCTCAAATTATTTTTGTGTATGACTGCCAGCCATTAATTAGTACAAAAAAACCCTTTTTGCATGCAGGAGCATCATGATTTTCCAAAAAAAAACATACATAAGAAGAACTTAGTACTGTTCTATTTGTGGGTTACCCACAAATAAAGCTAGAGGAATGGTGATATGGACGGTTAAATCAGTAAATCATTGTAAATATTATTGACACTAAAACCTAGCAGTAAAGCACTTATGTTGTTAAAGCAGGCTTGCTTGCCCATGCCAATAACCCCGCCAAAAAAAGCGGAGCCCTTTGGGGCTCCGCTGGTTGTTATTGTCCCATAGAGACACTAATCTTTTTTGGTTTAATCGCTTCGCGTTTTGGGATCACAATTTCCAGAACACCGTGTTTAGTCGTTGCACTAATGGCTTCGGAATTTGCCGTATCAGGTAAGCTAAAGCGGCGATAAAATGAACCATAGGTGCGCTCTACCCGTTTATAGCCTTCCTGTTCGGTTTTAGCTTCGGTTTTTTTCTCACCTTTTATGGTCAACACGCTGTCTTCCATACTAATGTCTATCGCTTCTGGGCTTACGCCTGGAATATCAGCTTGTAAGACAAATTTATCGCTTTCTTCTTTAATATCAACAGAAGGTGCCCATTCGGCGGTTGCAATAGAACCTTCGCCACCATTGCTAGTGTGGGCGCGTTCTAGTTCTTTTTGCAATTGATCCAATAAACCCCAAGGTTGATAGCGGGTAATAGCCATGATTGCCTCCAATTAGTTAGTTTTACATAACGCCTAAGATGGCGCTTAACACTAATCTATGGGTAGAATTTTAATTTTCAAGGCTAAAATTTAACAAAAATATGGCTTAACCTAACCATAACCTGGCGTTTTTAAACATTCTCATCCAAGCGCCATGCTCCTGCCATTCCGCAGGATGCCAAGAATTTTGCAAGGTTCTAAAGCAACGTTCTGGATGTGGCATCATAATGGTAAAGCGGCCATCCTTAGTGGTTAAACCGGTTATACCCCTCGGTGAACCATTGGGGTTTGCTGGAAACTCCAAGGTCTGCTGGCCATAATTATCAATAAAACTTAAGGCAATAACGCCTGTCTGCATAGCCAATGCCGGATCACGGTCAAAAACCGCCCGCCCTTCGCCATGGGCAACCACGACTGGCATTCTTGAACCTTGCATGCCATTAAAAAATAACGATGCTGATGCTTGCACTTCCACCATGGTGACCCGTGCTTCAAACTGCTCAGACTGGTTGCGCATAAAACGCGGCCAATATTCAGCCCCGGGTATTAAATCGCGTAGCCCCGACATCATTTGGCAGCCATTGCATACACCTAAAGCAAAGGTATCAGGGCGATGAAAAAAGGCGGCAAATTCGTCCCTGGCTTTAGCATTAAATAAAATTGATTTGGCCCAGCCACCGCCAGCACCTAACACATCACCATAGGAGAAACCGCCACAAGCCACTAAGCCCGCAAAATTTGCCAGCTGTACCCGACCCGCAATAATATCGCTCATGTGTACATCAATGCTGGCAAAACCAGCCCGCTCAAATGCAGCCGCCATTTCGACATGGCCATTCACACCTTGCTCACGCAAAATAGCTACTTTAGGTTTAGCGCCGCCGATAAATGGCGCGGTAATCGCTTCGTTTACATCAAAACTTAATAGCGCATGTAAACCTGGATCATTCTCATCTAAAATACGCTCAAACTGTTGTTTAGCACAATCTGGGTTATCCCGTAGCGCTTGCATACGGTAGCTTAGTTCTGACCATTGCCTATGCATTTGGGCACGGCTGGCGGCATAAATGCGTTTGCCTTGATACTTGATCGTTAGCTGCTGCCCATCCAGCACTTGCCCGATAACTTGGCAACAATTTGCTAGGCCAGCTACAGCCAATACGTTTAATACCGCCTCACAATCACATTGCCGTAGTTGTATTACCGCACCCAACTCCTCGTTAAACAAGGCCGCTAGCACATCGCCCCCTAAACTGCCTATCTCCAGTTCTACGCCTAAACGACCAGCAAACTGCATTTCCGCAACCGTTGCCAATAAACCACCATCGGAGCGGTCATGGTAAGCTAACAACTTTTGCTGCTGGTTTAAGGTTTGAATTGCATTAAAAAATGCTTTAAAGACCTCTACGTCATCCAAGTCTGGGCATTCATTACCCATCTGCTGATAAACCTGCGCCAGCACAGAACCACCTAAACGATTTTTTCCAGCGCTTAGGTCTATCAACAGCAACACGCTAGGCTCTGCGAGCCATTGCAGCTGCGGTGTTAAGGTATTAGCAATTTCCGCCACAGGCGCAAAAGCGGTAACTATTAATGACAACGGCGCCGTCATCACCTTTTCTTGTCCATTCTCCTTCCAGACTGTTTTCATCGACAACGAGTCTTTACCCACTGGAATGGCAATTCCCAGTGCCGGGCATAGCGACATACCAACCGCTTTTACGGTATCAAATAAAGCGGCATCTTCGCCAGGATGACCCGCTGCCGCCATCCAGTTGGCAGATAATTTGATACTAGAAAGTGAGGCAATCGGAGCCGCGGCTAAATTAGTTAAGGCCTCCCCTATGGCCATGCGTCCCGACGCTGGCGCATTAATAACAGCAATCGGTGTGCGCTCACCCATGGCCATAGCTTCGCCCGTGTTGGCATAAAACCCTGCCGCAGTGACCGCCACATCTGCCACAGGCACTTGCCAAGGCCCCACCATTTGATCACGGCATACCAAACCTGTAACCGAACGGTCACCAATATGGATTAAAAAACTTTTATCCGCGACGGCAGGAAACGACAGCACCCTCGCAACCGCGTCATTAATATCTATGGCAGCTAACTCCAGCGCCGATAATTGCGCGGGCTTATGCTCAACCACACGCTGGGTTTTAGGTGGTTTGCCGAATAATAAGGACATTGGAATATCAACAGGTTGTTCCGTGAGCAAGTTATCTTGTAACTGCAAATGTTCTTGTGCGGTAACTTCACCTATAACGGCATACAAGCAATGTTCACGCTCACAAAAACCTTTAAACAACGCTAAAGATTCTGGCTTAATGGCCACCACATAACGTTCTTGCGCTTCATTACACCATATTTGCATCGGTGACATGCCTGCATCGGCACTTTGCACTTGGCGTAGGTTAAAGCGGCCACCACGGTTACAATCATGGATGATCTCCGGAACGGCATTGGATAAACCACCAGCACCAATATCATGGATGGATACTATCGGCGTTGCATCACCTAAAGCATTACAATGGTTGATCACTTCTTGGCAACGGCGCTGCATTTCAGGGTTTTCACGCTGCACAGAGGCAAAATCCAAAGCTTCTGCACCCTCACCTGACGCTTGGGAAGACGCCGCACCACCGCCCAAACCAATTAACATGGCAGGGCCACCTAAAATTATGATTAACGCTTCTGGCGGGATTTCATGTTTTTTTACCAACATGGGACGAATATTGCCCAATCCGCCTGCGATCATAATCGGCTTGTGATAGCCTTTATAATCATGGTTTGCACTATTTGGCGCGGGCTGTTCAAATGTGCGGAAATAACCTGCTAAATTAGGCCGACCAAATTCATTATTAAACGCCGCCGCACCCAATGGGCCTTCCAGCATAATCTCTAAGGCGGAAGCAATGCGGCTGGGTTTTCCAAAATCAGATTCCCAGGGCTGGATAAATTCAGGCACCTTTAAATGGGACACAGAAAAACCTGACAAGCCCGCTTTAGGCGTAGAACCGCGGCCTGTTGCCCCTTCATCGCGAATCTCGCCGCCCGAACCTGTCGCCGCGCCTGAAAATGGCGAAATAGCTGTCGGATGGTTATGGGTTTCCACTTTCATCAATACATGAGCAGGTTCATGCAGATAAGCATATTCGCCACTATGGGGATTGCGCAACAACAGGTCAGCGGGATAACCTTCTAACACGGAAGCATTATCGCTATAAGCGGACAAAATGCCAGCAGGATGGCATTGGGCCGTATTGCGGATCATACTGAATAACGATAAATCTTGTGCCTCGCCATCGATTACCCAGCTGGCATTAAAAATTTTATGCCGGCAATGTTCCGAATTCGCTTGCGCGAACATCATTAATTCAACATCAGAGGGGTTTCTGCCCAAGCTTAGGAAGCTAGCGCTTAAATAATCTATTTCATCATCCGATAAGGCTAAACCCAAACTCTGGTTGGCAACAACTAAAGCCTCCCGCCCTAACGCCATCACATTAACCCGGTTTAACGCTTGTGGTGCTTGCTGGGCAAACAAATCAGGCAGATCACCTTCAAAACACGCCTGAGTCATGCGGTCATGTAATAATGGCAAAATCAATTGTTTACTGGCCTCAGTTAAATCTGAGTTTAGCTGTAAACCATATTCTATGCCGCGCTCCAGCCGTTTAACCGATGTTAGGCCACAGCGCAGAGCAATCTCGGTAGCCTTGCTGGACCAAGGCGAAATTGTCCCAGGCCTAGGCACCACTAAAATGCCCGCTTTAGCCGCTATTCCTTGGCCTTCGGCACTACCGTAAGCTAACAGCTGGTTTAATATGTCTATTTGCTGGGCGCTTAATGGCGCGGCTAAATCTACAAAATGCATATAACGGGCTGATACCGCTAAAATATTGGCATCGAGCGCTTGTAAACCCGCCAATAGTTTTTTTAAACGGAAGTCAGATAGGGCAAAAGCCCCAGGAATCTTTAGCATGTGATTATCAAGTTAATTGAATTCAAGGGGAAAGGGTTGCGGCCTAGGTTCAAGATAAAGCCAATGCCTTTATAAAAAACACAACGCTTAGCTTAAGCTTATTGGGTTTGCTCGCTCACCAAGGTTTCTTGTATGAGTTTTAACAAACTTAGGGCGGCATCATCGGAAGTTGGCTGGCCTTCATTGTTTAGCACGATCACTTCCGATTTGCTGTCATTTTCTACTACTTTAAGAATGAGTTCTTGTTCCTTGCCTTTGGCACCAAAAACAGCAAACGCGATCTCATCAAATATCGTACCATCCTTAAAAGGTTGCTCATTTGGGTCATAATGCACGTTAAATATTTTATTCGGCTCATCGCGGTTGGAAACCTCCAAGCCATTACGGCTTAATGCCTTACTCACCAAATGCCATGATTTGGTTAAAGGCGCCGCAATCCGCAAACGGGTTTGGCCATTTTCAAACTTTACTAGCTCAATAGCGAAAACTTTAGGCAAATCAGCCGTTGCTTCAGTAGGCGTCGCATCAGGCACCACTAACGGTTCAGCGCTTCCCCGACCTTCTTCAACGGCAGCTTCCGGCACCTTCTCTGCTACCGAAGCTTTCTTATTATCTAATTGCGCAGGCAACTTTAGTGCAGGAATTTCCGTGCTAAATTGATAATCCTTATATTTATCAGGAAACAGTCCCTTAATATAGCTACAGGCGGTTAGTAAAGGGATCAAGACTAACAATTTTAATAGCAAACTCAGCTTAACTTTCATCGTGGCCTTATATTACTTCAGCTTGTTGCATAGCGGCACGTACGGCTGCCACACAATCGGCACTCAACCAAGTTAATGGCAAACGGATGCCTGTGCCGATGAGTCCCATTTCCGCCACCGCCCACTTCACTGGGATAGGATTTGATTGAATAAACAATTTTTGATGCAAGCCTGCAAGCTTAGCATCAATTGCCGCCGCTGTTTTAGCATCAGCATTAATGGCTGCCATGATCATCTCATGCACTAGCTTAGGTGCCACATTGCCGGTAACAGTCACCGAACCATTGCCACCCAACAAACAAAACTCACGGCTACTGGCATCATCACCGGAGTAAATGGCAAAATCAACACCGCTTAATTCACGTATTTTGCTCACTCGGGATAAATCCCCAGTCGCATCTTTAACACCTACAATATGATTAAGCTGCGATAGACGGCCTATGGTTTCCGGCAGCATGTCGCAGGCTGTGCGGCCTGGCACGTTATAGAGGATTTGTGGGATATCGACAGCATCGTTAATGGCTTGGTAATGCAAAAACAAACCTTCTTGTGTCGGTTTGTTATAGTACGGCGTTACTATCAAACACGCATCAGCACCTGCCGCTTTAGCGCGCTGGGTTAAACTGATTGCCTCCTTAGTGGCATTCGCCCCAGTACCGGCAATTACAGGTAGCCTACCCGCAGCATATTCAACTACTAGGCTGATGACTTCACAATGCTCATCTTCATCCAAAGTGGCCGACTCACCCGTAGTGCCCACCGCCACAATAGCGTCGCTCCCCTGCTCGATATGGAACTCAACTAGTTTTTTTAAACTGCCTTTGTCTACGGCACCGTCTGCCAACATCGGTGTCACTAACGCTACGATACTGCCTACAATCATGAAATCTCTCAACCCGAAGTAATGCGCGAAATAAATTTCAAGCATTATAACAACAATTCATTAAAACTCAGTGCAGGAGGTTATTTTTTCAGGCACTTTCGGTTTTATAGTTGGCGGATACAGAATTAATGGAAAAGAAAACCTGCTAAAAAGCAGCTAGTAACCCAAAGCGATTATCGCCTATTGGTTTATGAAGGAGGAAGTTTGACGAAGATAGCCAACTTCCATCAGTAGCATACAACATATCAAGGCCGTTAAGCACCATAACCATCAAGCATTGCGCTGTATTAGTGTCCTGCCCCATAATTCAAATTCATAGCCGTCCCAGACCACGGTGGCTTTTGGGCATAGCCAATCTATTACTTGTTTCACCCAGCCATGTTTAACCGGCGTATAGTGGCTGTAACCCAAATGTGCCCGGTAATCAATTTCAACCCGTATCAAACTCTCCCCATCACACCGCTGCCCACATTAGCCCGTGCCCAGCTGCATGGCTACGCCCAGCTGAAGGGGCTGGCTCATCAGGTTAAGTGTTGAGTGGTAAATTCCTGCAAACGCTGCCAACGGATTTGTAGGTCGTCTATTTCCAGTAAAGATTGTTTCAAATATGATGGCAACGGTGAGTACATGGCAAAATAATTCATCGCCAGTTCCGGATTGTTGTGCAGATCCGTTTCAGAATAAGTGATAATTCCGCTTTTGGTTAAGCTTTTTAAAACCGCTGACCAAACCGGTAGAATTTCTCCTTTGCAGGCGTTTTCTTCCGCCAAATTGTCCGTTTGGGCTAGCCATAGTCCGTCGGCTTGTTGGTGAATTTGATCCAGACGTTGGCGTTGCTCACCCTGTAACGAAATAGATAACAAACCATTGGGCATTTGGTCAAAGTCAATTATTTTAGCCTGGGTACCCATTGAATAAAAAATCGGCACATTCTGAGTGGGTGAATTGGCATTACCCAGCACCTCCTGTTTTTCATACCCCTCCCGCAGTAAGCATACGGAAAAACTCGATCCATTTCGCAGACACGTAGATATCATCTTGAGATAGCGCTGTTCGAATATTTGCAGTTGTAACGTGCATTTTGGGAACAAAGGGGTATTCAGGGGAAATAAGGGTTGCTCAGCAGGTTGCGGTGATAGCATAACTTCATTCCTTAATCAAAGGGTCAGACTCGATTGATTTTAAATTGAGCCGATTTCCTGTCCCCACCTCTTGCAGACGGCGCTACCCGCCGCGCCAGTTGCAATTGAATGCGTTCCCTGAAACGGGTATCACCCAATACCCACGCCTTATTAGTTGCCTCTCTAATGTCGTTAAATTGGGCTTCGGAAATCGGCTGCTTAAATAACGCACTATAAGCCGTTTGACGCGCACTGTCATCAGGCCCTAAGCGCCTAAATTCAACATGAGGCGTTACTAAGCCATTAGTTTGTCCCAATGCATTAGAACGGTAACTCGACCAAGGATAGTCCAGCGGATCGGCCACCAGCCCAGCGCGAACTGGGTTAAGCTCAATATAGCGCATACAAGTCAGCAAATAGGCATCGCTATCGATGATCGTTGCCTTGTAGCGACCTTCCCAAAGTGTGCCGGTGCGTAGGTAACAGTGGTTAAAGTACTGAACATAATAGCGCCCCAGCATTTGCAGCACTTTGCTTAAGCCAGTTTCGGAAAATGGCGTCATTAACAAGTGGACATGATTGGTCATCAACACATAAGCATGTAACTGACAATCATGTTTTATGCAGGCGGCCTGAAGTTTCTCTAGATAAAACGAGTAATCCGCATCACAGCAAAAGATCTCGGAGCGGTTGTTGCCCCGGACAATGACATGTTGCAGCTGGCCTGGAATAACCATTCTGGGGAGACGAGCCATGAGTTTTGAAGCCAAAAGATAAAAGTAGGTTTAAGGTAGCGGATTTTTAACCATAAATCAATCGAATCTGACCCCTTCGATATATGACCTCTTCGATATTAAACCAGTCAATAAAACTCCCGTTCGGTAAATTTCATTGTATTGCTCTCTATTTCCTACCACTCTCATTTTTTGATCGGATAGCTGTATTGCCTTTCGTCCGAGTCGTGCAACAACAAATAAAGGGCGATCTTAGAAAATTTTGGATTCTAGTCCACAATAAACACCAAGTGTTAATGCATCATAACAATTAAAAAATGTTTCAAAATAAAAACGGTGCTGATTTTCGTTGTCATCAGACAAAATCAACTCAGCTTCTCCCAAAGTTCCTCCTTTCTGACTGCCGCAATAATCAGAAACAGCTTCAAATAACTCAACTTCAGATAGTTTAGAAAAACGTCCAGCAAAGGCCGGAGATTGGATAAAGTATCTGCATGGCTTATCAACATCAAAACTCAAAGGACGTCGAGTAAAATGGGGATGGCTGGAAATCAGGCCAACAAGAGGTTGCTCAATCCCAAAAGTCTCAATGAAACGATAAAATGTAGTTGTGAGCGTATTACCGAAAGTGGCGTGTAATTGACGGATAGAACTAATTGTCGGGCCCAAGGATTGAGCCTCGTCGACAAAACGATCTCGAAGAAACAACAGACGTCCAGCTGCAAAATTTGCTTCTGCCTCTACCTGTTCATGACATTCGAAGGATAGAGTTTGGTTATTATCACCAAGCATCATCTCATCATGCCAGGGTATCAAGCTGTGACCAACCTCATGCGCTTCGTTCCACCGATGTTTTTTCAGCGGAAGGTCGCCATCAAGAAGGATTCGCTTTCGATCTGGCAGGTATAGGGCTTTTAAATCTAATTTCTTGATCGCATCAATGAGGAGTGTGGGGCGCTTGTAAACTTGGATAGCAGCCACGCGAATACGGCTTATCGTCTCCTGAGCAATACCAGGGTCATTTGCCGTATAGTAGGCCAGATCAAGATTTAATAGTTCTCGAACGTCCTCTAAGCGTAACGGTGGCTCGGGATTACCAAGCCCCCGTAAAATACGCTCAACTCTATTATCTATGTCTTGTACGGTTTTTCTAGGAAGAATGAGATTTTTGGCCAATGGTTTGCTGACTCCTACTCTGAACCGATTACAGCAACAAAAGCTTCAAGCGCAGCTCTTTCTTCTGGGGAAAGTTCAGCAACAGGCTCCAATCGTGCGGCAAATCGAACACCTTCTTCAACGATTCTCGAATCTCTCGGCGCTGTGAGTCCTGCTACCTGCAAAAGGTTTCGATGCGGCACTTTGAAGTAATTTGCAAGTTGATAGACAGTTCGTCCTTGGGGTCTATGATGTGCATCATCTTCAATTTCAAGTAACTCGGCAATCTCAACATCACTATCTTGAGCGAGTTTCTCAATTGTCAATCCATGATCGCGGCGCATCAATTGAACGAAACGACCAAACACAATACCTGGCTCATCCAAAATATCGCTTACTGGAAGTAAATCCGAATCTAGTATTGGATCGAATGACAACAAACCTGCTCCAATTTCTGCATCCCCTTCGAGATGCGCCATTCTTAGGCACCATTCTTTTGTAATTTCTATTTTCATAACTCGCTCCCTTTCGCAATGAAAGCAACCACTTGCTGCTCTGTCATTTCAAAATAGTGTAGTCCTTGATAGTTAGGATCAATCCCTAAATCGGTCATGCCGCAACTATTTGCATAAAAGCTATTTGCTTGCGGCAGAGAGTGAAGGCCAATACGTCCATTGAAGCCCTCTTCTTTACTAAGCATGATTGCCGCCAAAATAAGAATGCTTCCAATACCACGAAAGCGTGGCGGATCGAATAACAATTCTTTTCGGTTCCAAGGGGCATTTTCAAGATACTCAATGTAAACAAGATTCTTACCTTTCTGACACTCGATACGACAGCGTTTACTCGGCGTATCGAGAATCATCATGCCTTGAGTCATTCCGTCACACATAATGCTGAAACTTGGATACGCCAGCATTTTCTGTATACATTCAGTTTTTTTACGCCAATTCCAGTGTCGGCTTTGTGGCCATTGTTTTCGATCTACCCCTGCACGATTTAAACGCTGCAATGCGAGTAGTAATTCTGCATTCCAATCAGCTTCCCAGTCAGCAAGTTGCTTTTCAGTAATTGCATCCCATAATTCAGCGTTAACCGGTTCCCCAAATTCGACATTGAAAAGAACAATCGGACTTACAGTTACCGTCATAGCATCATGACTTCTGTCTTTTTTTTGGTCAGCTCTTCTTCAAAAAGCAGCTTATCGCCTTTCTCTAAACGAGCCTCAACCAACTGATATAAGCGTAATGCTTGGCGCAATATAGTTGTCTTATTTAGGTCTTTTTTTATGCACAACTCCTCTAAAGCTCGCATCTCCGCGTCTGTGAGGTTAAGTGTCATAGTTTTCTTTACGGGGGTCATACGGGTCTCCTCAGTGCGAACTTATTCTACAACTAAAATAGACCATGTCAAGTTATTTTAGCTTAAAATTGGCTAAAAAATAGCTATTTACTAGTTAAAAATTAGCTGTTTATAATATGTCCATGCTGGTTGTCCAGTGAAACGAATAAGGTATATTGTTATGGCTACAAATATAATTGAAGCTACACATCATCACCATAAGTACTCTCATGCCTCTAATCACGAAAAGAAGGAATTAACTATTTTCATCAATACCCGTGAATTTATTTTTCACCACAACAAAACCTTAAGTTACCAAGAACTAGTTGATCTGGCATTTCCTGGTGACATACCAAGTCCAGATAAAAATCTACGAGATCACTTACAGCAGTGAGCATGGTCTTGATGGCAAGGTTGGCGTTGGTGGTGATGTTAAACTTGAAGAAGGAATGGTGTTCAATGTTGGACTTACAAATCGCTCTTAATGACCCATCGATCAGTCCGCTGATCGAAAATGGCTACCAAGTCGAAGTTCGTAACGGACATCTATTGGTCTTAAACGTGCCCTATGTCAATTCCGCTAAGGTAGTAAACAGAGGAATCATTGTTTGTAATCTTGGTTCGACATCAAGTCCGTTAGGAATTCCGCCGCATCATCAAGCATGGTTCATAGGTGAGATTCCATGTTATGCCACTGGTGAACTGATATACACACCCAGGAAGGCTGGCTCTACTTGGCGGTGGTGATCGATTTGTTTTCACGCCAAGTGGTGGGCTGTCTATGGATAAGCATATGCGGACAGCACTGGTCAATGATGCCTTACTGATGGCGATTTGGAAACGCAAGCCCGATAAAGGCTTGTTGTGGCATAGCGACCGTGGCAGCCAATATGCCTTTGACAGCCATAGGACGCTGTTAAAGCGCTTTGGCATTCGACAGAGTATGAGCCGTAAGGGCAATTGTTGGGACAATTCCGTTTCTGAAAGCTTTTTTCATACCTTAAAAACAGAGCTTGTCTATCATCAAACCTATGTTTCCCGGGAAGAAGCCAAGCAGTCGATCTTTGAATATATCGAAATTTTTTACTTGTGCCCCGTGGGTATAACCGTGAGCGACTGCATTCGGTTATGGTTATAAATCACCCGTGGATTTTGAATTACAGCATAAAGCTGCTTAACCTTGTGTCCGGTAAAGTGTTGGCACATCAAAATCGTGATGTGGAATCTCAAGGACGCCATGAAAATGCTCCAGCGTTTCCAGACATGCCCGCATTTCAAAAGGATGATGTAATCAATAGCCCTCCCTTTGGCTATACGGGTTCATGCGGTTGGGAATAAATGTAATGCTCAAATTAATTTGGACAATCAAGCCTGTTTTTGAAAAACTTCCTGTATGCCTTAACAGCCGCATACACATCAACTACTCACCCAACTTGGAAATTTGCCAATAACTTAACGTTGTGTTCGATTTGTTGCAAAAACTCGTCTGCAGGGACAGGTTTACCAAATAAAAAACCTTGGTAATGGTGGCAGCCATTTAAATGTAGAAATTGGTATTGCTCTTCGGTTTCTACGCCCTCGGCAATAACAGTCAGGCCAAATACTTGGCCCAAGGTTATTACTGCTTTAATAATGGCGGCATCATTATCGTCATGGCCTAAGTCGCGTACAAAGGATTGGTCTATCTTCAACTCATTAAGAGGCAATTGCTTTAGGTAACTTAATGACGAGTAACCGGTGCCAAAATCATCCATGGATAAAGCCACCCCTATGCCTTTTAATCCGTGCATAATTGCGACACATTCAGCTATTTCGCCCAAAAAAACGCTTTCTGTCAGCTCCAATTTTAATAGCTGTGGATCAATACCATATAAGACAATTAACTGGCTGATATTTTCCACAAGGTTGTTTTGCTTAAACTGGCGTGCGCTAACATTGACTGAAATCGTTAAATGTTGGGCTTCTGGCCGTATAGACCAATCCCGCAATTGTATACAGGCTTCTTCAATAACCCATAAACCTATATCATCAATTAAGCCAATTTCTTCCGCTAAGGGTATAAATTGTCCAGGCGAGATAAATCCAAACTGATGATGCTGCCAACGCAATAACGCCTCCGCGCCGATTACTTCATTTTCGCCGTTAAATTGGCATTGATAAAACAAGCTAAATTGGTTTTTATCCAGGGCATTGCGTAAATCTGTTTGCAAGGCTGCACGTAATTGCAGCTCGTCTTGCATTTTAGGGTCATAAAAAACCACCATATTACGGCCAGATTCTTTGGCTTTATACATCGCGGCATCAGCATGTTTACAAAGCTCAGTCGCAGTAAAATCCTGACCGTTAAAGAGGACAACCCCAATACTCGGCGTCGTCCGATAATTACAATCCCGAATGGCATAGGGTTGTGCCAGCGCCGAACGCACTTTTTCGGCTATCCGCTTAGCATTATAGGCGGAGACGTGTTCATCTTTATCCATCGTTTCTAAAAGCACTGTAAATTCATCGCCGCCAAAACGCGCAACGGTATCAACTACTCTGACACAATGTTTAAGCCGATTTGCCACCTCTACCAGCAAAAGATCACCAAAATCATGCCCTAAGGTATCATTAAGGCTTTTAAAATTATCCAGATCAATAAACATTAAGGCGGCATATTCTTGTTTTCGATTACAGTTCAAGATCGCAGTCGCCAACCTGTCTTCAAATAGCCGACGATTCGGTAACTGGGTTAACGGATCGTAAAATGCCAAGTGGTTAATACGTTGTTCGGCGATTTTGCGCTCACTAATATCATGGATAATTAAAAACAGCGCTGATTGCCCTTCCAAAATGATGGAAGAGGAATAAATTTCAAGGATACGGGTTTGCCCATTTGACAATCGATGCTCCGCTTCAAAGGAAGCTCCTATTTCGAGCGCAGTCTTAAGCGTCGCTTTATAAATTGAGTTGGATTCTTCAAGTTGGCTAATGCGCATTTGCTTGAGCTGAGCACTGGTATAGCCGTAAAACTGACTAGCAGAGGGATTGGCATCGATAATAAGGCCTTCTGCCAAGTCTACTAATAACATCATGGCATGATGCGCATAAAACATTTCCCTAAAACGCGCTTCACTCTTTTGTAATTCATCCGTTCGTTGACGAATTTTATCTTCTAAGGAGTCATTTAGTAACTTAAGCTCTTGCGCATTGGCACGCAGCTGTTTCTGCAAGCGCGATATATTGATATAGGAATTAATTCTAGAGATTAGAAAATTTGGGTTTATCGGCTTAGTAATATAATCGACGGCACCTAAATCATAGCCCTTCTTCTTAAACTCATTGCTTTCGAAAGTAGCCGTAATAAATATGATGGGGATATCTTTTGATGATTGCTTTTGTTTTAAAATGCTAGCCAGTTCAAAGCCATCCATTTCTGGCATTTGTACATCACACAAAATCAGGTCTATGCTGTTACCTTCCAAGACGACCTTAAGCGCTTCATGGCCACTATTGACAGAAATAATTTTTATATCAAAAGATGACTCTAGCAATGCACTAAGCGCCTGAATATTAGCTTGTATATCATCAACTAATAGTAAAGTCATCTCACTCATCGTATACCAACCTCATAGGTGCCTAAATATGCGCTCTTTCAATTTATAATTATTAAAATATTGGTAACCTGCGTTGTTATTGAGCGCTTCAAACTTTCCTAGCACTAAAAAGCTATTTGTCGTCATTGAGTCATGAAATAACTTGAGCACCCGCTGTTGTAATTGATGATCAAAATAAATCAGTAAATTTCGGCATAACACCAAACTAAATTCATTAAACGCAGAATCAGTGGCTACATTATGGCAAGCAAAACAAATATTGCGGCGTAAATTGGGTTTAACCACCATAAAATCTCCCTCCATAGTGAAATATTCAGATACCCTTTGACTGCCACCACTCAAATAATAATTTTCAAAGTATTTTAAGGTTTCTTTAATCGGATAACGGCCCAGATGAGCCCTATCCACCGCATCAAAATCAATATCGGTGGCATACAATACGCAACGGTCATACAGGCCTAGTTCGCTCAGGATAATGGCTAAAGAATAAATTTCCTGGCCGTAAGCGCAACCCGCGGACCAAATCTTAATTACTGGGTAGCTCGCGATATAAGGGATAATTTCGGTGCGCAAAACATAAAACACAGACGGATCTCGGAACATCTCGCTGACATTAATAAACAAGAGATCCAAATAGCTCTTGATTAAGGTTTCATCCTCCAATAACAATTTTTTAATGACATCATAGTCCTGAGTTTTTTGCACCACCCCAAAACGTATTAGCCCTCTCTGCAGAAAACCTAAATCATAATTGCTAATTTGATAGCCATAAATCTGTTGGATGGTCTGAGTTAAGTCTTGGGCCTGAACCGTTGTGACCATTAGTTTTTCCCTAAAAACAATTTCATCAGTTGAATTAACTGAGCGGTATCCACGGGCTTACTCAAATAATCATTTGCCCCGGCATCCAAGCATTTTTTTCTATCTTCTACCTGGGCTTTTGCCGTTACCGCAATAATAGGTAATTGCTCTTTGGATTTATCTTTACGAATAATTTCTATGGCATCATAACCGTTCATCACCGGCATCATGATGTCCATTAGCACGATGCCAACATCGGGATTTTGTGATAGCTGATCAAGGGCTTGTTGCCCATCATAAGCCGTGATCACTTCCACATCTAATTCTTCAAGCACTGCTAGCAAGGCAAAAATATTACGCATATCATCATCAACAACCAGTACTTTTTTATGGCCAAAGTTTGTTGGCTGGTTATTATGAATAGGGCTACCTAACTCTTTATCCTGGGTAAAGTTTTGTATCATCCGGTGCAAAAATAAACGTACCTCATCAATCAAACGGATATCAGAGCCTATTGTTTTTAAGACTATCGCATCACTATATTCATGGGCTTTGGCGAGCTCATCCCTAGTGAAATCCCGCCCCGAATAAATAATAATCGGCATACTTGGATTCAGCTCTTTTAGTTGTTCTATCAAGACAAAGCCAGAAATGTCCGGCAACCCCAAGTCTACGATTGCCAAATCAAATTGTGCCTGTTTAACGGCATTAATTGCCGCCAAGCCATTACTAGCCTTAGTGATGCCCACCCCATTAATTTTTTCACCAATCAATTCAGAGACCGCATGCAACATACGATTATCATCCTCGACTAACAGTAAAGACTTGTCACACTGCTCACAAGCACACTCCATAAATTGGCTTAAGGCCTCTTTTAATACGTCGAGGGCGACCGGTTTTTGTAAAAAATCCACTGCACCGAGTCGTTGCGCAGTTAAATTAGGTTCTTCACAAGAAATAATCTTAACCGGAATCTGGCGGGTGCTGGTCTCAGCCTTAAGCCTTTTTAGCACAGTCATGCCATCCATTAAGGGCAAGTGCAAATCTAAGATAATACCATTAGGCAAATATTGCTTAGCCATGCGTAAACCCACTTCGCCATCACTGGCAATTATACTTTTGATGCCTAATTGCAAGGCCTCATCAGCCACCGTTTTAGCAAAGCGTGGGTCATCTTCAATAATAAGAATAACCCCGCCAGATACTTCGTCATCCTCGGGCACAAAGTCTGATTGTTTAAATTGATAGGGGGTATCAGACCTATCTGTAGATTCTTCAAAAATATCGGTAAGGTTAGTATCGATTAATTTTTTATCTATTATCAGTGGGAGTTCCAAATAAAAAACAGAACCATATCCCAAATTGCTAGTTACCCGAATTTCACCACCTAGTAAACTTGCGAGCTCCTTGGAAATTGAGAGCCCAAGACCGGTGCCGGTATATTTACGGCTAGAAGAGCCATCAATTTGTTTAAATGCCTCAAAAATTTCTTTAATTTTATCTTCCGGTATACCAATACCGGTGTCCTTAATAAAAATTGTGACCGGTAATTTAGCTTGTTTTATCGTCCCCTCTTGATATAACCCTAGCGAAATTTCACCACCTTTTTCGGTAAACTTAAGGGCATTTGAAATAAAGTTTTTGATAATTTGCCGTAGTTTTTCTTTGTCAGTCACAATAGTTAACGGTGCAAATCCGGCCAAATCACACTTTAGTGTAATGTCGCGTTCGTCTGATATAGGCTTAAAAAATCGGTATACCTCACCCAAGAGCACAGGCAGATCGACTTCCTCAATACGCAAACTGGTTTTTTTACTTTCTAATTTTGCCAAATCCAAAATATCATTAATCAGTTGTAATAAATCAGCACCCGCGGAGTGGATCACTTTTGCCTGCTCAATCTGCTTATCCGATAAATGCCCTCCCCGATTTTCAGCTAAGATATTTGATAAGATATTGATACTGTTCAATGGTGTCCTAAGCTCATGGCTCATATTAGCTAAAAACTCTGATTTATAACGATTTGCCGCAACTAACTCCTGATTTTGCCGCATCACTTCAGATTGAGCATTTGCCAATTGCTCATTCTGTTCCTGAATGCTGCGTTGTGAAATTTCTAACTCTGTGGCTTGCATTTCAAGCCCAGCTTGTTGCTGCTCAAGTTGCGCGCGCTGCTCCTCAAGTTCCTCAGCTAGCTGCTGGGAACGCTTCAGCAATTCATTAGTCGCTTCCGCTTGTATGGAACCAAATAAGATTGATGCCAATATATCCAGGCTACTTTGCAGATATTTTTGTTCAGCAGAGTCCAATAATGTATGTGCAGCCAGTTCAATAACGCCTAACAAGTTCTGCTTATAAACTAAAGGATGGGTATACGTATTAAGGGCGGCTTCACGACTGATACCCGTACTAATAATGTGACTTTGTACGTTGGTTAAATGGATAGGTTTACGTTCTTTGGCGACTTGGCCAACAATACCTTCTCCTAGCGCATATTCAGCAATCTTTAGGGGGTCACCCTGACCTGCAAACGTGGCTAGCAAACGTAATTTTTGGCTATTATTATCAAATAAATACAAGCAACCCATACCTGCTTTGACATAACGAGCTATTTCATTCAGTGCTGTCGCCACTTGCTCATTAACGGTATTTTCATTCAATACCGCTTTACTCAACGCAGTTGAACCATCTTTTACCCAAGATGCCAATTCCATTTCTTGCATGGTTTGATTAAGGATCTGGGTCATTAAAGCAAAATCGCCTGTGTATTTTCCACTATCAATACGGAAAAATAATTCACCTCGTCTTGTCGCTTCATTGATCATTTGGCTTTCACTGATCAAATTATTTAAATTGATAGCTAAACCATTAACCGCTTTTTTATAGGTATCGTAATCGCCTTGACATTCAGTAAGGATACGGGCGCTAAAATCACCCTGCGCCAATTTGGTTAGTGCCGTGGCACCATCATCGATAGTTGCGCCAACGATGATGTCTAACATTTTATTAATACCACTTATGATGTGGTGATACCCGCCCACATAATGCTTGGTATCCAAACGATATTTCAGATTACCTTGGTTAGCATTTTGAATGAGTTGCAAAATGTCGTCAGCAATTTGCTGTAAGGTTTTTTGTAATATTTTAACTGCATGCGTAATAGTAATCAGTTCACCATCAACTACAGGCACATCGGCATTTAACTGACCCTGGCTTAAAGCCACGACGGCATTGCTTAAGGCCGCGGTTTGTTGTTTGAGTATGTTTTCTGCAGCTTGTTTTTGTTCGGTGATATCAACTCTAAAAGAAACATATTTTTTTATGCTTCCAGAGTCTTTCTCAAAAATTGGGACTATAATCGACTCTACCCAATAAATGCTGCCTTTTTTAGTTTTATTGCAAACTTGTCCTCGCCAAATTTCACCCGCTGTGATGGTTTTCCACATTTCCTTGAAAAACCCAGTCGGATGGTAACCGGAATTAACAATTCTATGGTTTTTCCCTATGAGTTCTACCCGGCTATAGCCGGAAATCTTGCAAAAACCATCGCTAACAAAAATTATGTTGCCGTGTATATCCGCTTCAGAAACAATAGCAACTTTATAAATTGCATCTATGGACTCATTAATGTCCGTAAATTCAGCACTATTAACCCCCATCAACTGTCTCCATTAAGCCTATTGTAAGCTCTAGCTTTTAAATTAAAGTCTAGTTGCACATTAAAAAAAAGCAATAAGTGGAAACACTCTAGTCACTTGAAAAAAACAATCATTTTCAACACCAATTAGAGTCAATTTTGCATATTTAGGCAATGCTTGCTAAATCTAAACATTTCACAATACCAAACCCATAAATAGGTTATAATTCTAGGTTAGTAACTTTTCCCAGCGCCAAATGGCGTCATCCCAAATTTTTCTACAGGTAAATCAATGTCCAATGCTGTTTCTACATTACCTTCTTTCCGTGATTTAGCGCTGATTGAACCGGTGCTACGTGCACTGAATGATGTCGGTTATGAAACACCCTCACCCATCCAAGCCCAAACCATACCCCTCATCCTTGAAGGCAAAGATGTGTTAGGGCAAGCCCAAACAGGTACCGGCAAAACTGCGGCATTCGCATTGCCTATATTGTCGCGTATCGATTTGAAACAAAAAGATCCTCAAACTTTGGTGTTAGCCCCAACCCGGGAGCTGGCCATACAAGTTGCCGAAGCTTTTCAACGTTACGCGGCCCATTTAAAAGGTTTCCACGTACTGCCTATATATGGTGGTCAAGATTACAGCTCCCAATTACGCCAACTAAGTCGTGGTGCCCATGTTGTCGTTGGTACCCCAGGCAGGGTCATGGACCATATGCGCCGAGGCACTTTAAAATTAGACAGCCTACGCTTTTTGGTGTTGGATGAAGCTGACGAAATGTTGCGTATGGGCTTTATTGACGATGTTGAGTGGATACTTGAGCAAACCCCTGAAAATCGCCAAACCTGCTTGTTTTCAGCAACAATGCCGTCGGTGATCCGCAAAATTGCCCAGGAATATCTCACAGAACCCGAACAAATTACCATTAAGGTCACTACGACTACCGCTGAAAATATCCGCCAGCGTTTTTGGGTGGTCAGCGGGCTACATAAACTTGATGCCTTGACCCGCATTTTGGAAGTAGAAACTTTTGATGGCATGATCATTTTTGTCAGAACAAAAACCGCTACCGTTGAACTTGCTGAAAAACTGGAAGCCCGCGGCTATTCTGCAGCTGCCATTAATGGCGATATGTCCCAAGCTTTGCGGGAACGCGCGATTGCCCATCTTAAATCAGGTAAGCTGGATATCTTAATTGCCACCGACGTTGCCGCCCGTGGCTTAGATGTTGACCGTATCACCCATGTCGTCAACTATGACATCCCCTATGACACAGAATCTTATGTACATCGCATCGGAAGAACTGGCCGGGCTGGCCGTACAGGCGATGCCATCCTGTTTATCGCACCTAGGGAAAGAAAGCTATTAAGTAATATTGAAAAAGCCACTAAGCAAAAAGTTGAGGAAATGGGTTTACCTTCAACTGAAGTGATCAACAATAAACGTATTGCACGTTTTAAGCAAAATATCACGGATACCTTAGCCGCTGAAGAACTCAGTTTTTATCGTCAGCTAATTGAACAGTACCAAACTGAGCATAATACGTCAGCAGTGGATATTGCCGCCGCACTGGCCAAACGCTTACAAGGCGAAACGCCATTGCTATTACAAAACCCACCGAAAAAAGCCAAAGAAAAAGAAGGCTATGAGGGCCGCCATCAATCCGATCGTTTTGAGCGCTCAGAGCGGCCAGAGCGTTCCGAACGCTCTGATCGATACGCTGACAAAGGCGAAAAAAACCATAAACCTAAGCGCAGCTTTGGCAGCTCAAATATTGAGATGGAGGTCTTCCGTATAGAAGTTGGACGTAGCCATGGTGTTAAGCCTGGCAATATCGTAGGTGCCATTGCTAATGAAACAGGTATAGATGGTGAACATATTGCGCGGATTAAAATAGAAGAACACTATAGCACCGTAGAATTGCCCGCTGGCATGCCCAAAGAGTTGTTCCAGGAGCTTAAGAAAATCAGGGTGGCTGGCCAACCCATGAATATTTCAAAAATGTCCGACCATGGCGCCGAAGACGCTGATGATGGGGATAAAAAATCCATCCGCAGCAAAAAGAAACTCACTTTACCGCCAAAACGTACCAAACCCAAAGCCTAATTGATGACCACAAGTCATTAGCGCTTAAGTGAGACACTGGGCTAACAGACGTTAGCACAGTGTCTCGGGTCTTGGATTAATCGGGTAGCCCCCAAAGACATACCTCACTCTGTTTAGCTATCGCGGCTAAACGTTCTTGATGCTGCGTAAGCTCCTCCTCTGTACATTGAATCACCCGTAAAGCAGGCCGATCAGCAGATATGCCCCCTAGTTTTACTTGTTGGTTAACCCTATCGGTTTCAGCTTGGCTATCATCCAATAATGACGACTGCCCACCCGTCATCAATAAAAACACATCCGCTAAAATTTCAGCATCCAACAACGCACCATGCAATTCGCGGTGGCTGTTATCAATATCATAACGTTTACATAAGGCATCTAAACTATTACGTTGTCCGGGATGTTTTTTTCTGGCATAGGCCAAGGTATCAAAGACCGTACTGTAATTTTCTAATGCTTGCACATTCTTTAACTTTGCAAATTCAGCATTGATAAAACCAACGTCAAACGGCGCGTTGTGAATCACCAGTTCGGCACCCTGGATAAAGCTGATAAAATCTTCAGCCACTGCGTCAAACCGCGGTTTATCGGCCAAAAACTCATTAGTGATACCATGGACTTCAATGGCTCCGTCATCAATTAAGCGCTCCGGATTAATATAAGTATGAAAGCGTTTTTGGGTTAAGCGCCGATTGACCAGCTCAACGCAGCCAATTTCAATGATCCGATGACCTTCTTGAGGGTTAAGCCCGGTAGTTTCAGTATCTAAGACCACTTGTCTAAACGCAGTTTTTTGCATCACTATTTACCTAGTTAAGGATTGATTTGACTCGGTTTAACACGCACCGCCAATACATCGCAATGGGCCTGATGTAACACACTATTTGCCACTGAGCCAAAGACTAGCCCAAGACCATGTTTAGCATGGGAACCCAGCACAATCAAACTCACTTGGTGCTGCTTGGCAAAATAGCTGATTTCAGTCGCAGGCACGCCCCAAATGAACCAACAATCAGCCATTTCAACTTGACAAAAATCTGCAATTTTAAGTAATTTACTTTGTTCTGCGCTCAGTAAAGCGTCATCATTGTCCTTTTCTAGGGAAATTCTTGTGCCATATGTAGTATCAGGCATAGGAATATTATCTAAGACATGGATAATACTTAATCTGGCATTCAACAACTTTGACCAGTACAGTGCTTGCGTGGCGATTTGATTTGTTTCCGTTGCAAAATCGACTGCCAGCAAAATATGTTGGTTGTCACCCATTAAACAGTGCCCTCTAATTGTTATGTCCAGTTTATTTCCAGCAAGCAATAATCCTTGCTAGGCCATATTGACCCATGGCTAAGACGCCTTAATAGCACATCGTCAACTCAAAGTTTAAACACGGCAATTATTGCCTTCTAGCATTAAAAAACTAACCAATTGCATTGCTAGTCACATCGTTAACAGAAAATGCTTTATCATTACCAACCCGCATAACAATAAGCCTAAAAGGCAAGCCTGACAATGAGCAACCCAGCACCACAAAAAACCAAAAACCGCAATGCTTTAATCGTTTTATTTGCCACGACACTTTTTATGAGTGCCGCATTAATGTTTGTGCTGCAACCTATGTTTGGCAAACTCTTGCTACCATTGCTAGGGGGGTCCCCGGCTGTATGGAACACTTGCATGGTGTTTTATCAAAGTATTTTATTTTTAGGCTATTGGTATGCCCATGCCCTTGCTACGGGGCAACCTCACGTAAGGCAAGTTTACATACATGCCACGGTGATTTTGTTAAGTGTCATTGCCCTACCCGTCGCCTTACCCAGCCATATTACCCCGCCCACAGAAACTGACCCTACTTTCTGGCTGTTTTGGATGCTGCTGCTGGCCATTGGTTTGCCGTTTTTTGTGGTTTCATCAACCGCTCCGTTATTACAAAAATGGTTTAGCCAAGTGGGCCACCATACCAGCGATGACCCCTATTATTTGTATGCTGCGAGTAATGCTGGCAGCTTGCTGGCCTTACTTAGCTATCCGTTTCTGATTGAACCCAATATTGGTTTAAGCTGGCAAAAGACGGGCTGGAGCATAGGCTATAGCATACTCTGCTTAATGCTTATCAGCTGTGCTTGGGTATTGTTTAAAAGCCACCAAATAGCTAACAGCCCACGTCACACAGAAACGACATCAACGCTTAACGTATCAACCCAACTACATTGGCTAGTGCTGGCCTTTATACCTTCTAGCCTGTTATTGGGCTTAACTAATTTTATTAGCACCGATATTGCGTCTGTTCCATTGCTCTGGATTATCCCCTTAACGGTTTATTTAATATCGTTTATTTTCGTCTTTTCAAAATGGAACGATAAACTGCTTCCTATAATGGTGCTGGCACAAGCTATATTTTTAGTGCCTTTTGTCACCTATGCATTTATTAACCCTGCCGACTTGCCATATTGGGCTTATTTGGCCTTACACGTACTGGCATTTTTCTTTGCCATTATGGTTTGCCATGGCCAACTGGCAAAAATGAGGCCGCCGACCCAGCATTTAACACGCTTTTATTTAATCATGTCATTTGCGGGCATGTTAGGCGGTATATTCAATACCTTTATAGCGCCTTTTATATTTAATGGCATCTTTGAATATCCCATTATGGTTGTCTTGGCCCTATTGTTACGACCCGCCTTAAAACCCACCCTAAAACGCTTGGCAATACCAGTTGCGCTATCACTTGTAACCGCCTTCACTGGATTTGTGCTTTATGTTAGCGTGGCGAACTTAACCGAGTATTTTGATGCCATCGCCATCAGTTTAATCGTATTAGCTTGCCTTAGCTTTATATTTAGGGCACAAGCAATAGGCTTAGCCAGTTTAACAGGCACCATCATCTTTTTAGCCATAAATTTACATGGCTTGGCCTCTCACACGCTTTATCAAAAACGGACATTTTTTGGTGTCTTATCCGTGCGTGAAAGTCTACTGATAGATGAAAAGAACCAGCCCGAAAGTTATCATGAGCTTTTCCATGGCACCACTAAACATGGCGCCCAACGCTTAGCCGAAGGTCTCAGCAAGATTCCCCTGACCTATTACAGCCAACCTGGCCCTATGGGACAATTATTTTCAGAGTATGGCCAGAAGGATCAAGACTGGGAAATTGGCGCGGTAGGATTAGGTGCTGGCGCCCTTGCCTGCTACGCTAAACCGGGTCAGCACTGGACCCTATATGAAATTGATCCTTTAGTCTTAAAAATTGCCCTAGATAGTGATTACTTCAGTTATCTTAAACAATGTGCGCCCAATGCCAGCATAGCAATTGGCGATGCCCGATTATCGATAGCCAAGGAACCAGAACATCATTTTGATTTATTAGTTATGGATGCATTTAGTTCGGACTCCGTACCCACGCATTTATTAACCCAAGAAGCCATAACACTTTATTTCGAGAAGCTCAAAACCAACGGCATACTCGCTTTCCACATCACAAACCGCCACTTATTGCTAAAAAAAGTGCTGTCCATACATGCTGAACAACTGCATTTAGCCGCCTTAATCCAAGAATTTAGCCCGCAACATGAGATGCCATTAGTGGTCGCGACCGATTGGGTGGTTTTGGCCAAGCAACCAGAAACACTGCAACCCTTGCTAAGCAGTCGGTTAGGCAGCTGGCAAAAAATGCCTTTGTATTTTGATATGAAACCTTGGAGCGATGACTTTACCAATATTGTCAGTATTTGGAAATAAGCGTTTTATGGTTTAAAGGTTAATGCAAGATCTGGGTTTCTAAGTAATGTTAAGCTAGAAATTAAACCTATATTTTGATTCCTAAACGGATAATGGGCGGCTAAAAGTTGCTCATCCATTTGCCCTATCTCTTTATAAATCACCATAAAATGGCCTATTTGATGCTGTTTTGCCCAATGCACCAATTGCTTGGCATCTGATAACACAGTAATGGATTTATCGAGTCTACCTGTAAACTGATACTGGCCATAATATTTGGTTGTATAAAACGCGACAGCTTGACCATCCGCCATAAACTTGGCAAGTTTTTGCGCTAAAGGTTGGGTGTCGTAACGATAAGCATTAATCTGAAAAAAGCCTAAGACCAATAAAATAAAACTGAATGCCGAAATGTTACTCACAAAAAACACGGCATATCGAACATCGTGTACCTTAAGCCATAAGGCGGCAATCGCTGCAATTGTAATCAAACTTGGCCACCACGGAGAGATTAAGGCAAGTTCACGCTGCCACTCAAAGGCCTCAAGCGTTGGCATTAACGCGACCACCGCCCCCATGATGGCGAAACCCATCATCATATTTCGATGCCAACGCTGCCAAGCTACCTTGTCCGCCACTACACTTTCTAAAACATAGGCAAGCAATAACGTGATACTCGGCAAAATAGGTAGTAAATAATGCAGACGCTTCCCACTAATCAGGGAAAAAGTGATAAAAATAGGCACCAACCATGCGAGACAAAATCGGGTTTGTGGCTCTTTTAGAGATAATGTTTTAACGCCGTGCCAAACTGGCTGCCAAATCACCCAAGGTAATAATACTAAGGGAAAATTTTGCGCATACCACCACCAAGGCAGCTGATGGGCAAAAGACTCAATTAGACGTCCGCTAGTTTGGCCAAAGAAAATCTCATTACGATAACTACTACCACCTGCTATACCGGCCGGTATAGCCCAACACAGCGCCATAGCTATACCCAATAAAACGGCATACGCTAAGTTGCGATACCACAAGATCCAGCCACCTTGAATTGCTCCACTATGCCACCAAGGCGCTAATAAAGCGACTGGTAATAAGTGCAGTAAAACCACAGGGCCTTTACATAAAAGACCGCCAGCAATAGCTAACCCATACACACCCCACCAGCGCAACGATAAAAAATTCCGCTGCAACTGCAACAAACTACACATTCCCATCAAGACTATGCAAGTCAATATCATATCGAACATAGTCAATGAACTATAGGCCATCCAGAAAATGCTGCTGGGTAGAATAAACACCACCAATTCTTTAATTATTGGCCGTTGCGGCCAAAGTAAGCCTGCAGCAAGATAAGACAAAGCAATGCTGGCTAAAGAAAATAAAGGCACTATCCAACGTAGCGCCCAATCATTGACACCAAAAAACCACCAACTCAGCTGTATCAACCAAAAAAGCAACGGCGGTTTATGGCTATAGACTTCACCATTCAGATAAGGTACTAAAAAGTCATGCCTAACCCACATTTCCCATGCAACTGACACGTAACGGGTTTCATCGACAGGTAATAAAGGACGGTTGAAGAGGCAAGCGGACATCATGCCCGCCCAAATAAAAAATACCCAAAATCGATAAGGCAAATGCCTATACATCAACCAATATGACCCTTAATCATTGTTATTATTCTTTTTTTCGTAAACTATAAAATATAAATTTCGGAAATAAATAAATAATCCAGTTAACTGGCCGACTATAAACACGGGATCTTCCCGGTACAAGGCGTAAGCCAATAAAGTCATCCCGCCGGTAATACTAAAATACCAAAAAGCTACCGGGAAGACACTTTTCTTTTCCCGCTCACTTTTAATCCATTGCACAATAAAGCGCGCAGAAAACAATGCCTGCCCCAAAAAACCTACGCCCAACCAAATTGTTTCTTTATCCACGTTCGATTTCCTTCGCCAATGTCCGTTTTGTTCGCTTTAATAACCAAATGACGCCTAATAAATCTATAATGCCCGCCCACAGTCTGTCCAGCGTGCCATAATTGGACTTGCCATAGATTCTTGGCCGATGATTAACAGGTTCTGACCTTACCTCACCACCAGCCCTAAGTACTAAAGCGGGTAAAAACCGATGCATATGGTCAAAATAAGGTAATTCTAAAAAACTTTCCCTTAAAAAAACTTTTAAACCACAGCCTGTATCAGGGGTTTGATCACCCAAAAAAGAAGAACGTACAAAATTAGCTAGCTTAGACGAAAATAAACGCCAGCTGGAATCATGACGCTTATTACGCCATCCGACCATCATCCACAAAGCAGAGTTCATTTCCCGCCCTTTAATTAGCAACTTATACAATCTTGGCACATCAGCAGGATCATTTTGTCCATCTCCGTCCAGTGTTGCGATATAAGGGTAGCGGGCGGCTTTTACGCCGCTATGGATAGCGGTACTTTGCCCGCAAGTTGTTTGATGGCGAATAACTCTTAGGTATTTAATGACATCGAGCTGTTGCCGTAATATAGCGGGGGTTGCATCAGTGCTGCCATCGTCGACATAGATGATTTCATAGGCTGCGGCCTGCTGCATTATTTTGGCAATCTCGTTGATCAATGAAACCAGATTATCCGCTTCGTTATGGACAGGTATAACGATAGAGATTTTCACATGTTCTCCCAACCGAAGAAATTAAAATCTATAAAATAGAGGGATAAAAAAAGGGTTGCATCCCTATGAATGCAACCCTTTTCAACTTTATGCGTAAAACTTAACACATAAAAATTAGCGTTTTGAGTATTGAGGACGTTTTCTAGCTTTGTGTAAGCCAACTTTTTTACGTTCAACAACACGGGAATCACGTGTAACATAGCCTTCTTTTCTTAAAGTAGGCCTTAGTGTTTCATCATATAACATCAAGGCTCGAGTGAGACCATGACGGATTGCACCAGCCTGGCCAGATGGGCCACCACCTTTAACGATGATATTAAGATCAAATTTACCGACGGCATCAATGGCTTCTAAGGGTTGGCAAGATACCATTTGATCGGTTTTACGGCCAAAGTATTCTTCAACAGATTTCCGGTTGATTATAATTTTACCCGTTCCTAAGGTAGCATAAACTCGTGCAATTGCACTTTTACGACGACCTGTTCCATAATACTGAGCTGCTGCCATGACTTACCCGCTTAAAATTCTAATACTTTAGGCTGTTGTGCCTGATGTTCATGTACTGGACCTGCATATATTTTTAATTTTTTAAACATAGCCCGACCCAATGGATTTTTTGGCAACATTCCTTTAACCGCTGTACTGATAATACGGTCAGGAAAAGTTTTTCTCAATTTGCCTAGACTAACTGTTTTCAAATTACCGATATAGCCGGTATGATGTTGATAGAGTTTATCTTTTTCTTTATTACCGGTAACGCCGATTTTTTCTGCATTAATGACAATAATGTAATCGCCGGTATCGACGTGAGGTGTGTATTCTGGCTTGTGTTTGCCACGAAGACGACTTGCTACTTCTGAAGCTAAGCGTCCTAAAGTTTTACCTTCCGCATCAACAACATACCAATCGCGCTTTACTTCTGCTGGTTTTGCACTAAATGTTTTCATCGTTAATTAGTCTTTCTGTTAACGGCCTAAAAGATGGAATTATATCCAATGATGGCGAAAATTTCAAGTTTATTTATTCTCGCATGGCCTAGTCTAACAAAAATCATAACTTGATGTTTAATGAATGTAGCTTACGGTATAAATGGGTGCGCTCCATGCCCACTACAGTGGATAACTTGGCAACACTGCCCCCGGTTTTTTCAAAATGATATTCTAAATAAGCTTTTTCAAAATGATCCCTGGCTTCTTTTAACGGCAGATTGAAGAAGTCAGGCACCGATGTCGACATTAAAACGTCTGATACTACGTTACCCAAGGCCGCCTTGACTTCATCCAACTCTATATCTTCACCTGCCCCTAGGATCATTAAGCGCTGTACTAAGTTTTTCAATTCACGCACATTACCACGCCAGCTATAGTTGCGTAAAAAATTTTGGGCGGCCATAGAAAACCGCCGAAAACTTAACTTATCCTGATTTACAAAATAATCGACATAAAAATTAAGCAAACTGGGGACATCTTCGCTGTGCTCCCTGAGTGGTAGTATATCTAGCGTGACTTCTTCTAACAGATAATACAAGTCTTGCCTAAAGCGGCCTGCCTTCACTTCATTACTTAAAGAAACCCGGGTAGAGGCGACCACCCTAACCTCTACCCGCACAGCGGCACTGCCACCAACACGCAAAAATGAACTGGACTCCAAAGCACTCAGCAAGCGCGCTTGGGTTTCTTTATCCATACCGGCAATTTCGCCTAAAAACAACGTTCCTTTGTGCGCCCGCTCAAGCAAACCAGGGTATATTTTACCGCTGACGTCTTCTTTACCAAAAAACTCCACCGCCGAGTTTTCCGGTGAAATACTGCCTACGGCCACATCAATGAACGGCCCGTTCCTATGTGCGCTGTTGTTATGCAAATAGCGGGCATACATTTCTTTACCAACGCCAGGCTCACCCACAAATAACACCCGGGCATCATGCTGGGCTAGCCGTTTAAGCTGTTCTTTAATCCTGGCTACTGCAGCACTTTTACCAACAGGCTCAATGTCTATGCCCAATTGTTGCTTAAGCCCGTCATTTTCTATTTGTAGGTTACTGGCCTCTAAGGCGCGGCCAACTATCAGCAATAGTTTTGCCAATGACAGGGGTTTTTCTAAAAAATCGTAGGCGCCAAGGCGCGTTGCTTCAACTGCTGTTTCGACCGAGCCATGCCCTGACATCATCACGACAGGGCAGGCTAAGTGCCCTTCTGCCAACCATTCTTTCAAAAGTGTAATCCCATCAGTATCCGGCATCCAAATATCCAGCAATATCAAGTTAGGTAAGCTGGTTTTCTTCAGCATTCTGGCTTCACTCGCATTCTCAGCCATGGCCACTTGGTAACCTTCATCTTCCAAGATTTCACCAACTAAACGGCGAATTTCAGGCTCATCATCAACTACCAATATGCGGGGTGTTTTTGTATTCATGATTTATGTCTTTTAATTAAACGGCGGGTAACTGGATAATAAAACCAGCACCCAATTTACGGTTAATATCAACCCATATGGCACCACCGTGCTCTTCTATAATTTTTTTGACTATGGCCAGGCCTAAACCCGTTCCTCTTGCTTTTGTTGTAACATAAGGCTCAAAAATCTTTTCAATTTGTTCTTCTTTAATGCCCGGGCCATCATCATAAAGGGCTATTTCAATAAAATCGGCATTATTTTTTTGCACCCGTTTCAGGTTAATTTCGATCAAGCCTTTGCCATCAATTGCTTCAAGTGCATTCTTAATCAAATTATGTAATATTTGCCGGATGCTGACAGGGTCACCATTTACAGTCAACTGGGCATCCTCATGGCTTAATTTAAAACGAGTTCCTGATTGTAAAGCATATAAGGCCAAAACTTCTTGAATGAGTTGCGGCAAATTAATATCAACAGCTTGTTTCTTAGAAGGTTTAGCATATTCTGAAAAATCATCAACCATTTCTTTCATAGCTTCAACCTGCTGTACGATAGTTTGCGTGGAGCGTTGCAAAATATCGACGTCCCCAGCATCAAGTTTAGCCGTTAATTTATGCCGTAAGCGCTCGGCAGACAATTGAATAGGTGTCAGAGGATTTTTAATTTCATGCGCCAGACGGCGGGCCACCTCACCCCATGCTGCATTTTTTTGCGCTTGGATCAAGTCGGTAACATCATCAAACACCACTACCGCACCCACCCGAACGCCCTCTTGGGAAAAGAGCGGAGTACCACGGCATAACAGTTCCTGACGACCATTAGGGCCTAAAAAAGCCAGCCTATGCTGCCAAATATCATCGGTTTGTTCTAAGAACCGCTGCACGGCTTTTAAGGGCTCAACCAGTTCAGAATAACCTTCAGCGATTTCAAGAAAAGTTTGGCCAATAATGTGGCTGACGGGTATATGAAATATACGATAAGCGGCTTGATTGGCTGTGCGCACACGATACTGTGCATCAAAACTGATTACACCAGCAGTTAAATTGGCTAAGATGGTTTCCAAATAGGCTCGCTGGTTTTCCACTTCCAAACCCGCCATTCGGGTTTCATCCCGGGCTAGGGAAAGCCGATGCGTCATATCGTTGAAGGACTCCACCAAAAAGCCAAGATCATCTTGTGCTATTACTGGCAATTGTTGGTCATATTGCCCAGAAGCCACAGCCTGCGTACCTTTTACCAGTTCTTTAACAGGCGCTACTATATTACGGATACTGATAAAAGCCACCCATATAGCAGCCAATAAGCTCATTAATAAAACCAAAGACAGCACTAAGGAAAAACTTAGTTTTAGTGAATCCCGTAGAAAATGCATTTCTTGGTAACGCGCAAAAGCAAATTCCACAGAATCTGCCAAATCTGTGATCCTAACAGGGACCCTAAACAAAGCTTGTAGATATTGTTCTTCATCGGTCTTAACCGTTACCATCACCCGTACCATTAAGCTATCGTCGCGTACAGGGCTCATCGACATAAATTCGCCATTTTTACGCACTTGTAGCCAGACATTTTCATCAGGCAGGCTGGGTAATATGTCGCTGGGATTACTGCTACTAGAGACAATAATCCGGCCTTGCCGGGAAAATAAGGTTATTTCCGAGGCATTGACATTTTCACGTAAAGTTTCTAATTCCAATGCCACCACAGATTCTGGTAAGTTTTCTTCTGCGCTTTGCAGTTTTTCTGCAAGCTGCTGGGTTTGCTTTAAATTCCAGCGCATCCGCTGCTCTAGGGAGGCTTGGCTAAGCTCTAAAGCATCTTCCATGGCGCGGTCAATTTCAACATTAAACCAACTGTCTATACCTTGATGTAAAAACTGCATGGAAAAATAAAAAACTATCGCGGCCGGAACCAATGACAACACCACAAACAATGACACCATGCGCGTGGTTAAGCGCGAGCCGGCCGCGCGTTTTTTTAGCTCCCGCAGCAAAGAATAAATGTTAGCGCCCACCAAACCCAACAGCACAACTGAGCCTAAAACGTTGGCTAATAACAGCCAAGAATACATGGCACTCAGCTCAGAAGAGGCTTGGGTGGACGAACTCATCAGCTGCAATGACAGCATGATAAGCCCAAATAATATGACGATAGACAGGCTAACCGGTGGTTTTATTTTTTCAAAGGCCATACATACCAATCACTGAACAAATACCATTGTGAATCCGTATAAGCGACAGGGCGCAATGGTAAGGGTAAGGCATCCCGATCCAACTTAATTTTTATGGCTGCCATATAGTTTTTGTCGGGCTGAATCGCATCCACTGCCATAATTGAGTAATTACGCAGTGTAGACATTAAATTCAAGGCGGCCGCTAGTGTTGAAAAGCTATAAGAGTTACCGCTGTTTTCATTACGCACCCGATATACATTCAACAAGGCGTTATATTGCACGCGAAAACGGATGGTTTTTTCAGCAATTGTTTTATCCCAAAGATATTCGCGCTGTTGCTCAACTTTAATTTTAATATCCCAGTATAACGGCACGCCACTTTGTAAAGCGGCTTTGGCCTTGCCATTCAATTGATAATCTAAATCAGCCGACAACACAAACGCTTGGCCTACTAATGCCATCTCCGCGTGTTTAACTTCAACAGCATAGGCTATGAGGGGGCATAGCCATAACAACAAAAAAATAACCTGCAAACAACTACGCCTGCTTGCTAAGACAAGCATAATAAAATCCATCCATTGCCAAATCACCCGTTAGTATTTGCTTACCATATTGGCCAGAGATCCCCCAAGGTTGCGTAATTGGCAACACCAACGCGTCAGAATGATTATTTAAGAAGGTTTCAATTTGCTGTTCATTTTCTTGTTTAAATATGGAGCAGGTGGCATACAGCAATATCCCACCGGGTGCCAACAACGGCCAAACTGCTTGTAAAATTCGCTGCTGTAAGATTTGCAGCGGTAAAATATCTTCTGCCTTGCGCAATAACTTAATATCCGGGTGCCTACGGATAACGCCCACTGCTGAACAAGGTGCATCCAGCAATATCCGCTCAAAGCATTGACCATCCCACCATTGCTCAGGTTGTGCCGCATCGCCGACCACCAACTTGGCTTGTAATGCTAAACGCACAAGATTGGCCTCCACTTTTTGCAATCTTTCGGCATCTATATCCACGGCAACTAATTCCGCCAAGTCAGGTTGGTATTCTAAGATATGGGCACTTTTACCACCGGGCGCCGCACACACATCCAAAACCCGCTGCCCAGGCTTAAGGTCAAGTAATGGCGCCGCCAATTGTGCCGCACCATCTTGTACTGACACCAAGCCTAAATTAAAACCTGGCAAACTATCAACAGTTACCGGATGCTCCAATATTAAAGCAGCAGGTGCGAAGTCTAATACCGTTGCTGACATGCCTAGCGCCAACAATTGCTGTAAATAATCAGCCCTGGAAATTTTCGCCAAATTAACCCGCAACACCATCGGCGGTTGGCAATTATTTTGGTAAAAAACCGATTCTGCTTGCTCCGGCCAGTCTTCTTGGATCTGCCTAAGCAGCCACTCAGGATGACATAACAGTGCGGGCGGATGTTGTTTGATTTGCTCACCAATAGCTTGCTCTTCGCGTATATATTTTCGCAATATGGCGTTCACCAAGGCTTTCGCCCATGGCTTTTTACGGGTAGCAGCAACCGTTTCTGAAACGGCGGCATGGGCTTTAACACGCATAAATTTAAGTTGATACAAACCCACCATTAACAGCATTTTAACTGGCACATCCTTAAGCGGCTTTTCCAATAACAGACTTAGGATAAAATCCAAAAGCTGGTATTGTCGGCATACCCCATAACAGAGTGCTTGGACAAAAGCTTTGTCTTTAGCGGCTTCTAGGCAAGGTAATTCTTTCTCTAACGCGAGCGTGAGCGATTGCCCATCACCAATTACCCGAGTTAAAACTGTTGCTGAAACTAATCTTAAATTCACCTAAACGCCAACCTGACCTAAGCGGACTTGGCTAACATCATGCGCGCTTAAAAAGGCCTGGGCTGATTGGCGCTTACCCCCGGGCAACTGAACTTCCAACAGCTGCAATAAACCATCACCCGTTGCCACCTCCCATTGTTTATGGGCTCCCACCACCGTTCCAGGTTGCGCATCGGTGCTAACAGAAATAGCTTGTGCTTGCCAGATCCGTAACACTTGGCCTTTAAACAAGGTCTGTGCAACTGGCCAAGCATTTAAGCCCCTAACTTTTCTGGCCAATTGCACTGCTGATTGCGACCAATCTAATTCCGCTTCTGCTTTGTCTAACTTAGCGGCATAAGTCACTAAGGCCTCATCCTGGGGTTCGGCTTGCACAGCCCCGTCTATTATTGCTGGTAAGACTTTAGCCAAACCAACCGCACCCAGCTGGGCCAAGCGGTCATGTACCGCTATGGCCGGCTCATCACCGCCGATAGCGCACTCTTCTTTGTGCAACATATCACCAGCATCTAACTTTAAAACCACTTGCATAATGGTAACCCCTGTAATTGCATCACCCGCCATAACCGCGCGTTGAATGGGTGCCGCGCCGCGCCAACGCGGCAGTAAAGAAGCGTGCACATTTATACAACCTAAGCGTGGAATATCTAAAACCGCTTGCGATAAGATCAAACCGTAAGCTACCACAACCAGTAAATCAGCATTAAAGGCTTTGAGCTGCATCAGAGCCTCTTCATGTTTTAAGTTTTCGGGTTGGACAACCGGTAAACCCGCACTTAACGCCAAACACTTAACTGGACTTGGGGTTAGCTTGCGGCCACGGCCAGCCGGACGGTCGGGCTGGGTATAAACCGCACAAATCTCATGCCCAGACTCAATTAACATCTGCAAGGTTGGCACCGCAAATTCTGGGGTACCCGCAAAAATTATCCGCATTATCCATCCTGTTCCATTTTGTGGGCTTTTTCCAATTTTTTCTTGATACGCTGCCGCTTAAGAGGGGATAAGTAATCGACAAACAGCTTACCCTCCAAATGATCCATCTCGTGTTGCACACAAATTGCCAACAAACCATCGGCTTCAAACTCAAATGGCCTGCCCTCTTTATCCAAGGCTTTCACCTTGATATATTCCGCACGACTGACTTTTTCAAAAAAACCAGGCACCGACAAACAACCCTCTTCAGATTCTTCCTCGCCACTTTTGCTAATAATCTCAGGATTAACCAAAAACAGCGGGGCATTTTTTTCCTCGCTAAGATCCATTACGATAACCCGTTGCTGGACATTCACTTGTGTTGCCGCTAAACCGATACCGCGGGACTCGTACATAGTTTCTAGCATATCATCAAGCAATACCCTAATGCTGTCATCCACCGCCGATACCGCCACTGCCTTTTTACGTAAACGTGCATCAGGAAATTCGAGAATAGTTAAAGTACTCAACAACCTCTCCGTTATAATCATTACTGTTGCTGGAATTCTATATGAATTCATCTAAACTTTGAATTCAGACAGACTAAAATACCTGACAGGAATAAACCATGGTTTTACGAAAAGTTATCGGAACACTTTTTATGCTCTCAAGTTTTAACTTATGGGCAGAGCAAATTCAGCTTAATCCATCACATCCTGATCAGTATACTGTGGTCAAAGGCGACACGTTATGGGAAATTGCCGGAAACTTTTTAGCGCATCCCTGGCAATGGCCACAAATATGGCATAACAACTCACAAATTCAAAACCCAAACCTCATCTACCCAGGTGACACCATTTATTTAACTATTGTCAATGGCCAACCCCAACTTAGCCTGAGCCGAGGATTAGCCCAAGAACCTGCAAATGGCACTTGTATCATCAAAGAAAATAGTAGCCTATCTGAGCGCAGCCAATTAATTTTAAGTGAAGATGGTAAATTAGTCCCTTGCATCCGTGAGTCGCAATCGCAAGAAGCGATTACCGTCATCCCACTAGAAGCCATCCAGCATTTTTTATCTTCACCGCGTGTGGTTAGCGAGAATGAGCTCAACAATGCCCCATACGTCATCGATTTTGTCGGCGAACATATGCTGGCAGGCACCGGCGATAGCGTCTACGTGCGCACAATTACCCAGCCTGACAGTCTGTCTTACACCATTTACCGATCTGGCCCACCTTATGTTAGCCCGGAGACCGGCCAAATATTAGGCTACCAAGCTACTTTTATTGCCGAAGCCACCTTACAACAAGAAGGTGACCCCGCGACCTTATCAATCGTAAAATCGGCCTTGGAAGTACGCATGGGCGACCGGGTAATGGATAACCAAGCGGAAGACATCAATTTAAATTTTTTTCCACATCCGCCTGAAGAGAGCATTAAAGGTAACATCATTAGCGTATTAGATGGTGTTACCCAAATTGGCCGTTATAGCATAGTCGTGATAGACAAAGGCAAGGCAGATGGGCTACAAACAGGGCATGAATTAGAAGTTTTTCGTCGTGGTAGAATTACCCGTGACCAATATAGCGCCGTTAAAAATGATGCAGTACAATTACCTGATGAAAACGCAGGTGTGTTAATGGTCTTTAGGCCATTTGAACGAATCAGTTACGCTATTGTTATGAAAGCAACCAGAGCTATCCATGTCCTAGACCGGGTACAAACTCCCTGAGCCACAACATCCCTAAACATGACCCCAACCTTAAATATTGGCTTGCATTACTGCGCACGCCAGGTATTGGTTGCCGTACTTTTTTAAAATTACTGCAAAGCCATAGCCCCGTAAAAATTTTTTCAGAATCATCCCAAAATTTAGCCGCATTAGGACTAAAAAATAATTCTATCGACGCCATTAAGCACCCTGATTGGCGTCCCGTTGAAACTGACTTGGCCTGGCTGGAAGCGCACCCCAGCAATCAGGCACTCACCTTAGCTGACCTAGATTACCCAGCACAACTAAAAGAAATTGCCGATCCGCCACCGATACTGTTTATCCGTGGTGATGCCAAAATCCTCTCCCAACCGCAAATCGCTATAGTCGGCAGCCGCAACCCTTCTGCACTGGGCTTAGAAACGGCCCGCAGCTTTGCTAAAGACCTAGCCCGCCATGGTTTTGTAATCACCAGCGGCTTGGCCTTAGGCATAGACGCCGCCAGCCACGAAGGTGCCCTGCTTGGCCAAGGTCAGACTATTGCCGTAGCAGGCACAGGCCCAGACCGAATTTATCCGGCTAAACATAAAGATTTAGCTACAGAAATTGTGCGTACAGGTGCTATGATTTCTGAATTTCCACCAGGGACAGTGGCCAAAGCCGACCATTTTCCAAGACGAAACCGAATTATCAGCGGCTTAGCCGTAGGCTTATTGGTGGTAGAAGCCGCCAAACAAAGTGGCTCGTTAATTACGGCAAGAATGGCACTGGAACAAAACCGCGAAGTATTTGCCATTCCAGGCTCAATCCATAACCCTTTAGCGCGTGGTTGTAATGCCTTAATCCGTGAAGGCGCAAAATTGGTTGAAACCACCCAAGATATTCTTGAAGAATTAAATTACAATAATCAAATAGATAATGAATTTTTTTCAGCACAGCAACAATCAACGCTTGACCTGGATCAGCAAACATTATTGAATCTAATTATGTTTAGCCCCACTTCTATCGATAACTTAGTTGAAAACACCGGTTGGCCGATAGGTGATGTGACCGCCAAATTGCTGGCCTTGGAGCTACAAAGCTACATTGAAGGCATAGCAGGTGGCTGCTATATACGAATAAAATAAACTTGAAACGAACCTACTATGAAAGAAAATATTTTTGATGTCTTAATGTATTTGTTTGAAAACTACATGGAGGAAGAAATTGAGATTTTCCCTGATAGCGACATCATCCGTACTGAATTAGTAGAAGCCGGATTTGAACAAATTGAAGTCAACAAAGCCTTTGATTGGCTAGAATCACTTAGCGCCCAGCGCCCGATTAAAGCCACTGCATCACCATCATTCCGCATTTTCTCAGATGCGGAAATTAGCAAACTTGACCTTGAATGTCGGGACTTATTGTTATTTTTAGAAAATACCAACATCCTCAACCCGACTAACCGGGAAATTGTGATTGACCGGGCAATGGCACTAGAAAATGAAGAGATTTCCTTAGAAAAATTAAAATGGATAATCTTAATGATTTTACTTAGCCAACCTGACGAAGAACTGGCTTTTTCAAGAATGGAAGATATCGTTTATGATTTGATCCCCACCTATATCCATTAAACAACCCTTCCACTAAACAACTCTCAAGCCCCAACTATTGTTCCAATGAGCAAAAACCTAGTTATTGTAGAGTCTCCAGCAAAAGCCAAAACCATAGAAAAATATTTGGGTAAGGACTTTCATGTATTGGCCTCTTACGGCCATGTCCGTGACCTAGTCCCCAAAGAAGGCGCTGTCGATCCTGAGCACGACTTCGCCATGAAATATGAAATCATTGAGCGTAACCAACGTCATGTCCTTGCCATCAGCAAAGCCTTAAAAGAGGCTGATGCGCTTTACTTGGCAACTGACCCAGACCGCGAAGGCGAAGCTATTTCATGGCATTTATATGAATTGCTAAACGAAAAAAAACTGATTAAAAACAAACCAGTTTATCGTGTTGTTTTTCATGAGATTACCAAAAAAGCGGTTACTGAAGCGATTGCCCATCCTGAACAACTCGCCATTAATTTAATTAACGCCCAACAAGCCAGACGTGCACTGGATTACTTGGTCGGCTTTAAATTATCGCCGCTACTCTGGAAAAAAATACGCCGTGGTCTCTCCGCTGGACGCGTACAAAGCCCAGCCCTGAGAATGATCGTCGAACGCGAATTGGAAATCGAGGCTTTTAAGACTCGGGAATATTGGACGATAGATGCCGCCTTAACCACCCACGAGCAGCACTTTAAAGCAAAGCTTACGCAATTTAATGGCGAAAAAATTACCCAATTTAGCATCACTGACCAGGCCCTGGTGGAAACCACCAAACAAGCTCTGTTGGCCGCTGCAGACGGCAAACTAATTGTCAGCAAACTAGAAAAGAAACAACAAAAACGCAATCCCGCACCACCCTTTATTACCTCAACCCTACAACAAGAAGCGGCGCGTAAACTGGGCTTTACCACCAAACGCACGATGATGGTGGCCCAGCAACTTTATGAAGGCATCGACATAGGCGGCGAAACCGCCGGTTTGATCACTTACATGCGTACGGATTCAGTCAACCTGTCGATTGAGGCTGTAGAAGACATCCGGGCGTTAATTGCTGAAACCTATGGTAAAGAAAACGTCCCTAAAGAACCTCGGCAATTTAAAACCAAATCAAAAAATGCCCAAGAAGCCCATGAAGCAGTTCGACCCACCTCGGCACGGCATTTACCTAACCAAATTAAAAACTACCTAAGCGCCGAACAATTTAAACTCTACGAACTAATTTGGAAGCGTACCATCGCCTGCCAAATGATACACGCCACGCTAAACATGGTAGCCGCTGACTTAACCTGTGCTGATGGCCTGCATGTGTTTAGGGCAACAGGGTCAACCATAGCCAGCCCTGGCTTTATGGCCGTGTATTTGGAAGGCAAAGACGACAGTAAGGAAAGTGACGACAAAGAAAGCTTTTTACCACCGTTGGAAGAAGGCCGCCCTGTTGATTTAGATGACATCAATGCCAATCAACACTTTACCGAACCCCCACCACGCTACGGTGAAGCCAGTTTAGTGAAAGCCTTGGAAGAACACGGCATCGGCCGGCCTTCGACCTATGCCACCATCATCTCGACGTTACAAAACCGAGATTATGTCACCTTGGACGGCAAACGCTTTTATCCCACCGATGTCGGCCGTATCGTTAATAAATTCCTAACCGAACATTTCACCAAATACGTCGATTACGATTTTACCGCCAACTTAGAAGACCAATTGGATGCCGTCTCCCGCGGCGAAAAAGATTGGATTCCATTAATGCACGAATTTTGGAACCCGTTTACCTCACTCATACAAGAAAAAGATGAAAGTGTGCAACGTAAAGATGTCACCCATGAAGCCATCGACGAAAAATGCCCTGAATGCGGTAGCCCGCTTTCTATTCGCCTAGGCAAAAATGGCCGCTTTATTGGATGCAACAACTACCCAACCTGCTCTTATACCCGCAACCTTAACGAGGATGCCAGCGCAAGCAATGAGCCAGAAACCGTAGAAGGCCGGGTTTGCCCAAAATGTGAATCCCCTTTAATCTTTAAAACTGGCCGCTATGGTAAATTTATCGGTTGCAGCGCCTACCCCAAATGCAAACACATAGAACCCATAGAAAAACCAGCCGATACCGGTGTTGAATGCCCCCAATGTAAAAAAGGCATGATCCTTAAGCGAAAATCCCGCAATAGCAAAATATTCTATTCCTGCTCAGAATACCCCACTTGCAGCTATGCACTCTGGAACGCCCCAATTAAAGAGAGCTGCCCTAATTGCGATTGGCCGATATTGACCGTAAAAGAAACTAAACGCAAAGGCGTCGAAAAAGTCTGCCCGCAAAAAGATTGCAATTATGCAACCCCCTATGAAGGCGACCCAGCTGATGTGCACGGGCCAAAATAAAGCGATGCCCCATTCCAAACTGATAGCGATTGGCTGTCACCCTGTAAAACTTAGCCACTAGCTCAACTATTATGCGCCCAAACTTCGTCTCACATTCGAATTGGGCGATGCCGGTTTAATATGGACTACATTAGCTTACCGGTTGTAGTTTTGATCCCTACTTTAATGCGAGTGCGCAAACCGTCTTATTTACCTACAAGCTGATGAAGCATATACATTAAGGCCCGAACTGCACTGGCTGCTAAACGATTCAGATTGGCTGCCATTTGATTTCGCCTTCCTAGAAAACCCTAAAACGGCATCAAGTATTACCTGGTTGTCGACCAATAAGACCTGTTTTTGAAATACATTTTCACAAACGATGCCTAAAAACTGGTCAATCTGAAATTAAAAACCCACATTTGATCGACTATCGATATGCCTGTGCTATCCATTAGCTATTTTCTACAGACGCTTCTTCATTTGGGCGAATAAAGCCTATCAATAAAACCTTTGAACCAGATAGGCCTAAATATAAAAATATACAGAAAAACGAGAGAAGAAACAGGGAATGGACTAAAGTCCAGTATCATCATTAACAAAATTGCCAGCAACCATTTAAATTGCCAATATAATGACGGGCGTTTCATTTTGTCTCCCTAGATTGATTATTCAACCTTATCCCTGATTATCGTTGCAAACTGCAATACTTTAAATTTTTAGTGCCCAAACATTATCAAAATTGATTCCAAATATCAGCCCTCTAGATCGGGTTAACCTGGCGTAACCCGACAAAATTTGTTTAAGCTTACGCTTTTTTGCCACAAAATAACCAAACCAAATTGGCTGGGTTCATTCTGACATCCTTTGCCTAGTCTTTATCGATAAAAAGTTTTGGGCAAAACGCCTTTTACCAAAATGCAATAAAGCCACATTAGATCTAACCCTGGTTATCTAAGACAGCACAGCGATTGCCCGCTATACCCTAGACCACCCTGCTGAGTACACACAAGACACTTAATGGAACTACTTTTTTCTTTTCGGACCAAACCAGCTACCTGCTGGTCGAAGCTGTTGCCTCCGGGAACTGCCAGAATTCTTTTAGCATGCTGCCATGGCTAAGCGAGTTTAAGCCAATGTCGACGCCCAGAATACACAACTAAGGTTAATGAAACCTAAGCTAAGTCCCGCCACTACACATTTGATTTAAAAAATGGCGATAGAAATCGACATCATTTATTGACTGTATATACATTTTATGAAAAACAATGACCAACGCTAAAACGTATGCTCTGTCATAAAAATTTCATACAACCTTAACGTGAATTTAATTTTAATTTCGTTACTCTAGTGACAGCTCTTTGATTATGTCATTACTTTTCGGATAAAAACGAACTTAGATGTGACATTCATTGGGATTGATAGCAAATCTATCACCTGTTCGTGAGTATTTTCGTTAGAACTAAAACCTAGGTCAAATAATTAAATATAAATAAGCACTTGTGTGCTTTGACCAGATTTGGTGTGGCGGATAACAAAGTTTTTTCAAGCTTATAAAATTTTAGTGGTTAGCTTACTAGGGAAAAGTATGCCTGAAAAAAACGTCAGTCAATCCAGCTAAGCCGCTTTAGCGTGTTAGTTGATTGCCTGGCGATTGCTTTATTAATCTGTCTTAACAAGGAGTTATCTATGAAAATTAATGCTTTAAGGCGACTAGTTGTGATTGCTGCAGCTCTCGGTTCTTTAAACTTAGCCACACCTGCACAATCAGAAGTGATCGGTTTTCCAGGTGGTGCCAATGATGCTTTAGGCCCGCAATTTGATACCCAAACGCAGTTTTTAACTAACCCGCAAATTGTAACTGTTACTACTGGCCGCGTAGCCAGCACCCCTGCCACTTATTTACGTAACTGGAACCGTATTGCCCTAGATGCAACAGGTCTAGACCATACCCCAGTAGCGCCAGGGAGCACCCGTATTTTCGGCGAACAATTAGGCCCCACCCGTGCCAGCCGAGCTATGGCAATAGTGCACATTGCCATGTTTGATGCTTTAAATGCCATTGACAATCGGTATGAAAGCTATACCGGTTTAGCGCCAGTGAATGCACCTACCAGCCGCCGTGCTGCAATTGCCCAGGCGGGCCATGATAGCTTGGTTGCACTTTTCCCTTCTCAAGCCAGCACTTTTGATACCCAATTAAAGTTAGACTTAGACCAGTTGCCTAATAGCAAACAAAAAACTCGCGGTACTGACTTAGGTAAAAAGTCAGCCAGCGCTATTTTATTTTTGCGTTCTAACGACCAATCAGCTATTGCTGAACCGGTCTTAGGTGTTGACTATATCACTAAAATAGATCCAGGTTTCTGGCGTCAAGACCCTATCAGTTTAGTGCCTATCGCCTTAGGCGCGCATTGGTCGGAAGTTAGGCCATTTGTGATGACATCGGCTAGCCAATTCCGACTACCCCCACCACCCGCACTAAATAGCGCTGAATACACAGCGGCTTATAATGACGTAAAAGCTATCGGTGGTGATGGTATTACAACCCCAACAACCCGTACCCAAGACCAAACTGAAGCCGGTATTTTTTGGGCTTATGACGGCACACCTAGCTTATGCGCACCACCCCGCTTGTATAATCAGCTAGCCATTAAAATTTCTACCCAAAAGAAAACTAACAATGCTTTAAACTTGGCCCGTTTACTAACCCTGGTTAACGTCTCTTTAGCTGATGCTGGCATTTCTAGCTGGGATTCTAAATACTTTTACGAATACTGGCGACCTATTGGCGGTATCCGCGAGGGTGATACTGATGGCAACAACCAAACCGCACCTGATGTCACATTCACACCACTGGGCGGCCAAGCAACTAACTTAACCGGGCCTAATTTTACCCCGCCTTTCCCATCTTACCCTTCAGGCCATGCAACTTTTGGCGGCGCGCTGTTCCAATCTTTGCGCAATTTTTATGGCACCGACAAAATTCCGTTTACTTTTGTATCCGATGAGTTCAATGGTGTAAATAAAGACAGCCAAGGCAATGTACGGCCTCTTAAGCCCCGTAGCTTTGATAATCTGTCACAGGCTGAAGAAGAAAATGGTCAAAGCCGGATTTACTTAGGTATACACTGGGTGTTTGATAAAACCAGTGGCATTACACAAGGTAATAACGTTGCCAACTACATTTTTGGCCACGCTTTAGCACCATTAAACCCAAATAGCCCTGATAATTTAATTAATACGGACACTGATATTTAACCATTACTTAGCCCAACTGGCAGTTGATGGCAAATACTGCCAGTTTAACTAAGAATTCATGATTAAATCCGTATAGCCTTGCTATACGGATTTTTTTTGCTTATTTTGGCCACTAGTTGCTTATAATCTAATAGCCTAATCAGTAAATGGGATGACTATAGCCATACGAAAGCCACCGGCTAATAAATTGCTGGCACTGATGCGACCGCCATGCGCGACAATTGAGCGGTAAGCAATCGATAGACCTAAGCCTATGCTGTCAGGTTTAAACCCTTTTTCACTGCGGAAAAAAGGTTCAAATATTGCTTTCAAATCACCCGCTGCCACGCCTGGCCCTTGGTCGTCGACTAATATGTGTAGGCTCGCAGTACTTTTAACAAAATCAGCCTGCACTTTTACTATGCCTGCGCTTTCACAATGTTGCACAGCATTGCGCACCACATTTTCTATTGCCCGGTAAATAAGCTCTTCACTGCCTTTGACTAGGCGTTCAGGGATACTTTGATATTGGATGGAAATAGCTTTTTGGTTGGCCTCAAAACGGGCATTATCGATAATCTCATCTAACATACTGGCGATATCAAATTCATGGATATTGCCATTTAAAGCGCCACTTTCTATACGGGACAAAACTAATATCTCACCAATTAAATCACTCATCCGTTGTGATTCCCGCTCAATACGCTCCAACATGGCGATAATTTTTTCCGGCTGCTGCAAAGCCAGCCCAACAGCAGCCTGGATACGAGCCAGAGGTGAGCGTAACTCATGGGAGACATCATGTAACAAACGCTGCTGAGCATCCATTAAGGCTTGTAAGTGTTCGGCCATATGGTCAAAATCCCGCCCTAAATCTGATAGCTCATCGCGTCGCTGGCCCATCAAATGCGTAGCACGGGTATTTAAATTACCTTGTGCGAGTGCTCTAAAAGCCCTACGTAAACCTCGTATCGGCTGGGCAAAATACCATGCTAAACCTGCACTAAATAGCACACTCGCAAATATACCTGCCAAAATTGGGATAACAGGCGAAGGTCGTGGATGGTCTACTGGTGGTGGTCCATGGTGATGAAATACGTTATTATCTTGTCCGGGCGGGGGTGGTTGACGGTCTAGCCATACTTTCCCCACATCGTCAAGCGAAGGCCTTGTAGCGTGCCAAGGAAAGTCATGTTCAGGGTATGGAATAAATAATAAATAGCTATGCCCATCTGCCAGTTTAACTAGGCGTATCGAATGCTGATAACTGGGCTGTGGTTGTAAATTTCTAATTTTGCTTAATACTTCGGGTGCTACTTTACGCTTTAGTAGCTCGTTACCCTCCTCATCTACCGCAAAAACTTGGGGAATATGGACAGACCGCAATTTCTCCAAAAAATTACTTAACTCCGCTCTACCACCATAATTGAGTAAGCTTTCTGCTGTTTCCACTAGCGCCGCGGCATTTTCTGCATCAATAACGGGTATATGGGCCGTTATATGGTTTTCTAACTCAGCTCGATGCCGTAAAAAAACGGCCGTACCTACGCCAAAACCGGCAACCAGTAAGGTTAACCAAAAGGTTAAAAAAAACTTCCAAAATAAACGCCCCACCGAATTATTCTTTGACCAATTGGTAGCCTAAACCACGTACTGTTTGAATATAGGAACGGCCATCCGACTGGTTACCCAGTTTTTGGCGGATACTGCTCATATGCACATCAATACTGCGATCAAAACGGGCTAAAGGACGCCCTAGGTTCCTTTCTGACAATTCATTTTTGCTGACTAAATTGCCATAGTTGAGGGCTAAAGTAGCCAATAAATTAAATTCAGTACTGGTCAACTCTAAATTTCTTTCAAACCACGTTGCTTTGCGCCTTTCCCGCCATAATGTTAATGGCCCTGCACAAATTGGCGCGTTATTATTATCACTGTCGATATGTTGCACACGCCTTAGGATTGACCGGATACGCGCGGCTAATTCCCTAGGCGAGCAAGGCTTCGGGACATAATCGTCGGCACCGGATTCCAAGCCTATAATACGGTCGACATCATCGCCCTTAGCTGTAAACATTAAGATAGGAATTTGGCTTTGCCTACGGATGCGTATGAGAATTTCAGTACCTTTAATATCAGGCAACATAATATCCAATATAATTAATTGATAATCACTTGATAATGCTAACTTAAGGCCCTCTTCCCCGCGCCCTGTCAAATCAACCGAGAAACCATCCTGTGTCAAATAATCTTTGAACATTTTACTGAGTTCAATATCGTCATCAACGATTAATACTTTGATCATGCCCCTACCGTAATAGTCCATGTAAACCATCATAAGCCCACTTACTATTTAGCGCTAGAAAGCCACAGTAACCTTTACCTAAATTTACATTTTGCTAACTCTACTTAACACAGTTTGCAGCGATACTGAACCAGGAAAAACTCGGCTAGGCCATAAATTTCATGGCTGTAGTAAGAGTTGTGTTGAATTGTTTTTGATATTTCAGTTTTGCCCGTAAATAATTATTTTCGAGATTTTTTATGCAAAAATTACTGTTAATATTGAGTTTATTACCCGTTTTAGCCTGGCCAGCTTATCCTGAGTTGGACAATGCCGCCTGCTACGGGCAATCGATAATTGTTAATAAACAAAATAATCAAATCTCGGCATCCCCCGTCATATCGGAGGATGCCGAGCTTAGTGCGGAACAAAAACTTGCAATTGGTAAACTTATAAAAAGTAATCTTGCAGCATGCGAAAAGAAAATAGCAGAAATCAAAAGAATTGAGCACGATATGCTACATTTTAGTTTTTTTAAAGACCATTATTCAGAGCAAATTCAATCCTTGTGTTTTAAAGCGGCGGTTATCAATGCCGAGCTTGCAGAGCAAAAAACTAAGCTGAACCAAGCTTTAGTACAAATTTTAAAAAGCTACTAAAAAAACCTACTGGAGCTGGACTCATGGCTAGCATCTGTCCTAAGCCTAAGCCTCCAACCGCTAGGGTCAGAGGGCTAGGCAAGATTCATCAAGAGCAAGTAGTCTGTTACCAAGCTAGCTTCAGGCCAGCTGTTACAGCATGAATGGTTTGGTTCTCGCTGACCGTGCCGTCATAATTGGCGTAAAACTTGAGATTGTTGTCAAGCACGGCGCTAACCCCAGCACCTACCGCAGCAGCATCGCGACCGGGGCGGGCACCCGCGACCGAGTAGCCAGTGCCATTGAGGCCAGCGTTGATTACCGCATTCTGGTCCAGCGCCTCGTGCTGCCAGGCCACACGCAGCTCTGGCTCGATGGCTAGCCCACTGAGCAACACCCGCCGATGTACCTTGGCTCCAACCGAGCTGCGTAAAGCATCCAAGGTGCTATCGCCAACAGCGATGTCGAGCACCCCAGCCCCGTTTTCTACAAAGGCGTTACGGCTAATCCGATCGTAACGCAGCCCAACCACGGGCTCCAAAATATAGTCAGTAACCGTTAACCGCCAGCCGCCTGACAATTCGGCCGAGAAATCATGACCATCAGCTTTCGACCCAGAGGTCCGGTTAAGACTGCCAATTGCAATCCCACGATTATTATCGTAGTGGTCAAAACCATAACCCAAGCTAGCATCGGCAAATGCTGGGCCATCAGCCCAACTACCGTAAAACAGCAATTGATAGGCATCGAGGTTAGCACGCCCGCCACCATCTCGGGCGTCAATCTTAGTGCGCGCATAACCAAAGCTTGCGCCAGCCAATAACTTTTCGCCGACAGGCAGATCCCATCCGGCAATACCACCACCCGTAGAACTTTCGAAGCCTGCGGCATTGCCATCGCCGTGGTTATCACCGAAAGCGCCGAAAGCGCGTGTCCACAATGTCCCAACGCCCTGGCCGCCGCCGTCACCGCCAGCCACTCTGCTGCTTGCCGAAGATCCAAAACCTACGAGCGCATTCTGCGCCAAGGCCACAGTACCCGTATTACCATCACGCGCTGTTGCCTGACGTGCCGCAACCGCCGCCCCAAATAAACGTCTGGAAATTAAGCTAGATTGAAGAGTGTCAGCATGAAGCACGCCAGAAATCTGATCCAGAGCACTTTTAACCCTAGTTCCGTTCAGTGGATAAAGGGCATCAAACAGCGGTTTTGTGCCGCTGGCCGGCAACGTGCCAGCCGCTGGTCGTAGGGCATCAAGCGCGCCACCAACAGCAATTTGGTTCTGGGTCTCGCTAAGCCCGGCCGCCGCTAAATTGGCGTAGGCCGCCGGTGTCGCGTAAAGGTCAATCTCGGTTGGTTGATAGACGATGTCAAACCGAGTGCCCGGCGCTAAGCCGTCAGCTGGCTGGGTGAGGCTAGCAAACGATCCGCTGATGCCACCTGCGGCTTGAACCACGCCAGCAAACGGGGTGCCGATGACCGGACTATAGGTGTTGCTGGCTGACCCAGTCAGGTTGCGTAATATTGGGGCGATAGTGACGCCGGAATTGATCGTGTAGCTATTGCCAGCCCCGGCCACAATCACCCGCGAATAGTTTCCTGCACCGCTGCCAGTGCCGGTGCCGTCGACGTCGAGCGCTAGTGTACTGCCTGTAGCCTGGGTTACCGGTGCGTTAAAAGTTAAGGTGCCGGGCGAATTGCCGGGCCGCAACGTACCGGAAACTGTGGTCGTGCTATCGATGGTACCAGTACCCCGCAGAACACCGCTTGAGTCAACTGTGATCGTCCCACCCGTGGTTGTACCGTTGATTGCCACTGTACCGTCGCTGCCACCAGTGTTAGTGATGGTAAGATTACCAGCATTGGTTACGGTTCCCGTTAGTTTGGTGATATTGCCGTTGGCATCTATGGTGCCACCAGTAGCCTGTATCGTAATTGTCTGTCCCGTAGAGGTCGTACCTGTTAATTTAAGTGTGCCACCCGCAAAAGTGATAGTCGAGCCAGACGCTTGTGCATCGGCCAACGTAAAAAAAGATTGCGAGGTATCGACGACACCACTGGAACCATTAGACAGCAAGGTCAAAATTACGTCATTACCAACATAACTCAGCGAAAATGTGAAACCGGCACTGAGTGAAGCCACGCCCGCGAACTGTCCGGTTATGGTGCCCGCAGTCAAAATAGTATAGGCCGTATTGTTGGTGAAGGTGCCAGCTAGCGGTTGGACATTGACTGTGCCGTTGCCGTTCAGCGCGGCAGTGCCCGTTACGGATAGCTTATCGCTCTGGCTTGGATCGATCTCCACAAGGTATGTCGAGCCCGCTGCCGGTGTATAATTTCCACTGACCGACAGTGTACCGATTGAGTTGCCTGGTGCGACCGTACCCCCAGAATTAACCGCTAAGTTCTTACTGCCCAGAATCGACCCCGTCCCACCCAGCGTGGCACCGGTCTGCACAGTAACATCACTGCTAATCGAACCATTCAGCGCTAAGATACCGCCGGTAACAGTGGTGTCACCGGTATAAGTATTGGTTCCGGATAAGGCTAAAGTGCCTGCTCCAGTTTTAGTTACTCCACCATCACCTGCGATGTTGCCTTGCGTAGTTTGAGAGCTACCACCAAAGGCTGCGGAGCCTGAGTCAACCTGGAACGTGGCCACTTGTGTGGCGCCGTTTATGTAGATATCCTGGCCCTGGTTTGCGCTGGGGCTACCGCCTGTGCCTTTGGCTGTGGTGTTGCCGCTGTAGGTAAGGTCGGTTGAGGACTTAATCGTAAGCGTGGCACCCTCCATAACAAAGACAGCGCCGCCATAACCGGTACCACCCGTACCTGCCCCATTCGAGCCATTGCCGCCCGCGCCGCCGCCAAATCCCGCTGCGCCTGCAGCACCAAAGGATGATCCAAAGCCACCGCCGCCGCCGCCACCACCAAAACCGCCAGCACCGCCAGCGCCGCCGCTAAATGCACCTGTCGCAGCACCACCAGCGCCGCCGCCGCCGCCCGTGCCGCCGGCACCGCCATCACCACCATTCGTCGCACCACCACCGGTACCCCCTCCCGTACCGGCAGCACCTCCGCTGCCGGAAAAGTCAGTCCCAGCGCCGCCAGCGCCGCCAGCACCACCGGTGCCTGAACCAGATAGTGGGTTGCCACCGACACCGCCGTTCAAACCACCGCCACCGCCACCGCCGGAATTAGAGCCAGAGGTATTGCCATTTCCGCCTTGCGCTTTGTTGTTGGTAAAGGCCACATCCTGTAAGGTAACGTTAGCGCCGCTGGTCACAAACAAGCCACCACCCGCACCAAGACCACCGCCTCCGCCGCCATCACCGCCACCGCCACCATTACCACCCTTCGCTAGAGTGTTAGTAAGAGTGAGATTGGAAATAGTAACCGTAGGCCCGTTGCTTCCAAGCACTGTAATGCCTTGGAAAGACAAATTGCCATCTACTGTCGTATTGTTACCGGTAATATTGACGGTAACGTTAGCGTTGGCCGCAGACAAGGCAGACAACGAACTGGTCAAGGTAAAACCGCTAGTAATATTAATGCTAACGGTATCACCATTGTTTGCCGCAGCGACTAGGCCAACCGCCGTATCCCATTGGCTTTGGTTAGCCACATCAAAGGCCATCGCAGGCGTGGTACCAAGGCAGATGCCAACCCCCGTAGTACAAAGTAGAAATTTCTTGAAATATTTTCCAGAACTAAACTGATGAAACGCGTTCAATGCTGCCATGATACCCCGCCCTCTCATGAAAAAAAAATATGAAAAACCAACCTTGCAAGACCAATGTTATTGAACAGTTTATCCAATCATTTTCAGGAAACCTCGTTGCAAGACAGCCGGGATTTCGCACCAGTTTTGTTGTGAATCATCTCATCAAGCACTGTACATCCGCTCCCTATAGGAGCCGATTGGGGAGCCAAGATGCTAGCCATTGCTGGCTTCGACCTTAGTACTAGCAAGGCCAAAAGCCGTGCCCATGGGGTTTGTAAGCGACGTCCATTACCTAGATTGGCCGCCATCGGAACCATTCATGTGCTGTGAGAATTAACGCCTAAAGTCATACTCTCTACAGTTTTATGCCTGCTTAATTTGACGGCAAATCTTCAATAAATTTAGTATAGTCTATAAGGGGAAAATAGTGCGTAAACCGCAAATTAACCAATTTACCTGAAAATAAATGTCGCTTTATTAGACTAGATTATGAAATTCACTAAGAATCTGGCTCAGAAAAAGACAGCCGTATGGTTTCAATCTTCCTTTATGGTCATAAAACCTAACAGTCCGCGTTTAGATTTAATGGCCAGCCAAAGTTTTAACGCGTTGATTTCTTCTGTTTCTTCAATATTTTCTATTGGCATTCTTTTTCTTAGCAAACGAAAAGCAATAGACAAAGCCTCGTAACGCTCCCCTGTAATCCCCGCACGCTTAAGGCCAATTGAATTCAATCTATAGTGTTTTGGTGGTTTGCCCCCGACCAAAGTATAGGGAATAACATCTTTATTTACCCCGGATGTGCCCTGAATAATAGCAAAAGAGCCTATCCGACAAAACTGATGCACCACCGCTGCACCGCCGATAAAAACTTTATCACCCACTTCCACATGCCCACCGATGGCAACATTATTGGCAAAAATAGTGCTATTGCCTACGCTACAATCATGCGCCACATGGCTGTTATTCATAAAATAACAATTTGACCCTATACGGGTTTCACCGTTTTCCTTAGTGGCACGGTGGGCAGTAAAGCCTTCCCTAAAGTTATTATTGTCTCCACAAACCAACCATGACACTGTGGCTTGGTTAAATCCTGTATCTTGTGGTAATCCACCCAATACCGCATGGGGGTGCACAATATTATTTGCCCCCATTTTTACATATTGATGCACTATCGCATGTGCGCCAATTGTACAATCTGCGCCAATTTCAGCACCGGCCTCTATGACTGCAAATGGCCCTACCTGAATATTATCGCCAAGTATTGCATCAACGGCGATACTAGCGGTGGGATGAATGTTTTGTGTCATGCACTATCCTCTTGGATGATATTTTGAATGTAAATCTTTAAGCCTTTCACGCGCTATATGAGTATAAATTTGCGTAGTCGACAAGTCTGAATGGCCTAGCAACAATTGTACTACACGTAAATCCGCGCCATGATTAAGCAAGTGGGTGGCAAAAGCATGCCTTAAGGTATGTGGGGATAAGGGTTTTAGGATGCCTGCTTTTTTAGCATAGCGTTTGATAATATGCCAGAAAGCTTGACGGGTCATGCCTTCTGCCCGATTGGTCACAAATAAAAAATCACTATGCCGCTGGCCCAAGGTTAATTTTCTATAACCTTCTTTATAACCTTCCAGCCAAGCCATGGCAATTTCACCAACAGGTACCAAACGTTCTTTATTACCTTTACCCGTAACTTTAACTAAACCTTGCCTAAAACTGACTTGGTCAAATTTTAAGCCTACCAATTCTGAGACCCGTAACCCTGTCGCATAGAGCATTTCTAACATAGCTTTATCACGAAACCCCATGGCGTTACCCGTTTCCGGTGCTGCCAATAACAATTCAACATCGTGTTCTGACAATGAGCTGGGTAACGGCCTACCTATACGCGGGGATTCTATTAAGGCTAACGGGTCGTTTTCAATTTGGTTTTCTCGCGCATAATAGCCATAAAAACGCCGTAAACTGGACAAAATACGCGCTGATGAACGGTGGCTAATACCGTTTTTATAGCGCTCTGCCATAAAGCCTGAGACATCAGCATGCTCGACTTCCAGTAGTGGCTTTTCCTTTAACCAATGCATAAAAATCTTTAAGTCACTGGCATACGCAGCTAAGGTATTTTGACTTAAACCCTGCTCTAGCCAAACGGCATCTAAAAACTGGTCTATCAAAGCCAAGGCATTCATAAGCTTTGCTTGGCTTCGTGGGCTAATAATTGAGTTTTAATCGCCATCATCCCGCCTTTGGTTTGGCCTGAATATCCACCTAGGCCCGATACTGCCACCACGCGGTGACAAGGAATAAAAAATGGGTATGGATTGCTTCGGCAAGCATTGCCCACTGCCCTAGCCCCCAGAACCTATTAATTTGGCAATACTTGAATAGGTTTGTGTTTGACCATAGGGTATGGCCATTAATTGGTGCCAAACTTTATTTTTAAATACGCTGCCCTGGCTTAATAAATTAATTTCAATGTCATGCTGGGGCTTCTGCCAATAGTTTTTAACTAGCTTATGTAATACGTGTTGTTGAATAAACGGCGTACTGTTTTCAAGCAAAAAGTCAGCCTCCCAATCAGCACTGGCAATAACATCACCGTAGAGATTGACGATTAGGTTTCCTATCGGCAAGTCAATTTTAAGTATTTGTTGAAACCCACAAAAATCATCGACCCAGCGTATAACAAAAGCCATGGCAAGCTTACAAGAGATTATTAAAACTTAAATACCCAAGGCATAAAAAAGGCAGCTTGTAGCTGCCTTTTTTATGGATAAGCTGGTTGAGCTTATAATTTTTCTTTAATACGGGCTGCCTTACCCGTTAAATCACGTAAATAGTACAGCTTAGCGCGTCTAACATCGCCACGGCGCTTAACGCTGATTTCGCTAATCATCGGGCTATGGGTTTGGAAAACCCTTTCTACGCCAGTACCGTGAGAAATTTTTCTGACCGTAAAAGCTGAGTTTACACCGCGGTTACGTTTAGCGATAACTATGCCTTCAAACGCCTGAATACGTTCACGCTCGCCTTCTTTTACTTTTACTTGGACAACCACAGTGTCGCCTGGGCCAAAATCAGGTATCTGCTTTAGCTGCATCGCTTCTAATTCATCAATAATATTACTCATAACCACACCCTTTAACATCAAATTCAGTTTTAAATTCTTCGAGTAGCTTACGCTGCTCGGTACTAAGATTTTTTCCGGCTAATAAATCTGGCCGCCTTAGCCAAGTTCGACCCAGTGCTTGTTTCATGCGCCAGCGTGATATTTCTGCATGATTGCCACCTAATAAAACTTGCGGCACCCTAAAACCAGCTTCAAGCTGTTCTGGACGGGTAAAATGCGGGCAATCTAATAAACCGTCAGAGTAGGAATCTTGCTGGGCAGATTCTTTATCACCCAAAACCCCAGGCAATAAGCGCGTGACGGCATCAACCACCACCAATGCCGCCAGCTCACCACCGCTGATGACATAATCCCCTATCGACCATTCGGCATCACACATTAAATCAATAAAACGCTCATCCACACCTTCATAACGCCCCGCCACCAAAACCAGCTGTTCTTCATGGCACGCTTCAGCAAGCAAGGCCTGTGTCAGGGGTAATCCTTGCGGACTTAAATAAACCACTTTGGCACGTCCATGGCCTGCATTTTTTGCCGCTGTAACCGCATCATGCAAAGGCTGGTACTTCATCAACATGCCCGGACCACCACCATATGGCCTGTCATCGACAGTTTTATGTTTATCTAAACTGTAATCCCGTGGGTTCCATACTGATAAGGCAACGGTGCCGTTTTCAATTGCGCGGCCAGTGACACCGTGTGCCGCTGCCGATATAACCATCTCTGGAAATAGGCTAACCACGTCAAACCGCATGAGCATCGCCTAAAACTCGGGATCCCAATCAACAATAATTTTGCCCATTACCAAATCAACTTGCAGCACAGTTTGCCCTTGTAAAAAAGGCACGGCACGCTCCTTGTCACCCTGCACAATCAAAACATCATTGGCGCCAGTTGCCAAAAGACTGTCAACCACACCCAAATCAACACCTAGTGTTGTCTCAACATGCAGCCCGATTAAGTCTGACCAGTAATATTCGCCTTCTTCTGTTTTAGGCAATTGCTCTGGTCTAATCATAATCTCGTAACCCAACAAGGCTTCCGCTAGATCACGATTGTCTATGCCTTTCAGCGAAGCAATAATGGCCTTGCCTTGAAAACCACCGTCGATTAACTCGACGGCGATGGTTTGGTCATTTTTTTTTAGCAGCCAAGGCGAATAACTTAAGATATTGTCTAGTGGATCGGTAAAAGAAAAAACTTTCACCCAACCTTTGATACCAAAAGCGCCTGAAACTTTCCCAACGTTTATGTAGCGTTGTGTAGACAAGTCCGCTTAAGCAGCAACCGCTTTAAGTGCATCTTTAATTAATTTAGCAACGCGATCAGACGGCTGCGCACCTTGCGATGTCCAGTAATCTACGCGGCCACTATCGAGCCGTAATTTTTCTTCATTGCCACGCGCCAGTGGGTTAAAAAAACCTAAGCGCTCTATATATCGGCCATCACGGCTGTTTCTACTATCAGTGACAACGACATGATAGAAAGGACGGTTTTTCGCACCGCCCCTAGCTAAACGAATAGTTACCATCAAAATTCCTCAATTAATTAGGCCAAAACTTAATCTACCTATTCTACGCGAATTTATTAATTAAGTGAAAAGGAAAATAATATTTTTTTATCCGCGCTGAGAAATAACTGCTTTACATCCTCATACCCTTCATATTTCCCTGCATACCACGCATCATATTGGCCATATTGCCTTTTTTGAAACGTTTCATCATTTTTTCCATCATTTTAAATTGCTTTAAAATGCGGTTTACATCTTGTAATTCTTGACCGCTGCCATCAGCTATACGTTTTTTTCTGCCGCCTTTAATTAAATCCGGATAACGACGCTCTTGCATCGTCATGGAATTAATGACGCCAATTTGCCGCGCCAATTCTTTGTCATTTACTTTATTTTTTACTTCTTGGGGGATACTGCTCATGCCTGGCAATTTATCCAGCATAGTGCCAATACCACCCATGCTTTGCATTTGTTGTAACTGCTCACGAAAATCTTCAAGGTCAAAGCTTTTACCTTTTTGTAATTTTTTAGCTAGTTTTTCAGCCTTTTCCTTATCAACTTTTTGCTCTAGCTCTTCAATTAAACCTAATACATCACCCATCCCCAGTATACGGGAGGCTAAACGATCCGGATAAAACGGTTCTAAAGCCGAGGTTTTTTCACCAACCCCTATAAACTTGATAGGCTTACCCGTAATATGCCTGATAGACAACGCCGCACCACCGCGGGCATCACCATCGGCTTTGGTTAAAATCACACCCGTCAAAGGCAAAGCATCATTAAAAGCTTTCGCGGTATTAGCTGCATCCTGACCAGTCATGCTATCGACAACAAACAAGGTCTCGATGGGATTGGCCGCCGCATGCAGGGCTTTAATTTCAACCATCATGCCGTCATCAATATGCAAACGGCCTGCGGTATCTATAATAAGGACATCAAGAAATTTTCGTTTAGCAGCGTCCAACGCTGCATTGACGATGTCAACGGGTAGCTGGCCACTATCACTTTCAAAAAAATCCAGCTCCAGATCGTTAGCTAAGGTTTGCAATTGTTTAATAGCCGCAGGACGGTAAACGTCAGCACTGACCACACCAACTTTTTTCTTTTGATTTTCCTTTAACCAACGGCCTAACTTGGCCACAGTAGTGGTTTTACCCGCACCTTGTAAGCCAGCCATTAAAATGACGGCTGGCGGTACAGCCTTAAGGTTAAGTTCCTCATTGGCCTCGCCCATGACTTTAACCAGTTCGGCTTGCACCAGCTTGACCATGGCTTGCCCAGGCGACAAGCTAGTTTGCACTTCTTGGCCTAATGCGCCCTGCTTAACACGCTCTAAAAATTCGGTCACCACCGGCAAGGCAACATCAGCCTCTAGCAACGCCATACGCACTTCGCGTAAGGTTTCCTTAATGTTGCTTTCGGTCAAACGACCCTGTCCCTTAATTTTTTTAAAGGTGCTATTTAATCTATCGGTTAAATTATCAAACATATCGATATCTACACTTTGGTCTATTTAAGAAGCCCTACGCCAAATGCACTAGGACTATTTTGTTGATTATATTAACATAGCAGATTGAGCCTTTGCATCTGCTGAGATCATATGACCATAAAGTTTGCCTTAAAGTGGCATTGTAAAACGTTAGACTAAATTCACCATGAGCATCAAACCAATTGCAACTTGTCTAAGCCTGTGATGTATAGCCACCTACTCGCCCTAGTTTCTGTACTGGCTTATGTTTCCAGTGCCATGCTGATCGTACGTAATTTTTACCAAAACACCTACAAGCGCGCGCCACTTTTACTAGCATGGCTAGCTATCACTACGCACGCCACTTATATCGGTTATAGCCTGCATTTGCATGATGGCTTTAATTTTAGCTTGATCAGTACGGCTTGTTTGATTTCCATGATAGTAGGCTTGCTTTTAATGCTTGCGACACTGAACAAACCGGTGGAAAAGCTAGGTGTAATTGTATTTCCTGTGGCAGCGGCCATGTTAGCACTGGAACTGTGCCTCCCTGAAAAAAGCCGTTCCTTGCACAGCAATGATTGGGAAATCACCGCCCACGTCCTGTCATCGATTATTGCCTTTAGCTTGATTAATATCGCGGCCTTGCAAGCTATTATGTTAGCCATACAAAACCAACAGTTAAAAAGCCACCCCCCTAAACGCTTTATCCAATCCTTGCCGCCCTTACAGACCATGGAAATTTTACTGTTCCAAATGCTGTCGGTAGGCTTGTTTTTTTTAACCGTGTCCCTGGCCAGTGGCTTTATTTTCATCAAAGACTTATTTGCGCAACATTTAGTGCATAAAACGGTGCTATCGATCTTAGCCTGGATCATATTTACCAGCTTATTGGTTGGCAGGTACCGTTACGGTTGGCGAGGGAAAATTGCCATCCAATGGACTTTAGTTGGTTTTGTGCTGCTATTGCTGGCTTACTTTGGCAGCAAACTGGTGTTAGAAATTATCCTAAACCGCGTTTAAGCAAGCAATGGCTTAAGCAAATTTTGCTGACGTTACCTTGGGCAAGCGATTTTTTAAGGCGATTGCCGCCTCCAATGCTGGCTGCTTGGACAAGGTATAATCCAACATCATACTGGCCGCATCATAAATGCCATTATCCAAAAACAAGGTCGCCAACTTGATCTGCACTAACAAATCTTCAGGAAATTGGGCAATATAGGCGTTATAACTATCGATAGCCGGCAACAACTCACCTGAAAGCCGCTGCACTTCCGCATAAAATGGCAGATACGCCGGGTTTATTTGCGATAAACACTGTAAAGACATACAAGAATTATCAATATTGTTGTGCTCTATACTAATGTTTGCGATACGCAGCAAAGCATCTTCCAGCAATGTTGATGGCCCTTCAAACAGTTGCGAATAGGCGGCAATCGCAGCCGTATCATCGTGGTCTAATTCCGCTAAATAACCATTTATCAAACTACGGTAGCCTATGGTCTCTTCTTGCTGGCGGTATTGATCCAAACCTAACAATAAATTTTTTAGGCTCTCTACTTTATGATGCTTAAAAAGCACGGCCGCTTGTTGTTTTATCAACGCCAAATTGGTGTGGCATTTAACTTTAGCAAAATGGCGGGTTGCTGCGTTTTCTAAAACATTAATTGAAAGGTTTTCGAATTGTTCAAATTCAGCCTGCCTCGATTCAGAAAGCCCTATTGCTGGAAACTTCTGCCGCCATATTTTAGCCCGGGTAAAACTTCGGTCTTTACGCCATTGCGTAAATAAATCATCAAAATTAGGCGCCGACGTTAACTCTGCCTGCCGCGCGTTAGTACGGGCAATGGCATTATCGAGCAAGGCCAATAATTTGTTGGCACCATCACGATAAGCCTCATAATAAATATGTCCGAGTTGTTTCGCCTCTTCTGCTGTCCAATCGCCGTCATCAAAGGGTTTTGCCACTTTAATAAAACTGCGGATACCAAATTTTTTAACTAAGCGGCTAAAATGCCGATAATCACGCTTTAGTGTTTTTTCTATCTTATCCAACTTTTTTTTATCTTTATAATTGGCAATCACCCCTTCAGCACTATACATATTGGCATTGACAGTTAACGCGGTTTGCGAAAAATCATGAACTTTTGCAATTTTAAAGCGGACACGATGCAGTTCTGCCAACACCGCCTTGACATCATTGCCTGCTTCTATATTCACCATTTTATCGTTAACTAACGCACAAACATCGACAGCTGCCTCATCTAACACTATGTCTGACAGGGGAATATAGTCTATACCGCTAATTTTAGCCGAGTGCCCAGACGGGTTAATAATTTGGCTACCATTGTCAGTAATATATTTTGCCTGCAGCCTTAAAACATCAATAGCCGTAGCAAAATCACAACTGGTAGGTGCCATATCCCCGCTATTAGTCTCTACTTGCAAGGAGGTGAGATTAAATCGTGGGCCTGCCAAATGTTCATTACTGCCTTTAGCATGGGTAAAACCATCACGCGTAAAACATAAATCCACGCCTGCAAGTATGATGCGTTTAAAACCAAATTCACGTGCCACACTTAAGGCTGTATTAGTAACAGTAGGGCCTGTGCTATTTAAGTTTGCAACATTAAGTTCGGATTTCCAAGGCAGGCGATGGCCAAGATAAAAGCTTAAGCCATGCCATTGGTGTACCAATAATGGCACGGTATGATAAGAATAAATGAAAAACGGCTTATGGCTAAAACAGAGCAACTCCTTGCTGACATCAAAGCTCAACTCAGAGGGATCAACTGAAAAAATAAAATCAGGTTCAATGCCTTGCTGAACTAATTGCCTACAGATTCTCGACACTGCAAACACAACAACTTGATGGCGATGTAATTTTAGCCAAGGGAACACTTCATCCAATGAAGGCCCACCCGCCAATAAAACCACGGTCTTGCCGACAAAAGCACTTTTAAGTAATTTTGCCGGTAACTTGTTATCCGCTAAATTGGCAATTTGGTTGGCAATAAAGGTCTCATTACCCAAAGACAAATTATTATTCCAATTTTCCCGTGACAAATTTTCGGCCACATACCAACTTAGTTCGGCATATTCATGGATAAAGTCATTCTCAGCACAAATCGCGTTAAATGACTGTACGGCGTTAATATAAAAATAATCAGGACTTTTAAAAGCTCGGCTTTGTTCTACCCAATCATCTGAGCTGATACAGGCAATAGCCGCATCTAGGCCTGCCAATAAGCCGAAACCCTGTAATTGGGATAACACCGAAGCCGGCTCAATAAAAATATACCGGCTACCTTTTGCCAAGCCTTTTTGCTGCACAAACTTAGGCAACAAGCCGGAATCAGTACCGACTATGACATACAATGAATTTGGCTTAAACAGACGGCTGCCAAATTTCGATTCAAATAAGGCTGCGGCGCTAATCTTGTCAAAATTATTACGGTTAAGGTTATAAAAAAACGTTTCGCCAAATAAATTCCCCTTCAAGGGGCCAACACTGGTGACAAGAAGACTGTTATTTTCCATGGATATACACCATCGCCCAAAAAACCAACTACTGTGTTGGAACTATCTTAATAAACTCAGTACACCCTGACCAGACTGGTTAGCCTGCGCCAAAATAGCCGTGCCCGCTTGTTGTAGAATCTGGTTACGGCTTAAATTGGCCGTTTCTGCAGCAAAGTCTGCATCCACAATACGTGACCTGGAGGCACTTTGGTTTTCAATCGATGACTGCAAATTTGCAACGGTGGTGGTAAATCGGTTTTGTACCGCGCCCAAGGTTGCCCGGGTCGTATCAATTTTATTAAGCGCAAGGTCGATCTTATCAATAACTGATCTAATTTCACCTACTGAAGCCGTAGACCCAATGGACAGCTGGTCACCTAAAACAGCACTTAAACCCGAGAAGCCCGCTAAGCTGGCCAAAGAAAACGTAATTTGGTTATCCGACGTGGTATTGGCACCAACCTGAAAGACTGCGCCACTGGCCAAGGAGCCATTTAAAATTTGTTTGCCATTAAACGTCGTGTTTTGAATAATCCGCTGTACTTCCTGCCCTAATTGTTTAAATTCAGTTTGCAACTTTTCCCTATCGCTAGAGGTGACAACCCCGCTGTTAGCCGATTGCACCGCCAAATCCCGTTGCCGCTGCAAGGTTTCAACAATGGATGACAACGCGCCATCTGCCGTTTGCGCAACTGAAATGCCATCATTGGCATTCCTTACAGCAACGGTTTGACCACGAATTTGTGAATTGATACGATCAGCAATCGCCAGACCAGCAGCATCATCTTTCGCTGAATTAATCCTGAGGCCAGAAGACAACCGTTCCAATGATGTTTGTAAATTATTGGTTGTGGCCGTTAAGTTACGTTGCGCACTAATGGATGATATATTGGTATTAATAACTAATGACATACTCTTTCCCCTGAATGGTTGTCAAAAAACTAGCATAATTGCCGTTAAAACCATTCATACATTTTTTATGCCAAACTTTTAATCCATTCTATTTTCAGATGTTTATCCAATATTTTTTTATTGGACAAACATTTCTTCTGGCTTTTATCTCAATTAGGCGTACCCCGAAATATTAATCCGAGTGAATCTGACATTTTTTTGACGGCTGCAATAAAAAGAAAAGCTGATTAACACCAAGCACGACTCGTCTATTAGCACCACCTACCCCAACCCTCCACCACAGAAATAGGGATAACATGAGAGTTAATGGAATTAGGATGAGTGCATCGATAGGCCCACCACTAACAGTAAGTGTTTGCTTACCTAGGTTATGAGCTTGTTAAACTAGGGATGGGGTAAACTGGGTTAGGGCTTTACGCTGGATTAACTAGTTTGCCGATTGAAGGCTTATGGGCAACATAGGAGGTAATTTTTTGCCGCTTTAGCGGCAACTGGCTTAACTACCCATTTCGGTATGGTAGGCATGCATGGCTTTTTTGCCTTGCACGAGCAATAATTGCTGATTTCTAATATCATCCCGATGAGCAGCCACTACGCTTTCAAAGCTTTTATCTTGTTGAAGAATAGTCTCCGCTAACACTAAAGCCTCTTCACGTTGCTGAGCCTGCATGGGATTGGCAAACATAATTTCCAAATACTGTTGCCTGGCTGCAAGTATAATGGCCAAGTTTTCCCATGCCTCTTCGTCTATACAGCGTTGAATACTATCTGCGAACTCTACAATCTTGTCAGCTTGAACTTTCAATAACATGATTATCCTTAAATTAACATCGTTTTAATTTTTGATGGCATCCCAAGCTTCCTTTATTTGCTTCATAAGATCCGTTACTTCATCGAGAATGTTGGTATTATTCTCCGAACTAGCCTGTAATAACCGATTACTTATGTAATCGTAAAGATTATTTAAATTAACTGCAATTTCACCACCTTTTTCCAAGTCCAGGGCTTCATTCAAACCACCAACTATGGCAATGGCTTTGGAAATAAAAATAGCTTTAGCTTCAAAATCATTATGGTCGATTGCACCTTTTGCCGAATTGACCCGCGCTAAAAACCCTTCCATCAACATTTGGATTAAACGATGCGGCGTAGCATCTTCCAACCGACTTTCGGTATGGACATTAGCATAATGTTTGGCGGCATGTTGCCTTTGAAGATTAGCGTACATCTGTAACTCCCTAATTGGTGTTCTTAGCGGTTAATTTATCTTAACCAAACTCTTTAGTTAAAAAAGTGCCTGTTGCTTTAAATTGGGCAACAGATTGATCCAGTGCAATAAACTGCTTTTGCAAACTGACTTGTAAACTATCTAATCGGCGCTGAACCGCGTCAGTACGGTCATTTAATTTATTTAAACTGCTATTCAGTGAAGTTTGTTGTGACTTTATCGTGCCACCCGATTGTAAATAATTTTGCAAACGGGCATCTAAACGCGTAGCTACACCATTAGACGAAGAGAAAACATCAGCTAGCGCATTGGGGTTGTTAGTCAATGCCGCAGTTAACTTAGAACTATCTAAGGAAATTACGCCGGTTTTGTCAATATTAATACCCACTTGGGCTAAGCTATTGTAATTGCTGGGTGCAGAACTCACCGTGCTAGAAGCATCCTGCCGCAACTGCGAAGTAATCAGACGCAAAGTCGAATCGCCTAACAACGGCCCATTACCTGTTGCGCTTGCCCCCGTACCGCCAAACTTCCCCAAATTATTGGTAGTCGAATGCAACGAATTGTATGCGTTGATAAAACCATTTATTGCATCAGTTACACCCTTGGTGTCCACATTAACATTAATATTTATAGACTTGCCCACTGCAGCAGACTGCAAATTAAAGGTAATGCCTTGCAAAATATCATTAATACTATTGGTACTTCGAGTAGCCGTTTGTCCATCAATTTTGACGACAGCATTACTCGCGGCTGTAGTCGACAAATTGCTACTAAATAACCGTGAAATCCCTGAATTATCGGTATTGTTCCCATCGCCATCCGTACCCGTCACAGTAAAGGCATTGGCTGTGCCAGGGTCTTTAGCTGTCAATACCAATTTACTAATCGTACCCGTTGATGTGGCATTATCAACATTAACCAAACTAGCAACAACGCCATTGTTATCGGATGCGTTATTAATTGCATCCCTGACTTTTTCCAAGGTATTATTGCTTGAATCCAAAGTGATGGAAAAAGGCGTTTTACTACCGACGGCAAATGTCAGCGTGCCAGTGCCAACTACTTCTTTAAAGTCTGTAAATTCCGCTGTTGTAATTGAATTTTGTACTTTGGCAAGCGATTGGACTTCCAAAGTGTGTGCGCCGGAAACCGAACCGGTACCCGCAGTAACTTTAGCAATAGTTTCATCGGAAGAAGTGGCTGTATTGGCCTGAAATATATCACCGCTTTTAAGTTTTTGGACTGCTGTTTGAAACGTAGACAGCGCGCTGCTTAAACTACCTAAGCCACTCAGTTTTGTCTGTACGGCGGATATCCGACTGTTAATGGCATTAAATTGAGGCTGCCCTTCACTGGTTACTAATTGCTGCACCAAGCTATTAATGTCAATGCCGCTACCTAAACCTGTAGTCGTTGTTATGCCAGCCATGATCTACACCTCTGTTTTAACTATGCCCTATCTTGAAGTATAGACCCATTCTGGCCATCCAAATCTTTCAGCCTTTTAATAAACGCCAAGATTTCTTCCGAAGGAATTTGCCTAACCACTTTTCCGCTTGTGCTATCAACAACTTTAACCACTACTTCGCGCGTAGAATCATCCACTTTAAACTCAAGATTCCTGTTGACCGCTTGCAAATAGGAATTGCCCGTATCGGTAGCCGATTTAATAACTTTTAAAGATTGTCCGGCAGCTTGTTTCCTACTTGACTCATTGCCTATAGTCACTGTATTAGCTACCGCACTTCCTTCTAAAGCTGTATTTGCATTTAAACTGGCATTGTCATCCTGCGTCCGCTTGTCACTTTTTATCACCGCTACCGAAGCAGACGTAGATATATTTGAAATTTCACCACTCATGACATGCACCTATATTCATTATGCCTTGATCAGGAAAACTGCAGCGTTAATACCACAGTTTTCCCTAACCTTGCCGCCTCATTGACTTATCTGAGTAGACTTAAAACACCTTGATTTGACTGGTTAGCCTGGGACAAAATTGCAGTACCGGCCTGTTGTAAAATCTGGTTACGGCTTAAATTTGCAGTTTCTGCAGCAAAGTCAGCATCAACAATACGTGACCGGGATGCGCTTTGGTTTTCAATAGAAGACTGTAAGTTACCAATAGTGGTAGTAAACCGGTTTTGTACCGCACCTAAAGTTGCCCGGGTAGTATTAATTTTATTCAATGCCACATCGATTTGATCAATAACTGATCTAATGTTACTGACAGTTGCTGCAGAACCAATTGATAATTGATCGCCCAAAACTAAGCTCAAACCACTGACTGCAGCTTGTGAGGCAATTGAAAAAGTAATCTGGTTGTCGGATGTTGTATTAGCACCGACTTGGAAGACAGCACCAGAATTCAATGAACCGTTCAAAACTTGTTTACCGTTAAAGGTTGTGTTTTGAATAATACGGTTAATTTCCTGACCTAACTGTTTAAATTCTGTTTGTAGCTTTTCACGGTCGCTTGAGGTAACAACACCGCCGTTGGCTGCTTGTACCGCCAAATCCCGTTGCCGTTGCAAAGTATCGGTAATAGCCGACAATGCACCATCTGCAGTTTGGGCAACAGAAATACCGTCATTAGCGTTTCTAGAGGCTACGGTTTGACCACGAATCTGAGAATTAATACGGTCGGCAATTGCCAAGCCAGCAGCATCATCCCTTGCTGAGTTAATTCTTAAACCTGAAGATAATCTTTCTAACGAGGTTTGAAGATTATTAGTTGTGCTATTTAAGCTACGTTGTGCGTTTAATGACGCAAGATTGGTATTGACTGTTAATGCCATGGTCTTATCCTCTAAAATCACCTGAAACAGGTGAGAAATTGTTTACGATGCCTGGAAAAACTTAAATAAATTAAATTCGAATAAGTTATCGGCCCTGTAATTAATTTCTTTAATTATTTTTAAAAAAAAATTTAGGGTATTCACCTTAAGCTTGAAAGAAATCAACATAACAGCCTTTAAGCTTGCCTATTACCCAGTATAATAGGCAACTTTGGCACAACATCTCTGCGATGATTTGATAGCACATCTATTAGCCTCTTAATCAAATGCCTAACTCCGTACCTCTATACAGGTTGTAGACGCAAGTGAATGAGATTACTAAGCGATAAGCAACTTATGTGCCTGGAATGATTAACACTATCGTCAAAAGCTTGACGTTACCGCTTAAAACGTTTGCTTGCTAAGCTAGTATCAGGAATTGCAATACCCGAAAAAAACGGCCAAAACTTGTTACTCAGCTTAGCTTTGTGGCAGCCCTTTTAGTTTTGCTCTATGCCTTAATTTTCTGCATTAAAAATTCGGCATATTCAAAATCCGTACTGTCGTCAATATCGGCAGCATACTGCTTGTCCATTTTATAAGCGTAGGTCCCTGAGCTTAAATAAAAAGATTGATGGTCCAATATCGTTTGCAGCTTGCCGCAGGCTACTGCGCCATTAAGCCGGTACCGCTTGGGTAACTCCTGGCTGCGCATTTTTAAGAAATGTAGATTAGTCTGGATAAACCCACTGATATCATAGTCTTCTGCTATGGCCATGCTCCATTCTAGCGGATGGTCCAGCTCTGAAACCGAAACCACCGAGGCGGCCTGCGTTTCAGCCAGCATGCGAAAAGCCTCGTCTATGTGAAAACTTTGGCGCAGTGGTGACGTGGGTTGCAAAAGCACTAAATTGGTGTATTCACGGCCCATCCCAGCCAAACGCTTTATGCTGTACTCTATTGCGTCAAAAGTTGGCGAGTGGTCTTGCGCTAGTTCTGCCGGCCTTAAAAAAGGCACTTCTGCGCCGAAGCTTTGCGCAATGTCTGCAATTTCTGGGCTTTCTGTGGAAACCAAAACGTCCATATCAAACTCGGTGTTGATGGCCGCCTCAATAGTCCAGGCAATTAACGGTTTGCCTGCCAGCAATTTAATGTTTTTGGAAGGCAGCCGTTTACTGCCGCCACGAGCCGGAATAAAAGCTAAAATTTTTGGCTTATTCATAATACGTATAATTAGGCCGGTCTTGATCGCCATCCGCTTTAAATTGCCTAAAATTTAAAGCGGTTTGATCAGACACGCAGTAGACAGGAACATTTTTTTTAACCAAGGGCTCAAAAAAATTGGGGATGATAAGATTCTCATCTGCAAAATCCAGGTTCGTCAGCCCAGACGCCTGCAGTATTTTTTCATTGATGCCATGTGTTATAAAATCTAGGAATTCATCGCCTTTTTCTTGGACTTCTTGTTTTAATCGCTGGATGATCGCTGGCAAAAACGCTTCATCCCCCAAGAAATCAACTATTCGGTAAGCGCTATGGCCTTGGAAAGTAGCCCGACGGCTAGCCACGATATTTTTAATCTCCCCCGCCTGTTTTAATACCCAAACATCATATTTATAGTAAGGGTAGTCAAAAAATCGATGGCGGATATACTCTAAATCCTTAAACGGCACGCATGTTTGCTGGGCGTTAAAATCAAAACTTGCCAAGGCTTGCACCGAGCTAATTTTTTCCATCGTTAAATCAGCCTGACGGGTTTGTGGCTTAGCTAAGCTTTGGGGCAGGGGGATTTTTATGTCGGCTAACTGGTAATCCGGACAATCTGGGTTCAGCCAATACCATTGTGACATGCGCTGCCAATTCATCCGCAGCACTTGGTAAATCGGTTTAGTCTGCAAACCCGCTCCAGGTGCTGCAAAAAATCGGTGTGGCACCTGTTTAACCACAAAATTACGCAATTGCAGACCTAACATAGGATATTGCATTTGTGCCGCGTCTGTTACTTTCCACAACGAGCCGGCTATATCAGGGTTAGCCAATTGATTGTATTTTATAAAGCCAAATAATCCCAGCAAGTCACCGGCTGCATTTTTTGCAATGCCAAAATTTAGCCTTTCAGCTTCTTGAAATTCGTAAAGCAACAGGGCTTTACTGACCGAAAGGATATGGCCTTTACGCCAATGCGCATGCATAAACTGCATAATGGCATCCGCATCTGTGAGCTTAGCAAAGCCTATATCAGGGGATAGCATTAAACCTTGCCCTGTGCACTTAAGGCTGAGGCCAAACTAGCAATATTAGGTTCAGCGTCAGTGAACAAGCTAAGTTGATCGGTTTCCATAGCAAACGTGGTTTCAATCTCAACTAACAACCGGAACATGCCCAATGAGTCCAACCAACCTTGTTCAAAAAAATTAGCGTGCATATCAATACTATCAATTTCCAAGCCTTTTTGATCAGCTAGCCATTGTTGAATAAAGACGGCAAATTTATTTTTCATACTTGATCCCTGCCACTGACATTTTTTAATTTAACGTGACCCATTTTTTTTCTTGATCTGAGGTTCTTGCCGAGTGAAAAAGATTTAAACCATTAGCTGAATGTTCCAAGCCAAAGACATATGGGTTTGTGTGTTTACCGGTGGCTTTCCATTCTGTTAATGCATCAAAAAAATCTTGGTACAAATTAGCAAAGGCTTCAATAAAACCGGCGGGATGGCCAACCTTCATACGGTTATATCGGCCTAATGAGGAAACCCCAGTTTTACTACCGCGGTCAATTTTTGTATGAATCCCGTTAATATTTGAAAATGATAGCTCTTCTGGCAAAATTTGCACCCATTCTGCTGAGCCTTGATCGCCATAAACCCGAAGTTTTAGGCCGTTACGGCTTCCTATCGCGGTTTTTGTCATCCAAAAACTCGCTGTTTTTGGCGTTTTAAAGCGTAACCACATTTTCACATTGTCGATGACGCCATCATAACTGGAGTAATGATCCAATTCGGCCATAACCTCGCTGGCTTCTTCATTCAACAAAAACACCATTAAATGATGTAAATGCACGCCTAAATCCAAACATATCGTTGGAATAATGCCATCTTGTAAGCGCCAACTTTGTGGCCCAGCCGCTTTACCGGCAATATCAGGCGGTCGCACAAAGCCCTCTTGCGGCATTTCTAAATGAATTTGCTGGATATTGCCTAACTCACCCGCTTTAATTTTATCTTGTAATTCACGTACCATCGGGTAACCGCTATAGTTATAGGTCACCGCCAAAAAATGTTTGTCCGGGTTATAAACATGTTTAACCCGGTCCAGCTGCTTAAGGGAAGAGACAAAAGCCTTTTCACAAATCACAGGAATATTTTCTTGCAATAAGGCACACAAAACTTCTTCGTGGTCAGGTGTGGGCGTTAATACAACAACTGCGTCCAGCAAGTTTTTCTCTTGCTCAATAAATACCCGCCAGTCGATATAGGTACGTTTAGGGTCTATCCGCCATTCTGCGGCAGTGGCTAAATTTGTTTCCACATTACGGCTAAATGCCCCTGACACAACATCCCAGTTCCCATCTAAACGGCTAGCGCTGTAATGGGTTTGGCCTATGGCTGAAGCAAGCCCGCCGCCTATGAATCCCAATTTAAAAGCTTCTGTTTTGTTTACCATTTAATTATTATCCCTCTACTCTGTGGTCAGCTTGTTATCCTCAAGCCTTGCCATAAAAAACAACAGAACCGCCCTAGCGCTTAAATTAACCAAACAACGTCAAATAACCAAATAATCAACAACTGTTTTTCAGCATTGGCTTACCAGTAACAGCGTACGCCTACGACTAAATTTTATTGAGCATTACCCGCAATGCCTTGGTGGCATCATAATCTTGAAATTGTGCTTTAAGCGTTTGTTTCATAAGCTTGCCCATAGCATTTTTGGGCAATTGCGTTACCACTTCATAAGCCATAGGCTGTTGGTAATCGGCTAATTCGGTCAAACAGGCTTTTTTTACCCACTGTAAATTAAAACTGGCATTCACCACCAGCACTGCCAAAATAGCCTCACCAAAATAACTGTCTTCAACGCCGATAACGGCAACTTCACTAATACCGGCGACTTTAGCGATCACTTCTTCTATGTCCGTTGGGTAAACATTAGTACCGCCTACGATAATGCAGTCTTTTTGCCGACCTTTTAAATATAAAAAACCCTCTGCGTCTAAATAACCCAAATCACCGGTATGGAAATAACCTTCAATCACCGCCTCTTGGGTCGCTTCAGGGCGTTTATAGTAGCGGGAAAAAGCCGTGCTGCTCCGGCAAACAATTTCACCCACCTCACCTGTGTTAAGCGGATTATTCTGGCTATCGACTATTTTTAAGTCAACGTAGGGCAAGGCTTTGCCTACTGACCTTAAAAAACATCCGGTATCCTCTGGCGATAAGTTAGTCACAATACCAACCTCTGATGCACCGTAACATTCATGAAAAGCACATTGGAAATGCTCTATGCACTGTAATTTAAGGTCAGCATCTAACAGTGCAGAAGACGACACCAAGGTCTGTAATGAACTTAAATCCGCTGTGTTGTGTGCTAAATAAGCCAAAATTTGTTTAAGATGGCTAGATACTGCCAAGGTAAAGCTAACCCTATGCTGCTCTACCGCCTCTAGCCAGGCTTTGGCAGCAAACTGCGTTATGATGACGGCTGTACCCCCAAGCATTAAGGGTAACAAGGTTAATCTTTGTGCTAAAGAATGGTACATTGGTGAAGCAACCAACACGACTTCACTATCGTTTAAGCCATATAAGTCCACCGCACCATCAAATGCCCGGCGAATTTTAGTGCCTTGCGTCAATACGATAGGTTTAGGTTGTCCGGTTGAACCAGACGTCATCGTTAAGATATAGTCCAAGTCTTGTTGCCCTGAACGTTCCCCAAGCACATAGGCCGTATTATAAACAGTGCGCCAACTTTGCGATAAATCTTGCGGGTCTTCTGCTAGTGCAGAAAATGCAAACACTTGTGTACTCGTTAATACGCGGTTTGTAGGCTCTAGTTGTAGATATTTTTTTACTACATTAGGCGCGGCAATTAAATACGCAGCATCGGTACTGCTAATTGCAACTTCCAGTGCTTTAGCCGTTAATGTTGTACTAACAGGGGCAATCACTATGCCTAAATCGGCAGCCGCTAGCATCAATACAGCAAATTCCATGGAGTTATTTAAAGCCACCACTAAATGCGCACCTTGAGTTACACCTTTATCAGCAAGCCAACCACAGAGCTTACGCACACGCTCAGCCAAATCCTGATAGCTCATCGGTTGCTGATTATAAATAACTGCGCTCCGCCCTGGGTGTGTTTGTACTTGCTGTTTAAACAGCTGAATAATACTTAAGCCCATATCGCCTCGGCAAAACTCGGTATATTTAATACATCCTCAACGTGCTTGGCATCTATCCTAGGCACTACAAAATCGTGCTGGTTCCAGAGCGCATATTCTGAATAGAGTATCCCCTGATACCCACGCTCAGTTAATGGTGGGATCAAATCATCCACACTAACACCCCAACGGGGCTTCATAGGCAGCGTAAACACCGAACTAGGCTTAAGGCCATGCTTGAGCAAAAGCTTTTTAGCGGTATCAATTTCAGCGCTACAATAGTCTTCGATATTTTTCCCCATAGCTTTGTGGCTTACGGTATGCACGCCAACATCGGCAAATTGCAAGGCTTGATAAAAGCTAGGCACTTCAAAGCGCTGTGCTAAACATAGCTGTTCCTGCTGGCTACATTCGCCGATAATTTCATAGGCTTGCTCGGGTTCTAAAATTAAATTACAAGCGCCTTTGATTATTCGGCGAGCCTCTGTCGATTCGTAAGCATAGACTTTTTGTAGATAACTTAATGCTTCTGGGGAAATGGCAGACTGTAATTGCTTAGCCAATTGTTCTAACTCTGTTTCAGAGCGCACTGATAAAATGACTTGGATTAAATGGGCTAACGGATAAATCGGCTGAGCTAACCAAGGCCCTGCAATTATCGCGGTATGGCTGGGCAGTTTATTGGCTTCACACCAGGGCAAAACATTTCGGGTCCAATCTACCGTGCCGTCATCACCGGTAATGAACAGTTGCCTTTGGCCTGGTGTATTCGGTTGTAACAGCTCAGTTATGGGACTGACGGTATATCCGAGTGCCATGGCGGATTGCACTTGGTATTGGAACCTTGCCATCGGTATCGGGAAACTGCCAACCACTTCAGGTATAGTCGGGCTCGATACCGAATGGTACATAATGATTAACTTTTCAGGCAACGACATATTTAAAGTGCTCCTTGTCTATCATCACTGTTTACCCTGCTTAACTTATCCTTAGGCCTTAAAAAAATTTAGAGAATTCGCCCTGTGCTTGCAAAAAATCAGCTTCCCGGCCTATGTCCAACCAATAATCTTGTACTGGGAACACGGATACCCCCTGCCCGTCAGCGATTTGTTGGCTTAAAAGATCCGGCATATCAACCTTACCTTGCTCCGCTATAGTTTTCGCCAAGGCATAATTCAGCACATAGATACCGGCGTTGGAATAGCAGCTGTGTACCGGCTTTTCCACGATCCCGGTTACCTGCTGGCCTTCCAACGTCACCACACCATAGGGAATTTGATATTCATATTGGCGTACACACAAGGTGGCCACGCCTTCGCTTTCGTTGTGGTAGGCCAGTAAACGGGCAAAATCCACTTGTGTCAAAATATCGCCGTTCATCACAAGCAGCGGCATATCTGGCAAATTATCTGGCAGCAAACCTATAGCACCTGCCGTACCCAAGGGTTCATGTTCATCGAGGTAATGGATGCTAATACCCCAACGCCGGCCATCGCCAAAATAATCTTTAATCTGGTCGGCCAAATAATGCACGCTGATATAGAAGTGCCTAAAGCCACAACTGATAAAGTTTTCTAAAATAGTTTCTAAGATCGGCTTACCGCCGATTTCCAGCAAGGGTTTAGGGCAGCTGTTAGTTAATGGCCGTAAGCGTGTGCCAAAGCCACCGGCCATTAGCACTACCGGATTCTGAAATAAAGGCTGTTTATAGAGTGCCTGTAAGGTTTGCAGACCTATCACCCGGCCATCCACATCAACAATAGGCAATTGATAAAGCTTGTGGGTTTCCATTAAGGAGATCAACTTGGTTTTGGAATCAAGCGCTCCTGCAGTCCTGGGATTTTGGTTCATCACCTCACCCACCAAGCAATCCAGCGGCAATCCCCGAATTAAGGCACGGCGAATATCGCCATCGGTCACCACACCTAAGAGCTTGTCCGCTTCATCAACAACCACAGCGATTTGCAAAGCCGCCTTGTCGATGGCCTTAATGGTATCCCGCAAGCTGCTGCTAGGCTTAATCAGCACTTCTTGCCAGTTGTCTTTCATAGCTAATCCTGATTCAAATTTTTGTCATTGATCGCGGCGGATAAACGGTTTGACAGGGTTCTAGCCCGCGGGTAACAACGCAACCTGCGCCAATAATACAGCCTGACCCTATAGTGACACCTTGAATAACTACAGCGCCGGCACCCACATGAACGTTATCGCCAATGACAACAGCGCCGCATAACACCGCGCCTGGAGCAACATGGACATGCTGCCCCAGCACGCAATCGTGTTCAATGATTGCGCCACTGTTGATGATTGCATTACAAGCAATTTGCGTGCCTGCCTGAATTATGGCACCTGACATCACTTGCACACCTTCTGCTAAGCTAACCTCATCAGCAATTAAAGCACGTTGGTCTATAACATTTTTAAATTGATAGCCTAGGTCATGAAACTTAGCAAACAACTGCCTGCGCAGGCCATTATCCTTAGGGATTGAACCTATACCATTGACCAGTTCAATCGTGTCAGGCGGGTATTGCAAAAGCGCGCTGTCATCGCCTAACACCGGCCAATCAAAAACTGTATTACCAACATCACGGCCAGGGTCGGTAACACCTAATACCGGACTAGCCCGTTTTTTCAATACCGCCGCCAAAACTTTGGCGTGTCCACCACTGCCTAAAAGTATGACTGGCTTAAACATAAACCAATGCCCTGCGGCTACAGCAATTCATCGGCCAGGTACGCCTTAGGACTAGCCGTGCCTAGCTGTGACCAATACAACATTGGGCTGATACCGGTACCCGGACGTTTAATAGCCATATTATTTTCTGTAAGCACATCACCTTGCTTTAAAGCTGTTTTTGCTACTAGACTTTTTCTGGCAACCTGGCGATTTTCTAGTTCCACGGCACCGGCACATTTATGCGCTAGCCCTAAGGCCTGTTCAACTTCCCTAATACCTTGCACCATTGCTTTGAGCTCATCCGGTTCCAGCGAAACTTTATGATCAGGGCCAGGCAAATTTCTATTTAGCGTAAAATGCTTTTCAATCAGCATGGCGCCCCGGGCTGCTGCGGCAATCGGTATCGCCAGACCCGTGCTATGGTCGGAATAACCAACGGTTAAGCCAAAAGCCTGCTGTAACGTATCCATGGCCCTAAGGTTTACATGGGCTGGTGGCGTAGGATATTCGGTAGTGCAATGTAATAAAGTGACTTTTTGCTTTAACAAGGCCTGGCCTGACCCACTGCTATACGCTTGTTCAAAGGCCGCTAACGAAGGCGGCAACGCTGAATTTAGATAACCAAACGCCAATACCGATAAGGCCATTTCCACTTCCCCCAATGTGGCCATACCTGTCGATAGGATAATCTCTTTGCCGGTTTGGGCATGTGCCAACAAAAATGGCCCATTAGTGATTTCACCCGAGGGTAGCTTAAGCCGCCCTACACCCAACTTATGCACTAAAAAATCGAGACTTTCAAAATCAAATGCTGTCGATAAAAATTGGATGCCTTTGGTTTGGCAATAGCTTAACAGCTGAAAATGAAATTCGTACTTTAATTCCAAGCGTTTTAGCATGGCTAATTGGCTTTCATCAGGATTTGTATCGGTTTTCTGGTATTCTGCTTTAGCCCCGGCACTAGTTACCAAGTTTTCTGCCTTAAACGTTTGGAATTTAACCGCATCAGCACCTGCTGCAACCGCCACATCAATTAATTGATAAGCCGTTGCTAAATCGCCATTATGGTTTACGCCAGCTTCGGCAATAATAAAAACGCTCATCCGTTGTCCTTAATCGCTAAATCGTAAAACGGCTTTTTCAACAACTTGGCTAAACTACAGTGCTTTAAAATATTTTTAATTTTTAAGCTCGTGTTACCGCTACCGTAAGGATTTTCAACGCTAGGCAATAGCTGACGGAAACTATCCGAAAAAGCCTGGTTGATGGCCTGTAAAATGGCAGTCTGTTCGGGTACACAGTTGATGACACTGGCCGCGCATAAGCGGCCTTTTTGCCTATCGCCAATATTAACGCTGGCAATCTTAAATGCAGGTGCTTCTATTAAGCCACTTGAGGAATTGCCAACCACGGCATCGACAAATTGCAATGCCGAAAGATAGCGCAATGAGCCTAAGGACTTAAACACCACTACCCGCTCAGCATGTTGTTTTTGATAAGCCGTAACCCTATTAATCAAACTACGTCCATCAGTATCGGCATTGGGCAAGGTAAACAGGATATGCACCGTCTCATCCAGTTGGCTCAGGGCATTTAATAGCTGTTCAAACTGATCCGCCGCGGTACTTTGTTCCAAGGTGACAGGATGAAAAGTAACCAATAGGTTACGTTTGCCTAATTTAAAGCCTAGAGCCTCTTCTAATTGCCCGCGCCCTAATAATTCCGTTTTAGACATATGGTCTAGCCCAGAGGCACCGACGTTAAACACATTCTGCGGCTGTTCACCTAATTGGATTACGCGTTTGCGATAGGCTTCGGTCGCCGTAAAGTGCAAGTGCGCCATTTTAGTTAAGGCATGGCGGATGGCCTCATCAATAGCGCCTTCGGTCAACTCACCGCCATGAATATGCGCTATCGGTATGCGCAAAGCCATGGCCGCTTGTGCAGCCGCAAAAACTTCATAACGATCCCCTAAGATAACCACTACATCGGGTTTGAGTTCATCTAAGGCATCGGCAAAACCAATAATACCTAGCCCTAAGGATTTAGCGATGCCAACACCCGTATCAGAAGACAAAAGCATCTCGACTTTACGGTTGATAATAAAACCATCTTGCTGGATTTGTTGCCAAGTTAAACCAAACTCCGGCGATAAATGCATACCAGTTACGACCAGCTGTAAAGTTAAATCTGGATCATCGGTAATTTCCCGCATCAACCAATATAACAAGCCATATTCCGCTCTGGAACCTGTGACTACACATAGTTTGCGTTTTTGATGCATTACAGGATCACGCTGCTGGGAATGTTAACAATACAGTCGGCCGCCCAGTGAGTTTGGCTTAAGCCTGCTGTTAAACAATGCTGATAACTCGGCAAACGGTGCATTGGCTCCCAAACCGGACGTGTCATAACACCCAAAGTATTGGTTGTTTCAGCAAAACAATTGCGTGTTGCCACATCCTCAAACACTAACGCATTAAGCCAGTAATTGGATTGCGCATGCGCCGGTTCGATGAAACAACAGTAATTATTGTTTTGCCCCCAATCGATATAACGTTGTGCTAGCTGCCGCTTTTTTTCTAAAAATTGCGGCAGCGCTTCAAGTTGGGCAACACCCAAAGCGGCATTAAGGTTAGGCATGCGATAGTTATAGCCGACTTGATCATGGATAAATTGCCAGGCATGCGGTAATTTGGCGGTCGTCGTTAAATGCAAGGCCTGCCGCGCCAAGTCATCATCATCGGTGATTATCATACCGCCCCCGCCAGTCGTGATGATTTTATTACCGTTAAAACTAAACACCCCTAATTGGCCAAAAGTGCCACAGGCTTGCCCGCCTGAAAAGCTACCTAAAGCCTCGGCAGCATCTTCAACGACAGGAATTTGACACCGTTTGCATTCAAGCAATATTCCAGCCATATCACAAGGGTGACCAAAGGTATGCATAGGCACACAAGCCGCTATGCGTTTGCCGCTGTACTTATTCCACAAACCATCATCCCGTTGTTCGCAATATTGATCGATAAATTCTGCCAGCGCTGTTGCCGACATACCTAAGGTTGCAGGCTCTATATCAACAAAAACTGGCTCAGCGCCACAATAATGGATGGCATTACACGTGGCCACAAAGGTGATAGCTTGGGTGATCACCTCTTCCCCAGGCTTAACGCCTGACAAGAGCAAAGCAATATGCAAGGCCGCAGTGCCGCTAACCACGGCTATTGCATGTTTAGCGCCAGTATATTCAGCAACTTTAGCCTCGAATTGATTAACAAACGGCCCCACGCTGGAGACAAAACTACTGTCTATTACCTCCATAAGATATTGCTTTTCATTGCCGTTAAAACGCGGCGCATGCAAGGGGATAAAGTCTTGGTTGGGGTAAATATCTTTTACTAAGTGAATAAAATCATCAAACATTGTAAATGTCCGATTTATATTTACGTAAATTCTCTGGCTGCAAAAACCACTCTACGGTTTTCGTCAGGCCCTGTTTTAAACTGACTTCAGATTGGAAACCAGTCAGCGACTTAATTTTTTTATTGTTGCAGCAGAGTCTGTTCACCTCCGACTTTTCTGGGCGTAAACGTTGCTCATCAACTATAAACTCAACATCGCTAAGCATAATGTCTTTGATTAGATTGAGTGTATCGGCTATGGAAATTTCAGTGCCGGAACCGATATTTACGGTTTCACCGATACTGTTATCCGCTTTAGCCAAGGCCAAAAAGCCGCGGCAAGTGTCTTCTACATAATTAAAATCGCGCGTGGGCGAAATGTCCCCCAACTGTATTTGTTTGTTACCACAGGCTATTTGCGCAATAATCGTTGGTATAACAGCCCTGGCCGACTGCCTAGGGCCATAGGTATTAAACGGTCTAGCTATGGTGACCGGCAGGTTAAAGGCATTGTAAAAACTCATTGCCATGGCATCGGCGGCAATTTTTGAGGCACTATACGGTGATTGCGGCTGCAAGGGATGTAACTCATCAATCGGTACATAACGGGCAGAGCCATAAACTTCGCTGGTTGAGGTATGGATAAGGCGGCGGACACCGTTTTCTTTAGCCGCCTGACAAATATTCAGGGTGCCTTTAATATTGGTATCTACATAACTATCAGGGGCTAAATAAGAATAAGGAATGGCGATTAATGCCGCCAAATGGAACACCATATCCACTTTGGTCATGATGCTTTTGCAAAAATAGGGATCGCGAATATCACCAGCAACGACTTCCAAGGCATTTTTGCAAGCCACGTCATCTAGCCAACCCCAGGAATTAAAGGAATTGTATTGCACTAGCGCACGTACGTGATAGCCTTGGGTGACTAGCATTTCTGTTAAATGTGAGCCAATAAAGCCATCAGCCCCCGTTACCAACACTTTAGTTACCATTGTTATTCCTATGCTGATTCTAAGCTTGGTGTTAAGTCCTGCCAATCTGGCCTGAACGTCAAAACCGAATGGTGTTTGACGTTCGCCATTTTTTTGTCACTTGTACCAAAATTAGCTTAATAAACGCAAGAAAGATACCAATTTCTAAACTGTTTTTAACCTACAAGCCCGCATACATAAAAAAGGCAGGATCCGATAGGGAATCCTGCCTTTATCCGGCGCTGTTTAATTAAACCATTAAGCCGTGTAATCGACCTGCTGATTAACCAACAAGGTGTTGAGATCAGTGGTAACCCCTTGAATAGTAACTAAATCTATCGGGGCGGCCGGTGCATTATTGGTATTGACACTCAAGGTTGAATTACCACCCGCATTAGAAATTGAAAACAAGCTGGTGACATCATTTTGGCTAGCATTGGCAATCCCTAAACCTGCCAAAATATCACTGATATCCAATACGTCGCCGCCCACACCGACCTGAAAATCACCCGCAGTAATAATATCCGCACTATTACCAGACAAGGCCTCCTTAGTAAACACAAAGGTATCCTGGCCACTACCACCGGTCAATATATCATTGCCAGCACCACCAATCAGCACATCATTACCGTGACCACCCACCAAGATATCATTGCCGGCACCACCAATCAGCACATCTTTACCAGCACCACCATTCAAGATGTCGTTGCCTAAACCACCTTCCAAAACATCATCACCTAAGCCGCCTGATATAGTGTCATTTCCGTCACCACCAATTAAATGATCATCGACCGTGCCGCCCACCAAGACCTGATCACTTATACTTACCGGTGAGGCCTGTACTATACTTTCTGGCGGCGTGTCATTGGTTGTTGTTATCCCGACGTTATCAGCAACAGTTGGGACAGAGCCTTGGCTATCATCAACCAGCAATGCGCTGCTTTGGCCCTGCACAACCGGGCCTGTCGCTGCCGTGGTCACACTGGTATCATCGGGCGCACTACTATTGCCCTCATTGGATGCAATTAAATTTTGCCCAAAATTACTAGCCGTTAGCGTTTGTACCGCATGAGTATCAGCCAGCACATCACCGACTACGGGAACACTGAGCAAACTAAAAGCTAAGGCCGTTGTAGCTAGCGCAGATACAGCCGAGGCATCAATCACTAATTGTTCAAAATTACCACCATTTGTCGAGGTGATATTAACATTTTGATTCGGCGCACTTGGGTTTACAGGAATACTGGCCTGGCTTTGCCCGCGCGGAATGGTAATTATACGGTCATTACTCAAAGTAACCCGAACAGGACTTTGTGCAGGGCTAGTTAAGGTTGCCGTATAACTAAGGACAGTACCCAGTTGACCGATGCTTAAACTCACAGTAGTTGGGTTTATGGTATCTGTGATCACAACTAAAGCATCTGAGTTTGTGACCAACGCCTCATAATTACCGCCGCTAGTTGAAACAATGCTTACCAAGTTGTTTTGGCTGTCCAAATAAACATCATCACCTTGGGCTGGCTGTGGCTCGGAGCTACCCGTTGTAGAACCAGCTGCAAAATTAATCACCACACCGTTAGTTAAGGTAATTGAAAAATTTGTTTGCGGGGCATGGTCTACGCTGGCGGTATAAACGATAGTTTGGTTTTCTGGGACACTGACAGAATTTAAGGTGACCGTAGTCGGATTGATGGTATCGGTTATTGCAGTGCTTACGATAAGGTTAGGATCAAAACTTAATTGCTCAAAATTGCCACCGCTAGCATTACTGATACTGGCCGTAATTGTGCGGGTGCCATCAAGAAAAAAGTTAGCGTTATCAACCGGCACACTAATACTGCCCTGGCTTTGACCGGCAGCGATGATAATCACAGCACCATTACTCAAGCTGACATTGACCAAGGTTTCAGCCACATTACTTAAGCTTGCCGTATAGGTCACGCTGGTGTCATCTTCCGTTAGGGTGGGTGTGGCACTTAGGCTTAAGGTGGTAGGGTCTATGGTGTCGGCAATGCGTACCAAAGCCAACGAATTGGTATCGACCGCTTCAAAGTTCCCTCCGGTATGGCTTGCAATACCAACAAGGTTATTTTGGCTATCCAAATACGGATCTTCACCTTGTGCCGGTTGCGGCAGCGAAGTACCCACCAGCGAACCCGCCGCAAAACTTATTACTACTCCGTTAGTCAAGGTGATGGAAAAATCCGTTTGCGGGGCATTATTGACACTGGCGCTATAGACTATAGTTTGGTTTTCTAGAACGCTAATGGAATTTAAGGTTACCGTTGTGGTGTCATTTACATCACTAACTGTTAAGCTGCTAGTTGAGCTTAAGTCCACCGCTTCAAAATTACCACCGGAACTGGAAACGATGCTAATCGGCGTACTGCCCGTATTAATATAAGGATCATTACCGACAGGTTGCGGCGCGGAACTGCCCGTGCTGGCACCAGGCGCAAAATTAATGACTACACCATTATTTAAAGTAATGGCAAACGGGGTTTGCGGCGGGTTACTCACACTTGCGGTATAAACCGCTAAACCATTTTCAGTAGCTTCAACTGGATTAAGCGTTACAAAAGTCGTGTCTATGCTGTCAACAATGTTAACCGTGGTGGTTGAGGTTAAATCAACATTGCTAAAACTGCCACCTGAACTCGAGCTTATCCCAACTACTGTGCTGCTGGGGTCTATATAGGGGTCATTAGGTACTTGTTGGGCAAGAGATGTTCCTGTTGCAGAACCGGCTGCAAAATTAATCACTACACCATTGCTCAATGTAATCGAAAAATCAGTTAACGCTGGGGTATCTAAGCTCGCGGTATAAAAAAACAACTCACCTTCAATCGCGTTAACCGGATTTAAAGTGACAATAGCCGATAGCCCTGTCCCTGCGACCGCTGGGTTTGGCGCAGGCACCCCAGCTAATGGGGTAATCAAAAAATTTAAAACAGGCTGGATTTGCGGGAAAGCCGCCGCTATACCTTGAGTTGCAAAACCACTGTTAGGCGTAGCTGCCAAATTGTCAAAATTAACTTCAACAAAGGTGTGGCCTTGGTTACCACCAACACCACCGACTACACCCGCACCAGCCGCAGTAGCCGGTAGTTGGTTAGGATCAAAGGCCTCACCTTTTTCTAGGGCTTGTTGAATTTTGGCAACTTCATCAAGCGCTTGCTGTTCAGTTTGACCTGCTGGCAACACCGGTTGTGCTTCAGCGACAAATAAGTCTGCACTTAGGGTAAGTTCAGAACCACCCGCCAAATCCAGCTTGGCGCCATTATCAAACTCAATCAAAATAATGGTTCCTGGGGCGAGTCCAGTGGCTATCGTTTCGCCTAGGGCGATCTTATCGCCTACCTGCAAAGTTCGGGTGACCCCATTTAAATCAGTTGCAGTTGCGACGCCAGATATCGTTTTTACTGTACCTTTAATTGCCATGTTGCGTTCTCATTCCCATAGATGCCATAAGCAGGCTGATTTAAATTAATGCCTTTAAGTATTTCATAAGGCTTAAGAAATTAAAACTAGGTATTTATACTAAATTTAAGGTTTTGCCAATCGACGCACAAATTGCTTTTGATTAATTGACGATTGTTATGCTATTGGGTGCCTAAAACCAGGGCTTGTAAGTCTATTGTAGGCACACCGTAAAAAATTGCCGAATATATCGTTGGTTTTGCGCAAATTGTGCGCACACTGACATGGGTATCTGCGCCTAAGGAAGTAATGGAGAGCACTAGGTATTCAGTAAGGCTGTTAGCTTTGCCAGCCGCCAGTAGATCTTCTAAAGTCAAGGCCTGCGGCTCAGGCACTGGAGGCGCAAATGATGCATCATTATTGTTCATATATCTAACCCAAACTTTCTATATTTGATAACGAAATAAAAGCTAACTCAAAGTTAAGCGACTAATTTAGCTAAAGCTTAACTCAACTAACTGTTATCAAATGTCATAAATCTACAGCAAACAACCCATTAGCTTGAAATATTAGTGTAATCTTTTAATGCTTTATTTAAATCGTACAAAAGTACAATGTTCAAAAAGCTCGTATTAATTAAAAAGTTATAGCGACAAATTAAGACAGTTTTTAATGTGCGGGTATGCAATAAAGTACAGTACTAAGCCCCATATGCCCGTGACAACGTAAGTAAAACTGATAATTGGGATTTAAACTTTGAATAAATAACGGTAATTCCCACAAATCCGCTGGTTTGTGATATAGGCACACAGCCATCTGCGGTGTAAAATCCTGGATTATATTTTCTGCACCTTGTAAAGCCTCTAGCTCGGCGCCTTCAACATCCAATTTGATATAATTAGGTTTGGCACCATACAACACTGCATCTAGCGCGTTAACTGCAATTGCCCGGGCATTACCCTCGCTAATAATATTGCTGGAACTAGTACCGTCATTACTGAACGACAAAATAGCATTTTGCGACCATACTCCACTCGGATATAACATAAACTGACAATCCGGAGCCACTTGCATTTGCTTGCGTATCTCTTGCTGATAGCGTTCGATATTATCGGTGTCAGGTTCAAAAGAGATTACCCATTGCAATAGTTGTCCAGCGTGAAGACAAGCCTGCACACAGTTTTTAACTGTGTCACCGATATAGGCACCGGCATCGACAAAACGCAAAGGCCCCGGTATTTGCCAAGGCACATCATTGGGGAAATATTCTTCTTGATCATCAGGACTAACATAATCTTGAATTTGAAAACTTGACCTAAAAGCAATAATCCGCGCCAATAAATCCTTACTTTGCTGATCGGCCAATAGCTTACTTACTACAGCCAGTTTGGCAGCGTCCACCATCTCCTCGGTTACAGGGCGCATCCACAACAACTTATGTTTTGGAAAATTAGGTAAAATCTGCGGGTATTCTTGCAAGGTTTTTTCAAACGCGTGTAAATTAAAAAAACCACTGGCATTAAGCTTATGTACAATCTCGGCAGCTTCTTTAGAATGTTCATTAAAGGCCACAGAAATTAAAACAGTTACTTCGCCTGGGTTGTTTACCTCGTGCATTTTAAACACAGGAATACCAGCCACTTCTTTGTTTTTGGTATATTGATCGATAAAAAAATCAACGTTTGCGTTAGTTTGCCGAAGGCTTTCTAAAAAGACCCGGCCGTATAAGCCTGACCCATATATCGCTAATGTCATTGTTCACTCCTTATCTAAGAAAAAAATAGACTTAAAGGATAATTCTTTCCAAAAGATGTGCCGAAATAGTTCTCGATTTGATTATTTTTTTAGGTGGGTAGCAAAGTTCTCAGCCAATTTTATATCACACGTAGCACAAATACGATGTTAGCGGGGTAATTTATACGCCAACCCAGAAAGCAATGGATTCAGGTGATGACAACATAAAACTAAGGGTATGCTAACTCGCCCAAACTTAGACAGCCGAAGTTTAACTTTCGAAGCCTACGTAGCAAATAGCTTGAACTTGACTTATGTTATTATGCCAAGCCAATCTGCTTCAATCTACGCTGCAAAGATCAATACCTGCAGGCCTTGCCGCTAATGTTTGCAAGCCCTTACTGTTATTTTGCCCCATTCACATTAAACAAAATATCAAGCATGCCAGAAAACAGACCAAACCTAACCAGTCGGCAGCTTTCCCGTCTAACCCTAGGCGCCATCGGCGTCGTCTTTGGGGACATCGGCACAAGTCCGTTATACGCCTTTAAGGAAATCTTCCTCTCTGGCTTACCTATCGACGAAAGCCATGTCCTTGGGGCACTATCACTGGTTTTTTGGTCGTTAACCCTGGTCGTCACAACCAAATACGCGATCTTCATCCTGCGCGCAGACAACAAAGGTGAAGGCGGTATCATAGCGTTAATGGCGTTGGCACTGAACGGGTCCAAAGACTTCCCCAAGCGCATGCGTTTAATCGTAACCATAGGCTTGCTTGGTGCAGCGCTTTTTTACGGGGACAGTATTATTACCCCAGCCATTTCCGTACTCAGTGCCGTGGAAGGCCTACAAATTGCCGCCCCCCAATTAGCACATTATGTACTCCCGATTACCATCGCGGTATTGAGCGGTTTATTCCTCATTCAAGCCAGAGGCACAGGCGCAGTAGGAAAAATCTTCTCGCCCATCATGTGCTTTTGGTTTATCACGCTCGCAGTTTTAGGCATAGTAAACATTATTAATGAACCCTCGGTATTAAAAGCCGTAAACCCTTATTATGGCGTGCATTTGTTGCATGAATTAGGCTGGCATGGAATATTGCTCATGGGGGCAGTTGTATTGGTAATCACCGGTGCTGAAGCCCTGTACGCCGACATGGGACATTTCGGCATAAAACCAATCCGTTATGCTTGGTTTAGTTTTGTGTTTCCGGCCTTGATACTAAACTATTTCGGCCAAGGTGCGCTTTTAATTGGCAACCACGAAGCCATTAAAAACCCATTCTACTTACTTGCCCCAGCCTGGGCCTTGTACCCTCTGTTAATCCTGTCGACACTGGCAACTGTCATTGCTTCCCAAGCGGTCATTTCCGGTGCTTTTTCAATGACACGGCAAGCCATACATTTGGGTTATTGTCCACGCATGAGTATTTTCCACACTTCAGGGGATGAAATGGGGCAAGTCTATTTACCCGCGGTAAATTGGCTGATGTTTGCCTCGGTGTCTGTGTTGGTGTTGACTTTCCAGTCGTCTACAGCACTTGCTGCCGCTTACGGAATTGCCGTGACTTGCACAATGCTGGCGACTACATTGTTGGCATTCATCGTCATTCAGGCTCTGTGGCAGTGGCGAAACTCTATGGGCTTACTATTCTTGTCTTTTTTTCTGACTATAGACTTTGTCTTCATCACGGCCAACATACCTAAAATACCCTCAGGCGGTTGGATGCCATTGGCTATAGGCACAGTTTTATTCCTGATCATGACGACTTGGCTTAAAGGGCGTAAGCTTTTAACCCAAGTTCATGATGAAAATCGCTTCTTGTTTGAGGACCTAGAAGTTCTAATTAAGGCTAAACCGCCTGTCACAGTGCCAGGCACTGCCATTTATATGACCCGGAGCTTGCACGGTGTGCCACAAGTATTGCTGCATAACCTTGAGCACAACCATGTTTTGCACAATCAGGTTATTGTACTGACCATTTTTACGAAAGATGAACCGTATGTCGATGAGGCACACCGTGTAAAAATCAGGACTTTTGGCAGCAAAGGCCAATTCTACCGGGTTAAGTTATACTTTGGTTTCGCTCAACGGCAAGATGTCCGGCGCGCGCTGGAACTGTGCATGCAGCAAGGCTTGGACACCTCCCCAAAAACAGTCTCCTTTTTCGTCGGCAGGGAGATTATCTCATTCCGGCGTTACAGCCAGATGCCTACCTGGCGCAGGCCTTTGTCCTGGTTCTTGTTCAACAATTCGTCCAGCGCGATCGAGTTTTTTAAAATACCTGTTGATCGAGTCATTGAGATAGGCATACGTGTTGAACTTTAAAAAACAAAACCCTTTCACCAATCAATATTATTGCTAAGCGTCCCCGCAACAGATGGACTAGCATTGTCAGGATTACGAAAGTTGCTCGTTACTATGCGCATGGCTTTTGCATAACCTTAATATTGCTATCTTGCGATAAGTTATAAGTTTTCGTATCGATTTAAATCAAATAGTCCGTATGCCACGCCGCTATTTTTTCGGTGCTCTTCATTCATCCAATCTGAGTAATTCCAAAAATCTGGATTAGTCCGTCGGATTGCGTACTGGTTATAAAACATCTCTTTTCTCTCATCATTATCACTATTTGCCAGATCTACTATAAAACTGCTAAGTGTTTCTTGATCAACTTCGAAAAACATATTCGGATAACTGCCCAGAAACCCTGACACAATAGTCAGCTGATCTTTTTCAGGGTCATGCCGTAAATCTTCTACAAATAAAGTAGACAGGTTTTTTAAATCCTTATCGACTAATAATGTGAATACGATGTCGTCCTGCTGTGTCCCTAGTTTTACCCGTAAAAAAGAGGTTTCTGGCAAAGTACCAAGAGCCCTACCCTTTACATTTGCCAATTGCCTTAAATCTGCCAGGACTTTTGCTTTTTCAGCCGATACGTTTGCATCTACACAATTTTTGTCACGACAACGGTTAATATTATCATCTGGCCCTGCGGCTTGCTTTAAGCGCTGCGTTACCTTTAGCAAAAACTCTTGTTTATAGGCATGCGTTTTATAGTTAACGCCTGTCTCCTGATTCTGGCTGAATAACGGTGGCATGGAAATTTTGGTAAGATCAGGGATTATCCCCGCATACCATTCATCATGTAACACGTTTCGTTGTCGGCTAGGCATAAAACGTAAGAAATTATTTTCGCCATCCATCCTTAGAAAATCCATATACTTTCGGGTTGCCAATTGATGCCATAGCGTGCCATAAACATCAAAGCCTGCCACCAGCAAGTAATGCAAACGTTCAAGCAGCGGGTAATCCACGACCCAGGCAGTTTTCGGAAAATCGCCAATAAAGCCTTGGCTTACCGTGGCACTGTCAAAATGCCGGAATATCGTCAAAGCAGCATTCCGGTTTTGGCCGTCACCATCCCAAATATCTTTTTCAGATAAGCCGTGGCCCCGCTTTGCAATTAAGCCACTAATAAACTTTTCCTTATGTTGCAGAAAAGATTGCCCTAGCTTGTCGTACCCATACCAACCTAAAGCCCCAATATCCTTACCTTCCGCATCTGGCAGACTCAACAACTCACTGTGTTTGGATAAAAACTCGGCACTTTTACCACCGAAATCAAAAGTCGGCGCAATAAACATTACCCAGAAACGGTCTTGAATGGCATTCAGTGCCACTTGACCACGGCAAACTGGGCCTTTAATAAAGCCACCAATAAAATAACTGGCTTCGTCCAGTAGGAAGCGATAACGCGAATCGACCGGTATATTTGAAAATGTCTCAAAAGGATTGGTGGCCCGGGCTTCGGTATAACCAGGCAAGCTAGTAACCTGATAAGGCACCTGAATAAATAATGCCTGAAAACGCGCCATCCTGGCAGGATTAAGTTCATAAACAAAGTGTGTTTTGTCGACAATCGTTTCTGCAACAGGTTTAAAACGATAATAAACACGGCTAGTGTTTGGGTTTTCATACGGAAGATCGGTGACGATTTCATCGAGTTTTTGTTGGCTAGGCGTACGTGAACGCACCAAGGTAAAAAACTCATCATTAGGGCGCCCCTGAAAATGCAAATGCCCTAAGAACAAGTGCTCGAATAAATAGCGTGCAACCAATTGGTGCTTCAAGTTAGCTTGATTGAGAAACTCTTCCCATACAGTAATTTGTTTTTTAACGTCTGGATTGATAGGGGGGGTTGCATCAAATTTAGCACCCTGCTCCAGCCAAGCTACAATTTTTGCTTCTTGCGTTAAATCGATTGCGGGTAAAGCGTACGGCATACCCCAATCCGGGTGCTCAGCTTTGTAGCCATCAAACTCATCTGCTTTGGGACATTGTAAATCCCTGTCCAATTCGAATTTAAATTTATCGGATAGCTTGCCATTGCTGGGCATGGCGTTTGTTCTTTTTAATTTCAACAGGTTTACCAGCAAAGCCTGGCTTTCTTCGGCATTTACCCGTTGCCCATCATCAAGCACACTGAAAAATGACATGTCTCGCCACTGCTGGGTAGACAAAGCATCAACAAACAAGCGGGTATGTTGCTCAGGAGTAAGCCGGTAGCCATTGTAAACTTTCTTTTTTGTCGCACCGCGCGTTATTCCTTCAGCAGCCCCCAGTTTTAGCTGACACGGCGCGTCGTAACAGGAATGACAAACAACACAACGAGTTTCTAGGATCGGTTTAATGTCGTCATTAAAACTAACTGTTTTTAGCGTAGTGTTGATTGTCTGTGGCGCTAAAGTTTGTAAAGCTTGATTTCTATTAGCGTTAAAAGACCACGTGTTATAGAAAATCCAATAGATCAGCCCAATTAAGCTTATCAACAAGCAAAAAAGGATTTTTATACGAGCTGTCCACATAGCAATCCCTTAATATTTCTCAGTAAAATTAAATATACAGCCAGTTTACGATTCTAGACGTCAGATATGGCATCTTATAGCATTTTGCATAGCTTGCCATTTAACGGCTATTTCCCTAGTAGCATTAGTGTGCCTATCTGCGCTTGTAGCCTTATGCTACTGACCCTGACCTTACTCTTTAGCTTGTTTTATGATTTTCTGACAATCAATATTTTGGGTCTCACCAATATCAATTGGCGGCAGTAACATCAGTGTAGATATTGGATTAATTGAAAAACTTGGGTTTAAGATGGTTCCGGAAAAGCTTAAGGTAGACCGGAGCGTAAGCGGGCTAAAGTCCCGGGGGCGAGGTGTTAATGCAAGATCAAACGTTTCGTCTTTAAATGATAGAAAGCCTTTTCCGTAAACTACGCTATCTTTGGTATTAAGCAGTAAGGTTTTTGCATGCGCGACCCCGTCTTTAACATTAACATCGGCAAGTGCGCAAAGAATAGGGATTTGCTTGTCCCCCAAAATATAGTAACCCAGCGAATGGACTATATCCAAACCTATCAATTCAACAACTAAAGCACTAATTTTGCCATCAAACTGGACTAAATAGGCATCCCCATTAGCGCTTGATAATATCGCTTTAAGCGTATTGCCCATACCGGCTAATTTCAATTTACCGTTAATTTTGCCTAAGGTTTTCTCAACATCATTAACTTTCTTGATTAGCTTACCCAAAGGCAGATCAATCACATTTATTTGGATATTAACATCGGCCGTGTCTTGGGAACCATCAGCTGACACCCAAAGGTCCATCCGGCCATCGTAGACGCCAAACGAAACCGGTTCAAATTTCAATACGCCATTGTTGAGTGATAAGCGACCGTCAAAGTTGGTTATCGGAAGTTCTTTGTTAATGATATTAGTGGCACGCAGCCGTGCCTTGCCATTAGCCGCACGAATTTGCTTTAAATCAAAACGATGGTCAGGTATCAAAGCACCATTTTCAATCGCGTTTTTATCTGAAGTGTTGGGTTTGCCACCAATAAATCCACTTAAGTCGGCTAGATCTAGCGTTTTGGCAAATAAATCCATATCGAAATACAACGGCTCTAATGTTGGGTTAACCAAGACTGTCCCCTGCAAATCGCTATGGCCAATTTCACCTTTAAAATGTTCAAAGCGCCAAGTCGTATCCTGTCGACTTAAATCCCCTATTATCTTATAGCTTGCACTAGGCGGTATGGGTATGCCTGTTAAAGGGAATAATTCCGCGATATTTGGGCCTTTAATTGAAAGGTTAAGCCTTGGATCAGGCCCATGCAGAGGCTGTTTGACTGTCCCATTAATGGCAATTTCAGTTTCGCCAAAAGTCATATTCAACTTAACAGGATATGGTTGTTCTGCTGCGCGCAATTCTGAATAAGAACCTGCTGTAGCGAGCAAATTTAAGGGCTGGTTTTGGTAGCTCCCCTTACTCTTTAAGCTAATCGGTTGTTGCCAGCCACCTGAACCCGTCAAGGAATCGACATCACCTTCAAAACTCATATCACGGACTTCGTCAAAATAATGGAATTTGCCTAGCGTAAGATGCAGATCCTCCAAAATAAGCGGTAAGTCCAGCGTAGTTGAATCTGCCTTAGCCTTGTTCTTGTCCTCTGAAAAATCCCAGTTAACATCACCTTTTTTATTTTTGAATAAAAACAACTCCGCTTTTCTTAACGCTAATTCATCAATAAAAATATCACCATGAAATAGTTTGGGTATGGAAAGTTTTATGGAAAATTGAGCAATTTTTGCAACATACTCAGGCTTCGACCAAGCTTGATTTTTGATGGCTAGCGTATTAATCGTCAACTCAGGCAGCCAGCCAATTTCCAGACTGGTTTTGCCTTCAATATCTAATTTTAGGTTTCCAGTATTAACCAGTCCCTCAATTGCCCAAACCCTAAAGCTACTGACATAGGCAAAACCTAATAGAAGACTTACCAAGATAAAACACCCTATCAGTAAGGTGTATAAAATGCTAGACGTGATGACCTTCAGTTTTAAATTCATACTGGGACTAATTTGCTGTGAGCGCTTAGTAAATTTTTTTGGCATAGCCCGTTTCTATCGCAAATATTAATAAAGCGCAAAACTTATTTATCTGCAGACACCCGTTAATCTAGCCCCAGCCCTTAATTGCCCATAGGTTGGGTTGTTCTCTGATGGCGCTCGGTATAAATGTTAATGCAGGTTGATGCCTGCACGACATGCTGTGCCAGTTGCAAAGCCTGAAACTATCTTGGAAGGTATGCTATTTGATACCGCGATACACCGGTAGAATAACAACAGAAGAGCCTTATGCTGAATAGCGGCAACGCACAGATAACTTTTTAAGCGCCGCGTTGCAATATTAAGGTCATACTATATCGTGTTTTACACGTTTCTGTGCGAGTCTGTATACAACCGTAAGACCAAAGCCAGCCCCCCCATTAAGCCAAAAAGCTTAGCAGACTTATCCTTGAATTACTGCATAGCACGTTGATAACTATTTACCGTGTTTGCCACTTCTTCAACAATTTGCACGCGCGGGGTAATGCCACACACTAGAGTATAAGGTATTGTGTCCGCACAGCGGGCTATTTCTTCCACTGGTAAACCTTCACCCCATAACGTCACCGGGTCGCCGGGTTTGGCGTCTGGCTGCAAAGCCAGGTCAACGGTAATCATATCCATGGAGACGCGGCCAACTAAGGGCACACGCAAACCATTAACCAAGACCGGGGTGCCGCTCCTGGCATAACGCGGGTAGCCATCACCATAACCGATAGCAACTACGCCTAACGTTGTCGCTTGTTCACATACCCAGCTACTACCATAGCCCACGCTTTCGCCGGATTCTATAGACTTGACTGAAATTAAGCGTGAATGCAGGCTCATAATGGCTTTAAGGCCAAAGTCTGCACCTATCCTACCGGGAAACGGCGAGATGCCGTATAGCATGACCCCAGGCCTTACCCAATCGGCTAAGGCTTGCTGCCACCCCATAATAGCTGCTGAGTTAGCCAGACTACGGGGACCTGGGTAATGGGCAATAGTGCGGTTAAATAAATGAATCTGTTCCAAGGTCTTAGCATCACTCAGATCATCAGCATTGGCAAAATGGGTCATATAATGATACGGCTGCTTAGCAATTGGGCAAGCCTGTAACTGCTTATAAAAGTGCGTAAAATCTTGTGCTTTGACACCTAAGCGGTTCATACCCGTATCAATTTTTAACCACACTGCAAGCGCATTGCGTTCAGGCCGCTTAGCAAAAATTTCAATTTGCGCCAAGGAATGCACTACCGCATCTAAGCCGTATTTGAGCAATTCATCTAATTCAAAATGACAGGTAAAACCTTCCAGCACTACGATGGGGTTGGTAAATCCAGCCATACGCAGACGTATACCTTCATCTACCCTAGCCACCGCAAAGGCATCAACGGCTTTTAAGGCTTCTGCCACCCTAACCAAACCATGGCCATAACCATTTGCCTTCACCACGGCCATCACTTTTGCCTGTGGCGCATAGTGTTGTACAACCGCCAAGTTATGTGCAACCGACTCCAAATTGAGCACCGCATAAGCAACAGAAATCAATGTTTCACACCTCTACCGGGGTTTTTTATTCGTAATCATCATTGCCGTAAGGATTACCGGCAAAATTTTCAAATCGGGTGTATTTGCCTAAAAAGGTTAGCCTTACCGTACCTAATGGGCCATTCCGTTGTTTGCCTATGATAATTTCAGCTATGCCTTTATCCGGGCTGTCTTCGTTATAAACTTCATCGCGGTAAACAAAAATAATTAAATCCGCGTCCTGCTCGATCGCACCTGATTCGCGTAAATCCGACATCACAGGGCGTTTGTTTGGGCGTTGTTCCAAGTTACGGTTAAGCTGGGATAAAGCCACTACCGGCACGTTCAGCTCTTTAGCCAAGGTTTTAAGGCCTCGGGAAATGTCTGAAATTTGTTGCACACGGTTATCACCGCTGGAAGGCGATTGCATTAATTGCAGATAATCCAGCACCACTAAACCAAGTTGCCCATGCTCGCGCATCAAGCGCCTGGCCCTAGAACGCACTTCGGTAGTGCTTAAGGCGGGTGTGTCATCGATAAACAATTGGGTTTCGGCCAGCAAATTTATCGCTGAAGTTAAGCGTGGCCATTCATCGTCATCCAGCTTGCCTGTCCGTATTTTATGTTGGTCAATACGGCCTAATGAGGACATCATGCGCATCGCCAATGAATCCCCTGGCATTTCCATACTAAACACCGCCACCGGTTTATCACCTTTAATAGCGATATTTTCCGCGATGTTCATGGCAATAGTGGTTTTACCCATGGACGGCCGGCCGGCAATAATGATCAGATCAGACGGCTGCAAGCCGGAAGTCATTTCATCCAGGTCGGTAAAACCAGTGCTCGCACCGGTGATATTGCCCTCTTGCTCAAACAAGGTTTCAATCTTGTCGACCGCACGCGCTAACAAGCTTTTGATCGGGGCAAAACCGCCTTGGCCACGCTGGCGTTGTTCGGCAATTTCAAACACCTGACGTTCAGCATTTTCCAGTAATTCGCTGGTTTCACGGCCATCCGGGTTAAACGCGGAATCAGAAATATTGGTACCAACATGTATCAGTTGCCGCAGTACAGAGCGGTCCCTGACGATATTGGCATAAGCTACAATATTGGCGGCACTTGGGGTATCACGGGCTAACGCGCCTAAATAAGCCAGGCCGCCGACATCATCCAGCTCGCCAACCGCATCCAGTGATTCTGACAGGGTAATGACATCAAAAGGGATTTGCTTGTCGGCAAGTTGGGTAATCGTACGGAAAATTAAGCGATGGTCTTTGCGGTAAAAATCTTCTTCAATGATTTTATCGGCGATGGCATCCCAGGTTTGGTTATCCAACATCAAGCCGCCGATAACAGCTTGTTCTGCCTGGATTGAATTGGGTGGCACCTTTAACGCTTCAAAAGCGTAATCGGGTTCGTATGGGTACTCTTCAGGCATGGCTTAACATGCTAAGCAAAATTATAGCAGGCAAATACTGGGAATTTTGTTGGTGTTGTTGGTTCAATTGGGCGAATAGCTGGCAAGTCAGTTAATTTGGCGGAGAGAGAGGGATTCGAACCCTCGATACGTTGCCGTATACACACTTTCCAGGCGTGCGCCTTCGACCGCTCGGCCATCTCTCCTAATTTCTTGACTGTATACAACAGCAAACCGTGAAGGATAATCGAGATTCAGTTTTCTTGCAATGACTTTCGGGTTCACTCAGCCTGCGCATCTAATTCGCCCCAGCGCTCGTAGGTGGCTTGCAATTTCGCCTCCAACGCTTGTAGGTCAGCCAGCGTCTGGCTTATAGCCGCTTGTTCCTGTTTATAAAAATCTGCGGCAGCGGTTTGTTGGCTTAGCTTAACTTGCTGGCTTTCCAATTGGTCGATTAATTCCGGTAAAGCCGCCAATTCTTGCTGTTCTTTATAACTCAGCTTTTTCTTTTTGCCCCCCAGTGGCGTGACTGTCGCCTTGTCTTTTTTAGTGTTGTCTACGGTTTTCTTAGCTGCATCAGCTTTCACCTGTTTGGTGTAATCTAACCAATCGCTATAACCCCCGATAAACTCTTCGACCTGGCCTGAGCCATCTAAAACAAAAACCGCGGTTACCACGTTATCCAAAAAAGCCCGGTCATGGCTGACCAGCAGCAGCGTGCCGTCGTAATTAACCAGCTTTTCTTCCAATAATTCCAAGGTTTCCAAATCCAAATCGTTAGTTGGCTCATCCATAACGATTAAATTAGCGGGTTTGGTAAACAAGCGCGCCAATAGCAAGCGGTTTTTCTCGCCACCGGATAAGCTGCGCACAGGCGACCTTGCCCGCGCGGGCGCAAACAAAAAATCCCCTAAATACGACATAACATGGCGTCTATTGCCGGCTATCTCGACAAAATCATTACCATCGGCAACGGTATCCACCACCGTCATATCAGGGTCTAATTGATCGCGCAATTGGTCAAAATAGGCGATTTCCAAACGTGTGCCTTGCTCCACCGTGCCGGTTGTCGGCTCCAATTGTTTTAGCAATAACTTTAGCAAGGTTGATTTGCCGGCGCCATTTGCCCCCACCAAGCCAATTTTGTCACCGCGCTGGATTAAGGTTGAAAACTGCCGGATAACTTGGCGATCTTCATAGGCAAAACAAATATCGTTAACTTCAATAACCTTTTTACCCGAGGCATCACCCCGATCCAGACCTAACCGGCTAGTGCCCTGCACATTTCGGCGTTGCGCGCGTTCGTTACGCAGTCGCTCCAACGCCCGTACCCGACCTTCATTACGGGTACGCCGGGCTTTGACACCTTGTCTGATCCAGGCTTCTTCATCGGCTAGTTTTTTGTCGAATTCAGCATTTTGATTGGCCTCATCATCCAAAGCGGCAGCCTTACGGCGTAAATAATCATCATACGTCCCTTGCCAAGACACTAAATTGCCCCGGTCAAGGTCAACAATACGGGTAGCCAATTTTTGTAAAAACGCGCGGTCATGGGTCACAAACAGCACAGCACCTTGGAATTCCAATATTTGTTCTTCCAGCCAGCTGATGCTTTCAAAGTCCAAATGGTTGGTCGGCTCATCCAACAACAGCACTTCGGGATCAATAACTAAAGCCCGGGCAAGCGCCACCCGCCGTTTCCAGCCGCCGGACAAACCGTTGACCTTGAGTTCTCCAGGCAAACCTAAGCGGCTTAAAGTGGCTTCCACGCGCTGTTGGAAATGCCAGCCATTATGGGCTTCCAACTTAGTCTGCAAATCCCCCAGTTCCTGCAGCGCCTTATCGTCATCATAGGCCATGCTGGCAGATAGATGATGGTAACGGGTAATCCAATGCCCCAACTCACCTAAGCCACTGGCAACTGCATCGTATATGGTGGCGTCATCCGGCAAATCAGGGGACTGTTCTAGCCAGGCCAGTTTTAATTCCGGTTGCCGCCAAATATCGCCGTGATCAGCGTGAATGTTACCCGCAATAATTTTCATCAAGGTTGATTTGCCTTCGCCATTACGGCCTAGCAAACCTACGCGCTCGCCCGCATCCAGCTGAAAGTTGGCGTCTTTTAATAGCGCGTGGGTACCAAAAGCGATGGAAACATTGGTTAATCGTAGTAAAGGCATATTAGGTTTCTTTGTTTTGTAAATAGCGTCTTAGTAAATCCAGCGCCAAAATTGCCGCTTGATTTTGCTTACGTTTGGCAGCACCTGCAACACTTGCTGTCCGTGTATGGAAGCCCGTGTCGGTTAACAGCACATTATATAAAATTGTTGCGCAATCTTTATTGGAAAATTGCTCATAACCCCCATCATAAAGTTGCACTAGCACCCAGTGCTGGGTATTTTTTGCCTGAACTGCCAAAGCAAGTTGTTTGGCAGTGGCCAACAAATCGCTGGCCTCCAGGTTGATGGCAAAGCTTTGTGCTAACAAGGCAATTGATTGCTGGTAAAAAGCGGCTTGTAACCAAGCCATACCCAAACATTTTGCCGCAATCAAGCCCTGGCTTGCGCTTTCCAAGACTGTCAATTGAACATTGTTTGTCTGCATCAGCTTATCAATGACGTCCACGACACTTTCAGCGCTATCGCCTAAACCAGTGACCGCATAAACATAATCGCCAATCTGCTGCTGCGCCGCCGTTGCTAATGCTTGCATAGCAGTAACATTATACTCGGCTGGGAACAGCAATTTGGTCTGCACTTCATCTTCACGCGCGCAAAAGCCCAGTTGAACCTCATCTGGTATGGCAATATTGCCTATGCGCTGTTGCAAATCAGACTCCCCCAAACCTATGGTTTTCAGTGTCACCAATTGTTTAGGCCTTAACTCAAAGCGCTTAAATAAACCTGCTAGAATACGTTGTTCAAACAACTGCCGCATTTCATAAGGCACCCCTGGCACAAAGGCAAACCAACAGCGCCCGGCTTGCAAGCTAAAACCTGGCGCCGTACCCCAAGCATTATCCAAACGTTCAGCGCCTTGGGGTAAATAAGCTTGTTTCCGGTTAACTGCTGGCATCGGGCGGTTTCTTACCCGGTAAAACTGCTCAATTTGCTCTAATGCCACCAAATCCAGCTGTAACGGACTAGCAAAGGCTTGGGCTACTGCCTCTGCCGTCAAATCATCCGACGTTGGCCCCAAACCTCCGCTACAAATGCAGCAATCAGCGCGCTTAGCAATTTCGCCCAACAACCCCACCAAATCCGCTAGGTTATCGCCGACCGCGGTATGCCTGGACACCCTAAAGCCTAAAGCAACGGCTTGCTGGGACAACCAAGCCGCATTGCTGTCCACCGTTAGACCCGTAATGATCTCTTCCCCTTGGGAAAAAACTTCTAATAATGGCTGCATGCTTTATCCACCCACTGTCATCATTTTATGCCAAAAAGGTAAGCTCACCATGCTAAGCACGGTGGTTACAGTCACTGCCATGGCGTAGAGTGCGCCATCCAGATGATAGCGGTCGCAAAAAACAATGCCTAATAACATACATGGCATTGCCATTTCCATAACCGATGCGGCCTTATCCTCACCTTGAAAACCTAAATAATCCACTATCAATACCGCTAACAAAGGCATTAACAGCAGTTTAACCACCACTACCGGTAACATATAAGGCAGGTTACGTACTGTCAGCGCTTTCCAGCTGAGCGCTAAACCTAACGAAAACAACATTAGCGGCACCACGGCAGCGGCCAATTTTTGTAACACACCCGTCACCATCTCAGGAGCGGGTATTTGATTTACATTTAACAGCACTGCCAATGCGGCCGCCCAAAAAGGTGGTGCATTCAGAAAAGATAATATGGATTTGGGGTTTTCATCCTTATCTTCACCATAACTTCTCGCAATTGCTACCCCTAAGGTAAACACTAAAGGCGAGAAGGCAAACAAATCGACCTGGATAACCACAGATTGCGCCCAATCGCCAAATGTTTGTTGTAATACCGGCAAGCCTAAATAGGTTACATTAGGAAAGCCTGCGGCAAGTATCATTGCCCCTACACGCTTATTTTCAAGTTTAAAAACAAGCCCTAACAACCATAAGCAGAATAAGGCAAAGACCACGCAAATTACGCCTAAAGCGGTATAGCGCAAGGAATGTGTGCCTATCTCGGCACGCCAAAGCACATCCAACACCATCGCGGGCAGCAACAGATAATACACCACCGACGTTAACACCAAGCGGGTTTGGCCTGCTGCCAATCCACCCGGAGAGAAGTACCGCCAAGCTGCCCCACACGCCATAATTAATGTCATTTGAATTAAAGTTGAAGTCATTATCACAGCGCCAATAAAAAACTGTTTGCAACTAAACAGCGGTCTCTAGATTTTAACATTCCCAGCAAAAACAAGTTCCGGTAATATGTTGGCTTTCCCATGACCTACTGCAACCTTTTTTGATAATGAGCACTTACTTATCCAGCAAATCCATTCCCGTCCGCGAACGCTTGATTATGGCCTTGGACGTGCCTAGCATCCCTGCAGCTCAGGCATTGGTTGAAGAACTGGGTGATGCCGTTATTTTTTATAAAGTCGGCATGGAGCTTTTTATGTCGGGTGATTATTTTGGCTTTATTGAATGGCTAAAGCAGCAAAACAAAAAAGTTTTTGTTGATTTAAAATTTTTTGATGTCCCAGCAACAGTAGGCCGCGCCATAAAAGCGTTAAGCCTAAAAGGCGTGGACTTAGCCACCATACATGGTAACGACGCAATAATGGAGGCTGCCGCACAAGAAAAAGGTGAGCTTAAAGTATTGGCAGTGACCGCGCTAACCAGCTTAGACCGCGGCGACCTAGATGATTTAGGTTTTCAATGCGATGTCCGCGATCTCGTGTTATCCCGCGCCAAGCGAGCCTTAAAAATTGGCTGCGACGGCATCGTTTCATCTGGCCTAGAAGCACCAATGATAAGAGCTGAACTAGGCCAGCGCCTGTTAATTATCACCCCAGGCATACGCCCTGTTGATAACCGTGAAGACGACCAAAAACGCGTCGTGGATGTCGCTACCGCCTTTCAAAATGGTGCAGATTATATCGTTGTTGGCCGCCCTATCCGCGATGCTGAAAATCGTAAACAAATGGCCGAAACCATACAACAACAGATATTAGCCCAATTTAGTTAGCCAAACGTGGAACCATTCCAACCCCAAAATTCCGCTGGACAATTAGAAAATTCGATATAAATGCGATTAGGCTTAATATTTAAAGCCGCAGTTATAATTTTTGGTAAAGATGCCGCAAGCGCTTTTGCCTGGGCTGGCGACAAACCTATGCTTTTGCATTCCAGATAAGCCAACGGCTCTGCTGTGCCGCCAAATAGCATGGCTTTGTTAACAGTTATTGCTACCATGACATAGTTTTCTGGCTTACCTGTAGCGCTGGCCAGTTCTTTGGACAGCTGCGCCAACAATTGGCTAGATAAGGCTTCTGATATATCTACATTGGTATTTAAATTTACTAACGGCATACAGACTAACTCCTATAATTGCAGCTAAAAGAGACTAATCCCAGCAAATTGACTTAAATCTGCCTCCTCATGATCTCTACACACAAGGCAAAAGCAAGAGGTGAGATTAGGATTAGTGTATAAGTATCGCACTATAAATAGATAAAATGCCGATAGCAACTGCTGATAGCCTTATTTTAACCGATGTTAACCCGTGCCAAACCAGTTAAATTAAGCTTAAACTTAGGCTGAAACTTTATTCCAAACTTATGAATAAGCTGAGCATTATTTTGCTATTAAGTCTTTTAACTTGGTCTTTAGCTAACGCTGAAACGCGTATCGCCGTATTAGATTTTGAGCTTAACGATTTAACCTTAGCCCCGCATATTCCAGCGGAAATACAAAGGACTGCCAGCTTAAAAATTTTATTGGAAAACGAACTGCTTAAAGCAGGTTACCAACTTATCCCCATCAGCGCAGCAAGCCAACAACAAGCTAATGCGGGGGTTGGTTATTTATTTGCACATGCCGAACTAGCCGCTAAGCTGGCCCAATCGGTAAAAGCTGATTACATTGTGCTTGGCCGTTTGCACAAACCCAGCTTTTTATTTGCTTATATCATGGCAAAGCTGGTCAGAACCTCTGATGGCCGCATCATAGGCAATTACATCGTAGAAAGCAAAGGCAACGAACACAAACTCACTTTAAAAGGCATAGAAACGCTGACAGTTAAAATTGACCATGATTTAGACCAGCGCTACAGCCCGCCTGCACCTAATAAACAGCATTAAGCCTAAAGCCAATAACGCGACAAACCCAATAGCACGATAGACTAAACTTCTATTTATCTGACCAAATGCAGTTTTAACTTTGTATTTCCCTGCTGAAATGCGGAGCTCACCCCGATTAGCACGAAGGCTTCAAACATTAAAATCTCAATCTAGATATTAACGGTGTAAACCTTCTTAACACCAATTACACCAAACTTGGTAATCTTTTAAACCAGTGCGCCTACCCACGCCTAGATTAGAAAGCATCCCTATACCCAAAGCTAGCCGATATTCAGCCAACAGTGGGCACAGGGCGAGTGCCAGCGCTTAGCGTAAGATTAACCATGCCCACCTAACAATAAGAACACACCGACCACCATGAGTATTACGGTAGTACTATTTGGCGCACTGGCATGGTAGTGGTTCATGATGTCTTCAATTTTACGGGCACCGGCTTGATCACGCATATGAGTTTTTTTCAACATAGTCTTTCTCCAGTTTATTACTTAAGGATTGACGGACGGTAACTACGCATTTGGCCGACTAATACCCCTTGTATTTCTACCTGTGACGGCGGATAACGCTGGGTAGCCAACTGCGAGTTGGCAGGGATTAGCAAGGTTTCATGCGGGTATTGCTCTATAAACTTTAAAGTAGCTTCGGTCTTGTTGATTAAAGCCACTACGATTTCTCCATTGCGGGCATGGCTACGTTGTTCAATTACAACCCAATCGCCATCATAAATACCCTCTTCAATCATCGAATCACCCTGCACTTTCAGCACATAACAAGGCTGTGCCGTTTTAATTTCATCGGGGATTAGCATGTAACGCACTTCCTCTATGGCTTCAATTGGCTTTCCTGCCGCAATTTTGCCGACGAAACGTATTGAATTTGGTGTTTCTAAACTATTCCGGGCTATCGTCTTGGCTTTTTCACTAAGCCGAATACCCCGATGTTTGCGGTCTAAAGGTTCAATCAACTGGGCATCCAGTAAACCTTGGATCAGCCGGTGTAAGGAACCGCGTGACTTCATACCTAACGCAGCACATAGCTCTTCTAATGAAGGTGGCTGGGCGAAGTTATCTTGATTTTGCAATAAAAAATCAAAAACTTGTCTTTGTTTACGACTAAGAGTGTCCATATATTTTGTTTTTATTTTGTTGCTGTAAAATATACTACAAACTTTAAATAAGAACAATATAAGAACAATATTTTTTTGCTACTACTCCCAAACACAGTTGTGGCCGGTATAGCCCAGCGCCAATGGGGAAGGTTATGATGAGTGGAATAGCAGGATTAGGATTCTTTAATAGGTTTTAAAATCACTAAACAGATTAGGCCCAGTTAAAATACTTGTTGTTTGCTTATGTTATCAACCCGCACCCTGCCCTAACCTTATCAAGGTAACTTTTATATTCGGCAAACGCGGGTATTTAGGAAGAGTGAAGATTTACGCATCCACACTTACCTGGAATCGTGTTTCCTTTATGAAAATAACGCCAATAAGGCAGTCGCGGAAGCAAGGTTAAATGCGCATACGAAGGTTAAGCCGAGGTAAAGCTGGCCATAAACTGGCCGTTAGTTTATTTGGCATACGTTTTGGTTAGCGGCTTGAGGCTAGCCACATCGTTGTTAAACCGGGGCATGCTTGATTTGCGTAATTCATTAACTTAGGTCTATTAGGCTTTTTTACACTTGCAATATATGCCAACGGGCAGCCTGTCCTGATTGGCTGTTACTAGCGGTTGCTTAAGCTATTTTTTTCACCCGCTTATTGGCCATTAAGCCCATTGCTAACTGGCGCCAATTCCAAAAGATTAACCATGTCTAACTTAATCGCCAATCGGGTTAAGGCAATATCACTATCGACAGCCAATTTACGTTTGATTAAATAATGGCAATTACTGACCGTCTTCGGGCTAATATTTAAGGTTTTAGCAATTTCTTCGACGGTGTTAGCCGCAACCAGCAAGCGCAAAATCTCAAATTCCCGTACCGTTAAGGTTTCTAATGCGCTACGTTCTGTGCCCAGTTTTTCTAACGCCAAGGCATGGGCTATATCGGGGCTTAACGCAGGCCGACCGGCAAACACTTCATCAATTGCCCGCAGCAAAACCTCAGGTTGGCTGCTTTTGGTAACATAGCCCAAAGCCCCAGCTCGGCATGCCTGCAAGGCAAAACTAGGATTTTGGTGCATACTAAAGACTAAAATTTTGGCATTGGCACTACGCCGTTTTATGCGCTCTATCAGTTGCAAGCCGCTAACACCGGGCAAGGATAAATCGGTAATCACCACATCGGGGTTACACGCTTTGAACGCCTCATAAGCCTGTTGGCTATCGCCCGCCTCGGCCAGCACTTGCAGCCTAGCTTGCTTGGCCAGTAAGGATCGGTAACCTTCCCGGACTATGGCATGGTCATCTACTAATAAAATACCAATGCGGGCAATTTGCACCTGCTTTAACTCGCCATACTATGGGCAATGGGTAACCAAACTTCAACTGACAAACCTTGCGGCGGGGCTATTGCTAAACTAAAGCGGCCATCCAAGGCCGACACGCGTTCTTGTATACCCAGCAAACCTATACCAAGGCCTTGATTTGAAGGCAAGGTGGTGATTTTGCCATTATCTTTAACCGCTAAATCGACGCTATCCTGATGTACCACCAAAGTCACGCTAGCCCGGTCGGCGGTTGAATGTTTAGCGATATTGGTCAAGCTTTCTTGGGCAACCCTAAACAAGGTGAGGGCTAAAGCCTCGGGCAGCACATCGCAATTGCCTATCAAGTTCAGTTTAAAACGCACCATGCCGGCGCTACTACTGTTCCAACCATTGACTAAGCTATTTAAACTAGCTGCCAGACCCAGCTCGTCAAACTCTGCTGGCCGCAACTGACTTAGCAACCCCCGTACAGTCGCCATCATATGCTCACTAATCCGGCTGATATGGCCAGCCTCATCCACTAAACTGGGGCATTGTTGCGTTGCCACATAGCTGATAGACGCCGCCACCGCATTAATGCCTGCCAAACATTGCCCCAGCTCGTCATGTAATTCCCGGGCAAGATATCGGCGCTCTTCATCTTGTATATTTAGCAACTTAAGCAATAACTTTTGCCGCTCCGCCAACAATTGTTGCTGGCTAGCTGCCAGCTGATTAATAGCTTGGCCAATTTGTTGCCATAACGTTAATTTAAATGGCGGCAAGCGGTAGTCTAAATCACCTAGCTCCAAACGCCCTATGCCTTCAACTATCTTGCGTGTAGGTTGCAAGGTATGGTTAACCGTTAAATACACCAAAACACACACAGCAAAAATGGTAATCAGCGATAAGCCAAATAAGCTATTAATATTTTGCCAGGCTTTATCAATTTCCATTTCTTCACTAGGCGTTATGGTCAGCTTGCCATACTCCTGGTTATTGAACATGATGGAGCGCGTGATGGCCATACCTGGTTTAAATAATGTGCGGTAAACTGATTCAAACAGATCAGGCCAATTTTTACTGGGTATCTTGGTGCCATTACATAAGTTATAACCGGAACCTTCTGGCCTAGCAAAATGCAAACATATGCCAGCTATGCTGCTGGTTTGCTTCCATAAATCAAAATCAGGGAATGGGCTAGCTTGACCAAAACCCGAGTTAATGCGTAATAATTGAAACTCTAACTGCTTGCTTAAAGAATCCGCAGCAGTTTCCACAAGCAGCCTAGCCTGGCTATCACTACGATACAGCACAAACGTAATCGTTGCCGATAGACACATTAATGCCACTAGCGCTATACGGATCAATAAATGGAACTGCAAATTCATAGTAACAACTTGATGACTAAGCCGTGGGAGCCAGGGCATTTTAAGCTTAGCTTAAAATTCTGCATAGTAAAGCCGCGATATGTCGGGCAATTTGCCCGTATTATCTGGGCAAATTACGGCTTACAGCAGCCAACGGTACGCATAAACTGCACCCTAAAACCAAACCTGGAGCAAACTATGCCTAACTTCCTTTTTAACGATAGCAACATCCGTTGGCAACCCTTTGGTGACATTGAACACTTGCACTACAGCATTTTAGATATCGATGATGACTATAAAATTATTGACGTTTTATTTAAGTTTAGCGCCCAGCAGCAAATAATCCTGCACCGCCATAAAGCCTTAAACAAAACCTTTGTTATACAGGGTGAACACCGGCTTTATACTGCCGAAGGCCAACTAAAAGAAATTCGCCCTGTCGGCAGCTACACCCTTAGCCCGGCTAGTGACGAACCGCATCGGGAAGGCGGTGGCGACATAGACGTTATTGTTTTGTTTAGCATACGCGGCGGCGTGGGCCTGCTATATGAAATACTCGACGATGAACTAAACACCATAGCCACACTAAGCTGGCAAGATTTTGTCGATTTAAAAACCCAAAACTTAGCCAGCGCGTAACCGTGCCAGGCACACAAGCCCAACCGGGAAGCCAGTGCGCTTCGCCACTGCCTGCCAAGCAACTTCTTAAGCCTTTGGAGTAATCTTATGCCCCGATATATCTACCTTACAGCCCTGCTCGCATACGCCTTTAGCAACCCAGCCAGCGCACTACAACGCATAGCCATCTTAAATTTTGAATTAAATGACTTTACCGCCTTGCCTAACACCCCAGAAGAACAACAGCGTACCGCCTCCATCGCCCCGCTATTACAACAAGCCGTTAGTGAGCTGGGGGATTACCAAATTGTCGACATCAATACCCGCGCACAAACAGCCGCCAATGCCAGCTTTGGCTATTTGTTCCGCTTTGACGACCTTGCCGCTAAACTTGCCCAACAAGCCAACGCCGATTGGGTAATCGTGGCGCAACACAGTAAACCCAGCTTTTTGTTTTCCTATTTGATCGCCCATTTAATAAACGTGAAAAGCCAAAAACAAATTGCCAGCTACGACATAGAAATGAAAGGCAACCATGCCAAAGTCACCCAGCACAGTGTGAATGCATTGGCCAAAAAAATTGCCTGGACGATTTCTCAACAACAAGATTAACTGCCAATATTATAAGGCTGCCTTGCCGACATCAGTTTTAATACCCGGATAGGTTAATCCTAGAGACTTAATGGCCAGATTTATTATTGCTGCAAACTAAGGCTGGTTCATCACGGTGTTAACAATAATGTTTGTGGCCGTGATAATGCACAGTTTAGCCAGCCTTAGGATTTTTCGCGCACGTGATTTATAGCCGATTGCCATTCCTTAAAGCGTTTATCAGCATCCAAAAGTCCGCTTTAGCTATAAACATAGAAGCGTCAACAGTCCACCCGAACGGTTTTTCGCAGCTTGAAGCATGAGCAATTAAATTACGCGAAATTCAGAACTCAAACGGCTACCCGGTTAAAAAATCGATTTTCAGGCTTTTTACAATGCTAAACGCCCCCATTAAAACACAGCTATCAATCGCCTTTGGTTTTTGAGCGGGAATTCTATAGGCCAGTAGCTTATGAAAGTATCCGGTTTTTTTGACCTTTACAATTTGCTATGGAGCGCTTTCTTTAGACCGAAGCGTTCCATTTTTTTATACAGTGTGGTGCGCGTAATACCTAATTTTTTGGCTGCCAGGGAAATGTTGCCATCACAATCTTTTAAAGCTGTTTTAATGCCGTGAAACTCCCAATCTGACAGGCTCATAACCGATAAATTATCCTGTAGCGCTGACAGTCCAGAGCAACAATTATGGGGTAAGGCTTGCTGGTTTAATTCGGCGATAAAATCAAGCGGCAAATCCTGTGTATTGATAAACCGGCTGCTGGCAGTATACAGCGTTGCCCTTATGACATTGATCAATTGGCGGATATTGCCGGGCCAAGGATGTTGTTCAAACAAAGTGATAACTTCCTGGCAAATGGCAAATGGGGTTTCTGTTGCCATGGCGTTTAATTCCCGTTGCAGGATGTGATGGATGATGGCTTTTTTATCGTTGCGCTCACGTAAGGGTTGTAAATGGATTTGTGCGCCGTTCAGGCGATAGTAAAGGTCGCGCCGAAAGCGTCCTGCTTCAACCGCTTGCAATAACTGAACATTCGTTGCTGCAATGACTTGCACATCCACCCGTATCGGCTTGTTGCCGCCAACAGGCGTGAACTCTGAGGTTTCCAGCACTCTGAGCAAGGTGGATTGTAAATCAAAGCTCATATCGCCAATTTCATCGAGAAACAATGTCCCCGTATCGGCCAACATAAACTTGCCCGGTTTGCCCGTTCTATTTGCACCGGTAAAGCTTCCTGCTTCATAGCCGAAGAGTTCACTTTCTATCAAGTCATGTGGGATGGATGCGCAATTGATGGCAATCAACGGGGCGTTTTTTCTAGGCCCGGCATGTTTAATTAGCGTAACAAAATGATCTTTACCGACACCTGATTCACCTGTAATCAAGATAGGGACTTTATATCCTTGCAACTTGACGGCCTTATCGACCAATATCGCCAACTCTTCCGACACCGCTGCCACGTCATAGTTTCCATTAGTTTGTAAGCCTGCTTTGAAGGGGATTGTCTCCAGCACCTGTTGGCTGGCCAGGGAGTTTTTGGCTAATGGGAAATCCGTATTTACCAACACACAAATGAGATGCAAAAAAGCAAATAGGGAATCCATGCTTTCTTGGTGATGGCTGCTGATCAAGCCGATAATTGCCAATAATTGCCCGTTATCGTCAAGCAGGGGATAGCCTACCGTCGTGTAAGGGTGCAATACACTCAAATAATGCTCCATACCCTGGAAGGCTATGGGTTTTTTCAATGCCGCCGCAGTCCCGATTCCATTATTGCCCAACACCGACTCCAACCAGTTGGCTCCTCTTGCACTTGCCCGTGACATGAATGAACCCACTAGTTGTTGCTCGCCTAGAGCATATAACAAATTACCATCAGAGGCGGTTAATATCATCATAACGCCCGCTTCTTTCAAAAAAACATGGAAGTTGTGGTTTAGCTGTAGGATCAGTTTTTCAATTTTTTGTGATGGGACATCTAAGCTTTCTGTTTGGCTGCTAGTAGGGTAATTGTCCCAGATGGCATAATTGCCTAATGGCAAACGGTAATCTTCTAGGCATCTATGCCATGATTCAATGACTTCAAGACGTGCCCAATCGCTTTTGTCGGGCACGGACCGGGTTTGGGTCATCCATTGCCAAGCTTGTATGGGCCGAAAAAGCTGATATTCACTGGTTTGTGCTAGCAACAATGACTCTGGTATCAAATGGCCTTGTTGGTGAATATGCAGATCAATAAGCATTCAGTTCTCTTGAATAGTGGAATTGCCAGTACCCCAAGATAACAAAATCAAAAAATGAGACAATGCGGCATAGTGTCGCATTGCCTTAATTCCATCAAGGAATTGGAGACACCCTTATTAAGGGGGGGAGCAAGGGGTTGCTTCTTGAAATAGGCCAAAAGCCTATTTGAGGGTAGATTAGTGTCTGATTGCTCTAGTGCCCATACCGCTGCGCCTTGCCAAATAAGCCGATTTATGCCAAGACAAATAGGCGTTGGCTAATTGTTTGCACACTAGCTTAGGACATTGCTGCAGAGTACTTAGTGAGTACCCTATTTAAATACCGAAAACCCGTCCGGTCTATCTTAAGGCTTAAATCCTGATGACCTAGACTTACATCCTAGAATCCTCACGAGTCGCCGCAGCCCATTCTGGAGAATAGCCCGCCATAATGGACAAGTCAGGGACTTCCATCACCATGGTTTCACTGGTGATTAACGTCCCCACCACACCAACAGCATTGCGTAAGGCCAAGCGCATGACCTTGACAGGATCAATGATACCGATTTCCAAAAAGTCACCATACTGCTGGTTTTCTGTGTTCAAAGTGATATGGTCGTCACCCAGCGTGTTAAGCTGGTTAATAACAGCCACACTGTTTAAACCGGCATTTTGGAGAATGGTCAATAAAGGCGTGGCGAGGGCGTGCTGGAGGATATGGATGCCCTGTTGTTGCTCGGCGTTTTCGGCAATGGTATTTTCAATAGCCTCCCGGCAACGGTACAAAGCCACGCCCGCGCCTGGCAACACGCCTTCTTCCAACGCCGCTTTTGCTGACAAATAGGCGTTTTCAATGCGTACCATACGTTCTTTCATTTCAAAATCGGTATTGCCGCCGACGCTGAACGTGCCTGTTTTGCCTGATAATAGCGCAAGGCGTTCTTGCAACTCATCAAAATCATGCTTATTGCCGGTCGCCGAGCCAACACCCGGTTTTCTGGCCAAAATGAGCTCAGCGTCTTGGCGCAACGTTGCCGACAATTGCTTAATCGCTGTCTGGTCGCCTACCGCGCCGATGAGGGTTGTGCTGCTTGCGCTAATGACGGCTTTTTGCGCTTGGCCTAGTTGCTGTATGCTGACATCTTCAAGTGAGGTGGTAAGGCCAGGCATATTAACTATGGCCTGACCGCCTGTCAGCAAAGCCAAATCGTTCAGACGATTAATGCGCTTGTCACCAAAGCCAGGTGGCTTGACAGCCACGACCCTTAAGTTGCCACGGATATGGTTTAGCAAGAGTCCGGTCAAGGCCTTATCAACCACATCTTCGGCAACCACCAAGAGCGGGCGGCCTTGTGCCTTAACTTGTTCCAAAATCGGGACAAGTTCCATCAAATCGCTAATTTCCCGGTCATAGAACAAAATATAGGGGTTGTCCAGCACAGCTTCGGCACGGGTTTTGTCGGTGATAAAATAAGGCGACAAATAGCCTTGTGCGTACTGGATGCCATCGACAATCGCCAATTCGTCTACCAAACCATTACCCAGTAAAAAAGTTAGCTCGCTTTGCAAACCCAGTTCATCCAGTGCCTGGGCGATTAGCTTACCGGCCTGGCTTTCGTTTTTACTGGCAACCAGGGCAATTTTTTCCACCCAGTCCGAACTGACATTGGTTACCGCCCGATCCAGCAAGTTTTTTTCCACCACCGCCAAGGCCACGTCCAAGCCTTGTTTTATCTGCATGGGATGAAAACCCGCCGCCACACTTTTTAGGCACTCTTGCGCCAAGACTTGGGCCAGCACTATAGCCGTAGTGGTGCCGTCACCCACTTGCCGCGACATAGCCCCCGCCACATCGCGCAGCATGCGTCCACCCAATTCGGCGATGCGGTCTTGGTTAAACACGGCGTTGGCTACAGTGACACCATCGCGGGTAAACACAGGCATGATGCCATCGGTGCGGTGCTGTATCATAACAGCAGGCCCGATGCTACCATAAGTGACCGCCACAGCCCGTGCGACTTGGTTGATGCCTGTCAGCAAACGGGTACGAATTTCTGGGTTGTAAACAATTTCTTTGCTCATGATTTTTTCCGTGTAAGGATGATCCGGGAATTCATTTTCATGAAAATTTGCCCGACTTCTGCCCGGGTGTTATGTACGCGTTTGGAGCGTGTCAAAATACGGATGAATTGTATATCCCAGTAATCCATTGTCTTTTTAAACTCCACTTCCTCTTCACTAGTCAACTCACGTCGCCAATATTCCATCAATTCATTCGTGCGTTCAGTGCCTATCTTGGCAATCAATTGCCCTTCTTCAATAACCAGACGCTGTATGGCTTCATCTAGCTGTTTGACCATGTCGTGGAGAAATTCTTTATCTGCTTCATTCATCGCAGCCTCTAAAAACTCAGTTAAGTGCTTGCTACGAACCGCTAGGCAAGAATTTTTCCAAATAAATGCGCTCTTTCGGTATGCCGACATCGGCACAGACGTTAACAGTCGCATCCACCATGCCTGGCGGGCCACAAAGGTAAAGGTCTGGTTTCGCACCCGTTGCCATCAAATCCCGGCGTAAAATGTCCACGACGCTGCCTTTTTCAAAGTGCCAATCATCCGAACATTTCCATACACAGTTCCTCAGTTCCAGCGTTGGCATTTCGGCGGCCAATTGTTCTAATTCATCTAAATGGAAAATTTCGGCTTCGGTGTTAACACCAAAATAGAGCACGCATTTTTGCGGCTCACCCCATTCTTTCATATGTCTGACCATGGATAGAATCGGCGCAAGGCCAGTACCGCCCGCGACAAAATAACGTGGGGTAAAGCCATTTTCTTTCAGGCCAAAAATGCCCGATGGGCCTTTGACTTTTAACTGTTGCCCGATTTTGGCTTCATTTTTTAAATATTCCGAGAACTTGCCGCCATCCACGATTCGGATCAAAAACTCCAAATCGCCCTGCTTATTGCTGATATTTGCTGGTGAATACGAACGTGTGGCCTCCGAACCTGGAATTTCTAAATCGAAAAATTGCCCAGATGCAAAGTTGATGGATTTATCATCACCCGTGCGGCGCAATTGAAATTTGACCACGTTGATGGAAATTTGTGACAGCTCAACCACTTCTGCTTCAAAGCTCATGCCTTCTGGCGAAAATGAAATGCGCTCGTAAGTATAGGGGACTTCCACTACTATGTCGGTGGTGGGATAGCAACGGCATAACAACACCATACCTTCTTCCTCTTCTTGTGAAGGCAGAGCCTGGGCACTGACTTTGCCGATGACATAATCGCCATCCGAGCAATAGCCTTTACAGGTTGCGCAACCGCCTTCGCGGCAGGAAGACATCAGGTAAATATCTTGACGGACTGCAGCGGTGATGACATCTTCATCCGAACGGCAAGCAAACCTTATTATTTCATTATCTTCGGTGACAATAGTGACGTGATGGGAACTTGTCATTGCATAAAACTCCTGGGTTTAGCTGTTTCCCTCTTAACGGGGAACTAAAAATCATTAGGTGTGTAACTGGGCAACGTTAAAGAAGTTCAACACATGTTGGACGGCACGCCTGGACGCATCCAGTGTCAATGAACAACCCTCCTGCACCATGTTGTTATCGTAGTAAATCCGCCATCGCCACATAAAATCTAAATCTTCGCTGTAGGCGGTGTAGCGGTTGGATGTGTAGATAGCAATGGCTTCTGGGGAAACGTCTAACAGCTCACCGGAAGTGCTGGACAGGTCATTAAAAAATGCAGTCATATCTGGTTTACGGATAAATGATTGGAAAAACAAAAGGCAACCTTTGTAAGTTGCCTTTTGCCCACATTAAAGGCTTACTGTAAGGCTACAACCCTAACGCCACGTACTTTGCGCAATTCTTCCAGCGGCAAAGCGTAGTAGTCCGTGTTGCGAAGCTCCATTAACTTAGTGCCCAACTGCCTGTCAGTATCTAAAAAGTAATTGACGGGCATGATGGGCGGCTTGCAGGCCAAGCGGAAGTTGATATGGATGCGTTCGGCTTCATACATATCTTCACAGGCCGCCATCGCCTCTAGGGCTTGGTTAGCCACAGTTTGGGCATCCGAACCGCAAGTACAGGAGTTAAGCAACTGGTTGTCGTTGAACTCAGCCTGTTTCAATACCGCCACTTTTTCTTCTATTTTCAGCTCTATCCAAAGCCAATCCAGTTCTAATGAAAAGTCGGTTTTAAAGACACTGACGTGTTTAGCCCGAAACTCTTTTAAGAACGCATGGCCTTCAGCTAGGTTTTTCAAACCGGCGATTTTGTTAACCCATTCGGTACGGATAGGATTGTTATGAATATTGGCCATTGTTATCTCCTATGCGACAGTGGTCTGGAAGTCTTGCAGTTTAACGTCAAGCCCCATCAGTTCAGAAGTGATGGTAAAGGTTTCGCCCAGTGTATAAGCGCGGCCTATGGTGGAAGACACGTCAACCAACAAATCATAAACACTGAAATGTTTGCCCAACAATTCGGATACTTCCGTGCAATCAATTTCAATTTTTCCGGTCGCTTTCAGCCACCAGTAACCAGCACGGTCTTCCACGATTAAAGTGGAGTTATCCGCTTTGCGATCACCCAACAAAATCTCATGGACTATTGAATTGATTTCATCGGATTTTTTTAAGACTAAAACCACTTCGTTACTTTCATGTACCACTTGATTTTCTTCGGAGAAGTATTCATCAGCAAAGGCTTTGCCCGTTTTTGCCATGATACCTGCGCCATAGGCATTTGAATTTGTAGACATAGTGATTCCTTATTTAAGGCCTGAGAGCACAGTTTTAATGAGTGCTGCGGTATCGGTTTTATAGCCAATCGGATCGGCAAAATCGTGCTTCCAATCATCAAAAACACGATTTAACGCAGCTTCTATCGCGGGTTTATCGCTAACACCTTTGATTTCAGGTATTTTCGAGAAAATACCCATGAAATCTTTTAAAGCGGTAATAGTTCGTGGCAGCCATTTATTAGCCCAAACTTGCATCAGCCGGGTGTTGTATGCACCAAATCGCCCGTCAGCTGCCAAGCAAGTGTGGAACATGTCGGTGGTAATACCTTTGGTTTGCGAGAAATACAACTGCATTTGGTTAATAAAGAACGGCGTTAAGGAGTCACCGTAATACGATGACAATCTGCCGAAGAATTCACGGCGCACAAACTGACCGAACAAAGGATCGTAAACCATGTGGCCTGAGAACAATATTTCGTTCCAGTCATAGGTTTCTTGCCAGATTTGTTGCACGACTTCCCGGGAACCTTTAAAAATTGTGCCTTTTGTCCATTCATTTTTAGGGATGTCGGTGGCTTCAGGAAAACCCGGCACCAGTTTTGCCAAAAACGTCCTTTCCATTTGGATCATTTGCGCGTTATCAACTTTATCCAAGCCGATCATGGCGCTGCTCATCCGCAAAGTGTCACCCAAGCAATCGCGCACTACGGAGGAATGCGAGTTGAACAAGCCATATTCACTGAAACCGAACGCGCCCAAATAATCGCCTAACACTTCGTCGCGCCAAACCGGATCCATAGAACGCACATGACCATCAGCCGAATAAGCTCTCAGGAAACGGTCGGTGTAGCGCCATTCTTCGGCTTTATCCTTAACATACAGGGCGTGCCAGCGGAATGCTGGGTCACGGTGTTTGAGCCAGTCTGAACTGCGCATTTCCGTTGATTCATTGCTCCATGAAGGACGGCCACCGTGGAATTTTTGGGTCCAATCACCCCAATCTAAACCGCCTGGAATCCAGTCAGGTGTCGGTTGGGTATAGCAGCACAACACTTCATACTCGTTTATCCGCTTACCGCGCGGAGTCATAAAGTAATTCATCTTGCGTTGGGTTTCTAAGGGCTGGTCTGGGACAGCCGCTAAAATAATTGCAGCTAGAGCAGGGTCGGTCAGACCGCGTCTGCCGCCGGATACTTCAATTGACATAAGCTATGTCTCCTTAAACTAGGAAAATTGCCCATCACCCTGAATGGCAAAGGGATATACAAGGGTGTGCAATTACAGCGCTTTCAAAGGATCTGAAAATACGCAGTTGATTTTTTTAATGTCATCCAGCGTCCACATCTTGCCGTCTTTATTGGTATGTGGTTGGCTGATCAAAGTCTTGCCGTCGCTACGCAGACCGTGGCCTTCGGCAATCACTTCAGACAATTCACGGCCTTCGTATTGTTCAAAGATGTTTTGGCATTCATAGCGCTCTGGCTCAGAAAGCCACATGCGTTCGCCCCATTGGTCGCTGAATGAATGTTTTTTGCCGTTGAATTCAAGCACACGTAAGGTACTGGCACCTTTACAATAACTCGGGCAGAAAGGTACTTGGGAGACGCGGTCAATGTAAATCGGATGGTTGTTTTCGATGAACCATTGCAAAGGCAGAAAGCCGCTGTTAGGGTCTTCACAGCCACGCGCACGCCATTCGTCATAGACTTTACCGTACATATCGTACCAGCCTGGATAGTTGGCTTCATACCATTCGGCTTCTTGGGCGGTCGGTAGTGTCAACCGGAAAAAGCCAGTAGGCCACAAGGCATAAGCAATCAAGAACAAATCATGGTGCGCCCAGTAAGCGTCTTTTTTCGCATCGCGCAAACTCGCAGGTGATTTCACGCCATATTTGCCCAAACGGCCAATCCAAATACCACCCCAATCTTCGTACACCCAGCGGTTCCAAGTTTTTACCCAAGGCTCAACTTTAAAATGGCTGCCGTACTCGAACATCATGCCCAACACTGGCGTGAAATATTTTTGTTGTGTCCAGAAGGCATTGTTCAAGTCCGTGTTCAAATATTTTGAAGCGGCCGCGTCATTGGCAATGGAAACCACGGTTTGGTAGCCGTTTGCCATGTGCCGTAATTCATCCGTTTCAATCGACAAAAACACCGTTGGCGTCATTTCATCGCCGTTGGCAGAAGCCCATTCGGTCACAGCCACAATCAAAGGATTGGTAAAGCAAGCCTCACCAACCAACTGTAAGTTGATGGAACATTCCACCGCATCACCAGAAATAAAACCGTCCGAAAATACGCGTTTCATGCCTTTCCACAGTGGGCCGATGGCACGGGTACGCCGGGCATCGTTATGTCCGGCAGCGTCTTGGCCTTGTTTGGCGAAATAGTAGTTGATATAGCCGCACTGGTTAGTGTGGCGGATTTCATCTAACACTTGACCTAAGTAACCATTTTTTTGCTCAGGCGCCGTAGCCGAATCCCACAGCATGCCCGTTGCGGCAATTGCGTTATACTCGCCCACTTCTAAAAAGTTAGAAATCACTTTCATGGACTCATTCCATTTTGGATGCACACGGTTAGCAGCATCCACGCGGGTCAAAACATCTTGTAAGCTGCCAAATTGGCGTTCATCTTTAACCGACTCCATACGCGCATATTCTTTAGCGATCAGCTTGAATTGCTCTTTAGTGTCATTCGCCATTTTGTATTTGGTCGAATACTTAGTGCGGTTTTTTTCAAAATCCCAAGTGAAACTTTGCATCCATCTGTGGACTTCTTGCGCGCCCACACTAACCGGGGCACGGTTGACAGCGAGAGCATCTGTCGCCGCTTTAGTTGCTGCACTTATAGCCATACTAACTACTCCTGATGTTATTGTTTTAAACAAACATTAAAAAGGCCATCGTCACTTTGTAAACATTCGCTGCGCATGTCTTAATGCGGATTAGCAATGGCTGGATGATGACCTGATTTGCCTACAGCAAGCCTCGTGCCATTGGTTTTTTTGAATAAAAATTTCTTATAAAACAGATTGATGCAGTAATTTTTCTGGACAAAGTGAATACCTGTTAAGCGTCCAATAACTGGACACTGTACAGTTTATAGACGTACAGTTTTTGTACCTGTAGCGTGGGAATGAATAGACGGGACAGATAAACTCTAGGCTGCGACAAGCTGCCGCGCGGCAAAATGTCATATTCCCATTGGCGATAGTGGCAGCTAGAATCTGCCAACTCTTAACGAAACACTACCTCCTAAAGGGGTTTAAGAGTTTTTGTGCGGTTAATTTGCAATTAACCGCATTTTTTTACCGCTTGGTTTGTATCCTGACTTTTTAGGACATTTTGCCGCGCGGCAACTTGTCGCATATTTAATTTACTTTAAGCAAGCTAGAATCAAGCCAATTACCGCCTCAGGTTTTGCGCACAGATGATTAACCTAGGAACACGTCCATGTTGATTCAACCGAATTTATTGATTTTTCGCCAGCTAGAACTGGACAACAAACTAATCTTGCCGACCCAAAAGTTGCTTAACCAAGTCAGTTTCCAGCTTAACAGTTTGTACCAGGACATTCGTAACAGCCTGATTGATACCCATAGTTTTATCGCAGCCGCGGCCAAACAGGTTTACGCTCAACCGATACCCACACTGACCGCTTGGTATGAGCAAGCCACCCATTCTAGCCAGCTTTTGTATGCCCAAGTCCAAGGCATGGTATTGCCGATTTATCAGGATTGGCAAGTCAAGCTAAGTGCCAGCAAGCAACAGGCAGGGCAATATTGGCACGCTTTTTGGGATAATCCCGAACAAGTAACGGTGGCGGCATTTGAACCAATAAGCCGCTATCTGATGACTGTTGCCGATCAATCAGGACGTACTTGGCAAGCCTTCATGGAAAATCCTGAATTGTGTATCAGCTCGGCTTTCGCGCCCATAACGGCTTACCTAAGCTCACTTAGCGACGGGGTAGAAACGCTTTTAATCAGCCGTTACTATGCTTTGATGAATTTTTTTAGTTTGTTGATGACGCAACCTTCAGTAACCTAGCAAGCCTTGTATCGGAATAGCTTGCCTGCTTTGCTGGAAATTTATTTTGATATTGATTCAACACCTTACCGGGCACAAGGTTAAGCAGCTTTATATTGCAATTCAACATACACAGCGGATTTTTAGCCATTAGCCGAATGCAGTCGCCCACGGTTACAAAGACTTCGATATATTCAAAGATAGTCTGCTTGGCTTCCTCCCGGGAAGTATAAGTTTGGTGATAGATCAGCTCTGTTTTTAACGTTTACTCGGTTCATCCCCACGGATGTGTAATAGTTTAATAATCTTGGACACTGTTTAGAGTTTATTTAAACTATAAATCAGGTCAAGAAGAGGACAGCCAAGACTGAACACAAACAATCTACCGGGTAGCGACAGACGCATACCTCGCACAGGCGTTGAGTCCTTCCTCTCCGCCAATCATGCAATACTACGGCATATTCCGCCCTAATATTTTTAGATAGCTTTAAAAAGGGCGGCAATATAGAAAACAGGGTAGAGAATACTGGCGAAAAAGTTTAACTTTCAGAACCAGCCGCATCGATGCCACCCCCTTCGGCTAAAGTTTCAGGCTGATTTCCTGGCAGTGCAGCATCGCTCGGCCACCGAAAGGCCGTTATCACTGATCGTGGATATTTTACAATTGATACTGTGTCGGATTGGTTGCCGCCAAGGCCGAATACATTATTTTTGTCCCAGCCAACAGCAAAAAAAACATGTCCACCGACGAGTTGACCTTTTTTATTGAATCTTTTTTTTGTCACTACTGCACCTAAGGCAATCGTTAAAAGTGGCTGTCCCCACTTGGCGTAATCCAGCGCCCAAAGCGAACCATTCCCTTTATGACCAGAACGATTTAATACCGCACCGATAAACGCAGCACACCACGCAGTCGAATCATGAACAATTTCAGGGTGACCAGCGTCTTTAAATAATTCAACAACGATGGGGTTATCCGCATTTCCTACGCCCTCATGTACACCGATCAATTTCCTTGCTTCAGTAATCCAATTTGGTTCAGTCATAAATATCTCCACATAAGGTTGTGACAAAAACCGAGACAGTTAATAATCAACTGGATCTAAATTAAATACAGTTTAATCCTCATGGCTCTCGGCTAAAATTTTCAAAGTTATTTATTGCTTTGTACCAATAACAATAAAAACAACGTTATCGGGATCACTCAGAATATCAAGGTGCCCACCTAAATTTGTTCCATCCAGAACAACGTTAGAAGTTTCCGACAATGTGGTTTGATATCCTTTTTGTTGAAGCTTCGATTCCGCTACCAAAGCATCATCTTTGTCGCTTTTCACAATAATACGGATTGTAGCGCTCATTTTGTTCACCTTTGATTATTGATTTTCTGTTGGTAGACATTTATAAAGAGGTTCGATTGCTGCATCCAAAGGATCAAATAATAGTTCTTTTACTTCATTTGGAGTTTTTGCTGAATTTATCTTTTTAATAACTGTATCTGTTATGACAACTGGACTTCCAGCTTGCGATTTTGATAGCAAATCTTGCAACTTTGCATTGTCTATATTCCCAGAACTATTGGTAATATACTTTTCTATTTTGGTAACTTTTTCTTTTTCTGTCTCGATTATTGTTGCCGCTTTCTGACTTGATATATCCAACCGGGATAGCATAAGCTTTTTGACAGAAAGATCACCCGCTAATTCGATTGCAGCGGCACCTGTAGAGAAACTTTGACGATATTTAGAATTAAACGATTGTGGGCTTGACACATCTGCCCCAACTTCAATGCTTGCCAAAAATGCAGGCATCTCAACGCTGTATTTACAATCCGGAACTGTTGAAGTTCCGTCTTCATTCTTTGGAGCTTCTTGACCAAATACAGGTGCATAAGCCAACTCTTTGCGATTGAAACCAATTTTTACAGTATCTGGAAATTGCGCCGTCATTCCCGACCACGCTACTTTCAACCCAAAAGATGTATCCGTACCGAATACAAACGGATGTATTTCACCAGCAGTAGGAAGAGGATAATCGCCACCCAGAGAAATTGGACCAATATGAGGTTTTCCTATAGGTGGCTGATTTAAACAAAGCTTTGCTCCATGTGTTTCGCCCTTGCCAGATTTAGATAAGGTTAATGCAGCGTCCCCTCCAGCAAATACAGACGAAACATCAAAACCAAATAATAATCGATTACCAGTATTGAAACCGGCCAAAACTGGCGGTATTTGCCCACCTTCAAACGAAGGAGCGATCACTAATTCTCGCCTTGCCACAGAAATCTCCGCAGTTGGCGGTTTGGTGTCGATGTCGACACCAATATTGGACTTTGTCATGAACAAGGTATGATCGAAGCCAAGTCCACAACCTGTTAAAATCCCTATCATAAATATAAGTATTAACATAAAGATGTTTGAAACTTTCATTGAGAACCCTCCTCGGTGTTACTTTGCTTCAATGTTGTTCCTGGAAAGGATGAACCTATTCGTGTATTTAAAAAATTGCTGTTAGGCCATATCAAATCTACTGTTGTGTTCTCATCGATAATTTCAATACGTCTTACCGAATCCCAACCTAGGCTGAAATAGCCGCCATCATCATTATAACCCAGCCCTAAACCCCAAATATCGGTTCCCCGTACAATGGCTTGATGGGTATTGTCGGGCGACTTAGCTTTCATCACCATGTGTCCGAAACCATAAATATGCTCTGCTCCCGATTCTTTATCGTAATAATGAATAGCGCAACCACTTATTAATAATGAACCTATAACTATTCCGAATTTCATCGCTATTAATAAAATTTCTAGTACCTTGCTCTCAAGTAAACAACTCATCGGTCAATATTAATTTATCGAGACATCACTTCCACAATAGCTTTATTGTTCACCTTCATGTTCTTCAGACGGACCTGCGAAGACACGTGTACGTGGCCATTGCCCCTTTAGTTCTTCCGGTCGGTGTCCAGAAGAAGACATTCACATTCACATCCATATCTAATCTCGTACTAGGCACGTTGTAAAGACATGCAATAAACTGCTGAGGCGCAACTACTTTGACAATTACCGGTTGCGCCGCGAGTGTGTTTCTCGACTTATTGCGGACTCGCCTTTGGAAGCCATAGCTCGAGAATGCCATCGGGTAGTGCCTTGTCGCTTTGGACGCGAATTGCGTTGTCTGATGATACGGGGAGATTCAGTGTCTTTCCCATTGACATGACGAGGGAAGAAGCCAGACCCTTTTGATCAACACGGTAGTAGCGGACTTGAAGTCGCGATGGCACATTGCGTACTAGCTCGATACCAGGAGCCTTGTATCCCATGTGTTGGAGCGTCGTTTGGGCAATGCTTGCAGCCTCCTGTTGACCCTCAGGATACTGCACATACACAACGAAAGAGGACGGCACACGTGCTGATGTGGTCTGTGTGGCGTGGTTATCCCTACGATCTTCTATAGCGGTCTGAATGTCCGCTAATACTGCTAGACCGCTCAAGCGCGCTGCTTGCTGTGTCTCGTCACCGCCAGGCAAGGGAAGCCTCGATTGCTCAGCGCTTAAGAGCCCTTGTACTGCCGCCGGCGCAACCGCGACGAGAACCTTGAGATTTGCTGCCGCCTGTTCTGGATTCTTTGACAGATCGAACAATTCCCTCCTCTGAAAATACATCTCAACCACCTTGAACCCCCACTCTCTCTCATCTTTCAAACGCGCTTCTACCCTGGATCGCTCTGTTGCATCATTCGAGACCTTGTTCTGAACATAGCCGAGGAGCGCAGCGCTAAGCCCGATAATGGCCGTTGCAATGGTTGGAAGCCATTTCCTAGCAAACGAACTCTCAAGCTCGAGGCGCCTCTCATCAAGCGTAAGCCTCCGTTCTTCAACAGCGGAAGCTTGTCCCGGTGTCTTTTCTGTATTCGTCATACGTGAGACTTCTAAGTCTGTGCTAGTACCAATTACCCCGCTCTTTGCGACACCTCAGACCGATTTTGGGATTTAAGCATCAAAGCGAGACCGGCAAGCATTGAACTAAACAACCATACAGTGGCGGGTATAGGCACCGATGAAACGCCGTTTGCCGAATAAACTGCCCCTGAAGCCGAACGGATGCTGAAATTGGTCAGCAAATTATTTGACGGATCATAGAAGGCGATACCACTGAGGACAGCATTGAGATGGGCATCCAGCGTAGCGCCGGTCGCGGGGTAACTAACCGCAGCAAGACCAACTGTCAGTTTCTCTGCTGTACCCAAGGTAACTGGAATTGCCACTGTTGAAAACTGACCACTACCCTGAATCGATCCTGGCGATAGAGTGAAGCCTGGGTAGGATGGGTTTCCGAGAATGGTAGCCCTGTCCGGATAAGTAGTAGCCGTGAAAATAGATTGACGGAATGCATCTTGGCGAATGGCTAACTCAGCCAAATTTTGTGACGCAAAAGGTGGGGTCGGCACTGGTGTGGTAAGTGCACCGCTGATGGTAAAGGTATAAACGACATGGCCAGAACTTCCATTCGTTAGCGTAGGGCTGGTGAAGGTTAGATCGTCATTGAATAGAGCAAAACCGCCTGCCTGGGCAACACCAAAGGTATTTGTAACACCGATCAAGTTACCATGCGCTGCCACACCTAACGAGCCATAATTGGACGAAGCACTGGATGAACCCGTGTACGAGCCTTCGCCTACAGTAGCAGCCACCGTGTTAGTTGATGTTAAAGGCCCCTTCGTAGCAATATTGTCTTGAATACTACCCTGCAATCCGCAATCTGAGATACCGTTACCGGTGGTTCCAATACCGAAAACCCCACCGAAACTTAAGGAGATAGATGTCGGGGTAACCGCGGTACTACAGCTTGATTGCCCCCCCACTGCGCCCGCAATTGCTTCTAAGCCGCTGGCACCAGCATCGGTAACGCCTAAGATAATTAGCATAGTGATTAGGGTGCGCGTACGAATGCCTGTATTCATTATCTGGTTCTCCAGTCAATAAGGTAATATTTAAATTAAATTGCCATTCACAAACTAAAACCGTATTAACAAAAGCATCTAGGTTCAGCCGTCATCAACAAAGGTGCTGATAGCTACGGGTAGCCTATCCACCCTAGATAAGCTTTGCCCAAGGCCGATGCCAAGCTTTTATGATATCGGGGTGCGAAGAGGATGGTAATCCCCGCGTGACCAATATCTTTTAAGCTAGTTTCAACCGTGGTATTGCCTGCTATCAACCCTGATCAATTTAGATTGTGGACCCATAACTTCCAGCTGATACATAAACAGCACCTTTATGACAAGGCCTAGAACAGCGGTAAAGCTTATTTAAATGTCTTCACTAAATTTTCAATACAATCAAAATTCAAACTTGAACCAAGGATATTGTTTAGCTTGGGCTAATGATTAATAAGAGAAAACTCGTTATCAATGCTAGGTTTTAATATAACTTTTTCAACATACCATAATACAACCATACTGTTGGCCATTGCGCTTACAAACTGAATACAGTTACGGCATAGCCACCTGAAAAATGATTATGGAACAACAAAATAAATTTCTTTATTTCTTTCGCTAAAGGATAAGCCAGGAAAAAGTTTAAAACGCCCTAAAAACTCCGGTATCTTTTTATAATACCAATTAGATACCATAATATTCTTGCAAATTTAACCTGTCAACTATAATTTTCTGCGTATTTCAAGGGTGTTGTTTGAATATATTGGATTTTACAGTTGTGTTGAAAATATTCCCAAAATTATAGGCAATGCCCGGTTTTTTAATGATTGAAAGTCTGATGGTCAGTTTTAAAGGCGCGCATTTCCCCAAAGAAATCATTCTGTTCGCCGTATATTTTTATGTCCGGTAAAGTGTTGACACATCATGATGCCTCGTTTATACAACCGTGCCAGTTGCTTTCGCCGCTCTTACAGTTGCACCATTTGTTTGATAACTTACACCTTCATTTTCCATGGATATCATGGCCCTAAAAAATTCATAAGTTCAAACTTCATAAGGCCGTATTTAAAAGATACCGCAGCAAAAAGCGGAAGCTTAATCAAGCTATGTTGCGCTCAGCCGGATGACAAGCCCAGGGATGCCGGTTCTGTTAGAATCTAACAATTTTTGCTAAAAGGTTGCAGCCTGGAAATGCATGAAATCGTAGTTATTAGAACGTCCTAAACTCACCCAACCTTCAGCTACAAATATATTAATGATCGCTTCCGGCATAGTGGCTATATCACGGTGCATGTGCAAAGCGTTATGTTCTGGGTCAAGGTCAATTGCGGTTCCCCAGCTATGGATACTCCAGGCGGTTCCCCCACGCATTCTGCGGACATTGAGGCACCCCCCAAAGAGATCCATCCTATCCTCCTGTACCTTCATCAAATCATCGTCGTAATGCAAATAAATTTTAGTTAATATGTTCCCAAGGCTAGGTGCTACCTTTTTATGACAAGTTATTTTGTGGACTGTTTTTGACTTATCCCAAGCCAAGCGCATGGGATAAGGTAGCATCAAAGATGTCTGGTTTTCGCCGGTCTTCCCATAGAAGTCCACCATTGATGCATAGTTTTGATTAGGCCAGCTCATTACCAACGCTCCTCTGCTTGAATGGGTCTATAACTTTCATCAGCCTGGTATAAACCGGCATTAAAATCAATAATTGCATTTTTAAGGCTTACAAGTTCGCTATCATCTCCGCCCGAAGCAGCCCGCTTTCCATTAGCAGTTAAGCTAGAATCAGTTACTGGGTTTGGAGAACTACCCGCAGGTTGTGGCACAACTCCTGTCCCCCTCAAATTAATCAACTGTTTTAGCAGATCAAACCAGAAAGGCCCACCGAATAGGGATGCGCTCGCGGTGATGAGCCATCCTCCAAGAACTACTATTTCAAATGATTTCCCCTCCGGCCAGCCTATAGGAAGGGTTTTTAATTCTTCAATGGCTTCTTTCGCACTATCGGTGACTTGCAATTGGGCAACCAGTGACGGATGTTGCCAAAGACCATGAAAAAGGCTGATGCTATCAATGTTGAGAATTCCTGCGATAGCCAAAGAAATAAAAAAACACCAAATTTGCGACGTCCTTTTATATTGGCCAGACAATCTGTCCATCCCAGCATCAAACCATGTTGCCAAATGCTCTTGGAATTTTCCGGCCTCTCCTCCAGTACTATCATAAAATCCTTGTAGTAACTGCTTAAGCTGGTCATTTTGCATACCATTAATATCGTGCTGAAGCCGCTGGAAATCCCCTGGCACACTTTCTATAGCCCAGATCAAGGCAGTGGCAAAACTCTTGGAATCCATATACGATGGCTTGGACTTTATTTCATCTATTTTTTGGGCTTTGCCGTCGCCCAACGGACTAACCAATGCCTGGTTGTAAAGAGCCAGTAACAGCCCATGTGTGGCAAGATTTTTTTCATCAACATTGATAAGCTGCTTGATTCCTGAAAACAGGGTTTTTGAGCGCAAGGCAAATAATGATGAAATGCCCTCAAAAATCGAACTGGCAATCAAAGCCACCGAGGCGTAACAAAATACAAGCCCGATAGCGACTTCCAAAACGGTACTGTTGAACATGATTATTCTCCAAATTTCAATTTAGTTGACCAAACTTGAATTGATTGCTAAGTAATATTAAAAAAGGTTATTCCGTTTATGGAGCATTTCTATGATTGATATTGGGAGACTGATCTTGCCCCGTTCTAGCGCAAAACTATCCTTTGCTTAAAAGTTGGGCAAGGATAGCAAATTATTTACGTTTGGCTCTAGTATTTTAGCTGTGCGTCTTGCAATTCCCTCTCCCTAGTTTTTGCAAGTTAAGACTTATGCCCTTCGTTTTTACTAACGCCGACTAACAACGCAATGCTATAGCCGCATTGAACCTGTTTGCTTAGCCTTTGCCTTACGCTTTTCCTGCCAGCGCATAAAGCCGGTAATATAAAGTACCGCTGGGATAAAGCCGCTGATGCAGACTAATAAGCGGCCGGGCATGCCGGCGATTTCGCCGTTGTGCAAGGGGTGTAATAGATTAAGAAAAGCGTCGCCGGTACTTTCCATACGCGGATCGTAGGTGGCGATAAGGCTGCCGCTGTATTGGTCTAGCCAAACTGTGGTTTTAGGGAAGCGTAGGCTAGGCTCACCGGACTGGTATAGCCTAATCCGGTAGCTGGCGGTGGCGTCTTTTGGGGTTTCTATCCAGCGTAGGCTAGCATTTGGATAGCTTAAACGGGCGATGTCTGCAGCTAGATCCAGGCTGATGCGTTGCAGGCCGGGTTTAGGCGTAGACAGGTAGGCAGGTGTTTTAGACAACGGCGAGAGGCGGTCTATCATGGGGTTAAAATACGCGGGCAGTTCTAAGATTACGCCACTAATAATCAGTATTATCAATAACAAAAACCCGTACACGCCGTTGATTTTATGTAAGTCATAAAGCAAGCGGCTACGGCTAGCGCGTGCTTTAATGCTTAATGCCGATTTTAGCTTGCTGGCTTTAGGCCACCATAAATACAGCCCGGTTAATAATGGCAATAACAACACTATGCCTATAATGCCCATCATGGTTTTACCAGTGCTATCCAGCAGTAAGGCATAGTGCAGATCATATATCCAGGTCATGATAAACTCACCCCAAAACCGGCTACTGATTACTTCTGCTGTGTAGGGGTTTAACCAAACGATTAACGGGGCAAAACTTAGGCCTTGTTTTTCCACTGCTGTGTAATAGCGCGCCATAAACATGGCTTTGTCATGCCGCGGCAGCTCTATCCGCCAAGCGCCTGCCCGTTCTGGATGCCGGGCTTTAAGCGCTTGCAAGAGGGCTTCATAGCTTTGTGGTGCTTGCTTGCTTTGTGCCTCACTAATTTGCAAGGCAGGGTTAAGCATTTCATCAAGTTCTACATAAAAAACTAACAGGCTACCGGTGACACCCGCCAGCACAAAAACCAAGCCTAAACTTAAGCCCACATACAAATGCCAAGCCAGCCAAAATTTTCGCCATTGCCGCTTCGACCGGTAAAGTTGGGCCACGGCTGAACTTAGCAGCATTGGGCTTAACCTTTAAAGATCAAACTTAAACGTGGCGGAACCATAAAACGCAATGCCATCGCCTGGGGAATGCAAGGTTTGGGTGCCGTCAAACCAGGCGTATTCCCAAAAAGTATCGGTTAAGTTTTTGGCTTGGAATTGCACGCCGATTTGTTTGGTGGCTTGGTAGTCTAAGGTTAAATTAAGTAGCGCATGTTCACCAAACCGGCCTGTGGTATTGGTTTGCTCCAGAAAATAATCACCCTGCCCTGTCGTCCATAGTGAGGCTTTAAATAAAGGCGTCACCCGATAATCAATACCACCGGAAAACACGTAATTTGGCACGTGGTCAACTTGATTGCCAACTCTCACCCCTGCTGTTCCAGGCACTTTAATTATGGCTTCCTGTAATGAAAAGGAACCCCACAGGTCTACAACATCGGTCGGTTTAACCTTAAATTGCAAATCCGCACCTTGGCGGTCGGTTGCACCTACGTTAATGGAATCATTATTGGGGTTGTTTAAATCCCGGCCCACTTCGCCGGATGCTTGTTGCTGCCAATAGGCAATACGGCCTTCTAACCAAGCTGTGGGTGCCAGCTTAACGCCAACCTCCCAACCCTCATTTATGGACGGGCTTAAATCATTCACCCGCGGCGGGATTAAATACGACGAGGCGCCTACCCCAACTTGAAAGGTCCGCCCCCAATTACCGTATAAACTATAGCCTTCTAATGGCGTGATCACCGCGCCAAACTTGGGTTGCCAAATGGTGCCGTAATTGTTGATTTGCGCGCTGGTATTGTTTAGCCGGTTGCTAAAATCACCTTCAATTTGGTCAACGCGTACACCTGGCGTTATCCGCAGCCAATGAACAGGCTGGATTACCGCATGTAAATAGCCGCCGTAATTTTGAAAATCAAACACTTGGTCGCGGGTTTGGCTGGTGCGTAATTGGCTACGGGTTAAAAAGCGTGCGCTTTTATTATCTTGCTGCTGCACATCTAAGCCACCTTCTACTGAAAAATCATCCAGCCAAGCAATACTGGGGCGATAAGTTAAGGTGGTGATGCCGCCATACTGGACTTCTTCCGTGATACGCTCTTGCTGGGAAACGTTGGCGCTAAAGGTAACAAAGCGCTGGTCATCGTAGGTATTGATATAACCTTTGGTAGTCCAAAACAAAGCATCGCTTAAGGTGACATCAAAATGGCTACTGACTTGGCCTAACTGCCGGTTACCTTGGTCACTGGCATTAAAACCATTGCTGGCGGTGGGCGTGGTCCTAGATTGGCTCAAGCTTAAATAACCGGGTTCCTGGGCAATTTGCTCGCTCCAACGCGCACTGAGGCCTAAGCGAAACTTTTCACTGTCGGGCGTAAAAAACCACTTCCCGGAAAAACTTTTTTTATCTGAATCGCTATGCTCTCGAAAGCCTGTGGTATTGCGGTAGCCTATGGCATAGTTCTGCGACAGGCCGCCGGTTTCATAACCAGCACCGGCTTGCACATCACTGCTGTCAAAACTGCCGTAACTGACCCGGCCTTTGGCGTAATTGCCGCCTGTTTGCGTTAACACGTTAGCGCTACCTGCGATGGCATGCAGGCCATAGCGTGCATCATTGGTACCACGCACCACTTCAATTGAATCTATGTCTTGGCTAAACAGGCCTTCCAAAAACGGCATATTGCCATCATTGGTATTACTGGGTATGCCATCAATTAACAGCTTTACTGCATTAATATTACCTTCGCCATTAAAGCCGCGAAAAGACAGCTTGCCTGAAGTTGTCCCTTGGTTGAATTGGGTAATTTGCACACCCGGCAATTGGCGGAACAATTCGTGGGCATTTTGCACGTTTTGATTTTCAATTTTATCAGCATGCAAAACGTCCACCGAGGTTAAAATATCCCGGCTGTTTAAAGCACCAAAATTATGGTTAGCGCTAACAGTAACTGCACCTAGTTCAAAAACTGAATTTTCAGCGGATGATTTTTTGCTTTTGGCTGATTTGCCATCCAGTTCTGCCAATTCGGCTTCTGCTAACACGCTTATCGGCGTAGCCAATAGACCGCCAGAGACCAGTATTATGCTGGCTGCAGCCTTGGCCCGAGATGGTCTGGCAAGATGATGGCCAAGGTCTATGGATTGATTCATAAAAGCTCCAATGTAATTATTGTTTTAAATAGCCTGCCCCCTTAGGCATTAACAGCCATTAATACAATAACCATACCATTGTTAAATTTATTATAAATCAATACCATAAGAATACAGTACGCGCAAAACAAGGCAAATGCCTGAAAATTGATCGGCGATATGGCACAGTTTTTAAAACGTCAGCATAACTAAAGCGCTACTTGCTTTGTAAACATATATTAATATCAAGCGGGCACTTAGCCAGCCTAACAGACAAACAATGCAGGCCAACCCACTAGGCAGGTTGGCCATGCCATTACTGCCAACCACCACCTAGCGATTTATACAAATCCACCATGGCTATAATTTGCTTTTGTTTGGTTTCGATTAACTCTTTTTTAGCTTCCAACGCATCCCGTTGCGTTAATAACACATCCAGATATTCCACCCGGACCGATTTAAACAACTGGTTGGCAATGTCGATAGATTGCACCAATGAATCGACTTGCGTTCTTTTAAGCTGATAGTTTTTATCCAAATTATTAATGTTGGACAATTGGTTAGACACTTCTGCGTAGGCATTGATGATGCTTTGTTCATATTCATAAGCTGCCTGAATTTGCTTAGCATTGGAGTTTTTATATTCGGCGATGATGGCATTTTTATTGACCAACGGCGCCACCAAATCGCCAGCAATCGTCGCCGCCAATGAGGCTGGCGTATTAACCAGGTATTTAAGGGCAAAAGCATCAAAGCCTAGGCCTGCTTTTATCCTAAAAGAAGGGTAAAAATTAGCCCTAGCTACTTTAATATTAAGCTGCGCCGCCGCCAGTTCTAGCTCCGCCCTGCGTATATCAGGCCGATTTTGCAGCAATTGTGAGGGGATGCCAGTCTGGATAAATTTAGGTTTTAAATCCAAAAAACCTGCTGACGTACGTTGGATAGGCTGTGGCGTTCTCCCTAGCAAATAATTGATGCGGTTTTCAACCACGGTGATCTGTTGCTTAATTTCATAGCGTCGGCTTTGGTTTTTTGCCACTTCCGCTTGGTAACGCTTAACGGCCAAGGATGTGCTTCTGGCATAAAACTGCAATTGCTTGACGACTTCCAAAGCATTTTGTTGGATACTGATATTTTGCTCTAGGTTTTCTAATTGGTTGTCTAAGGTGATCAGTTCATAGTAGGAATGCGCCACTTCCGCGACCAGGTTAGTCACTAAAAAGTTTTTACCTTCATTGCTGGCCATAAACTCCAGCACCGCTACCTTAGTGGCGTTTCTGAGCTTTTTCCAAACGTCTATTTCCCAAGTTGAAAATAAGCCAAATTGAAAGTCGCCTAACAGTGTAGGAAAAGCCTGGCCTTTAGCAATCGGCAGATTATCTTCAACCGCGCCATTACGGGTAAACTGACCAACTTTATCGCCTGCTGCACCAGCGCCAAGCTTAACAAAGGGTAAATATTCCCCTTTCCGTGCTTGGATTTCATTTTCTGCAACACTAATCCGCTGCAGCATAATATTAACCTCTTTATTATTAGCCAACGCCACTTGAATCAAACTGACTAAATTGGCGTCTTCAAAAAAATCCTGCCACTTTACCTGGCCAGTGTTGACCTGGTCAGTACCACCGCTTTGATAGCTATCGGGCAGCTGGGTATTTTCTTGTTTAGGGGTTAATTCCGGTATGCCGCAAGCTGCTAATAACGGTAACAGCAAACCTAATGCAACTAAACGAATAACTTTATTCTTGGCCATCATCATCCGTACCATAGTGATAAGTTTCAGTTAAAGGATCAAATGCTTCGTTTTTAATGAGTGCTTTACCTTCTATCATTTTGGCAAATATATAATACAGTCCAGGAATTAGGATGACGCCAAAGACAGTGCCAAACAGCATACCGCCTAAGGACGAAGTGCCTATGGTACGGTTACCCACGGCCCCGGCACCGGTAGCAATCACCAAAGGGATCAAGCCGGCTATAAAAGCAAATGAGGTCATTAAAATTGGCCGAAAACGCGCTTTGGCGCCTTCTATGGCCGCATCCTTAACCGACAGGCCTTGGGCTTGTTTCTGCACTGCAAACTCTACAATCAGTACAGCGTTTTTACCCAGTAAGCCTATCAGCATCACCAACCCCACTTGCGCATAAATATCGTTGGCAAGGCCTAATGTTTTCAATAAGAAGAATGAGCCAAAAATACCCGCAGGCAAGGAAATCAATACTGCCAAAGGTAAAATAAAGCTTTCGTATTGGGCCGCTAATACCAAATAGACAAACATTAGCACCACGGCAAAAATCACTATGGCTTCATTGCCGCGGGCAGCCTCATCAAATGATAAGCCTTCCCAGGCTATGTCATAACCGTGGGGTAAAGTTGCCTTGGCGACTTCCTGTACCGCCTTGATGGCGTCATCCGTGGTGTAACCGGTGGCCGGTTCGGCACGGATAGCCGCAGAGTTGTAAAGGTTGTAGCGCGTGATTTCGTTTGGCCCTTGGCGTTTTTTCATGGTCATAAAAGCCGAATACGGCACCATCTCGCCTGCTTCATTTTTCACATAATAGTTTAGGACATCGCTAGGGAAGCGCCGAAACTCTGGCAAGGCCTGGGCGTAAACCTTAAAGAAGTTATTGAAGCGGATAAAGCCTTGCTCGTAGGTGCTACCAATCATGATGTCTAGGTTTTCCATGGCTTTATCAATGGAAACCCCTTTTTGCATGGCCAGATTATTGTCGATAACTAGCTCGTACTGCGGATAATTGGCGGCAAAAAAAGTAAATAAGCCAGTTAACTCTTTGCGCTTACGCAGTTCCGCCATAAAGTTTTGATTTATCTTATCAAACTCATAATAATCGGTATCTAAAGTCTTATCCAATAAGCGCAACGCCAAACCGGAAGCGGCGCCATAACCCGGCACTGCCGGCGGTTGGAAAAACTCGATAATTGCGCCGAAGTCATGGGTTTTTTCTTCCAGTTCACGGATAACATCTTTGACCGTATGGTCGCGTTTCGACCAATCTTTCAGGTTGATAATACAAGTACCCGCGTTGGAACCGCGCCCTTCCGTGAGCACTTCATAACCTGCCAACGAAGAAACCGATTGCACGCCGTCTATTTTTTCGGCAACAGCTTCCAGTTGCCGCGCCACTTGGTTAGTCACTTCGATGGTGGAACCGGGCGGTGTTTGGATAATCGCATAAATCATGCCTTGGTCTTCGCCTGGTATAAAGCCCGCCGGTAAGGTTAGGTTGACAGAATAAATGCCAAAACAAAAGCCACCTAAAACCAGCAGCGTGATTAGCCGCCGGGTAACAACCACATTCAGCAATTGCACATAGCGGCCTGTAATCTTTTCGAACAGACGGTTAAAGCCATCAATAAACAAACTCACCGGTGTTTTGCGTTTGGGTTGGCCATGGTTGTTTTTAAGAATCATGGCGCATAGCACAGGTGCGAGTGATAAGGCGACAATCGCGGAAATCACAATTGATGAGGCCATGGCGATGGAAAACTGCCGATAGAACACACCAACTGGCCCAGACATGAAAGCAATCGGCACAAACACTGAGGTCATCACCAAGGTAATGGCCACAATCGCACCACCAATTTCCCCCAAAACCCGCTGCGAGGCCAGATAAGGGCTAAGGTGCTCCGCCTCCATTTTAGCGTGTACCGCTTCCACCACCACTATCGCATCGTCAACTACAATTCCTATGGCTAGCACCAGGGCAAATAAGGTAATCAAATTGATGGACAAGCCTAACGCCGACATCACCGCAAAAGAGCCTATCAGTGACACCGGCACCGCTAAAATCGGGATTAAGGTGGAGCGCCAATCCCCTAAGAACACAAACACCACCAAAGCCACTAAGACAAACGCCTCACCTAAGGTGTGCAGCACTTTTTCGATAGACGCATCGACAAAACGGGATACATCGTAGTTGATTTCATAATCCATGCCTTCCGGAAAATTCTTTTTCAACTCTGTTAATTTTTCCTTTACGTCCTCGATAACCTTGCTGGCATTACTGCCGTAATTTTGCTTTAACACGATAGAGGCGGAAGGATAGCCATCTTTATCGGAATAAATATTATAAAACTCGCTGTTTAGGTCAACCTTGGCTATGTCTCTAAGGTGCAATATTTCACCTTTTGAATTGGCCCGGATAATAATGTTTTCATACTGCTCTGGCTTGTCGTAACGGCCTTGATAGATCAAAACATACTCTTTGGACTGGGCGGAAATCCCCGTGCTTTGGCCTAAGCGGCCAGGGCGGCCGATAATACTTTGCTTGGCTATAGCATCCATGACTTCATCGCTGGAAACGCTATAAGCGCGCATCCGGTCTGGATTTAGCCAAATCCGCATAGCATATTGGCGGCTACCCAAAATTTTAGCTTGGGCTATACCAAATACCCGCTGAATTTCTGGGATAACAGAAACGTTGGCATAGTTAAACAAAAACTTCTCGTCGGCATTTTTGTCTTTGCTGTACAGGTTAACGTACATCAACATGCTAGGTTGCACCCGTTCAACAATAACGCCTTCCAACTGCACCAGTTTAGGCAAGCGGCTCATAACCTGATCGAGCCGCGTTTTAACATTAACCATGGCAATGTTGGGATCAACGCTTAAGTCGAACAGCACTTGGATGGTCGACTCCCCCGCGCTGGTTGCATCCGAGATGATGTATTTCATACCTGGAACACCGTTGATGGCGCGCTCGATGGTAATCAAGGATGATTTTACCAACACATCGGCACTGGCACCTGGAAACGATAACGAAATGGTGACACGCGGTGGTGCAATATCTGGAAACTGGGAGATCGGCATGGAGCGGATCGCCAATGCCCCCATAAAGAGGAACAATAGCGATAATACTATCGCCATCACGGGTCTTTTGATAAATATATTAAACATGGCTAATCACTAATACGGGTTACTCAGTATAAAGTTCAAGCTCAGAGCGAACTTGTTCCGGGGCCTTTACTTCGGCCTCTACGACTTCGCCAGCGTGTACTTTGCGTAAACCATCAAGCAAAATCTTGTCATCGTCTTTCAAACCCTCTTTGACAATAAACCAATGCGGCAAATCGGTTTCTATTTTAATTAGTCTTTGCTCTAACTTATTATCTTTGTTGACGACGTAAACATAGGTTTTGTCGAGGATTTCATAGGTCGCTTTTTGAGGGATAAGCAACGCGTTTTTATAAGGTTTAGCCATTAAAATGGTACCGGTTTCGCCGTGTCTTAATATCGTGTCTGGATTGGGGAAAGTGGCGCGGAATTCGATATTCCCATCGGTATTGTCAAAATCCGCTTCTATGGTTTCAATAATGCCAGTTTGATTAAAAATTTTGCCATTGGCCATCCGAATCTGGACCTTGGTACGGTCATCGTCAGGTTTATGCATTTTAAAATCCAGATATTCAGCCTCAGGCACATTGAAATACACCCACAATTTACTGACATCTGACAGCGTCGTCAGCAATGCCCCTTCTTCCAGCAAGCTGCCGTTTCTAGCTTGCAAATGATCCATAATGCCATCAAACGGCGCATTAATATCGGTAAACCCCAAATGGGTTTCCGCCATTTTCACTTCGGCCTTGGCCTTGTCCAACTTTGCTTTTGCCAAGGCCAATTCATTGGGCGATACGATTTTTTGATCTGCCAAGCCTTTGGTATTAAGAAATTCGATGTTCATGGTATTCGCTTCAGCCTGCGCTTTTAGCAATTCGGCTTGATACAGGTTAGGCATGATTTTGAACATCGGCTGAGCTTTCTTCACCAACTGGCCTTCATCGACATAAATATTCTGTAAATAGCCCCGTTCCAATGCCCGGATCTCAATATGCCGGATCGCATGAATCTGGCAGACATATTCCTTGGTTACCGTGGCATCTTCCCGTAACGGCGTGGTAGCCTCCAACTTGAGGATCTCGTCATGCTTTTCGGTTTCTGCTTGATGACAGCCATTGAGAACAGTGGCAATTAAACAAGCGAGTACTAAGGCTTTAGTGGTCATTATTTTTTAACGTTTTAAGGTTTAAGGACAAAAAAAGATGGATTAATAACTGAATTTTTGCGCTATCTAAAGCCTAGTAAATTAGGCCTCATAATTTTGTTAAAGCAATGACTATACCAACTTTAAAATTCTTGTTGACACAAGACTTGAAAATGCAGGATTTAAGCGCATAAGCAACTCAAAAAGCGGGCTAAGCCTATCTATTTCCAGGCAATTACATTACCAGGACTGTATTCTAGGCTTACCTTATAAGTTGCCTAACAAAGCATCAAAAAGCGCTATCCAAGTATTAAAACAAGCTGACAGCCACCTCTTTATCTGTTGCCTTGCCCCAATCTTTCTGTAAATAATCGGTTCAAAAAACCCAATGGTCTAATACCTTAATCTTCCAATTAGCAGTTGCTATACTGATCGGAAAATTTTCATATCGTCCTTTCGCCAGAAGATGAAGCTTAGGTTGATGGCGTTTAAATAGCATTAAGCGATTAGTATTGGATTTATTCACGCTATGCAAACTTATTAAATTAAGTAACAGCCATTTTGGTAGTGATCAGCCAAAGAAACTTATAGCAGTGTACTGGCTTAATAGCAGGCAACTGGCGATTTGATGGGATATTTGCCTAAATCAAAAAGATGTATGGCTGATCTAACTTTAACTGCCGTCCTAAACTAAACCTTAAAGCGATAGCCCACGCCAGATTCGGTTAATAAAAATGCGGGTCGGGTGGGGTCTGTTTCTAATTTACGCCGCAGCTGGCTCATGTAGATGCGTAGGTAATGGTCATTTTCTTGGTATGAAGGCCCCCAAACTTCTTTGAGGAGTTGCTGGTGGGTAATGACTTTACCCGCTTGTTTAACTAATACCGACAATAGCCGGAATTGGATAGGGGTAAGATGGATTTCGTTTCCGGCCTTACTGACTATGCGGTTGCGTAAGTCTATTTGTAAATCATCGTGGCTATAGATTTGATTGCCAAGCTGGCCGGACGGCTTTAGCGCATGCCGTAGGGCAACGCGTATGCGTGCCATCAATTCACCAAAACTAAATGGTTTAGTTAGATAATCATCGGCACCGGCATCGAGCGCAGCAATCTTATGTTGCTCGCCATGCCGGGCTGACAAGATAATAATGGGCATATCAGACCAAGCGCGGATGGCCTTAACCACGTCCACGCCATCCATATCGGGTAAGCCTAAGTCCAATATCACCAAATCAGGCTTGCGTACACCGGCTTCCACAATACCTTGCTTACCGGTGTCCGCTTCAAACACGCTAATTGCTTGGGTACGCAAGCTAGTGCGTAAAAATCGGCGTATCGCAGGATCATCCTCTATCATCACGATAACGGGGTTTAACTTTACCATGGACTTGCCCTAGCCATAGTAATCCCAGTAGATTGCCATATTGTTCCGATGGCCGTGGAGAAGGTTTGGTTGAGGGCGATTAATTGGGTTTGTTAAGCGGTGTATCATTCAAACTTCAGCTCGGGTACAGGTAATGCCACAGGCAACACAATGCGGAATATAGCGCCACCTTCAGGCCGATTGTGTGCCTCAATTTGGCCATCATGGGCTTCGACAATAGACTTGCAAATAGCTAAGCCTAGGCCGACACCACTTTGTGCAGCTTCATGATGGACTTGGTAGAATTTTTCAAATAACTGTTGTTCCAAATCTTTTGGGATACCTGGGCCGTAGTCGGCTACGCTGATTTCGACAGTGTCGCTGCTTGATAATACGCTAATTTCCAAGGCACTACCTGACGGCGTATAACGCGTGGCGTTTTCTAATAAATTGATGATCACTTGCTCCAGCAACACCGCATCCGCAAACACCATGGCAATGCCCGGCGGTAATTTAACGGTTACGGGCCTGTCTTGTAGTTGTTTTTGTAACCGGGTTAACGCGGTGCCTATGATTTCTTCTAACGGATGCCATTGTTTGTTTAATTCCACGGCACCGGCATCCAACTTGGCCATATCCAGTATATTATTGACCAAGTTGGACATGCGCTCAGCTTCATCAACAATCATACTGCTTAATTCGCGTTTGTCCTGTTCTTGTAACTGGCCTTGATCTTCCAATAATGCACTAGCTGAACCCACTATGGTCGCCAACGGTGTGCGTAAATCGTGGGAAATAGCGCTAAGCAATGAATTCCGCATGCGCTCGGCTTCAATTTGCAAATGGCTAATTTTAGCTTGTTCGGAATAGCGGATACGCGTGATGGCCTGGCCAATTTGTAATATGAAAGTGCCTAACAGTTTTTGCTGCTCAGGTAAAAACACCCGTCTTAAGTTAACGGGAAATAATGCCAATACCCCTAAGCGCTCGTTTTCATTACTGATGGGAAAATAGATTGCTTCCGCTGCAGGCAGTGTATTCGTGCCTTGCCCTGCCAGTTCATTATGGTCAAACACCCATTGCGCAATATCCAAATCCACCCCCGGCAGTGAGGCGACCGCTAGTTTTTGTTTTGGGTATGCCATACGGCCTTTAGCATCAGGAAACAGGATAACATTGCGGCTGCTAAACTCCGCGTGCACTTGTTTTACTGCAATAGCCACTACCTCATCTAGGCTACGGCTGGCGCCTAACTCCTTACTAATCTCGTACAACACTGCGGCCCTGCGTTCCCGGTGCGCCGCCACCTTGGCTTGAGAGCGGACATTAGCCATTAAATTGCTAATCACCATACTAATAACCAGCATCGCCGATAAGGTGATTAAATATTGGCTGTCAGAAACTGATAGGCTGTAGTAAGGCTGGACAAAATACAAATCAAAAATTACCACGCCTAAGATAGACCCTAAAATTGAAGGCCCTCGGCCAAACCGGGTAGCAATAAACACCACGCCCATTAAAAACACCATGACTAAATTAGCCAGTTCAAAGTGGTTAAACATCATACGGCCAAGTAAGGTGCATAACAGAGTAACCGCTACCGCCCACAAATAACCTCGATGCCGTTTTTTTTCTTGGCTAGGTATACGGTTACGCAGTCCGGGCAACGGTGGTTTTTTAAACAAGGCGAGCGTGTTATCCAATCCAGGTACATTCACTGACTGTGGACTGCCCAATAAATAGATGTTGATGTTATGGGCATCGCTAATCAGGGCATCAACCACCGAGCCAAATAACCAGCGTCGCCAATGCCGCCGACTGGGTTTTCCCACAACTATTTTATTTACGTTACGTTCGCTGGCTAACTTGATAATGGCATCCGCCATATCGGGCGAACTTAAGGTTAGCGTTTCTGCCCCTAGTTGTTCAGCCAAGCGAAGAATGCGTAGCACACTATCACGCTTTTCGGCTGGCAAACGTTGTAAGGTGGGTGTTTCCACATAAACCACTAGCCAGTCTGCCCGTAGATTAGTTGCTAAACGTTTACCTGCGCGTACCAACCGTTCAGCAATCGGGTTTGCGCCTATGCACACTAAAATACGCTCGTTAACTTGCCACACTTCACGGATGGCATGGCCTTCACGATAATCCAGCATTTGTGCATCTACGCGGTTAGCGGTCTGCCTTAACGCCAATTCCCTAAGCGCGATTAAATTGCCTTTTCTAAAAAAGTGTTGGATCGCTTCTTGTGCTTGTTGCGGTAGGTAAACCCTGCCTTCTTTTAAGCGGTTTAACAATTCATCAGGGGGTAAGTCTACCAATTCAACTTCATCGGCATCTTCAAATACTGTGTCAGGTACGGTTTCCCAAACCCGTATACCTGAAATCTGCCCTATGTCATCATTCAGGCTTTCCAAATGTTGCACGTTCAGCGCGGTATAAACATCTATACCCGCATCTAATAATTCCTGTATATCCTGCCAACGCTTAGGATGTCGTGAGCCTGGGGCATTGGTGTGTGCCAGTTCATCCACCAATATCAAAGCTGGCCTGCGTTTTAGCGCAGCATCTATGTCAAATTCGTACAGCTTAGTGTTTTTATATAGGATTTCCCGTGCCGGTAAGGCTTCCAAGCCCTCTAATAAGGCTTGGGTTTCTTTACGGCCATGGGTTTCAATTATACCGATGACAACATCTAAATTTTCCGCACGACGTTCCCGTGCAGCAAGCAGCATCGCAAAACTTTTGCCTACCCCGGCGGCGGCACCAAAAAAAATCTTTAAGCGCCCCCGCTTGGCTTTGGCGCTATCACGTTGCAAACGGGCCAGTAGCTCATCAGGATTTGGGCGTTGGTTGTTCATTGTGAACCTTGCAATTTGTCACAAGCACAGCTTGATAGTTTTTTATGCCGTTTAATCATGTTTAATTTTCTGGCCGTGAGTGACTTTACCGGTTTGTTCATCGCAAAACACCACCCATTCATCACCGTTTACTGCTTTAATTTCGTAGCGTAACAACACTTCTTTAGCATCGTGCTCAACTCTTTGATTTAAAATTTCACCAGGATGCATTTGCAATACTTCACTTTGGCAAGCATCAATAAACGCTTTGCTATTGGGCAATAGATAAGTTTCACTGCTATTTTTCTCAGCAGCAGCGGCCGCACATCCAAACCACAGGAAATACCCTAAGGTTGTAAATTTCATATCGAGTCCTTATAAAATTATTTTGCTAAATCTTAAGCTAGCTATGCTTAGGGCCGGAAAGTCTCTAAAGCTAAATTAAGTTTTATCACATTAACCCTGGGTTCCCCTAATACCCACCATTGCCGATTTTCCAACGTTGCATTGACCAGTTCCTGTAGCTGTTCTACCTTTATATGCCTTACTTTGGCAATACGTGCCAACTGGTAGTTAGCCGCTGCCAAGCTGATATGCGGGTCTAAACCACTGGCCGAAGCTGTCACTAAATCCACTGGGATAGGCCGTTGATTATCAGGATCAGCCGCTTTTAGGTTCTTTATCCTTTGCGCCACTGCCTTAAGCAACTCGGGGTTGGTTGGGCCTAAATTAGAACCTGATGAGGCCGCCCCATTATAGGGATACGGCAAGGTGGCTGATGGCCTACCCCAAAAATAGTCAGGCGCACTAAAGGCTTGACCAATCAGCCCCGAAGCTATCGCTTGACCTTGGCTATTGTAGATGATGCTACCGTTGGCCAATCTGCTGCAACACAGCTGCGCCAAGCCGGTGACTGAAAAAGGGTAAATAATGCCAGTTAACACGCTTAACAAAACCAATAAGCTAGCCGCTGGCCTTAAATGATTCAACATGGTAATTCCCCTTATACCCAATGCATGGCTACCAGTAGCCAGTCGATTAGTTTAATGCCGATAAACGGGACTATTAAGCCGCCTAAACCATAAACTAATAAGTTGTTTTGCAATAATTTTTCCGCACCAACTGGGCGGTAGCGTATGCCTTTTAAGGCCAGAGGGATTAACGCAATGATGATTAAGGCATTAAAAATCACCGCGGATAAAATAGCACTGGCCGGCGTTGTTAAACCCATCACGTTAAGGGCGTTTAATGCCGGATAGGTAGTGGTGAAAGCCGCTGGGATAATGGCAAAATATTTGGCGATGTCGTTGGCTATGCTGAATGTAGTTAAGGCGCCACGGGTCATTAACATTTGCTTGCCAGTTTCTACAATTTCTATCAATTTGGTAGGGTTAGAATCCAAATCCACCATATTGCCAGCTTCTTTCGCCGCCTGCGTGCCGCTGTTCATGGCCACGGCTACATCCGCTTGGGCTAACGCTGGGGCATCGTTAGTGCCGTCACCCGTCATGGCCACTAAACGGCCATCAGCCTGGTGTTGGCGGATCAGTTGTAACTTAGCTTCTGGTGTCGCCTCCGCCAAAAAATCATCAACCCCGGCTTCGGCAGCTATCGCAGCTGCGGTTAGCCTGTTATCGCCTGTAATCATAATGGTTTTAATGCCCATTTGACGTAATTCGATAAAGCGCTCTTTAATGCCGCCCTTCACGACATCTTTTAATTCAATGACGCCTAAAGCTTTAGCGCCTTCAGCAACCACTAACGGTGTACTACCTCGCCTTGCAACCTCACTAACGGTGTGTTTGACTTCCTCTGGAAATTCACCACCTTGTTCAAGCACATAAGTACGGATAGCATCTTCGGCACCCTTAAGGATTTGCCGTCCTGCCAAATTCACCCCGCTCATACGGGTTTGTGCACTAAAGTGGATAAAAGTAGCACCTAAGGATTGTACATCACGTTCGCGGATGCCAAATTTTTGCTTGGCTAATACCACAATACTACGGCCTTCCGGCGTTTCATCAGCTAACGATGCTAATTGTGCGGCATCGGCAAACTGGGCTTCGCTTACCCCGTTAGCCACTATAAAGGCCGAGGCTTGGCGGTTGCCTAAGGTTATCGTTCCGGTTTTATCCAGCAATAAAACATCAACATCACCTGCCGCTTCTACCGCGCGGCCTGAAGTGGCTATCACGTTTTTTTGCATCATACGGCCTATGCCTGCCACCCCAATTGCTGATAACAAGCCGCCGATGGTCGTCGGAATTAGGCATACCAGCAAAGCCACCAGTACGGTAATACTAATTGGTTGGCCCGTGCCAGAACTGGACACGCTATACAGTGAAAAGGGCAGTAAGCTGACGGTAGCCATTAAAAACACTAAAGTTAAGGCCACCAATAAAATGGTCAAAGCGATTTCATTCGGTGTTTTTTGCCGTTTAGAGCCTTCCACCATAGAAATCATCCTATCCAAAAAGGTCTCACCGGGATTGGCTGAAATTTTCACCACTAACCAATCTGATAATACCCGCGTGCCCCCCGTCACCGAGCTAAAATCACCACCAGACTCACGGATCACAGGCGCACTCTCCCCGGTGATTGCGCTTTCATCCACTGAGGCCACGCCTTCAATAACATCACCATCACCAGGGATAAAATCACCCGCTTCAATTAACACAACATCGCCTTTACGCAATACGGAACCGGCTACTGTTGCGTAATTGCCGCCATAACGTGGCTCCTCGAGTTTTTTGGCGGCAATATCGCGTTTGGCCGTGCGTAAAAATGCCGCTTGCGCTTTACTGCGGCCTTCCGCTACCGCTTCGGCAAAATTGGCGAATAACACAGTAAACCACAGCCATAAGCTAATCGATAAAATAAAACTGGCGGGTTCTTGGCTGTTACCTTGCAGGGCCTGCAGCCATAAGACAGTGGTTAACAAACTTGCTAAGTAAACCACAAACATAACCGGATTTTTCCATTGTTGCGCGGGCGTTAACTTAACTAACGCGGCAATGAGCGCCAGCTTTACGATACGCGGCTCCAGCAAGATGCTGGTAGATGGGCTGCTCATAACGCCCCCTGTGCATTGGCAACCATGTGCAGATGTTCAACGATAGGGCCTAGCGCTAAGGCTGGCACATAAGTTAATGCCCCCACCATGACCACCGTCATAATCAATAATGCGGCAAATAAGGGTGTATGGGTAGGCAAAGTACCCGCCCCTGTCGGCACTATTTTTTTTGCCGCCAAAGATCCGGCTATAGCTAAAACGGGTACGATGAGCCAAAATCTAGAAAATAACATCACGATACCCAAGGCATAGTTATAAAACGGCACGTTAGCTGACAAACCGGCAAACGCGCTGCCATTGTTATTACCCGCGGAAGAAAACGCATATAGCACTTCGCTAAAACCATGCGCCCCAGGATTAAAAACCGCCGCTTTGCCCACATCCAGCATTAATGCGAGTGCGCTGCCACCTAGCACCATTAAAGCTGGAATTAAAATCACCAGAGCCGCCATTTTCATCTCAAACGCTTCAATTTTTTTACCCAGATATTCCGGGGTACGACCTATCATAAGACCCGCAATAAACACGGCAACAATGGCAAACACCAGCATGCCATACAATCCAGAACCCACGCCGCCAAAGATAACCTCACCCAATTGGATTAATAACAAAGGCGCCAAACCGCCTAATGGCGTAAACGAATCATGCATGGCATTCACTGAACCATTTGATGCTGCCGTCGTGGCCACCGCCCATAACGCCGAGTTAACTATACCAAACCGGCTTTCCTTGCCCTCCATATTGCCGCCAGCTTGTTGCCCTGATGCGATTTGATCCACACCTAGGCTGGTTAAAGCCGGATTACCGCTTTGCTCAGCACTCACAGTCAGCGCTATAAAAGCAACTAACACTAAACTCATCGCCGCCAGCATCACCCAACCTTGGCGATGGTCACCCACCATTGCACCAAAGCTATGGCACAACGCCGCCGGTATCAGCAAGATGGCTAACATTTCTAAAAAATTTGATAACGGCGTAGGATTCTCAAACGGATGCGCAGAATTAACATTAAAAAAACCACCCCCATTGGTACCCAATTGTTTAATAGCAATTTGCGATGCCGCAGGCCCCATGGCTAAGGTTTGGGTTTGAGTGTTTGCGCTTTCAAGCACGGCTACACCAGAGCTATTGCCATTGCTGGTTAACGGCATATTTTGATTCGCCCAAGCTACCGGCAACGCCACTGTTTGATAAGGTTTAAGGGTTTGTACTACACCTTGCCCAACTAATATCAGCGCCAGCAAGAAGGCTAATGGTAATAATATGTACACCACGCCACGCGTCATATCTAGCCAAAAATTGCCGATCGTGTCGCTATTACGCCGGGTAAAACTGCGGATTAAAGCCACTAACACCGCCATGCCAGTGGCGGCAGACAAAAAGTTTTGTACCGTTAAGCCCAACATCTGGCTTAAATAGCTCATCGTGGTTTCACCACTATAAGCTTGCCAATTGGTGTTGGTGGCAAAACTCACTGCGCTATTAAAAGCTGAATCCGCGCTAATCGCCGGCAAACCCTGTGGGTTTAAAGGCAAATCCGCTTGCCAACGTTGCAAGGCATAAACACTCAATAACCCCAAGCCATTAAACACAAGTAAAGCCAAGGCATATTGTGGCCAGCGCATTTCCCGCTTGGGATCAACTCCGCTAAGCCGGTAAAGGCATTGCTCCAAGCTTGCGAAGCCTGATTGTAACGCCACCGGCTTATCTTGATAAACCCAAGCCATATACATCCCCAAAGGCTGCGCCAAAGCCAATAACACCAACAAATATAAAACGATTTGCAGTAATCCTTGCGCCGTCATCAAAATTTCTCCGGATAAAATAATGCCGCCACCAAGTAAATAAACACCAATAGCGCTAAACCAGCGCTTAGTAAATATACCCAACTCATTTTAGTGACCCCAGATTTACGCAGGCTTTAATAAACAACGCGGTAAGGCCAAAAAACAGGCTAACCCCGCATAGGCTAATCACATCCATAACTACCCCCTGGCATATAACGACAACTAAGACCCCATCCCAAAAGTCGGTGTGGGCATGGCTAAACACTGTACGTGAACTCCCTGTAAAAATGCTGTAAAAATTCTTGATAGGGTGCCTTGAAACCCGCTAACTTTAGTTGGCTGAACCCTACGCCGGGTCAGATATAAACTGCATACGATCAGCCTTAAAGGTTGGCTGGAGTTGATAGCTAAAATTAATAAGGCTAGTTGTATCTAACACATTGCCATGGTTGGCCACCCATGGCATAGTGGAACTTAATAAAATCAAGATTGCTTTAAGCTTTACTGCCTCACTAGGCCAGTAAACACAACGAATGCACAGAGGGCTGCACTATGAACCGCAAAATCCAACTACATCTAGGCTGGCGCTTAATATTGCTGTTTCCCCTATTAATTGCTGGTTGTACGCAATTATCCGGTGACCTCCCGTCTGCTGCTAAGACCCAGGAAATAAAGCTGGCCGCCATGCTGGATCAACCCGCTGAAGTGTTAAGGGCTGCACCTGAACTTAATATTAGCCATTACCGCACCTTATTTTATGGCTACGACACCATAGCTTACCGCCTAGCCGCGGCAGAAGTCCCTGAAAACAAAGTTCCCAAAGACCTACGGCTATTGGTAGACGCCCGCTATGGCGGTAACCCCAGACATTATGCCCTAGCCAAGATTAATGATGCGCCACAAACCCACAAAATATCCCTTTACCAACATGAAACTGAACGCTGCCAAATTTTTAACAGCTTAATCTCCTCATGCTTGTACCGCGATAGGTTTAGCGTGGTTTTAACCCAAAAAGATTTGGAACTAGCCCGCAATGCAGGCTTAAAACTGACCTTGGCAACTGCCAATCAACCTGATGAGCAGCTCAATTTACCCGCCAGCTATGTAGATGGCTTTCTTATTAACTTGGAAAAAAAGTAAGCGGTTTAATGGCGGACACTAGATGGACTGGTTAGGGTTTATACCGTCAATTATTTATAAGGCGAGCTAAGAATGCCCATAAATTCTAGAAACGTTAGGACTTGATTAACACATTCGTTTAATTTAAATTTGTCGGTTTCTAAGATTAATTCCGGCTTTTGGGGAGCCTCATAAGAGGAAGATATACCTGTAAAATTGGTAATTTCCCCAAGCCTAGCTTTTTTATATAAGCCTTTGGGATCACGTTGTTCACAAACAGCGATTTCACATTTGCAATAAATCTCAAAAAAATCACCTTCTGGAACGAGTTCCCTAACTTGTTGCCTTTCGGTATTGAAAGGGGAAATAAAAGCAGCAAGCGTTATCACCCCAGCCTCCAACAATAATTTTGCAAGCTCCGCAACTCGGCGGATATTTTCTTTTCTATCTTGATCTGTGAAACCTAAATCTTTACATAAACCGTAACGTATATTGTCACCGTCTAAAACAAAAGTGCGGTAACCACAACGATGCAATTGCTCTTCAACAGCATGCGCCAACGTAGACTTGCCTGAAGCCGACAGGCCGGTAAACCATATTATCACTGATTTATGCCCGTTTAACTGCTGTCTATGCTCACGGGTAACTGTGGCGTTATGTCGAACGATTTGACTGGCAGGCATGATTATTGTTGTACAAAAGTGTTGTTATAAATCGAATTTTAGTCGAGTTTCTCATCAGCTTTCAAGCCGATGACATTGCTTAAAGTGATCGGCTAGGCGAAACAAAACAACCAACCACGGTAAATTTCCCGAAGCTGTCACCGCCAGTCACCGGTACTTTCCCGGCAAATACCCAGGCATGGGCTGCCCGTAACGTTCCACTTTTATTCTCGATACCGAAGAACAGGCTATAGGGAATGCCGTAAAGTTTAAGTAAAATCCCTGCCGCCAAGGCTTGTGGAAAACAGTTTGACTTCCACGGCGTGTAGCGCGAAGCCATACCTATAATCCTAGCAATGGACAAAGCCTGGGCTTCGCCGTCTAAGCCGACCAGGGCCAGCCAAGCAGCGGTACCCATAGGCATGCCTAAGCAAGGCGCAAAGTGGCGAAATGGAATAACTAAAATAGCCAAGCGGCAAATCCCAAGCAATACCCAGCAGGGTAAAAACCACGCTTGCTCGAACGCTGAACGATGCGCAAAACTACAGGCCTTGCGGACTAACCAGGACATACGAAACTGGAAAACAGGAAAAATCACTGCGCGTATTCATTTAGGTATCAATGCTGTTTTTTGCAGGCCAAGGTTAGATAGTGTCGTCACAAGTTAAAAGAATTATTAGATAGTCTCTGTATCTCAATAATTTCGAAGGATAAGGCATGTCAGAGCCAGCGCACCGCCGACACGATATATCTGACCGGGTTTGGGATTTGTTGGAATCCAGCTCGCCCGGTCGCAAAGGCGCCTGGGGTGGCACAGCGAAAGACAACCGCCTATTTATTAACGCGGTATTCTGGATTTTGCGCACGGGCGTGCCGTGGCGTGACTTACCGCCGGACTACGGCGACTGGAAAAACACGCACCGCCGGTTTTGCTGCTGGCGGGACAAGAGCATTTGGGAAGCGTTGCTTGAACAGTTGGTAACTGAGCCCGACTATGAATGGCTGATGATCGACGCCAGCCATGTCAAGGTTCATCCCCACGCCGCAGGAGAAAAAGGGGCAACCAAGACATGGGGGTCACAAACGGGGGGGCTTAACAGTAAGATACATTTGGCCGTGGATGCGCATGGTATGCCGATAAGAATGCTTGTTACGTCTGGTACCGTTGCGGATTGTTCACAGGCTGCAACCTTGATCGAAGGGCTGGAGCCCTATACCGCTAACGGATAAGGGCTATGACAGCGACGCCGTCGTGGCTCAAGCCGAAGCGGGCGGAATGAATGCCGTGATACCGACGCGCCGAAACCGTAAGCAGCCGCGGAACTATGGCGAGGCTCTTTATCGGCATCGGCACTTGGTGGAAAACCCATTCTTATACCTCAATCGCTGGCGGGCATTGCAACGCGGTACGCTAAAAACACCGCGTCTTTCTTAGCCGCCATACAGATCAGGTGCATCGCACTTTAGGCGGCTATCTTATGACGCTACTATCTAAAATGCCTTACGGGTTGTCTCTACTTCTCTGCAATAACCCGCCTGGCCCTACGCCAACCCTGGACTAAAAATTGCTGCTTTGTTGCTCTTCACTGCCACGATTCTCAGCAAATGAAAAATTTTTGCTTTTTCATAGCTTTGTAACCTTTGCAATTTTTAGCATCAGAAACAGAGTTTTCCAAAACATTCACCACGAAAACACCTACTTTCACCATCAATATCAGTACTTTCACCACTAAGTTAACAAATAGTATTGTCTAACTGATAATTAAAAAGTGTGACTTAGTTCAAATTTTAAATAACTAGTCATAGCTAATTAAACACAGTAATTTTATTTAAGCACTGAACTATAGCGATGGAGATACGAGAATGCCCACGAAAAGTAAAACTGTTTTAGCTATAACTTTAGCCTTTGTAAGCGCCGGTAGCCATGCCCAATCTTATACTGTTAATTGGGTTGGTATCAATAATAATTTTGGGGATCTACCCGTAAACTGGAGCACTGGAGTTGTGCCTGGATCGACTGACGATGTATTGCTCCGTAGATTTAATACTGTTTTCCGCTCGGGCTCAGTTAATGTTTCATCATTCCTTGGCACAGGACAACTTTCTCTACTGGTGAAACTTTACAAACAACAACAAATTCGTCAATAGGCGCTCAGGACCAATCGAACGGCTCATTAGGCGGCTCTGGAACGTCAATAATTTCAGGCTCAACTAACATCATTTTCGGCGACCACCACGGCAGCAGCACCACTACCCTGCAGGGTGCCACTACCATTTGTAGCAGCGACTTCCGCTTAGACGGCGGCCGCACCTTGCGCAATGAGGCTGCCCTAGCCTGGAACGGTGGCCAACTGTTGTTCAACAACACCTTCAACGGCCAGTCCGGCGGTGCAGGTTCGGGTACTATTGACAACACTGGCACCGGTACTTTCATTGCCAGCGGAGATGGCGCCAACAATACCACCACGGTGGATGACGCCTTCAACAACATCGGTACGATTGATGTGAACTCCGGAAGGTTACAACTGAATTCTAGTTTTACCAACCAAGGTATCGTAAAAGTTGATGTAGGCACAACTTTTCAAGTCCAGAATTCAAACTTCAACAATCAAGGTACTTTGGAAGGCAACGGTACTTACCAAACTTTGAATGCTTCAACAGCTTTGGTAAATTCCGGAACTTTATCACCTGGTGTTGGTGATATTTGTACTTTGACTATAGCTGGAGATTACACTCTAACGTCAACCGGTATTTTTAATGTGCAGTTAGGCTCTCTGACCAATTTTGATCAATTAAACGTACTGGGAGACATCAATCTTGCCGGTACACTTAAAATTGAAAGCTTCGGCGGTTATAACCCATTTTCGGGCGATAGTTTTACCATTACAACGTTTGATGATGGCATGGCTGATATTAGTGATATTAATGGTCTTTTCAGCAATATTGTTGCGACAGGGTTTGAAGCTGGAGTTTCATTTACTGCTTCTTATTTTGACCACTCAATTGTCTTGAATGCAAATAGAGCATCGGTAGTGCCTGTACCAGCAGCGGTATGGCTGTTCGGCTCAGGTATTATCGGCTTGCTGGGTAACTCAAGACATAAACGCGCAAATTAAATTTAACAATCCTCAAGATAAAAAAGGCCAGGGAGTCCGGCCTTTTTTGTTTAGGTAAACAACCTAAAGGCTATTTAGCGACACTAATTTTGATGTACTTATCTTGTTCTTCGACACGTAGCAACCATTGTTTTATCTTGGGGTAAACAGATAAATCAAAATTGCCTTCCTCAGCGACATGGGTATACGCATACAAGGCAATGTCGGCAATACTGTACTGATTGGCCACAAAAAAGTGCTGGCTGGACAAATGTAGTTCCATAACGTCAAGTGCCGCGTAGCCCAGCTTTATTTTTACTTTAAGCTGGGCTTTATATTCCTCCTCCGCTTTCAGTATTGAAACCCAATATCGTGCAGTAGCAAGATTTGGCTCATGGCTATATTGCTCAAAGAACAGCCATTGTAAGACCTGCGCTTGAGCAAAATTGCCGTTAGGCAAGAAACGGGTATTTGCCGCCAAGTACCATAAAATTGCATTGGATTCGGCAAGATACATCCCATCATGACACAAAACCGGTGTACGGCCATTCGGGTTAATTTTTAAAAACTCAGCTGTACGTGATTCATTTTTTAAAATATCAATATTGACCCTTGCATAAGCAATGCCCAATTGATTAAGCAATAGACGAATTTTGTAGCAATTTCCTGAAGGTAAGAAATCATATAATTGGTACATAGTTGTTAATGTCCTTAAAGTGCTCAATCAAATTTAGCTGAACTTATGCGATTACCCGAAGGTTTGAATAAACAAGGATAGCTGCACAAAGTGAATAGCCTCCATGGAGGCTCCCAAATGTTAACCCGCTCAAATGGTAAATATCAAGGTGCTAGGCCTAGCACAATTGCGCCAGTAGCGTTGTCTGCTTAGCCCAACACAAATACTTAATCGCATAGCACTATGCCAGAGCTTGCATGATTAGCTTGAATTATTCCCTAATCGCAGACCCAGCCCTAAGTTTCCGAAATAGCTAATCAATAAATCCCACGAAATATACAAAATATGAATTGACGGATTTAGGGTTAATTGGTATTTTTTTGGTATGTTAAAAAAGACTAACGAGAGGGGTCATGGCCTACGGCAACCCGTTTTCAAGTCCATTAATACAACACTCGTCAGCGGCCATGAGAATAGACTTGCCAGACTGCGGGAAAAACGGCGTTTAATCCGGTCATACCAGTCTTGAAATGACCCTGTTTGACAACTTTTGTTAGCTTTTAAGAAGCCACTGCCATGATTAGCACAACTCATTTAGTAAATAGCGTACCGACGATTTTGGCTGGTGTCCTGACTGTAACCGTGTTGTTAAGTGTCTCAGTCTGTGATGCGAGCCTAGATACTTATGCTATCGTCATTGGCGGTCTAGGTAATGGCTCGGCTAACCAAGGCTGCACAAGGTCAGGCCCACCTGCAGAATTTTCTGGGTATTTTGGTAAACCGTCCATACCCTCTGCAGGCATCACCCAATGCGGCTATAGTGGCGGAATGTCGCATATCAGCGCGGCAAAAGGCCCCGTAGCCAACAACAAAAGCTTGGTACCGGTCAATTTAGGCAATCCCGGGACTAGCCATTTTAACGGCGCAGCCCACGCCAGTGCGGATTATGGGAGGCTCAACGTATCAGCACACGCTAATATCTCAGGGGGAATGCCTAAAACCATAACAGATTTACACGAAGCAAGCGGCGCAGCCCAATTTTCTGACACCTTGACCGCATCCAGCCCATTAGTTCCGATTGGCAGTGCCGGCTTTGTCAGATACCAATTTACTGTAGCCGGAAACTTTAACGCCACAGGTACTACTGATGCCGTTTTGCTTGGTGAGGTGTTAGCCGTGTTAGCCCTTCAGCAGCACAACGGCCCTATCTATAGAGTGTTCACGGCGCATGGGCGACGCGGTGAACTTAGCTCTATTTTTAACGCTACCGCGCCGTCAGGCTGGACAACTGACAAGGGTAGCCTTTTAGGTAAAAGCAGGTTTTATAGCGTAGAGTTACCCATCACCTGGGGTCAAGCTTGGGATTTAAAAGCAGGCCTTTACATCTCGGCCGATGGGATGGCTGATATTGATATTTCCGCGGTATTAACTGGCTTAGAGCTTTTTGACGCCAAGCATGTGCCTATAACACAGTACAGAATTAACTCAACTTCCGGTGTAAACTATAGCGCTATTGCACCAGCGCCAGTAACACAAACGATGAGGCCTATGTTTAGGGAGAGTTTGGGCTTATTAGTTGATTTTTTTCTATCCAAACCTGGGCTTGAGCAAAACCGGGCTGATGTAAATTATTCGGGCAACACTTTACTGGCATAACGTAATAATTGAAACTTTCCCTGAGGTTTTTAATCCCAAAGCTAATACTATGGTTTCACAAACCTTATTTAACAAATACTAAGCCAAATTAATCAGCTATTGCCCTAAGCCAATAAGGGTAAGGCGCATGGGAAAATCCCGCTAATTAAGCAAGTTAACATTCAATAAAATAATCAAATGACTACCCAAACTGCCAATGATAGTTTTGTATTAATTGAGCGTTTACGTCCTGACCCTGGCGTATCTGCGCCGGTGTATCAGCAATTGCAAGAACGTTTCACGCAAATGATATTGTCAGGTGAAATTGGCGAAGGTTTTAGCCTGCCCTCGGAACGGGCGCTGGCAGAAGCGCTTAAAATCAGCCGCACTACAGTTCGGCGTTGCTATGATGAGTTACGCGCCCAAGATCACATCAGCACGCATGGCCGTGGCGGGGTAAAAGTTAAGTCACCGCCGCGCATTAGCCCAAAAATGGGACGGCTAAAAGGCTTTACCGAAGAAATGAATGAATTAGGTATGCGCTCGTCCACGCAGCTGCTGGAACGGGAGATTGTTAACGACCGCACAATTTCATCCATTTTCGGGCGGCCATCTAGCGCCTATTTTTTAAAGCTGGTGCGTTTACGTTACGGGGATGACATCCCCTTATCACGGGAATGTGCGTGGTACGATTTAACGCTAGCCCCTGAATTGGCTAACTGGGATGTTGCAGGATCGGCTTATGCTTTTTTATCGGAGCACTGCCAAATTGCTTTGGCATCTGCGGAACAATCCATCGAAGCCATACTCAGTAGTGAACAAGAAAACATAGCTTTTGGTTTCCAAAGCCCTGAACCCTGCTTACTTATAAAGCGAAAAACCTATACCACAACTGAAGCCATGGTTGAATACGTAGAAGGTACATTCCGTGGCGATGCTTATGCTTATCGCGTACAGTTACAATTAAACTAACTAAGCACTAGACTGATCGGTTAACCAGGCCTCCAACTCAAAGCTAGTGGGCAGCACTTGCCACACCCCTAATTGTGCTGCCGTTAAAGCACCACAAGCGCAGGCCTCAAGCAAAGCCTGACCGAGCCCTTGACCTAGGCTTAAACTGCCAATTAAACCTGCCGCAAAGGCATCGCCCGCCCCTGTTGCATCAAGTGCATTAATCTTAAACGCGGGTTGATAAAGCGTTTCTTGTTGGCTAACTGCTAACGCCCCTTGCCCTGCCAACGTTAAGATTACCCTTAGCCCAGGGCAAGCTTGCTGCTGCAACCAATTTTGTATTTGTTGCCCCGATTGCGAAATACTCTTTTCCGTGAAAGACATCCCTGTTAATAAATGTGCTTCCTGTTGGTTTATTAGCAGAATATCAGTTAACGCCATTAATTCAGTAGCCACTTGCCGCCAAGGCGATGGATTCAATACTGTTGTACAGCCTCGTTGTTTTGCATACCTAAAAGATACCATAATAGGCTCATCCGCAATTTCAAATTGCCCATAAACCCAATCCCCAACCTCAAGGCTAGATACCGGCAACTCGATGTGCTCTGCCGCCAACAGATTATTAGCGCCAGGGTAAACCGCAATCATATTTTGGCCATTAGCCGCTATTAAGCCTACACCGTATCCAGACTGATCTCCCAAGCGGTAGACGTAGCTGTCATCCAAAGCCATTGCCCGATACCAGGCCAGCATACGGTCACCTGCCTCATCACGGCCTATCGCAACAATCGGTATCGTCTGTATGCCTAGCTTATGCAGGCCAACAATAACATTAAGCCCTTTACCCCCGTGTTCACTAACCCAGCCATCAGCGCTAAGTGATTCGCCAGGTTCAGGCAAGCGCTTAAGCAATAAACAATTGGCGTGCACATAACTCCCCAATACCAAAATACGCGGGGTAAGCGCAGATTTACCCGCTACATTTGGTCGCTTATTCTGATCAAAATTAAAAGACATTTCTCATTATGGCGTTATTGACACTATAAATTTTCAACATTGTTATGATAGCTATTTGGTTATTAAGCATATATACGGTATTTCTAGTTTGCCCTTATATAAAGGAGCTAACTTTCGAAGATAGAGCATATTATTGATTTTAAATACAACTTAAATATACCAATGGCTCCCCGTATACCTTATGCTGAGTCCATTATCTATAAAGTGGTATTGCCAATTTTGGTAATACCGGACTTGTCTTCCTTAGCGTTGCCGATGACCACATACCTTTGTGAACAATAGCGGCTTTAGCTACGCACCGGTGCCGCTACCAGCCGCATTTTGGCTGTTTGCCAGTGCCTTAGGTTTTTTTGGTTTATCTAAGCGCCGCACACAAAATCGTCTTGCGCAGTAACACTGCTAAGGCGTTGCGACTTACAGGCAATGACCATGATTTAACCTGATGAAATGTTGATCGCATGAGGCTGGCAAAATTTACGGCACAATACAATGAAGCAGAAAGCTTTTTGCTGTTACTGCTCATAAGCCCCGCAGCATTAATGCGACGATATCCTGCATAGTGTGGCTAGCGCGCCAGCCTAGTTTTTGCCATGCTTTGCCAGGATTGGCTTTGCTAACGCTTAAATCCAACGGCCTGTATAAATCTTTATCAATGATGACGTGCTCGCGCCAGTCCAAACCAACACACGAAAACACGGTATTGACAAATTCCTGCAGTGAATGCGTGGTACCGGTGGCAATAATATAATCGTCTGGTATTGGCTGTTGCAACATTAGCCACATGGCCTGCACGTAATCCGGTGCCCACCCCCAATCACGCTCGATTTGCATATTGCCTAAAATTAATTTGTCCTTGCTCCCCTGATCGATGCGTAAGGCTGTAGCAATTATTTTTTTGATGACAAAACGATCCGGGCGCAGCGGTGAATCGTGATTAAATAAAATACCCGTAGAGGCGTGTATATGATAGGCCTCACGGTAGTTGGCCACTTGCCAGAAAGACGCAGATTTGGCAACCGCGTAAGGGCTGCGCGGCCGAAAAGGCGTGTTCTCATCGGCAGCCTCAAAGGTATCGCCAAAGCATTCGCTGGAGCCCGCAAAATAAAGCCTAATGGGTTTTCCCATGAATCTAATTGCTTCCAGCAAATTCAATGTCGCTAGGGAAATGCTTTCCATAGTTTCCACTGGCTGCTCAAAAGACAGGCCGACTGAACTTTGTCCGGACAGATTATAAATTTCGTCAGGTTGGATTTTCATAATCGCTTGTAAAAGGCAACGAAAGTCGTTTACCGCAACGGAAACACAGCTTATCTGCTCATATATTCCCAATTTTTTTAAGTTAAAAAAACCATTAACTTGCGCATCGCGCGAGGAGCCATAGACGCGGTATTGTTTGCCGAGCAGAAAATCGGCCAGATAAGCGCCATCCTGGCCTGATATTCCCAAAATAAGAGCAGTTTTATTCATGATTTCTCCTTCCGACTGGAAACCCGTCACCCTACCCCAGGATTAATTTTCCCTATTGTAGATATTTTGCACTGTGCAAAGAATGCGAATAGACAGAACCTTAAATTTGCTGGCCAAATGCCTTATTACCCAAGCAAACTTCAATACACCGCCTGGCGTTATGCGCCGATTAAATGCTGGTAAAGCACCTGATAAGCCGTCAGCATATGCCTAGCCGTGAATAATTTATAGTACCGCTCTTCGGCGCGGGCACCCATTTCTGCTGCTGTCTCCGGGTGCTCCCACAGAAAGCGCATGGCTTGCCTAAGCGCTACCGGATCAGAAGGTGGCACCACTAATCCGGTGTCATTGTCAATGTTGACAAAGCTTGTTCCGGTGCCTATTTCGCAGGAAACCATAGGCTTGCCGTACATCGCGCCTTCCAGCAAAGAAATACCAAAAGCTTCCGAGCGTAAATGTGATGGGAATACAACGCCATGGCATAGCGTTAATAATGCTGACTTGTCGCTTTCGGATAAAGGGCCGAGAAAATAAATGTTTTGCAAACCAAGTTGCGCAGACTGGACTTTTAGTTCACGTTCAATTGGACCGGAACCGACGATAACTATTGGATAGCCGGTTCCTTGTGCCGCTTCCAACAACACAGACAAGCCTTTGTAATAGCGGAGAACACCGACAAACAGAAAAAACTTAGGCCCGAGCTTTTCCCGCCAATAGCGTAAGCCTTCGGGCATAGACTGCGGGTAAGTTGCCTTATCTAGACCATAGGGAATCACTTGAACTTTATGGGATAACTTTTTTAATACCGCGCTGGTGGACAAATAATTGGGGGAAGAAGCGACTATTTGGTCAACGCTGGCCAAAAACCGATTCATTAACGGGCGATATAGCTTCAATAAATGCTTTTGGCGAATGATGTCTGAATGATAAGTCACCAGCGACGGTTTTTCGACTTTAGCGGCGAAGTGCATCACGTCCATGAACGGCCATGGAAAGTGATAATGAATAAGGTCCGCCTGCCTCGCCAGTGCCTTAAAGCGCGAATAGGCAGAATATGAAAAACCCGTTGAAGCTATGTGAAAATCCAAAGGTACACGGTGCGCCAAATAACCATCAATTTCGAGCGTAGATGATACTCTTTCCGGTGTCAGCGACAGCACATCGGTTTCAATGCCCAGCTTACTCATGCCACGGGCAAGTTGATTAATAACCTGTTCGATTCCGCCAACCGTATCTGGAAAAGACGTTTTATAAAAATGTAGAACCCGCATCATCGTCCACGTTTAAAGTGACTATAACCAGCAAGAAATAGCTGTGCCGCAGATGCCAACCAAGCAGATTATGGCCCGCAGCTAGGTACTTCTGCCCGCATGTTTCGGTTCGAAAGCTAAACCTTAATCAGTTACGGAGTCGAGGACATCCTGATAAACCTTTACAGTTGCCCGCGCTGTTAACTCCCAGGAATATCGGCTAGCTATTTCAAGGGAGCGTTTTCCAGCAGCATAACGCCAGTTTTCATCCTCAAGCAAGACACGAATATTTTCAGTCATCGCCATTACATCGTCCGCTTCCACGATTAATCCAGCGCCGGATGCCACCTCGGGCAACGAAGAGCGATTGGAAATCAATACCGGTAAACCGCTAGCCATGGCTTCTATCACTGGTAGCCCGAAACCCTCGTAATACGAAGGATAAACAAAGCCACGCGCGCCCGAAAACAGCACGGGTAAATCGTCCTCTGCCACATAGCCTAGATAGCGCAGCCAACCGGCCTGCTGACCCTGTTCGATGCGGCGGTGGATAGCTTCGCTACGCCAGCCATAATCGCCAGCCAAGACCAGCGGGTAACGCTTGCGTAAAGCTGTTGGCAATGCCTCGTAGGCATCTAACAGCGTACCGATATTCTTGCGCGGTTCTATGGTAGCCACAAAAAGCGCGTAACCCTGATAGCCCAAACCGAATTTATCAAGCATCGCCTGGGTCTGCGCACCACTGCGCGGTCGATATTTATCAGCTACGCCCAACGGTACAGCACGAATTTTATCTTCGGGCCAGTTGAAAAACTCAATTACCTCGCGCCGGATAAATTCTGAATCGGTAATTAGAAAGTTAGCCCGGCTAAGCGACAATGGAATTTCCTTTTGCATAAAGGCTACGCGCTCGGGTGGATGGTATTCCGGGTAACGAAAAATTGAAAGGTCGTGTATCGTGGCCACAGCGGGACCATGGCAAGGCGGCAGGTAAAAATTTGGGCCGTGGAATAAATGATCGGAAAATGCTTTTAAACGTTGGCGTAACAAAAGCGGTGATAACTGGCGATAAGCAGCGACTGCTAGCGGATTTCGTAAAAGTCGGCGTCTTGCCGCCAGCGCGGAGGTGTTTTGTTGCAAACGGCTAGCAACATCATTTATCCAGCGGCCGCTAGAAAAATATTTTATCGACTTGACGCCAGCTATGCCAGGCAAGCGGTTTGCCAACTCCCACGTGTACAGCCCAATTCCTGTAAGAGGCGGTTTGATTGCATTGACTGCTAGTATTATCTTCATTTTTTCGCCGGTCGCGTGAAAAATATAGGGTTTATCCTTAGTGTTAAGTTGCCGTTCGCCTTTATTAGCCTATTAAAGCAACAGGAAAACAAACATCCAATACAGGACTTTGCTTCGGCAATGCTATTGGGGTGACAATAACAGCGCCTCCACCTTTTGAAAATTGATGTTTATATCGTAGCGTTGGGCACTTTGATAGGCCTTAACGCCTAATTTTTGCCTTAAGTCATGGTCAAAAAGACGTAACATAGCCTCTGCCAGATTTTCCACTTTTTCAGCATCGGTAAGCACAATCCCGTCAACATTATGGCTAATTAATTCCGCAGCGCCATTCATCGACGTAGTCACTACCGGCAAACCGCTCGCCATAGCTTCAATGGTCACCAAACTACAGGCATCCCACCGTGTTGCATGCAAAAACACATCGGCCGAGGCCAATAACTTGGTGACATCGACAACGTGGCCCAAAAAATGGAAAAACTGGGCAACATTTTCCTGCTCAATCAAATTGAGTATTTTCCGCTCTGGATTGGCGCCAGCCACTAAAACACGGAAGCCCGAGCAAGCCTTTTGCTTCAATAAACCACAAGCGCGAATGACGAGATCAACCCCCTTTAACAGAAAATTGTTCGCAAGGATCAAAAATATAACTTCGTTGTCAACTATACCGAAACTTGAGCGTTCGAATTCGCGCCTTAGTTGCAATTGGTTCCGCTCGAATCGCAAGGTATCGACGCCATTATGGATCACCGAAATAGCAGTTTGTGGAATTGCGTATTGACTGATTAACAGGCGTTCTACCAGTCTGGAGACGGCAACAATTTTTCCGGCCTTAGCTAATTGTGCCTTTTCCAGCTTGAGCATGGCCTTACGCCGCCAGATAGCACGAGGCGATAAGGCCGCCCGCCATCTCAGCATCGCCCCTGAAGCATTGATACACTGGCGTTCGCTATAAACTGCCGAGCCTGCATGCGGTTGCAACACCTGCGCGGACCAAGCCGCCCCGGTATCATAAAGGGCATCGGCAGATAGCGCAGCAGCCTTAAGATTGATTGCACTGGCCCGACGTAAGACATGACCAGGGTCAGGAAGACTATGCACGGTATACGGCGGGTTCCGGCTAGCGTCTAGAAATGTCAGGACATGCACTTCATGCTTTTGCTGGCCTAAATAACGGGCAAAACCATCCAGCCAAATTTGCGCGCCGCCTAACGTTCTGTCTAGCCGATCAATGGAAAGAACAATTTTTATGAGATACCCCTAGAAAAACTTCATAATCAGATTATCCAGCCATTGATGACAGTTAGGCATTCTACAAAGGAGCTTATGGGGGGTCAATGGCCGTCACGCCATCTATAGATTACAATTCCGTTAAACTGACCATCGAATCCCGATGATTATCCCAAGCCAAGCATTGTGTACCAAAGGGCAGCAATTGGATGCTTTTATAGGGTGAATCATCCGGGGTAACACACCAGCTAGGTAAACTATGACCAATACACTGAATATTTACATAGACATCTCCAGTCTCCTAAGTTGGACGGGTCCAGCTACCGGAATGATCCGCGTCGAAAGTGAGCTATACCACCATGTAAAACAGCATTTGCCCAATGCCACACCGTGTTTCTACGATATTGCCACCAACACCTACCGCAGTATTGCGGATAGCTGGCTTGAACCTTTGGCTGGCCCGCAAACCAAGTTGGCCCCGCCACTGACCCCGCGCACCGGTTGGGTACGTTTTATGCCTAACCGTTCTCGCGTTTTACTTGCCATTGAGCGCATCCGTCTTAAGGCTAGCAATCCAATATTGGCCGATGTGATGGATAAGTTACAGCGGATGCTGCTAGCCATCCGCAAACATCATTTCCCACTCGAAGATTGCAACGGCGTACGTATTTCCTTGGTTCCTCGGGATATGGCGATAGGCAAATCAATCAGGCTAGGTGAAAACGACCTCGTGCTTTCTGCATCATCGGACTGGTCCCGTAAAGACCCGGCGGCTTTAGCCGAACTAAAACAGCAACAAAAATTCCTTTTGGTAGTAATTTGCTATGACATTATCCCATTTCTTTTTCCGCAGTTTTTTCTCGCCCAAGATGTCGAGAGTTTTCGCATCTATTGGGAACAAATGTTCCATAGCGCCGATTTGCTTATTGTTAACGCAAAATGCACGAAAAACGACATTGAAAATTATTGCCAAAGCCGCAACCTAGCCTTAACCAACATTGCCGTGGCAGCCCTAGGTTGCGACTTGACCAAAGCCCATGGTGATAATGCCTATCCGTTACGGCCAGAACTTCTGGCCGAACACTATGTGCTGTTTGTGAGCACAATTGAACCCCGAAAAAACCACCGGCTGTTGCTGTCCGTTTGGCGTGCTTTAATAGCCGATGGGCTAATAGGGCGGACCGGCTTTAAGTTGGTCTTTGTAGGGCGCAGGGGCTGGATGAATGAGGACGTTCAAGGCCAACTTGATCAAAATCTCTTTTCCGGTTCTGTGCTTCACCTAGAGCATGTCGATGATGCAGAGCTATCCAGCCTGTATGCGAATGCCGCTTTTTGCGTTTACCCCTCGCTATACGAAGGCTTCGGATTACCTGTAGTGGAGGCGTTCGCACAGGGCAAGGCCGTGATTTGTTCAACCGGGGGCTCCTTGGGCGAACTATTCGAAGGCGTGATGCCTTGCATTGCAGCGCATGACGAATCGGCTTGGCGACAACAAATTGCCAGCTGGATTGCATACCCAAACCAACCCAAAGAAGCCGTGTCGCGTATGGCCAGCTGTTTCCAGGCTAAAACCTGGCCGGAAGCCATGTCCAACCTTATTGCGCTAAGCCTTGCTTCAGTCAAATCTCCAACTACCGCTAAACGCGAAAATAACTGCGCAAACCTAGATAGAGCCTAAGCAAGCTGCAAGCTAATCCCCGTTTGAATGGCATCGCGCACTGACCTTGCAGCTGCGCTAATAGGCTTTGGGCGGTTTGATATTGCTGAAACCTAATCGCATCCAACACTGTGCCAATGCTGCGAACTTGCAAGGCCTTTGCGATTTCTGCGGGTTTTAAACCTATCGCCAGCAAGGTGTCTCGATCAATTACCGTGAGTTTGTCTAGATCAACGCATTGCTCCAAATGCCGGTCAATTGCGCAACGCGTGGCGGCAAGTTCGGAAAATATCCGTTGCTCCGTGCGTTGCCAGCTAACTTGGCCATCATGCATCCGGTAATACAGTAGCATGTCACCCAAATTTAAAATATCGGCGATGCTAGTGATGCGTAGCCAGAGGTCGTAATCCTCGCAGCCTTCAAAAACCGGACGATAGCCGCCTATCCCCTGTACTACCACTAGCCTAGCCATTACAGTCGGATGAATAACGCAATTAGTGCTTAAAAGTTGCAACCTTATCTGTGCAGTATTAGTCGGCGGTTTAAGCACGCCAATCTCAACACCTTGGCCATCGATAACCCAAGCCGAGGCGCCAACGACGGCAATATCTGGATTTGCTTCCAGCACTGCAATTTGCCGCTTAAACCGGTCCACAACGCAAACATCGTCGGCATCAACCCGTGCCATGTAACGCCCTTTTGCTAGTGCGAGCCCATAATTAAGCGTATTTGCGATGCCGGGCATTTGATTTTGCAAAACGCTAATTCTTCGATCGGACTGCGCATAGCCTTGGCAGATAGCCAAACTGTCATCATCCGAACCATCGTCGATCAAGAGCAGTTCAAAATCGCGATAAGTTTGTGCCAGCACGCCAGCTATCGCATCATGTAAAAACTTTCGCGCATTCTTGACCGGCATCAGCACACTGATAGTTGGCGATGACATCTTAACATTCCTCTTGCAGCCTATGGCTGGAAAGCGCCTAATCTGCTTACCATCAGCTTGATTTTATCCGATTCGGTGATAGCATGGCGACATGATAAATTTACAGCCTGTTAGTATAATTTCGGTAACCCGCGACGGTTATTTTTTTTCCCGGCTACTCGTTGAAAGGATACGTGCGCTTATTGGCGTCCGCCCTTACGAAATTATCATCGTTGATCGCGGCTCCAAGGACGCAACCCGTCGCTGGATGAGTCAACAGCCAGACGTCAACCTGATTAAATTCGCGCAATGGCGGACCCGCGGGCATGGCCACGCCGAGTCCGCTAAAAAAGGCATTAAAGCTGCCCGCTATCCCAATATTGTCCTGCTAGATTCCGATGCCCACCCTATAGCGGCGGATTGGCTGGAAAACTCAGTTGATAGCTTGAATGATAGCGTCCGGCTCAGCGGCGCTAAATTTGTCGACAAACATATCGGCAATCCGCACGGATGGTATGTACACCCGCATTTTATGTGTTTTAAAAAAGCCGATGTCGGCAACTTGATCGAACTGCGCAAACTACTCGGCGATGATACCGACACAGGGGAAGAAGCAACCATTCGAGTGCTCGGTGCGGGTTATGAAATTCGCGCTTTCCCAATCGAATTTTGCCTAGATTTTTCAGTTGGGCATCCACGCGTGCCAACCGTATCTAACGGGGTTTTCCACGCCTGGTATGTGTCCAGGCTTGAACATGAAGAAGCCAACGTGATCCGAGAAACATCAGGGGTAGTCACTCGAGAAAGCTATTTAATACCCCTACAGAATAAATTACGTGCCGCCTATGGACTCGATTATTAACCAAAAGGCCTGTGACTATTTTGCATCCGCCATGTAGTTACGCGAACTTAAGCAGGCTACTAAAAAGGCGAGCTTGTGATTAGGCATGCAACACCACCTGCCGCTCGGTTCCACTCCGATAATTTCGATATAACATAACGAATGTGCATGCCAACACAACAACGGAACTCTGTTTCCCTACAGCTAAAGTTATTGCGGGAACATGGTGTACTTGGCCGATTAAAGGCTTTCATAAGACGCTTATTAAACATAAGCCTTGCGTACCTAAATACACGGCCAGCGCTTAAGGGATTGCTGCTTTATATCCCCAAAAAGATCGGCGCGGAAAAACCACTGCTTAAGCTTTACGAATGTTTAGATCGGCTTACTGAACCGTTACTTAGCATTGCCCAAAGTGAAGAAAAGTTGTCATATCCGCTATGGTCAGCTAAATTCGATACCCCTAGCCGGGACATTCTCGCTAAGCTAGCAGCAACCATAAATCCTGGTTCCCAAGCTTTTATCATCGCACGGTTTAAAGAAGCATCAGAGCAATATGCTGAGGAATTGGCCATACGATTAGTCAATAATATAGGACAAGCGTGGCAAGCTGTGTTTTTATTTAGTCCAGGGTGTAACTCTAAAACGACTATCCAAACAATATTACAGCGTATTAATGCTGACTCACGTATCACATTCACCTTTCCGCAACTTGTGCCTGACAGTGAATTTGTTGTATTCATTGAAGGCGGCGCCTTGCCCCGTGCACACGCTTTGCGAACATTTACGGACGCCTTACGCCAGCAGCCTAGTGCCACGATGGCTTACTCGGACGAAGACCAATTCAACAACGAAACCCCCAGCAACCCTTGGTTCAAACCCCAGTTCTCACCGCTACTTGCACGTCAAGCCGTACTTTTGGGGCGGATGCTTGCTTTCCGAAGTGGTATTTACAGTACACCAGAATTATTAGCTTATTTAGCCGATACCAAAACGGAGCCAGCGGCATTTTTGCGTAACTATGCCATAGCTTTGGGCGAAGAACGGATAACACATATACCACACGTACTTTATCACGACACATTAAGCACACCACGGTTACCCTTAAGCTTACCACTGCCTGAAAACCTGCCCATAGTTAGTATCATTATTCCAACACGGGATCGCTGGGATCTCCTAGGCCCCTGCCTTGAAAGCATTAAAACGACCGCTTGGCCTACTGGGAACTTAGAAATTATTGTGGTTGACAATGGCTCCACTGATGCAATGTGCTTGACTATGCTAGAAAAAGCAACCGAACAAAAACTTATCCGGGTAATCAGAAACGATACGCCTTTTAACTGGTCACGTCTCAATAACCTAGCGGTTCTTGAAGCGCGAGGTTCGCTACTTTTATTCTTGAACAATGATACCGAGGTACTAGACAAAGCATGGCTGCAAAAACTCGCTGTGCATGCCTTGCAACCCGGTACTGGTGCGGTGGGATGTAAGCTTTTGTATCCGGACCAAACTGTACAACATGGCGGGGTCATCATAGGGATACAAAAAGCAGCTGTCCATGCACACTCACATCTTAAAGCATACGAAGGGGGTTATCGTGACCTTGCCATTACCAGCCATGAAATCCTCGCTGTAACAGGCGCATGTTTGGCGGTTACTCGTGCCAATTACGAAGCGGTAGGCGGTTTTAATGAGCAGTTTCAGACGGTGTTTAACGATATCATTTTCTGTCTTGATCTACACACGCTAGGCAAACGAAATGTGTATGTTGCCGACCCGTTGCTTTTTCATTATGAAAGCAAATCCCGCGGATACGATGACACCCCCGAAAAGTTGGCTAACTCCCTATCGGAAGCCCAGAAGATGTGGTGTTTACATCCAAAACTTATGCAAACCGACCCCTATTACTCCCCCAACCTTTCAATTTGGACACCTTATGTACTAAGTCTTGCGCCGCGACGCCAAGCAATTTGGGACGATACCGAACCTAGCCGGAGGTAATAGGATTTGAATAGCGCTTTTTTGGCTTCTTGACTAAAACTTGATAAATCGCAGGCAATAGAACACTAGGAAAACGCCTCAGCTAGTGCTTAGGCTGAAAATTAAACGATATGATTTTGTTTTGTTATCGTTGGGGGGTCAGATCTTGTCATCATGCATGATGACAAGATCTGACTCCTTTGCCACTTTTAGTCGATCACATTGAAGGCGACAGTTGGGAAATCAGAATTAAGCTTGATAATCGGATAGCGCGAGTTCAGTTTGAAATCGTCAACAAAACAATGATTCTGCTGCATGGCTTTATCAAGAAAGATCAAAAAACACCAAAGCCAGAGCTTGATTTGGCGAAACAAAGATTGAAGACCTTACGGGGGAAAAGATGAATAATCAACACAAAGAAAACTTTCATATTGGCAGCAGCTTTGACGACTTTCTTACCGAAGAAGCGATTCTAGAGGAAGTAACTGCCGTTGCAACAAAACGTGTCATTGCTTGGCAAATTTCAGAAGGTATGTCTTCGCTTAAGCTGAGTAAAACGGCAATGGCAAAAAAAATGCCTACCAGCAGAGCATCGCTTAATAGGTTGTTGGATGAAGAAGATACCAGTTTAACCCTTACAACCTTAGTGAGTGCCGCCGCAGCTCTTGGAAAAAAAGTAAGGATAGAGCTGGAATCAGTCTGAATTTTATTTAAAGCACCTACAGATATAGGTATTGTAGGATGGTAATATTTGCATACCAGCCTGGATCGAAGGGTATAAATCAAGCAAATTCGAGTAAAGTGCAATACTGAAGAGGTATAAAGTTATGAGGACAATATTAACAATTACGATTACCCGATGGAATCTTAGTGTTTAAGCTGCATGGTTTATTGTTGCTGCCGGAATAATCGGCCTCTTGCTGCATATATTAATGGATATTCAAAATGGCATCTGGTTTGACATGATAAGTGTTTTTACCGGCGGATTAGTTATTACATCCGGCGGGGCCAATTAAAATAAGAACTGAAAAAAAAAATATAATTGAAACTCGCTGATTGTAGGCAAGACAAAGCCAAGCGGCCAGGACAAAAGAAGAGTTGGCTGATCTTATTAATGTCGGCATTGAAGAATTAGTGCGAAAGAAGAATATGAGCCCGGGTGTTATTTCATTTGCAATTAATTTGAGCCCAAAACGGCGTTAAATGCAAGTCCAACCAAATTCAAACGCGAGCCGTTACAATTAACAGTCGACAGCACTATACATAGCGGATGTCATCTCTTCCTTGCCGGGTTCCAGAAGTCATGGCAGACCAGCCGCAATCCTAGCCACCAAACATAGATGGCCTCTATAGACTCGCAATCATTGTCATCCAGCAGACCGTGAGCCAGTTGGTTGCGTAAATTCGGCCCTTTGGCAGAGCAGAACAACGCCTTGATTTCGAAAGTCAGATCTTCTCCAAAGACCTTTTCCATTTCCAGCATATCGCAGAGGGAACTGAGCCCATTTTCTGTCTGCGTGCCATCCGCATTGAGGCAAGTGGTGGTAAAACCTGCCTGTTTGAGGTGATAGCGCACCATATGCTCGACTTGCGGCACCAGCAGGTGCAAAGCAGTGACAAAGTCATGGTTAAAACCGGCAAACAGCGCCTTGCCAAACAAGCGCTCCCGACCAATTGGGACAATTGAGGATCGGCTGGCAAGCTCAATAAGACCGGCTTCCCGCAAGCGGTGTTCTAGTACAAGTGAACCCAACGCTGGCCAGATAAATACATTGACATAGAAGTTTACCAATTCAAGGTACATTCTCGTCATTTCCCTGAGAAAGCGATCTTTGTTCGCCGCGTCTACTGGGTCGGCATTGGTGTCCAAACTGGGAACTCGGTCAATGACCCTCCCATCTTTTTCCTCGAGCTTGGTCATAGGTATAATATGACTAAATGATGGCTGCTTGAGTTGCGTCACAACCTGCTGCCGTAAATCCTGATATCTGAACGGTGGAAGGATGATACAAGAGAACGCTTGCAGCGCTTCCACGCGTGTTTTGTTCTGCACTGCTTGACTGGACAGCTCAATTTGCTCGCGGAAATCCATATTGGGGTAAGGAATTTCGGCCAGATCTTCCAACGCGAGCTCACCAAATTCCTCCATCTGCTTCCGAAGTTCTGTGATCCGCTCATCTACGCAATGAGCCTTACGTTGTGTGCGCGGAATGGTGCGATACGTCTGAATGGCTTTTTCGTAGAAGCTGGCTGCTGCACGATGGCAGGGAATGGGCCTTTTGATGCACGACATTCCTTCCCGGACGTAGCATTCAGCGAGTTGCACCCTCATGTTTGTAACTTCGGTCTTATTGTTGGCGGTATCAAACCATGTCTCCGCACTGCAAAACAACTTACTTGCCGTGAATATTAATACTTGGTCAGTATCAGCATCGTACTCATGGGCTAAGGATGTAAGTTTGTTTGCAACTGTTGCTGCTTGAGCCTTTGCTAGTCCGCCCTGCTTCAGCAGGTCGGCTAAACGCGAAGCCAACCAACTATTCGACTTGGTCACTGCATCCAAGGTTTTCAGAAGCGACCTCTCGATAGCATCTTGCTTCTCGTTGGCGGCTTTGCCAAGCATCAGGGTCAATGTGATTGCCCTCCCCCAACAATCTTGCCAGTCTTCCTGCAAAAGCTCTGTACTCACCGGAATCTGTAGATAGCTATCAAGGGAGGATAATGCCATGGAATTGTCTCTATTCCGCACCCACAGCAAGTCCGCCAAGCGAGCCTTGATCCACGGATTATCCGTAGCCTTAACAACCTGTGAAAAAAATTTAAGGTCCGCTTCTGTAAAATCATCTGGTCCTGCCGTCCGCCAACCAAGGCGCGTAACGGTAGATGCAAAAGGTTCCTGCCGTTTATCAGAACTAGAAAATAGACGCATGGCACATGCATCGGCCAACAGCCAAAGCGCCTTGCCTCGCGGGGTCGATTTCACTTCCATGGCATGCATCGCAGCCGTGGAAAATGCTCTCCAAAGTGGTTCATAGCCGTCATTTGCGGCTTCGGCAACAATGTTTTGCCAACCACAGTCGGCAAAGTCCTGGTCTGTTACAACCAGATCGGATGGGTAACGTTCGACGTGCATTTTCCGCCTTTTTTTGTTGACCAACATTTCATAATGACTACTCAATTATGATTGAGCAACTTCACACCATCTGGACGTAATTCACCTTTGGCCGATAGGTTATGCCGCAAATTTTCCAGAAATTGAAAAGTCAGCTTCCTCCGGACAGAATTACCTTACTAACGCCATAAATTGCCGCTAAGCCGTAATTCCAGTTTGCAAGAGGTGCCCCATTCTAATCATGTGCGCCGTTTGAATGCCAGCCAAGGTCGCTTGGACAAAATGAAATACCTTAAACCCCGACATCGGATGGGTCTGTTTTTTGATTAACCGATGATATTGTTCAACCCGTTTGTTCAGCTATTTGACCTGTAGGATCTCGATGAGGCAGACCCAACCGACAAGGAATAGCAAACTATTCATGTTCAACAATCATCAGCGAAAACCGAATAACCCATCGGTTGGGCGTTGAGTGGTCAACATGGACACCTGGCGCTTCTAATATTTCTTCAAGATCCCGATACCATACGCCATAACGGACATAAACATTGACGGTGTAGA
>JBAZXA010000005.1:0-276197 GCA_041660045.1 Methylococcaceae bacterium | reverse complement strand
GTGGCGGTTTGCCATGCGAAAGTAGGGAATTGCCAGGCACCCAACCCAGGAAGCCCGCCCATCCGGCGGGCTTTTTTTTGCCCTACGCTAACCGCCAACCAATATCCACCAACAACATCCCTTGCCCAGTACCGCCTTCTGCGCTATCGTCATCCCTTTTTACATATGCCAGTACATCTATGAAACGCTTATTTGATGTTACCGCTCTTATCGCCGGGGCTTTGTATGCCTGCGCCTTCGCTCCGTTGGGGTTAGGCTATTTTGCGGTGCTTGGCCTAAGCTTGCTGTTTATGCTCTTGGTGCGCTCTAGCCCAGTGCAAGGCCTAAAGTATGGCTTTTTATTCGGCTTGGCTTCTTTTGGAATAGGTGTGTCTTGGGTATTTATTAGTCTTTACCAGTTCGGCCAAATAGGAGCGGTAACATCGGTACTTTTAACGTTATTATTTGTTTGTTTTTGGGCAATATTTCCATGTTTAATGGGCTATTGTTCGGTAAAACTAATGCAATCAGTAAAATCAAGACGGGTACAACTCCTTGTTATACCATTACTTTGGGTTATTATTGAATACATCAGAGGCTATTGGGTGTTGAATGGGTTTCCTTGGTTGCAAACAGGGTATAGCCAGCTTGAAACGCCATTATCAGGTTATCTACCTATAATTGGTGGTTATGGGGTTAGCTTTTTGTTAGCCTTTACGGCGATGGCCATCAACCTTATTTATGAAGGTCACTATAGAAAAACTTTAGGCTGCATTGTTATTCTGATTTGGCTGGTAGGTGCTGGCTGTTCTCAGATAGCTTGGACTAGCCCTAGAGCGCAAGCGATAAAAGTCACTTTGGTACAGGGTAATATCAGCCAAGATCAGAAGTGGCGGCCGGAAAATAAATATAAGACACTGAAGTTTTATCAAGAAGCGACACAAGCGCATTGGGATTCCCAAGTCATAGTATGGCCAGAAACGGCAATTCCAGCATTGTTTAGCGAAGTAAGGGATAGCTTTTTAGTTCCGCTTAATAACGAAGCTAAATTACATAATGCAGATATAATTATTAGTGTGCCTATGCAGGCAGCTGATGAGGATAAGTTTTATAATACGCTGTTAACTTTGGGTAAAAGGCAGGGTTTATATAAAAAAGCGCATCTATTACCTTTTGGGGAGTATTTACCATTTCAACCAATTTTAAGTGTGATACTTGATCGAATTAGTTTAAAGCTGGGTAACTTCCTCCCTGGAGAAAATAATCAGCCTTCGCTACAAGCGGGTGGTTATTGGTTTACGCCGTCAATTTGTTATGAAGATGCTTTTAGTGAAATTAGTCTTAAGGGCTTAGCTGAATCTTCATATTTGGTTAATGTTACCAATGATGCTTGGTTTGGTGATAGCTTTGAGCCGGAGCAACATTTAGAGATAGCACGGATGAGGGCTTTAGAGAGCGGCCGATATATGCTGCGGGCAACCAATACTGGAATTACAGCTATAATTTCCCCCACCGGTAAAGTCCTTAAACAAGCCCCTATATTTAAACCATGGGTGCTCAGTGGTGAAATTGTGCCTATGCAGGGGCTAACCCCTTATGCAAAACTTGGTGGAGACCCGCCCATTATTTATACGCTAATTACGCTGCTGGCCATGGTTATTGCAAGGGCTGGCTGGCAAAGGCTGAATTAAAACGCAGTATTAAGCCTATAACATAATGTGGCTTGATTGATTTAGGAGCGATGGATTTCTAGATGCAAAGATTTAAATTCATCAGTTAATTTATGATGAGGGACATAATGGATTAATGGCTTAGATTCAGAATGCGACTCTCTAACTTTAACGGATGGCGATATCATCGCAGAAAGCACGGGTAAGCCTTGTGCCAGTAATTCGTCTACTAGTTGCCGTGGTAGTTTCGCTTGTTTTTGAAATTGGTTGACGACTATGCCTTCAATTTCGAGAGTTTGATTGTGATCAGCTTTAACCTCTTTAAGCGCGTTGATAAGAGTGTAAAGTGCTTCGCGAGAAAAGGCGTCACAGTCAAAGGGGATTAAACATTTTTGTGCTGCAATTAATGCGGATTGGCTATAAAAATTAAGGATGGGTGGGGTATCGATATAAACGGAATCAAAACCATCAAGTTTTTCTAAGGCTTCTTTTAGTTTAAAAATCTTATAACGGGATTCTAAGCGGCTTTGCAACGGCTCAAGTTCTGGGTGTGAAGGAATAATAAAAAGGTTAGGAAATGGGGTTTCGTGGACCACCGTCTCAAGCCCTAAACCATTACCGCTACCAAATAAATTGAGGCTTAAACTATCTTTAAAAAAATGGGCGATAGTTTTTTCACTATCAGTAACTTTACTACCTAATAGGTATTGCGTTGAATTGCCTTGGACATCTAAATCGATCACTAAAGTGCGCTTACCTTCAACAGCACTGATAGCCGCTAAATTGCAAGTAATAGTCGATTTACCGACGCCGCCTTTCTGGTTGAAAATAACCCTACGCATGTTGTTCCCCAGTGATCAGATAGATTGAATAGGCATTATACGGCTTAGCTTAATATTATCAAACACGTACAAAGGTTTTTCCTTGACAGGCAGGACAAACTGGAATTTCACTGGTCGATTTAAAGGCGATTTCTTTATTACAATCGGCGCATACAAAAGTACCTGGACTAGTGATGTCACCGGCGTGGTAAGTATTTAATGCCGCGAGTTGGTCTAATTTTGCCAGTTCCACGCGGGTTTTATCAGCGACACTTAAAAATGCATCCATGGCGAAATTTTCAAGCATTTCAATATCAAATTTAAGCCATTCAGAAAATGAATTATTATCGTTGCTGGTCAGTTTATGGGCGGCATGTTTCAAATCCCGCTCCACATAGTTGCTGACGGTCTTTAGTTCATCATTGCTTAAATCACTGGATAGACTCGTTTTTTTCTTGGATATCTCTAACGCATCAGCAAACGAATGCAGGGTTTCTTCCATGGTTTCATGGAGATGGGAAATGATGTCGTTGTAAGCTGCGATATATTTATTTGTGGTCATGTTTAGGTTGGCTCCAAAATGGCGCTTTAGATTTAAGCTTGTGTAAGTTATTCTAACGCTTTTGATCTGTAAAAGACGATAAGGATGCAAGAAAATTATCAGCCATTAATTGTAGAGCAAGCGGTACAGGAAATTTGGGAGCATGATGCCACGTTTCGCGTTGAGGCGTCATCTAACCAAGACAAATACTATTGCTTATCGATGTTCCCTTACCCCAGTGGCAAGCTCCACATGGGACATGTCCGTAATTATACCATCGGTGATGTAATCAGCCGGTACCAGCGTATGCTAGGTAAGAATGTTTTACAACCCATGGGTTGGGATGCTTTTGGCCTACCTGCGGAAAATGCGGCTATGAAGCACGGTGTACATCCTGCCGACTGGACGTATGAAAATATAGATTATATGCGTGCCCAGCTTAAACGTTTAGGCTTTGGCTATGATTGGGACCGTGAAATTGCGACTTGTGACCCGTCGTATTACCGCTGGGAGCAATGGTTTTTTCTAAAATTATTGGAAAAAGGCTTAGTCTACAAAAAAACGGCACCGGTCAATTGGTGCCCTAACGATATGACAGTTTTGGCCAACGAGCAAGTTATTGATGGTTGCTGTTGGCGCTGTGATACGCCAGTTGAACGCAAAGAAATTGCCCAATGGTTTCTGAAGATTACTGCCTATGCGGATGAGCTGTTGGGGGCTTTAGATAGTTTGGAAGGTTGGCCGGAGCAAGTAAAAACAATGCAGGCCAATTGGATAGGCCGATCTGAAGGTATTGAAATGGATTTTGCCGTGCTGGGTCAAGAACTAAACGTGCGCATTTACACCACGCGCCCTGATACAGTGATGGGGGTGACCTATTTAGCGATAGCTTCTGAGCACCCTTTGGCTTTGTTAGCGGCCAAGAGCAATCCGGATATTGCCGCATTTATCGAAAGCTGCAAGTTAATGGAAACATCAGAAGCCGCCATGGAAACCATGGAAAAAAAGGGCATTAATTCAGGTTTTAAAGTGATACATCCCATATCGGGTGAACAATTACCGCTTTGGATTGCCAATTTTGTCTTGATGGGTTATGGCACGGGTGCTGTCATGTCAGTGCCGGCACATGACCAACGTGATTATGAATTTGCCCAAAAATATGGCATAGGGCTTAAGCAAGTGGTTTTTGCTAAAGAGGGTGCTGCTGATTGTTCTCAGCAAGCGTTCACAGCAAAAGGTCTGTTACAAAACTCAGGTGAGTTTGATGGCTTAACTTCAGAAGCAGCATTTGTGGCGATAGCTGAAGTATTGGAACAAGCGGGCAAAGGCCAGCGAAAAATAAATTTTCGTTTACGTGATTGGGGGGTTTCCCGCCAACGTTACTGGGGCGCGCCAATTCCAGTAATTTATTGCGATGATTGTGGGACTGTGCCAGTGCCGGAACAGGATTTGCCAGTGACTTTGCCACGTGATGTGGTTTTGGATGGCTCGCAATCGCCTTTAGTGGCGCACCCGACGTTTTCCCATGTCAATTGTCCAAATTGTAACCGGCCAGCACGTCGGGAAACCGATACCTTTGATACCTTTATGGAGTCTTCTTGGTATTTCGCACGCTTTACTAGCCCTAAAGCAGAAAGCATGTTGGGTGCGAGTGCCAATTATTGGTTACCCGTAGACCAGTATATAGGTGGTATAGAGCATGCTATTTTGCATTTGTTATATGCACGGTTTTATACCAAGCTGCTGCGCGACGAAGGCATTTTTGCCTGTGAGGAACCATTTAAAAAACTGTTGACCCAAGGGATGGTGCTTAAAGACGGCAGTAAAATGTCTAAATCTAAAGGCAATACCGTAGACCCACAGGCTTTAATTGAGCAATACGGAGCCGACACAGTCCGTTTGTTTATTATGTTTGCAGCACCGCCAGAGCAGTCTTTAGAGTGGTCTGACAGTGGCGTAGAAGGTGCGTTCCGCTTTTTAAAGCGCTTATGGAAGCTAGTTTATGGCCATGTAGAATCAGGTTTAGTAGCACAAGCGTCCGAAAAAAATGATTTAAGTGCTGAGCAACAGCAAGTGCGCAGGCAAACGCACTTGACCTTACAAAAGGTAAGTGATGATTTAAATCGCCGTTATACGTTTAATACTGCGATTGCAGCAAATATGGAATTGGTTAATACCATATCTAAATTTGCTGACGGGTCTATGGTAGGTAAGGCCGTCCGCCAAGAAGCTTTGGAAGCCATCGTGCTGATGCTATCACCGATAGTTCCGCATATTTGCCATCAACTATGGCAGGCGTTAGGCCATAGTAATTTAGTCGTTACTGAACCTTGGCCCGCTGTCGATTTGGCCGCTTTGGTACAAGACACTATTGATGTAGTCGTTCAAGTTAATGGCAAATTGCGCAGCAAAATTAAAGTTTCTGCTACGGCAAGCAAAGAAGAGACGCAGGCGTTGGCCTTGGCAGATGAGCAAATACTACGTTTTATTGAGGGCAGCACTGTTAAAAAAGTGATAGTGGTACCGCAAAAATTAGTCAATATCGTGTTGTAATCCAAGTTAATGGTGTTCAAATTGCTTAGAAATTATATTGTCATTTTGGCATTATTGTTAACAGCTTGTGGCTTTCATTTGCGCGGCTCTGGCCAAGCTGATTTTAGTCTGGGTAAACTTTATCTTGATGGTGGCTCTGGGCAATTACGCGAACAATTTACTAAAGCGTTAAAAGCCTCTGGGGATTTGGTCAATAGCCCAGAACAAGCTAATGTTGTAGTAAAAGTGCTGGATGAATATTTACAGCGTCGGGTGCTATCAACAAGTGCCCGCGGTAAAGCCAATGAATATGAGTTGGTTTATTTTCTAAAGTATGAAATCAGTGATGCTAAACATCGCGCTTTAGGCGAGCAACCGCCTATTGAAATTCGGCGCAGTTACTTTAATGATCAGCAAGATATTATTGCTAAAGATGGTGAAGAACAAGTAATCCGTGGCGAAATGTATCAACAAGCCATGCGCTCTGTTTCGGATAGGATACGTTTTAGTCAAAAACAAAGCCCAAAATAAAATGCGTTTAAAGCCCGAACAGCTTAACAACGCCCTAAAAAAAAATCTGCAAACCATCTATTTGTTAAGTGGTGATGACCCTCAGCAAATGGGTGAATTGGCGGATGCGGTAAGGCAAGCCGGAGGGCTATCTGGTTTTGCCCGGCGTGAAATCTTGTCAGTAGAAGCTAACTTTGATTGGCAAGAATTGGTGTTGGCATTAAACACTTACACTTTATTTTCTGATAAAAAAATTGTCGACTTAAGATTGTCAAAAGTGGCAATAGGCGTTGAAGCGGCAAAAATCCTTCAAGACTATTGCTTATCACCCTCAGAAGATATTTTATTGCTGATTAGCGCACCTAAACTAACGACGGCCGCGTTAAAGGCAAAATGGTTGCAAGCCATCGAAGCTATAGGTGTTATTGTTCAAGTTTGGCCATTAAATCAGGTCGAATTGATTGTCTGGTTGCAAAAGCGGTTGCAGCAACGCGGAATGACCGTTAATGAAGACACAGTAAAACTGTTGGCTTTACGGGTTGAAGGAAACCTGCTCGCAGCCGCCCAAGAAGTTGATAAATTATATATGCTTTACGGCAGTGGCCGGATTAGTGAGCAGCAGTTACTGGATGCCGTTACAGATAGTTCTAGATATGCCGTGTTCGATCTTGTAGATAGCCTGTTAAGGCAAGAAATTGACCGCACCTTAAAAATTTTGACTGGCTTGCGCAAAGAAGGGGTCGCCGCGCCAGTGGTTTTGTGGGCTATCGCCCGGGAAGTACGGGTTTTAATGGCGTTAAAGAAAGCGTCAATTTCAGGGCAATCAAGTGAGGCGGTGTTTAAAAGCCACCAAATTTGGGATAAACGTAAGGCCTTGCTTAGCACTTCAGTTAAACGTTTAAGTGTCAACGCCTTAAACAAAGCGCTAAAGGCAAGCGCAAAAATTGATCGACAAATCAAAGGCAGGCAAGCCGGAGATGCTTGGGAGTCTTTACAATTGCTGTGCCTGCAGCTGGCAGGTCTAGAATTAATGGCTGGGTTACCTTAAATAGCCAGTACTCGCCTGATCATCTAGGTTAGTCTTGTTAGTCTTTTCGACAGAGCTAATCTATCTGATTGTTAAGTTAAATTTGATAATTTAGGCTTATAAATTAGGCCTTGAAAAATCCCATAACCGCCCCCATCTTATCTATACCACTTTTTTTTCCTTTAGGATTTATAAATGACAGTAGAAGCACAAAAAGAAACCTTAGGTTTTCAAACCGAAGTAAAACATCTTTTGCACTTGATGATACATTCTTTGTATAGCAACAAGGAAATTTTTCTAAGGGAATTAATTTCCAATGCATCGGATGCGGCAGACAAGCTGCGCTTTTTGGCATTATCCAATGAAAGTTTATATGAAGGTGATAGCGAATTAAAAATTCGCTTGGAATACGATAAAGACAAACGCACAATCAGCGTAATTGACAACGGTGTCGGCATGAGCCGCGAAGAAGTACAGGAGCATATTGGCACTATCGCAAAATCCGGGACTAAGCAATTTTTTGATGCGTTAACGGGCGACCAAGCTAAAGACAGCGAGTTAATTGGGCAATTTGGTGTCGGCTTTTACTCGGCTTTTATAGTCGCTGATAAAGTTACCCTGATTACCCGTAAAGTTGGGGCGGATAAGGGCGCAGGCGTACGCTGGGAGTCCGCTGGTGAAGGTGAATATTCCCTGGAAACTGTGGAAAAAGCGAAACGCGGCACTGAAATTATCTTACATTTGCGTGAAGGCGAAGATGAGTTTTTAGATCAATATCGTATCCGTGACATTGTTAGAAAATTTTCCGACCATATTTCTTTACCAATAGTGATGGATAAAGAAGTTATGCCAGAAATGGATGAAGCCGCTGATGAGCTTGTTGAAGGTGAAGAAAACGCTGAAGCCAAGGCAAAGCCCAGCCCAGAAATTGTAGAAGACACTATTAACAGTGCCTCTGCCTTGTGGACGAAAGCCCGACAAGAAATTTCAGATGACGACTATACCCAGTTTTATAAGCATGTCTCGCATGATTACCAAGACCCATTAGCGCACGTGCATAGCAAAGTAGAAGGCACCAACGAATTTACTATGTTGCTATATGTGCCGAGTCGAGCGCCGTTCGATTTATGGGACAGGGATAACAAGCACGGGGTAAGGCTGTATATACGCAAAGTGTTTATTACCGATGATGCCGAACAATTAATGCCGCGTTATTTGCGTTTTATTAAAGGGATAATTGATGCCAATTCATTACCTTTGAATGTTTCCCGCGAGATTTTGCAGCAAAGCAAACAAATTAGCACCATAAAATCAGGCGCGGTTAAAAAAGTCTTAGGTATGTTGGAAGGCTTAGCCAAAAATGAACCTGAAAAATATGATGGCTTCTGGACTGAGTTTGGTAAAGTGATTAAGGAAGGCCCGGTTGAAGATCACCCCAATAAAGACCGCATAGCAAAACTCTTACGTTTTAGCTCTACCCATACCGACAATAGTAAACAAGATGTGTCTTTGGAAGACTATGTTAGCCGTATGAAAGAAGGCCAAGACAAAATTTATTACGTGACAGCGGATACTTTTGCGGCAGCTAAAAGCAGCCCGCATTTAGAGATTTTCCGTAAAAAAGGCATTGAAGTGTTGTTATTATCGGATCGGGTAGACGAATGGTTAGTGTCGTCACTGAGTGAGTTTGATGGTAAGCATTTGCAATCGGTCGCTAAAGGCCAATTAGATTTAGGAAACTTGGACGATACTGAAGAAGACAAAAAAGCCCAAGAAGAAGCCAACAAAGATTTTGAGTCCGTCCTAAAACAAATTAAAGACGTGATGGGTGATGAAATCAGTGAAGTGCGCTTAACCCACCGCTTAACAGAATCGCCCGCTTGTTTGGTTGCGGATGTTTACGGCATGAGCTTGAATATGGAGCGTATTATGAAGGAGGCGGGTCAATCGATGGGTTTTGGTAGAAAGCCGATTTTTGAAATTAACCCAGAGCATGCCTTAGTCTGTAAGCTGAAAGATGAGCAAGATGATGCCCGTTTTGCTGATTTGACCCATATATTATTTGACCAAGCCATTTTAGCCGAAGGTGGTCAGTTAGATGACCCCGCCACTTTTGTGCATAAGCTTAATAGCTTGCTACAAAGTTTGCTACATTAATATATAAGCGACTAAAAAAGGCCGGGAAACCGGCCTTTTTTTATGTATTTTAGTTTGATGCGCAATCGCATTAGCTAAAAACCAATATTTAAAGTTTGTTTGGGTTGGCTAAGTTGCAACCAACTTTCAAGATTGCTATTGATTAAAAGAGGCTTAATAAAGGCGCAAGCGAGTCCCAGGTTTTGTTGCGCTGTTGGCGTTAAATCGGCTCCAAGTTCAAACTGCTCACCTTTTATGCTCAATAAAAAACAAGGCGGCGGGTTTTGTTTTTTTATTTGTTGGTAAACAGCCAGCACGGCCGCGGGTGTCATGGCATGTGTTGTATAGCTAGCATCCTGCGCAGGTTTAACAACTGAGAATTCAAAGGCATTAGTGCAACTTACTGAGGCGTCGACAAACAGCACGCGTTGCCTATGTTCTAAATCCAAGGCGTGTTCTATTTGAAGTTGAAAATCACACAACAGCTCTATATGGGTTAAGTTTAGGGTTTGCCCAACAAAGTCTAAAAGTAAGGGCGCTAACGCGTCATCGCCCCGGCTAAGGTTGCCAAAGGCTAGTAGCAATAGCGGTTTTAACATGAAAATTGCTGAATTTCGCCATTACTGTGTTTGACCAGTTGGTCGACTAAGCGGCCTTGAGCGTCCAGCAGTTCCAATTGCAAGGGCATTTTACCCATAGCGTGGGTCGCGCAAGACAAGCAGGGGTCGTATGCGCGTATGGCGACTTCAAGATTGTTGAGTAGGGCTTCAGTTAGTTCCTGTCCAGATAAATATTCTGCTGCCACCTGCCGTACTGATTCGTTCATTGCCATATTATTACTGGTGGTCGAGACAATTAGGTTGGCTTTGGTGACGATGTTGTTTTCGTCAACTTGATAATGATGGAACAAAGTGCCCCGCGGTGCTTCAATAACGCCTATGCCTTCAAAACGTTGTTCCCCTTGCGCCACGAGGTCTAGACCTAAGATGTCGGGATCAAGTAAGAGCTGTTTAATGCTTTCACTACAATGCAACAGTTCGATCAGCCGCGCCCAATGAAATGCCAAGGTACTGTGTACCATGGCCTCGGGGCTGTGCGCTTTAAACACCAGGCGTTGCGCCTCAGCGAGTGGGGTATCGATAAAATCACAGTTATTGACCCGGGCTAAGGGGCCAACCCGGTACCAGCCATCATCCGGGCCTAGCGACAACAGGTACGGGAATTTCATGTAAGTCCATGAACGCACTTGTTCATGGATAATGGTGTTGTAGTGGCAATAATCAAACTGGTCCAAAATCATATCACCCTGGGCAGTTTTCGCGCGCAGACCACCATGATATAGTTCTAGTGCGCCATTGGCCTGGGTTAGGCCGAGATAGTTGCTACGGATACTGGCAAAGTCGTCATAATAAGGTAGGTTGGCACAATGGACTTTTTTAATGAGTTCTACAGAATCTTCGGCCCACACAATAATTTGCGCTATATCAGCCAATAAGTAATCACGCTCAGCTTTAGTGAGTGCCTTGTTCATGCCACCTGCAATAGCGCCGCTGCCATGTATGCGTTTGCCGCTAATCATACGGATGACTTCTTGCCCATACTTTCTAAGCTTTACGCCTTGTAAAGCAATATCAGGATACTGCTCCAACACGGCAAAAATATGACGTTTATTGATTTCACTTTCAAACCCAAACAACAAATCCGGGCTGGATAAATGAAAAAAATGTAATGCATGCGACTGCAAGACTTGCCCAAAATGTAACAAACGTCGTAATTTATCGGCAGTCACGGGCAAATTTTCTGGATCTATACCCACTAGCTGGTCAATAGCCTTGGCTGCAGCCAAATGGTGGCTAACCGGGCAAATGCCGCATAAGCGTTGCACCATTACCGGCAGCTCCCAATACGGGCGGCCTTGGATAAAACGTTCAAAACCGCGGAACTCAACGATATGTAAACGGGCTTGCTGAACTTTATTGTTTTCATCTAGCAGCAAAGTTACCTTGCCATGGCCTTCCACACGCGAGACTGGGTCAACGGCAACGCGTCTAAGAGTTTCTGGGTTGCTTGCGGTTTCTAAGTGTTCGTACATAGTAGCTTCCGCTTGAAATTAGTCTAGTTAATGGAAAAAATCGTTAATGCTTCAACGGCCTTTACATTAATTTCCACAACAGTCCTGTGCCAATAGTTTCGATGGGCAGGCTACGCTGCCATAGGAACAAAATACACAACAATCACCGGCTTGGGGTTTGAGTAAGGTATTGCAGGCGGAACATTCATAAAAATAGACACAAGCATCGGTAGGCATCGTTTCTTGGTGTGTAAAGCCACACAGAGGACAGGTCAGGGTGGCTAATAGAATGGGGTCTGAATTTACCGTTTTAGTCATAATGCACCAACTCGTAAGGCAACACGGGTTCGCGGCCTTCTAATAAGGCTGATAAAAATGCCCAAAACACATCCGCTGAGGGTGGGCAGCCCGGTAGAAAATAATCAATTTTGACGATTTCATGCAGTGGTCGGACTTTATCCAGCAGTAAAGGCAGTTCAGGATCACTTGGGATTTGTGGGTTTTCTACACCTATGCCATCAAGATAGGATTCTGCCAGACAACGTTCAAGAGGGATAAAATTCCGTAACGCAGGTAAACCGCCATTAATGGCACAAGCGCCCACGGCAACCAAAGTTTTGCAGTTTTTGCGGAATTCACGTAGCGTATGTACGTTTTCAGAATTGCATACTCCGCCTTCGATCAAGCCTATATCACATGGGTTGCAATGCTCTATGTCGGTCAGTGGCGAACGGTCAAATTCCACTAATTCAGCTAATGGCAGCAAGCGTTCGTCAAGATCAAGAAACGACATATGGCAACCGAAACAACCGGCTAAAGAAGTTGTTGCGATTCTGATTTTATTCGCCATGCTGTGCCTTTAGCGTGTCTTTGTCATCTATGTGCTGGTGGTCGTAAATGCGTTCGCCTATTGGTATATGATAACCCGTGCGTTTAATTAAAATAGCGCCAGTGGGGCAAATATGCGCAGCACGGTCTGCGGCGGTTATACCGCTATCTTTGAGTAAACCGCTTTCAGCATTGATTATTAAGCGTTTGTTAATGCCGCGGCCACTGATGGCAAACACATCTTTAGCATCTTGCTGCTGGCTGGCGCGTACGCATAACGTGCAGAAAATACAGCGGTTGTGGTCGATTAAAATGTCAGGGTGAGAGGCATCCAAGCCACGTTTGGGATAAAAGTGTGGGAAGTGGTTATCCAGCATCTTTAAATAATACGCTACCGCTTGTAACTGGCAGTTACCGGTTTTTTCGCAGCCTGGACAGAAATGATTGCCTTCTACAAACAGCATTTGGGTGATTTTTTGGCGGTCATCATTTAGCGCTTTACTGTTGCTGATAACCGCTAGGCCCTCTGCCGCGGGAAAAGTGCAGGCCGAGCATATCCTGCCGTTGACTTGTACCGTGCACAATTTACAGCTACCGTGCGGGGTAAACTCAGGGTGATGACACAAATGGGGGATGTATATACCTGCGTCTGTGGCGGCTTGCATTATAGTTTGGCCAGCACTAAAGGGTATCGTTTGGCCATCTAGGTTGATGGTATTAGTCATAATCTTCCGTTTGTGCCAAGTGAGCGCTTGCATCATCCCGGTTGGCCAGATGGCGTGCACTTGCCAAGGCCGCATCCAGATCAAAGCCGGGCTCATAACTGATGTTTTTCAAGTGGCTTTGATAAAGTTCAGGATAACGTTCTAAGGTGGTTAAAATGGGATTGGCCGCGGTTTGGCCTAGACCACAGTGGCTATGGGTTTTAATTAGCTGGCAGATTTCTTCTAAGGCAGCGACATCGCCTGCTGAACCGTAGCCCTGTAAAATCTTATCCAACTGCTGTTTTAATAATGCAGTTCCGACTCGGCAAGGGCTACAAAAACCGCAGCTTTCATGGGCAAAAAAATCGGTAAAATTTTGTACGATGTCCAGCAGTTTACGGTGTCGGTTAAACACCATAAACGAGCCACCCGTTGCCAAGTCTTCAAAGGCCAGCTTTCGGTTAAACTCATAGTCAGAAATAAAACTGCCGGAAGGCCCGCCAACTTGCACGCCTAGCGTATCCAGCGCGCCGCAATCATTTAGTATGCTTTGAATTGAGGTGCCAAAGGCGTATTCATAAATGCCAGGCCGCAGGCAATCACCGCTAATGCTTAAGATTTTGCTGCCTTTGGACTGTTCTGTGCCTACAGCGGCAAACCAGGCGCCACCCTTAACCGCTATGGCAGCTGCAGCAAAAAAAGTTTCGACATTATTAACCACAGTGGGTTTATTTAAATAACCTTGGCTCACCGGATAAGGCGGTCGGTTACGCGGTATACCAGGTTTGCCTTCCAACGATTCGATGAGTGCCGATTCCTCGCCGCAAATATAAGCGCCTGCACCTAGGTGGATTTCAATATCAAAATTAAAGCCTTCTTGGCCTAAAATAGAATGACCCAACAGGCCCCGTTTTTTTCGTTCTAACAAGATGGATTGCAGTGGTTGGTAAAGATAATGGTATTCAGCACGTAAATATAAAAAACCGGCGTGGGCACCAACGATGGCGGCACACACGGTCATGCCTTCAAAAACTTGTTGGGCATGGCGGTTTAATAACACACGGTCTTTAAAGGTGCCGGGCTCGCCTTCATCAGCATTGCAAACTACGTAACGTATAGGGTCTGATTCTTCGGAGCAAAACTGCCATTTTAGGGCGGTTTTAAAGCCAGCACCACCACGGCCACGTAATCCCGATTGATTAATTTCCGTTAAGGTTTGTGCCCAACCTCGGGTTAAACCAGTTTGTAAAGCATCCCCAGGCTTAATAGGGTGTCTTAACAACAACCCGGGTAAGTGCAGATTGTCTGCTACCTGAAACAACTCAGCGGGCCATTCAGACAAGGCTTGTTGTTGCTCAATTAAAGCTGCGATGGCATCAATTTTGGCAGGGTTTAAGTGGGTTAACGGCCAGCCGTTTACTAAACCCGCAGGGCCTTGGTCACATAATCCTGTACAGGATGTATTATCCAGGCTAACCAAGCCATCGGCACGAACATCACCGACAGTCACATTGAGTTTACTGGCCAAATAATCCATGACTTGGTGTTTGCCTAACATGTGGTCGGTAATTGAGTTACTGATTAATATCTCATATTGGCCTTTGGGCGTTAAATGCAAAAAGCTGTAAAACTCAACGACACTGATAATGAGGGTTCTGCTAATGCCCAGCAAGTCAGCCAATTGTTCAATGGCGGGTTTGGGAATGTAATGGTAGTGGCTTTGAATGGAACGTAAAATCTGTAGCAATTGCCTTGCTTGATGGTTATGTTGTGCGGCAAGGTCTTGAATATAATCTTGCATTTGTCGCCCTAGTAAATTGAAGGTTTAGGACAAAACTATTTCCCCACAAAGTTAATGGTTGCATGATTACGACTAGCCAGTCAAGTTACGATTTGTTTAAGGTGGCCCGAAAGCGGGTAGATCCAGCATCAGCCGCATTGTCATGATTGCTGAATGGCTAACCTTGGTGTTGATAAAATCAATGGAGCGCCTGACTGATGGGGCAGTCGGTAAAGTTCTACAATATTAGCCTCAGGTTTTGGCAAATTAAATTGCAGCTTCAATAACTGTGAGCCTGCGCCGTTACCTTGAAACTCCCCTACTTGGCTAAAAGATAGGCCCACAACTTACCCAATTGCGGTTTGTCAGAGGCGTTGGCCATGCTAAAGTTAGTGATTAGTTCTTAAGCCATTATTGAGTATCACCTGCAACAGCTGTGCGTTTGTGTTGATAACTGCTATAGCTTTCCCGTGGTCTGCAAGGGGCTGACAATTGTTTTTGACATTGAGCATCGCCTATATTTTGCACGGTTTCATATGTTGCTTGCTTTAGTTCAGACGGCGTGCAGGCTGAAACTATAAGCGTCGTTAAAGCTAGTAAAAGGTGGGCAAAAATTTTCATATTGTTAAGCGCTTATTAGTGACAGGAGAAGGTTATTGATAGCAAATTCTACGCGCATTTTTAGGCAAACTGCTAGCGAGTTCAGGTAGCAGCCCTCAAAATGACACACAAGCCCAGCTTTTAACCCGCAATACGGCTTCTTGCTTAAAGCGTTGTTTATATTCGTTAGAAATCGCACGGATCGCAGTTTCGCTAGGTTCATCATCTGGATGTAGCACATTTAAAATATAAGTGCTTTCATGCACAAGAACCTCATCTTTGCCGCGCCATTGGCCAGATGCTTGCCACGTACTTAAACCATCAGGAAAGCGGCTAGTCACGGAAGTTTCAAGAAAATCAGACCATAAATGCGGAGTGACCACGTTATTGTTGGATGGCTGAGTACCAAAATACAAGTGTTCAACGATATAGCTTTGTTCATGGGGCTGGCAGTCTAAGCCGGTTTTGCCAGCACAACCGGAGGCCAGTACCAGCATAGCCATTAGGCCAAGCCATCCACCGTGCTCAGTACGTGGCAAAACTAGGGGCAATGTTACATTGCTGTTGGATATTTGACGTGTTGAGGTATGCCACGCTTTGTTAGGGTTTAACAGTAAAGAATATTTAAAAGGTTTCAAGGCCAAATGCTATGTGTTTGGGTAAAAATTAATTTAGCTAATTTTTTTGCTGGCCAGATGACAGTAATAGCATCAGTAAAAATACCAGCACTAAAATGGGCCAAAATGATGGTGTGATAAAAAATACGCCCAGCAAGGCAAAAAACAAAGCGATAAAAAATATAAACAGGCCGATGCCCATAAATAGCAGTACTGATAATAAACCAACCAAAAGCATCACTACTATGGCGCTGGGTATAGCGGCCATACGAATGAATGGATCAGATACTTGTTTGCCATTAATATTAAGTTGTAATACGCCGATATCTGGGTGGAACAAATAACTTAATACAGCAAGTACCGCACTTATCACTAAAACGCTGATAATAAGAGGATGTTTCATTACAGCTCCCAATTAATTCAAGCGGGTAATCTTAGCGTTAGTTTTCAGCTAATGTATAGGTTTTTTGACTAACTCAGAAAAAAGATAAGGTACTCAACGCGTTAAGCGTGCGCCATAACGGCAAATATTAAAACTTAATCTTATTCAATAATAAATGGGCATGCTGCAACCCTCAAATTTAGTTACTAAATCGCTAACGATTTTAGTCATAGCATCCAATAGGGGCTCTATTGTTTTATGGACAGGCTAATCTCATAGGATCTAAGATATAATGCTGGCTCCTGCTACCTGTCTGCAAATTCCATATGAGCAATTTTCTAATTCCTGTCGTGTTGATATTCTTCCCAATTTTGGTTTTTGCAGACACAAATGTGGGGGGGACAACGCCAGTTAGTTTAGATTTGACGCACCACTTAGTAGGTTATATTTCAGTTTTTATTACCATTGCTGCTTATATCGCCGCGATGTCTGAGGAAGTCACCGATTTACGCAAATCTAAACCGATGGTATTGGGCTCCGCTTTAGCGTGGTTTGCCATTTGTATTTATTATGCCATGCATGGCCAAGCAAAGTTGGCGGCCATGGCGTTTGAAAATAATCTTCTTGCGTACATAGAGCTTTTTCTATTTGTACTCGTGTCTATGACATATCTTAATACCATGGAAGAACGTGGGGTGTTCCGTGGTCTGCAAATGCTATTATTGAGTAGGAAATTTAGCTATCGGCAATTATTTTGGATTACAGGCAGTTTGGCTTTTCTTTTATCTACCGTAATAAATGGTCTTACCGTAGGCTTGTTGATGGGATCAGTAGCTTATGCAGTGGGCAAGAAAAAACCTGAATTTGTCAGTATAGTTTGTGTACATATTGTCAGTGCAACCAATGCGGGAGGGACATTTAGCCCATTAGGGGGAATTTCTACATTATTTGTTTGGCAACATCATTTATTAGATTTTACGCAGTTTTTTTATTTGGCCCTACCTTGCTTGGTTAATTTTCTTTTGCCTGCCAGCATTATGCATTTTTGGGTGCCAAACGAAAGTCCAGAGGCTTTGCATGAACCCGTAAAATTAAAGCGAGGAAGCAAGCGGATTATTTTTTTATTTATGCTGACTTTAGGCATTACGGTTAGTGGTAATGTTTTATTGGAATTACCTCCAGCAGCTGGCATGATGATGGGATTAGGCTTATTGCAATTTTTTAATTTTTACATCACTAAAACAACCCAGGCTGAAGAAGGTGATTTTGCCTATGTCTATCGTTTTTTTAACTTAGACGTACCTGTCGCTAAAAAGGACACAACATTTGATGTGTTCAAAAATGTGGGGCATATTGATTGGGATACCTTGCTGTTTTTTTATGGTGCCATGATGTTGATAGGGGCGATTGGTTTTGTGGGGTATCTTGATAACATTGCCGAATTTTTATTCGGCCAAATTAGCCCAACTTTGGCTAATACCGCAATTGGACTCTCTTCCGCATTTATTGATAATGGCACATTAATGTTTGCTGTATTGAATATGCATCCAGCTATTTCTTCGGGGCAATGGCTTTTATTGACGCTGACACTGGGTGTGGGCGGAAGCCTGTTAGCGATAGGCTCGGCACCAGGTGTTGGCATGTTGGGGCATATTAAGGGATATTACACATTTACCGGACATTTACGATGGTTTCCGGTTATTTTGCTGGGTTATTTTGCCAGCATAGCGGTACATCTTTGGTTAAATGCGAGATTTTTTTGATGGCTTTAAGATTTTGATCCTAGGTGCTTATAAGTCGAAAGACATAGATCATTCCACAAATTCCACAACTAGGCTTAGACTAAAACGCAAACATCAATAAACATGTTAAACCCAGATTGGCGGCAGTGAATATCACGATTTTTTCAGTTAAGCTTTGATGGTTAAGGTGTTGGTATAATTGTGTTTTGTACAGTAAAAAAGTGGCCATTAAATGGTTTTTGCACTGTAAATAAAAATTGTAGATGGCTAGCCAAATAAAATAACCTGCTGTTGCTGCCATAGACACTAAAATATAAAAAACGATGACTTGTGTTTGGTGCAAATCAGTATGGAAAAGATGTTCGACGACATGATCCAAGCTTGATTCCAGAAACTCAAATAGAATGTGTAGGGCTTCTAGTACATGATGAAAAAGTTCTAATGATAATTCCAACATCAATTCGGGCATGAAGATAATGCTGGCTATGCCGGCAATATAAAAACCATTGAGTGTTTTTTGGTGGTTTAACGTCATCATGTCGGTTCCCGAGTTGGCACTATAAGATGGACAACAGTCTAGCTAAACTCTGGCGCAGAATAATTAGTTTCCCATTAAACTGTCGATTAGTTCCTATTTTGGTAGAAATTGTTATGACAAATTGGAACGGGGTCACAATTTTATAGGCATTTAAAAGATAGAGGGCAGCAAGTTTTGCGGTAGTCCGTGCGGCAAAAAACCGCACGGTTTTTGGCGCTTAGAATTTTAAGCGGATGCCGCCAAAGAAGGAGCGGGGGGCGCCGGCAAAAAAGGCTGCTGAATTTTGGTTGTTGGCAAGTTCAGCTGCGTTTTGTTCGCGAACTACACCCCCGCTGTTAATCAATTGGGTAGAAATGACGTTCGCAGAGGTCACATAAGTGTCGTCAAAAATATTTTGTACTTCAAAAAATAAAGAGAAGCCACGGACAAAACTACCCGACACTTTTTTGTCGTAATGTAGGTTGGCATTAAAAATGTTAAATCCTGGTGATTGTAAGCTGTTAGCATTATTAATGAAATAATCGTCCAACCAGTTAAACTCTAGAAAGCCACCAAAACCATTCAGTGGGCCTTTGCTGGAATCGTAAGATAGCCTGGCGTTGACAAAATGTGGTTCTACACCTGGAATTTTGTTGCCGCTACGGTCAAACAATAATGGTGCCGTACCAGCAGCAGCACCAGGCCTAGCTAAAGATTCGGTATAATTTATATAGATTTGGTCGTTGAGGGTATACGCGGCCTTAAAACGCCAATCAGGGCGGAAACGCCAATCCAATTCCACCTCAAAACCACGATGTTGTGATTCAGGGATATTATCAGTAAAGTTGGAGAGCCCTGCTCCTGGTGATTGGGAGATAAATTCATTAGTGAAAAACTCATAAAACCCAGTGACACCAATACTAAGTTTATCAGTAGGGAACCAATCAAAACCTAGATCGACATTCACATTTTCTTGAGGTTGTAGGTTGATATTATTGCCAGGTAAACCATTTCGCCCAGTAGTTAACTGGCCGATACCCGGGATGCCATAGCCGCTACCTACGCGAGTTCTAAGATTCCATTGGTCGTTAGCATGCCAAGTTAAACCTGCTTCTGCTGCGCCATTGACAAATTGGTTGTTTACATTAATAGGGCTGGGTTGTATTGAGCTAGTCAGACCATTTTGTACTGTTGCTTGGATATTGGAATGCTCAATACTAGCACCTACTACTGCAGTAACCTTGCCTAGTTCGACTTCTTCACGGGCACGGAAGCCAATGTTGCTATGATTCCCACGTGTCTCCGCAGTGACTTGTCCACGTTGGCCAATAATAACGCTAGAGGCTGAAGTTTGGCGAAAGTTGTTAACGGTTACACCTTCGGTTTCTAGATAATTATAAAAAAAGCCAGCATGGTGCTTAACGGGTAGTCCCAGTAAATGTCCTTCACGAGTGATACCAGTGTCAAAGTCAAAGGATGGAATTTGGCTGTCTCCAACGGTGGCAAATTGTTGATTAATATCTCGTAAGCTGTATTGGCCTCGGGTCGTTAAAAGTGTTGCATCATCCACTTGTCGTTCCCAGCGTAGGCCAACGATTGTGCGGCGATCCTCACGGTTTTGGTTAGCTTGCTCTGCAGTTCGATTTTGGCCATTAATAGAAACTAAGCCAGCATCAAAAGGATTGGCCTTAAATTGGTTTAAAGTTAATCGACTTGGCACTTTTGAAACTAAGTCATTATTAATAAACTTAAAGCTGAATTTGTTTAAAGTATCAGGGGCATAGTTAATTAAGAAGTTTTCCGTAGTCGTGTTATAGCCGCTGTTATCAATAAAACCATTGCCGCGGACGTGGCTACCGAATAAGGAATATTCAAGGCTACCAGTATCATTCGTGCCACCAATATTAGTGTAATAATTTTGATAACCAAAGCTGCCAAAATCAGTGGCGGCCTCAATCCCGTTTATATCACGGCCACGGCGGGTATGGAAGTTGATTGCGCCGCCCGTTGCATAGTTGTTATAAAGTGCTGAGGATGGCCCGCGTACGACATCAATATCACCGTAAGCATGGGGGTCGATAATATCGGTACGTGACAAGCCATCGGGTTCGGTAAATGGAAAGCCGTCGTCATAGGCTTTCAAATTACGGAAAGCAAAGGTTTGCCGTGCGCCTGAGCCGCGGATGGAAATATTAACATCACGCGGGCCGTTACCTTGGCGGGCGGTAACCCCGGGGCTGCTTTGCAAGACCTCAGTAATTGAAAAGCCTACGCTATCTTTGGTTTCCTCACGACCTATGGTGGTGACAGTTTGGCCGCTGCTGCGAGGGGAGATAGCTTCGCGCTCCGCAGCGACTTCAATAGCGCCTAAAGTTTTGGCGGTTTCTTTGCCGGATTTTGGCTTGCTTACTGTTGTTGGATCCGTCGCTACAGAAGGTTGAGGTAACTGGGTCTCACCTAATCGGTATAACTCTGCGTCGATAGCTTCGCGTTGGCGTATTAAATCAGCTTTGCGGGCTTCGGCCTGTGCGCTGTCTGAGTTAACTTCTAGCGCTAAACTGGATTGTGCAAACATTAGCATGGATGTACAGGCTAAGGTGTGTCTATGGTTTAGTCGTTTTGACATGGTTTTCCCCTTTTTTATTTGTTTGCCCTTAAACAGCGGGCTATTAATTGTTGGCTTATAAATATCAGATGGCTATGTGTTAAAAGCACAAGCCATCCTTGCCAAAAGCCAGGGAGCAAAATAGAGGCCAAAAAATATTTTCTTTAAAATCAAAAATATATAATGTTTTACAAAACCCACTATGTTAAATAACGCAGTTAATAAGCTATTTGGCTTATTTTTTCTAAGACGGTCAAGCTGGTCAGTTAGACTTAATATAGTGCTATGAAGATCTGAGTTTGGGGTAAAACAGAAAGCTAATTTTATTAAGTTGAACTAGCCTAAGAACAATAGCTGTGACTAACGTTAACCCTTTAAATCTTGAACATTAATTACGGGCAAGCTAATGTTGCTGCCGTATTTGTATAAGGCGGCTACCATGGCTATTACATAATTTTATGGTTAAGTGTGACTAGGAATGCGTGTAGTAGGGCTAAGCCATTCATAAACCTGTCATATTCTTTTGTTAGGGTTTGCCAGTTAGCTGTTAATTTTGACGGTTAACATAGCTTTCTTTTTCCTTATTACTTACTCTTAGGTGAAAAAATGCGTTTAACGACAACACTACTATCGACGCTATTGCTAGGATCGGCCATATCGTCTGCACACGCTGCTTTTATTGGACCTGCGGCTGATTATAATGTCTTTGTTTGGCAAGACTTTACTAGCTCTAATACGGATGCAGAAGGCAATGTTGCGGCAGGCGGCAATATCAACCTGCAAAATTATTCTGTGGCTACCCAAATTTCAGGCAGTGCTGCCCGTTTAGTCGCTGGTGGTAATGTGACGGCGACCAATGGTGGCGTTGGTAACGGCCAAAACGGTACTATTTATGTTGGTGGCAGTACGGCTTTGACCAGTTTTACGGCAAGAGGCGGTGTTTTACCGCAAAGCTTAATTGACTTTTCTGCAGCATCAGGCCTATATCAAAGCTTGTCTACCAGTTTGGGCGCATTAGCGGCTAATGGCTCGACCAACGTTAATTTTGGTAGCCTTAATTTGAACGGTGCAAATGCCGGGTTGAATGTTTTCACTGTGAATGGCAATGATTTAACCAATACTAATACGGTTAACATTAGTGCGCTAGCTGGCTCTACAGTGTTGATCAATGTTACTGGTTCTGGGCAAACTTTCCAAAATGGCCAAGTCTTTTTAACGGGTGTGGATGCCGCCCATGTCATTTATAATTTTAGTGATGCAAGTTCGTTAACGTTAGCAGGTAGCAAAAATCCGTTCGGTACTATTTTTGCGCCGTTTGCTAATGTTACGGGTGGTTTTGGCGCATTGGATGGTCAATTGGTAGCAGAGTCTTTTAATGGCAATATCGAGTTCCATAATGTTTTATTCGCAGGCGACTTGCCTGCTGGCGTGCCTGTGCCAGCCGCTATTTGGTTGTTTGCTTCGGGCTTGGCAGTGTTTGGCGGTATGAATAGAAAAAAACGTCAAACTAAAGCTGCCTGTTGAATTTAAGGCTCTGTTAATAACGCTGGATAGATGGTTGCTCCAGCGTTGTTTTGTTTTAGCCGCGCTCAACGTTATAGCAAGACCAATAAGTTTTATATTGTTCCTAAACCAGAGGGACGGTTAGGATGAGAGGATTTAAATAGGCTTGTTGGGAGAGTATAAACGCAATAACGTTTGTTTAGACCAGTAAAAATACGTTTTCTTGGGCTTGTTGGCTTACTGCCATTTGGCTAGTGCCATCTTTTAAGTGCACGCCAGATAATTGTAATTTTTCTGCTTCTGCTAGCAAAAACAATAGTTTTTTTAAAGCGTTAGGGTAATCCAAACCATTGTTGTGAATATTGGAAATACAATTGCGGTCGGCATCTGTTGTTAGGCCTGATTTTGCTTGATAAGTGAAATAAATTCCCATGCTGTCTGGTGAGCTTAAACCCGGGCGTTCACCAATTAAAACTATGCATAATCTTGCCGTATAGGCTTCAGCAATGGCGTCACCAACCGCAACACGAGCGTGTTTGACTAGGCACAAAGGGCTTATTTGATAATTTCTGGCGAGTAACTCGGGGACTAACAATTTTAGAAAAGCGCCAGCGTGATGTTCAATGGCCTTTGAAGATAAGCCGTCAGCCACCACGATCACGGCATCGGGATTTTGCGGGGTTAGCGATGCGCTGATTTGTTGTAAGCTAGCTGCGTTTAATAAGCGGCCTAAATCAGGCCGTTGTAAGTACATGCGTTGATTGTCCGCCCTGCTTTGTAGTGTCAATAGGGGCAGGTTAAGTGGTGATAATAGTTGGCTTAACGCGGTGAAGTCCAGGGCTATGTTAACGGCGTCACGCGCTAAGGCATGGGCTAACTGAAAGTTTAAACTGGCGGCTGTCGGTAAGCTTGCTCCGGTATGCCCTAAAGCAATACGCGCAGGCGTGTATTGTTTGAGCGACAGCCAGGGGTCGGCATGTATTGTGGGATCTTGTGGCTTTAAAGTCATAGGGAATGTATTACTGGCTAAGCGCGTGTTTAAAGAGTGGCGGGATGTGCTGCAGTCCCAGCAATTGGTTATCCTTAAATATTTGGTGGCTTTGTAGCCATTGCTCAAATTCTGGGGCAGGCCGTAAGCCCAGTACTTGGCGGATATATAAGGCGTCATGGAATGAGGTCGATTGATAATTTAACATCACGTCATCGGCACCTGGCACACCCATAATAAAAGTGCCGCCAGCAACGGCAAATTGGGTTAATAACATATCCATGTCATCTTGGTCCGCTTCAGCGTGGTTGGTATAACAAACATCGCAGCCCATCGGTAAGCCCAATAACTTTCCGCAAAAATGATCTTCTAAGCCCGCGCGGGTAATTTGCTTGCCGTCATATAAGTATTCAGGGCCAATAAAGCCTACCACAGTATTGACCAGCAACGGCTTAAATTGGCGCGCTACCGCATAGGCACGGGCTTCGCAAGTTTGTTGATCCATACCTTCATGGGCATTGGCGGATAATGCGCTGCCTTGGCCGGTTTCAAAATACATGCAATTATTGCCGATAGCCCCGTCGGCAAATAGCCCGCCGCGTTTCAGTTCTAAGCCCGCTTGGTAAGCTTCTTGTAAAATATTGAGGTTAATGCCAAAACTTGTGTTGGCTTTTTCGGTGCCAGCGATGGATTGGAACACTAAGTCTACGGGTAAGCCTTGCTCCATCGCCTGTAAAGTGGTGGTGACATGGGCTAGCACGCAAGCTTGTGTGGGTATTTGATAGCGTTCGATGACATCATTTAACAAGCGTAATAAGCGGGCAGTGGCTTCTAGGTTGTCAGAGGCGGGGTTAATGCCTATCACAGCATCCCCACAGCCATATAACAGGCCATCTAAAATACTGGCAGCGATACCCGCCGGATCATCGGTAGGGTGGTTAGGTTGTAAGCGCGTGGATAAGCGGTTTTCTAAGCCAATGGTGCCACGGAAGCGGGTGATGACACGGCATTTTTTGGCGACTAAAATCAAATCCTGGATGCGCATGATTTTACAGACGGCTGCTGCCATTTCCGGTGTAATACCTGCAGCGATGCTGCTTAAGGTGGCAGTGCTGGCAAACTCCGATAACAACCAATTCCTAAATTCGCCGACAGTGAGATGGCTGATAGGGGAGAACGCGATGGGGTCATGCCCGTCGATAATTAAACGGGTGATCTCATCGTCTTCATAGGCGACTAAGGCTTCGTTTAAAAATTGTTTAAGCGGAACCTCTGCCAGCGCCCATTGGGCGGCGATACGTTCAAGATTTGAACTTGCGCCAACACCGGCCAAGTAATCACCCGACCGTGCGGGGGAAGCCTTGGCCATTAAATTGCGCAAAGATTTAAAATCGTAGGTTAAACCCGATAAATTAATCTTATACATGTAAAATTGGCTTTAGCAGTTGGCTATGCTAATGATAATACACCAAATTGCGAATAACTGCCTAGGCTAGCCAGTTATTTTACGGGGTCTTGGGCTTGGTCAGTTTTATTAGCCGTTAGGTTGGGTGAATATGTTTGGTAAGCACTACATAAGCTTAGGTACAAAGGTGTCGGGTTAATCAGCTTAGACGTGCTGCTGGCAAGAAATGAGGTTGCCATTAAGGGTATTAAAATACCGTGGTTGTTAGTCATTTCCATGGTGATAACAAATGCGGTAAGGGGGAGTTGCAAGGTACCGGAGAAATAAGCGGCCATGGTTAAAAAAACCATAACAGAGAGTGGTGCAATGGGAAATTGTTGGCCTAGATCTACACCAAAGCCTGCCCCTACGGCAAGCGAGGGCACGAAAATGCCACTTGGGATACCACTAAAAAAAGTGGCGCATATTGCAGCCATTTTTAAAAAAGGAAAGTTAAAGTCCATGGCTTCGGTGCCGTGGAGTATGGTTTTAGTTTGTTGATAACCGGTGCCTGCGGTGCTGCCATGGGAAAAATAATTGATCAGGGCAATTAAGCCACCGCAAAATAGCGCAACAACTAGGGGTGACAAGCGTACTTGTTTGATGGCATGGTTGCCTAGAATACAAATTTTGCTAAACAAACCACCTAAAAGCCCGCCGCAAATGCCACATAACGGTACGGCTAACCATGCACGCCCCCAGGGCAGTAGCAGCGATTCATCTTCTAAATAAATATATCGGTTAAGCAAGGCATAAGCGGTAATCCCAGAAAGGATGATAGCGGTTAACACTTGGCTGCTAATGTGTTCTTCCAGGGTTCTGCCTAATTCTTCTAAGGCAAAAATAATACCGGCTAGTGGTGTGCTGAACAGGGCTGCAAAACCAGCCGCGCTACCAGCTAAAATCAAGCCGCGCTCTAAGTAATGGGCAGGAAAGTTAAAGGCCCTGCCCAGTGACAGCATAATTGATGCCCCGACATGTACGGCAGGGCCGCCAAAACCAACTGAAGCACCCGAGAGCAGCCCCAATATAGGCAATAACATTTTACCTATAGCAATCCTTAAAGAAATGAGTTTTAAGCGGTGCTCACTGGTATTACCAATCTCAAGGGCGGTTTTAACTTGAGGAATGCCACTACGTTCACTACCAGGAAAAAACCTGAGGGTTAGCCAAGCGGTAAAGCAAAGCCCTAAGGGAGGGACGATAAAATCAAACCAAGGATATTGCCAAGAAAAATGGCGATAAACATCGCCAGCCCATTCGCTGAATAGGGTCATTGCCACGATCACTAAACCCACAGTAATGGCACCAAGCCAAAATACCAAGCGATGTAACCAAGTGGGGTGTGTAAACAGTGAACGTGGCCTCAAAATGGACATCCTTAGGTTTAAACCGAAAATAAATGACAGAATAAAACAAGATAAGCGTGATTAGATTAACTTATTGTTTATTCTAAAGCTTTATTATTTTTAATGGTTTTCTTCACGGTCTGTGGCCGGGGGGGGTGGTTGCTGATCCCATGGTAAAACGTATTTTCCGCGTAATTTCAGTGCTAAAACGGGAAATAAAATCACTGAGATCATGCCCGCACAAACCAAAACTGATGCCCTATCAATCGGCATGGCACCTGAGGATACGCCAATCTCACTGATAATAACGATTAAAGGTAAGCCAGTAGCCGAATACAAAGCAAAAGGTATTTTTTCTTCGGGTGTGAGTTCATTTTTATAGAGCAATAAGGGTATACCGCGTACTAATAGCAACATGGCGGATAGCAAGATAACTTGTAAAGGAGCTATTGGGGCTGACCACAAAGCCGTGACTTCAAACTTCATGCCGACGACGACAAAAAAGACCGGGATTAAAAATCCGTAACCTATGGCATCCAGTTTATGCCGTAATAATTCACCACCTTTACCTTTAATGGCAAGGCCCACGACGATACCTGCGGTAAATGCTCCCATAACAATATTTAGGCCGAACTTAGCGGCTAAGGCAACGAATAAAATCTGTAACAAAATGCAGATTCTTACCGGCAGCTGGCCGCTGCTTTGCATGGTTTTAGTAAGTATTTCAATTAATCGTGGAGAACGGGAGCTTAAGGCAATATTTGCGGACACCAAGGCAATGGCAATAAATAACACCATAAACAGCGTATGCATTACCGTGCTATGTGTTGGGATTAATACCATAGAGATAACTACTAAGGGGCCGAATTCGCCAATTGCCGCTGCCGCCACCATGTGGGTGCCAAAATTGCTGTTTAACTCATTTCGATCTCGCAAAATAGGTGTCAAAATGCCTAATGCGGTGGTCGATAAAGCCACGGCTGCTAATAACGGTGGTGTTTCAATCAGCCCAATATTGTAGAAAAAAAGCATACACACGGTGGCAGTGGCCAGCGAAACCAGCCAACCGCTTAGGGCAAGGGATAGCGGTTTGCCGCGGATTTTTTCAAAATCTATTTCCAATCCGACCATAAAGAGTAAAAAAGCTAGCCCTAATTCACCTAAAGTACCCACCATACCTTCGGGATCAGCTAAGTTAAGCACATGTGGGCCGATTAAAATGCCTAATAGCAGTTCCAATGCGACAATTGGAATACGAGGCGCACCAGGAAATTCAGTGATCAGTGGTGCCAACATGGCAACAAAAGTAATCAGTAACAGTTCAAAAGGATAAGTTTCCATCTATAGCCCCGTTATTAAAATTAAATGAATGGTGATGAGTATTTAGCCGCACCGATTTTAAATGATGTTGATTGGCATAAACTATTTATTTGTGTTGCCGTGGTTAATGATCAAAATTTAGTAGAAAACTAAGGGCAAAAGCTTAATTTCAATACTCAAGTTTAGGGCTGGGCAAGCAAAAATGATAAGATTATGACCTTTTATCAGACACTTTACTCGATACAAGTTCAAGAATTGCTAGTTATGTGATTAATTGGCGGTGGCATACTTCAAACTGGGGAAAACTTAAGCTACATGGAATTTAAATTACTAAACACTGATGGTGAAGCCCGTAGAGGCCAGTTAAGCTTTGCTAGAGGACTCATACAAACCCCAGTTTTTATGCCGGTGGGGACTTATGGCGCGGTAAAATCATTAACTCCTGAAGACTTGGATAGTTTAGGTGCCCAAATCATTTTAAGTAATACCTTCCATCTCATGTTACGGCCTGGCTCTGAGGTAATTAAAGCCCATGGCGATTTACACGATTTTATGCGTTGGCAAAAGCCAATCTTGACGGATTCGGGTGGTTTTCAAGTTTTCAGCCTAGGTGCGTTAAGAAAAATAAGTGAACGTGGTGTAACTTTCAAATCTCCTGTCGATGGTAGTGAGATCTTTTTAGGGCCGGAAGAATCCATGCGAATGCAACAGGATTTGGGTTCTGACATTGTGATGATTTTTGATGAATGTACGCCGTATCCTGCAACTGAGGCCGAAGCAGCCGAATCTATGCGCTTGTCTTTGCGCTGGGCGGAACGCAGCAAAATAGCCCATGCGGGGAATGCTTCCGCGTTATTTGGGATAGTCCAAGGTGGCATGTATGGGCATTTGCGGCAAGAATCGGTCGCAGGCTTGGTCAACATTGGCTTTGATGGTTATGCCATTGGCGGCCTATCCGTAGGTGAGCCAAAAGCAGAAATGATGGCTACACTGGCACATGTTGCGCCATTATTGCCTGCTGATAAGCCGCGCTATCTTATGGGTGTTGGCACACCTGAAGATTTGGTTGAAGCGGTTAGGCGAGGCGTTGATATGTTTGACTGCGTTATGCCTACCCGCAATGCCCGCAATGGCCACTTATTTACCCAGTATGGGGTTATCAAAATTCGTAACCGCCAATACCAATCTGATACCCGGCCGTTGGACGAAAACTGTAGCTGCTACACCTGCCGTCATTACTCCCGCGCCTATTTAAAACATCTGGATAAATGCCAAGAAATGTTGGGTGCCCGGTTAAATACTATCCATAATTTGCATTATTATCAGACACTCATGCAAGGGTTGCGCAAAGCAATAGAAAATCAACAATTAGCGAATTTTGTGCAGCAATTTTACCTGCAACAAGAAAAAACTATTCCAACTGTGGCATAATAAGAAAATTTTTTACAACCCTGACAATAGAGGATAATAATGGGCTTGTTTATTTCTGATGCGGTTGCCGCCGCACCCGCTGCAACACAGCAACCTGGCCTTGAGGGCCTATTGTTTCCAGTTGCCATTTTGGTGTTTTTTTATTTCTTATTTTTACTTCCGCAGTCTAAAAAAGCGAAAGAACAAAAACAAATGCTAGCGGCTTTGGGCAAAGGTTCCGAAGTGGTGACCACCGGGGGGATTCTAGGAAAAGTAGTGGAATTAGATGAAAACTTTGTCAAGATAGAAGTCAATGACAATACCTTTATCCAAGTTCAGCGCCACGCCATAGCCAGCTTGATGCCTAAAGGTACTTTTAAGGCAGTTAATAAAAAAGTTGGATCCTAAAAAAAGCACTGGCTCACAGTAAGTGGCTTTATCTTAATTTAGCTAAAACCACGTTTACATTGTTAAATGGAATAGCACATGCACAACAGTTTCCCACTTTGGAAAAATATTTTGATCCTAATGTTGTTTGGGATTTCAATTCTTTACGCATTGCCCAATCTTTATGGTGAAGATCCTTCAGTACAGGTGTCGGCTGCCCACGATGGTAAAATTACCAGTTCACAAGCAGGTCAGCTAGAAAGCATCATAAAACAGTCTGGGTTCAATGTTAAGTCATTTGAGAACAATAACGGCCAAGTTTTAGCCCGCTTTAACAATACCGATGACCAGTTGCATGTGGCTGATGTACTAAAGGAAAAGGTCGGTGATGAATACACCGTTGCGTTAAATTTGGCGCCAACAGCGCCTGCCTGGTTACAGTCTTTGGGTGCCCGCGCAATGTATTTGGGTTTGGATTTACGTGGCGGTGTGCATTTTTTACTTGAAGTCGATATGAATGCGGCGGTAAAGCAAGCTGAAGAGCGCTATAACGACGATATACGGTTAGCCTTACGGGCAGCAAAAATCCGTTATCAATCGGTTATTAAAGATGGCGGTTATATCAAAGTAAAATTACCGTCAGCCGACGAAAAGCCAGCTGTCTTAAGCATGCTGAAAAAAGATTTCCATGCCTTGGATGTTAAAGAGCCAGAAGCGGCTGATGAAATTTGGCTCACCGTTTCCGAGCTGGAAATTAAAGACATCAAGAAAAATGCCGTGGCGCAAAATATGACGACCTTGCGTAATCGGGTGAATGAGTTGGGTGTGGCTGAACCTGTTATCCAACAACAAGGTGATAGCCGAATTGTCGTGCAATTGCCAGGGGTTCAGGACACTGCCCGGGCTAAAGAAATTTTAGGTACCACAGCAACTTTGGAATATCGTTTGGTTGATGTGGAACATGATGTGCAAAAAGCGGTATCTGGGCAAGTGCCCGTGGGGAGCCGCTTATATTATGATAAAAATGGCGCGCCAATTTTGTTGGACCGACGCATTATCGTTACGGGTGACCAAATTGTTGATGCCTCTTCAGGTTTGGATCAAGATGGCAATGCGGCAGTATTTATAACCTTAAATGGCGTAGGCGCTACTAAAATGGGCAAGCTAACCCAAGAAAGCATTGGTAAGCCTATGGCGGTTGTTTTTATTGAATATAAAAACGAAACTAAAATAATTAATGGGGAAAAAGTCCACCGCAAGGAAAAAGTTGAAAAAGTAATCAGTGTGGCAACGATCCGCGATACTTTTAGTAAACGTTTCCAAACGACAGGCTTGGATAGCCCTCAAGAAGCCCGAAACTTGTCCTTATTATTACGGGCAGGCGCCTTGGCGGCACCAGTAGATATTATTGAAGAACGCACTGTGGGGCCAAGTTTAGGGCAAGACAATATTGATAAAGGTGTGTTGTCGTTTATCGTTGGTTTCGCCTTGGTCGTCTTGTTTATGGTGGTGTATTACAAATTATTTGGTTTATTTGCCAATGTCGCCTTAGCCTTTAACGTGGTGATTATAATTGCTATTTTATCGATGTTGCAGGCAACTTTAACCTTGCCGGGCATAGCTGGGATTATTTTGACAGTAGGTATGTCGGTAGATGCTAACGTATTGATATTTGAGCGGATAAAAGAAGAAATCCGCAATGGCAACTCAAATCAAGCGAGTATCTTCATAGGCTTTGAAAAAGCCTTCGGCACTATTTTAGATTCCAATATTACGACATTGTTGGTTGCAGTTATGCTATTTGCTTTTGGTACCGGTTCAGTTAAAGGCTTTGCTGTTACCTTAATTATTGGCATTTTATCGTCAATGTTTACTGCGATTACTGGCACCCGCATGATTATTAACTGGGTTTATGGCAGTCGTCGAGTTGAAAAGTTATCCATTTAACAACGCCATTATTTGGCCATTGCGCAATTTAAAAAAATTTAAAATATGTTAAATCAAAAAATAAATTTTATGGGTAACCGGAAAATTGCCATGACTTTTTCTGGCATTTTGATGGTTATAGCCATAGTCTCATTATCGGTGCGTGGCTTGCAGCTAGGCATCGATTTTACGGGTGGCACGTTGATTGAAGTCGGTTACCAGCAATCCGCTGATTTGACAATGTTACGTAAAACATTAGCTGAAGCGGGTTTTGGCGACGCCACAGTACAAAATTTTGGGACGGCAAAAGATGTCTTAATCCGCTTAAAACTGCGTGAAAATGCCAGCAGTGCGGAATTAAGCAACCAAGTGCTGGAGGCTATCAATAAAAATTCGGCAGAGCCCGCTAGCCTTAGGCGAGTTGAGTTTGTCGGTCCGCAAGTTGGGGAAGACCTAGCCGAAGATGGTTTTTTATCGCTGCTTTATTCTTCCATTGCCATTCTTATCTATGTGGCGTGGCGTTTTGAATGGAAGTTTTCTGCAGGTGCGTTAATTGCCACGTTTCATGACGTTATTGTTACTTTAGGCGTGTTTTCAGTATTTGGTTTGGAATTTGACTTGACCGTGTTGGCGGCAATCCTTGCCCTGATTGGTTACTCCTTAAATGACACCATAGTGGTTTACGATAGGATACGGGAAAATTTCAGGCGGTTGAGAAAAATATCCACAGCTGACATTATGAATATTTCAGTAAATGAAACGCTTAGCCGAACGATTATGACGTCTTTGACGGTGTTTTTGGTGTTAGTCTCACTATTTTTCTTGGGCGGTGAAATTATTCATAATTTTTCGATCGCATTGTTATTTGGCGTGGTATTTGGCACGTATTCCTCCATATTTATTGCCAGCCCTATGGCATTAGTTTTAGGGATAACCCCGGATGATTTAATGGTGCCGGTAAAAGAAGGTGCAGATATAGATAGTAGGCCATAACAACTGGGCTGTGGTATGGCTGAACGGCAATCACCAGCCACTAGCTATGAATTAAGACAATTTTTTATCAATATGGAGTTTAAACGATATGGCAATAGAGCGCACTTTCTCGATTATTAAGCCTGATGCGGTAGCAAAAAATAAAATTGGCGAAATATATAGCCGATTTGAAGGCAATGGTTTAAAAGTAGTGGCAGCAAAAATGCTGCATTTAACCCAAGCACAAGCCGAAGGCTTTTATGCAGAACACAGTGAGCGTGGTTTTTTTAAAGACTTGGTTGCCTTTATGATTTCAGGCCCGGTGATTATGCAAGTCTTGGAAGGTGAAAATGCAGTGCTAAAACACCGTGAAATTATGGGTGCCACAAATCCAAAAGAAGCGGCGCCAAATACTATCCGCGCTGATTTTGCCGATAGCATAGACGAAAATGCGGTACATGGTTCAGATGCTTTAGCCACTGCTGAAAGGGAAATTGCTTATTTCTTTACCGATAATGAAATCTGCGACCGAACCCGATAATCGTAAACTGATTAATTTGCTCGATCTCGACAGAAAAAAATTAGAAGCTTTTTTTGTCGAGATAAATGAGAAGCCTTTCCGTGCCACTCAATTACTCAAGTGGATTTATCATGAGGGCATAGAAGATTTTGAACTGATGACTAATTTCAGCAAAGCATTACGCCTCTATTTGGCGGAACATTGTTATTTTGCGGTGCCTGAAATTGTCATTGAACAAATCGCTGCCGATGGCACGTATAAATGGGCTTTGCAGACAAGTTGTGGCAACCGTGTAGAAACGGTTTTTATTCCTGAGCAAGGCCGTGGTACGTTGTGTGTGTCATCGCAAATTGGCTGTGCGTTAGCCTGCACGTTTTGCTCAACAGCCCAACAAGGTTTTAACCGTAATCTGACTACCGCTGAAATCATAGGCCAAGTTTATGTGGCGCAAAAGCGCCTAGGTAACAGTAAAAAAATTACCAACGTGGTGATGATGGGCATGGGGGAACCCTTGCTCAATTTCGACAATGTAGTCACAGCAATGAATTTAATGATGGATGATTTCGCTTTTGGGCTTTCCAAACGGCGGGTTACTATCAGCACTTCTGGTGTAGTGCCAGCGATGTATCGTTTAGCTGAGGTTTGCGATGTCAGTTTGGCAGTTTCATTACATGCCGTCACAGACGAATTGCGTGATGAGTTGGTGCCGATCAATAAAAAATATCCGCTAAAAGAGTTATTGGCGGCTTGTCGGGATCATGTAAAAATTGCGCCACGGCGAGTGATTACATTTGAATATGTTATGCTGGATGGCATCAACGATTCCGAGCAGGATGCTAAAAAGTTAATCAAGTTGTTAAAATCAGTACCATCAAAGTTAAACTTGATTCCTTTTAATCCTTTTCCAAATTCTATCTATCAATGCTCTAGCAGCGCAGCGATTAACCAATTTAAAATGCTGTTAAATGCGGCAGGAATAGTCACGACAGTAAGACGGACACGTGGTGAGGATATTGATGCTGCTTGTGGCCAGTTAGTCGGCAAAGTGGCGGATAAAAGCCGCCGCCACCTTAAACTTAATGGCTTAGGTACTGGCAATGTTAACTAACAAAATATTGCTTATACTTATTGTAGGGTTAATTTTCACTGGTGCTTTTGCATTAACGGCTTGTAGTTCTTCTGGTGGGTCAAAAAGCAATGCCGAACTGGCAGACATCTATATGCAATTAGGTGTGCGCTATATGAGTTTGAATAAACTTGATTTAGCAAAGGAAAATTTAGAAAAATCCTTACAAAGAGATGATGATAATCCAAAGGTGCACAATGCATTGGCTGTATTGGCGGAAAAATTGAATCTACCCAATGACGCTAAACGGCATCATGAAAAAGCCTTAAGCCTAGCGCCAGATGATTTAAGTGTACAAAATAATTTTGGCCGTTTTCTTTGTGAGCAGGGTGAAATTGACAAAGGCCTGTTGTTACTCGATCAAGCCGGGACTTCAGGTTTAAATGAGCGGCCTTGGTTAGCATTAACCAATGCTGCGTTGTGTGAGCTCAAGCGAGGCCAGGCACAAAAAGCTGAAGCTTATTTGAGGCAGGCACTAAACTTAGATGCCAGCTATGCACCAGCGCTGCAAGCGATGCAAAAAATCAGTTATCAAAAAGGCGATTTTTGGGGGGCAAAAGGTTATTTACAACGCTATCTTGGACTGGCTGGCCACACCTCAGAAACCTTATGGGTAGGTTGGCAAACGGAACGCGCATTAGGTAATGACGCGGTAGCCCAACAATATAAAAGGTTATTATTAGAACTTTTTCCATTGTCGGAAGAAGCTAATAAAATAAACCTTAACCGCTAAATGTTTAAAAGTTAATATATTCCAGTTCGATGTCAAATAATATTCAAGCCATACGCGGTATGCACGACGTGCTACCTGACCAGACACCACTTTGGCAATATGCAGAAAGTATCATAAAACAAGTTTTAGATGCTTACGGTTACCGTGAGATACGTTTGCCTATTGTTGAAAAAACCGCCTTATTTAAGCGCTCAATAGGTGAGGTGACGGACATCGTTGAAAAGGAAATGTATACTTTTGACGACCGCAATGGTGATTCCTTAACCTTGCGTCCAGAAGGCACAGCGGGTTGCTTACGGGCGTGTTTGGAACATGGTTTAATAAGCAATCAAAGCCATAGGCTTTGGTATTATGGCCCTATGTATCGGCATGAACGCCCACAAAAAGGCCGTTATCGGCAATTTATTCAACTTGGCGTTGAGACTTATGGCATACCTGGGCCTGACATTGATGTTGAATTAATCGTCTTAATTGATCGTCTATGGAAACGCTTGGGTATCCGCGATAAAGTCAGTTTACAGCTGAATACCTTGGGCACCGTGGATGAGCGGTTGGTCTACCGGGGACATTTGATCAGCTATTTTCAGCAACACTTGGCGGAGCTGGATGAAGATAGCTTGCGCCGTTTGGAAACTAACCCGCTTAGAATTTTAGATACTAAAAATCCTGCAATGCAAACCGTGGTTGAAAATGCGCCAGTCCTTTCTGAGTATTTGGGTGATGATAGTCGCGAGCATTTTGATAGCTTACTGAAATTATTGGATGAGCTAGGCATTACTTACCAGCTTAATCCGAGATTAGTACGCGGCTTGGATTATTACGGAAAAACCGTTTTTGAATGGGTAACCGATGAGCTCGGTGCCCAAGGAACAGTCTGTGCTGGCGGCCGGTATGACAGCTTGATTGAACAATTAGGCGGCCGACCAAATCATGCGGTAGGTTTTGCTATGGGTATGGAACGTTTGTTGGCATTAATGGAAACCTTGGACATTAAATTGCCCCGAAGCGTCGATGTTTACCTGATATGTGTCGGTGCCAATGCCCAGCGTGAAGCCATACGGTTTGCTGAAATTCTAAGGAATCAAGTGTCTAGCCTTAAATTACAAGTTAATTGTGGAGGTGGCAGCTTTAAGTCACAGTTTAAAAAAGCCGATAAGAGCGGCGCTGAATTTGCCATGGTCTTGGGCGATGATGAGGTGAGCTCGGGCGTGGTCGGCATCAAATTCTTAAGGGAAGAGCAGGAGCAATTGACCTTATCGTTGCATGAAGCCATCGATTTTATGCAAAAACAATTGTTGCATGATTTTAATGCCCAAAGCCTATAAAACCAGCCAAATATAAATTTTTAAAAATTAGGGAAACGAGACGTGGAAATTTACGATTCAGAAGAGGCTCAAGTTGATGCACTTAAACGTTGGTGGAAAGAAAATTATTTAGCTACCGTTGTCGGCTTATTAATGGGTGGCGTGTTAATTCTAGGCTGGAATTTTTGGCAAAATTATAAGGCAACCCAATCCGCACAAGCGGCTACCCAATATGGGCAAATATTAAAGGCGATACTTGAAGATAATGATAAATCAGCCGAAAAATTGGCAATGCTCACTCAAGAGCAATACAAATCGACAGCCTATTCTGCGTTAAGTGCTTTATTGGAAGCTAAGATAAAAGTAAAACAAGGTGATTTGGCAGGTGCTAAACAGATCCTAGAAAAAACTTCTGCCAGCGCAGATGCTGAAATTAGCCATATTGCAAAAATAAGGCTTGCCCGTTTAATGTTAGCCTCAGGGGAATATGAACAAGGCTTGCAACTGATCAACAAAATTGACCCGGCAACCATAGCAGGCTTTGCGCCAAATTATGATGAATTAGTGGGGGATTTTTACGTTGCCTTGGATCGTCTTGACGAAGCCCGTACCGCTTACCAAAATGCATTAAGAAATGGTGGCCGATCACCGTTATTGCAAATTAAACTGGATGATCTGGTAGCACCTGAAAAGGTAGAAAGCATAAAATAATGCGATTTTTATTGACTTGTTTATTAACGGGAATTTGTTTAACAGGTTGCTCGGCTTTATCAGGGCTTAGCGATTCTATTGATGGTATTAGTGATTATTTTACCGGGGGCGAGGATAATACCGATCCGCCAAACGCTTTAACTGAATTAAAACCTGAAATTGAGATAGATGTCCTTTGGAAAAAAAGCGTTGGGGTAGGTGCCGATGAGCAGACCTTAAAGTTAGTACCTGTGGTCTATGATGGGAAAATTTTTGCTGCCGACAGGAAAGGCTTAATTCAAGCCAGGAGCTTGACGACGGGGGATGTGAGTTGGGAAGTTGAGACTAAGGCACATTTTTCAGCAGGCCCTGGTGTGGGAAGTGGTTTTTTAGTCTTAGGCACTAGCGAAGGCGAGGTTCTAGCCATCGAAAGCAGTACAGGTAAAGTCCTGTGGCACGCCACAATATCCAGTGAAGTCCTTTCAGTGCCTGTCATTTCCCGAGGGGTAATTGCAGTGCGTAGTACTGATGGTACCGTATTTGCCCTAAATGAAAAAACCGGTGATAAGCTTTGGAGTTATGAACAGAATATACCCGCATTAAGTGTGCGGGGTACCGGGTCTTTGGTGGTTGTTGATGATAAACTGATAGGCGGATACGATAATGGTAAAATGATTGCCTTACGCCTCAATGATGGCAAATTCCTCTGGGAAACCAGTGTAGCCATTCCAGCAGGACGTTCAGAGATTGAACGTTTAGTAGATTTGGATGCTGATCCTATTGAAGACGATGGGGTTGTGTTTATCGCTAGTTATCAAGGCAATCTGGCTGCGGTTTCGGCGACGGATGGAGAAGTCTTATGGCGTAATGAAACGCTATCATCCTCATCTGGAATCAGTAAAGATTGGCGATATTTATATTTAGCAGACTCTAAAAGTGATGTTTGGCAAATAGATCAACGTAATGGTGCATCGCTTTGGAAACAAGCTGATTTGCATCAAAGAAAATTAACAGCGCCCAGCCCTTATAGCCGTTTCGTCGTCGTCGGTGATTTGGAGGGCTATATCCATTGGTTATCGGTGACAGATGGCCGCTTACTGGGCAGGGTTCAAATTAACGAAGCACCCATAGATGCAAAACCTATAATATTTGATGACACGGTTTATGTATATTCCAAAAATGGCACACTTACCGCTATAAAGGCTAGATAAATCATGTTACCCGTCATTGCTCTGGTAGGTCGCCCTAACGTAGGGAAATCTACGCTATTTAATTATCTGACAAAAAGTCGTGAAGCTTTGGTGGCAGATTTCCCTGGTTTAACCCGTGACCGCCAATATGGCAGGATAAAGCATGGTGACCGGGCGTGCTTAGTTGTTGATACTGGGGGTATTACAGACCAAACTGAAGGTATAGAAAGTTTGGCGCGTCAACAAGTGCAGATCGCATTGGATGAAGCCGATGTGATTTTATTCATGGTGGATGCCCGTGAAGGCTTAAGTGCATCCGATCAAGTTATCGCCAATACCTTACGAAAGCAAAATAAGCCCGTGCTGTTAGTTGCCAACAAAGTGGATGGCATTAATGCCGACATGGCGGCCATGGATTTTTACGGTTTAGCTACTGGGGAGCCCGTGCAAATAGCTGCATCTCATGGTCGGGGCATAGCTGAATTATTGCTTAGGGTTAATGCTTTATTGCCGCCAGCTATTATAGCTAGTGAAGACGCGGCAAAGGGCATTGCTATTGCCGTTGTAGGCCGCCCTAACGTAGGTAAGTCAACTTTGATTAACCGCTTGCTGGGCGAAGAGCGGGTCTTAGTGTTTGATGAGCCGGGGACTACCCGAGATAGCATTTATATCCCTTTTGAGCGCCACGGTAAGCAATTTACTTTGATAGACACTGCAGGTATGCGCCGGAAGTCAAAAGTCTCTCAAGTGATAGAAAAGTTTAGTATTATCAAGTCTTTGCAGGCTATAGAGAAATCAAATGTGGTGATTTATCTAATTGATGCGAGTGAAGGGGTCACCGATCAGGATGCGCATTTATTAGGTTTGGTATTAGAAGCCGGCAAAGCGTTGGTCATAGGCTTGAATAAATGGGATGGGTTAAATCTTGAGCAAAAAGATAAAATAAAGCGGCAAATGGAACTGAGGTTGACATTTCTTGATTTTGCCGAGAAGCATCCAATATCGGCATTACATGGTAGCGGCGTTGGTTCTTTGTTTGATGTCGTCCAAGAGCTCTACGATTCGGCTATGCTCAATATGGGTACTCCGGTATTAACCCGCATTTTAAAAGAAGCCACAGATAGCCATCAGCCACCTTTAGTTGCAGGTAGGCGGATTAAACTTAAATATGCCCATCAAGGTGGTAGAAATCCACCTATAGTTGTTATTCATGGCGTACAAACGGATAGTTTGCCGACTTCCTACAAGCGCTATCTAATTAATTATTTTCGCGAAAAATTAAATTTATCGGGGACACCCATACGGTTGGAATTTAAATCCCCGGCTAACCCATTTGAAGGTTTAAAAAATAAGCTGACACCTAGGCAAACTTATAAACGTAAACGGTTGTTAAAAAACACCAAGGACAAAGGCAAGTAACATGTTCGTGGATAAGGCTTAAAAGGCGGTTATGAGTATTATTACATTTCAAGGTAAAGCGTTACATTTATCTGGTACATTGCCTGAAGTCGGCAGTAAAGCTCCGGATTTTAAATTAACCAACCGTAAATTAATCGATACGAGTTTGGCTGATTATGCCGGAAAAATAAAGCTGCTTAATGTTGTCCCTAGCCTGGATACGCCAACCTGTGCCGCCTCAACGCGAAAGTTTAATGAGAAAGCATCTAACTTTAGTGATACCGTAGTGTTAGTTGTGTCTGCGGACTTACCCTTTGCACAAAGCCGGTTTTGTGAGAGTGAGGGCTTAAAAAACGTTATTGCTGTTTCATGCTTTCGGTCTAATTTTGCCCGGGATTATGGGGTTTATTTATTGGATTCTATTTTGGCGGGCTTAACGGCCAGGGCGGTGGTTATTATAGATGGGGACGATAAGGTCATATATACCCAGTTAGTGGCCGAAATAGCACATGAACCCGATTATGAAGCAGCTTTGGCGATTTTGAAAGAGTCTGCTAAATCTGCCAAATAAAAAGTTTTGTTTGTCGAGCATCAGCTAGTACTAAAGTTTGGTTGGGTGGTTGATCAGGGATAATAAATGAATTACTGATTAATAAGCTGCCAGGGTGCATTTCGGTTTTGGCTTTTTGCCAAAGCGCCGGCATAGGTTCGGGTGATAAAAAAACATAGACCACGTCATAAGCCGCCAAATTTTCTTGCCAAAAGCTTTTATAACGCAATGTGACGTTAGGCAGCTTGATTGTCCTAAGCCAGCTAATTGCATAGGGTGCAGGTGCAGATTCAACACCATAAAAAAAACAGTCGGTGCGTTTTTGGGCTAAAAATCCTAGCATGCCACCTAAACCGGAACCTAAGTCAATAAATTTTAGGTTTTGTTGTGCCGGTAGTAAGCTTAAAACGTGCTCATAAGTGGTTAGATTAGATAAATAAAGTGGCACGCGCTCTTGGGTGTTACTGCGAAAAAATAGCCACATGACTATGAAGGCGACTAAGTAGACGCTGGGGTTTAGTTTAAAACTATAGCTGAAAACCAGTGCGGGTACAAAGATAGCTTGTATGGCTAGCCACCAGGACGGTAGCTTTAGTTTTAAGCTGATGCCCACAGCTAGGCTGGCTTGTAGGCATAGCATAGCCCATAAAGGAAAGACTATAGCAAACACTTGCCCAAGCTTAAACACGCCTATAGCGACGGCTATTGAAGCAATCTGGGCAAGCAATGCCAAGAAAGCTATAGGCGGGCGCATAGTTTAATGTTTTTGTGCGGGCGCGGGTTCAATTGCGGGTGCAGGTTCCTCTGTTGCGGGTGCATCTGGTGATGTTTCTAAAAGTTGTTTATTGAGCGGGTTTTGGCTGGATACTTCAAAACTAGAACCCTCAAGTATGGCATTTTCAGTGCGTTTATTCATGACGATGATAGAAATTCTGCGGTTGGTCGGATCTGCGGCATTATCTTTATCCAAGGGCACGCTAGATGCCAGGCCAACCACGCGCATGAACTGCTCAGACTTAAGGCCGCCACGCACTAATTCTTTACGGGCTGCATTTGCCCTATCAGCAGAAAGTTCCCAATTGGTATAACCTTGGCCATTACCAGGAAAAGGTACACTATCGGTATGCCCAGAAATGCTAATCCGATTGGGCAGTTCGTTAATAATTGGTGCCATTTGTCCCAAAATTTCTGATGCATAGGATTCAATTTTAGCGCTAGCCGTACGGAACATAGGCCGGTTATCCTGGTCGACAATCTGAATCCTTAGGCCTTCCGCGGTCATATCAATTTTTAATTGGCTTTTAAACTGGTTTAGTAATGGGTTGGTTTCTATGAGTTTATCTATTTTTTCTTTGAGTTCTTTAAGATGGTTAATATCCAGGCGCTCAGCATCTTCATCGGTATCTTTATCACTGGCTTCAGCAACAACTTCTTGTTTGCCTTGGTTAGTTAACTTAACTTGGCCTTCAGATTGGGTCACATCTTCTCCGCCGCCTTGTATTAAACTGGTGGCATCACCGGTGTTGGCTCCGCCGCGTAAAGAAGGTTTCCAGGGATCTTGAAAATATTCCGCGATACCTTGCCGTACCGATGGTTCGGTGGAACCTAATAGCCACATAAGTAAGAAAAAAGCCATCATGGCCGTAACAAAGTCAGCGTATGCTAATTTCCAAGCGCCGCCATGATGGCCATGTCCGCCTTTTTTAATTTTTTTGATGATAATTGGTTGGTTTTCAGCCATTTTAAGTTACCAGCAACAGGCTATTTATTATTTTTAAGATGTTCTTCAAGCGCAGCAAACGCAGGGCGCTCAGCGGCAAACATGGCTTTACGGGCAAATTCCACTGAAGTGGCGGGTGGATAGCCATTCATAGCGGCAATTAGGCCAGCTTTAATGCTTTGATAATATTTAGTTGATTCACCCAGTTTTTGTTCAAGCAAGCCCACCAGTGGCCCGATAAAACCGTAGGAAAGTAAAATCCCTAAAAATGTACCCACCAAGGCGGCACCGATTAAGCCGCCTAAAATGGAAGGCGGTTGGTCTACTGATTCCATAGTGTGTACAACGCCCATTACCGCGGCAATAATACCGAATGCAGGTAAGCCATCCGCAAGGCGGTTTAAGGCGGTTATGGGTAAATGGCCTTCTTCATGATGGGTTTCAATATCTAAATCCATGAGGTTATCAATTTGATGGACATCAAAGTTTCCATTCGCCATCAGGCGAAGATAATCCGTGATAAATTCAACTGCGTGGTGGTCAGCCAATACTTTTGGTGCGGCAGTAAATAAGGCGCTTTCTTCTGGGTTTTCAATATCACCTTCTATTGAAAGCAAACCTTGTTGCCTAATTTTAACGAAAGTTTTATGTAACAGCGTTAAGGTTTCTAAATACAAGTCTTTACTGTATTTAGAACCTTTAAAGGCATAACCAAGCGCGCCTAAAGAAGCCTTAATAACCTTGGGACTGTTGGAAACAATGAACGCCCCTACTGCACCACCGAAGATTATAATAAACTCAAAGGGCTGTACTAACACAGCTAAATGCCCGCCAGCGCCTAAATAGCCACCAAGTAGGCAACCGATAACAACGACGTAACCTATAATCACAAACATGTAACTTATCTCATCATAAAATGCGTTTCAAAAAATACTTTTAAGCGGTTTTTAGTGGTTTTGCCGAGAAGGCAAAGGTTATAGCCAGCTTGAACAATTGATGTTAAGTCAATTTCTTCCACATCATTCTGTTATGAAGTATAGATTAATTTTTTATATGCATTGTGCGGTAAGTTGAATTTGCTAAAGTGGAGTAAATTTTGCGTTAAAGAAATTTAAAGGTTTTTTCAGCTAAAAAATTGTTGGGTGAATAGAATAATGATGTTGGATTAGCTAAAAAATGGACTGAAAACGAAGGTATAGCTTAGGGTTTCTATTGATTCTTTAGGCTGCTATTAAACTAAGCGGAGAGTTTTTTGTATTGTTGATAATTATGCGCACTAGCGTTCATGCACTTACGATTGCAGAGATAATCTAGTGCCTGCTAGCACAGCCAGAGTTGGGTGTGTGGTCTTTTAGTCCAACTCGAGGAATCTGGTTATAATAAATCCGTTATTAAGTGAGTGTAAACGTGTTGTTTTTCCGTAAGACTTTGGGAAGATTGGCATTATCAGGTCTTCCTCCTATGGTATAGCTTATATGGTTAAGCGTTTATATTTAGGCCTCGAAAATAACGGATAAAAATTTGGCGCTTAAGCAGGCCTACTTCAAGAATCTTTAAAACCGAGAGAAATATGCCAGTTACTATAAAACAACTTGCTGAGTATTGCGCAGCTGAAATAAAAGGGGGTGTTGAGACCCTAATGATTGAGTCGGCATCGGATATTATGACAGCCCAAGAAGGGCAAGTAACGCAATTGACCAATAGCCGCTACGCCAATCATATAAAAACAACTAAGGCGACAGCATGCTTTATTGCGGAAGATTTTAACCTTGCCGAGGTGCCCAATTCTTTAGCGCTTTTGGTATGCCCAGACCCAGAACTTAGTTTTATTAAGGCTGTTGAGTTATTACACCCTGAACGAACTTATCCCAGAACTATTTCACCGCAAGCCGTATTAGAAGCGGATGTGATTCTCGGTGAAAATTTACACATCGGGCCTTTTGCAGTGATCGGTGAACAAACTCGTATAGGTAATAATAGCGAGATTCTGGCTGGCGCCTATATTGGCCAGAATGTCAGTATAGGGAAAAACTGCAAGATATATCCGTATGCGGTGATCTATGACGGGGTAGTGATAGGTGATAACGTGATTATACACTCAGGCGCAATTATAGGTGCTGATGGTTTTGGCTATAAGTTTCGTCAGCATCGGCATGTTAAAGTGCCGCAAGTTGGCAATGTTGTGATTGGCGATTATGTTGAAATTGGGGCAAATACTTGTGTCGACCGGGGGGCGTTAGGCAGTACCCACATAGATGAGGGTAGCAAAATTGACAATTTGGTACAAATTGGCCATAACAATAAAGTTGGTAAGCATGTCATTATGTGCGGCCAAACGGGTGTTTCAGGCTCATGTGATATTGAGGATTATGTAATTTTAGCGGGTAGTGCCGGAATAGCTGACCATGTAACAATTGGTAAGGGCGCCACGGTAATGGCCCGATCAGGCGTGGCTAATAATATCGCACCGGGGACACAAGTCTTTGGAAGTCCGGCTAAGGATAAGAAAACAGCATATAAGGAGCAAGTGGCAATTAGTAAATTGCCGGAGCTATTAAAGCGAGTAAAACTATTGGAAGAGGAACTTAATGCGCTTAAAAATACGATGACTTAACTATTTTTATTGGTGTTATCCCCAGGCGCAGCTGATAAGCACGCCTGGAGACACCAAATAAAACTTATTGACCAGTAGTTCTGTTGGTTTTTTTAGAGTCGATTTTTTGGAAAACTTCAGCATTGCTTTGTGCAACAGCACCACTTTGCAAATGTTCTGTTTCCCGACCTTTCAATAAGAAAACTAATATGACCACTAAAGCGATTAAGCCGCCGATGTATAACCAAAAATTATCTTTTTCTTGTACTTCAGACATGTTTATACCCTCATAATTAATTATTTTAATAAGTACTTACCCTTATCCTCAAAGGGGATTCAATTTAGCTGAATCAGCTGTCGATAGTTTTAAAACGACAGTGTAATTCTTACATGATAGAAGGTGTCGTGTCAAAACTAAAACGTCTTTTTTAGTGTTTTAATTTATGGTTGGAAAAATAGGGCTACGATTTAGAGCTGTTTTTAGTAAAGGCAGAGCTTTTTATGATGGTAGCGTTATATAAATTGATAATCTAGTGGCAAGATATACGAAAAAATATGCTAGTTTTCTGGACTCTGTGGTGTAATACCAAAGTTATCAATGGCAATCAGAAGCAAATTGGTTTTAATGTAAAAACATGGAAAATGTGAAAGATAGTTTTGATGTGGTAATTGTCGGTGGCGGCATGGTGGGCGCTACTCTGGCTTGTGCTTTGGGCGGCACAGGCTTAACTGTAGCCCTATTGGAAAATCAACATCCTACTGCTTTTGCAGCCGACCAGCCGCATGATTTAAGAGTTTCCGCGCTCAGTATTGCCTCCAAACAAATACTGGCCAGTATAGGGGCTTGGGAAGGCGTGTTGGCGCGTCGCTTATGCCCCTTTAGACGTATGCGGGTCTGGGAAACTGCGGGTGATACCGAGTTTTGCAGTGATGATATAGGCGCACATGAATTAGGTTTTATTGTTGAAAACCGGGTTACCCAATTAGCATTATGGGATTGCTTGCAGCGTTTTGACAATATTGAGTTGATTTGCCCTGCCGCACTTAAAAAAATTAATTATTCAGCCAGCCAAGTAGGTGCCCATTCGTCCTTAGAACTTGCTGATGGCAGGCAGTTGGCGGCAAAAGTGTTGGTTGCGGCTGATGGTGGTCAATCCCGAGTCAGGGAAGCGGTCGGACTCGGTGTTACGGGTTGGGATTATAAGCAACATGCGTTAGTTGTTTATGTGGAAACGCAATATGGGCAGCAAGATATTACCTGGCAACGCTTTGTGCCTAGCGGACCGCAGGCTTTTTTGCCGTTGTCTGGGCATTATGCCTCATTAGTCTGGTATAACTCACCTGATGAAATTAGTCGCTTAAAAAGTCTCTCTAAAGAAGCTTTATTGCAGGCTTTAATGGCGACATTCCCTGATTGTCTGGGTCAGCTAACGCGCGTGATAGCTACGGCAAATTTCCCTTTAAAACGCCAACATGCCCAAAGTTATGTCAAGTCTGGTGTGGCTTTGGTTGGTGATGCCGCGCACAGTATCAATCCGCTTGCTGGGCAAGGCGCCAATATTGGTTTTTTAGATGCGGCGGCATTAGCGGAAGTGTTGGTGGCGGCCCATAAAAATGGCCAAAAAATTGATGACATAAAGGTCTTAAAAACTTACGAAAAAATGCGGCGTGCGGAAAATTTAAAAATGATGACTTTAATGGATGCCTTTTATCAGGTGTTTAGTAATCAAGTTTTGCCGCTAAAGTTTTTGCGCAATTTAGGCCTGGGCGTCGCGGAAAGGGTGACGCCACTTAAAACTAAGTTGATGCGTTCAGCCATGGGCTTGGACGGCAATCTGCCTAAATTAGCGAGGGGGTTGGGTGTTAAATAAGATTGCTTAGGGTGCTGCCGATAAGGTGGCCATATCAATCACAAAACGGTATTTAACATCGCTATTTAGCATGCGGGTATAAGCGTTATTTATATCATCTATGGCAATCAATTCAATATCAGCAACAATTTGGTGTTGCGCACAAAAGTCCAGCATTTCTTGAGTTTCTTTAATCCCGCCGATTAAGGAGCCAGCGAGTTGACGGCGTTTAAAAATCAGGTTACCGATATTTGGTGAGGGGTGAGGTTGGTCCGGTACGCCAAGTAAACAAAGTGTGCCATCCCGCTTCAATAAACTGGTATAGGCATCAAGATCATGCGGGGCAGACACCGTGTTTAAAATAAAATCAAAACTGAGGGCATGTTTTTGCATGTTTTCGGGTTTTTTGGAAATGACCACCTCGTTTGCGCCGAGTAATTTGGCGTCTTCAGTTTTGTTGGCAGAAGTAGTAAACAACACGACATGGGCGCCCATAGCATGGGCAAATTTTATTCCCATATGGCCAAGCCCACCTAGGCCAACTATACCGACCTTGTCGCCGCGTTGAATTTGCCAATGGCGTAAGGGTGAATAAGTGGTAATGCCAGCGCATAATAATGGCGCAACAGCAGCTAAGTTTAGGGTTTCAGGAACGCGTAGGACAAAACGTCGATCCACGACAATTTGATTGGAATATCCGCCATAGGTCATTAAACCGGTATGTTTGTCTTTGCTATTGTAAGTAAAGGTGGTTTGATTGCAAAATTGCTCCTGATGGTCTTCGCAATCGGGGCAGCTGCCACATGAATCAACCATGCAACCTACTCCGACTAAATCACCTACTTTAAAGTCATGCACGGCGGAGCCTACTTGTGTGACCCGGCCAACAATCTCATGCCCGGGTACTATTGGGTAAGTGCTACCCTGCCATTCGTTACGGGCTTGGTGTATATCACTATGACAAACACCACAGTACAGGATGGTAATTTTTACATCCTGTGTACTGGGTTCGCGGCGCTCAAAATTATAAGGCTGTAAAGGGGTTTTGGCATCAAAAGCGGCATAGCCGTAGCTTTTTAACATTTTAAATCTCTTATATTAATCTGTATTGGGCGCGATGGTAGGCCAATCAGTATAACCTTGAAAATCGCCACCATACCATGTTTCTTGGGGGGCTTCAGCTAGTTCGGCGCCTATTTTTAAGCGTTCAACAAGGTCTGGGTTAGCGATAAAGGGGCGGCCAAAGCAGATTAAGTCGGCTTTATGGTGTTGCCGGGCAGAAATGGCTAATTCAGCGGTGTAATTATTATTGGCCATATACGGGCCATTAAAAAGTTTGGCGAGCTGTTCTAAGTTTATGCCATCAGGTATTAGCCTAGACATGCGGGTGGCACCCTCTATGAAATGGAGATAGGCTAAGTTGAAGTGGTTGAATTTTTCTATAAGGTAGCCATAAGTGGCCATGACATTGCTGTCTAAGGGTGTATTGCCCGCAGTAGGTGTGACGGGTGATAAGCGAATTCCTACCCGGTCTCCGGACTGCCAAACGTCTACAACAGCTTCTATCACATCAAGGACTAAACGGGTGCGGTTTTCGATGTTGCCACCGTATTGGTCAGTGCGCTGATTAGTTGTGTCCCTGATAAATTGTTCGAGTAAATAGCTGTTAGCGGCATGAATTTCAACACCATCAAAGCCTGCCTGTTTGGCGCAGGTGGCGGCGTGCCGGTATTGCCCGATAATACCGGCTATTTCATGGCTTTCCAGTGCCCGCGGCGTAGGAACAGGCTGCATGCCTTGTTCGGTGTAAGTTTCACCATCAGGGGCTAGCGCAGAGGGGGCAACAGGTAAGGCGCCGTTGGGTTGTAAGGAGGGATGCGAAAAACGGCCAACGTGCCAGAGTTGGCAGATGATTTTGCCTTGTTTTGCATGCACTGCAGCGGTGACGAGTTGCCAGCCTGCAATTTGTTCAGCGTTAAAAATGCCTGGTGTGTAAGCATAACCACGGCCTTGTGGTGAAATGTTGGTGGCTTCTGAAATAATTAAGCCTGCACTGGCGCGTTGGGCATAATAAGTTGCTTGCAATTGCCCTGGAATGCCATCGTTTTTAACACGGCAGCGAGTCAAGGGCGCCATCACTATCCGATTGGCAAGCTGCCAAGCGCCAATTTTTACAGGCTCAAAAAGATCGTTGGCAAGGCTTTTCTTATGCATCGTTTATCCCTGTTTTTTAGTGTGGCGTTAGTGCCATTAGGTGATTTGAGTATAAACGCAGAATACTGCAAGTATCAGTTCCTAATTGAGCTGCTGTATTTGGTTAGGGAAGCTTTGGTTGTTGGCAGCCCAGTTTTCGCCAGTTTTATCGGTGATAAAGTTCAGGATTGCGGCCTGAATTTTTTGCTGTTTATCGCGGTCTATTATAGGCTTATGTGTAGTATCAGTTACATAAAACATATCTTCGGCACGGCTACCTATGGTAGTAATTTTTGCGCTGTGCAAATAAATATCTTCTTGTATAAAAGCGCGGCCAATTTCTGATAATAGCCCTGCATGATCCGTGGTTATGAGCTCAATAACACTATAACGGTTAAGCTGGTCTTCATGGAACTCGATCCGAGTCGGGATGGGGAAATGTTTGGCCTGCCGGGATTGCCGGCGGATATTGCGGCGGTCTTTAATAGCACCAAGTATTAGGTTATTGCGTAAGGCATTGCAAATATGCACTTCCCGATACAATTCATTAATGGGTTCGCCCGATTGCTCCAAGACTTGAAAGCTATTTAGCGCATAGCCATTGATGGTGCTAACTATGCGCGCGTCTAAAATCGTCAGGCCGAGTTGGTCTAAGGTAGCAGTGCTTAGGGAAAAAATAGCGTTTTCGTTTCTTGTATAAATAAAAACTTCTGCGCTGCCACGTTGGGTTTGTGGGCGTAACAAGACTAAAGGCAGCTGATTTTCTGACGTAGCCGCTATGGCGATAGTATGCCAGGCAATTTCGTCGGCTAGATAACGGATGAAATAATCGTCACTGGCATGTCGCCAAGCATGAAGAATAATCGGTTCTGCAATACCCAGTTTAAGTAATTCTTCCTTGGCTTCTTTTTTGTTTTCAAGAACCCTGTCAGCGAGGGTGCTGGGGTTAGGTAAACCTTTATGTAAAGCGCTATGGGTTTTAGCATAAAGTTCTTTCAGCAAGGCGTCTTTCCAAGCATTCCAAAGTTCTGGGTTAGTCGCGCGGATATCTGCTACGGTAAGCAAATAAAGGTAATTGAGATATTCAATGCTACCAACAGTTTGGGCAAAGTCGTGGATAACATCCGGGTCGCTGATATCTCTGCGCTGCGCGGTCATCGACATGATCAAATGGTTTTTCACTAGCCAAGCCAGTAATTTCATGTCGTGCGAGGAAAATTTATGCTGTACGGCAAATTCCCGGGCAATTTGTTCACCGAGTGAGGAATGGTCGCCTTTTCTGCCTTTGGCAATATCATGGAATAAAGCGGCGATATACAGCACTTCCGGTTTGGGGATCAATAAAAAAATATTGTTGCAGAAAGGCAGTTCATCAATGTGTTTTTCCAATGCAAAACGCCGTAAGTTGCCAATTACAAAAAGAGTGTGTTCATCCACGGTATAAATATGAAATAAATCATATTGCATACGTGCAACAATATTGGCAAAACTGGGTAAATATGCCGCTAGCACGCCATAGCGGTTCATGCGTTTTAATTGATGGGTGACACCTCTGGGTTGTCGGAAAATTTCCATAAAAAGCCGGTTGGCCACGGGGTTTTGGCGAAATGTCTCGTCAATCAAATAGAGGTTTTTACGGATAAGACGGATGGTGGTTGCGCGTATGCCTTTAAGCGCTGAGTTTTGTTCCAGGAGGAGGAATATTTCCAGTAGTGCCAAGGGTTGGCACTGAAAAACTGCATCGTGATTGGCTTCAATATAGCTATTGATAACAGTAAAATGCTCATTTAAGGTAATGCGTCTACTGCTAAATTGAGCCCTAACAAAACGCTCATCGAACAGCTGTAAGAGCATTTCATTAAGGCGTTCAAGCCCCAATACCGTTTTAAAATAAAACTGCATAAAGCGCTCAACATCCTGGTTATAGGCTTGGTTTTCGTCACTAAAACCAAATTGCTGTGCCAGGTCGCGCTGATAGTCAAAAATTAACCGGTCTTCTTCCCGTTGTGTTAATAAATGCAGGGCATAGCGGATGCGCCATAAAGTATCTCTGGCGGCCATGAGCTCTTCATATTCAGACTCAGGTAAAAACCCATAATGGATAAGTTCTTTTAAGGTCGAGGAATTATAATGCCGTTTAAATACCCAGGCGATGGTTTGGATATCACGTAATCCGCCAGGGCCTTCTTTGATATTGGGCTCAAGGCCATAGGCAGTGCAATGGAATTTGCTGTAGCGTTGGTGCTGTTCCCGCATTTTTGCAGCGAAAAACTGGTCTGATGGCCAGATTTTGTCGCTGGTGGTCAATTGCTTTAATTGTTCGAATAGTACCGGGTTGCCGACAACATGACGTGCTTCCAGCAAACTGGTCATAATGGTTTGGTCTAAAGTGGCCATGTCCAGGCATTCTTGGATGGTGCGCACACTTTGACCGGGTTTTAAGCCTATGTCCCACAGAAAAGTAAAAAAATGCGCGAGCTCATCTTTGCAGGTAAAGCTGTCATCAGCTTTAAGCAGTACCAAAATATCAATGTCAGAATAAGGGAATAATTCCCGCCGGCCATAACCACCCACGGCAACTAGGCACAGTTGTTCACTGTGGGAGCCTAAAAAATGCCGCCAGCAATTAGTTAAGATACCATCGATAAAATCGGATTTTGCCCGAATTAAGTCTACCACCGAGCGCTGGGGATCAAATTGAGCGCAAAATTCGGCAGCTTTTAGTTTCAGCAAACGCTTAAACTGTAAGGTACTGTCAATTGCAAAAAAAATGTCGGGGTATAAAGGTTCCATAGCGTTAGACTAAATGCATTTCTTCTTGGCGTAACGTCAATATTTCATAGCCGTTTGGTGTGACTAAGATGGTATGTTCCCATTGGGCAGACAAGCTGCGGTCTTTGGTGACCACGGTCCAGCCATCGGCGAGTACTTTGATATGGCGTTTGCCTAAATTCAGCATAGGTTCAATGGTTAATATCATCCCGGCTTCGAGGGGTATGCCCGTCCCAGCTTTACCGTAATGGAGCACTTGTGGCTCTTCGTGAAATTTTTTGCCTATACCATGGCCGCAAAACTCCCGGACTACCGAATACCGGCTAGCCTCTGCATGAGTTTGGATGGCATGGCCAATATCACCTAATGTTGCTCCAGGCCTGACCGTTTTTATCCCTAGAAACATCGCTTCTTGAGTGACTTTAACCAGACGTTTTGCGTGTGCACTGGCCTCGCCCACGCAAAACATTTTGCTAGTGTCTCCGTGATAGTTATCTTTTATCACCGTAATATCAACGTTGACTATGTCGCCGGGCTTTAATTTTTTTGCACTCGGTATGCCATGGCAAACTTGTTGGTTAATTGAAGTGCAAATCGACTTAGGGAAGCCGTGATAATTTAGGGGTGCGGGGATAGCCTGTTGCTCATTGACGATATAGTCATGGCAAAGTTGGTCCAGTTCATCGGTGGTGATGCCCGCGACCACATAAGGGGCGATCATGTCTAAGACTTCGGCAGCTAGCCTTCCTGCGACACGCATTTTTTCTATTTCAGCTTCAGTTTTGATGGAGATGCTCATAATTTGTTAATAGCGGTGTTACGTTATTATAATGGCCGAAACTTTAAAATGCTTCATGGTTTTTGGGATTACTGCCATCGGGTAATGCTATTAAAATTGAGCGTGGATGGCGGATTTAATGAGTTTAGCAGAGATTTGATTGTTATAAAAAGGCTAATGTGATATAAAGCTAAGTTGATTTTTGTTTTTTAATTCTCACATTTATCGTCACGTTTGGTAGGGTGCTGGCCGTAGGCTAAATTACGGAAAGTTGCCAAGCGGGGTAAGTGGAGGCCTAACCCAGTGGAACTGACAGTTCCAAATTTAAAACTAAGGAGAAATGAATGACAGCAGTATCCATGCGTCAAATGCTTGAAGCGGGTGTGCATTTTGGACACCAAACCCGTTATTGGAACCCAAAAATGGGCAGTTATCTATTTGGTTCCCGTAATAAAATCCATATTATTGATTTGGAAAAAACGCTTCCTTTATTTAATGATGCAATGAATTACCTTGGTCAAATGTCAGCAAACAAAGGCACTGTTTTGTTTGTAGGCACTAAAAAAGCAGCCAGAAAGGTAGTGGCTGAAGAAGCGCTACGCTGCGGCATGCCTTATGTTAACCATCGTTGGTTAGGCGGCATGTTAACTAATTTTAAGACCATCAAAAAATCGATAGGTCGCTTGAAAGAATTAGAAGCAATGAAAACGGATGGTTCGTTGTATCAGAAATTCAGTAAAAAAGAAGCTTTAGGCATGGAGCGGGAGCTTGAAAAATTAGAACGTAGTTTGGGTGGGATTAAGGACATGAAGGGCATTCCAGATGTCATTTTTGTGTTGGACGTCGGTTATGAAAAAAACGCTATTAGTGAAGCCAATAAATTAGGCATCCCTGTAGTTGGCGTGGTCGATTCAAACAACTCCCCTGAACGTATTGACTATGTTATCCCTGGCAATGACGATTCTATCCGCGCGGTTAAACTTTACTGCGAGACTATCTCCACGGCGGTATTGGAAGCTAAGGCAGCAGGTTTAGGCATGTCGGCTAAAGAAGATGATTTTGTTGAAGAATCGGCTGCAGAATAAGCCCTGTTAAATTTTTAGAAGTCAATTTTTGTAACATTACAAATTTAAATCTAGGCAATAAAGGCGCCTCCTTTTGGGGGCGTTTTTTATATGATGAAAATATAGGATCAAACGATGAATATTAGTGCAGCATTGGTTAAAGAACTGCGTGAACGTACCGGTTCAGGCATGATGGAATGTAAGAAAGCCTTAGTTGATTCAAGTGGTGATCTGGAATTGGCAATTGAAAATATGCGTAAGGCGGGCTTGGCCAAAGCTGATAAAAAGTCTGGACGTACTGCTGCTGAGGGCGTCATTGGCGTTAAACTTGGCGCGGATAATAAAGTAGCTGTTGTGGTTGATATTAATTGTGAAACTGACTTTGTCGCCAAGGCTGAGGATTTTGTTAATTTTGTAAATGCCGTCACCCAAGTCATCTTAAGTGCTGATGTCAGTACTGATGAAGAGTTGTTGGCCGCCAAGTTGGAAGGTGATAGCTCAGTTGACGAAGTACGCCGTGGTTTGATCTCTAAATTAGGTGAAAATATTACTATCCGCCGGTTTCAAAAATACAATGCAGATGGTGGTACAGCCGCCTATTTACATGGCAGCAAAATTGGCGTAATCGTCGAATTGGCGAAAGCAGATGCAGAATTAGGTAAAGATATCGCTATGCATATTGCAGCTAGTAAACCTGAATGCGTCTCAGAAGATCAAGTTGCTCCTGAGTTGATAGAAAAAGAAAAGGAAATTTTTTCTGCACAAGCTGCAGAAAGTGGCAAACCAGCGGAAATTATCGAGAAAATGGTTGTCGGTCGGATTGGCAAATATTTGGCAGAAATTACTTTATTAGGTCAACCATTTGTTAAAGATGACAAAATTACTGTCGGTAAATTGGTCGCTGCAAAAGGTAACCAAGTGCTCCGTTTTACCCGTTTTGAAGTCGGTGAAGGGATAGAGAAAAAGGAAGAAAATTTCGCTGAAGAAGTTATGGCGCAAGTTAGGGGCAGTTAAACCAAAACGTCCACCGCTGTTTGTATGTCTAAATTTACAATTTAATCAATCTATTGCACCTATGACTAAACTGATATGCCAGAGAATTTTACTCAAATTAAGCGGTGAAGCTTTAATGAGTGGAGCAGGTGGCAGTATCGATGCAGATATTGTCAAACGGCTAGCCACTGAAATTAAAGATTTGTGTGATGTTGGGATACAAGTTGGGCTAGTTATCGGCGGTGGCAATATCCTGCGGGGCGCTGATAAGGCGGCAGAAGGCTTGGATCGCGTAACCAGCGATCAAATGGGTATGTTGGCCACTGTGATAAACGCACTGGCTATGCAAGATGCCCTAGAAAATTTAGGCCAGCAAGTTAGGGTTATGTCCGCTCTAAAGATTAACCAAGTTTGTGAAGACTACATCCGGCGGCGGGCTGTACGGCATTTGGAAAAAGGTCGGGTAGTGATTTTTGCTGCAGGTACAGGCAATCCTTTTTTTACGACCGATTCTGCAGCTAGTTTACGGGCAATAGAAATTAATGCTGAACTTATGATTAAGGCAACTAAGGTGAAAGGGGTTTATTCAGCAGATCCTCAAAAAGTGCCAGATGCCAAATTTTATGCCCGTTTAACTTATGATGAAGCGCTGGATCAGCGCTTAAATGTGATGGATACTACAGCATTAGTTCTTTGCCGCGAAAATAACTTACCCATGCGGGTCATGAATATTTTTGAGAAAGGCGCCGTTATGAGGCTAATGATGGGTGAAGATATCGGTTCCCTTATAGAGAGAGGAGACTAAAATGATTAGCGATATTCAACAAGATGCAGCCACCCGGATGGCTAAAAGCATAGATGCCTTGAAACATGAGTTTTCAAAAATTAGGACGGGGAGGGCGCATCCGAGCCTGTTGGATCAGATTACGGTGTCTTATTATGGTACTGATTCAGCTTTATCACAGGTTGCCAATGTGGCAGTTGAAGATGCTAGGACGTTAAGTATTACACCTTGGGAAAAAGGTATGGTACAAGCGATTGAAAAAGCAATTTTAAAATCGGATTTGGGTTTAAATCCTTCCACCAATGGTATGGTTATTCGAATTCCTTTACCGCCTTTGACAGAGGAGCGTCGTAAATCGCTGGTGAAAGTGGTAAAAAATGAGGCCGAAAATGGGCGTGTTGCCATTAGGAATATCCGTCGGGATGCTAATTCCGAGATCAAAGACGCACTTAAGGAAAAACTTATCTCAGAGGATGAAGCCCGAGCTGGCGAAGAAAAAATCCAAAAACTCACCGATCAATATATTAAAGAAGTTGAGAAATCGCTTGAAGCAAAAGAGGCTGACCTGCTGTCTATATAGAGAGAACTTATCATGTCAGCTGAGCAATCAGAAAATAATCCCCGCCATATTGCCATCATTATGGATGGCAATGGTCGCTGGGCACAAAAAAGATTAATGCCCCGGGCCATGGGACACCAAGCGGGTGTTAAAGCAGTCCGTAAAGTTGTTGAGTACTGTGCCAGGCAGCAAATTAAAGTCCTGACTTTATTTGCTTTTAGCAGTGAAAATTGGCGTCGGCCTGCGGAAGAAGTGTCGATGTTGATGGGTCTGTTTATGGCAACATTACAAAGGGAAATTGACAAGTTAGACCGAAATAACATCCGCCTAAAGTTTATCGGGGATAGGACAGCATTCTCTGAGAAGCTACAGAAAAAAATTGCTGATGGCGAGGCACAGACTCAAGCTAATCAAGGGATGACGTTGGTTGTGGCGGCAAACTATGGTGGCCATTGGGATATTTGCCAAGCTTTCCGCCAAATACAAGAAAAAATAGATAAGGGTCAATTGGATCGGCATTCTATTTCTGAAGACCTAATCCACCAACATTTATCGACAGCAGACATGCCAGAGCCTGATTTATTCATTAGGACTGGTGGTGAACAACGGGTAAGCAATTTTTTATTGTGGCAATTGGCCTATACGGAATTGTATTTTACGCCAACTCTCTGGCCTGACTTTGATCAAAATTCCATCGAAGAAGCCATCAAAAGTTTTAGGGCCAGGCAAAGGCGCTTTGGTCGCACTGGTGAGCAGCTGCTTGATAAGTCAGTTAATTTATAAACTTTAAACAAAAGAAAAATAATAATTATGTTATTGAAACGCGTTATAACCGCTTTAGTATTGGCACCTTTAGCTGCTTTGGCGGTTTTTCAGCTTAATCCAGAATATTTTTCTGTCATCTTAGGGTTGTTGATGTTGTTTGCTGCCTGGGAATGGAGCGTGCTAATCGGCATTAACGCAACAAGTAAGCGTGTCTTGTATTTATTGTTGCTGGTGTTGCCCATGGTTGGCATTTATTTGTGGACGCAAATTTTAGAAATGACGGCGCAAATTTTTAATTGGCCAGATGTCAGGGATTATTCAGGAATATTAGACATTTTAATCGTGCCAGCCGTGATCTTTTGGGTGGTAATTATGTTATTACTCCGGGGAAATCCAGAAAAACTACTAAAGCTCGATCTTAAAATGCCTTATAAGATTATATTAGGCGCTATGATTATGCATAGTTTTTGGATGTGCTTATCGCGTTTGAAAGCATTTTATGGTGCAGAAATGACGATGTATTTGCTGCTGTTAATCTGGGGTGCTGATGTGGCGGCTTATTTTGTGGGACGGCGCTATGGGAAAGCTAAGCTATCTCCAGAAATTAGCCCAGGTAAAACAGTGGAAGGCGCTTATGGTGCCATTGCTGCAGCACTGATTTGTGGTGTGGTATTAAGCTTAATCTATGGCTTTAACATAATGATTGCCTCAGATTTTATTTTGTTGTCGATAATGACTGTATTGATTTCAGTTTATGGTGATCTATTTTTTAGCTTGGTAAAACGTAAGCGGGGAGTCAAGGATAGTGGTGCGCTATTGCCTGGGCATGGCGGCATTCTTGATAGGCTGGATAGCTTAATAGCTGCAGTACCGTTTTTTTATGCGGGTGTTTACTTAATTGGAAGGTTAGTAATATGATTGGGATTTGCATACTGGGCTCAACAGGTTCAATTGGCGTCAGCACATTAGATGTTGCCAGTAGGCATCCGGAACTCTACAAAGTTATCGCGTTAACTGCAAATCATAATATTGAGCTTTTGTACGCGCAATGTTTGGCACACCAGCCGCAATTTGTCGTGGTGGTGGATGAAAATAAGGCGTGTGAATTTAAAGAAAAAATAAAACACACGGCGTTGGCAGAATTAGAAGTCTTAGCTGGTGCTAAGGCCTTGGAACAAGTTGCGACATTAGATCAGGTTGATTCAGTGATGGCCGCTATCGTTGGCGCTGCAGGCTTATTACCGACCTTGGCGGCGGCCAAAGCGGGTAAAACAGTGTTGTTGGCCAATAAAGAAGCCTTGGTCATGTCCGGTGATATTTTTTTACAAGCCGTTGCCCAATCGGGCGCCCAATTGATTCCTATAGATAGCGAGCACAATGCCATTTTTCAATGCATGCCTGCAGGCTATCAAACCAGTACACTCGCTAAAGAAGTCCGGCGAATTTTGTTGACCGCTTCTGGCGGACCATTTCGGCAAATGCCGATTGCCGACATGGCTAATGTCACACCAGCTCAAGCCGTTGCCCATCCTAATTGGGATATGGGAAAAAAGATTTCTGTTGATTCTGCAACGATGATGAACAAAGGCTTGGAAATGATAGAAGCCTGTTTATTGTTTAATATGCAGCCCGAGCAGATTCAAGTCGTGATTCATCCACAAAGCGTCATCCATTCTATGGTGGATTATGTTGATGGCAGCGTATTGGCGCAAATGGGTAATCCAGATATGCGCATACCCATAGCTCATGCGATGGCTAGGCCTGCGCGTTTTGATTCTGGCGCTGCGGCACTTAACATTTTTCAAATTGGCCGTATGGATTTTGAAGAGCCAAACTTAGAGCGCTTCCCTTGTTTGCGGTTAGCTTATGATGCAATTAATGCCGGTGGCATCATACCCACTGTGTTAAATGCAGCAAATGAAATCGCTGTCGATGCTTTTTTACATGAACGCATAAGATTTACCGATATACCGCTGATTATAGAAGCTTGCATGCAAAAATTTGCGGCAAATCCAGCAGACAATTTAGACATAATCTTGCAGGCTGATCAAGATGCAAGAGTAGTTGCTAATCAATTGATTCTTGAGCTAACAGGCTAATCAAACCATGCATACGCTAGTTTTCTTTATTATTGCCATTAGTATTCTGGTTTCTATCCATGAATTCGGGCATTTTTGGGTAGCCCGGAAAACTGGTGTAAAAGTACTCCGTTTCTCACTTGGCTTTGGTAAAGTGTTATGGTCTTACCAAAAGCATCCTGAAGACACAGAATATGTGCTGTCTGCCGTTCCACTCGGTGGCTATGTAAAGATGGTGGATGAACGAGAGGGTGACGTAAGCCCAGCAGATTTACCCTATGCCTTTAACCGGCAGCCTTTATGGCGCAGAATGGCCATTGTTTTAGCCGGCCCAGTGTTTAACTTATTGTTGGCAGTATTTCTATTTTGGGCTGCCTTAGTTATTGGTGAGACAGGCATTAAGCCGTTACTAGGTCATGTTGAGCAAGGTTCTTTAGCTGCAGCGGCCGGTTTTGATGAAGGCGATGAAATTATAGCCATTAATGGCAAGCTAACGCCGACGTGGTCTGAAGCCATCAGCACGCTAATTTCAGAAGCGTTGGAAAACTCACAAACGATTAAAATTAAAACGCAGACCGCTGAAGGTCAAGAAGTAACTAAAACGTTAACACTGACCGAAAAAGATATTGAACAACCGGATGTGTTATATGGCCGCTTAGGTTTAAAACCTTGGTCCCCAAAACTTAAGCCAGTTATTGGTGAGGTTTTACCTGACAGCGCAGCACTGGCAGCCGGTTTACAACATGGTGATGTCATTATCAGTGCCGATGGTCAAGCTATTCATGATTGGATGGAATGGGTGGAGTATGTAAAAGTGCATGCCGAAACGGCTATCCAACTCGTTATTGAACGTGGTGATGTGCAAATGCCTTTAGTTATCACACCCAAACGTGTCGAAACGGAACAAAAATCGGAAGGTAAAATTGGCGCTTCTGTTGATGTGCCGGCTGAGCTTTTGAAATCACTTAGTGTGGATTATGCTTTATCGCCTTTGGATGCCGTGCCTGTCGCATTTGAAAAGACCTGGAGTTATTCTGTTGCCACTATAAAAATGATGGGCAAAATGCTGGTTGGCAAGGCCTCTGTAGAAAACCTAAGTGGCCCTATCAGCATAGCCCAATTTGCAGGCCAGTCTGCAAGCATCGGTTTAGTGGCGTTTTTAAAGTTTTTAGGCCTAGTCAGTGTCAGCTTAGGGGTGCTGAATTTACTACCTATCCCAGTACTTGATGGCGGACATTTGTTATTTTTTGTCATTGAAGGTGTAAAAGGCAGCCCGGTTTCTGAAAAAATACAAATTATGTTCCAACAAGTGGGTATGGCGTTGCTGTTAAGCCTGATGGCATTGGCAATGGTCATGGATATTGGCCGTTTGTTCCGTTAATTTAATCAAAAATTTAATGAACAAATAGCATGACAGATGATTCATATAGGCTTAAACCAATAAAAGGAAACCCCATGAATATTGCTATAAAAATTGCCTCAGCATCGTTATTTGCTGCGGTCTTGTCGATTGCAAATGCTGATGAGAATGCCATTAAGCAAATGCTATTGAAAACCAATCCAGTGATAAAAATCGATTCGGTCAAGCCTTCAGCAATTGCAGGGGTTTTTGAAGTTATAGTGGGCAAGGATGTTCTTTATATTAGTGAAGATGGCAAATATTTATTGCAAGGTCATTTGATAGACCTAGAGGCCCGCAAAGATTTAACGCAAGAGAAATTATCAGGCTTACAAAAAGTAGAGGATGAAAAACTACGGCCTTTAGTGAAAAGCAGCTTAGCCAAGATAGGGCCGGAAAAGATGATAGTGTTCAGCCCTAAAGAGCCCAAATATAAAATATCCGTTTTTACCGATATTGATTGTGGTTACTGCCGTAAGTTTCATTCGCAAATCGACCAATATATGGCCGAGGGGATAGCCGTGCAGTATCTGTTTTTCCCTCGGGCAGGCAAAGATTCGGACTCGTATAACAAAGCTGTTTCTGTCTGGTGTGCTAGTGATCGTAAGGCAGCATTTACAGCAGCCAAAAAAGGCGGAGCGCCAACAGCGAAAAAATGTGACAATCCGGTTGATGAACATATGAAATTAGTCCAGGAATTTGGCTTGGAAGGTACGCCGACCATAGTCACTGAACGGGGTACGTTATTCCCAGGCTATTTACCGCCCAAAGAATTAGTAGAAGAATTAAAGAAAGACCAAGCAAATTAAGTCTACAGGCTAACGTGGCTTAGATAAAAAAGGCAGCTAAGCTGCCTTTTTTATGGGCTAACGTTTAAATTAGCCCTTTTAATTGGTAAAGCAAATCTAAAGCTTGTTTTGGGCTAGTTTGCTCCAAATTAATTTCGTCAAGTAACGTTAACACGGGATGATTGGTGTTTAAGTTAAATAAATCCAGCTGTTGGTTTCCGGTTTCTTCTTGGTGTTCAAGGTAGGCTTTGTTTTCTAGTTGATGCAATTTAGTTTTAGCATTTTCAATCACAACTTTGGGTACACCGGCTAAAGCGGCAACTTGTAAACCATAGCTTTGATTGGCGGCACCTTCTTTGACAGCATGTAGAAAAATTATTTTATCGCCGTGTTCGATGGCATCCAGATGTAAGTTATAAATTGATTTTTGTTCATCCGCCAAGCTTGTTAGTTCAAAATAATGGGTGGCAAAAAGAGTAAAGGCACGGGTTTCTTTTGCTAAATAATCGGCACATGCCCAAGCTAAAGACAAACCATCAAAAGTACTGGTACCTCGACCTATTTCGTCCATTAAAATTAAGCTTTTGGAAGTTGCATTATGCAGGATATTGGCGGTTTCCGACATTTCCACCATAAATGTTGAACGACCGCTGGCTAAATCATCAGAAGCGCCAATACGGGTAAAAATTTTATCAACAGGGCCAATCGCGGCAGATTTAGCGGGTACATAGCAGCCGATATGTGCCAATATGACAATAATTGCAGCTTGGCGCATATAGGTAGATTTACCACCCATATTGGGGCCAGTGATAACCAGCATGCGGCGCTGGTTAGACAACGATAAATCATTAGCAATAAATGGCGAATCAGATACCTGTTCAACAACCAGATGGCGACCCGCCTCAATTTGTATGCCGGGTTTATCCAGTAACGTGGGTTGCGACAAACCCAGTTTATCGGCACGCTCAGCAAAATTAGCCAACACATCTAGTTCGGCTAAGCCAGCTGAGCTGGTTTGTAAGCTAACTATCGATTCACCTAAAGTGGTTAGGAGTTGCTCATAGAGGGCTTTTTCAAAAGCCAATGATTTTTCTCTGGCACTGAGCACTTTTTCCTCAAAGGATTTTAATTCTTCAGTTATATAGCGTTCTACACCTTTTAAAGTTTGTTTCCGTGCATAATGTGCCGGAATTTTATCGGCATGTAAGCGTGAAATTTCAATGAAATAACCGTGCACCCGATTGTAATTCACTTTTAATTGGCTGATACCGGTCGCGGCTTTTTCACGGTTTTCCATATCAATTAAAAATTGATCGGCATTTTGGCTTAAATGGCGTAGTGCATCAAGTTCACTATGATAGCCGGGGGCAATTACCCCACCATCACGAATGAGTACAGGCGGGTTATTAACAATCGCTTTTTCTAGCAATACAAGTAATTGTGGATGTTCGCCGATGCGTTGGCTGAGTTGCTGAAGTTGAGTAGAGTCTGAGTCCGCTAATAGCGCTTGTAATCTGGGGAGTTCTGCCATAGTTTGACGCATGACAAGTAGGTCACGCGGGCGTGCAGTTTTTAAGGCGATGCGCGAACTGATGCGTTCAATATCGCCAACATGACGCAAACTAAGTTGTACCTTTTCGTATAAAGATTGGCTGAGTAAACTATCAATACACGCATATCGCTGCTTTAACACAACAGGGTCACGTAATGGCCGATGCAACCAGCGTCTTAAATGTCGGCTACCCATTGCTGTTATGGTTTTGTCCAGCACGCCAAACAAGGTGTATTGCAAAGACCCGCTCGGGTGGTAGTCTAATTCCAGATTGCGCCGGCTGGCAGCATCTAAGGCTATGCAATCCTCACTGTTTTCTACGCGGATGCCCTGGATATGGGGTAGTAAACCTTGTTGAGTGTCGCTAACATATTGTAAAACTGCACCTGCAGCGGCAATTGCCGCTGTTAAATGCGCGCAACCAAAGCCGTTTAAATCTTGTGTTTTAAATTGCTTTAGCACCAATAGGCGCGCACTTTCTGGTTCAAAATGCCAAGGCGGTCTTTTGCATAAACCTTGGCGTTGTTTTATTTGGGCGGCTAGTGGCCAATCGTCGCTGACTAACAATTCGGCAGGATTAATACGGGCGAGTTCAGCAATGAGTGCATCGGCGGTTTGTATTTGCTGTAACACAAAGCGACCGCTAGTTAAATCGAGGCTGGCAATACCAAATTGATTACCGACATGGCAAACAGCGCTTAATAAGTTATCTTTACGGTCTTCCAACAAAGCTTCGTCGGTGACTGTGCCTGGTGTTACTAGGCGTACCACTTTACGTTCAACCGGGCCTTTGCTGGATGCGGGGTCACCAATTTGTTCACAGATGGCCACCGATTCACCTAGGCGTAATAAACGGGCAAGGTAATTTTCCGCAGCATGGTATGGAATTCCAGCCATTGCGATAGGTTCGCCAGCGGACTGGCCACGGCTGGTTAACGTAATATCCAGTAACTGTGAAGCTTTTTTGGCGTCATCAAAAAAAAGTTCATAAAAATCACCCATACGGTAAAACAGCAAGGTATTAGGGTGGCCAGCCTTAATACGCAAATATTGCTGCATCATCGGGGTGTGTGGCTGTTTTGAATTATCATCTATACTCATATTAGTATTTTATCGAAACTAACGAATTGCCGCGAATAAGAAAGACTATGGATGCAGAATTAATAGAATTAGCGGGTGGATTAGGGCGAAAACTGGCTGCCTTAGGTGCAAAAATCGCCGTGGCAGAGTCATGCACGGGTGGATTGATCGCACAGGGCATCACAGAAATAGCTGGGTGTTCGGCATGGTTCGATCGTGGCTTTATAACTTACAGCAATACGGCAAAAATACAAATGTTAGACGTAAAGTTAAACACCTTAGAAAGCTATGGTGCAGTGAGTGCGGAAATTGCGCAAGAAATGGCATTAGGCGCCATCATCAAAAGTGAAGTTGACTTTAGTTTAGCAGTAACAGGTATTGCAGGCCCAGGTGGTGGGAGCAAAGAAAAGCCGGTTGGTACCGTATATGTGGCGTGGGCTCAGAAAGGGGGAGACTGCGTCTGGCGTAAACTCAATTTAATAGGTGATAGACATAGTATTAGATTGCAAACGGCAAAAATTGCTTTGCAATATTACTTTTTGAATGATGATTTATCCCTATAAATGACGAGAGTCTTAAGTTATTTCTAGCTTTTAACGTAATTAAAGCCCGATTTTTTTAAAAAAAGTGGATTCCTTACCTACTCAAGAAAATTGCTGTGTTAACAACAATAAAAAAATTTAAAAGTAATGAAAATGTGGTTAAATATTTTCTTAATACCTCATGGATGCTTGGCGAGCAGGTTCTAAGATTAGTCGCTGGATTATTGGTTGGTATATGGGTGGCGCGGTATTTAGGGCCAGCTGGATTTGGCATGTTCAGTTATGTGTTAGCTTATACCTCGATATTTTCAGGCATAGCTAAATTAGGCCTAGATAGTATTATTATAAGGGATTTGGTTAATTGGCCTGAACTTCGGGATGTTTATTTAGGGACGGCATTTTGGTTAAAAATACTGGGTGGCGTGTCCGTTTTAGGATTGATTATATTATCATTACTAATATCAAATAATGACAGCTTAACTGCATTATATATTATTATAATTGCTGCAGGCTTTATATTTCAAAGCTTTGAAGTGGTGGATTTTTATTTTCAATCCCAAGTTCTGGTTAAATTTGTTTCTATTTGTAAATTCATTCAGTTGACTATTTCATCGTTGGTTAAAATTTATTTAGTTTTGACAGAAAGGGATTTACTTTATTTTGTTATTGTCAGTTTTTGTGACCAAGTGACATTAGCGTTGAGTTTATTCATCGTATATCGCTCAAAAGTTAAGGTAAGTTTTTATACAAAATTTGATAAGGCGATTGCCAAAAAATTACTCAATGATTCCTGGCCACTAATTTTAGCAAGCCTAGTTATCATCATATATATGAGAATAGATCAAGTTATGATAAAAGCCATATTAGGTGATTATGAAGCCGGTATTTATTCATCGGCTGTGCGTCTAAGTGAGGTTTGGTATTTCATACCCACATTAATTACGGCTTCTTTATTTCCAGCTATAGTTGAAGCGAAACAATTTAGTGAATCGCTTTATTATCAACGATTACAAAAGCTATTTACTTTTTTAGTTTGGATAGCAATTTTGCTAGCAGTTTTAGTGAGCACATTTAGTGAATGGCTGATAGTGCTTTTGTTTGGCGATGCCTATAGGGAAGCAAGCCCTATATTAATTGTGCATATATGGACAGGGGTGTTTGTATCAATGGGTGTGGCAAGTAGCAGCTGGTTGGTGAACGAGTCATTACAAAAAATTGCATTTTATAGAGCATTTATCGGAGCAATTATTAATATAGTATTAATTTTATTACTTATCCCAAGGTATGGTTTAATAGGGGTAGCCTTAGCTACGCTTTTTGCCCAGATGGCAGCAGCGTTATTTTTTGATATTTTTTTAAAACAAACCAGAAAAATATTTATAATGAAAGCTAATACAATAAATCCATTTGTTTTCTTAAAAAAGGAATTGAGATAATGAGTTTTTTATATAGTTTTTATAGAATTATATTTGCTAGAAATTTTTTTTTATTTTTTTAATAAAACTCTCTATCTATCAATTAAGTTTAAGAGGTTTAGGCGTATTAAATTATAATTCTGACATTATAAGTGGCGAGTTATTTTATTTAAAAAAGTATCTATCGCATTATAAGAAGGGTGTCGTGCTTGATGTGGGGGCAAATAAAGGTGATTTTTCTAAAAGTTTGAGGCGTATTAACAAAAATATTGATATTTATTCATTTGAACCACATCCAGTAACTTTTAAAAAGCTGAGTAAAAATATTGAGGGATTAAACATTACAAGTTTGAACTTAGGGGTTGGCGGTATGCCAGGGACTTTAAGCCTTTATGATTATGCCAATCAAGACGGATCAGAACATGCGTCAGTTTATCAAGATGTTATTGAGGCAATTCATGGAGAGAAAGCAATAAAACATGATATTCAAGTTGTCACTTTAGATGAGTTTGTAAAACTCTATAAAATAGATGAGGTTATTTTATTAAAAATTGATACGGAAGGACATGAGTTAGAAGTATTAAAAGGTTTTACTCAATTTATAAATGATAATAAGGTTTATATGATTCATTTTGAATTTAATGAAATGAATGTTATAAGCCGAGTTTTCTTTAAAGATTTTTGGGACATGTTACCAAACTATAGTTTTTATAGATTATTACCGAATAGTTTGATCCCTATAAAAAATTATAATCCACTATTGTGTGAGATATTTGCTTATCAAAACATAGTTGCAATATTAAAGCACGATAGTCAAGAAAGCCCTGAATAAGTCTTTCGATAAGTTTTCAAGAGCGGCGATAGGTTGTATTCATAGTGAATTTGTCAAGCCCTGAGTTAAATCCAACTAATTTAGGGTTTCTTTGAATAGGGTCTTTGAAAATGCAATATTAAATTAGTCTATACAATAACAAAGATAAATCATGAAAAAGCGTATTTTAATCACTGGAGGGGCTGGCTTTATAGGCTCACATTTATGTGAGCGGTTATTGAAGGAAGGTGATGACTTAATTTGTGTCGATCATTTTTTTACCGGTGCCAAGGCTAATATTGCCCATCTTTTGAACCAACCATATTTTGAGTTGATGCGTCATGATGTGACTTTTCCATTGTATGTAGAAGTGGATCAAATTTATAACCTTGCCTGCCCTGCAAGTCCTGTGCATTATCAATTTGATCCTGTACAAACAACAAAAACCAGTGTACACGGTGCAATAAATATGCTGGGCTTGGCAAAGCGTACTAAAGCACGGATTTTTCAAGCTTCAACCAGTGAAGTTTATGGCGATCCTGAAATACATCCGCAACCTGAAGAATATTGGGGGCGGGTTAACCCTATTGGTTTGCGTAGTTGTTATGATGAAGGTAAGCGATGCGCAGAAACTTTGTTTTTTGACTATCATCGTCAACACCACGTTGACATTAAGGTCGCGAGAATATTTAACACCTATGGCCCGCGGATGCATCCGAATGATGGACGGGTGGTCAGCAATTTTATTGTCCAAGCACTAAAAGGCGAGGATATTACCATTTATGGTAGCGGCCAGCAGACTAGAAGTTTTTGTTATGTTGAAGATATGGTGGATGCTTTTATACGATTTATGCAAGCACCGGCTGATCTTGTCGGGCCAATTAATTTAGGTAATCCGGTTGAGTTTACCATGCTTGAACTAGCTGAACAGGTGTTGCATTTAACCCGATCAAAATCACAGTTACACTTTAAAGCTTTGCCACAAGATGATCCGAAACAGCGTCAACCGGTTATCACGTTGGCCAAGGAAAAATTGGCCTGGGAACCCAAAGTAAGCTTGGAAGAGGGTCTCAAAGAAACGATTTCTTATTTTAAAAAGGTGTTGAATGTCTGATTGGCAACTTAAAACGCCTGTGGCGTTTATTATTTTTAACCGCCCAGATACCACAGCGCAGGTTTTTGCTGAGATTGCTAAAGCTAAGCCGCCAAAATTATTGGTGGTGGCTGATGGTCCACGTTTAGACAGGCTTGGAGAAGCTGAAAAGTGCTTAGCTACGAGAGCGATAATCGGGCAAATCAACTGGCCTTGTGAAGTGCAGACCAATTTTGCAGACACCAATATGGGTTGTAAGGAGCGTGTGTCTAGCGGATTAGACTGGATTTTTGAACAAGTGCCGGAAGTGATAATTCTTGAAGATGATTGCTTGCCGGAGCCTAGTTTTTTTAGGTTTTGCGAAGAGTTATTAGCTTATTATCGTGATGATGAGCGTATTGCCATGATTAGTGGTGACAATTTTCAAATGGGTAAAATGCGTGGCGAATCTAGTTACTATTTGTCCAATTATAATCACATTTGGGGTTGGGCTTCATGGCGCAGGGCATGGCGGCATTACGACAAAAATGTCATTGCTTGGCCTGATTTACAGGCTAGTGGATGGTTAGATAATAAGGTTTCTTTAAGTGCAGAGCTAGGCCATTGGCAGCAAGCTTTTGACGGTGTGTATTCAGGCCAAATTGATACATGGGATTATCAATGGACGTTTGCCATCTGGGCGCATGACATGTTGTCGATAATCCCGAATAGCAATCTTATATCCAATATTGGTTTTGGCTTAGAAGCGACTCATACCAAAACGGTAAATGAATATGCCAATATGGCAACTAAACCCCTAGTTTTTCCACTCCAACACCCTGAAACGATTATTGCTTGTGTAGATGCAGACAGGTTTACCAGCAAAAAAATGTTCGGTGGTTCATTGCTGGTGCAAGTGGTTAAGCGTATTAAGCATCTTATGGGTAAATTAATGGGATGAAAGATTGCCCTATTTGTTTTGGTGAGTTGAGTAAAGCATTTACAGCCACTGTCTTACAAAAATATGAGGTAAGTTACTATCATTGCAAAACCTGCGGTTTTGTTCGATCAGAGCGACCCTATTGGTTAGATGAGGCATATAGCGCCGCGATTGCAAAAACAGATACTGGTTTGGTTAGCCGCAATCTTGCTTTAGCAAAAAAATTGGCGATTTTGTTGTATTGCTATTACCCGAATGATGCTGCTTTTCTTGATTATGCGGGGGGCTATGGTTTATTAACACGGCTTATGCGTGATAATGGCTTCAATTTTTTTTGGGATGATAAGTTTTGCCAAAATTTACTAGCCAGCGGTTTTGAAGCCGATACAGCAAAGCAGCGTTTTCAGGCGGTAACCGGATTTGAAGTTATAGAGCATGTGCACGATCCGGTAAGTTTTGTTAAGGATGTTTTAGAAAAGTCAGGTTGTAGGACATTTATTTTTAGCACGCAACTGTATTCAGGCGAAATACCACCAGCACCCGATTGGTGGTATTACGCCTTTGATGAAGGCCAACATATCGCCTTTTTTCAATTCAAAACATTAGCTAAGTTAGCGGAAAAACTGGGGTTAAAGTTTTATAGTAAAAACGGTATACATATCCTTACAGACCGAAAGCTACAGCATAGTGGCATTGCCTTGTTATGGGCTATGAAATTATCGGCCGTCATCAGCCCAATAATAAAATGGCGCTTAGGCTCGCTAACAATGATTGACCATGGCAAATTAATGCATGATAAGCATGCTGAATAAAGAGCAATTTTATCAGTCGATGCTAGGACGTTGCAGCATTATCCTTTATGGTTTGTTTATTATCTTTTTTGATGCATTTGCAACTTGTTTTGTTTGGCATAAAAGCCAAGAAAAGCAACGTAAGCGATTATTGCTAGTGCGTATGGACGCAATTGGTGACTTTATTTTGTGGCAGCCTGCTGCTGTGGCATTACGCGAGCTATACCCGGCTGAACATTGGGACATTACTCTGGCCGCTAACCAGAGCTGGGTTATTTTAGCTCAGCAAGCTGGCCTTTTTGATCAGGTTTTTCCTATCCATTACAGCCAATTACACCGAAATTTGATATATCGTTTTAAAGTATTGCGATGGTTGGGTGCACAAGGCTTTGACGTTTCCATAAACCCCGTGTATTCCCGCGAGCTATTGTGCGGCGATGCTTTAATACGGGCAAGTAAAGCCAAACAAAAAATTGGCTGGCAAGGTGATCGCTCAAATCTTCATCCTTGGCTTAAAAAGATGACTGATACTTGGTATAACCAATTGATACGCAATACTTCGGTATTTCAAACCGAGCTTAAGCGAAATGCCGATTTTATTTCGGCTTTAGGTGGTGGTAATGCTTTCCAGCAACCCGTATTAAAAATAAAGCATGAATCCTCAACTGTTTTGCCAGATAAGCCTTATTTTGTTTTATTTCCTGGCGCGAGTTGGCAAGGGAAGCAATGGTCAGTAACTAACTTCTCAGAGCTTGCATTCAAGATTATTAAGCAAACCGGTTGGCAGCTTGTGATTTGTGGTGGCCATGCGGATATTGAAGTAGGTGTGGCGTTAAGAAAAAGTTGCTTTCCTGCGGCATTATGCCTTGTGGGTAAAACTGAACTTGATGAGCTGGCAAATATTATTGCCCATGCCCAGTTGTTGGTCAGTAATGATACCGGCGCCGCACATATCGGTGCTGCGGTGGGCACGGATACAGTATGTATTGCGGGTGGTGGGCATTTTGGACGCTTTGTTCCCTATGATACCGAACTTAAAATGGAACATATGCGCGTAGTAAACCAGGCTATGTCTTGTTATGGTTGTAATTGGCAATGTATTTACCCTAGGGATGCAGCTTTGCCGGTGCCTTGTATCGCCGAAATTTCGGTTAACCAGGTTTGGCAGGTGGTGGAAGGGATAATTCAAAAACCCGCTGCTAAGGTTAAGGCTGGATGTCCGCAAACTTGAATCACAAAGCCGTGGTTTCCGTGATCACCGTGGTATTTAATGGTGAAAAATATCTTGAACAAACAATACAGAGTGTTATCAGTCAAAATTATGGCGCGATTGAATATATTATTATCGATGGCGGTTCTACCGATAACTCGGTAAACATTATTAAACGTTATGCGGAATCGATAAGCTACTGGGTAAGTGAGCCAGATAACGGTATTGCCGAAGCAATGAACAAAGGTATAGGCGCAGCGACTGGGGAGTTTGTTGTGTTTATTCATGCCGATGATTATTTTGTTAATGAACAATGTTTAGCAGCTGCAATGCAGCACATAGACTGTGAACATGATATTTTTGCCTTTGATATTCTATTTGGGAAAAATTTATGCAAAAAGTCTTCTAGAGGATTTAGCTTTTGGTTTAATTTTAGAAATGGGATAGCGCATCAAGGGGCTATTTGTCGACTGAGTTTCTTTCATGAAATTGGTAAGTTAGATACACAATACAAAATTTGTATGGATTATGATCATTTTCTAAGAGCTTATAACCTGGGTTGTAAAGCGAAAGTCATCAAAGAAACATTATCAGTCATGCGTGATTCAGGTATTAGCTCTCAAACGGATTGGCCATCGCTAATGCGGCGGTTTACTGAAGAGCGAGCAGTACATCGAAAAAATATAAAGAACAAAAATATAGTGATGCTCAATACGTTATTTTGGCCTTGCTATATTTTCTATAGAAAACTTAAAAGCATGTTCACTGTTGTGAAGGTAAACAAAACTTGAAAGTTATTAGCCCTATGGCAACAGGGAATGGTGCTTATGTAGTCCATAAAAACCTTGAGCAAGGGCTTAAAAATTACTATGTGGTTCCCTATAATCCTTATTTAACATTGGTTCCTCCCGTTTTATTTGGTGTTGGCCGGTTAGCCAAAGCGGATTTAATTCATACTGCGATGGATTATGGGTTGTTCCATAAACGGGCAAGAGTCCCTTTGGTATTAACCCTGCATAATTATGTGCTTGATCGCTTTATGCAAGGCTATAGCAGCCCCCTACAAAATATTCACTATCAAACCGATTTAAAATGGATAACCAGACTAGGCGTAAAAAAAGCGTCTGTAATAACTGCTGTTAGTCAGTACACGGCTGAATTAGCCAGTAGGGAATTAGCTTTAGAGCAACCTGTTAGAGTAATTTACAATGGCATAGATCAACACCGATTTTATCCAAAACCCAATCACAGGATTAACGATAAGCAAATCAAAGTGCTTTATTGCGGTAATTTGACGCGTAGAAAGGGTATCCATTGGTTGGCTTCAATTGTTGAAAAATTGCCGAACAATATCAGCGTTTTTTACACTAGTGGCCTTAGAGGGAAAAATAAATTTTTTGATAATACTAAGTTACAGTGTATTGGTTCCATACCTTATGCGCAAATGCCAGATATTTACAATGCTATGGATGTCTTATTATTTCCTACGGTTAGGGAAGGATTTGGTTTGGCAGCTGCAGAAGCCATGGCTTGCGGGGTTCCAGTTGTAGCTACCAATGGCTCATCGCTACCCGAGTTGATTGATGACGGTAAAGGCGGCTTTTTATGTACTTTGGGGGATGTAGCGGTGTTTGTAGAAAGGCTTAAGCAATTGGCAGAGGATGCGGTATTACGTAAGCAAATGGGGGAATTTAACCGAAATAAAATTGAACAAACCTTTACCTTAGACAAAATGTTAAAGGCTTACCAAGCGCTTTTTACAGAAGTTCTTGATAATCGAAATAATGATTTAATCATCTAAGGATGAGGGGGGTGCCAGCAAAAGCAGTGGTAAAGTTGAGCTGTCCCAGGAGTATTGTTTTCTAGGCCTCTGGGCTTAAGTCCCGGTCGTTGGTATGCATTGTGGTTTATAGTACGGGTGTGAACACCTTTAACAAACTAAAGGGGGGATTTAAAGCTTTTGTCATAGGCGGGTAATAAAATAATGGCATGCTTTAGGGGATTATAGAAGAGTTTAATAATCGAAACGGCAATTTTCTTATCCACCCGATATGAGCATGATTCCAATGACAGGTAAACACCCACTTCTTTTTGCCGTCTTAGCGGCTAGTACGGCCCTTACTAGTGGCCAAGTATTCGCTGGCGAAGCCATCACACCGATTAAGCATGTTATTGTTGTAGTTGGTGAAAACGTTTCATTTGATACTTTGTTTGGCGCTTATCAAGCACCGAAAGGCCAAAGCGTACGTAATTTACTCTCGCAAGGTATTATCCAAGCGGATGGTAGCCCTGGGCCAAATTTTGATCTGAGTTTACAGCGTCAGGCAAAAAATTTAACTGACCAATATAACCCAAGGCCAACTCGTGGTGAAGCCTATACCACATTGCCCCAACCCTTACAAATTGGCATATTAGATCCTCAAACGTTCCAGTTTTTAGAAGGCAACCCTGATCTACGTTTCCCTGCCGATTTAGCGAATGGTTCGTTTCAGATTACCAAATTTGTACCCTATGGTTCTGAAAACTCATCTACAGGCGACCCTGTACACCGGTTTTTTCAAATGTGGCAGCAAACCGGCGGTAATAACCGTAACCATAGCTTGTTTACTTGGGTAGCGACAACAACAGGCGCAGGCGGGGATAACGGTGCTACTGGCCCAACGCCTAGTGACCCTCAGCAAGGTAGTGAATTGATGGGATTTTTTAATATGTCGCAAGGCGATGCGCCTATTTTTAACCAATTAGCACGCGACTACGCCATCAGCGATAATTATCATCAATCCATTATGGGCGGCACTGGGGCAAATTTTTTTGCTATTGCCACGGCTGATGTAGCCGTATTTACCAATGCTGGGCAATTAGCCACACCACCGCTAAACCAAATCGAGAACCCAAATCGGCAAACTGGGACAGAAAATTTTTACAGCCAAGATGGTTTTTCGGGTGGCTCATATGTTAATTGTTCAGACCCTAGCCAACCCGGCGTAAAGCCAATCTTAGAGCTACTTAAATATAAAAAACGGGGCAGTAATTGTGCTAAAAACGCATTTTATCTAGTCAATAATTACGATGTACCCTATAACGTTGATGGTAGCCTAAAAGCTTTGGGGGCAGATCGCTTTGTATTTCCGCCACAAGCCGTTCCTACGATTGGTGAAGCCTTATCTGCCAGTGATGTTAGTTGGCGTTGGTATACCGCAGGTCGTGATGATGGCGATGTGGTAAATGATGAGTTGTATCCCTTGGTGCGGACTTTAGTGGATTCCCAAGTGCCGACAGCTGTTCCTGAACCAACGCGTACCCAATTGGTTAATGCGCAGACCTTTTCGACTACCCGCACAGTGGTTTATAACAGCATTGGTGATCCGATTAATGCCTCATTTAACGTGGTTAACACACCAAGCTTACGTGCGCACTTAAAAGGCATGGAAACATTTTTAGCCGATGTTCAAAATGAAACCTTGCCAGCAGTCTCGTATGTGGTGCCAAAAAATTTGGTCAGTGGCCACCCCGGTTATTCAGCCCCCGTACGTTATGAATTGTTTATTAATGATTTGATTAAAGCGGTGCAAGCTAAGCCAGAACTCTGGGCAACTACGGCTATTATCGTTACAACAGATGAAGGTGGCGGTTATTTTGATACAGGTGCTATCCAAAACCTGGATTTTTTTGGTGATGGCCCACGTATTCCGCTGTTAGTGGTGTCGCCATTTGCTAAAAAAGGTCATGTAGATCACGTTTATCATGATCATGCCTCAATTTTGAAGTTTATCGAATATAACTGGCAGTTAAAACCACTATCTGCGCGTAGCCGTGATAATTTACCGAACCCTATCCAAGGCAAGCATCGTTATTTGCCAATTAACCAGCCTGCGATAGGCAATTTGACGAGCTTATTTACCTTCAGTAAAGAGCGCTATGAAAATGCCGGTAAAGAAGGGCATGGACATCATTTCAATAATGAATTTGATGGCGAAGAAGACTAATTCAATACATCTTAAAACAGAGTGGAAGATCAGTGGCCAGCTTGTTACAGCCGTAGCAAGCTGGCTTTTTTATGTTAGTCTTTATAGCCCTCAACGGTTTGCTGGGTTTTTTCAGCTAAAGCTTTAGCTTTCTGTTGCTGGGAAAAATAAGTTCCTGTCATGATAAAAGCCAGTATCAATAAATAAATTACAGAAGCGATACGCCTGACTTTTTTGCTTTTATGATAACTGTCCATTAGTAGCTCCTAATAAAGTTTCGATGCGGGTAAGTGTACAGATAAATACACTTTATAATCTATGGATTTGGTGTCGTAAACTAACAATTAATCCATTTTACGCAAAAATCTGTAAATAGGTGTCTATTAACTTACTCTTTAAAGGTATTAAATACATTTTAAAGTGATTTAAATGCAAATTTAATAGCGTTTCGTTAATAAAAAGGTACAATTTATGGCCAGATAGCTTTTTTGTCACAGTGAGGTTTTTTTAAATGATTTCAGCAGGGATTTATATTTTAACGGTGGCATTTTTTGTTTATGTTATTTATAGGGTGGTCGAAAAATAATCACGTCATTTTTCAGTTTCGGCAGTAGCTCTTTTAAGCCGTGTATGCTGCCGACAACTAAAGCCAAGCTAACCTGAGCTAGATATACCCGCTCAGTATTACTTAAATCAAGTGTTATAAAAACAGTCTTATAAAGTTTTAACTTATGCTAATTTTTATCTCAGTAGTATGGGAAATAAGGCGCAAGGTATAAAACACTAGTGCCACCGCACCAGCGTTGATAGCCAGTGGTACGGTTGCATAAAAATGGCATCAAGGCCTGCAGAGTATAGGGATGGTAGCTTAAGCTTTTCGACCGTGTGCGATGTTGGCCTAGTTTGTAAGTGGTTTAGTCTGATACGTCGTCTTGCAAGCAGCGGTTTGGTTCTAGGTAAAACAACGCGCTCAGTGATAGTTTTTTGGATATAAAAGTCCAAATTGATGAGTTAGTAGTTGTTTATGCGGGTAATCCGGATATCTAGCCTATCCAGTGAAATTATTCCAAAACACAGACCCCTAGTTTCCGTCATCGCCTTGCAACAAGTTTAGTTTTAACGCAAAGCTGAAATTGACAGGTAATTGTTACCATAAGTTAACAGCTAAGTTATTTTGTTGACGAATAGTTATAGGTGATTATAAAAGTATATAAATTCGGAAAAGATTAAATGCCGGTATTGTTGCGGTGCAAGGGGTGTAGATGCTTTAAAGCTTTTCCGTATAGTTGGTTATGGAGGATTTAATTTGCAAGTTTTGTTTTGAATTTGTCGGTGTTTAACGTGCTTAATTATCTTGATAGTAACGTTTATTACCTTGTATTACATTGAAGGGCCCGTTATAAGTCTGCTGGCAATAGAGTCCCTATTGGACTCCCTAACAAAGTATAAGCCATCCACAGAACGACTCCGACATACACCAAGCGCGGAAACCATTGCGCTAAAGCATCATCATTTTGTTTTATATTTTCTGCTTCCAGTTGCGTATAGTGATCAAGTCCTGGGCCTAATCTACCGCTTTGTTCGCTAGTATGGGCTATCTGCAACAAAGTAGGGCTTAGAATTTCAACTTTTGCTAACGTATCTGCCACGCTGATGCCAGTGCCTAACACAGAAAGTGCGGGTTTAAAGCGCGCCCTTAGGCAACTATTTTGTATAGTCGCAACGGCATTTGGGAAGGCATCGGAAAAGGCCAAGCCACTTTGCAATAACATCGCCAACATCGAAAAACAGCGGTTAATTTCCCGTTTAACTAACCACTGGGTTAAGCCTGGTATGCGTAATTGTAAGCGGTGCCAAACGGTGTTTAGCCCAAGGTAATTAAGCAAGCTGGGGAGTTTAAACAGTAACAATACACCTGCAGAAATGCTTAGCAGCCGTCCTAAACTAAGTACGAGATATTGCAATGTGCTAATTTCGGCAGCGGCTAATGCGGGCAATGGCCCTAGTAATATTGAGAGGCTTAACATTAAGGCTGGAAAGTACAAGCGTGCCTTAATTTGTTTTAAGTGGCGGCTACGCCTTGTGTAATTCTCGGCCAGCCTGGCATAAACGGCAGTCAATTGGCCGCTGGCTTCAGCAGCCTGAATTAAGGCTTTTTCAGAGTTGTTGAATACACCGGCTTTAAAACCTGCTTCAGCGATGGGGTAACCCATTTTAAGCTTTTGTTGCATAATCATTAAGGTTTTATGTACTGGTGTTTTTGCCTGTAATAACACAGTAAAGGCCTGAAAAGCGGGTAAGCCAGCTGATTCTAAACGGTACAGCTGAGAAAATAGTTGAGCGCAATGCTCAACAGTTAAGTGTTTGTTTTCTGGCGGCATAGGAAAGCATAAGTTTAAGTGGCTTGGGATTTAAGTGTAATCACTAAATTGTGATATGCCAGTTTGCTGCTTTATCATTTCCAACTCACTTTTATCAGTACTGACTTAACTAGCAAAACCAAAGGTGTGTATTCCAGTTTACCTTAGAAAAACTGCCAAATTCTGGTTGTCTGTCCACATTTTCTTCTATTGTTTTTTAAGTCTTATTTGATGTGTAAAAAAAATTATATTTTTTCGTCACAAGCCTATTAGGTAAATCGTCTAACTATTGAATTTAATCAAATAGGAAAACACAGCATGATCAATTCAGACACACAAACAATTTCTATAGAGACAACGCCACAAAAAGTTTTTGATTTTGTAGCAGATCCTCAAAACTTGCCACGATGGGCTATAGGCTTTGCTAAGGCAGTGCGCGAAGAGCAAGGCCGCTGGTTTGTAAAAACGGATGCAGGTGAAATTGGCTTAAGGATTGATGCGGACAATAATACTGGTGTCGTGGATTTTTGGATGATCCCAGCCCCAGAGGTCGAAGTGCTTGCCGCATCACGGGTAGTCCAACGAGGCGGCGCTTCGGAATATATTTTTACGCAATTTCAATCAGGCGGGATGTCAAATGAAGACTTTAATAGAAGCGTACAAGCACTAAGGCATGAGCTTTCGGTATTGAAAGCCCAGCTAGAAATCGAATGCCCGCTGTAATTGTTTAACTTAGCAATGAAATTTTAAAAATGCGAGTGTATAAAGGCATGAATTTATTTTATTAAAGGAGTGCTAACTATGTCCCAACTTTATCCGGAAAAAGAAAGCGCAAGATTGCTGGTCTTAGTTCAAGCAGTACGTACTGGCGATAAAAATGCGTTGGATCAACTGGTTAGGGCGTTAAAAGACGGTATTTATGGTATCGCTTTACGTATGGTGACTTGCCCAACGGATGCTGAAGATGTTACCCAAGAAGTGCTCATTAAAATCATGATTAAGTTGGATTCGTTTAGGGGAGATGCATCACTCCGAACCTGGGCCTACCGCATTACCGTCAATCATATCCTAGATCGACGGAAATCAAGGGTAGAGGAGTTAGGTCTTGATTTTGATATGTTTGGGCAGGATTTAGCCCATGGTTTAAGCGAATCATCGGAAACTGAGCAGGAACTAGTACAAGAAGTAAAGCTGGGCTGTAGCCTTGCCATGCTCACATGTTTAAGCCGGGAGCAGCGCATAGCCTATATCTTAGGTGAGGTGTTCAACCTATCCAGCCGCTTAGCTGCTGAGATTGCTGATGTTGATGAACAAGTTTATCGGCAGCGGCTTTCGCGTGCCCGCAACCAGCTAGAAAGCTTTACCAAAGCTTATTGCGGCGTAATTAACCAAGACAATGACTGCAGATGTGAGCGTAGGGTGGAACAAGCAATTAAAGTCGGTCGTGTTAAACCGGATAAGTTGATTTTTGCCCAACATCCAAGGCTTGAATCGACTATTGAAGAAATGGATTTACTTTATTCAACAGCCTCTTTAATGCGTAGTCATCCTCGTTATTCGGCACCTGAGCGTATTTTAGAAGGGCTTAGGGAGCTAATAAATGACAGTTCGTTGGGCATTTTAAATAGTTAACAGTGTTATAAAAATAATAGAAGTGAGTTGCTAAGCATTGCCATACATTATTAATTAAAAGAGGAAATATGTTATGAAGCCAAGTAGCACAGCGGTTGTGGTTTTATCGTTTTTAGGATTAATGGCAGGATCGAATAATCTTGCCGCAAAAGAGAAGCAACCCCGTAAACAACTGCAATTTGAAAACATCGCTGCAAAATTAAAGCCGGCATTTCAGACTGAAGGTTTTTCATTTATGCCTGGGGTGGGTTTTATAGACTATAACAATGATAGCCATTTAGATATTTATGTCATGAATGGAAAGGGCAAACCCAATGGCTTGTACCGCAGCAATGCTGACGGTAGTTTTACTGATGTGGCAGCAGCAGCTGGCGTGGCCGACCTAGGCCAAGGCTTGGGGGTTGCCGTTGGCGATTTGAATAATGATGGTTTTGATGACCTTTATGTTGCCAATGGCACCACTATTGGAGATGGCCTAGACTCACAAGATGGCCCAGATAAACTGTATATCAATAACCGTGACGGAACGTTTAGGGAAATTTCGGCGCAAGCGGGTATTTCAGAAAATGGTGTTACCAGCAGTGTTGCCATGGCAGATTATGATAACGATGGCGATTTGGACATTATGGTTGGGCGTTGGGTGGATTTTGACTTTAATCCAGCCGATGCAGGCCGCGATATTATTCCTTTTGCATCTAGCCACTTATATCGCAACAATGGCAACTTGACCTTCACTGATGTGACCGCTGAAGCTAACGTGGTAGCGGGATACAACACCTGGGCTATAGTCTGGATGGACTACGATAACGATGTCGATATGGATTTATTTTTGGCCTATGAACGCGGGCCAATTGATGTCTTCCGCAACGATGGCAAGGGTAAATTTACTAGGGTGACTGAGCAATCAGGTGACCTTAATGCCTATGGTGCCTGGATGGGGATAACTGTAGGTGACTATAATAATGACGGCTTATTTGATATTTTTAGCACTAATATTAGCGATTTGCGCATTACCCGCGACCCAGCTTTACCGCCATTAGTGGTGCCACCGCCTAGCACTTGGGACAATCCACGGCCAACTTTATTCCGTAACAATGGGGATGGCACATTTACCGATGTTGGCAAACAAGCCATTAACTCCGAACAAGAGAAGTTTTCATGGGGTTGTGCGTTTGCTGATTTTAACAATGATGGCTGGGTAGATATTTATGATGCCATGAACTTGGCTCCGGTAGGTGTCATAGGACGTGAACGCGAAGGTGCAGGTCCTGGAGGCTTACATATTAATAATGGCGATGGGACTTTTGACAATCAAATTTTCTCTGCAAATATGGCCAATTTTGGTGACGATGGTAATTATTTGGATGCCCGTGGTTTAGCGATTGCGGATTTTAATAAAGATGGACAAATGGATTTGTTTTTACAAAATGTCGCCCAGTTTGAAGAAATTTTCCCCTTTGGCAAAACCATAATTCCGGGAAAAGGCACTGCAAAGTTCTTTAAAAACTTGGGCACAGACAATAACTGGCTGGAACTACGTTTAATTGGAGCTGCACCCAAAACCAATTTAAATGCTGTCGGTGCCAAAGTGACGTTAACTACCCGTAGCGGTAAAAAACAAGTCCGTACTATCGTCGGTGGAGCTTCTACTTATAGCGCATCTAGCCGGATTATCCATTTCGGTTTAAAAAACGAGAAAATAGCAAATCTTGAAGTGCGTTGGCCTAATGGTTATACACAATGGTTTGATGCTATACCTGCCAATAAACTTTTGACACTGGTAGAAGGCCGTACCAAGGTTATTCAAGAAAGTGACTTTGAAGGCCGTAAGCGCAGCCATTACGATAACCTCAATGACCGTAAAATTAACGACAGGGACGACGGGTAAGTTTTATAGCTAGCTTATTCTAGCCCCTATAGCCTGTGCTATAGGGGCTAGCGGGGAAGGCTAGATAAATCCTATTTTCCCCAAACTCACCGTCTAAAAGTTGGATACAATCTAAGGAAGCTGAAGTTTATGAAAACATTCGTTAGTACCGTTTTGTCCTTAACTTTGTCTGGCATGCTGTTATCGGTTAATGCCTGGGCCGAACCTGCCCTATCACGCACACTCAAAGGCAGGGTGGTCACCGGGACCAATCGCTTTTTAGGGCAAGCCCTCACCGATTTTGGGCCACCATTAGGGCGTGCTGGTTTCACTAATATTGCAGCGTATAATTTTGCTGGAGAGCAACCGATCCCATTAAGCTTAGACAGCCCACCAGAAACATTATTGGCGTCTTATGTAGACCCTGACTTTTTAGCCGCTATTGGGCTAAGCCCAGAGCAAGTGCCGCCTGAAAAAGTTAACCGGTTGCTGAATAATGTCGAGGTTAATATCGATCCTGCTGGCAGTCAACGTGCCGCTTTAAAACCTATACTACAGTCGCCGATGGCCGAACCTAGTTTGGCAGGGTCATCCCCCGACATTACCTTAGCAGATTGGGCAAAGGCTCAGGGTATTGCCGTCATTAAATGCCCAACTTTAAATACGGCTGTAATAAACATTAGCTTGAAAAAGTTTTTACCTAACAGGCTATACACCATATGGGCGGTGTTAGGTGGTAATGGCCTCTCCGCTTTGCCGCTTGGAGGTTTACCTAATGTGTTAGTTACTGACCGTTTAGGCAACGCTAAGTTTGAGCGGCTGTTAAATTTTTGCCCGCTACAGGCAAATGCAAGCGAGCAAGCTTTATTACTGATTGATATTGTCTTTCATTCTGACCAACAAACTTATGGTGCTGTCCCAGATTTACCTTTAGCCCAATTATTTACGGGTGCAATAAACCATACGCAATATGAATTTGAAATTGAAGGTGCAAGCTTACCGGTTATACCCAATTCTAAAACGGATAAGGCTATTGGAAATCAATTGGGCCGCCATAACCGCTATGAAAATGAAAATGACTGATAAACCGGACTGATCCACTCAAGCCTAAAACGGCGTTTATTTGGCGACTGTAATTTGTTGGGTTACGTTTAACCCAACAGGAGAGGAAATACGATGACATTAGCAACGCAATCTAAAACTAGCATTTTTCCAAGTTATAAGCAGGATAGTGTGGAAGAAATTTTGGCTACCATAACTAATCCACAGGGTAGTTTTAACATAGAAGGGTTTTGGTCAGCTATTGACCAGCTAGAACAAATGCTCAACATAAATTATATCCGCTTGGATTTTGGCATACCAGGCTTAACCCCGTCAGAAATTTGCTTGACCAAGCATGCGGCTACCTTAGTACAGGGCGATAAGCCGCATCAATATGCACCTTGTGCTGGGGCTCCGCCATTGCGTCGTGCGATGGCTTTATTTGTTGAGCAACGATTGGCTATACCCTGCGAGGACGAAAATGTTTTTGTCACTTGTGGCGGTACGCAAGCCCTATTTGTTGCCCAAGCTGTGGCGACAAAATTAGCTAAAAATGCTCGGCGCATTGTTTACTTATCACCAACTTACCCGCCAATCATTAGCCAAGCTAAATTTCTGGGCTTGGAAGTCGACACCATAGAGATGGATGGTATCCATGGTGAAAAATTGATACTAGCGATTAAAGCGTGTTTTGATAAAGGTGATGTGGCCGCGATTTGTTGGGCAAGCCCTAATAATCCAACTTGGACGGTATTGGATGAGGCGGAGCTAAAAGGAATTGCTAAATTATGTGAGCATTATTCAGTGATTCCGATTGAAGATCTAACTTACCTGGGTATGCAAGATTCAGGCTCAGCCATAGGAAATACGCGTTTTCCTAGCATTGCCCAATTTACAGAGCAATATTTTCTAATTTTAAGTGCTTCTAAAATGCTGAGTTATGCGGGTGAGCGCATAGGTTTTTTGGTTGTTTCCAAAGCCTTGTTGAATCACGAATCACCTCGATTAGAGCCCGCCTTTGGTACGCGCCAAGTGGGTAAGGCTTGTGGTTCTTTTATTTTTAACTTTACCGCAGGGGCGCCACACAGTTCCCAATATGGGATAGCGGAAGTATTGGACGCAATCAATGATGGCAAAATAAATTTGGATCAATCTTTATCGGTTTATAGCCGGCGTGCGAATTTTTTACGTCAAATCTTAAAGGAAAACGGTTTTTATTTCATTTATGAAAACAATGGCCAAGAGCATAAGGATGGTTTTTATTTATGTTTTGGTTACCCAGGTTATACCGGCCTAGAACTCTTGAAGGAGCTGCTCTACGTAGGAGTAACAGTGCTGCCATTGAGTATTTTCAATAGTCGCCGGGATGATGGTGTTAGGGCTTGTGTGGGACGTTTAAGTGAGGAAAAACTAGTCCTATTAGCAACTCGTCTTAAGTCATTTCCTGGAGGGCAAGCCCATGCCATTGGTTTCTAGTCAAAAAAAAGCGGCGTTTTGGGCGGTTCGTCAAATTGAAGAAAGTCCAGAGATCTGTTTAGAGGGTTTCAAAATGTTCCGCATACTAGATGGTTCTGGCTTTACCGGTGTGGGCTGTGAATATGTCGTGTTAGAACCCGGTAAGGTTTTGCCGCCACATGTCCATGAGCAAAGCCATGCCTTGATTCTGGTGATCAGTGGCAATGGTTTTGCCTTGGTTGATGGGCAACGTTATCCGCTTAGAGCGCATTCTGTGATTAATGTGCCACCTGGCATAGCTCATGGCCTAGAAGCGGGAGACCAAGAATTGGTGGTTTACGGTTTTCAAAACCCGGCAATTATTGATGAGCAGAACGATGCCGATATTTACTTTGTGGAAGATGGTAGGAAAGGTCAAGTAGTTTAAGGCTATAGCTTTAGATATAGGGCAAGAAGGTCAAGTTTTAAATTAGCAAGCAAGCCAGTAAATAATCAGCAACCGTTATAGGTACGCTGACAGTGGTAAAGAAATGAGCAAAAACACAATGCCCAATGGTTAGGGCGGAATAAAAACATCTGTTAATAAAAATGTAATCAGGAGAATAATATGCAAACGAATGTCGATGAAACCCGTTTTAATGTGATTGCGATGTCGTATGAGCATGCGATTGCGAAATATCCTAAAGCCAGAAAAGATGGTGATTGGTTAATTGAAAATATTGACGTTAAAGGTAGTGATACTGTGCTTGAAATATCAGCTGGCACTGGGTTTTTAACAGAACAAATTGCTAGGCAAAATGTTGAAGGTGTGCTGTATGCGCAAGATATTGCCCCTAAAACCTTAGAAATTAACAGCAAGAAATGTGGTTTTTATGAGCACATCACTTATATCACTAATATTGAAGCCGTCGAAAATGAATCTTGTGATAAAGCGGTTTCATTAGGTGGTTGGCACCACATGGAAGACCAAATTGGAATCACTAAATCAGCGCTGAGCAAACTTAAAAAAGGTGGTGTGTTCTGCGTGGGTGATTTCTCTGATGACTCAAGTATCCAACGCTATTTTGATGAAGTAGTGGATAACATTACCGTCACTGGCCATCAGGCCTTATTTGCCTCAAAATCAAGAATGATAAATATTGGCCGCTTTGCCCAAGCGACTAAAACAGATGTTGAGGTGTTTGATGTTCCGTTTAAGTTTAACTCTAAAGAAGAAATTGGCGATTTTTTCCAAAAGGTGTTTGCGCTAGACCAATCATTGGAAGAAGTTATCCAAGGCGTAGAACGTTATTTTGAAATTAAACAAATGGATGGCCAATTAGCTGTAATGGTGCCTTATATATACGCAAAATATACTAAATAGGGAGCATTAGACACGTTCTGGCAACAAGCCTAGGCTTGTTGCTTGAGCATAAAAACACGTAGTTGCTACCTATAGACTAATGTCATTATAGGAAAATAGGACAACATAACATTGCAATAGCATGTCTTTTTACCATGCTATTGCAAATGGGACGTGGGTTATGACAAGAAGGTATGTTGAATGAATAATTTAAAACAACAGAGTAAGTTAAAGTCAGTACTTGTCTTTGGCGCGAAAGATCATATAGGCAGCGTGGTTACCGCTTATATTCATAATAAGGCACCGGATGTTAAATTACGGGTAGCCACTCATAAAAAGGAAAACTTACCGATTTTGTCCGCAATGTTTCCGTACGCGGAAGCTGTGTATGCGGATTTTTTTGACTTGGAATCGTTGTCCGCAGCCGTTGTTGGAATGGAAGGGATATTTCAAATTTCGCCTGATGTCTTTCAAGAAGATGACTTGGTTGACAACATGACTGAAGCTTGCCGGTTAGCGGGTACGGTAAAACATATCATCCGTATACTGGGTATGCCGCCTGGGGCTTGTTTTTCGTTAATTCCAGAAGAACTAAAAGCGTATAAATACTATCCTGCTATGCAACATTTGGTAGCAAAAGAACGTTATGAAGGTAGCCGTTTGCCGGTGACATTTGTTAATGTTGCAGGCTATTATATGGATGATTTTATTCGTATGTTTTCGCCCCCGTTGTTTCAAGAAAAGACTATACGTATTGCTTATGACAAGCGTTTAGCTTGGATAGATCATGTTGATGTGGCCGAAGTTAGTGCGGAGTTATTACTTCATGAGAGCACAGGTTATAAAGGTACTTTGATTGATTTAACCGGTCAGGATTTATGTAAAATCAGCGAAGTGGCTGAAATTTTCAGTGACGTTTTAGGTACTCAAGTCTTTTATGATGGTGATGAAACGCATTTTTACCAGGCTATAAAACCTGTCTTTACCCAATTATGGGGGAGTGATGCACCGGAATATTTTATGAAATACTTTAAGTGGGAAACTGAGCATGACCATTTGTTTAAGCTTACGCCGCATGTGCGTTGTATTTTAGGCCGGGATCCAAAATCGTTTAAGGATTGGATTAATGAAAACCGAGGCTTATTTACCCAAGTTTGGCAAGAAAACAAAGTTGCTTGAAAGATTGTTCAGGCAATTTTAAAAGAAAATATAACGGTAATTAAAGTCATTGATGCTAAGCCTAACAAGAAAATAATTTCAGCCCATCGTTCTAACTTTAATGCCGCTTTGTGCAAGCGGATGGATAAAAAGGAAATAAGGGCGCTAACCATAAACAAAATACTATCTATGGCTAGCGCTTTATCAATCAAAAAACTGGCTAATCCAGGATGCATCCCTTTTACAATACTAATAACCATAATACAAACGCCGACCATGGTCGCAGAATTTGGCAAAATGTGATGGGAGAGGTCGTTTGAATGATAAAGATTCATAGCTCAGTTTTTAGCTTGATATATTTGTTGGGATTAATTTTCGGTCTTGCCCATAGGGCTGTGGCTTGTGCTTAGATTTTTCTGCTTAACTGATATGTTACATACAGATTTATTTGATTGAACTGTTTAAGGATTCTACAAAACTTGGGGCTGATTACTTAGGTTGGCTAATTTTATTTTTTAAATCAGCTAAAGAGAGTTTGATTTTTTCCCATGTTGCCTTTGATTTGCTGGTATGAACGGCTTCCTTAATGTCATTAATTGCAGAATAAAGCAGTTGGTAATCTGGCTTACCACCGTAGCCTAACAATTCGGCAATTTTTAATTGTTGTTTAGCGGCATCGGTCAATTTTAAGACCTCTATCTGAGTAATGTCTTTGGCCATGTCCTCCTTATGTTCTACTATTGAGGCTTCGGTTAATAGGCTTTCGGCTTTCAAAATGGGGATAGGGATAATTTCTGTCACTTCAACTAAAGTACTTAGGATGTCGTCCAAGATCTGGGCTGCAGCATCGGTTTTTCCCAAATCAATATCGGCAACAGCTTGCTTGATGGCATTAGGATAAGTGCTTAAAGGAATACTGATAGTGGTGATTTTCAGCTCGCTTGATAAATTGTCAAGGATTTGTCTTGCCTCTTGTAGCATTCCAGAATCAAGTAAATCATCTGCTTGTTTAATTTGATTTTTTAATTGGCTTTCATCGCCGATAAACTCAAAAACAGCCACAGAAACATCCGCTGTGATCAACGCTAGCTGTGGATTTTTGATCAATATATCATCCAATGTTTTAGTAACGCTTTTTAACAGTGTGGTTGCCTTGGTTACCTCTTTATTATCTAAAGCCAGTAATGCTTGTTGAGTAGCAGCAATTGATTCTCTTGCTTCCTCTACAATTTGTTGGCTTTTCTCGGCTAATATTTTTTGTTTAGTGCTAAGGGATGGTTTTGCTAGGCCAGTTGATTTAGTGGTGGATTCGGTTTTCTTTTCTGTTTCTGCATAGCTTTCAAGTGAATAAGGTAAGGCAGAAATTAAAATCAGGGCTGTATAAGCCGCCATTTTATTAATGATATTATTTTTCATAACGTTCTCTCTTTATGACATAGTAATGGGTATGTGCAGCCATAATTACGCGCTATTAGCTATTTTGTGTAGAGCGCATCTATAAATGACTAAGTCTGTAAATAGGCTTGCAATCCGTATAAAGCATATGCTGTGCCATAAATAATATACATATAATTCAAAAGGTTGTATTTAAATTATAAGGCGAGTGGTTGATTGGTTGGTTTATATCCACCAAAGTTAAAAATTATTCCGGGAAGAAAGCTGAGCTAAAAAAAGTTGGGTTCCAAGTTAATGGGGCAAAGAAATTTATGTTCAATAATATTTGGCATCTAATTTGCTTAAATTAAATTGCTTAACTAATTTTCCCGATTTTTGCTCCTGGTTAGGCATTTTTCAGCGTCCTACGTTCTCGGCGAGGACGCTTTTTTTTGCCTGCAATTTCTTCTTGGGAGTGTGATATGACAGGTCTTTGGCTAGGTTAGACCTTGATTGGGCTATGCTTTTAGAAAGCTTACAAATCTATGGATAATGAAAGTTAGTCTTAACCCATAAATAATGTTAGTTAACATTGCGACATGTTAAGGCTTACAAAATGGTTAAATTGTCTGTTTTACTACATTAATATGACATTTTTTAGCCTCTAAATATCTATTCCTGCTTTATAAAGTGTTACGCGCTTGTTTATAAGCACTATCTTTATCTACTTTTTGTGTTGCAAAGGCTAAGCCAGGCTTTACATTGCATTTTGCTAAGTTTTTGTGTTAATTCCTGTTTTAAGGCTATGAATATAAGCAGAAATAAATATTCATGCTAAACTAAATTAAGCAAGTATTAAGGTATTTAAGGAACAGAATCATAAGTGGCTACAGGCCTTAATGCTAAACCCAGGTGCAAAGCATGGAAAAACATTACATAATCGGCATAGGCTCATCTGCTGGTGGCCTTGAAGCATTACAAAAACTTGTCGCCTGTTTAAAGCCTGAATGGCCACTCAGTTTTATAATTGCCCAACATCTTTCACCTAGCCATAATAGCATTTTAACGGAGTTGTTAAGGCGAACTACATCATTGGCCATATGTGAATTACATGATGGTCAAATTCCTGAAATAGGCCATATCTATGTTATTCCGCCTAATACCGATGTCATTTATAAGAAAGGTAAGCTGAGCTTACTACCACCAGAATATTTAGTTGCTCCAAAACCCAGTGTTGACAGGTTGTTGATATCCTTAGCTAAGGAGTTAGGCGATAAAGCCATAGGGATTATCCTGTCTGGTACTGGGGGGGATGGTTCTAAAGGACTTAGGGAAATTAAGTCTGAAGGAGGCTTGGCTATAGTCCAAGATCCTGATTCAGCTAAGTTTACGGGTATGCTAAACGCAGCGTTACAAGATCATCGCGTTGATTATGTGGTGCCGCCCGAGGAAATGGGCGCTGTTTTAGAAGCGTATGTGACGGGTGGGCTGTATGAGACTATACCGACCGATGGTGAACAAAGTGAATTGATCGGTGTGGTACGTGCAGTTTATGACCAAACTGGTTTGGATTTGTCGGGTTATAAAACCTCTACGGTAATGCGGCGTTTAGAACGCCGTATGCAAGTAGTCGGTGTTAGTACTATTCCTGCGTATGAAGAAATATTAGCTCAAAAGTCAGATGAAGCCAGTAAATTTGCCCATGAAGTGCTTATTTCGGTCACTGAGTTTTTTCGTGATCGGAAGGCGTTTATTGCGCTTGAAGACGTTTTTTATGAGTTGGTTGAATCGATTAGTACAAGTCGGGAGATCAGAATTTGGAATCCAGGTTGCGCAACTGGAGAAGAAACTTATTCACTTGCTATTTTATTAGAAGAAGCAATTAGAAAGCACGGCGGTCCTATACGCTACAAGATTTTTGCATCAGATATAGATGGCCGGGCGATTGCAATAGGTAGGCAAGGGTCGTATTTGTATAGCGCTTGTGAGGCATTGGATGAAACTTGGCGGGAGCGCTATTTTGACCGTGATGGTGATTATTTAATTGCCACAAAAGCCTTGCGTAATAACATTGTTTTTTCTGTCCATAACCTAGTGCAGGATCCGCCATTTTCACGCATAGATTTAGTTAGTTGCCGTAACTTATTAATATACTTTACTAATGTTTTGCAAAAACGGGTGCTTAACTTATTCAATTATTCATTAAATAATGATGGTTTGTTATTTTTAGGGCATTCAGAATCGATTGAAACCCATAAAGATTTGTTTGCGAATGTCAATCGTGATGCGCGTATTTTCCGGAAACAGCCTAATTTTAACGCCCCATATCGAGCCTTAAAAGGTTTGGAAATGTCTGGGCGTATGCTTGCCGACCGGACTATGCCAATAGCCAAACAACCTTTATCATTAGAGCGTAGAGTTCAGCAATTTGTTGTTGAAGAATATGCCCCTGCTGGGATTGCTATTAGCCAGCAAGATGAAGTAGTCTATATTTTGGGTAATATTGAACCCTATATCATGATGCGGACAGGGCCTGTTGCGCAAAATCTGTTTGGTCTGCTACGTTCCGAACTGCGCTCAGAGGCGCGGGCATTAATCTATAAATATCGCCGCGAACGGCAAACCCTCTACGGGGTGAAGCATGTTGTCGAAGTGTTAGGCCAGTCCCGAGAAATTCGTTTAACAGTACGTTCTTTACCCATGGGTAAGGATCTAGAAATCGGTGAAGTGTTATTGGTTTTATTTGAGATCGCCGAACTTAATGGGCAAACCCATAAACAAAATCAAGTACCAGATGGCGCTTTCAGTAACCAAGAGCATGCTGAAGAGTTAGAACTTGAGCTTAGGACTACGCAAGAGCATTTGCAAAACGTTATACAGGAATTGGAAACGTCGAATGAGGAATTACAATCAATTACTGAGGAACTGCAATCGGCTAATGAAGAATTGCAGTCCACAAATGAAGAGCTACAAACCTCTAACGAAGAGCTGCAATCGACGAATGAGGAATTGCTGACGGTCAATGATGAAATGGAGGTAAAATCAAGGGAATTGGAAATTACCTTAACAGATTTACAAAACATAGTTAATAGTACTGAATACCCATTACTGGTAATCGATAAAAATTTACGTATTACCCGTTATGTCCCAGCAATTGAACAGTTAATTGAGAAAAATAGTATCCGCAACGGAGATATTATCTCTACGGTTTCATGGAAAGTTGAAATTCGTGATCTTAAAGCCATTCTGCAGAAGGTGATAGAAACCGGTAACTCTTATTATGAATCCTTAGAATATGCCGGGCGGCATTATCGGTTTATTGTAAAGCCATATCAGTCGGCCAACTTACAGACCGCTGGGGCGGTGTTATGGTTTCCTGAGTTCACTGATTTGGCTGTCGCGCATGCACAAGTCAGTTTAAGCCGAAGCCAATTAAGTGCTTTAGTTGATTCAGTGATGGTCGGTATTATTTTAATTAATCACCAAGGCATTATCCAAAGGATTAATAACGCTGCGGCGCGTATGTTTGGTTATGATAATGAAGAGCTGTTAGGGCAATCGGTAACCGTTTTGATGCCAGCCCATCATGCCAATGAGCATCATAATTATGTCAAACGCTATCTCCGTACTGGCCAAAAAAATATTATAGGTAATATCCGCGAGTTGGAAGGGCGGCATAAAGAGGGTTCTTTTTTTCCGATTGAATTAACCGTTAACGAGGTGACTGGTGGTAGCCACCGGTCATTTTGCGGGGTAATCAATGATATCAGTAAGCGTAAAGAGGCCGAAAACAAACTTGCAGAAGAACAGTTGCGGGCGCTAGTCACTTTAGAGTCAATTAGTGATGCAGTTATAACAGTTGATTCCGGACGATTCATTAAATATATGAATCCAGTCGCTGAACGGTTGACGGGTTATAATTTGGCTACAGCTATCGGCAAAAATTTGACGGATGTGTTTAAAATTTATGAAGAAAAAAGCCACTATAGCTTAGATGAGCAACTTTTAGGGCAACTAGATAATTCCAATCAAGGTTTGGCTTTGCTTGATAATGCCTTGCTAAAAAATAAAGATGAACTGGAATTTAGCATCGAATTTAGTTTGGCACCGTTAATCGATAAGATGGGTAAGGCCTTGGGATCCGTACTGTCTTTTAATGACGTCACCAATAAACGGGTTTTATTGCAACAAATGATCTGGCAAGCCCAGCATGACCCTCTTACTGGTCTGGTTAACCGTACTGAATTTGAGCGCAGGGCACAACAAGCCTTGGACAGTGCCAGTAGTTTTAATCGCCACCATGCCATGCTTTATCTTGATTTGGATCAGTTCAAGATCGTCAATGACACCTGTGGTCACCATGCCGGTGATGAGTTGCTTAGGCAAGTTGCTAGTATATTTGGCGGTAATCTTCGGCACCGGGATACCTTGGCTAGGATGGGTGGTGATGAGTTTGCCGTTTTATTAGAGAATAGCAGTTTAGAGCAGGCTGAAAAAATTGCTGTTAAGCTTACCGAGTTGGCGCAAGATTTTCGTTTTAGTTGCGATGGCAAGCTGTTTAAAATTGGTGCCAGCATTGGTGTCGTTCCAATGACCAATGAAACCAAAGATCTTGCCAGTTTACTCAGTGACGCTGATGCTGCCTGTTATGCAGCAAAAGAGGCTGGACGTAACCGGATACAAGTCCATTCACCCGATGATGCAGATTTACAAGGTAAACGCCGCCAAATGCATTGGGTTAGCCGTATCAACCACGCCATTGACGATAACCGCTTGCAGCTTTATTTTCAGAAAATCAAAAATTTAAATGGTGATAACAATGCCGAACATTGGGAAGTGTTATTAAGATTGATTGATGAGCAAGGCGACATTGTACCGCCTGGTGCTTTTTTACCATCTGCTGAACGTTATGGCCTAATGTTGAATATAGACCAATGGGTGCTAAAGCGTTTGGTTACCGAGCTAATTAAATATGCTAGCGTACCGCAAGTGTCAGTGAATTTATCGGGTACGAGTTTGGTCGATGCGCGTTTTTTTGATTATGCATCTAAGCTGATTAGCAGTAATATCAGTGTGGCCAATAAAATTTGCTTTGAGATTACTGAAACTGCTGCAGTGACAAATTTTGTTGCAGCCCAGGGCTTTATACGTGCAATGAAGCGATTAGGCTGTTTATTTGCGTTAGATGATTTTGGCTCTGGCATGAGCTCTTTTGGCTATTTAAAAAATTTACCCGTTGACTATTTAAAAATTGATGGGGTATTTGTAAGGGACATTTTAGATGATCAAATTGATTTATTTATGGTTGAGTCAATTAATCGTATTGGTCAACTTATGAAAATGCAGACTATTGCAGAGTTTGCTGAAAATGACCAAATTGTTCAAAAGCTATCCGAGGTGGGTGTTAATTTTGCACAAGGTTATGCTATCGGTTTTCCTATTACTTTAGAACAATTTATTGTGGAAGCCCGTTTAGTCAATAAACATCAAAATAATAGTAAGGTATCTTAACCTGTGCACTTAGTTTTATATCAACACTTATAGACCTGGATGTCTAAGGAATATATACAATCGTTTTTTTGCAAAAAAGTTTGTGGTTAGTTGCTAAACTTTAAATTGAAAAGCCATTATCTATAGTAATATTTTGGGCTATTCGTTAAAACGTTTTATTTTGTCGTGTGCTTAATTGGGTAAGCCGCTGTATTTTTAGAATTTCCATCGAGCTTTTGGAAGTCATTAAAATTTGCGGCATTTGGGGGTAAAAAATGCGCGCATGGTTTTATGATTTATGGCCCGATCCTGTTGGCTTTATGCCTCATGGCTCATGCTATCTGTGGTTGCCATCGATTTTATGGCTACATGTTTTAAGTGATAGTATTATAGCAATCGCATATTATTCAATTCCCTTTGCCTTGTGGTATTTTGTAAAAAAGCGCACCGATTTAGCTTATAGCTGGGTATTGGTGTTATTTGGCATTTTTATCATTTTATGTGGTAGTACCCATTTAATGGCGATTTGGACAATTTGGCATCCCAATTACTGGCTAGAAGGCGTGCTTAAACTAGCTACCTCAGTTATTTCAATTATTACGGCAATATTAGTGTGGCCACTTATCCCAAAACTGCTGCAATTACCTAGTCCAGAGGCTTTAAGGGCTAGTGAGGCTTATATGCATGCGATCTTTGATGCAACCCCAGACACCATGCTGATTTGTAACGAACAAGGCATTATTCACATGGTCAATCAAGAAGCAGAGCGTCTATTGGGATATAAAGCGGATGAACTGATTGGCAGGTCAATTGAAACGTTAGTGCCTGAGGGCATAAGGCAAGCTCATCCAGAGTTTAGAAAACAGTTTGCAGACTTACCTCGTAAAAGTGAGATTCGTTTGGGAAGGCCATTAGAAGCGCTACGGAAAGATGGCTCTAGAATAGATGTTTCCATCAATCTCAGCTTAATCAAGACAGAAAAAGGTCGTTATTTTGCTAGTTCTTTACGCGATGTTACTCAAGAAAAGCAGGCGCAGGCAGCCTTGCAAGCCAGCGAAGAACGTTTTCGGCTAATGGCTAATGCTTCACCGGCCATGATTTGGATTACTGATATCGCTGGTAACCCGACGTTTGTCAACCAAACATGGCTGAATTTTACGGGTATGCTGGGAATGCAGGAAATTTCGTACAAAGCATGGGAAAATGTGGTTCATCCGGACGATAGGGCGCATTTTTTTGCCGGGCATAGTAAAAATATTAGTATTGGCAACCCGATCATTACAGAATATAGAATGCAACGCACAACAGGTGACTGGCGTTGGATTCTTGACCATGGCGTGCCACTTTATGATAAAAATGCAAACTTATCAGGCTACATCGGTTCTGCCATAGACATCACGGAGCGTAAATTAGCGGAAACTGAATTCCGTATAGCGGCAACAGCTTTTGAATCACAAGAAGCCATGGCGATTACAGATGCTAATACCGTGATATTGCGGGTTAATAAAACTTTTTGTGATTGCACTGGCTATAGCCCCGAAGAAGTGGTAGGAAAACCATTAAACGGATTAAACTCAGGGCGGCATGACGAGAGTTTTTATGCCGCGATGTGGCATAGTATTAATACAACCGGCGTTTGGCAGGGAGAAATTTGGGATCGCCGTAAAAATGGTGAGATTTATCCTAAATGGTTAACAATAACGGCGGTAAAAGATAGTCATGCGTTGGTGACGCATTACGTTGCTACACATATTGATATTAGCGACCGGAAAGCAGCTGAAGATGAGATCAAGCTGTTGGCATTTTATGATCCACTCACAAAATTACCCAATAGGCGCTTGTTACGAGACCGTTTGCAACAGACTTTGATGAGTACTATCCGCAATGGCGTCCGTGGCGCGCTTATGTTTATTGACCTAGATAATTTTAAGACATTAAATGACACACTCGGACACGATATGGGGGATATGTTATTACAAAATGTAGCCAGTAGGTTATCTTCTTGTGTACGGGAATCTGACACGGTGGCCCGCTTTGGTGGTGATGAGTTTGTCGTGTTGTTGGATAATCTCAATTATGAAGCTACTGAGGCGGCTATGCAGACAGAAGCTGTAAGTGAAAAAATCCTAGCGGCATTAAATCAGCCTTATATCTTGTCTGGCCATGTCCATCATAGCTCACCCAGTATTGGTGTAACTTTATTTGGTGATAGCCAAGATAGCGTTGATTTACTCTTAAAACAGTCTGATATAGCTATGTATCAAGCTAAGGCTGCAGGACGAAATACCTTAAGGTTTTTTAACACTACTATGCAAGCAGCTGTTACGGCCAGGGCAAACCTGGAGAAAGACCTATTTCGTGGTTATATAGAAAAGCAATTGGAACTGTTCTATCAAATCCAAGTTGATATCGAAGACCGGATTACAGGAGTTGAGGCTTTAATACGTTGGCGGCATCCAAGGTTAGGCTTAATGACACCTACAGAATTTATTCCCTTAGCAGAAGAAACGGGTTTAATTTTACCATTAGGGATGTGGGTGTTGGAAAGCGTCTGTGAGCAATTGGCTAAATGGGCTGAGCAGCCAGAAATGTCACAATTAACGATTGCTGTTAATGTCAGTGTGCGTCAGTTTCGCCAGGCCGATTTTGTTGACAAAGTGTCCAGCGCCATCATGCGTTTTGGTGTTAACCCAGAAAGGTTAAAACTGGAGTTGACTGAAAGTTTACTGGTTTCTGATACAGAAGATATTATCGCTAAAATGACGGCCCTTAAATTAAAAGGTTTAGCATTTTCATTAGATGATTTCGGAACAGGTTATTCCTCACTCTACCATTTAAAAAGGTTGCCGTTAGATCAATTAAAAATAGATAGGAGTTTTGTCCGGGACATTTTGGTTGATGCCAATGATGTTGCCATAGCAAAAATGATTATTGCTTTGGCCAATAGTATGGGGTTAGAAGTTTTAGCGGAAGGTGTAGAAAAACAAGCACAACGCGATTTATTAGCTGAGCTTGGCTGCCATTATTTTCAGGGTTACCATTTTGGTAGGCCAGTACCTATTCAGCAGTTTGAGGCTTTGTTTAAAGCGCCATATTAATAATACTAACAGGATGGCCATAACTTTTATATTGTTAGTGAGATCTGCTTGTTACATTGTGGATAAATTAAAATGCTAGGCGCTAGTGAGGTAAAATTTAAAACCAAACAAAAACTCAAAATTGGCTTAAAACAAGTAACATCATACTTTATGTTTGCTTAATCTTTTGATTGAAATGGTGGGGCGTCAGGGACTCGAACCCTGGACCCATGGATTAAGAGTCCACTGCTCTACCAACTGAGCTAACACCCCATATCTAGGTTTTTGTTGATTTTTTTTAGTCTAGTAGATGATTTTGAGACTACTGTGTCTGACTACTATTTAAGCAACAATTATACATCCCTAACGATTTATTTTATACAATCTGTTCCGGTGTTTTTGGCTATTTTAGGTAATAACCTTATATTTCTGGGTGGACAGGTTCCTTTGGCAGTTCCTCGGTCCAATCGCGCCAGATTGACATTAATACAGCCATCAAAGTTGGGCCAAGGAACAAGCCAATTAGACCAAAGTTTTCTAGACCCCCAAAAATCCCGAGCAATGTCCAAATAAAGGGTAATTGCACTGCGCCGCCGATTAAAGCTGGGCGCACATAATTATCAGCGATCAGCACGATAGCAATACCCGAAATTAATAGTGCAAATCCTACCCAATGATGGCCTTGGGCAATTAACACAGCGGAACAGGCAGCTAGGATAAGTTTGGCGGCAAATGGAATAATGGCAAATATTCCAGTAATGGCACCTAATATGGCCGGTTGGCTTAAGCCTGCCAGAGCATAGCCTATGCCCAGTAACAAACCTTCCGCCAAACTGACCAAAACCAAGCCATTTACCGTGGCTCTAATGGCGGCTGCTGCGTGGGTAGTATAGCGTACGCCAACTTCGCCAAAAAATCTTTGGCTGCCGGCTAGCACTTTTTGGCTAAGGCTGGTGCCATGCCGATAAACAAAAAACAGTACAAGTAGAGTGATAAATAAACCTAAAACACGATGCACAATCTGGCTGGCAAACGCTTTGGTATAAGTTATTGCGGTGCTGGTACCTAACCAGTGCAGGGAGTCATTGGCTGCTTGGGCGCTGCCTAAGGTGTCCGTCCAGCTTTGCTTTGCCCAATCGCCAATAATTGGGATGGTGCTAAGCCATTCGGGTGCGGGAATACCTGAATGTTGGGCTTGCGACAGCAGTTGCCCAATAGACTGTGCTTCATGCACTAAGCGAATCATACCATACGCAAGAGGAGCTAAAATGATGATAGCAATCAGTAGGGTAAGCCCCAAAGCAAACCAGGCGGGATTAGTTTTAGCCTGGTTAAAAATCAATAGCTTTTGGTATAACGGCCATGTCGTTATTGCCAGTATCACCGCCCATGTCAGTAACGCTAAAAAACTATGTAAAATCCATAAACCGAGCATTAAAAGCAAGAAGCCGCCAATCAACCGGGCGTGACTTTCAAAATTGTTAGGCATAAATTCGTTAGACCTTATCGGTAAAAAGGCAAAAAGGTTGGTATAGATCATACCAACGCTATTGATTCAGGCTCACTTTGAATTGGGGAGTTGCAAAAAGACATGCTGTTGCGTACGCCGAAATGATGGCTAGATGTCCTTTCGAATGGCTTAGTCTATCCCTTATGAGAGATGTGGCCCAGCCTTCGTAAAGTCAAAATTATCATTGTCTACGATGTATTTGTTAAAGTTTTCAATAAACATACCGGCTAATTTCGCAGATAGGGCGTCAAATTCTGTTTTATCCTGCCAAGCTTCGCGCGGGTTCAGGATAGCGCTTTCTACGCCAGATAAGGTTTTTGGAATGCTTAAATTAAAATAGCGTATTGTGTCAAATTCAGCATTATTGATGGAGCCATCCAGTATGGCATTAATACAGGCGCGCGTGGCTTTAATGCTCATACGTTTGCCTACACCATAGCCGCCGCCACTCCAGCCTGTGTTAACCAAGTACGCGTTTACCTGATGCTTGGCCATTTTCTCACCCAGAATCTTAGCGTATGCAGTTGGGTGTAAGGGTAGGAAAGCCTCACCAAAACATGCGGAAAAAGTGGCTTGGGGTTCTGCAATCCCGCGTTCAGTGCCAGCAACTTTTGCGGTGTAACCCGACAAAAAATAATACATGGCCTGTTCTTTTGTTAGTTTGGAGATAGGTGGTAATACCCCAAAAGCATCGCAGCTTAAAAAGATGATATTTTTAGGTTGTCCGCCTTGTAGGCTTGCTTCATGATTGTCTATATGTTCAATAGGATAAGAGACTCGTGTATTTTCGGTTTTTGAGCTATCGAAATAATCAACCACACCATCTTCATCGTATACGACATTTTCAAGTAAGGCATGGCGCTTGATGGCGGCAAAAATTTCAGGTTCATTTTCAGAAGAGAGGCCTATACATTTAGCGTAGCAACCACCTTCAAAGTTGAAAACCCCTTCATCATTCCAACCATGTTCATCATCGCCAATAAGTTTGCGTGCTGCATCAGTTGATAGGGTTGTTTTACCGGTGCCTGATAAGCCAAAAAATAGTGCTACATCACCAGCTTTACCAATATTGGCGCTACAATGCATCGAGAGTACGCCTTCAATAGGTAACCAGTAATTCATCATGGTGAAAATGCCTTTTTTCATTTCCCCGCCATACCAAGTGCCGCCGATGATGGCAATGTTTTTTTCGACATTAAAAATACAGAAAACTTCGGAGTTAAGGCCTTGTTGCTGCCATTTTTTATTAGACATGTTACTGGCATTGTAAACTTTAAAGCTTGGGCTAAAGTTTTCAAGTTCTGAATCTGTAGGGCGGATAAACATGTTTTTGACGAAATGGGATTGCCACGCAAATTCAGTTATAAACCGCACTGGTTTACGGGAATGCTGATTGGCACCAGTAAAGCCGTCCGTCACGTAAATGTCTTTACCTGAGAGATATTCAATGACATCGGCATAAAGCTCGTCAAAAATGGCGGGAGATAACGGCTGGTTAATTTTGCCCCAGGCAATATGGGTGCTAGAAGGCGTTTGTTGGACAAAATATTTGTCTTTAGGTGACCGGCCAGTAAATTTACCGGTATCGACCATCATAGTGCCATTACTGGATACAATGCCTTCGTGGTTGTCGCTTTCATGGGTAAACAAGTCGTCGTAGCTTAAATTACGATAAACGTTACCGACACTTTTTAACCCCAAAATTTCTGCGTTCAAGCCATTCATCAAAATTTCCTGTCGATGGATTCTACCATCATGATTGGTAAGATAACTAGGCTGATGATTATTCAGCCATTCCCAAGTGAACCTAAAATATGTTCCTAACTGTATAGGTGGGAAGGATAACTTATACCTTAGTCTAATTTAAAAAAACAACAAAATTTGTCAGCTTAGACAGGAATAAGGCCATATTAAAAGGTCATTCTAGCATTTTAACTGAAAGCTAAGATAAGGTGTAGATTACATAACATTTTATAGTTGGAACGAAAAAATTAATGCAATCATATAATTATAAAAATCAAGTGGTTAATAATTTTACTTAATGAGGAGTCAAAGGAGTAGAAATTATTTCGGTTCAAGCAATACAAGCTAAAATAGCGCCAAAGTTTAGCTGTGCCTATGATTAATCACCTAAAACTTTTGAAAACAGCGTTATTATTTTGGTATACGGTCTACTATTAATAAAGCGATTTTCTGGATTTTTACTTCTATTTGACTGGTTATGCTAAAACTAAAATATCAATCTGTAATTAACCCTTTGATGTCGCTAAGCCTGTTTTTGGCATTGCTGGCTATAGCTACTTGGCATGTTGTGCGGGCTGATTTTAAGGATTCCGAATTTATTGTACTGAACTATCATGACATAGTAGAGGTTAACGGGGTACGGACACCACTTAATGGCACAGATGTCAGTATTAACCATTTACAAGAGCAGCTGGATTGGCTGTCCAGCAATGGTTACCATTTTATCAGTGTGCAGCAAGTTTTGGATGCCCAGGCGGGTATAGTTAAATTGCCGGATCAAGCGGTCTTGTTAACTTTTGATGATGGCTACCAAAGTGTTTATACCCGTGTATTCCCATTGCTAAAAAAATATCACTTGCCAGCCACCATTGCATTAGTTGGAGCTTGGATGGAGGCTAAGAATATACCCGCCGACATCAACAAGCCGTTTTTAACCTGGGCACAAGCTTTGGAGATGGTTGAGTCCGGTTGGGTGGAAATAGCTTCACACAGTTATGATTTGCATCATGGCATTATGGCCAATCCGCAAGGCAATACTCAGGCGGCGGTGGTTACCCGATTATATGATAGGGACACTAAGTTTTATGAGGCTGATGATCATTATAGCAAGCGTATTCTTGATGATTTGCAAGCCAGTTCGGCAACAATATTTCAGCATATTGGTGTTAAGCCGAGAGTCATGGTATGGCCTTATGGTGAATACAATTCAGCCGCTATAGTGGCAGCCCAAAAATTAGGTATGCCCATTACCATGGGGTTACAGGATGGTAAAAATAAACTCAGTGATTTGGCGGCTTTACGCCGATTAATTATTGTTGAAGACCCAGATCTACAGAGTTTTATAAATATTGTCACAAAGCAGCGCTCTGATCAAAAGTTACGCGTTGTGCATGTCGATTTGGATTATCTTTATGATAACAATCCAGAACAAACTGAACATAACATCAAAGCTCTGTTAGATCGAATATCTGCAATGCAGGTTAATACGGTGTTTCTTCAGGCTTATGCTGATCCTGATGGTGATGGTAATGCCGATGCGTTATATTTTCCGAACCGGCACATGCCTGTTAAGCAAGATTTGTTTAGTCGGGTAGCCTGGCAATTAAAAACTGTTTCACGTGTTAAAGTTTATGCTTGGATGCCAATATTTGCTTACCAGAACCATTTGCCAGCAGCTTGGTATGTACAGGAATGGCGAGATGGCAAGGCGCAAACAGCCAGTCATATCTATACCCGCTTGTCGCCTTTTCAGCCTCAAGCCCGTCAATATATATCTGATATTTATGAGGACTTAGCGAAATATTGTAATTTTGATGGGATTTTATTTCATGACGATGGGATTCTATCTGATTTTGAAGATGTTTCGGCTATGGCCTTAGCCTATACTTATAAAGTATGGGGGTTGCCGAAAAAATTTATGTCATTACATGAAACAGGAGCGATGCGATTAGCTTGGGCTGAGCATAAAACTGAGTTTATTAATGCTTTTACCGACTCCTTGGCGGCTAACGTAAAGGAATATCGACCAGATATAAAAACCGCCCGTAATATTTATACCTTACCCATATTAAAACCTTTTAGTGAAGAATGGTATGCTCAGTCTTACCCCTCTTTTTTAGCGCATTATGATTATGTGGCAATTGAAGCAATGCCTTTTATGGAAAAGGCTGACAATCCGATACAATGGTTAACAGAGCTGGTGCAAATGGCTCGTCAGCAGCCGGAAGGCTTAAACAAATCCGTTTTTGAATTACAGGCTATGGATTGGGATAAGCATCTTAAAATACCTATGGACACATTTATCGGCCAAGTTGATTTATTAAAACACCTGGGTGTTCACCATATAGGTTACTATCCAGATAATGTTTTTGAAAACCAGCCCAATTTAAGTGAATTACAACAACATTTTAGCGTTGCCAAAATACCATAGGCTGAAACAAGCTTACGACTATCACTTTAATTAAGGTAAGAGAATCATGTGGCCATGAGTTTTGACTTTACTGGATGGGGAGCCGGTTTGGTTTATGGTTGGCAGCAATTGACCAGCCATTTTGGGCCTATGGATAACTTGGTAGAAGCATTTATTTATTATTACCCATTATTCATGGCGTATATCTGGATGTTTGGTGCCATAATCTTTTTCCTCAGATATGAGTGGCGTCAACTCGGTAATGAAGACAATTTGCCGCTATTGCTCGACTATCCTCCTGTTTCAATTTTAATACCCTGTTATAACGAAGCTGAAAATATACGTGAAACGATAGGGATTTTAAGCCAGCAGAAATATCCCAATTTTGAGATTATCGCCATTAATGATGGCAGTACGGATAATACGCTAGAAATTTTGCAAGAACTGAGTGGCCAGTATGGCAAGCTCAGGGTGTTAGACTTAAAAACCAACCAAGGGAAGGCAATGGGTCTAAGGACGGGCGCTTTGCTGGCTAACAGTGAATATTTGATTTGTATCGATGGTGATGCTTTGCTTGCGCCTGAAGCTGTGGCCTGGATGGTGCGGCATTTTATTTCGCATTCCAATATAGGGGCGGTCACTGGAAATCCCCGTATCCGAAATCGCTCAACATTGCTTGGCAGGATACAAGTGGGTGAGTTCTCGGCAATTGTGGGCATGATTAAACGCGCACAACGTTCTTATGGGCGGGTATTTACCATATCAGGTGTTATCGCCGCTTTCCGTAAATCAGCTTTGCACGATGTTGGTTATTGGAGTAATGATATGGTTACAGAAGATATTGATATTAGCTGGAAATTACAATTAGCTGGATGGTCTATTTTATTTGAGCCCAATGCATTGTGTTGGGTATTGATGCCAGAAACTTTAAGGGGGCTTTGGAAACAACGGGTTCGTTGGTCGCAAGGTGGGGCAGAAGTGCTCTTGCGTTATTTTAAAAAGTTGTTTTGCTGGTCTGCCCGGAGTATGTGGCCACTTTATGTTGAATCTTGCATCAGTATTTTTTGGGCATTTTTAATACTGTTGCATTTATCCGCAGGCGTAGTTGAGCTGTTTAGCGAGTCCACCGATGAATCATTACATGATTTAAGCCCAAGTTGGACCAGTATGTTGCTAAGTTTGACCTGTTTAATCCAGTTTGCTGTCAGTTTAGCGATAGATTCGCGTTATGAGTCTCGTAGCGGTGGTGCAGCTCGTTATTATTATTGGATGATTTGGTATCCTATTGTCTATTGGTTAATGAATGTTGGTACAACCATTTATGGCACAGCCAAAGCAATAGGAAAAAAAAGAGGGCAGCGCGCCGTGTGGGTTACAGTTGATCGGGGGTTGCGCCAAAAATGAACGAATACTTAATTAATTATCCACAATTACAAAGCCTAAGGCGGCGCGTAGGCGGTTTTTTATTGTCATTCGTGTGTTGGTTGATGTGGGCTTATTTATTAATTCCTCTAGTTGCGTTGGGTGATTGGTTTTTAGGTGGGCGCAGAATGACAGATGAAATGCGGTGGTTTGGAGGGGATAAAAGCTTATTGGAATTATTGCAAATTTATGTGGCGACGCTATTGGTATTAGCGGTGTTGTGGATGTCCTGGGTTTTGCTTAATCGGATACGCAAGCCTACACAGTTAATGTCCTCTTTTAAGGCATATAGTGATGTAGATTTATGCAAATTTTATTCAGTGGAAGTGGATCAGCTACAAAAAAGTCGCCAATCGCATTGGGTTGGTGTGTATTTTGATGGCCAAGGTCGAATCATACGCTTAGAAACGGATTCTCATTCCTAGGCGGGATGGCTGGGGTTATTAAATATAATGGGCCAGCACTAACTAGCCCTTTATTCACAGCTCGCGATATTAGCTTTAATGTCTTGCCGTATTTAAGCTTGGTTAGTCGATAAATAGCGCTCTAACCGTGCTTTTATTTCTGTTTCATAATGGCGTTTTAAAGTAGCCTCAGTAGGTTTAATGGGTAACTGTGACTCAATTTCAGCCTGTATTTGGCTAAGAAAATGCCGTTTAAGCATAGAGTCTTCAGGAATTTTAACCCCAGCCGTGGCTGGTGTTTGTGTTGCTGATTGTTTGGCGCCCACGGGCTTGCTTGCCGCTTTTGCTTGTTGTGGACTAGGCTTGCCGCAATTTTGGGCAGATGGCAATGAGCAAGATTTTTTGCGCCAGTACCAAATGCCTACAATTATTAAAGCGACAACTATAAAAGTTTCCATGATTTCCCCCCTTCAAATAAAAAAGTCGATGTTGACTACAGCTAAACTGTAGCCGTGAATTTTACCTGAAAAAAGTTCCCAGTAGTTTTCTGTGTGAATTATTTTTGGAGTTTGTCTTTCTTATGCTGGGCTAATGGTGCTTAATAGCTTGTTAAATTATTTACTGCTAAAAAAAATATCGCCGTAATAGGCTTGGGCTTTCAGGTGGCTGTTATCAGTGTCCGTCATAATGGCGATGGCATCAATGGTGTCTATTTCTTGGCCTGTTAGTTGTTTGAAGTCTTCAGCAATATTGCGTTTTTCGGCATACCATGTCCCGATATTATCGGAAGCAGACCTGATGGCGAGCATCATCGTGTTTTTTCCAGCGTAAGCATTAGGCCAAGCTTGCCCCCGCGCACTGCTACTGGCCCAAACATAATTAAGCGCTAAAGTTTGCCAAAAGGCTAGTCCGCCATCTTTTATCACATACACACGCGCCACGTAATCATCACCTGATTTAGATTGTTCTTGTAGCGCCGCTAAACGGTTTTCGATACGCCAACGCCAGTTTAAATAAGGTGTTTCCCTTAAGTCTATGGTTTGTTTTTTAAATAAGCCACTAGCAGTGCCTGTGCTTGTGGCTTTAACAACTTGTATACCATCTAGTTTGAGCAATTCATATCGGGTTTTATTTTTAAATGCTTGCTCTTGCCAAGTTGCAAGTGCATTTTGATTCGTTGAAAAATCGCCTAGATGGACTTCATTTGCAAAAAGCGCAGGTTTTGTTAACAACAGGAGTATTAAAAAAACGTATTTAACATACTTAGCAGATGACTTGTATAGCATGCGATGTATTTTGGCGGGCTTAGGCAGTAGTTTGAGAAAAGTAGTTTGTGCACATAAATAAACGCAGGTATAAGGGCGAAGAAAATACTGGTGTTTTTTATAATACATTGTATAATTCATCGTTTAAGATATCTTGCCTCGGTGGCGAAATTGGTAGACGCAAGGGACTTAAAATCCCTCGGGGGAAACCCCGTGCCGGTTCGACTCCGGCCCGAGGCACCACAGTTTAACTTTGCATGACTTAGGGCTTATGTGATTTTTTCACTAAGCCCTTTTTTATTTTAATGCAGTATGAATAGTCGCTTAGGCGTATAGGGCGGTCTTTTAAACTAAACCACCCGCCTGTTTTATCGGTCTAAACCAATCAGGTTCCATATTTTATGGGAAACGGTTGTGCCGGATTGTTCAGACGCCGCTGGTGGGCCGTCTGGGTAATTAAGCTGATAAACGCTAGCCGTTTCATTAGCCATATCATGCATTTCCATTTTTGTATAAGCTTCCTGCATGATTTCCAAGGCTAAAGGCACTGCGGGCGTGCGTTGGTATTTGTCGATAACAGTGGTAGCTCGATCTAAAGCTGCAACATAACATCTTGTTTTCATGTAATAGCGAGCAACATGGACTTCATGCATGGCCAAATTATTTTTAAGGGCTACCATACGCTGTCTGGCATCCGCAATGTATTTGCTCTCAGGAAAACGGCGTAAAAGTTCAGAAAAATTGTCAAAGGCGTCGCGTGCGCTGCCTGGGTCGCGTTGAGAAATGTCCGTCGGCAAATAACGGTCAACAAAGCCAATGCCACGGTTATAGTTAATTAGGCCTTTAAGGTAATAGGCATAATCAATGCCAGGGCTTCTTGGGTTAATTTTAATGAAGCGGTCAGCGGCAGCGAGTGCGGACTCGGTATCATCATTTTTAAAATAGGCATAGGCTACATCAAGTTGTGCTTGTGCTGCGTCTTCGCCAAAAGGGTAACGGGCTTCTAAGGTTTCGTAAAGTTTAATGCTTTTTTCATAATTACCAGAGTCTAAAGCTTTTTTTGCTTCTAAACGGAATTTTTCAACATTCCAGTCGGCATATTCATCTGCTGTATCTGAAGGTTTGGCATTAAGGCCTTGGAAGCTTTCACAACCCTGCAACTGCAGGCAAAAAAAGCTAATTAAAGTAAATTTATAGAAAATTGATCGCATACAATTAGACAGTCGTTGTATTATAAGAGGTTTTTCAATTGGCCACCTCAAACCGGTTTTAATGCGTGGCCATTTGATGAGTATAACTGACAGCGGGTTAATCAGAACACTAGATTATGACAAAATTGATAGCAGAAGTTCCTTTTGAAATGGCTGGTATGCGTTTAGACCAGGCATTGGCGGGCTTATTTGACGATTATTCACGCAGTAAGTTACAGCTCTGGATTAAGGCTGGCAGAGTATATGTTAATGGGATGGCCTTAAAACCTAAAGATAAGCTAGAAGGCGGTGAAGTAATCACCTTGGATGCTGAAGCAGAAGCTGTCATTAGCTGTGACGCAGAAGACATCCCATTGGATATAGTTTACGAGGATGATAGTTTTCTCATCGTTAATAAACCTGTGGGGTTAGTGGTACACCCCGCAGTAGGAAATTGGACAGGTACCTTAGTGAATGCCTTGCTGAATCATGATCCTGATCTTGAAAATTTACCAAGGGCCGGTATTATCCACCGAATTGATAAGGATACCAGTGGCTTGTTAATGATAGCGAAAACCTTGTCAGCGCATAATCGTTTAACCCAACAGCTACAAAGTAGGTCGATCACGCGCGAATATTTGGCCGTGACCCGTGGCCGGATGACCTCTGGTGGTACGGTAAATGCTGCTATAGGCCGACATCCTGCTGACCGCAAGCGTTATATTGTTAAGAGCGCTGGCAAAGAAGCCATCACACATTATCGGGTAGTCCAGCGCTTTGCCAGGCACACACAGATTAGGGTGAAACTCGAAACTGGCCGCACACATCAGATCCGCGTGCACATGGCGCATGTGAAGTTTCCTTTAGTGGGAGACCCCGTCTATGGCGGCCGTTTTCAAATGCCGGCCGACTGCTCAGAACAGCTTGGGCAAATTCTGCGGCATTTTAAACATCAAGCCTTACATGCTGCAAAATTAGGCTTGCGGCACCCTGAAACGGATGAATATATGGAATGGGAGCAACCGATACCAGAAGATATGAGTAACCTCATTCAAGCTTTATCCGATAATGGCTAAAGCAAACCTATGGGTAGTGCCGGATTGGCCTGCCCCTAACAATGTTCATGCGGCCACGACTTTACGCGTTGGCGGGGTAAGCTTGCCGCCCTATGAGAGTTTAAATTTAGCGCAACATGTCGGTGATGACCCGCAAGCGGTGGCAAATAATCGGCAGCTTATTAAAGCCGTATTAGGCCTACCCGCTGAGCCAGTTTGGCTGGATCAGCAACATAGTAACCAGGTTATCCAGGTTGATCAGGCAAGTTTAGGCCTCATCGCCGACGCAAGCTATACATCTAGTCAACAAGTTGTCTGTGCCGTACTCACTGCTGATTGTCTGCCAATTTTAATTTGTGATCAGGAAGGCACGACTGTAGCCAGCATTCATGCTGGCTGGCGAGGATTATTGGCTGGCATTATTGAAAACACCATGGCTAGGTTACCTAACCGTGTTTGGTTGGCTTGGTTAGGGCCGGCAATCGGGCCTGCCTGTTTTGAAGTTGGAGATGAGGTGCGTGCAGCATTCTTGCAAAAGTCAGCTATTTTTGCCGCCGGGTTTACGCCTAAGTGCGATGGGAAATGGCTGGCTGATATTTACCATTTGGCAAGAATTCAGCTTACAGCGCTAAAGGTTGAGCAAATTTTTGGTGGCGAATTTTGCACATTTACTGAACAAGAACTGTTTTTTTCTTATCGCCGGGATAAGCAAACAGGACGTATGGCTACATTGATCTGGAGAGATTAGGTGAGTTTATTGTTGTTGATTATTGTTTTTACCGCTGTGGGCGGTGTTTTGAGTGTTATGGCTGCGGCAGTCTTTTTATTGATTCCTGATCAGCATCGCCAAAAAATATTGCCGCATGGTATTAGCTTTGCTATCGGCGCATTATTAACGGTGGCCTTTTGGAGTTTGATTCCACAAGCTTTTGAAGATGTCAATCCGGAACAATTTCAGCAATTATCCGGGACTATCTTAATCGGTATACTTGGTTTTTTTGTGCTAGAGAAGCTGTTGATTTGGCGGCATTGTCATTTTGATAGTTGTGCGGCGCATGGCGAAGAAGAGCATGGGCATAGCCATCAGGCAGGCTCTGGGCATGATCACCAGGCACGCCCTTCGGTGGGTTTATTGGTGGTGTTTGGCGATGCTATCCACAATTTTGTTGATGGTGTATTGATTGGGGCGGCGTTTTTAACGGACGCAAATTTAGGTATTGTCACTAGCCTTGCGGTGGCAAGCCATGAAATCCCCCAAGAAGTGGGTGATTTTGCAATTTTGCTACAAAGTGGTTACAGCAAAGGCAAGGCCTTGGCTTATAACGTGATGGCCAGTTTAACCACCGTCCTTGGTGGTGTATTAGCCTATTTTAGTTTAGCTAATTTAAATGACAAACTACCTTATTTTTTAGCATTGGCAGCTTCTAGCTTCATTTATATTGCTGTGGCAGATTTGATCCCATCATTGCATCAAAAAACCGATATGAAAACATCGCTAGAACAAATTGCTCTAATTGTAGCCGGTGTAATACTGATTGCTTGTTTGCATAATGCCGTCCATCATTGATGGTAAAGGGCTATAAAATATCAAGTAATCACATCTGGGCCAGACCGCTGAGCCCGGTTTTTTACCTCGCAAAAGTGTTCTGCAAGTTCGGTTAATTCAGCGAGTGCTGTCTCTGCATCCCTATTGAGTTTATCGGGGTCGGCTTCATATCGTTCCAGATAAATTCGTAAGGTGGCGCCCACCGTACCGGTGCCTGAAAGGCGGAAAACGATTCTGGAACCATTTTCAAAGCCTATGCGGATACCTTGATGGTTACTGATGCTGCCGTCAATTGGGTCGGAATAGCTAAATTCATCGGCATATTTTACGATGTAATCACCAAATACTTGCTGGGGTAAACTCGGCAGCAAGTCCCGTAAATGTTGTATGATGGCATTAGCGGTTTCGCTTTCTATCGCTTCGTAATCATGCCGGCAATAAATATCCCTGCCATAGGTAAGCCAATGTTGTTCGACTATGTCAGCAACAGGTTGACGTTTTCTAGCAATTAAATTTAACCAGAATAAGACTGCCCAAAGCCCATCTTTCTCTCGGACATGGCTAGACCCAGAGCCAAAGCTTTCTTCACCGCAAAGGGTTATTTTATCGGCATCTAATAAATTGCCAAAAAACTTCCAACCTGTTGGGGTTTCATAACATGGTATTTTATGTCGTGCGGCAACACGGTCAACCGCTTGGCTGGTAGGCATGGAACGGGCAACACCTTTTAAACCTTTTGAATAAGCGGGGATTAAGCTGGCATTGGCGGCCATAATGGCCAAGCTATCACTCGGGGTAACGAATATCTGGCTGCCCATAATCATATTGCGGTCACCATCGCCATCCGAGGCTGCGCCAAAAGTAGGGGCGTTAGTACTGAACATAGTGGTTGCCAATTCGATGGCGTGGGCTAAATTGGGATCGGGATGATGGCCACCAAAATCTTCTAGGGGTTCGGCATTAATGACTGAGCTAGGATCTGCGCCAAGCAAGTCAATAAAGATTTTTTTCGCATAAGGCCCAGTAATTGCGTGCATGGCATCAAAAAGGATAGTGATGTAACCTGAACGAATACTTTGTTTGAGTAAATCAAAGTCAAAAATTGATTGCATAAGACGAACGTAACTAGCCACCGGATCAATAATGCTAATTTTTAGGTTCTCGATTTGTTGAGTACCCAGTTCATCTAAATTGATGTCGGGAAATTGGGCAATTTTGTATTCACTGATACATTGGCTCCGTTTAAAAAATTCCGAAGTGTTTTTTTCTGGGGCAGGTCCGCCATTGTCGGCGTTATATTTAATGCCGAAATCTTCGTTAGGCCCCCCCGGATTATGGCTGGCTGAGAGTATCAAGCCACCAAAAGCATTGTTTTCCCTAATCAAATTTGAAGCGGCTGGTGTTGATAATAATCCACCTTGACCTATAATGAGTTCACCAATACCATTTGCAGCCGCCATTTTTATGATAGTTTGTATAGCTTGGCGGTTAAAATAGCGGCCATCACCCCCTAAAATTAAGGTTTTAGAAGTAAAGCCTTCTAGGGAGTCAAAAATGGACTGGATAAAGTTTTCTAAATAATGGGTTTGTTGAAAGATTCTAACTTTTTTTCTAAGGCCGGATGTGCCTGGATTTTGGTCAGTATAAGGGCGGGTTATGATAGTTTCTATTTGCATGTTCTAGCCTAAATGCGACAATTGACACTTGATTAATTAAAGTACACTAAAAACGAGCATTTTTGTAAAATATTATGGATAGAATTTTTTTGTTAATAATGTGTAGTTTTTTAGCTTCCGCTGTTTCAGCGGATAATAATATTTGGTTATTAGTTGACACTACGGCACAGAAGATAGAAGTTAAAAAGGGTGAACAGACGTTAGATACCATTGACGGAATTGCAATAGGTCGCGGCGGGGCCGGTTATAAAAACCATCGTGGGGATAGCATTACCCCTTCAGGTAGCTATACTATCGGCTGGGTTAACGAAAAAAGCCCTTTCCGTAAGTTTTATGGTTTTACTTATCCTTCCGTAGATGATGCTGAGAAAGCGCTAACACATGGCATAATTAATAAATATACTTACGAAAGTATATTAAGCGCGCATCGTAACCATCAAATCCCACCTCAAGATACTCCTTTAGGCGGGCAAATTGGTATTCATGGGCTAGGGCGGGCAAGCGAAAAAATTCATAAAATGACCAATTGGACGCATGGCTGTATTGCCATGACAAATGGACAAATTGACCACCTAAGCCAATGGATAGATAAAGGCACAGTAGTTAGGATAAAATAAAAGTGGAAATTTTGAATAAAACAGTGCAAAATCTGCAGTAGAGACCTAAGGTTTTAGTGAAAATAGCTCTAAAAGTAGTAATAACTCTTAAAATAGGAAAAACGATATGAAAAAATTAGTTAAATTGTCATTGATCGCTATGGCTTCTAGTTTGGTTGTTGCGTGTGCAAGCACTTCTGATATTGAAAACTTACAATCACAAATTGACGGTTTGAAAACTCAAGTGTCTCAAGCATCTTCTGACGCTGCAAGTGCACAATCAGCAGCCGCTAGTGCAGCAGCAAAAGCAGCTGACGCAGAACAAGCAGCAAACCGTGCAGCCCAATATGCTCAAGACACTAACAGCAAACTGGATCGTTTGTTCAAAAAATCAATGTTGAAATAAGCGTTTAGTATTGCTTTAGAGCATAAAAAAAGCCCGGTTAGTTAATGCTACCGGGCTTTTTGGCATTTATCTTAAAAGAAAATCCCATCAGCACTGCGTGCAAGCCTAGGTCAGCCTTGGCTAATTAAACCCCTGAAAATATCTGTTCCAAATTATTTAGGCGGATTACGGTGTAACTACCTTAGCGGCTTACATGTCTATATTTCTTGTGTACAAGGTAGCTATAAGCTATTAAATTTGTTTCTATGACAATAGATGATAAATTATTAGGGTTTCCTCCTGTAGTAGGGGAAGGTGCAAGTGTTCTCATTTTAGGTTCTATGCCTAGTGCTATTTCGCTGCGTACACAGCAATATTATGCGCATAAACAAAATGCTTTTTGGCCGATTATGGGGGCGTTGTTTGGCGCTTTACCAATATTGCCGTATGAGCACCGGAAACTTATCTTAATACAACATTACATAGCAGTATGGGATGTATTGCATAGTTGCCAACGGCCAGGAAGTTTAGATGCCAATATTGATGGGGCGACAGTAGTTATGAATAATTTTGCCGATTTCTTCGATCAATATAACGGAATTAGCCATGTATTCTTTAATGGTGCAGCCGCTGAAAAATTATATAAAAAGCATGATATGGTTAAACAAAACCAGTTTCGAGAAATTACCTATCAACGTTTACCTTCGACTAGCCCAGCCTATGCCAGTTTAAAACTGCAGGAGAAAATCGCTCAATGGCAAGTCGTTAGCCAGTCTGCTTCAACGTTGTTAGCAAAAAAGTAAGGGTTAAACAAATATGAATAATGAGTCTAGCTATGATGACGAAGCAGAAGGTGACGAAGCCTATGAGTTTGAAGGTGATGAAGAAAATTTTGAGGAAAATGAGGAGGAGGGGGAAGAAGTCCAGTACTATGCTGAACGGCCAAATAAGTCAGGGCAGAAACGGGAATTAAGTGCGCTTTTTGAGATGGGTGAAGAAATGTCCAAACTCTCTGATAGCCAATTAAGCTTGCTCAATCTACCCGAGAAAATACAAAAAGCGGTGGCGGAAGTGGCAAAAATGCCTTTAAAAGGCGCCCGCAAACGCCAACTAAAATTTATAGCCGGTCAGCTTTATAAAATGGATCTGACGGCCATTCAAGAAAAGTTGGCGCGGTTAAAAAATAAAAGTGCACATGGCGTGCGCGAGCATCATTTACTTGAGCGCTGGCGTGACCGATTAATGCTGGAAGGGGACATAGCCCTAACTGAATTATTGGAGGAACAACCTCTGGCTGATCGTCAGCAACTTCGGCAGTTGATCCGCGCTGGCCAAAAAGAAACCGCCATGGGAAAACCCCCTAAATCATCGCGTCAGATATATCGGTACTTAAAAGAGTTGTTTAATTTCGAAGATGATATTGAAGTGATAGAGTTAGATCAGAATCCTGAGGATAAGGTATGAATCAGTTATTCATTATTCCCGCATAAGATGGTGGGGAAACTGATTTGCAAAACTGAGGTAAGTATAGAAACTTATAGTTGCTGTGCTTACTGGATTATTCCTACTGGTAAAATGTTAGATAGTAATAAAGTATCATACTAGCGTGGATATAATCGGCCAGCGCGGCTTTCTGCGCAGATCCGGTTGCTTGCAGGGTTAGGTATATTTTCGATTTATCCGTGAGTGGATTTCTTCAAAATGTGTAATCTCGAGATCGGCAACCCTCAAGTATTCCTTCTGGCTTGAAAATAGGTTAATTGACTGCTCGGTTAGTGGGTCAGTGCCGAGAACAACACGGGATAGAGCGGCCACCTTAGTCATACGGGCAATTAAGGATTTCATCCTTACCTGTTCAATTATTTCCTGAGAGTTAAACTCATTGATTGTGTCTGATATTTCGTAGGATAGGTCTTTGATCTCAACCCATAGTTCAACCGGAAGCAGGACTGCTGAGTTCTCTTCTACCTCAGCGAACTGTTTAAAGTGTTGCCCGATATCTCGCCTAGCTTCTTCGAGATACGGGCTTTCTTTGAAAGAAAGTGTGTGGCAAACAGGCGAATTCTTGATTGGAGATGAACTATTTCGACCACCATTTCTCTCTGTTTTGAGAATAGTGCTTGCCTAAGCGCCGCCGGCCTTGATTTAGCGGTGTAGTACAAGCCCATGCCGCTGACAATGAGCGTAGATGAGATGCCTGCCAGACCAACCACCAACGTAATTGTGCTCTGCTCCATGGTAGGTCTTCCTTAATATGGCTAACGTTTAATTAGGCTGCTGCATGTAAAACATGCCCTGCAATTTGAGCAGGCAATGTAATTCGGTCAAAAAAGGAAGCTGGATACAGGTAATCCTCGCCAGACTCATCGATTACCCTGACTTGGTGATGCTTTTCAGCGTCGGGGTCAAGGATCACTTTATAAAGTTTGCGCGTTTCAAGCGAAACTTCATAGCCGCAATTATTGATACAGATTGCAAATTCGTGTGTATTCATGGCTGAATGTCAATATAACGCTTAATTTTAAATTCCCGTTTACCAATGCCCGAAGCTTCATACCAGTGGATTTCAGCTTCGCGAAGTGAACCGTCTTGTAGGCGCACAGTAGCGAAACCTTTGCGTTTCGCCAGTTACCCTGTCCATAAATTTTACGAAGTCTCGGCAACTCCCTGATAGCTGAACTACGGGCAAAGGTTTAAGGATGTCTGATGCCACCAATAATTTCAAAGTCCATTTTGAAAATGTAACGTAATAGTCAGTAACCGCCTAACGTGATATACACTACATCGAAAGTCTTATAAAAATCGCAATTTGTCGTAAATTCCTAATTAGATACTCTATTACTCTCCAAGACAAACCGCGATAGCTTTTTACATCATCGGGTTTAAATTACGCCAAACCTAAAGCCGATTTTGCGGCTTTAATGGCCAGGCATACGGTATTTGGCGCAGTGCCGCCAATGTGTTGGCGGGCGGCAACAGAGCCTTCTAGGCTTAATATCGAAAAAACATCTTCGCTAATGGCGGAAGAAAATTGTTGCAGCTCACTCAGTGATAATTCAGATAAATCACGCTGTGTTGCCAACCCCAATTTCACGGCTGAACCAACAATTTCATGGGCATCACGGAAGGCCATACCCTTACGGACTAAGTAATCGGCAAGATCAGTCGCTGTGGCAAATCCACGTTTGGCGGCCTGGTACATATTGTCTTTTTTGGTGGTGATATGGGGAACCATATCGGCAAACGCCCTTAAACAGTTAATTAGGGTGTCTACGGTATCGAATAAGGGTTCTTTATCTTCTTGGTTGTCTTTGTTATAGGCTAAGGGCTGACTTTTCATCAGCATAAGGAGTGACACCAAATGCCCTGTCACGCGGCCTGATTTACCACGTACGAGCTCTGGTACATCTGGGTTTTTCTTTTGTGGCATGATTGATGAGCCAGTGCAAAAAGCATCAGGAATATCAATAAAGTCAAATTGTGCACTAGACCAAAGTATGAGTTCTTCGGAAAAACGTGATAAATGCATCATGATTAAACTGGCGGCTGCAGTAAATTCAATGGCAAAATCACGGTCGCTTACTGAGTCCAATGAATTATTGGATGGCCGGCTAAAGCCCAATAATTCAGCGGTCATAAAGCGGTCGATAGGGTAGCTGGTGCCAGCTAAAGCAGCGGCGCCTAACGGCATGACATTGAGACGTTTATTACAGTCATGCAGGCGTTCCTGGTCACGGCTTAACATTTCATACCAGGCCATCAAATGGTGGCCAAAAGTGACAGGCTGGGCTACTTGTAAATGGGTAAAGCCAGGCATAATGGTGTGGCTTTCTTGTTCCGCAAGCTGCACAATGGCAATTTGCAACCGGCTAAGCTGGTGCGTGATGTTAGTAATTTCACTGCGTAAATATAAGCGTATATCGGTTGCGACTTGATCATTCCGGGAGCGCCCAGTATGCAGTTTTTTGCCGGCAATGCCGATTAATTCGGTTAAGCGTGCTTCAATGTTCATGTGCACATCTTCTTGCTTGATTGACCAGCTAAATTGGCCTGCATTTATTTCTTGGCTGATTTGTTTTAAGCCAGTAAAAATGTCGTCGCGTTCTTGTTCGCTTAAAATGCCAATTTTACAAAGCATAGTCGCATGGGCAATAGAACCTTGAATGTCTTGTAAAGCCATACGTTGGTCAAAATTGACTGAAGCCGTAAACACTTCAACAAAGGCATCGGTGGCTTCCGTAAAACGGGCACTGGAAAGTTTGTCTGAGTTAATATTGTCCATCATGTAAATGGTAGAAGCTAAATGGTTAATTATACAACGATTCAACGTAGGCTTAGTTTTTTCCTAGCGTGTTGAGATTGCTTAATGTCTGAGTGAAAAAAAATCCTTAAAGACGCCTAGCGATATTTTAAGGGTACAATATAGGTTTTTAAGCGACACGACAGGGTTAGTTTTGGCAGAAAAATGTATTCGAATAGCGACCCGTAAAAGTCCTTTGGCATTATGGCAAGCTGAGCATGTGGCTAAGCTTTTGGAGCAGACTTTTCCTAAACTTAAAACGGAATTGGTCAAAATGACCACGCGTGGCGATAAAATATTAGATGCGCCACTCGCTAAAGTGGGGGGGAAAGGTTTGTTTGTTAAGGAGCTGGAGCAAGGGATGCTTGAGGGGACAGCCGATATAGCGGTGCATTCAATGAAGGATGTACCGGTGGAGTTTCCCGATGGCTTGCATTTAGCGGCCATATTACAACGCGAAGACCCCACCGATGCTTTTGTTTCAAACTTATATGCATGTTTTGATGAGTTGCCTGTCAATGCCCGTATAGGAACGTCCAGTTTGCGTAGGCAGTGCCAAATTAAAGAAAAGTTTCCTAATGCAGAGATCTTGTCGCTTAGGGGTAATGTCAACAGCCGCTTAGCAAAGCTAGATGCTGGGGATTTTGATGCTATTATTTTAGCCTCTGCCGGACTTAAAAGATTGGGCTTAGGCCAACGGATCACTACCGGCCTGGACATCAGTACTAGCCTACCTGCAATAGGGCAAGGCGCAATAGGCATTGAATGCCGACGTAACGATACTGAAATTAACGCGATGTTAATGCAGTTGCACGACATTGACACAGGTCTTTGTGTCTCCGCGGAACGGGCTATGAATGCGCGTTTAAATGGGGGTTGCCAAGTACCTATCGCGGGCTTTGCACAGCTTGTACAAGGCCAACTTGTGCTACAAGGTTTAGTGGGTCACCCTGACGGTAGCTTGCTCTATCGGGCTGAAAATTCCGGCGCCATTGAACAAGCCGAGGACATTGGGCAGGCATTGGCTGATGATTTGCTCGCGCAAGGGGCAGGTGCAATATTACAGGCGTTATACAATTGATGTTATGTTGAACAATGTCCATGTTTTAGTCACACGGCCTACCCATCAAGCTGAAAATTTAGCCAATTTGGTTAAGGCTAACGGCGGAATTCCAATTTGTTTTCCTACTTTAGCCATCGTTGAGGCTGATAATTTTGGCTTAATACAACAAAAACTTCAGCAATTGGACACTTATCAATGGCTTGTTTTTACAAGTGTTAATGCAGTAGATTTTGCGCTCAAGGCGAATAGTGGCAAAATAGCTGAATTTAAATTAAAACAGCTCGCTGCGGTAGGCCTAGCCACAGCAAAACAGTTAGAAAAAGTGGGTTTAAGTGTCAATTTAGTGCCAAAAACTGGATTTAGTTCTGAGGCTTTACTCGCAATGCCACAATTATATGATATTGCTGGACTATCCTTTTTAGTGGTGCGCGGACAGGGTGGCCGAGAAGTGCTTGCTGATGGCTTAGTCGCACGTGGTGCACGGGTCGACTATCTTGAAGTTTATAAAAGAGTGATGCCAGATATTGGCAGTGTTCCGGCAAGTGAACAAATGGACTTGGGCAAGTTGGACGTGATTACCGTTACCAGTGCCCAGGTGTTGCAGAATTTAGTGGCGATGCTGGCACCGCAAGAAAAAGACGGGCGTCTGTTTAACTTAACTTTAGTGGTTATCAGTGAACGGCTAGGGCAAATAGCCCAAGAATTAGGTTTTAAACGGATTGTTGTCGCCGAAAATGCGGCTGATGCAGCTATCCTAGAGTCAATAATAACAGTGTGTAACGGGGAAGAGTGTGGCCGAATTGACTGAAAAACAAGAACAAGCTCTAGACGAGGGTAAAAAATCCCAGCGCTCACGAAACGGCTTCTGGTTTGGCATAATTGTTCTGCTAATCGTGTTGATCTTGGCGGGTGCCGGATTTTATCTCTTCAGCCAGTTACGTCAAGCACAAGACAATTTAGGGGGTGAAGTTAATAAAGGCGATTTGCAAGTCATCGAATTATCAAAGCAAATTAGCGGTTATCAAACCCAGTTGTCATCCATACAAGCCCAACTAGCGAGCTTGGAAAGTAGTATGGCGGGTAAAGACAATCATTTTACAAAAACTTTAGCAGATTTTTCCCAATTACATACCGAAAAACTTGAGGTGATTCGGAAAGAACTGGCCGGGTCTATAGAACATATCCAACGCCAGCTAGGCAAAACCCGTGGTGACTGGTTAGTTGCTGATGCTGAATATTTACTCAGTACGGCGAATGAAAGATTGCATTTAATTGGTGATGTCAATACAGCCCGTGAAGCGCTATTGGCAGCTGACCAGCGTCTACGTGAAAGTGGTGATGCGGCTGCTTTTAAAGTAAGGGAGCAAATAACAAAAGATCTTGCCGTTTTAAATAATGTGGCTACTGTGGATATCGTAGGTACTTACGCTATGTTGCAGTCATTGCAGGATAATGCCGACAAACTGGCATTATATTTACCATATGCAGGAAAAAACGTGGTGGTAGAAAAGCCAACTGCAAAAAATAATGATGCTAACAAAGAAAGTCAGGATAGTGTAGGTGAAGGGCTATTGGATTCGGCGTTAGAACAATTAGAAGGGATGGTCACCATTCGTCATACCGACCAGCCGATCAAAGCCATTCTAACTGAAGAAGAAGCACAATTTATTCGTGAGCAGTTAAGGTTAAGGCTAGAAATGGTTAAAATTGCTTTAATTCAGCAAAATGATCGATTGTTTCAGGCGAGTATTTCTGATGTAAAAAAATGGACAGAAACCAACTTCGCTAAAAACAATGAAGTAGGCGTGTTTGTTCAAGAAATTAATAAATTGGCTAGCCTTAAATTACATCAGCAGTTTCCTGACCTTAGTGACTCCTTAAAAATGCTCAGGGATATTACCAAACTCAGGATAGAAACTGATAAGGCGACAGAAGCAATTCAGCCAGCTGTAGTTGAACAACCTGCAGAAAAGGCTGTAGCCCCTGTCGAAGCTCAACCGCCAGCAAATTAACAGCGAACCTATCATGAAAAAGTTATTTTATTTTCTAACACCGCCTTTGCTGGCTGCTGTAGCAGCTTTTGCTGTAGACAAATGGCTAGAAAGTTATGAAACGCCGGGTTATGTACTGATTGGTATCGGTAAATGGTCTTTGGAAACATCCTTGGTGATTTTTGCTATTGGCTTAATAATTGCTTTTTTTCTATTCTATGTGTTCTTTCGTTTTTTGGGTTGGTTAATCGGCTTACCTAACAGGCTAAAAAAACGTGGTAAAAACATCAAGTTTAACCGTTCTCAAGAAGCTTTAATTGCGGGTTTAGTCAATTCTGCAGAAGGCAACTGGGAACAGGCAGAAAAGGTTTTAATTAAGCATGCTTCCCACAGTGGTTCACCCTTATTACACTATTTAACAGCGGCAAAAGCAGCGCAATCTCGAGGTGCTTTTGATAAACGTGATGAATATTTAAAAATTGCAGCTGATCAGGCACCCGGTTCAGATATTGCCATTGGATTGACACAGGCAGAATTACATTTATCAGGGCAGCAATTTGAGCAAGCGTTGGAAACCCTGACTAAGTTACATTCAATTAACCCGACCCATGCCAGCGTATTAAAACTAATGCACCAAGCTTATCAGCATGTTGGTGATTGGGATGGCTTACGTAAATTGTTGCCTTCCTTGAACAATAATAAAGTTTTGATGGAAACTGAAATTAAATTATTGGAGACGGAAACCTTTAGCCAATTATTAAAGCAGGCGGCTGAAACAGGAAATGCGGATGAAATTAGTCAATTATGGTCAGAAGTTCCTGGTCATATTAAGACTATGCAAGGTATACCGGCAATATACTTTGCGGCCATGATCAAAGCGGGTGCAGGCGCTGCTATTGAAGAGGCGTTAAGTAATGCCTTGCTGGCAACTTGGGACCAAACCCTATTGGTCCTATTTGCTAGCGTTCCTTCTAAGAATCCCTTGCAGCAACTTGAAAATGCTGAGCATTGGCGAGTATTTCATCCTAGGGATGCGGTTTTGTTATCGGTATTGGGCAAACTCAGCATACAAAATTCCGATATAAGCAAAGCGGAAAGCTATTTAAAGCAAAGTATTGCGATTGAACCTACAGTACAGGCTTATCAGTTACTAGGTGAATTGCTGTTTACCAAAGGTGATAAAGATAAAGCTTGCGATTGTTTTAAACTCGCCTTAGAAGTTGCCTCTAACGAACTGATTGACCGGGTTGAAGCCATTGACGATACCATTTAAGGCCAAGGCTATACTGAGTTTTTTCACTAGGTACTAGCCATATTTCCCTTGATATAGGCATAATAACTGGCAGCCGATTTTTTGGCTGGCATTCCAATTATAATTATATTTAGAGGATCACAGCATGAAAAAATATATCGCAGAATGTCTGGGCACGTTTTGGTTAGTTCTTGGTGGGTGTGGTAGTGCTGTATTGGCTGCGGCATTCCCTGATGTAGGCATAGGCTTGCTCGGTGTATCGCTGGCATTCGGTTTGACTGTGTTAACGATGGCTTTTGCTATTGGCCATATTTCCGGTTGTCATTTAAACCCGGCAGTTTCAATTGGTTTGTGCGTAGGTGGCCGTTTTCCTGCAAACCAATTGTTACCTTATATTGTTGCCCAAGTCGCAGGTGGTATTATTGCAGGCGGTGTTTTGTATTTGATTGCAACCGGTAAAGCTGGTTTTGATGTGTCCGCAGGTTTTGCCTTAAATGGCTATGGTGAACATTCACCAGGTGGCTATTCATTAGGAGCCGCTTTTATTACAGAAGTGGTGATGACCTTGATGTTTTTGGTTGTCATTTTGGGTTCAACAGATTCCCGTACACCCCAAGGATTGGCTCCTATTGCCATAGGCTTGTGCTTAACGTTAATCCATTTAATTAGCATTCCTGTGACTAACACATCGGTTAATCCTGCCCGTAGTCTTGGCGTAGCGGTGTATGCCGGTGATTGGGCTTTGGCTCAGTTGTGGTTGTTCTGGGTGGCACCCATTTTAGGCGCTGCTTTAGGTGCGTTAATTTATCGTTATATTAGTTCACCAGATACTATGGACGCAGAATAAGCTAAAGTTGGCAAGTTCGGTTCTTACATAACCGACCTTGCCCTTTTAAAGTCTAGGCCTTAAGAAAAAAGTTGATCCCACATGGCATCAACTTTTTTTATGATATCTGCACGCATAACGATAGGCCTACCCCATTCCCGTTGGGTTTCCCCTGGCCATTTGTTAGTAGCATCAAAACCTACTTTAGAGCCTAAGCCTGATACTGGCGAGGCAAAATCCAAATAATCAATAGGTGTATTTTCGAGTATGGTTAAATCCCGGGCGGGATCCATGCGCGTGGTGATGGCCCAGATAACATTTTGCCAATTACGCACATCAACATCGTCATCAACCACAATGACAAATTTAGTGTACATGAATTGCCTTAAATAACTCCATGTCCCAAGCATAACCCGTTTGGCATGGCCAGCATATTGCTTTTTCATACTGATAACGGCCATGCGGTAAGAGCAGCCTTCAGGCGGTAAGTAAAAATCTATGATCTCAGGAAACTGTTTTTGTAGAATAGGCACAAATACTTCGTTTAAAGCCACGCCAAGTATTGCCGGCTCATCTGGTGGGCGGCCAGTATAAGTGCTGTGGTAAATGGGCACTTGCCGTTGGGTGATACGCTCTATGGTGAACACGGGAAACTCATCGACCTCATTATAATAGCCAGTGTGATCACCGTATGGCCCTTCCATTGCGGTTTCGCCGGGATAAATAAAACCTTCCAAAACTATCTCAGCACTGGCTGGGACTTGTAAATCATGGCTTAAGCACTTAGCTACTTCTGTTTTACTGCCACGTAATAAGCCCGCAAAACCGTATTCAGATAAGCTGTCGGGCACCGGTGTTACCGCTGCCAAAATAGTGGCGGGGTCTGCACCTAGGGCTACCGCTACTGGGAAAGGTTTGCCGGGATATGTTTGTTGCCATTCTTTAAAATCCAATGCGCCGCCACGATGTGCTAACCAGCGCATGATGACTTTGTTTTTAGCAATGACTTGCTGACGGTAAATGCCCAGGTTTTGGCGTTCTTTATGGGGGCCTTTAGTTATCACTAACGGCCAAGTAATCAGGGGGGCAGCGTCTTCTGGCCAACAGGTTTGTATGGGGTAGTCTGCTAAATCAACTTCATCACCGATCCTGACGACGTCTTGGCAAGGCGGCGTGGTTATTAGTTTTGGTGCCATGTTTAGTACTTGCTTAAACACTGGTAGCTTTTCCCAAGCGTCCTTCATGCCTTTAGGTGGTTCTGGTTCTTTTAAGTAAGCCAGTAATTCACCAATGCCACGTAATTCTGAGACGTCGTTTGCACCCATACCCATAGCCACCCGTTTAGGTGTGCCAAATAGGTTTCCTAAGACAGCAATATTTGAGCCTTTGGGATTTTCAAATAATAAGGCGGGGCCACTTTGTTTTAAAACCCGATCACAAATTACCGTCATTTCTAGTCTAGGATCAACTTCTAAAGTAATGCGTTTGAGTTCGCCTTGTTGCTCTAATTGACGGATGAAATCTCTTAGGTCTTTGTATTTCATAAAAATAGCTAAATCTTAGTGGGTATGTGGCGTTGGTTTTATAAAACCACTATGATGCCCCAAAACACAAACACAAAGATTACCCATAAGGTGAATTTGGCTTTGAGCGACAAGTCTTTCCAAGTGCTTTTTAATTGTTTGGTTAGGGCGCGGGTAATGTTATCGCTGGCAAGTATGGCTTTAATATGGGTGTTAAAGCTGTCTTTTTCTGCTTCGACTTGCTGTTCAAAAAGAATTTCGTCAATTTTGGAATAAAAAATGTCACAACGTGGGCATTTAAACGCCTCACCTTGGCGCGGTTGACCGCATTGTGGGCAATTTTTCATAGCGGTTCCTTTAATGTCTTAGCAGGCTTGTCCATAATACTATCAAGCCTGCTAGGTTAGGACTATGCGTTAGGCGGCTATACCATTATGTCTTAGTAAGGCATCTATTACGGGTTCACGGCCTCGGAAATTTTTAAATAAGGTCATAGCGTCATCACTGCCACCTTGTTCTAAGATATTCGTTAAAAATGCTTCCCCAGTCGGTCTATGGAAAATGCCATTTTCTTCAAACAGAGAAAAAGCATCACTAGACAACACTTCCGCCCATTTATAACTGTAATAGCCTGCTGCATAACCACCCGCGAAAATATGCGAGAAACTGTGTGCAAAACGGTTGAATTTGGGTGGTCTCATGACCGCGACTTGATTGCGGACTTGTTCTAAGATGTCATAGATGCGCGCACCTTTTGTAGGATCATATTGTTGATGTATCCTAAAGTCGAACAAACTGAATTCTAGCTGCCTGACCATGGTCATACCTGCTTGAAAGTTTTTTGCCGCCAGCATTTTTTCAAATAAGCTGTCAGGCAAGGGTGCGCCAGTTTGGTAATGGCCTGACATTAAGGCGATGGCTTCTTTTTCCCAGCACCAGTTTTCCATAAATTGGCTAGGTAATTCTACTGCATCCCACTCTACGCCATTAATTCCTGAGACGCCCAAATGGTCAACCTGGGTCAGCATATGGTGTAAGCCATGACCAAATTCATGAAATAAGGTAGTCACTTCGTCATGCGTCAGTAATGCAGGTTCGTCGCCTGTTGCCGGGGTAAAATTACAGGTTAAATAAGCCACTGGAATTTGTAAATGACCGTCACTTTTTTTACGGCGACCGACACAATCGTCCATCCATGCCCCGCCACGCTTTTTAGCCCGGGCAAAAAGGTCTATATAAAACTGCCCGCGTAAACGGGTATCGCTATCCAAAATTTCAAAAAACTGTACATCAGGATGCCAGCTGTCAAAAGTGGTTATCGGTTTAATTTGTAGGCCGTAGAGTTTATTAACGATAGCAAATAATCCAGGTAAAACTCGGTCTATGGGAAAATAGGCTTTTACTTCTTCTTGCGACAGCTCGTATTGATGCTGACGCATTTTTTCTGAATAGTAGCCGATATCCCAGGACTGGAGATCGCTAATGCCATCCCGTTGTTTGGCAAATTCCCGTAGCTCAGCCAGGTCTTTACGGGCTTGTCGCCAGGAACTGTCAGCTAATTTTTCTAAAAAGCTTACGACGTCGTCTGGTTTGTCTGCCATTTTCGTAGCAAGGGAAAGTTCTGCGTAATTGTTAAAACCCAAGAGCTTGGCTTTTTCATAGCGTAAGGCTAGAGTTTTTTGCATGATCTCGCTGTTATCCCAGCGTCCCGCATAGGGGCCTTGATCTGAGGCGCGGGTGGCAAAGGCCTCATAATGTTCCCGCCGAAGTTTACGGTCGTCTGCATACGTCATGACCGCAAGATAAGAGGGGAATTGTAAGGTGATCAGCCAGCCTTCTTGGTCTTGGCTTTCTGCACTTTGTTTGGCTTGGGCTATAGCTGAGGCGGGTAAGCCTGCCAGTTCAGAATCATCATGGATCAATTTGCCCCACGCATTGGTGGCATCCATTAGGTTTTCTTCGTATTTGCTTGAAAGACTAGATAACTCTAGATTAATTTCTTTGTAACGCTGTTTTTTTGCAGCATCCAAGGCTATACCGGATAATTCAAAGTCCCGTAAACTATTTTGGATAAGTTTGCGTTGCGCTTTATCTAGTTCTGTAAAAGTAGGGCTTTCAGCAATGACACGGTAGGCATTGAACAAATCTTCATTTTGTCCCATTTCAGTAAAATATTCACTGAGTTTGGGCAAGCAAGCATTGTAAGCCTCACGCATTTCGTCATTGTTGACTACTGAATTCATGTGGCTTACCGGCGACCAAGCTTTACCCAGTTTATCTTCCGCACTTTGAATAGGCTCAATTAAGTTTTGCCAGTTGTAAGTCGCGTTTTCTTGTAAGCACTGCGCCACTGTTGCTCTGGCTTCTGCCAGCAATTGGTCAATTGCAGGTTCTACATGTTCAGGTTTAATTAGGGAAAACTGTGGCAGGGTCGAGTTGCTTAATAATGGGTTGGTCATGGTCTTTTTCTATGGTCACTGTTAGCGTTGTCGAGGCAACCAGTCTACCAGTTTTGAATGCGCTGGCAATGGTTTATAAGGATTTATTGGTGTCAAAAAAGACTGCTGTTTTAGATAAGCGGTCATGCCAGCTACGACGGTCTTTATCAACTAAGATCCAAATAAAGCCCAAGCCTAGACATGCCCAAGATAAGCAGGCAGCTAAAAAGCGCAATATGGCTTGGCGCCAACTGATGGGCTGCTGGTTAACGCTGAGGATTTTTATTTTCCAGGCCCGTAAACCTAGTGTTTGCCCACCATGTGTCCAAAACCAAGTATAAAAAAGGCCGCTGACCAGAAACAGGTAAGCTGGGTAATAAAACTGTCTTGGCGTGAAGGCTAAGCCTTGGTTAAAAGGCAGTAATAAAGCCGTTGCAAAAAATAAGAGTGCGATAAGCAGGAATAAGTCATAGACTGCCGCGGCAAGGCGTCTAAGCAACCCGGGTGGGGGCGGGTTAATAGCATTGGACTGGGCAGTCTTAGCAATAATGGGCAAATTAGAGCTTAAATAAAGAAAGTTTTTGACCCATGTACATGCAAAATGCCATTAGTGCGCCTAACATTAATAATGAAAACAAGAATGGCGGTTTATGAAACAGAAGGATTAAGAAATCTGTTACAAAAAGGCTAGTTAAAAAAGGTTGGTCAATTAGGCCATTGAGAATCTTTTTGTACATAATAATTCCACCAAGCACTTTAATGCGTGCGAGTTATAAAATAGTAAGGTTGTCTGGTTTTTTCGTTGTAATTGCATAGGATGCAAAACCAGTTGAGTAATTTTACTATAATAAAAAGGGGATTGTAAAAAGAAAACAAAGTTGTCAATTGGGTTGAGGCTACTTGTAATGATATGATGGTAGCTATATAAATCGAAATTAAGGTTAAAGACCATTTTTAATTTTTTTAAAAAACTAATTGGCCAGGCCAAAGTAAAGTCGCCGTTAGCTTTGGCTCAAGCGCGTATATATGCCCGATCTGAGCATAATATTTCGCGCGCGCAGATTAGTGAAAATGCGCTGAAAGTTTTATACAGGCTACAAAAATCTGGATATGAGGCTTACCTGGTGGGGGGTTGCGTTAGGGATTTGCTATTGGGGCGCGAACCTAAAGATTTTGACGTAGTAACTAATGCCGAGCCAGAGCAGGTTAGACGGGTATTTCGAAATTGCCGGCTTATTGGGCGGCGTTTTCGTTTGGCACATGTGCATTTTGGTGCCGACATCATTGAAGTTGCCACTTTTAGGGGGGCAAGTGTTGCAAAAGATGAAAAACAAGTGCTCGATGGTGAAGGCCGGTTATTGCGTGATAATGTCTACGGTAGTATTGAAGAAGATGTCTGGCGCCGGGATTTTACGGTCAATGCGCTGTATTACAATATCAAAGATTTTTCTGTTATCGATTACACGGGTGGCATGGGTGATCACCAATCAGGCACCATAAAGATCATTGGCGATCCAGAGACCCGTTTCCGTGAAGATCCTGTACGCATGCTCCGGGCAGTCCGTTTTGCTGTGAAATTAGGCTTTAACATACATAAAGATACCCAAGATGCCATTTGCCAATGTTCGGAATTATTAATTAGTATTCCCCCCGCGCGTCTTTATGATGAAGTATTAAAACTTTTTTTAGCGGGTTATGCCTTGCAAACTTTTGAGTTGCTTAGGCATTATAATTTGTTTCGGGTCTTGTTTCCGCAAACAGAGCAGAGTCTTGCAGAGGAGCAAAATGGTTTTCCCCGTCTTTTTTTAATTAAAGCCTTGGAAAATTCTGACAACCGGACAGCAGCGGGTAAAACGGTAACGGCTTATTTCTTATTGGCCGCTTTCCTGTGGGAGCCTGTCGTGACTAAGGCCAATGAGAAAATTGAAAAGGGTATGATAGATTATATGGCTTACCAAGAGGCCATGAATGAAGTGTTGGCCATTCAAGTCCGCTCCACGGCATTTCCCCGGCATATTAGCCTTGCCATGCGAGAGGTTTGGGGCTTGCAGTTAAAATTTAATGTCCGTGTTGGCGCTAAACCCAGTCGCTTGTTAGTGCATCCAAGGTTTCGTGCGGCGTATGATTTTTTTGCGCTACGGGCGGAAACAGGTGGTGCGGACCATGACGCGGCGGTTTGGTGGCAACGCTATCAAGCCGCAGATGAAACTGAGCAACGAAAAATGACTAAACCGACACGGAGCTCAAAACCCGGCGGCTCAAGCCGTAGACGCTCACCCAGAAAGGTAAAGCTACCTTCGGGTTCGGTAGAACAAACAGCCCAGGAGGATTGATCCTGAATGGGTGAAGCGTATAAACAGCCTCAAAAAATAGTCGCATATATCGGTTTGGGTAGTAATTTAGACCAGCCAGCAGAACAAATTAAATCGGCCAGTTTAGCCGTTGCCGTTTTACCTGATGTAGAAGTCATAGCGTTATCTAGCTTATATCACAGCCCGCCGATGGGGCCGCAAGACCAGCCTGATTATGTCAATGCGGTAATGGCTATAGCGACTGCAATGGAGCCGGTCGTGTTGTTACACGAGTTACAAACAATCGAAAGCGAGCATGGCCGTATTAGGGTTTGCCGTTGGGGTGCGCGAACTTTAGATTTGGATTTGTTGTTATATGGCGACAGGCAGCTGGAAACCCCTGATTTAATCGTTCCGCATCCTGGCCTTGCCGAAAGGGCTTTTGTACTATATCCACTTTATGAAATTGCGCCAAATTTAATGGTGCCTGGAAAAGGTAAGCTCGAGAAATTGTTAGCAAACTGCTCAAACGATGGCTTAATACGGTTGGATTAACATGCAGCAATATTTAAATACTTCAGCAGCATTATTGACAATTAACGATTTATCTGCAATGAAGCAGCGCGGTGAAAAAATCTCTTGTTTAACGGCTTATGATGCCAGTTTTAGCGCGATGTTAGATAGTGTGGGTGTTGATGTGCTTTTGGTTGGTGATTCATTGGGCATGGTTATTCAAGGCCACGCTACGACCTTACCAACGACAATCTCAGAAATGGTCTATCATACCCGTTGTGTGAGCAAAGCCCGCCAACGTGCCTTCGTGATTGCTGATTTACCTTTTATGTCTTATTTTACCTTGGCAATGGCTGCAGAAAATGCAGCTAAGCTGATACAGGAGGGTGGTGCCCAAATGGTAAAGCTTGAGGGCGTACGCCTTGATTGCATAAAACTTTTAGTTGATTTTGGCGTTCCGGTTTGCGGCCATTTAGGCTTATTGCCACAGTCCATTAACCAGCTAGGGACTTACAAGGTGCAAGGTAAATCCCAAATTGAAGCGGAGCAAATGATGGCTGACGCACTAGCCTTAGAGCAAGCTGGTGCAACGATGTTGGTATTGGAATGCGTGCCCGCGGCATTGGCTAAGGCTATCAGCGCACAGCTTAAAATCCCGGTTATTGGAATCGGAGCCGGTGTGGATTGTGATGGCCAAGTTTTGGTGGTTTACGATATGTTGGGCATAGGTGTGGGCAAGCGGCCGAAGTTTTCTAAAAACTTTATGTTAGAAGTAGATGGCATAAGCCTAGCCATTGCCGCCTATCATCAAGCAGTAAAAACCTCCTGTTTTCCTACGCCTGAGCATAGTTTTTAAAGTATGCAAATTGTAAAACCAATAGATGAGTTACGGGCCACCATTAAAGTTTGGCGGCAAGCTGGTAATAAGATTGCTTTGGTGCCGACGATGGGTAATCTTCATCATGGGCATTTAAAACTGGTTGATGCAGCAAAAAAAATAGCAGACAAAGTGGTGGTGAGTATCTTTGTCAATCCCTTACAGTTTGCCGCCGGTGAAGACTATCACAGCTATCCACGGACGGAATCCCAAGATCAACAGCTTTTGCAGGCAGCAGGTGTGGATTTGTTATTTTTACCCACGGTGGCTGAGGTTTACCCATATGAAAATAAAACATCTGTTTTAGTCTGTGGCTTATCAGAACTTTATTGTGGCGCGTTTAGGCCTGGGCATTTTGCGGGTGTTGCCACTATAGTCTGCAAGCTCTTTAACATGGTTTGTCCTGACCTTGCTTTGTTTGGCTTAAAAGATTTCCAGCAATTAGCTATAATTAAAACCATGGTGCGGGATCTTGATTTACCGGTTGAATTGGTAGCTATCGACACAGTACGTGAAGCAAGCGGTTTGGCAATGAGCTCACGAAATGGCTATTTAAGTGACCAGGAAAAAATTTTGGCGCCAAAACTGTATGAAGTGTTATGCACTATTCACACTGCTATTCGACAAGGTGAGCGCAATTATAGGATGTTGGAACAGCAAGCTATACACTGGCTTGAAGCGCATGGTTTTAAATGCGACTATTTTAGCATTTGCCGAATTGATAATTTGGGTTTGGCGGAGGCTGAGGATAAAAATTTAGTCTTATTAAGTGCCGCAAAATTGGGTAAGACCCGGCTAATTGATAATATTATAATCGAACTATAAACCCCTAAAGTTATGGTTTGAACATGGAATTTAGCGAATTTTGAGCGTTTTTTATCAAATTCCTAGTGTACAAATGTTGATGCATTCTTGCAAATAAAGGATAATTCACGCCCCCTTATTAAGTATTTCTATTGTTATCACTATGCAAACAACAATGCTTAAAGCAAAATTACATAGAGCCACTGTAACCCTATCAGAGTTGGGTTATGAAGGTTCTTGTGCTATCGATGGCAATATTTTGGATTTATCTGGTATTAGAGAATACGAACAAATTCATATTTATAATATCAACAATGGCGCAAGGTTTACGACTTATGCCATCCGGGCGCAAGAAGGCTCAGGTATTTTTTCAGTTAATGGCGCTGCTGCGCGTCTTGCTTGTCCAGGGGATTTGATTATCGTATGTGCTTTTGTCGTGCTAGATCAAAAGGAGTTGGCAAACTATAAGCCAACGCTAGTGTATTTTAATGAAAACAACCAAGTCCAACGATCCTCACATAGTATTCCTGTGCAAGCAGCCTAATGACTAAGAAAATTAGGCTTTAAAGACGCTGTAGTGGGTTTAGCCTTGACTTGTCCCCAGTGCTTGCGCACGTTCTGAAAGTTCTATTTGGTTGCGCGTTTCAGTTAATGTAATGCTTTGTTCTACAAAAACTAAAACTTTCTGGAAGCCTATGCGTTTAACGCTATTAATCAGTAAAGGCGAATTGATTGAACCTTTAATGGTAGGTGTGCTTTCGTCTTTATGCAAGATGATTAAAATCAGTATTTCATCAGGCAGGTCAGTTTGTAGCAAAGTGGTTTCATCATCACTCAGCTCAAAATTATAATTGATATTAAACGTGCTGGGTTGTGCCACTGAGAAAATTAAATCTTCATCATCTAGGGATTGTAACCAGTAAATAACTTGTTTGCCTTCTTGGTGGAATAGTTTGAAGCGGGTTTGATCCTCAAAACCGGGTATGCCACGTGGAAAAGTGATAATGGTGTCAGGGTCAACTGTTTGTTCGCCAAAGACTTGGGATTTTATCTTCATAATGTCACTCGTTGGAAAGGGCCAAAGTGTAACTCTTTAGTCGGCCGCTAATAATTATTTTTGATAGTCATTGTAATAGTCTTTTTCCACATCATAAATAAAATTATCAATCCCGTCACGAATATCATACTGCAGGTTATCGATGGAACGTTCTGTATCCCGGTATGTTTTGTAAATCCCAGCAAAAAAACTGACGGCTTGTTGGCGATCGGAAATAACAGTTTCATTATCATCAGGGCTTAAGTTTTGTCTTGGGCCATTGCCTGCGCAGCTATTTAGCCACAGAAATAAAAAGGCAATACAGATTTTTTTGGTTAGCATGTCAATTAACCGGCGATTTGTAAATGTTGATAACCAAGCAATATTAATGCCAATGTCATAGCTAGCTGGTAATATTCTCTGCAGGGCGTAGATTGCATCAAATCGGTGATCTCTGTATGCTGGGCGTATGCAAATTCATCTAATTACCGTTGGGAACCGAATGCCAGCCTGGGTGCAGACTGGTTATCTTGAATATGCCAAACGCATGCCACGGGAATGTGAATTACTGCTTAAAGAAATTGCCCCCGGTAAACGCACTAAAAACAATGATGTTGCCCGGGTAGTTAAAGAAGAAGGCGAAAAAATATTGGCGGCCATACCTGCGGGTGCCAATGTGGTAAGCTTGGATATTCCAGGCAAGGCTTGGAGTACACAAGAATTAGCGCAGGCCATGCGGCGTTGGTTAGCTAGCGGCCAGCCAGTGGCTTTGCTTATCGGCGGGCCTGAAGGTTTGTCCGCGACTGCCAAGCAGATGGCCAGTGAGTCATGGAGCTTGTCAGCACTGACTTTTCCACATCCATTAGTCCGTATCATTGTTGCTGAACAATTATACCGGGCTTGGAGCATCCTTAATTATCATCCCTATCACCGTGAATGACAGCCCAGATTATCCTTGCATCCTCATCGCCAAGACGTTGTGAATTACTTGACCAAATTAAAGTCAGCTATTTAGTTAAACCGGTGGATGTGGATGAAACGCCGCTCCAGGGCGAGCAGCCTTATGCTTATGTGCAGCGGCTTGCAGCCGAAAAATCAATGGCATGTGCTAATCAATGGCGCCTTGAATTGCCCATATTGGCGGCTGATACTGCGGTAGTATTGGAAGGGCAAATCATGGGCAAACCTCGCGATCAAGAGGATGCAAAAAAAATGTTATCGACATTATCAGGTAAAACTCACCAAGTGTTTACGGCTGTGTCCTTGCGTGGACTTGAGCACGGGCAATTGGTGAACGTGACTGAGGTCAGTTTCAGGGTAATAGACTTGGGTGAAATTACCGCCTATTGGCAAACCGGTGAGCCGGCAGATAAAGCAGGCAGTTACGCCATCCAAGGCTTGGGTAGTGTTTTTGTGAAAGCCATTAAAGGTAGTTTTTCAGGTGTCATGGGTTTGCCCTTGTATGAAACGGCCGAACTACTGTCCACGCAAGGCATAAGGCTTTTTAAATGAGCGAAGAAATATTAATCAATGTCACACCACCAGAAACGCGTGTGGCGGTCATTGAAAATGGCGTCTTGCAGGAATTAATTATTGAGCGCAGCCGGCAAATTGGCTTGGTGGGCAATATTTATAAAGGCGAAGTTTGTCGTGTATTACCCGGGATGCAAGCCGCTTTTGTTGATATAGGCTTACCTAGGGCGGCTTTTTTACATATTTCCGATCTTTGCAGTAAAGATCTTGAAAAGAAACGCTCAGACAATATCGAACATTATTTGCATGAAGGCCAACACATAGTTGTACAAGTTGTTAAAGACCCTATTGGTACTAAAGGCGCGCGTTTAACAACTGAAATTTCTATTCCTTCAAGGTTTCAGGTGTTCATGCCTTATGCCCACAATACTGGGGTGTCTCAGCGCATAGAATGTGAGGAAGAACGTAACCGTTTAAAAAATTGTATAGAAAACTTTAGGCGTGAACATCAATGTGGTGGCTTTATAGCCCGTACCGCAGCTGAATGTGTGGAAGAGTCTGTCCTGATTGCAGACATGGGTTTTTTGCTTAAGCTTTGGGAAGCAATTGCCGCAAAAATTTCATCCGCCAAGGCTAAGCAATTTATCCATAAAGACTTACCGTTAAGCGTAAGGACATTACGTGATGTCTATAAGCAAGGTTTTGAGCGCATACGCGTTGATTCCAAAGAAACTTACCTGCGTTTAATTGAGTTTGCCGAAGCTTTTATGCCGCAATTGGTGAATATTATTGAGCACTATACCGGTGAATGCCCGGTGTTTGATATTTACAGTGTAGAAGATGAGATTCAAAAAGCGTTAGAGCGTAAAGTCAAATTAAAATCAGGTGGGCATTTGGTGTTTGACCAGACTGAGGCGATGACAACAGTTGATGTCAATACAGGCGGCTATGTTGGTGGGCGCAATCTGGAAGAAACTATCTTTAAAACCAATTTAGAAGCGGCGCAAACCATATCAAGGCAGTTACGCTTAAGAAATTTGGGTGGCATTATTATCATTGATTTTATCGATATGCAAAGTGAAGAGCATAAACAGCAAGTGCTATTGGCACTGGAACGCAGTTTATCTAAAGATCATGCCAAAACTAAGATCACGGAAGTTTCTGTGCTGGGCTTGGTGGAAATGACCCGGAAAAGGACGCGGGAAAGTTTGGAGCATATTTTATGCGAACCGTGTAAAGCGTGCGGTGGTCGGGGGGTCTTAAAAACAGCCGAATCAATGTGCCTAGAAATTTTTCGCGAAATTATCAGGGAAGTAAGGCAGTATAAAGTGCAAAACCTACTCGTGCTGGCGTCGAATGAAGTGGTCGAAATGTTACTTGATGAGGAAGCCGATATGCTGGCAGAATTGGAGGCTTTTTTAGGGGTGCAGATTAAGTTTAGGGCTGAGGCTCAATATAATCAGGAGCAATATGACGTTGTGCTACTGTAAGATGTTAGGCAACGTGTCGTATTTGTAATACCCACTAGCCAGTTTAATTTTTCGTGATCCATCATATAACACGGGCAACCCGGCACCTCATTTTTTGGCTGCTGATCATCACAGCGATCGGTATCACGGCTTTGCGTGTCAGCTTTGTCGAGATAGAAAGCTATAAGTCAGAATTAGCCGACTACTTGGGTGGGCTAATTGGTGTGCCGATTAAGATAGGCCGGTTGACCGCCAAAATGCGTGGGTTTAGTCCGGAGCTTATCCTCAAAGATATTGAAATCGCTTCAATCTCGACGGCTGCACAATCCGCTATCCAGCTAGATGAAATTCGTTTAGGGCTAAGTTTCCCAAGTCTGCTGCTCAGCCAACACATCCTGTCCTCAACGAGATTATCGTTAGTGGGGACTAAGCTAACCTTACAGCGTAAAGCGGATGGCCAAATTATAGTTGCTGGTTTAAAAGCCAGTGACGAGCAGCCGCTATGGCTGATGCAAGGCGGGCAGATTGAATTGTTGCATAGTCAGATTACCTGGGATGACCAGCTGGGTAAGCTGAAACCGGTAAAGTTTGAAAAAGTTGATCTCGCTATCCGCAACACAGACGATGGCCAGCAACATTGGCTTAACATGCGTATACCATTGCCTGCGGCTTATGGTAAATCACTGGCATTGGCGATGGATTTTAAAGGTTCTGTATTTGCACCGCAGGCCTTAGTCGGTAAAGCTTTTATTGAGGCTAAACAAATCCATTTGGCAGAATGGGTGCAGGCTGACTTTTTCGAAAATGTAGCCTTAAAAGCAGCGACTGGTGATTTTAAGGTTTGGTGTGATCTCCAGCAAGGCCTTCCCGTTGTGTTAACTGGTTTATTGGATGTAAGCCACATTGAAATGCAGCGGGCAGCAGTGCCCACGCTTAAGATTGAACATCTTAAAAGTAGTTTTCAATGGCGAAAAACAGCCGAATTATGGCGGTTGGATGTTCAAGACTTGCAATTGCAATTGGCTGAGCAAGCTAAATTGCCATTGTTTAAACCACAGCTTATAAAGCTTAGTGTGTCAGAAAACCTAAACCAAGCAACTGTCGGCCAAAATGTGGCCATTTATGTTGACGCAATGGAGGTGCAGGATGCTTTTCATATCGCCCAATTTTTTCTGGCAGAAAACCAATCTAGCCTGTTTGCGCAAACTCAGCTTAGCGGTAAATTATCCGACTTCGCTGCCATAGTAAATTGGCCGCAACGCATGTTTGCCCTTAATGGCCACATAGACCATTTTAGTTTTGCAGCAGGCCCAACATGGCCTGCATTCAAGAACTTAAGCATGACGATTAGGGGTGATCAAAACCACGGAAATGTCAGCATAAATACGGAGAATGCCCAGTTAGCCCTAGCGGATTTTTTGCCGACGCCATTAGCTATAGGGCAGCTTAAAGGCCGGCTCAATTGGCAACAAACAGAAACGGCGTGGATGTTTTCATCAAGACAACTTAAATTCGATTTGACCGGTTTTAATAGCACTAGCCGATTCCAATTTAATTGGCCAAAACTAGCTGCTGTAGAGCCTTTTATAGACATGCAATTGGCTTATAGCAGTACTGATGTCAGCCAGCTTAGCCAATATTTACCTAGACTGGCCATGAATAAAAGGACAGTGGCTTGGTTAGATAGCGCATTTACCAGCGGTCAATTAACAAATGGTGAATTGCTGTTTTATGGGAAACCAAATGATTTCCCTTTTAAGCAAGGTGCCGGGGTATTTGAGGCGTCTTTTAAACTTGAAAATCTTGCATTACAGTTTGAGCCTAGTTGGCCTTTAGTGACTGAAGCAAGCGCCCAGGTCGAGTTTGTACAAGACCATTTGCAGGTTAATTTTGATAAGGGACTAGCTGGTGAAAATAATATTAAATTTGCAGAGATTTCAGTTGAAGAATTAAATAAAAGCGATTATTTGTCTTTTGACGGTTTGATTACCGGTGAAATCAATCAAGTTTTACAATTTATGCAACAATCGCCATTGCAAAAATCTATCAGTTCGGTTCGTGATGCGATTTATGCCGAGGGTGAGACACAAATCGATTTGGCTTTAAAAATTCCTTTAGAGTTGGGCTTGCCGACAAAAGTAGAGGGGGCTGCGCATTTTAATAACGCTAAGTTAACGGTTAAATCGCTAGATTTACCCATTAAAAATATTTCCGGAGACCTTAAGCTTAATGATCATGGCGTCTACGCCAATTTGCTAAACGCGACGGCTTTAGGTAATCCGATACAGGTGACTGTCGACAACAGTGGGCTGGAGACCGATATTAACATTTCAGGGCATACTGGGATCAGTAATTTACAAGCGCAATTCGAATTACCTTGGTGGCATTTAGCAGAAGGCGCTGCTGCTTTTCAAATTGCCTTAAGTTTGCCGCATGACCAGCGTCCGCCTGAACTGCTTGTGCAGTCCGACTTGTTGGGAATTGCTTTAGATTTGCCCGGTGTGTTAGGTAAGACCGTGTCTGAAAAAGAGCATTTAAATTTGACATTTAAATTGCTTGATGAACCTTTAATGCCAATTAAAGTCCAGTATGCGGACAAACTAAAGGCTGCGTTAAAACTTAACGTAAAACAGCAGAGCCTGTATTCAGGCCACGTTTTGATTGGGGATGGTGCGGTAAGCCAACGCGATCAGCCGGGCTTAAAATTTGAAGTCAATCGGGAGCATTTGGCATTGCAAGATTGGTTGGCATTAGCCGCCAATTCGGCTTTAGATAATTCGGCACCGGGTGGTTTTTCAGAAAATATCAAAGAAATCAGTTTTCATAGCCCAAACGCAAATTGGAAAGATAAACCATTAGGCCGTTATGAGCTTAATTTAACACGGACGGATAGCGCATGGTTAGGTAATATTGATAGTGTGATTGCGACCGGAGATTTTGTTTTGCCTTTAAACTGGCAAGGTAATGAAGTGACCCAATTAAAGATGCAGAAACTGGATCTTTCAGCATTAACTCAGTTGGGGGCAGGTGGTGGCAGTGACAAACGGATAAAAAGTTTGCCGTTGATCACGTTAAGCAGTCAGCAAACCTTATGGCATTCGATTAATTTAGGGCAATTAAGTTTGAGTGCTGAACGCATTACAGATGGGATACATTTTAAAGAATTAGCCTTAACCGCACCTGGTCTCCAATTATCATTGAACGGTGATTGGGTGGCTGATGCTGCACAAGCAAAAACGGCAATTCAGGGTAAACTGGTATCCGAACGTTTTGGCGCGCTTTTGAGCCAATTAGGGATTACCGATGATATTACCGAAACCTCGGCAATATTAGAGTTCGCCCTAAACTGGCCGGGGGCGCCCCAGCAATTTGCTTTAGCGAATTTAAAAGGGCATTTAGATGCTGATTTGAAAGAGGGTCGTATACTCAGTATTGAGCCAGGTTTTGGCCGAATTTTGGGTATACTGGCATTGTCGCAATGGATTAAACGTTTGCAACTCGATTTTGGTGATATCTATAAAGAAGGGCTGACCTTTAACGCCATTAAAGGGCATTTTGACTTACTTAAAGGGATTGCAAAAACCAACAATTTATTAATCGATAGTGTACCGGCAAAAATCAATATTGTTGGGATTGTGGATTTAGCGCATAAACGTGTCGATCAAACAGTCCAGGTTCTGCCTAAAAGTTCTGATGCTTTACCTATTGCTGGTACAATTGTCGATAAGCTTTCAAACTTAATTGCCCGATCCTTGACAGGTAAAAATCAGGAAGGATTGTTTTTTAGTTCGCAATATCAAATTAAAGGTAATTGGGATCAAGCGGAAATAATCCCGCTACACGATAATGAAGGGATTATAAATAAAACTTGGAATGGCATAGTTAGCTTTCCTTGGCTACAGCAAGAAGAATGAGAGGATGGTTATGAGCAAATGCGCAGCAATACAGATGGCATCTAGTCCTAATATCAGTGCAAATTTGATCGAGGCTGAAAAGTTAATTGCAGAGGCTGCAAAAGCCGGTGCTAAATTGGTTGCCCTGCCCGAAAACTTTGCTTTGATGGGTGAAAAAGAAACCGATAAACTGGACGCAAAAGAAATTGACGGCAAAGGCCCAATCCAAGGTTTTTTATCTTCAGTAGCACAGAAGTATGGGGTTTGGGTGGTAGGTGGCACAATACCTATTGCCACCGAAGATGGTAAAAAAATTAGGTCAGCTTGTCAGGTCTATAATGACCGCGGTGAGCAAGTCTCCCGTTATGACAAAATACATTTGTTTGATGTAAACATTCCGGGGACTAAAGATGTTTATCGTGAATCAGATACCATAGAAGCGGGTGATGAGGCATTGATTATTGATACCCCGTTTGGACGGATTGGCGTAACTGTTTGCTATGATTTAAGGTTTCCTGAATTGTATCGTCTCATGTCGCAAAAAGGTGTCGATATTTTTGTCATACCTGCGGCATTTACCGCTGAAACTGGTGCTGCCCATTGGGAATTGTTACTACGGGCGCGGGCGGTGGAAAACCTGTGCTATGTTATTGCCCCTAACCAAGGCGGGTTTCACATTAATGGCCGAAAAACCTTTGGCCATAGTATGATTATTGACCCTTGGGGAGTCGTGTTAGATTGTTATAAAACGGGTAGTGGTTTTGTTTGCGCCAACATAGACTTAGACCATTTAGAAAAAGTTCGGGCGGCATTTCCAGTGTTGTCCCATCGTCGTTTTTTGTAAACAGAAGGTATGTTTTTTAAGTTTATTAGATTGCTGATTATATTACCTGTATTAGCTATTTGCGCTTGTTCTACAGATACGCGATACCGTGATAATTCTGCCTTGGAAAAACCACCGGCTTTGCCCAGGGTAAGTTCCACGGCTAATTTAACTGAGCTTGAAGAACAGGTTAAGTCTACGGAGCCTGCATCAACCTCCGTGCCTAGGCAGCGTGAGGAACATGAAGGTTTGCTGTATTTAAGTGATACTAAGCCCATACAGTTGACGATTAGCCAGTCCCAGGACATTGTCTGGGACATCATCGCATTGGCACTAAAAAAAGCTAGGATTGAAATTACTGATCAAAACCGCGATGAAGGTTTGTTTTATGTCACTTTCGATCCTGATGATTTTGCTAGTGAAGATAAAAGTTTATTTGATGCATTAACATTTTCATTATTGAAAAATGAATATCCGGTAGCGAATTATGTCTTGAAACTCAATAGTGCAGACAATGAAACGCTGATAACGGCCGAACAAGTCATAAAGTCTAGCCAGCGAGACCCGGCTAATCAAGAAGACGGGCAAAGCCACCCTAAGAGCGACGGCGATGAAAAGCTTTTAAAAACCCTCTATCAAACCATACAAGAGGGTTTAAAAGATAAAAAATCTCCCGCTAAACCCACAGAACAACCAGCACAATGGAATCCATAACTCAAGTGAAACAAGCTATTTTGGAGCCTAACGGTATTCAGGATAGCGACATAGAAAAAATTATTAACAGTTTGCTAAGTGCACCTGTTGATGCCGCCGATATTTATTTTCAATCTAGCCATTATGAGTCTTGGGTATTAGAAGGCGGCATAATTAAAGAAGGTTCGCACAGTATTGAACAAGGCGCAGGTGTGCGGGCGGTATTTGGCGAAAAAACTGGTTTTGCTTACAGCGATCGAATTGAAGTGCCCGTACTATTATCGGCAGCCAATAATGTGAAAGCAATAGTACGCCAGTCCCAAAATGCCCAAGTGCAGCTCCAAGCACATGCCCGCCAACCCAATTATTACGCCGCAATCAACCCTTTAAAATCTTTGGGTGACCAAGATAAAGTTGATTTCTTGCAAAAAATTAATCAAGAAACCCGCAAATTAGATAGCCGGATAGAAGAAGTCATTATTAGTTTAACGGGTTCTTATGACTGCATTTTGGTTGCTAGCCAAGATGGCTCATTAGTTGCCGATATTAGGCCTTTAGTACGTCTAAACGTTGCTGTTATTGTCGAGGTTAATGGTCGCCGGGAACAAGCCAGCATGGGCGGCGGCGGACGATCTGGTTATGAGTTTTTTACCCAAGATGACAAAGCATTTGAATATGGCAGGGAAGCAGTCAGGCAGGCCTTAGTCAATCTGGATGCCAAAGAAGCACCTGCCGGTAATATGGTTGTAGTGTTAGGTTCCGGTTGGCCTGGCATACTGTTACATGAGGCCATAGGCCATGGTTTGGAAGGAGATTTTAACCGTAAGGGGACGTCTGCTTTCTCGGGTCGAGTGGGTGACCGTATTGCCTCTGATTTATGTACAGTCGTGGACGACGGAACTTTGTCGGGTAGGCGCGGTTCTTTAAATATTGATGACGAAGGCACACCTGCGCAAAACACGGTGTTGATAGAAAATGGTATTTTAAAAGGCTATATGCAAGATAAGCTTAATGCCCGTTTGATGGGTGTGCAAGCAACAGGCAATGGCCGCCGGGAATCCTACGCACATTTGCCTATGCCGCGTATGACTAACACCTACATGCTGCCTGGCCAGCATCATCCTGATGAGATAATCCGTTCTGTTAAAAAAGGCCTATATGCTAAAAACTTTGGAGGTGGGCAAGTGGACATAACTTCCGGAAAGTTTGTATTTTCTGCTAGCGAAGCATATATGATTGAAAACGGTAAGATTACTTACCCTGTTAAGGGGGCAACTTTAATAGGTAACGGCCCTGATGTGCTAACCAAAGTGTCTATGGTAGGTTCAGATTTGGCATTAGATAGCGGTGTCGGTACTTGTGGCAAAGATGGCCAAAGCGTGCCGGTAGGCGTAGGTCAGCCCACGTTAAAGATAGATAGTTTGACAGTGGGTGGGACTAGTGTTTAATCAGAGCCGATTAGGTAATGGCTAGATTGGGTAGGGCAAGTATTTAATAAGGATGCCCCGTTAAATGGGCATCCTCAAATTATCGGTATAGCGTTAATTACGATTTACCGATAGCAATTGCTTAGATTGCAGTAACTTCTTCAGCTTGTGGGCCTTTTGGGCCGGCAGCGACTTTAAATTGGACTTGTTGGCCTTCATCTAAAGTTCTGTAGCCGTTGTTGTTATTGATAATGCTTTTAAAATGTACGAAAACATCAGGGCCTTGTTGTTGTTCGATGAAGCCAAATCCTTTCTCAGAATTAAACCATTTTACAACGCCAGTCGTCATAGTGCTCATAGGGATCCTATATATTGAAATAAAAATTGAATAAATAGCCAAAAAGTTATGGCTAGTAATGCTGGTAAAATTGGAAATTACTGAATGAAGAACAGGACGAAGAACTACAGAAGCAACATCGAAGTGGTAAACAAAGGTAAATCATATTTTCTAGCTAATTGTATTGTAGATTAATTATTACCAATGTCAATTAAATTAGTGTTTTATTTGATATTTAATAAAGCGGATTAGTTTTTTCACCAGCATCTGAGCGAACTTATTTTATGTCAGCGGTTAAGGTGGCAATCAGTGTTGTTTTTGATGTATACCGCGGCACGACAAGCAAGCTTCTATTTAAGAGTAGCTAGCATTAGTTTAGCATTAAGCGACTAAAACACCGATGATGTAGTTTTCTGCCAAGGCCATGAGTTGGGTCGGGATAATTTGATTCTCTACCGATGATTCTTGTGCTATTAGACATCCCACGCGTAGGTAATTGGGGGTATAGCCATAGACCAGTTTTTGGCCATTGCCTAAATCTAGGCTATAGCCTTCCCAGAGTACGGGATAAACCTTGCCGAGATTAGCTTGCCAAAATACCTGTTTTAAAGATTCAGCGATTTGATGTAGTTGTTGGCTGCGTTGTTTTTTGACTAGGTTTTTGATTTGGCTAGGGAAGCTTGCGGCTTTGGTGCCTTCGCGGTTGGAATACGTAAAAATATGCATATGTCCAAAACCGATTTGATGGATGAAATCCAGGCTTTCTTGCCATTCGGCTTCGGTTTCCCCAGGAAAACCCACGATAATATCGGTGGTAATATTAAAGTAAGGCATTTGCGCACGTAGCTGTTGGCTGATGCTTTTGAATTCATCAGTTTTACAACGCCGCGCCATACGCTTAAGTACGCTATCTGAACCACTTTGCAAAGGTAAATGCAAATGCGGCATTAAACGTGGGTTATCAAATAGGGCAAAAAAATCATTGCTTAATTCCCAAGGTTCCAAGGAGCCTAAACGTAATCTGGGTATTTGGGTTTCTGCTAATAAGATTTTGACCAAATCAGCTAAATTGCTGCCTATGTCATTGCCATAGCCTCCCAAATGCACACCAGTTAAGATTACTTCATCTATATTTTGTTGCTGTAAGGTATTAATTTCATCAATGATGGTTGCTATCGGTCGGCTGACTTCTTCACCACGCGCTACGGTGACAATACAAAAGGTACAACGGTAGCGGCAGCCGTCTTGCACTTTAACAAAAGCACGTTGACGGCCACGGCTAAATAAAGCGGTTTCACCGGGCTCTGTGGCCATCACCGGCATACTGGAAAGGTTTAATTCAGTTAAGGTCTTATCGACAAGTTGGTCTTTGTCTTGATTGCTGACCACAAGGTCTACACCAATGAGGTTAGCAGCTTCAGTTTCATTAAGCGTGGCATAGCAACCACTCACGACGAGTTTAGCGGCTGGGTTCTCGCGGTGGATGCGACGGATTAAATTCCGCGATTTACGGGCGGCATCTTGCGTGACGGCACAGGAATTGATGACTACCACGTTTGCGTTTTCGGCATCGCGGGTAATCTGGTGCCCCGCTTTTAGAAAAGCTTGTGCCCAAGTTTCCAGTTCTGCTTCATTCAAACGGCAGCCCAGCGTTTTAAGGTGGATATTCATTGTGCTAGCCAAAAAACCAATAGGCGATAAAAATTGAGGCAATAATGCCTGAAAAATCGGCAATTATCCCACAAGCTGCGGCATAACGGATATTTTTGATACCCACGGCACCAAAATACACCGCTAAAACATAAAAGGTTGTTTCCGTACTGCCTTGAATAATACAGGATAAGCGCCCGGCGAAAGAATCGGCGCCGAGAGTACTCATGGTATCAATCATCATAGCCCTGGCGCCGCTGCCACTAAATGGTTTGGTGAAGGCGGTTGGTAAGGCCTCTATAAAGCGGCTATCGAGTGCTAGCAAATGCATCAAATAGCGGACAAAGCCAGTGCCTAAATCCAAGGCGCCGCTTGCCCTGAATACACCTATGGCAACCAACATGGCTATTAAATAAGGGGTTAAGCTAATAGCGGTTTGAAAACCTTCTTTAGCTCCTTCAATAAAGGCGTCATAAGCATTAATTTTTTGGTAGAGTGCGGCCATTATAAAACTAATTATTAGGCTAAAGAGGATGACATGGCTAATCAAGGCAGATTGTGCCAGCATGGCTTGGTGCGGTAAGTGGGTAAAGTAAGCCAGTAATCCGCCTACGGCCAGGGTAAAACCACCTAAATACGCCATCACTACCTTATCCAGTAGATTGATTTTTTGTACGCTAGCAACAGCGAGTAAACCGGCAAAAGTTGAAACATAAGTGGCTAATAATATCGGGATAAAGACATCAGTTGGGTTGGCGGCTCCCAGTTGTGCGCGGTATGTAAAAATGGTAACTGGAAACAAGGTAACCGATGAGGTATTGAGCACTAGAAAAAAAATCTGTGCATTGCTGGCAGTTTCTGGGTGAGGGTTAATTGATTGTAGTTCTTGCATTGCTTTGATGCCAAGAGGCGTGGCTGCATTGTCCAAGCCTAAGACATTGGCAGAAATATTCATTACCATAGCCGCTATGGCTGGATGATTAGGGGGGATTTCAGGCATTAAACGTTGAAACAACGGTGTTAAATAATAGGTAATCAGCTTGATATAGCCGCTACGTTCACCAATTTTCATGATACCCAGCCAAAATGACAAAATCCCGACCAAGCCAATGGCTATTTCAAAAGCGGATTTAGAGAGTGTAAATATGGCAGTTGTTAATTGGCCAAAAATTAGTGTGTCGTCTAACACTAACCATTTGAATAGGGCTATGGCAAACGCGCTAAGAAAAAAGAATAGCCAAATTAAATTAAGCATGAATGTTTGGGCTAACTTACAGTAGGGGCATGTTTATAACCTTTCAGTCCGTAATAAACAATATAGCTGTAGCCTAAAAATGGAATAAAAAACGCCTGTTGTAATCCTATAGAATCCGCGCAAAAGCCTTGTATAACCGGTAAGATTGCACCGCCGACTATCGCAGCGCAGAGTATGCCTGAGCCTTGTCCTAGATGTTGTCCCAAGCCTTCAAGAGCTAGTGAAAAAATAGTCGGGAACATAATTGAATTGCATAAGCCAACGGCTAAGATTGACCACATAGCAACATCACCATGGTTAACGAGGGCCATCAAAACTAGTGCAGCGGCCAAGGTAGCATTAAATGCCAATGCCTTATTCGGTGCAATCCGCTGCATGGCTAGCGCCCCCATAAAACGCCCTAACATTGCACCGCCCCAGTAAAAGGAAACGTATTTTCCTGCCTCAGGTGCGGATAAGCCCGCGATGGATGGTTCACCTAAAAAATTAATCAAAAAACTGCCTATGGCAACTTCACTGCCAACATAAACGAAAATAGCTACGGCGCCTAACACCAAGTGTCGATGTTCCCAGGCACTAGCATAGCGGCTTATAGGCTGTCCTGTGGTCTGCGGGCCGTCACCCGTCGGAAGCATTTTGGGCAGTTTGATGCAGGCAAAAATACCGGCAACAGCAAATAAGCTTGCAGCTAACCATAAATAGGGCTGTTGCACAGCAGTCGCTTGCAGGGTTTGATATGCAGCAAGCTCCGCGGGATTGCTTACGTCGCCAGATTTAACAGCGACAGACAAAATAAGCAAGCTACCTAAATAGGGGCCAATAGTTGTACCTAAGGCATTAAAGGCTTGGGTCATGGTTAAGCGGCTAGAGGCCGTTTTAGGGTTGCCCAATAGGGTGACATAGGGATTCGCGGCAACTTGTAATAAGGTAATACCGGAAGCGAGCACAAAAAAAGCGCTTAAGAATAAGCCATAGGAAAGCTGGCCTGCGGCTGGGTAAAACAAAAGGCAACCTAAGCCTGATACCGTTAAGCCCGTGATGATACCCCGTTGGTAACCTATTTTCTTGACTAACACGCCACTGGGTACGGAAATAAGAAAATAGGCAAGGAAAAAGCAAAACTGAATTAGCATGGCTTGCGTGTAATTCAGGGTGAACAGTGATCTTAAATGTGGAATTAAAATGTCATTTAAACTGGTGATAAAGCCCCAAATGAAAAATAGCGAGGTTAAAAACACCAGGGCGTGACGGCTAGATGGCGTGTTATTTTTAGTGGTACTACTCATTGTTTAAGCCAAGAGTGATTGGGAAGCGCCATCGCCGATACTGACATTGCTATAGCTGAATGGGTCTACCCCTTCAATACAAGCGATATTGAAAGCAAATTCATTAGGGTTGCTGCGTCTTTGGTGAGGCGTGTATATGCCACAAACTTGGCAAAAATAATGTTTAGCGGTGTAAGTATTCCATTGATATAAGGTAAGCTTGTCAGCACCTTTAGTTACTCTTAGCCGGTTAATCGGCACACTGGCGATAATGGCACCTTTGCGCCGGCATAAGGAACAGTTACAGCGACGGAGATTGTTAAAAGCATTATCCAAATCGACTTCGAATTCTACGCTGCCGCAATGGCAGCTGGCTTTTCTAGTGACCATATATTTGCCCCTTACTAAGATCTTTATTTGATATTTTTAGCAATGATATGCGTGGGCTTACCATCAATACTCTGGGTGTTTTTTTCCCGCCAATACGTTTTCAAGCCATCTTCTCCAGCTTGATTCGCCCAATCGCTGAGTTGCTCACGTTCTTTGACATAATCAAAAAATGGCACGGCCATACCGCATGAAGTCTGCACTAAGTCGATGCTGACATCAAATATTTGTCTGGCGCCTGGAATTGAGGGGAACAATGCTAACAAATCCGGCCATTGTGGGTCTTTTATATGGATGGCTTTAGCTTGGCCATAAAGCCGTAAAATCATAGGGTCACCCTCTAAGGCTACAAACATTAACGTCATCCGCGGATTGTCCTGAACATGGGCGGCAGTTTCGTTGCCACTACCGGTTACATTTAACCAAAGTACCCGGTTGTTTTCTAAAACGCGTAGTGAGTCCATACCTTTGGGAGAAATGTTAACGCGTCCGTCGGCGCTCGCAGTGGCAACAAAAAATAGTTTTTGTGCCATGATAAAGTTTTTTAAAGCTAAAGAAATTTTAGGATATTGGCGCGCCATAATTTTAGTTAAGGAAATATGGATTACAGTGAGTTTATGATTGCAGTGGTCAGGCAGAAAAAAGTTCGCGGGGAAATTCTTCAAGGCTTTCAATAACACGCGATACGCCACAGTTAGCCATTAGTTTTGAATGTGTTATCGAAGGTCCTAGGCCAATAATATGCCCAATACCGGCAGCATGGGCGGATTTAAAACCCGAAATGGCGTCTTCAATAACGATACATTGCTGCGGCGCTATATTGATATTGCTTGCGGCTTTTGCATACATATCAGGTGCAGGTTTACCTGGAAGTTTGCCATCGTCATAAACAATCGATGTTAAATCAAACCACTTTGCTAGATTAAGATGCTGCACGAAAAAGTCTAGGTTGGTTTTTTCTGAAGCAGTGGCGATGGTACAAGGTATGTTAGCTAGTGTTATGGCATCAAGTAATGCTTCGGCACCAGGTGAAAGGCTGAACATAGCGGGATTTTTTAAGCATAAATCCCGGTACATTGATTCTTTATATTGGATAAGTTTAAGTAGTTCTTCACCGACCAGCTCACGTCCGGTGAGGTAAGCTAAAATATGGGCGTTAGTGCGGCCATGGACATGGTTGGCAAATTCTTCGTCGCTGAAATTTTGGCTGCGCAACTGCATAGCTGTGGTCTGCCAAGCTTGGATATGCAATGGTGCATCCCAGAGTAACACACCGTTAAAGTCAAAAATAATGCCTTTGTATGGCATGGTTGGGGCAGCGGATACATCGAACATAAAAGCTTAGATCCTGTTGTAGCGCTTGGTGATAATATTGAGGGCTTGCAGGTGCGTTAAGGTGGAAAACTTAAACTCATCCACCTTAAGCATCTGTTTGCGTATTGCTTTATCCGCCTAGCATAGCCAAAGCGGTTATGCCCGGCAAGAAAAAATAGCCGCCACCGCGGAGGGTGACGAAACGCTGGAAATTACAGATATGCTGGCGCAAGGGCTGCTCTTGCAACGTGAAATTACGCTGGTAAGCCGGGTCATCGACACTGTATGTACCTATGAGTGGGTCGTCTTCATCATAAAGGCCGTTGAATTTGCTGTTATTGATCCAGCTGTGTTGTACAAATTCAAACTGGCGCTCAATATTGGCATTAAGGCAAATGAAAAATAAACCACGTTCACCTTTATCATCAGCAGCTAATGGATTTTCAAGGAAATTTCCATAGCTTCTGCCGCGCCTTAAGATACGGTGGCGGTTGGCCACTTTAAGTGAGGTTTTAATATTTTCCTGCACATCAAGCTCAACCCCCAAGCCTTGTCCACGCGGATTGGCACGGCGGATATGGGAGCCAAAGGGGCAGCCTTTGCCGTCGAGGTCATCACTAAAATCAAAGTCGTTACTGGCATTCCCCGGATCTTGTTGGCTATCTGGCAAGACGACGGCGCCACTTTTCCAGCGGCCAACAAATTTTGCCGCGAGATATTCAGGGTCGATTTCTTGGCTGGCGGCCGCTTCATGGATAAAGCGCCAAAACCCCTTAACATCTTGTTGCAGTTGTCGAAACACTAAATAAGACCCGTTAATGCCAAATTTTTCCGCTAAGCTACCCGCATTGGGCACGTCAGTAATTTTGCCATCATAACCATTGGGGTAGCCAAGGATAAACTCTCCAGTAGCTATCGTTTGTGGTGTTTGCGGATTGGCGTTGGCCAAGGCGCTTGAGTCTTTTGGGAAGCCTTCTACGGTAGGGTTGGAAACACCATCAGCAAAACCAAAATGTTCTTTGGCAAAGCGGCCCGTTGTGCCGGTATTACTGGTGTCTAACTTAGGTACCACTAAGCTTAAACCCGCGGCTAAAAAAGCGGCTTCCTCGTTTTGCTGATGTTGTTGATGGCTAGCTTCGTCTATGGAATAGAGCATTAACAAAATATCGACTGGTTTAAGGCTATTACCCCATTGCCAAGTCGAGGGGTGGTTTTCGGCTTGGTCGCCCAATACGGTTGTGCGCCTTGCGGAGTCCATGCCTTCTTGAAAAGCCTGCTCAAATGCACTGGGGTTGAGGGTTAATTTTTCCAGGCCTTTATAGCTTAAGGCTAAATTGAGGGCATAACTTTGATTGGCACGCAATGCTCTATTAGGTTCGCCAGAAGTAATGCGTTCACTCGCTAGCTGTTTGAGCCAAGGTTTAGCTTTTTCTGCATCCTCAATCTGCAGTAAGTAATAAGTACAAAACGGCATGGCAGCATAACCACTAAACACTAAGCCCTGGGTATCCCTGATTTGGTTTTCGTCAAAAACTAAATTCGTCATTATGATTCTCCAGTGCTTATAAGCGTTTTAGCCAAGACGATATTTCTGTATCAGAAAATAGACCGTCATGAATTTTTTGGTTGTTGCCAATATTTTTTACCGAGAGGTCGGCGTAAGCGCTGTACCATATGAGTTCACGCCGTTGACTGTTTCTGGCGAATGCTTTAAAGCGTTGCTCATCGCGGGCACCACCCTTTAAGGCTAACCACTGGGTATCCGGAAAGCCACGGTTAGTCCCTGATTCTGTATTACTCCAAACGGCTGTTAAGCCTACGCTGGCATGGTCAATAAACTCACCGAGATAGTTCTCCCAACTGCCATCGTAATTGCTAAAAAATAATAAGCGCGTGCGTTCATTAGTTTTAGCGGGCAAAACTATCCAGCGGGCAAAATGAATGGTGACGATACCGCTTAAATTTCCTTGCGTAGCAACCAGTTTAGCAATCACATTAATCAGAAATAGCACTAGTTTTAAGGTGAATAGCCTGATTTTCCCAGGTTTAACATAAATGATACTGCTTAGATGGTTTTGTGGTTGCCTGTCTTCAACGTCTTGTAAGCCTTTAATATAGTTAGACTCCCAGTGTAAGCGTTCATCTTGGATATCATGGGATTCTAACCAGCGGATGGCAGCCAGATAAAAAATGATTAGACCGATAATGGCAAAGGCCAATACTTGTGTCATACCACCACCTAACCACCCCAATGCGGAAAAAACTATGGCTACAACAATGACCTGGGCCAATAGCTTGATAGCGTCAAAGATACGGGCACCATTTTTGATGATGAATGCGGGCTCTGCCGGTTTTTTGTTTACGAATTCAGCATCCTGACTAGTTAAATAGGCGTAAATTTTTTGCTTTATATCTGAAGGCTGTAACTTGATTAGCTCGGGTCGGTTGGCATCAATAAAGTCTTCTATCGTCGCGCGTAGTTTGCTTTGGTATTCGATAATCTGGCGGGTTTGTCCAGGGTGGGCAATATAAAATGCGTTGGCGCCAAGATCGGTTTGTTGCAATTTAGCGGATAAGACTTGGCTATCATCTGAATAATCTAGGCAGCAAGCATAGATTTTGTGCATGAACGCTGGGTTTTTGCTAAATAAGTCGTTGAGAAAATCTTGCGTTGTCCCATCAATATTAGCCTCAAAAACTAGAATGGGCTTTGCAGGAATTGAACCAACGGGTGGATGTTCATCCTCAATAATAATCAAACAACAGTAATGCAGGTTTGAATAGGCGGAAAATTGAATACTATTGTTGCCTTTTATATCGTTGCCAATTGTTAATAAATAGTTTCGTAGTTCTTCCAGACGGGCTGGCAGAATTTCTGTCACTAAGGTCATTGGTTTCTGTTCCATATTGACTCCTCTTTAAGCAGAATGGAAAGCTAGCAGCCCGAAAGCCTAGACAAAACTTGAGCGTGTTAAACGTTAGTTAGTATCTAAATCAATACGCTTTAGAGGCGTAGGGCTATGATAGTGAACGGATAGTTGATAGTTTTTATTTACGTTCACCACCCCAGACATTACACGAAAGAGGTCGTATAAAGAAATAAAAATTGGCTATTTAGGTGATTTTAAGTATTTTTTGGCTAACTATTGAGGGCAGTTTTAGCTAATAAGTTGCTAGATATGTGGCTTGTAGCGGTTAAATTTAGCATGCTTTTGCTGTGTTCCCAACACACCGCCTTATAAGCCAACAAATAGCAGTGCTAAAGCTTAATAACCCGGTGTGCCCAGTTGGTTAATTGATCACATTAAAAGAGGCGGTTTCGTTACCGATCATAATTTTAAACTCACCGGGTTCAATGATGCGTTTTAGGTCTACGCCAATAAACGACAAGTCTTGCGGGCTTAAGGTAAAGCTTAAGTTTTGTTCTTGGCCGGGTTCTAATTCAACTTTTTTAAAGGCTTTAAGTTGCTTATTGGGGCGGGTAACGCTAGCCGCGACATCATTAAGATAAAGTAACACGGTTTCTTTGCCTTTTTGCGCGCCTATGTTTTTGACATTAACCTGTATGTTGATAGTTTCATCTGCTGTCACTTTATCTTTGCTTATTTTTAAACCCGATGTTTGAAATTGGCTGTAACTTAAACCATGGCCGAAAGGGTATAGCGGGTGGTAGTGATTGAGTTCAAATGATTCTATGGGTTTGTAGTCATACCAAACGATGTCATTGCTGTCACGAGGGTAAGTAATGGGTAGTTTAGCATTCGGATTGTAAGCGCCATAAACAATGTCAGCCATGGCAACCCCGCCTTCCATACCAGGTAAAAAGCCTAAGATAACGGCGGCAGATTTTTCTGCAATTTCGGTAATTATGCGTGGGCGGCCGCCAAAGGTAATGAGTATAACGGGCTTGCCCGTAGCCAACATAGCTTTGGCTAGTGCAACCTGGCTTTGATCCAGATTAAGCGAGCTAATGTTACCAAAGGTTTCAGTATAGGGCTTTTCGCCTAAACATAAGATAATCACATCCATGGTTTGGGCGCTAGCAACTGCTTTTTCGATATCGATGGTGGCATCAAATGAATTGCCCCCGACATAAGTGATGTTGCCTTGTGATTTTTGCTTGAGAGCTGCCAAAAAGGTCAATTTATTAGCAGGGTACAAGTTTTCTTCATCGCCTTGCCAGGTGATGGTCCAACCGCCGTTTAAAACATTAAGTAGGTTGGCTGTAGGGCCTGTGACGAGTATGTTGGCGTCTTTTTTTAAGGGTAATATGCCATTGTTTTGGGCTAACACTATGGATTCATGGGCCGCTTGAAGGTTGGTCGCGGTCGCTTCAGGGGTTGCAAAATGACCTTCCACCGGCAACATAGGCTTGTCATCGAATAAGCCAGCCTGATATTTGACAGTCAGGATTCTGCCAACGGCTTCATCAATTCTTGATATTGGCACTTCACCCGCTTTTACCAATTCAAGTAAGAGTTCGTAAAAAGAAAAGTCGAAAGGAACCATACTCATATCGACGCCAGCCATTACCGCAATTTTTACGGCTTCTTTAGGGGAGGCGGCTAATTTATCACGGCTATATAGGCGTTTTATATCTTCCCAATCCGATACTGTAAAGCCTTTAAAACCTAATTCCCCACGTAATATAGTAGTCAGATAATGATAGTTAGCGTGTCCTGGAATGCCGTCCACTTCGGATGAATTGACCATGATAGTTGGTGTGCCCGCTTTAATACCCGCTTCAAAAGTAGGTAAAAAATACTCCCGCAGCATACGTTCGCCTATCCAGGTGGGTGTCCGGTCCTTGCCATTAAAAGGTAAGCTGTAGCCCAGGTAATGTTTTAAGCAGGTAGGGGCTTTATCGGTGGCCGCCAAATTATCGCCTTGATGGCCCTTAATATAAGCTGTCCCCATGACGCTTGCCAAATGGACGTCTTCACCAAAGGTTTCCCAAAGTCTAGGCCATAAAGGTTGGCGGCCTAAGTCCATGACCGTGGAAAAATTCCAATCTAAGCCTGATGCGCGAATTTCCCGCGCGGTAATTTCACCTTCCTGAAAAGCGAGTTCAGGGTTAAAGGTGGCCGCCATATTGATGGCTTGAGGGAATAAGGTGGAGTTTTGTGTATAGCTTGCGCCATGGATAGCGTCTATGCCATAAATTACCGGTATTTTTAAGCGGGTTTTAGCTGTGCTTGCATGGATGCTGGCTAGCATGGTGCGCCAAGTGCTAATAGCTTGAGCCCTATTTTTAGGGGTATAAGGCGTATTGAGAATTGAGCCGATGTGATGTTTGATCAAGGCATTTTCGAGTAAAGTCTGGTCGACAGGATTGCTATTACTGGGTGTTTCTGGATGGCCAATAACGCTAAAGTCAACTTGTGTCATTTGACCAATTTTTTCTTCCAAAGTCATTTGTACTAGCAGTTGCTCAACTTTGCTTTCTATGGTTTGGTTTGTGTTTTCTTCATTCATGGTACACCCTGATAAAGCTAACAAAGTAAAAATTAGAATACTGCCGTTTTGGCTTAGCATATTGAGTCAATTACCCAAGTTAATAATGTTGTATACAAACGCGAGGCTAACCACACTCTGCTAAAGGACGAAGTTTTACGCGATTACAGATAGCGCGGTGTTTTCATCATTGCAGACTTTACTTGTGTTACAGGGTGTTCGCGAGCTTTTCTGCATAGCCAGTGTAACCGCGTGGAGTGAGCTCCAATAAAGCTGATTTGGCGGCACTAGGAATATCTAAAGTGTTTATGAATTCATGTAGTTGTGTGCTGTTAATGCGTTGGCCACGGGTTAACTCCTTTAATTTTTCGTAGGGTTTTTCAATACCGTAACGGCGCATAACAGTTTGAATGGGTTCAGCTAACACTTCCCAATTGGCATTTAAATCAGCTTCTATGATGTCGCTGTTGATTTCTAATTTAGAAATGCCTTTCAGGCTGGCTTGTATGGCAATACTGGTATGCGCGATGCCAACGCCTATGTTACGTAATACAGTAGAATCTGTTAAATCACGTTGCCAACGCGAAACCGGTAGTTTTTCGGCTAAAAAACCAAACAAAGCATTGGCTAGACCTAAATTGCCCTCGGAGTTTTCAAAGTCTATAGGGTTAACTTTGTGTGGCATGGTAGACGAGCCGATTTCGCCGGCTATGGTTTTTTGCCTAAAATAGCCCAAGGATATGTATCCCCAAATATCGCGGTTAAAATCAAGTAGTATGGTGTTAAAGCGCGTTAAGGCATGGAAAAATTCGGCGATATAATCATGCGGCTCAATTTGGATCGTGTAAGGGTTAAATTGCAGGCCTAGTGATTCAACAAAGTCTTGGGCAAATTTGGGCCAATCCACTTCGGGATAAGCAATGCAATGGGCATTGTAGTTACCGACAGCGCCATTAATTTTACCTAATATCGCCACAGCTTGTAATTGTTGTTGTTGGCGTTGCATGCGCGCAGCAATATTGGCAAATTCTTTCCCGGTAGTCGTGGGGCTAGCAGATTGGCCATGTGTGCGTGAAAGCATGGGCTGGTTTGCAGTAGCCTGGGCAATTTTTGTAATAGCCTTGATGCAATCTTCAATTTGGCTAAGGATAATACCGCGACCTTCTTTTAACATTAAGGCATAAGCAAGATTATTGATGTCTTCAGAAGTACAGGCAAAATGAATAAACTCACTAATTTTTTCAAGTTCGAGGCAACCGCTAACTTTTTCTTTGAGTAAATATTCCACCGCTTTGACATCGTGGTTGGTGGTTTTTTCTATATCTTTAACGCGCTGGGCATCAGCCTCTGAAAAATTATCAATGATGTTATTTAACAATTCCGTAGCAGCCGCACTTAAAGTTGCAACTTCTATGATCTGAGGGTGGGCGGCTAAGGCTTGTAGCCAGCGGATTTCTACTTGGACACGGAACCTTATTAAGCCATATTCGCTAAATATCGGGCGTAGTTGATCCACTTTTTCAGCATAGCGGCCGTCGATAGGAGAAATGGCTGTAAGGGCAAAGTTAGTCATGATATGTCCTGGATGTTAAGTTATGCATTGCATTTAGATTCAATAATACCGCCACCTAGACAGATGTCGCCGTCATAAAAAACGACTGATTGACCGGGCGTGATAGCCCGTTGCGGCTGGTCAAAAGTCGCTCTGCAGCGGTCGTTATCCAGCGGTTCAAGCAAACAGCTTTGGTCGGTCTGGCGATAGCGGGTTTTTGCGCTACAGCGGATGCTTTTTGCTAATGGTTGATTGTTGCACCAATCTAACTGGCCAGCTTCCAAAACATTATGCAATAACAAGGTATGGTCATGGCCTTGGCCAACGATCAACACATTATTGTTTAAGTCTTTTTCTAAAACATACCAAGGTTCATCAGGTGCGTCTTTTACGCCACCTATGCCTAAACCTTGGCGTTGGCCTAAGGTGTAATACATTAAGCCGTGATGTTGGCCTATAGCTTGGCCATCAGGGGTCTGTATTTCACCAGGCTGAGTGGGTAAATAACGTTGTAAAAAATCTTTAAATTTGCGTTCGCCGATAAAGCAAATGCCTGTGCTGTCTTTTTTCTTGTGATTTTTGAAGCCCGCTTTTTTGGCCAGTGCACGAATATACGGTTTTTCTAGGTGGCCAATAGGGAATAAAGTGCGCGATAAAGCCTTTTGACCCATTGCATATAGGAAATAGCTTTGTTCCTTATTAGCATCTAATCCTTTTAATAAATGAAAGTCGCCCTCTTCTTCGGTAACTCGGGCGTAATGGCCTGTAGCAATGTATTCTGCGCCTAAATCTTCAGTTGCATAATCTAAAAAAGCCTTAAATTTTACATGTTTATTGCAAAGAATATCGGGGTTTGGCGTGCGTCCGGCGGCGAATTCAGACAAAAAAACCTCAAACACGAGTTCCCAGTATTCGCTGGCAAAATTGACTGTTTTCAGGGTTATGCCTAGCCTATCACAAACTTGCTGGGCATCAGCCAGGTCTTGCATGGCGGTACAATATTCAGTGCCATCATCTTCCTCCCAATTTTTCATGAACAATCCGGTGACTTGATGGCCTTGTTCTAGCAACAGTAGGGCGGTAACTGAAGAATCAACACCGCCGGACATGCCAACGATAATGTGTTTACGCATGGGTTAAATCTAGAAATGATTGCAATAGGGTTAAAGGGTGGCGCTGGCCTTGTAAATATTCTTGGATGCTAATCAGCACCAATGGGCTGCGTAAAAGCTGTTGTCGCGCAGTGATTTCCGCTAAGCTTAACCAATGTGCCGCTATTATACCGGTGTCTAGCGCTTGATTGGGGTTATGTGTATGGGCGTGGCCAGTAAAACAAAACCTGAGAAAACTGGGCGAGTCTGGGTTTTTTCGCCACAAATGTATGCCAACCAAGGCTTCAGGTTCAAATTGCCAGGCCGTTTCTTCCGCAACTTCACGTCGGATAGCGGCTATTAAATCTTCATTGGCTTCTAGATGACCCGCAGGCTGGTTAAATTGTAAACCCTCCTCAGTTTCCTCTTCAACCAGCAAAAAACGGCCATTTTGTTCGATTATTGCAGCGACGGTAACATGAGGCTTCCAGACCATTAGGGCAGACCTGTTTTAAAAGCCAAATATTTTACTTGAATTAAATGCCAGGTGCTGTGAAGATTTGTCTTAAGTACTAGTTGGTGCCAAACAAAAGTAAATAAGTTATGGATATTATTTATTGTTGAATAGTACACAAATAAATTTTTCATAAAACAGCTATAATTTGTTCAGAAAATGGGGTTGAAATTATTCTTCATAAGCGCTATTTTCACTACTAATTAAGATTTTGAATTTACTGTATATGCCTAACTTTGATCCCTATAAAGACGATAGTGACTTGACTATCCAGGAAGCCAAGCCCAAGCTAAAGAGGCCGCCGCTGTTTAAGGTCATTTTATTGAATGACGATTTCACGCCGATGGACTTTGTTATACAGGTTTTGATGAATTTTTTCGCCATGTCCGAAGAAAGGGCAACGCAAGTCATGTTGCAAGTACATACCCAAGGGGTTGGCGTTTGTGGCACTTATTCCAAAGATGTTGCGGAAACTAAAGTGTATATCGTCAATGAGTATTCACGAGAGCACCATCACCCTCTCATGTGTTCGATGGAAGAAGTGTAGGTTGGAGAGCTTATGTTAAGTAAAGAACTTGAAATTACGTTGAATCAGGCTTTTAAGAATGCACATGATAAGCGACACGAGTTTATCACAGTTGAGCATTTATTATTAGCATTGTTGGATAATATTGCCGCCGAGCAAATTTTAAAGGCGTGTGGCAGCGATATTGGCGCCTTACGGGGGCAGCTGACCCAGTTTATTGATGAAACCATCTCACTTATTCCAGAAGGTATCCAGCGAGAGACGCAGCCTACCCTAGGTTTTCAGCGAGTCTTGCAACGCGCTGTTTTCCATGTGCAAGCAACAGATAAAAAAGAAGTTTCTGGTGCAAACTTGTTTGTCGCGTTATTTAGTGAGCAAGATTCGCATGCTGTTTATTTATTGAATAAACAAGATATTTCGCGCTTAGACGTGGTTAACTTTTTAGCTCATGGTATTTCCAAGACTGAACAAGACACAGAAGTTAATGATGAGCGTGCGACAGAAGCAATAGGTTCTGATATGGAAGGTTCTGGAAGTGCATTGGATAAATATGCGGTAAACCTCAATGAAGAGGCGATACAAGGTAAAATCGACCCGCTAATCGGCCGTGACCTTGAGGTGGAAAGGACTATCCAAATACTTTGCCGGCGCCGTAAAAATAATCCGTTGTTAGTCGGTGAGGCTGGCGTGGGTAAAACTGCAATAGCTGAAGGCTTGGCTAAGCGCATAGTCGAAGAAGATGTGCCAGAGGTGTTATTACGTAGCGTCATTTATGCCTTGGATTTAGGGGCTTTAGTGGCAGGTACCAAATATCGGGGTGATTTTGAGAAACGGCTAAAAGCGTTGGTCAGTCAACTTAAAAAAGAACCGCATTCGATCTTGTTTATTGATGAAATCCATACCATCATCGGTGCAGGCTCTGCGTCGGGCGGCGTTATGGATGCCTCTAATTTGATCAAGCCTGTTTTAGCTTCCGGTCAATTGCGCTGTATTGGTTCAACGACTTACCAAGAGTATCGTGGTATTTTTGAAAAAGATCATGCCTTGGCTAGACGTTTTCAAAAAGTGGATGTAGTGGAGCCATCGGTTGAAGATACTATCCTCATTCTTAAAGGCTTGAAATCCCGTTTTGAAGAACACCATGATGTTAAATATACTGCTGAAGCCTTAAGGGTGGCGGCTGAACTTGCTGACCGTTATATTACAGATAGGCATTTACCAGACAAAGCGATAGATGTGATTGACGAGGCTGGCGCTAGACAGCGTTTGATGCCTGAAAACGAACGCAAGCAAATGGTAGAAGTGATCGATATTGAAGAAATTGTTTCTAAAATCGCACGGGTACCCGCACGCTCAGTGTCTTCAAACGATATTGAAAAGCTGGCTAATTTAGAGAAAAACCTGAAAATGTTAGTGTTTGGTCAAGATGAAGCGATTAGTGCTTTGGCTTCCGCGATCAAACTTTCTCGGGCGGGCTTACGCGAAACCCAAAAAACTATTGGTTCTTTCTTATTTGCAGGGCCTACCGGTGTTGGAAAAACTGAAGTAACCCGACAATTGGCAAAAGTTTTAGGATTAGAATTAATTCGTTTTGACATGTCAGAATATATGGAGCGTCATACGGTTTCACGCTTGATTGGTGCACCTCCAGGATATGTAGGTTTTGATCAAGGTGGCTTGCTAACCGAGCAAGTGTCTAAACACCCCCATGCCGTCTTGTTGCTGGACGAATTGGAAAAAGCCCATCCTGATGTTTTTAACTTATTGCTACAAGTTATGGATCATGGGGCCTTGACCGACAATAATGGCCGGAAAGCAGATTTTAGAAATATTATTCTGGTGATGACCACTAATGCAGGTGCTGAAGAAGGTAGCCGGGCATCCATAGGTTTTACTCAGCAAGACCATGCTACTGATAGTATGAAAGTGATTGAAAGAGGTTTCTCACCTGAGTTCCGTAATCGTTTGGATGCAATTATTCAGTTTAAACCGTTGGATATTTCAATTGTAGGTCATGTTGTTGATAAGTTTATTTTTGAGCTTGAAGCCTTGCTGAGCGAAAAACACGTGACACTTACCTTAGATGTTGATGCACGTTTGTGGTTGGCTGAAAATGGTTGTGATCCAAAGATGGGTGCGAGGCCGATGGCGAGGTTAATCCAAGAAAACATTAAAAAGCCATTAGCAAATGACTTGTTGTTTGGAAAACTTTCAGAAGGTGGGCACGTAAGGATTTATGTTGATAGGAACGAACTTGCTTTCGAGATCGTTAGTAAGGAACTGGTCGTTTCTGAAAAGATGGATTAATACCGGCTAAGCCGCATGCGCAAATACTACAGAATTAGCGCATGCGGAAAGTGATTCGGCCTTTAGTTAAATCATAAGGCGTCATCTCTACTTTAACTTTATCCCCCGTTAAAATGCGGATGTAATGTTTGCGCATTTTGCCAGAAATATGGGCGGTTACAATATGCCCATTTTCAAGTTCTACCCTAAACATAGTATTGGGTAAGGTATCTATCACCTTACCTTCCATTTCAATTTGATCTTCTTTAGCCATCTATGATTGTTCCAAGCTTGTTAAAGGCGGAATGATAACATAACCTAACATTTAACAACAGAAACGAGTGTGGCCTAGACGATATTATTGTCTAAGAGTGTTTTCCAAGTTTGCTCAATTAAGAGTTGTAATGGTTGATATTGGTTCTTGTAGGCCATTTTTTTGCAGCTTTCAATCCAAAAACCTAAGTATAAAAATTCTTTTTGTAGTTTTTTTGCCTGTTCAATTTGCCAGAGTACCGCGTAGACACCAGGGCTATAGGAAGAATACGCTGGGTCAAAAAATGTATAAACCGCGGATAGGGCATTGTCTAGTTGGTCAACAATGGCGACACAGACTAATTGACCGTCAATAAAAAACTCAACAAACTGGGTGTCGCACCATTGGCTGCTTAAAAAATTTAGGTATTCTTCCGCGCTGGAGTTTGCCATATCGCCAAAGCTATGGCGATGGTTTTGGTAACGTAAATAGAGCTCATAATGGTCAGCTTGAAATACGGGTGGTTTTATTACTGCAAGCGTTTGGTGGTTTTTTTTAAGGCAGCGGTTTTGGTTACGGCTGGGGTTAAAATCGTTAACAGCAATGCGTGCCGGGATACAGGCAGAGCAATTTGTGCAGTGCGGACGGTAAACTTCATCCCCGCTACGGCGAAAGCCTTGCTGGATTAAAGCCGAGTAGATAGCGTTATTAATCGGAAAGGATGGGTGTACAAACATGGATTGTGCAGTTGTCTCTTCAAGGTAGCTACATTCATGTTCATAACTTAAAACTAGTGGAATTGATATCATAGGTTAGACCAAGCGGTAGCTTGAACACTTTGGTTGTAATAATTGTCAAGTAAACGAATAAAATGATCCCGCTCAATTTCTTCAGCACCTAAGCTTGCTAAGTGTTGGGTGTGGACTTGGCAATCGATGAGTTGGTAACCCCAAAGCCTTAGCCGCTCGACCAGCGTGGCGTAAGCTACTTTTGAGGCGTTGGTTTGGGAATGGAACATCGATTCGCCAAAAAAAATTTGGCCTAGTGCGATGCCATATAAGCCCCCTACTAATTTCCCGTTATTCCAGGCCTCTACAGAATGGGCAATGCCTAATTCATGTAGTTTTGTATAGGCGTGGTGAATTTCTGGTGATATCCATGTACCTCCGGTGCTGATCCGGGTTTGTGCGCAAGCACTGATAACCTCGGAAAAGGCTTGGTCAAAAGTAATGTTGAATAATTGTTTGCGTAGGGTTTTAGCTAAGCTATGGGAAATGCGGATTTTGTCGGGGTACATAACTAACCGCGGATTAGGTGACCACCACAAAATCGGTTCGCCTGGGTTATACCAAGGGAAAATACCATGGCGATAAGCGTTGAGTAAGCGGGCAGGTGATAAGCAGCCACCAATGGCAATTAAGCCATTGGGTTCTTCTAAGGCATAGCTAAGCGGTGGAAAGCTTTGTTGAGGGTTATAGGGGTCAAGCAAAGTCAGTTGCATGGCTTGAACAATATTTTAAAGGTCGTCTACTGGTTTTTCAGGAGCCTAATGCCCTTATTTTAGTTCGTCCAAATATTTTTCAGCATCTAATGCTGCCATACATCCAGCGCCAGCTGATGTGATAGCTTGTTTATAGACTGAATCCATAACATCACCTGCGGCAAAAACGCCCTTGATATTAGTTGCCGTAACGTTTCCATTCAAGCCGCTATTCACTTTAATATAGCCATGGTCCATATCTAGCTGGCCTTCAAAGATACTGGTATTTGGGGTATGGCCAATAGCGATAAAAACGCCATGCACATCCAGGTCTTGGGTTGTACCATTTTCAGTGTTTTTTATTCTGATACCGGTAACGCCCATGCCATCACCTAATACCTCATCTAGGGTGTGGTTCCATTCAATTTGGACATTGCCTGTGTTCGCTTTTTCAATTAACTTGTCGGATAAGATTTTTTCTGAGCGGAATTTGTCACGGCGATGGACTACAATAACTTTGGAGGCAATATTGGCCAAATATAAGGATTCTTCAACAGCTGTGTTACCGCCACCAATAACGGCTACTGGTTTGTTACGGTAGAAAAAGCCATCGCAAGTCGCACAAGCAGAAACGCCTCGGCCTTTAAAGGCTTCTTCTGAATCTAGGCCTAAGTATCGTGCTGAAGCGCCAGTAGCAATGATTAGGGCGTCGCAAGTATAGGTGCCAGAATCACCGGTTAAGGTAAATGGCGGTTTTGATAAATCAGCTGTATGAATATGGTCAAATATGATTTCAGTGTTAAAACGCTCGGCATGTTTGCGCATTCTTTCCATTAAGTCTGGGCCTTGCAAGCCTTCAACGTCGCCGGGCCAATTGTCAACTTCTGTTGTCGTGGTAAGTTGCCCGCCTTGTTGTAAGCCGGTAATCATAACTGGGTTTAAATTGGCGCGTGCAGCATATACGGCTGCAGTATAGCCAGCAGGTCCGGAGCCAAGGATTAAAAGGCGGCAGTGCTTGGTTTCGCTCATCAAAAAATCTCCATAGGATGTGCATAAATAGTGGCCATTATGCAGCTGAATACGGTTTAGGTAAATATTTTACCTGGGTATATTCTAGATACAGTGCGCTTACTGATCAGGGTAGACAGTTTCCAGATTTAATGTGAAATCTAGGGTGCATGATCTATAATGATGTTTTATTAGTCTTTTATTGAACGAGTTTGATATGGCTGCAGTAATGGAAGAAAAAACTTTTCGGGGCTTACGCGAAATTGCTTTGCTTGGTTTTTTTGCGTGTGCGGTTTTCTTTCTTATTTCATTGGTTACTTTTAGTGATGAAGATGCGGGTTTTACCCATAGTGGCACTATGCAGGCAATTACCAATGCCGGTGGGGTTGCTGGGGCGTGGTTAGCTGACTTTAGCTTAAGTGTATTTGGTTTAATGGCTTATTGCTTCCCGATTATGATTGCTTGGCAAGGCTATTTGGTATTCAGGTTAGGACAAGCGCCAAAAAGTACCCTGCTAGTAGTGTTAGAGTGGATAGGTTTTGTTGCTGTTTTAGTAGCTGGTGCTGCTTTATTGGATCTGCATTTGTTTAGGGTAGGGCTGGAATTGCCTAGCTCAACGGGGGGTATTTTAGGGCAAGAAGTGGGGGAAAACCTAAGGCACTTGCTCGGTGGCTCAGGTGCCAGTTTGTTTTTGTTTGCACTTGAATTGGCGGGTATTACCTTAATTACGGATTTTTCTTGGCTGCGTTTATTGGATTGTGTGGGTAAATATACCGTCTTAATACTTTCAAATTTATTACGTTTAGGCCATGAGCAAGTCAATGGCCGTGTTAATGAGCCGGCGGCAGCACCAGTAAAATTAGATGTTAAGATAAAACCCAAGGTGAAAGTTAAAGCTGCACCTAGCCTTGAGCCTGTTGAAGAGCCAGTTACGGCGTTCATGCCTAACGAGGATTACAACTTAAAAAAGCAACAATTATCAATTCCTTTCGATATATCAGCTGGTGTGCTGCCTTCCCTGGCTTTGCTGGATGAGCGTGATACGCAAGTAATAGGTTATTCAGCGACAGAACTTGAAGAGATGTCGCGCTTGGTTGAAGCAATACTGGACGATTTTAATGTATCGGTAGAAGTGGTTGGCGTGCTACCAGGCCCTGTTATTACCCGTTTTGAGTTGCAGCCAGCAGCAGGTGTTAAGGTCAGTCGAGTCAGTGGTTTATCTAAGGATTTAGCCCGTGCGCTATCGGTAACTAGCGTGCGTATTGTTGAAGTGATACCGGGTAAGTCCGTCATTGGCCTAGAAATTCCGAATCGGGAACGGGAGATGGTGACATTGCGGGAATTGCTGGCTTCGCGAGGTTTTGAAAAGTCAAAATCCGTTCTCACCCTGGCGATGGGCAAAGATATTGCGGGCATTCCCGTGGTTGCAGATTTGGGGAAAATGCCCCATGCCTTAGTGGCTGGTACTACGGGTTCAGGTAAGTCCGTTGCCATTAATACGATGATTTTAAGTCTGCTGTACCGGGCAACGCCGCAACAAGTACGGATGATTATGATCGACCCAAAGATGTTGGAATTATCCGTCTATGAAGGCATCCCACATTTATTGACACCGGTAGTTACGGATATGAAGGAGGCCAGTAATGCGCTACGCTGGGCTGTTGCGGAAATGGAGCGGCGTTATAAATTAATGTCAAAAATGGGGGTAAGGAATTTAGCTGGTTTTAACCAATTGATAGAGGATGCCGAAGCACGTGGTGAAAGTGTACGTGACCCGATGTTCCAGCTTACCCGGCCATTGGAAGAGGGGGAACAGTTTCCGGTGTTGACGACATTGCCAAGTATCGTTATTGTAATCGACGAGCTTGCCGATATGATGATGATAGTCGGCAAAAAGGTTGAAGAGTTAATTGCCCGTCTAGCCCAAAAAGCACGTGCGGCAGGTATTCATCTTATTCTGGCTACCCAACGTCCATCTGTGGACGTATTAACGGGTTTGATTAAAGCCAATGTCCCCACCCGAATTTCATTTCAGGTGTCATCACGTATCGATTCACGTACCATACTTGATCAAGGCGGGGCGGAATCTTTGCTAGGCAATGGTGACATGCTTTTTCTGCCATCAGGTACTAGTATACCAATCCGGGCACATGGTGCGTTTGTTGATGACCATGAGGTGCATCGGGTAGTTGAATTTTTAAAGAAAACTGCACCAGCAGATTATTTAGAAGAAATCACCCGCGAACCCATGGAAAGCAATGATGGTTTTTCTAGCTTAAATGGCGACAGTTCAGAAGCCGATGCCTTGTACGATGAAGCGGTGCAATTTGTTACAGAAACCCGGAAGGCATCAATTTCAAGTGTCCAACGCCGCTTTAAGGTGGGTTATAATCGGGCTGCTAGAATGATTGAAGATATGGAAGCTGCTGGGGTTGTAAGTTCGCCAGAGTCTAATGGTTCTCGGGAAGTTTTGGCACCAGCCCCGGTTCGGGATTGACGGCGTGTTTTGTTTTAGCTGGGTTTAGGTTGTCAAGACCTAATTTATAGTTAGTGTGTTTTTAAATTACTTTTAAACTATTCTTTACATTTTTATTCAAATTCGAAAAAAATAGACTCTCCAAGATTAACTTAGTAACACAAGTTAAGTTGTCCTGAAGGTGTTGCACCTGGGTTTTTATTATTAGGCTGTAGCTTGTTTAGCTTAATTGTTTTTAACTGTGTCTTTCTATACTTGTGGACTTGAAATGTTTTTAGGAAATCCAGTAATGGGCAGTGAATATTGTTGTGAATGTGGCTTGTGTTAAAGGATAATGCAGCCATATCGTTTGTTGTAATTGAGTCATCTTAATATTGACAGTACATAAAAATAATAGGGAGAAAGCTGATGTCAAAAGGTCAGAATTTGCAGGATAATTTTTTAAATACACTAAGGAAAGAACATACCCCAGTGTCCATTTTTCTTGTTAATGGTATCAAGTTACAAGGTAAGGTTGATTCATTTGACCAATACGTGATTATGTTAAAAAATACGGTTAGCCAAATGGTCTATAAGCACGCCATCTCGACAATAGTACCTAGTAAGACGGTAAAAATGATGCGTGAGAATGAGACGGAAGAATAATTTTGTTGTTAGCCAGTTTGTTGACAAGGCCTTATCATTGAAAAAAGGTGTTTTTTCGTGCAATTTATAGGGCGGCTAGTTGTTTGACCGTCCCGATTCGGGTGAACGGGCAATCTTAGTACATTTGGCTTTAGCTTCATTTCAGCAGGAAGACTTGCTTGAATTAAAAGAATTGGCTAAATCTGCGGGTACTTTACCCGTGCATGTAGTGACCGGTAGTCGTCGTAGTCCCGACCCCAAATATTTTGTTGGCTTGGGCAAACTTGACGAGCTTAAATTGGCCATTGAAGTTAATAAAGCGGACATTGTGCTTTTTAACCATGCGTTATCACCCAGTCAGGAAAGAAATCTGGAAAAAACCTTAAATGTTCGGGTAGTTGACAGAAACGGGTTGATTTTGGATATATTCGCCCAGCGTGCACAAACATTTGAAGGCAAGCTACAAGTTGAGTTGGCGCAATTACGTCATTTGTCAACCCGGTTGGTGCGGGGCTGGACTCATCTTGAACGCCAAAAAGGCGGCATCGGTTTGCGCGGTCCTGGTGAGACCCAATTGGAAACAGATAGACGTTTGATTGGGGTGCGTATTAAGCAAATTCAGCAGCGTCTTGATAAAGTTGAAAAGCAACGCTATCAGGGACGTAGTAAACGAACTAAGGCAGAAATCCCTAATGTATCACTGGTGGGATATACCAACGCAGGAAAATCTACCTTATTTAATGCATTAACGGGGGCTAATATTTACGCTGCCGATCAGCTATTTGCAACATTAGACCCTACCTTACGGCATTGTCCCCTACCGAATAACTCGGCTGTCGTATTAGCTGATACAGTTGGTTTTATTCGGCATTTGCCCCATGAGCTGGTGGCGGCGTTTAAATCCACCTTACAGGAAGCCAGTGAGGCCGATTTGTTATTACATGTGATTGATGCCCATAGCGAGCAACGCGATGAGACTATTACACAAGTTAATCAGGTTCTGGAAGCGATTAACGCTAATCATGTTAAGCAGCTAGAAGTATTTAATAAAATCGATTTGCTAAACGACATCGCGCCACGCATTGATAGAAATGCTATGGGCGAACCCGTGCGGGTTTGGTTATCGGCCAATCTTGGTGATGGCATCGGCTTGTTGCAGCAAGCTTTGGCAGAATTGTTTGCCGTCAGTAAGGTGGTAAGACGTTGTTATCTTAAATCCCATCAAGGGGACATTAGGTCGCACCTATTTGAGTATGGCCGAATCATGGAAGAAAAAATGGACGAATCGGGTGGTTATGAGATGCTCGTTGAAATTGATAGTAAATATTTGGGCTTATTAAAATCAATTGAGGTTTTAGCGGATGCTTGAGCCATACGGACTATATAATTGAAGATCAATCAGCATTGGACTATTTGCAATTGAACGATAGAATGTGTGGATTGCATAGTTTTTGCAAATTAAAAATAATAATCTTGTCACATACAGATAATTAAAAAATAATCCAATTTGGAGATAGTTATGTCGTGGAATGAGCCTGGTGGCGATAAAAAAGACCCTTGGAGCGGTCGTGGAGATCAAAAGGGCCCACCTGATTTAGATGAGGCAATTCGCTCACTACAAGAAAAATTGAGTGGTTTTTTTGGTGGCGGTAAGCCAGGTGGCAATGGCGTACCCACTGGCTTTTCACTTCGAAGCCTAGGCTTTTTAGTTATAGCGGTGTTAATTTTTTGGGCAGGCAGTGGCTTTTATATTGTCGATGAGGGTAACCAGGGTGTGGTAACCCGTTTCGGTAAATATATTTCAACGACTGAGGCGGGTTTAAATTGGCATTTTCCAACGCCAGTTGAGCGTGTCAATATTGTTAATGTTAAGCAACAACGCTATATCGAAGTGGGTTATCGTTCTGGTGGTGGCGACCAATCGTTTGGCTCTGTGCCTAAAGAGGCCTTAATGTTGACGCAAGATGAAAATATTATTGATGTGCGCTTAGCTGTGCAATATCAAGTAAAAGATGCCAAAGCGTTTATTTTTAATATCATGAATCCTGTCTTGACGCTAAAGCAAGTTACCGAGAGTGCAGAACGCGGTGTAGTAGGCAGTAATAAAATGGATTTTGTACTGACGGAAGGCCGTAGCGATGTAGTTGCCCAAATCAAAAAGGAAATTCAAGAGGTGATGGATGCTTATAATTCAGGTATTCAGATAACCAGCGTTAATCTTCAGGATGCCCAACCCCCAGAGCAAGTACAAAGTTCATTTGAAGATGCTATTAAAGCTCGGGAAGATAAACAGCGTTTGATTAATGAGGCGGAGGCTTATTCAAATGATGTCGTGCCAAAAGCGCGTGGTGCTGCCGCACGGACCATTGAAGAAGCACAAGGCTACCGCGAACAAATTGTTGCGAAGGCGGAAGGCGAGACTAGCCGTTTTAGCCAATTACTGACCGAGTACACAAAGGCGCCTGACGTGACTAGGAAGCGGTTGTATATAGAATCGATGCAATCCGTTTTAGGCTCGCTAAATAAAGTGATGGTTGATGTTAAAGGCAATAACAATATTATGTATTTGCCATTAGATAAAATCCATCAACATAGTGTTACGCCAATGGCTACTGTGCCGGAGACAAAGGCCGAAGCAGCCCCGCCTAATGTTAACGATGATCACCAAACTTCGGCTTTACGGGCGATAAACCGTGGCCGCGAAGGACGCGAACCAAGAGGACGGCAATGATGCAAAATAAATTATCTGTGGTTTTTGGTATATTCGTAGTGCTCTTGTTTTTGAGCATGTCTATCTTTTTTACCGTAAACCAAACTGAAACGGCCATCAAGTTTCGTTTAGGTGAAGTGGTTGAATCTAATTACGCACCTGGCCTTCATTTTAAGTGGCCATTTATCAATAATGTCAAGAAATTTGATTCCCGTATCCAGACTATGGATTCAAAGCCTGAAAAATTCTTAACCGCAGAGAAGAAAAACGTCATTGTGGATTCGTTTGTTAAATGGCGGATAGGCGATGTTATTAAGTTTTATACGGTGGTGGGTGGCGACATTGACCAAGCCAACCTTCGTTTAGACCAAATTATTAAAGATGCTTTCCGTAGCGAATTTAGTAAGCGTGAAATCAAGCAATTAGTGTCAACTGACCGTAGATCAATCAGGGATATCTTAGTTAAAAATTCAAAAGCAATTGCGGCTGAATTAGGCTTGGAAATTATTGATGTCCAAGTCATGCGTATCGATTTGCCGCCTGAGGTTAGCAGTTCTGTGTTTCGTAGGATGGAAGCCGAGCGTGAGCGGGTTGCACGCGAGTTTCGTTCACAAGGGGCGGAAGCCGCAGAGCGAATTCGTGCCGATGCTGACCGTCAGCGTGTGGTGACATTAGCAAACGCTTCCCGTGAGGCAGAAATGACTAGGGGGGAAGGGGATGCCAAGGCTGCGGAAATCTCAGCTAAAGCATACGGGCAGGATACTGAGTTTTTTACTTTTTATAGTAGTTTGAATGCGTATAAAAAGACGTTTTCCGGAGCCGATACCGTCGTTCTCGATGCTGATTCAGACTTTTTTAAATACTTTAAATCACAGAAGTAAGCGCATTTGGTTTATGATGTAGCCGATCCGGCTAATTAAAACCAAAGTCTATAAACGCTCCGTTATGCGGGGCGTTTTGTTTGAGTGGATAAAGGAAATGTTAGAAAAAAATTCGTGGCTCTTGCCTGATGGGATAGAAGAGGTTCTGCCGGAAGATGCCCGTCATCTAGAAAGCTTACGCCGTAATATATTGGATATGTTTGCTTGTTGGGGTTATGAATTGGTAATCCCACCATTTATCGATTTTCTTGATTCGTTATTGACCGGATCGGGTCATGATTTAGCGTTACAAACTTTTAAAATTACTGATCAAATTAGTGGCGAAATGTTAGGCATTAGGGCTGATATGACCCCGCAGGTGGCGAGAATGGACGCCCATAATTTAACCCATGAATGGCCTGCAAGATTATGTTATGCCGGCACCGTTTTGCATGCCCATAATGATGCGTTGGATAAAAGCAGAAGTCCTATGCAGATTGGCGCCGAGCTTTATGGCCATGCCGGTAAAGAGAGTGACTTAGAAGTTATTCAGCTGATGTTGGCAATGCTGGCCATCACTGGTGTAAATGATGTCCATCTCGATTTAGGGCATGTTGGCATTTTTCGGGGCTTGTCACAACAAGCGGCTCTCAATGCTGAACAAGAGGCGGCCTTATTCGATGTTTTGCAGCGTAAAGCTTGCCCAGAACTTGCAGAACTATTGGCTAGCTTTACTATTAGCCCTGTGATTAAGGCTATGTTCTTGAGATTGCCTGAATTAAATGGTGGTTTGTCTGTTATTGAACAAGCCCGCCAAGAATTACAGGCCGCTAATGACGACGTTAAGCAAGCCATAACAGAATTAGAAACCTTAGCCTATAGTCTTAAGACCAGTTTCCCAGAGCTAAAAATAGGCTTGGATATGGCTGAGCTGCGTGGTTACCACTATCATACCGGCGTCGTGTTTGCGGCTTTTATTGCTGCGGTTGGCCGCGAAATTGCCCGAGGTGGGCGGTATGACAACATAGGTGCAGTATTTGGTAGGGCTAGGCCGGCAACTGGTTTTAGTGCGGATTTAAAACTATTGTCCAATGTTGCTAAAGCAACGCTTAGGCAAAGCCAGCGTTCAATTATCTACGCGCCTTGGCTGGATGATATAGGTTTAGCAAACACTATCAAAACATTACGCAGCCAAGGTTTAGCCGTTATTCAAGCATTGCCAGGACAAACCGGTAGTGCAGAGCAATTAGGTTGCACGTCAATTTTGGAACACAGCCATCAAGGCTGGGTCATTAAGGCTCTTAACTGAGTTGGAATAATTATGGGAAAAAATGTAGTCGTAATAGGAACCCAATGGGGCGATGAGGGCAAGGGTAAATTAGTCGATTTACTGACCCAGCAGGCTGCTGCCGTTGTGCGTTTTCAAGGCGGGCACAATGCTGGCCATACCTTGGTGATTAAAGGTGAAAAAACGGTTTTACACTTGATCCCTTCTGGAATTTTAAGGGAAAATGTCAAGTGCCTAATCGGTAATGGCGTTGTCTTATCGCTGAATGCTTTATTTGAAGAGATAGAGTTGCTCGAAAAAGCGGGAATTTCAGTGCGTGACCGCTTGTTAATCAGTGAAGCGTGTACTTTGATCTTACCGATACACATCGCTATAGACCAAGCCCGTGAAAAAGCGCGTGGCAATAAGGCGATAGGCACTACGGGTCGTGGTATAGGGCCTGCTTATGAAGACAAGGTTGCCCGCCGCGGATTACGGGCTGGCGATTTATTGCATGCGCAAAGCTTACCGGAAAAGCTAAAAGAAATGCTGGATTACCACAATTTTATGTTGCTCAATTACTATCATGTTGAGGCAGTCGATTACGCCCAATCCCTTGATGAATTGCTGGCACAAACTGAAGCGGTAAGGCCAATGTTGACGGATGTTGGTGAAATGTTATATCACTATCAGGCTGAGGGTAAAAACTTATTATTTGAGGGGGCTCAAGGTGCCTTGCTGGATATAGACCATGGCACTTTTCCCTATGTTACATCTTCCAATACAACAGCTGGCGGGGCAGCAACCGGCAGTGGTTTAGGGTTGCTTGATTTTGATTATGTTCTGGGGATAACCAAGGCTTATTCAACCCGTGTCGGAAATGGTCCGTTTCCGACCGAGTTACATGATGCCAATGGTGAGCACTTAAGCTCGGTAGGCCATGAATTTGGCGCAACAACGGGGCGCAAGCGACGAACAGGCTGGTTTGATGCGGTGTCTATGCGTAAATCGGCCAAATTAAATAGTTTAAGTGGTATCTGTTTGACCAAATTGGATGTCTTGGATGGGTTGGAAAAAGTCGGGATTTGTACAGCATACCAACTAAATGGCCAAGCAACTGAAACTGCCCCGCTAGGTGCAGAGCAATATGATGCGTGTGAGGCAGTCATTGAGGAATTACCAGGATGGTCTGAAGTGACTGCCGGGATAACCGATTTTAATGCCTTACCTGCCAATGCCATAGCGTATATAAAGCGCATAGAAGAATTGGTTGGCGTAAAAATCGCCATTTTATCAACGGGGCCAGATCGGGAAGAAACTATTATGTTAGAGCACCCTTTTGCATAAAGTATTAATTCAATAAGATAGGCGCTTTAGCGATCTTAAAAAATTAGGCTAACGCTTGTAAGGCTAGATGAATCTAGATTAGCGTTGAATATAAACTACTTTCAGGTATCCGAATGCTATGAACAAGATTAAAGTTCTTTTTGTGTGTATGGGTAATATCTGCCGCTCACCAACCGCGGAAGCTGTATTTGCTAAACTTTTAAGGGAATATGGTTTGGAACAGCAGTTTTTGATCGATTCTGCTGGCACGCATGCTTACCATATTGGTGAAGCACCCGATTTGCGTGCGCAAAAATCAGCTTTAGAAAGAGGGGTTGATCTCTCCCATTTACGTGCTAGGAAAGTCGTTATGGAAGATTTCGAAAACTTCGACTATTTATTAGCCATGGATGAAGAAAATTATACTGCCCTCATCACTGCCTGCCCTGAGCAGCATAAAGAAAAAGTCCAATATTTTTTAAGTTATGCACCCCATTTAAATACACAGGAAGTGCCAGACCCTTATTATGGCGGTAAATTTGGCTTTGAGCGGGTATTAGATATGGTGGAAGAGGCGTCTTTAGGTTTTCTTAAAAAATTGCCAGAATTGACGCAAGTTGTTTAATTTTGTCTAGTTTACTGTTATGGCCATAATCAGCAATAAAGTTGCCTATTTAGATGACGATGTTTTGTTAGAGGCATATTTTGCGTTTGATGATAGTTTTACGGGGCGTCGCCCAGCCATTTTAATCCATCACACTTGGGTCGGCAGGGATAGCTTCGTGGAAGAAAAAGCTAGGCTGTTGGCTGAAATGGGTTATTTTGGTTTTGCTGTGGACTTATACGGAAAGGGGGTTTTAGGCGCATCAGCGGCAGAAAACGCCCTACTGATGCAGCCGTTTCTTGATAATCGTGTGGCTTTGCAAAAACGCGTTTTGGCCGCTTTTAAGATCGTGAAAACCATCCCATGGGTGGATGAGGACAAGATTGCTGCTATCGGTTTTTGTTTTGGCGGTTTGTGCGCTTTGGATTTAGCCAGGACGGGTGCAGCTTTAAAAGCGGTAGTCAGTTTTCATGGCCTATTAGGTGCCCCAAATAATCTTCAAGATACACAAATACAAGCAAAGTTATTAGTTTTGCATGGTCATGATGATCCGATGGTAAAGCCTGAGCAAGTGCTGGCATTCGAACAAGAAATGACAGCTGCCGGCGCTGATTGGCAAGTTCATAGTTACGGCCATACGGTGCACGCCTTTACCAATCCTAGCGCCGATAATCCCCAATTTGGCACTGTTTACAACCCGGTTGCTGCTCGCCGTTCTTGGTTGGCAATGTCTAATTTATTAGCAGAAGTGTTTGCCTAATCCTTGGGCCGTTAGGCTTCGACTCCTGTGCTGTATTTTGTTATAATCAGTCGATTTAAAAATCGGTAGCCGCGTCTGCTATTTAGGGTGCTTTTTAATTTAGCGCGGTTGCTTTTGGAAGCAAAAGCATGTGGGTATTTTGACCTTTAGCCTACATTCATTATAGATACGGATCAATGTCAGACTTCGCGAAAGAAATAATACCCGTCAATCTCGAAGATGAGATGCGACAATCTTACCTGGGTTACGCGATGAGCGTAATTATAGGGCGAGCCCTCCCCGATGCTAGAGATGGCCTTAAGCCAGTTCACCGCCGTGTGTTATATGCGATGAGTGAGTTAGGTAATGATTGGAATAAACCTTATAAAAAATCTGCGCGTGTAGTCGGTGATGTGATTGGTAAATACCATCCGCATGGCGACACTGCCGTCTACGACACTATGGTGCGGATGGCGCAACCATTTTCTATGCGCTATATGTTAATAGATGGCCAAGGAAATTTTGGTTCGGTAGATGGCGATTCCCCCGCAGCCATGCGTTATACCGAAGTGCGTATGGCAAGGATAGCGCATGATTTGTTGGCGGATCTTGATAAAGAAACGGTCAATTTTGTGCCCAATTATGACGAATCAGAGTCAGAACCTACTGTGTTGCCGACACGGGTACCAACTTTATTAGTCAATGGCTCATCGGGAATTGCCGTGGGTATGGCAACCAATATCCCGCCGCACAACTTGTCAGAAGTGATTAGTGCCGTCTTGGCATTAATCGACGAGCCAGAAACCGGCATTCATGACCTTATGGCGCATATTCCAGGCCCTGATTTTCCGACGGCCGGCATAATTAACGGGGCTTCTGGCATTTATAGTGCCTATATGACTGGGCGCGGCAAAATTTATTTGCGTGCCCGCTGCCATTTTGAAGATATTGGTGACAGCAGCCGGCAAGCGATTATAACGACAGAATTGCCTTATCAAGTTAATAAAGCCAAGTTATTGGAAAAAATCGCTGAATTGGTAAAGGAAGGCCGTTTAGAAGGTATTTCCGGATTGCGGGATGAGTCCGATAAGGATGGTATGCGCATGGTCATTGAGCTGCGCCGGGATGAAGTGCCGGAAGTGGTGCTCAATAATTTATATAAGCAAACACAGTTCCAAACGGTTTTTGGCATCAATATGGTCGCGCTTTTGGATGGCCGCCCGCATTGTATGGATCTTAAGGAGATTCTTACTGCGTTTATTAACCATCGGCGTGAAATTGTCATTCGAAGGACGATATACAATTTGCGCAAAGCCCGGGAAAGGGCGCATTTATTAGAAGGCTTGGCTGTCGCTTTAGCAAACATTGATGAGATGATCGCTTTAATCAAGGCGGCGGCAAATCGGGTTGAAGCTAAAGATGGATTATTGGCGAAAACTTGGAATTCCGGTATGGTTTCGTCATTATTGGAACGCGCGGATGGTTTGCGTTCACGGCCGGAAGGGCTAGCTCCTGAATTTGGCATGATGGGTGACGTGTACCGTCTTTCTGAAGCGCAGGCCCAAGCTATTTTAGATTTACAATTACATCGTTTAACCGGCTTAGAACAAGATAAAATCGTTAATGAATACAAGGAACTGTTGGAACAAATTGATGCCTATTTGGAAATTTTAGGCAGCGATGCGCGTTTGATGGAAGTTATCCGGGAAGAGCTAGTTGCCATCAAAGAGCAATATAAAGATGCCCGCCGCACCGAAATTATTCAAAGCCATCTTGATTTATCGGATGAGGACTTAATTACCGAAGAAGATATGGTGGTCACCATGTCGCACGAAGGCTATGTAAAAGCCCAACCGTTAACGGATTACAAGGCGCAAAAACGTGGCGGGCGTGGCAAATCAGCCACAGCGACGAAGGAACAGGATTTTATTGATAAGTTGATTGTGGCCAATACCCACGACACTATTTTATGTTTTTCTTCAGCTGGAAAGGTTTACTGGCTAAAAGTTTATCAATTGCCGATTGCAAGCCGAGCTTCACGCGGCAAACCTTTTGTTAACTTATTACCGCTAGAGTCAGGTGAAAGCATTAACGCAATGCTGCCTATCCGTGAGTTTAGCGGCAATAAGTTTATCTTTATGGCGACTTCGACCGGAACAGTTAAAAAAACGCCGTTACTAGAATTTGAGCGGCAACGTGCCAATGGCAAAATAGCTATCGATTTAAAAGAAAATGATAAATTAGTTGGAGTTGCGGTGACCGATGGACAACAAAATGTATTGTTGTTCAGCAGCTCAGGAAAAGCCGTTTGTTTTAACGAAGAAGATGTGCGCTCCATGGGTCGGACAGCGTCCGGCGTCCGTGGTATCCGCTTGCCGGAAGGCCAGCAAGTTATTTCCTTAATTATAGCTACAGAAGGCACGGTGCTTAATATCACCGAAAATGGCTATGGTAAAAGGACTAAGCTGGAAGAGTTCACTTGCCATAAACGTGGTGGGCAAGGCTTAATTGCGATACAAACCTCAGCTAGAAATGGTGCCGTTGTGGGTGCCGTTTTAGTCAATGACCAAGATGAGATTATGTTGATTACGGATGCTGGCACGCTGGTCAGAACACCTGTGGAAGGTATATCAGTAGTCGGGCGTAATACACAAGGCGTCACCGTGATCCGTTTGGATAAAAAAGAAAAAGTGGTTGGGGTTGACCGCATCGAAGGTTTAGTCGACGACGAAGATGAGGATGCTGAATTTAGTGTTGACGAGGATGCAGAAGGTGCTGGGGACGAGGTTTAATGCCTGCTAGGGTATATAATTTCAGTGCTGGCCCTTCTGCGTTACCGGTTGCTGTTTTAGAGCGCGCGCAGGACGAATTATTATCGTGGCGCGATAGCGGTATGTCGGTGATGGAAATGAGCCATCGTGGTCAGTATTTTGCTATCATCGCCGAAGAACTCGAAGCTGATTTACGCGAGTTATTGGTAATCCCGAACAATTATCAGGTTTTATTCCTGCAAGGCGGGGCAACGGCGCAATTTAGTTTTATCCCACAAAATATTTTAGCGGGTAAAACCACAGCCTGTTATGTGCAAACAGGCACGTGGTCGGAAAAGGCAATAACAGAAGCCCAAAACTATTGCCAAGTTATTATCAGTGCCAGTAGCTTAGCTGAAAATTATACCTGTATCCCTGATGCGGCAAGTTGGCAAGTTGATGACCAAGCGGCGTATTTACATTACACTGCCAATGAAACTATCCATGGTGTTGAGTTTTTTGAGGCACCAGATAGCCAGGGTTTACCGTTGGTTAGCGATATGTCATCGAATATTTTGTCTCGATGTTTAGATATTAGCCAGTTTGGTTTGATTTATGCCTGTGCGCAAAAAAACATGGGCTCTGCTGGTGTCACCGTAGTGATTATTCGGGATGACTTGATAGACCTGGCTGACAAAAAAATTCCTGGTATATTCAATTACGCGAAACAAGCTAGCCATAAATCGATGCTCAATACACCGGTGACATACCATTGGTATTTATCGGGTTTAGTACTCAAATGGACTAAGCAGCAAGGTGGGGTTGAAGCATTTGAGAGGTTGAGCCAGCTTAAAGCTGAGAAATTATATTCGGCCATAGATCAATCTACCTTGTATCAAAATCATGTTTCGACCAGCTGCAGATCAAGAATGAATATCCCTTTTACGCTGGCGGAGCAAAGTTTACAGCCGCAATTTCTTGCGCAAGCACACGCACACGGTTTGGCTGAACTAGCAGGCCACCGGGCAGTAGGCGGATTGCGGGCAAGTATTTATAATGCAATGCCAGAGCAAGGTGTGCAGGCTTTGGTTGATTTTATGGCAGAATTTGAAAGGACGCATTAACGGAACCCGATATGACCTCAATTACACCACTTTCCGAATTAAGGGAAAAAATTGATAGCATGGATGCACAAATTTTGCAGTTGCTAAACCTAAGGGCGCAATGCGCAATTGAGGTGGCCAAGACCAAAACAGCACAAGGTGAGCATGGGGTTTTTTATCGTCCAGACCGTGAGGCTCAGGTCTTAAGGCGTATTCGGGAGATTAATGCAGGGCCGTTAGCCGATGATACCGTGGTGTTTTTTTTCAGGGAAATTATGTCGGCTTGTTTAGCGTTGGAAAAGCCTATGGAAGTGGCTTTTTTAGGGCCTGAAGGGACTTTCACCCAGCAAGCGGCCTATAAGCATTTTGGCCATGCTATAAAAGCAGTGCCGGCGGCGACAATAAATGAGATTTTCCACAGTGTAGAAAGCGGTTTATGCCAATTTGGCGTCGTGCCGGTGGAAAATTCTACAGAAGGTGTGATCAACCATACCTTGGATCGGTTCTTATTGTCGCCCTTACTTATTTGTGGTGAGGTAGAAATCCGGGTGCATCATAATTTGATGACCAAAGCTGATACATTTCAGGCCATTAACACTGTTTATTCACATCAACAATCGTTAGCGCAATGTCGCCGCTGGTTAAATAAAAACCTACCACTAGCCAATCTTGTTGCGGTCAACAGTAATAGTGAAGCGGCTAAATTAGCTGCTGAAAATGATCAAAGTGCAGCCATTGCGGGTAAGGTCGCTGCTGAATTATATGGGCTTACTATTTTAGAGCAATATATTGAAGATGAGGCCGATAATACCACGCGTTTTCTGATTATTGGCATGCAAACGCCAGCATCTACGGGTAATGACAAAACCACTATTGTGGTTTCTACCGGCAATCAGCCCGGCGCTTTACACAAGATTTTAGAGCCATTTGCAAATTTAGGGATAGGGATGATGCATATTGAATCCAGGCCATCGCGGCAAGGGTTGTGGGAATATGTTTTTTTTATCGATATAGAAGGACATGCCAATGATCCTACGGTTGCAAAGGCCTTGCTAATATTAAAGGAAAATGTCCATCTGCTGAAAGTGCTGGGCGCTTATCCTAAAGCCGTTCTTTAAATTTCTATTACACAAGCACATGAAAAGCATTTCCGAATTCGCCTTAAGCTATGTCCAGCAATTAGTCCCTTATGTTCCAGGGAAACCAATAGAGGAACTGGAGCGGGAGCTTGGTTTAAGCAACATTATTAAATTGGCCTCTAATGAAAATCCCTTAGGCCCCAGCAAGAAAGCTTTAGCCGCCATTCAGGCCAGTTTGCCGCAACTGTCGTTGTATCCCGATGGGAATGGTTTTAATTTAAAACGGGCGTTGGCTAAAAAACATGGCATAGGGGAAGACCAAATTACCTTGGGTAATGGTTCCAATGAATTGTTAGAACTAGTCGCAAGGTTATTCTTATCGCCGGGTTCTGAAGCGGTGTTTTCGCAACACGCTTTTGCCATCTATGCCATTGTCAGCCAGGCTGCCGGTGCAAAGTTAAGGTCAGTGTCAGCGCTAAACTTTGGCCACGATTTAACGGCGATGCTGGCCTGTGTCAACGAAAATACTAGAATAGTCTTCATTGCCAATCCTAATAACCCGACCGGGACGCTGTTAAGCCAACAGGCGGTGGAAAGTTTTCTTAAAGCCTTGCCGGTGCATTGCTTATGCGTGTTAGATGAAGCCTATTTTGAATTTGTACATAGCCAAGAAAACAGTGATTCAGTGGCTTGGTTGGCGACTTATCCAAATTTGATTATCACCCGTACCTTTTCTAAAGCATACGGTCTGGCTGGCTTACGGATAGGTTATGGCATATCTAGTGTTGCCTTGGCCGATTTATTAAATAGGGTACGTCAACCTTTTAATAATAATACGCTTGCTTTGGTGGCAGCCGAAGCGGCCTTGTCTGACGATGAGCATTTGCAAGCAACCCTAAAAGTTAACCGGGAAGGTATGTTACAGTTGACTGAAGGCTTTAGGCGCTTAGGTTTGACATGGATTCCATCCTATGGCAATTTTGTCGCAGTAGACATAAAACGCCCAGGCTTACCGGTTTACGAAGCTTTGCTGAGGAAAAGCGTGATAGTTAGGCCGATTGGTGGTTACGAAATGCCGAATCACCTTCGTGTTAGCATCGGGACAGCAACGGAAAATGACACTTTTTTAACAGCGCTAGCCGATTGCCTCTAGCATGTTTGAGCGTTTATGTATCATAGGTGTAGGCTTAATAGGGGGCTCTGTTGGGTTAGCGGCTAGAGCTAATGTTTTAGCGAAAGTCATTGTTGCTTACGGCCGTCCACAAGATCTTGAAAACCTACAGCTTGCCAAGCAGTTAGGCGTAGTTGATGAATATTACTTAGACATAAACGCTGCTGTACAAAATGCTGATTGCATATTGATTGCAACACCTGTAGGCGCAATCAGCGAAATTTTTGCCCAATTAAAGCCTTATTGGACAGAGCAAATGATAATCACGGATGTCGGTAGCACTAAGGCGAATGTGATAGCTGCGGCTACACAAGTTTTTGGCTTTGTACCGGATAACTTGGTGCCGGCACATCCTATTGCCGGTGCTGAACAAAGCGGTGTCCAAGCGGGGCAAGTAGATTTATTTTTAAATAAGCGCCTCATTATCACACCTCTTGAGACTACCAACGCCGTTGCTTTAGAAAAGGTTAAAATATTTTGGCAAGGTATCGGCGCTGTGGTATCAGTAATGGAGGTTAACCATCACGATGCTGTTTTGGCGGCAACTAGTCACCTGCCGCATATCTTGGCATTTACCTTAGTTAATTTGCTAGGGCGCAAAGATGAACAAAGTGAAATATTCAAATATGCGGCTGGTGGGTTTAAGGATTTTACACGTATTGCTTCTAGTGACCCAACCATGTGGTTGGATATATGTATGGCCAATAAAGAGCAAATCATACCATTAATACATCAACTTAAAGATGAGCTTGATAAAGTAGGCCAGGCTTTGGCTGATGGCGATGGAGCCTTGCTTTTTGAAAGTTTCACCTATGCCCGAAATACCCGGCAGAGATTTCTTAATCAATTTGAAGAACCCATGTCTAAATCAACTACGTTCATTGTCCAACCCGGCGGAAAATTACAGGGGCAAGCCCGTGTGCCAGGAGATAAATCAATTTCACACCGCTCCGTCATGTTAGGCTCCATCGCGGAAGGCATTACCGAAGTCACGGGATTTCTTGAAGCGGAAGATGCTTTAGCAACTTTGCAGGCATTTGTAGATATGGGTGTACACATAGACGGCCCTAAAGATGGCAAGCTGACCATACATGGGGTAGGCAAACACGGTTTAAAACCACCTAAAAAACCGTTGTATCTAGGTAACTCGGGCACTTCAATGCGGTTATTGGCGGGCTTATTGGCCGGCCAGAATTTTGATAGCACGTTAACCGGTGACAAATCATTGTCGGGCCGGCCAATGAAAAGGGTTACTGACCCCTTAGCTGCTATGGGTGCAAACATTGAAACCAGTGCTACCGGTACAGCCCCGCTGCAAATCAAGGGTATGTCCGGAAAATTAAAAGGCATAATTTATGCCATGCCTATGGCAAGTGCCCAAGTTAAATCTTGTTTATTATTGGCGGGCATGTACGCTGCCGATGATGTTACAGTAACCGAACCTGCACCAACGCGCGACCATACCGAACGTATGTTATCCGGATTTAATTATCCGGTGAAAGTCGACGGCAACCAAGTCAGCATTAATGCCCAAGGCCATTTGCAGGCGAGTGTCATCGATGTACCTAGCGATATCTCCTCGGCGGCATTTTTTTTGGTGGGTGCTACGATAGCTGAAGGTTCGGACATTATACTCAAACATGTCGGTATTAATCCTACGCGAACGGGCGTGATTGATATATTGCGCTTAATGGGGGCAAATATTGAAATATTAAACCCTGGGATTGCTGGTGGTGAACCGGTTGCTGATTTACATGTGGTGTATAGCCCGCTAACCGGCATAGATATACCAGAGGCTTTAGTACCATTGGCGATAGATGAGTTTCCGGTATTATTTATTGCCGCTGCATGTGCTAAGGGACAAACCCGCTTATCAGGAGCCGAAGAACTTAGGGTAAAAGAATCGGATCGGATTCAGGTGATGGCGGATGGCTTGCAAACATTAGGTATTAATGCCCAGCCGACACCCGATGGCATGGTCATTCAAGGCGGCACACTAGGTGGTGGCGACGTTTTTTCCCATGGCGACCATCGAATTGCCATGGCTTTTGCCATAGCCGGCCTTAAAGCCAGTGAGGTGATTACTATCCATGATTGTGAAAACGTAAACACATCGTTCCCAAAATTTAAGGCATTGGCGCAAAGTCTGGGTCTGGCTTTAGCGAGTATAGAAAGTCCATCAGATGAAGAGCTTATTTCAACAAAACCAGGAAATAGCGATGCCTAAAATACCCGTAGTGACCATTGATGGCCCAAGTGGTGCGGGAAAAGGGACGGTTAGCCGGGCCGTGGCTAAAAAGCTAGCATGGCATTATCTTGATAGTGGCGCTATCTATAGGGCATTAGCGTTGGCCGCTATGGGGCAGGGTATTGCATTAGAGGATGCTGCGGGCCTAGAAAAAGTAGCGCTAACTATGCTGTTAGAGTTTGAGTGCCAAGATGAGTTGATAGTTAAGTTGGATGCTGTAGACGTAACTGCTAAACTAGGCCTTGAGTCTACTGGCAATGCCGCCTCAAAAGTTGCCGCATTGCCAAATGTGCGCCTAGCATTGCTACAAAAACAAAAAGATTTTAGACGTTTACCAGGCCTGGTCGCTGATGGCCGGGATATGGGGACGGTAGTTTTTCCTGAAGCCGAGATTAAAGTATTCTTAACGGCATCAGCAATAAAAAGAGCAGAAAGACGATATAAACAGTTGATAGAAAAAGGCATCAGTGCTAACCTTATATGCTTAGCAAATGAAATAGAAGAGCGGGATCGTCGGGACAGCGAGCGCAAAACAGCGCCACTAGCGATGGCGAGCGATGCTATTTACATTGATTCTTCTGACATGACGCAAACTAGTGTCATAGAAGAAGTGCTGAACCTAATCGAACAGAGGATTTAGTCGTCGTACTCCTAATAGTACGTTTTTTTTAACTTTGAAAATTAATTAAGGTTTGTTTGCATTAAAACAGGCCTGGGAAATTGAAAATGAGCGAAAGCTTTGCTGATTTATTTGAAGAAAGTTTAACCAAAACTGAAATGCGTCCTGGTGCTATGCTAATTGGCACGGTAATTGATATCGAGAACGATATGATTATTGTCAGTACCCAATCCAAATCAGAAGGTGTCATCCCAAAATGGCAATTTTTGAATAACGATGGCGAATTGGAAGTTAAGATTGGTGACGAAGTTGAAGTCGCACTAGACCTTTTTGAAGATGGTTTAGGTTCAACTCTGCTTTCCCGGGATAAGGCTAAAAGAAACAAAGCTTGGTCAGAATTGGAAAATGCATTCGAAAAAGAAGCGACTATTATTGGCCGTATCACGGGCAAAGTGCGCGGTGGTTTTACCGTTGCTGTCGGCGCGTTACGTGCTTTCTTACCAGGATCATTAGTAGATGTACGTCCCATTAGAGACACTACTTTCCTTGAGAACCGTGATCTTGAATTTAAAGTTATCAAAATTGACCAAAAACGCAATAATGTTGTGTTGTCCCGCCGTGCTGTAGTTGAAAAAGAATACAGTGCAGAAAGGGAAGAATTATTAAAAACCTTAGAAGAAGGTGCTGTTGTTACCGGTACGGTTAAAAACTTAACCGATTATGGTGCCTTTATTGACTTGGGTGGTATTGATGGCTTATTGCATATTACAGACATGGCTTGGCGCCGCGTTCGCCATCCTTCAGAATGTGTGGAAATTGGCCAGGAAATAAAAGTTAAAGTCTTAAAATACGATAAGGATAAAAACCGTGTTTCATTGGGCATGAAACAAATGGGTGAAGATCCTTGGCAAAATATTAACCGCCGTTACCCAGCAGGAACCCGCGTTTTTGGTAAGGTTAACAATTTGACCGATTATGGTTGTTTTGTTGAAATTGAAGAAGGCGTAGAAGGTTTGGTGCATGTTTCTGAAATGGATTGGACCAATAAGAATGTTAATCCTTCTAAAATTGTCCAATTGGGTGATGATGTAGAAGTGATGGTGCTGGAAATTGATGAGGAACGCCGCCGTATATCGCTAGGTATGAAACAATGCAAAACTAATCCATGGGATGAGTTTGCAGCTACTCATAATAAAGGCGATAAAATCTCAGGAAAAATTAAATCAATCACTGATTTTGGTATCTTCATTGGTCTTGATGGCGGCATAGATGGCTTAGTGCATATGTCTGACATCTCATGGGCAGAAGATGGTGAAGCGGCAGTCCGTGAATTTAAAAAAGGTGATGAGATTGAAACTGTCATTTTGGCGGTTGATTCTGAGCGTGAACGTATTTCGCTAGGCATTAAACAGCTAGAGCAAGATCCTTTTCAAAACTTTTTGGCAACCCATGAAAAAGGTAGCTTAGTCAAAGGTGTCATCAAAGAAGTCGATGCTAAAGGTGCTATTATCACATTGGCTGATTATGTTGAAGGTTATTTGCGGGCTTCAGAAATTCAACGTGATCGGGTCGAAGATGCACGTACCTTATTGAAAGAAGGCGATGAATTAGAAGCCAAATTTATCGGTGTCGATAAAAAGAGCAAAACTATTTCCTTGTCTATAAAAGCAAAAGACCAGGATGAAGAGTCAACAACTATCAAAGACTATTCCCAGCAGCCTAATGGAACTCCTACTTTAGGGGACATCTTCAAGCAAATGGAAAAATAAAAAACTCGTCAGGGCATGCTTTTGTATGCCCTGACGTTTTTATTCGTTTTCACAGGATAAAATGTGACTAAGTCTGAATTAATCGAAGCCCTATCTAGGCAGCAACCTCATTTGGCCCTAAAAGATGTTGAACTTGCTGTTAAATGCATTATTGAAGAAATGAATCAGGCTTTAGCATCTGGTGAAAGAATTGAAATTAGGGGTTTTGGTAGCTTCTCCTTGCATAAACGGCCGCCTCGTATAGGCCGTAATCCGAAAACAGGCGATTCTGTATCACTATCAGAAAAGCATGTGCCCCATTTTAAACCCGGCAAAGAGCTTAGGGAACGCGTTGATGCTTCACGCGAAAAATTTAAAATTGTCGGTTAATTCAAGTTTCACTTCATTCATTTCCCGCTTTATCAAGAACCTTTTTAAGGCTATGAATTACAAACATTGTTTTCATAGCCTTGCTATCTTCGTAATACCTCATCTTAAAATTGTGCCTTGGTCTGTCTGAAAGATAGCTTTAATTATCTGTGGACTAAGTACGATAAGCAATAAAGCTATTTCAGGTTTCAAATAGATGTGCTATATTGATTGCTAATGAGAATGATTATTGATTAATAATCGCTTGATTTCTGCTACCTTTCCTCTTGGGGATGATTATGTCAATTAGCTTAAAAAATCTTGCAGTAGGTGATTCTGGCCGGATTGTTGGCTTTGAAAAATCTGGAAAAGCATATCGTAAGCGTTTGCTAGCCATGGGGTTAACGCCAGGAACTGCTTTTAGCGTTACGCGTTTTGCGCCTATGGGTGACCCAGTTGAGATTAAGTTACGCGGTTTTTCATTGACATTGCGCAAAGATGAGGCTGGCATACTGCTGATTGAGAAAGCTTAATGAGCGAAAACTATACGATAGGCGTTGTTGGCAATCCCAATTGTGGTAAAACCACTCTGTTTAATATATTGACAGGTGCTAGGCAACATGTGGGTAATTGGCCTGGTGTAACTGTAGAAAAAAAAACAGGGGAATATAGTTTTGCCGGGGTAAAAATTACGCTAGTGGATTTACCCGGTACATATTCATTAGAAGCTGCTGATGACCAAGTGTCATTAGATGAGAAAGTTGCTAGGGATTATGTCGCTTCTCAGCAAGCAGATTTAATCATTAATATACTCGATGCCGCTAGCATTGAACGTAATCTCTATCTAACATCCCAACTTGTTGAAATGCGTGTACCCATGATCATCGTACTTAATATGATGGATACGGTTAAGCAACGCGGGATTAAAATTGATATCAATTATCTTGCAGACCAGCTAGGTTGCCCGGTAATTCCCATTGCTGCTTCAATACGGCAAGGTATAGAGGATTTAAAAATAGCAATCAACCAAGCTGCGCTGTTAAAGCCTATACCTAATATCATGTTGGCCTATCCCACGCCGTTGGAACAAGCTATTGGGCAGTTAAGTCCAGCGCTATCGGCTAAGGCTATTACGCATAACTGTGATTTACGCTGGTTGTGTGTCAGGTTATTAGAAGATGATACCTTAGCAAAACAACTAGCGGGGACTGAAATATCACCTGAGGTGGCTAGGTTACAACAGAAAATTGAATTAGAAAGCGATGATGAGATTGATATTTTGGCAGCTGATGCCCGCTACGGCTTTGTTAATCAGTTAACTAAAAGTGCCGTCTGTAAATTAAATGAAATTAGCCATCACACGAGTGACAAAATCGATCAAATTGTTTTAAACCGATTTTTAGGCATACCGATATTTTTACTGGTGATGTATGCCATGTTTATGTTCACCATTAATATTGGCACCGCATTTGTTGATTTTTTTGATCAATTAATAGGTGCGTTTTTGGTTGATGGTATGGGGGAAATGTTAACACACTTGGCCTTTCCGCCATGGTCAGTCGTCTTGCTGGCACAAGGTATCGGTGGTGGTGTGCAAGTAGTGTCTACATTTATACCGATAGTCGGGTTTTTATTTATGTTTTTGTCAGCATTAGAGGATTCTGGCTACATGGCTAGGGCCGCTTTTGTCGTAGACCGCTTTATGCGTATGATCGGCTTGCCAGGTAAATCTTTTGTACCGATGATTGTCGGTTTTGGCTGTAATGTGCCAGCTATAATGGCGACAAGGACATTAGAAAATCAACGGGATCGTATCCTGACTAATTTAATGAATCCTTTTATGTCCTGTGGTGCAAGATTACCCGTGTATGCCTTATTTGCTGCGGCATTCTTCCCGGTGGGCGGGCAAAACTTGGTGTTTGGCTTGTATTTGCTTGGTATTACGGTTGCTATATTAACGGGCTTAATTATGCGTTATACCCTGTTTAAAGGTAAGTCCACGCCCTTTATTATGGAATTGCCGGTCTATCATATGCCTAGGCTAACCAGTGTTTTTATCCGGACTTGGGAGCGCTTAAAGAACTTTTTGTTTGATGCCGGAAAAGTTATCGTACCCATGGTTTTAGTGCTGAATTTCCTTAATGCCTTAGGGACAGATGGTAGTTTTGGCCAAGAGAATAGTGACAAGTCGGTGTTAAGTGAGATAGGCCGTAGTTTAACTCCAATGTTTAGTCCTATGGGCATAGAAACTGAAAATTGGCCTGCTACCGTTGGCATATTTACTGGCGTATTGGCTAAAGAAGCGGTCGTGGGCACCTTAGATGCTTTATATAGCCAAATGGCTGTTAATGCTAACGATGCCAGCAAACAAGCTGAGGGTTTTGAGCTTAAAGCAGCCGTCATAAAAGCATGTTTAACTATACCTGAGAATTTTACGGCACTGACAGATAAAATTTTAGATCCATTGGGCATTAATATAGTTAATGTTAGCGATTTGAATGCTGCAGCTGAAAGGCAAGAGGTTAACGCCAGCACCTTTGCCGCTATGCAAAAAAGCTTTGATGGCCAATTGGGGGCATTTGCCTATTTACTGTTTATTTTACTGTATGCGCCTTGTGTGGCTGCTACGGCCGCTATTTATAAAGAAACTTCCTTAGGTTGGACGGTGTTTGTAGTGTGTTGGACCACCGGTATCGCCTATTTAACAGCTACTGTTTTCTACCAGCTGACCACTTATGCTAAACACCCTACTGATTCTTTATCTTGGGTAGCCGGTTTAATTAGCGCCTTTGCCTTGGTTTTATTCGCGCTATGGTTAGCTGGCAAGGTTCAATCAGGTAAAACGGCACACGGGTTGTCACGTGATCCTGTCTGAATTAAAACAGTTTTTAAGCCAGCAAAAACGCGCTTCTTTATTGGACTTAACCCAGCATTTTAATGTGGAAGCTGATGCGTTGCGTGGCATGTTGGAAAAATGGATCCAAAAAGGCAAAGTCCGAAAAACAGCGTTAGAGTCGGGTTGTGGTACAGGTTGTTGTAAATGTGATCCCGCTTTAACCGAAATTTATGAATGGTTAGAGCGCCCTTAAATAACGTTTCATATAAGTTTCTAAATTAACACAGCGATAAAATCTGGTCTAAGCTTGTTATAACTTTTAATAAAGGGGAATAACAATGCAAGCCGAAGCAACCAATATCTTAATTGGTTATCTTTCAGAAGTTCGCGGTGACGGTATGGATGCCAGGATGGCGCCGCAGCATGCGATAGACACCCCTCTTATTAATGTTGGTGATGAAGAGATCTTAGCAGGCCATATCGGCTCCTATGTCGTGATACGACAAGCCAATATCAGTGTGTTGGCATTAGTATTTAAAATGTGGGAACAAGACCGTTATGACAGTAGTGGCGAGCGCCAATCTGAGCGCTTTATTTCATTGATCCCGGTCGGGGAAATCCAAAGTAATGGAAGTTTTGTCCGGGGCGTGCGGCATTACCCAACACCAGGCGCTAAAGTCTATGCGGTAGGGTTGAGCGAAATCAACGCAATTTTCTCTAAATTTAGGGAATATGAATTTCTCATCGGACAGCTTTCTTCCCATAAGAACTACCATTTAAGCCTAGATCCACGGGCTTTATTCGGTCGTCATTTTGCCATTATTGGCCAATCAGGTTCTGGTAAATCTTGGACTGTGACCAGTTTGATCCAAAATACCATTAAAGCTATGCCTAAAACGCATTTGATTATGCTGGATTTGCATGGTGAGTATTGTTGGAAGGATAAGCATGGCAATATCCAATCGGCTTTCTCTAGCGATATAGTCAATTACATCGATGCCATGGAAATGGAAATGCCCTATTGGATGATGACTTATGCCGAATTGGTAGATTTATTTATCGACCGCAATGATAAAGGCGCTACCATGCAAATGTCATTTATGCGGGAAATCCTCCAGCAACTAAAGCGTAAAGAAGCTAAGCGGTTAGGTTTACTGACCGTTTCAATTGACACACCAATCTATTTTTCATTAGCTGAGATGTATATGCAATTTAAGGCAGCCAATGAAGAACGTAAAGACTTTGGTAAAGTGCAAGGTGTCTTGTTTGGCCAGTTTGATGAATTTTTAATTCGGATGCAAAGTCGGTTTAATGATGTCCGTTATGATTTTTTGCTAAAACCTAAAGTACGTAATAACTCAGAAAGCATGGCGGGCATATTGCGTCAATTGGTGGGTCTACAAGATAAAAAAACCAATATTAGCGTCGTCGATTTAAGCTCCGTACCGACCGATGTTAGGCCTGCTATTTCAGCTCAAGTTGGGCGTTTGGCTTATGAATTTAATTATTGGAATCCGCAGCGGCATGAGTTTCCAATCACCTTGATTTGTGAGGAAGCCCATGCTTATATTCCCCGCGAAAAGAATGGCCCTTTTGAAGGTACTAAAAAAATGATGGAACGGATAGCTAAAGAAGGCCGTAAATATGGTGTGTCGATTGGCGTAGTGAGCCAGCGGCCAACAGAATTGTCGGAAACCATGCTCTCCCAATGCAGTTCCTTTATTTGCCTTAGAACCACTAACCCTGATGACCAGGCCTATATCAGGGGTTTGGTGCCGGAAGCAGAAGGCGATTTGACCGATATATTAAGTTCATTAGGCCGTGGTGAAGCTTTAGTTCTAGGTGAAGCGGCACCATTACCGACCCGTGTGCAGATATACCGGCCAAATCCAGAGCCGAAAAGTAACGATGTCGATTACTTTAAGGGCTGGCGTGAAGGCCCGGATGACCTTGATATAGAACAAATCGTTGAACTTTGGCGTACACAAACCAGAAAATAGCTTAAACCCCAGTCGGTTTCCCATAACAGGCTTATAACAATCGTTTATAATTAGAGGTTTTACGTTATCAGTCTTTAATGCATGTCAGAACACCTTCTAGAACTTGCCCGGCGCCGTACTTTTGCGATTATTTCACATCCCGATGCCGGGAAAACGACGCTAACTGAAAAACTCCTGCTATTTGGCGGCGCCATTCAATTAGCGGGCTCTGTAAAAGGCCGTAAAGCCGCCCGTCACGCCACCTCAGATTGGATGGAAATGGAAAAGGAGCGTGGTATTTCTGTAACCACTTCAGTAATGCAATTTGAACATAAAGATTGCATTATTAATTTATTGGATACCCCGGGTCATGAAGATTTTTCTGAAGATACTTATCGTACGTTAACGGCGGTTGATTCGGCATTAATGGTCATAGATGTTGCCAAAGGGGTAGAAGAACGCACCATTAATTTAATGGAAGTTTGCCGTCTGCGGTCAACGCCTATCTTGACCTTCATCAATAAATTAGATCGGGAAGGCCGCGAACCTATCGAGTTAATGGATGAAGTGGAACAGGTTTTAAAAATACAATGCGCACCTATGACTTGGCCAATAGGCATGGGTAAACGCTTTAAGGGCGTATACCATTTGTACAAGGATGAAATACACTTATTCAGCGCACAACATGGTGGCAAGATTGCCCAAGCAGAAATCATAAAAGGTTTAGAAAGCCCAAAGCTTGATGAGTTATTGGATGATCAAGCCGATGAATTGCGTGAAGAAATAGACTTGGTTAAAGGTGCCAGTCACGAGTTTGATTTACAGGCTTATTTGGCGGGAAAACAAACTCCGGTATTCTTTGGCTCAGCCATCAATAACTTTGGCATTCTTGAACTATTGGATGCTTTTGCAGAATTTGCTCCGGCACCGTTAGCCCGGGAAAGTTTACAGCGCGTGGTATTCCCAGAAGAAGATAAGTTCAGTGGTTTTGTCTTTAAAATTCAAGCAAATATGGATCCTGCACATCGTGACCGCGTGGCTTTTTTGCGGGTTTGTTCAGGTAAGTTTGATAAGGGCATGAAGATTCACCATGTGCGTTTAGGTAAAGCTATCCAAGTGGCAAATGCGATTACCTTTCAGGCCGATAGCCGAAAAAATGTTGAAGAAGCTTATCCTGGCGACATCATAGGATTGCATAACCATGGTACTATTCAAGTAGGTGATACCTTTAGCCAGGGTGAAACCTTAAAATATGGCGGTATCCCCTATTTTGCCCCTGAATTGTTTCGACGCGTAGTACTCAAAGATCCTTTACGTGCAAAAGCCTTACAAAAAGGTTTGGTCCAACTTACGGAGGAAGGCGCTACACAGTTGTTTAAACCATTAAAAAATAATGATTTGATTTTAGGTGCAGTCGGTGTTTTACAGTTTGATGTCACCGCTTACCGCCTAAAAAGTGAATATAATGTTGAATGTGTTTATGATGTGATAAGTGTATCCACGGTACGTTGGGTGAGTTCGGAAAAGCCAGCTAAATTAGAAGAATTCAGGAATAAGGCGTTTGATAACCTAGCCGAAGATGGGGGTGGTTACCTCGTATACTTGGCCACTAGTCGGGTTAATTTACAGCTAACGGAAGAGCGCTGGCCGGACATAAAATTTAGTGCTACGCGGGAGCTGTAAAAATTTCCGGTTTTTTTTTGATGGGCCGCACTCACTTTGGCAAACACGCATCGCTACACTAGCAAGCAACGACGCAAATCAATTGGCCGTCGTTTGCAACTTGTATTGATTAAATTTTTGCTGCTGTTTGTTACTGCGACGGCTTTGCCAGTCTCGCTATTCCGCTGGTTGCCACCACCGACCAGCACTTTCATGTTATATCGGCATTATCAGGATTGGGTTGAAAAATCAGAGGTAAAAGCAATTGAATATCACTGGGTACCAGCACAGGATATTAGCCTTAATGCGTATAAGGCCGTAATTGCCTCTGAAGATCAGCGCTTTTTTAAACACGCTGGTTTTGATTTTAATGCTATACAAGCCTCTATCGATCATTATAAAGATGGCGGTAAACTCAGGGGGGCGAGTACTATTTCCCAGCAAGTGGCCAAAAATTTGTTTTTGACGCCGGCTAAAAACTTAATCCGCAAAGCCATGGAGGCATGGTTTACCTTGTTGATCGAAAGCTTTTGGAGTAAGCAACGCATTTTACAAACCTATTTAAATATTGCCGAGTTTGGTGATCATTTGTTTGGTATAGAAGCAGCGAGCCGACATTATTTTGGCATTTCGGCTAAACACATTAGCCCAGACCAGGCCGCCTTATTAGCGGCCACATTACCAAACCCTATGTTGCTGAAGGCGGAAAAACCCTCCGCTTATGTGCATAAACGCCAGCGCTGGATTAGTTACCAGATGCGTTTACTTGATGTGGGTGGTATATCCACAAATTAGGTGTAAAACGTCGAGGTTACTGATTTTTTTTCATATGGCTATTGGGTGGTGTTGAGGCCTGAGTCATAATACAGTCATATTTATAGCGGATAATAGGCTACTTAATTGCACCAAATTGTATTTCTGACGTGTCCAAATACACCCTCTTGCTGAATAGGTCCTTACCCCATATACCTTTGTTAATAGCGCTGGTTTACTTAGTTTACGTAATAGCGGCTAGTATCAATAGCATCCAACAGACGCCATCAGACCTAGTTGTTGAGCCAATTAGGCAGGGTGTAGAAACAGCAAAACAAGAGGCCATGGATATGACTGCCATAAAAGATTGGCATTTGTTTGGCCAGCCACCTGAACAAACATTGCCTGGGCAGGGTTTGGCGTCGGGTGATAATGCTATCCCGCAAGAGACTAAACTGCAGCTGAAGTTATTAGGGGTTTTTTTTCTGCCAGGGCAGGGTAACAAAAAATCAAGCTACGCCATAATTGAAGCTGAAGACCATGTTCAAAAACGCTATCAATCTGGGGATGAGTTACCCGGCTCGGCAACTTTGGAATCAATTGCGCAAGAGCAGGTTATCTTGCGGCACAATCAACAGAATGAATTGCTTTCTATGGATAGAAAGAAAGGCATTCTGCTTAAAACTCAATAAATTTCAAATATTAATAAGTTATGCGTATTCATTTACTGATTGGTCTGGTTTTGACGTTTTTTTGTACAGCGCTAGCCGCAGAAAAAGATGAGTTTACGCTAAACCTCAAAGATGTAGACATCCATACACTGATAGAAACGGTAGCCGATGCTACTGGTAAAAATTTTATTGTTGATCCTAGGATTACCGGCAATATTTCGGTGGTTACCTCGACCCCCATGAAAGCGGCACAAGTTTATGATGTGTTTTTGTCGATACTTAAAGTGCATGGCTATTCTGCAATTCCGAATGGCAAAGTGATTAAAATAGTGCCTAATACCAATGCCCGGCAAGATGGGGAAGACAGTGAACTGCGGGCAAACTCAGCCAATGGTGATGAACAGCTGACCAGGATAATCCAGCTTCGGCATGTCAGTTCAACGTTGATAGTACAAACTTTGCAGCCGTTAATGCCACAATATGCCTTTCTGGCGGCGGTACCGGACAGCAATGTAGTAATTCTTTCTGATACCGCGGCAAATGTTAACCGCTTAGTGGAGATCATTAAGCAAATCGATAAAACCAATGATCAACGTATAGAGATTATCAATCTTAAAAACGCCAGCGCGGCGGAATTGATCCAGCCTTTAAATACCCTAATTTCAGCGACAGAAGGTGGCAAAGCGCCAGGTGCGTCAACAACCTCATTAGTGGCTGATGAACGTACCAATAGTATTTTATTTAGTGCGGACACGGATACCCGCTTACAAATCCGTGCCCTAATTGCCAATTTGGATACGCCTTTAGAACAAGACGGCAATACTGAAGTCATCTATATGCGTTATGCCTTAGCTAAAGAACTGCTGGAAACCTTAACCGGGGTAGTCGAACAAAAAGATGGCCAGCCGCAATCAGCAGCACCTAAACCGGGTAAGGCGGGTATTGATATTCGCGCAGATGAGTCAGCCAATGCCTTGGTTATCACCGCACCAAGCAGTGAAATGCGGTCATTGAAATCGGTGATCAGGCAGCTGGATGTGCGTAGGGCACAAGTGCATATAGAGGCAATAATCGCCGAAGTGAATTTTACCAAAGCCCAAGAATTAGGCATAGAATGGCAAACTAGCTCAACGACTGATGGTTTTCAGACGACAACCCGGCTACCCACAAGTAATAGTACCGGCTCCAGCATCGCTAATTTTGCCACTCAAATTGGCCAAGGTTTAAGTATTGGTTATTTTGCGGGTGGTCAATTACGGGCTTTGTTAAGTGCTTTTGCCAGTGATTCTAATGTCAATTTACTATCCACACCGTCAATCGTCACCTTAGATAATGAAGAAGCCAGTATTATCGTAGGCCAAAATATACCATTGGTGACAGGCTCATTTACGACCAACCAAACTACCGGTGGTAGTAATCCATTCCAAACTATCCAGCGTCAAGATGTCGGGGTTAAACTGAAAGTGTTGCCGCAAATCAGCGCGGGCAATGCGGTAAAGCTAAAAGTTACCCAGGAAGTGTCCAGTGTAAACCCGACAACCTCGGCAGCAGGCTTGCAATTTGACAAACGTGAAATTCAAACATCAGTGTTAGTGGATGATGGCAATACCTTGGTATTAGGGGGATTAATCACCGATAATTTTAGGGAAGGTGTCAATAAGATACCAATTTTGGGGGATATACCGTATTTGGGGCGTTTATTCCAAAGTAGCCAAATAGGAACTGACAAGTCTAATTTGATGGTTTTTTTGCAACCTAAAATTTTGCGCGACGCTAGCCAGTCATCTATTGTAACCATAGGCAAATACGGTCAGATTAGGGATTTGGAAAAAGAAACCCAAAAAAAGGGCGTGTTTTTAAAACCACATCAAAGATTGCCGTTGTTAGAAGATTTTAACAAATCCAACCCTACGCGGCCTGTACCAGAACCCGTGCCGCAAGATGGGGCCAATCCAACGCTTAGATAATCATGGCTATCGCTACCGAGGATACAACACTAATCAATGCCGGTCTCAGTAAGCTGCCTTCCTACAGTTTTGCCAAACGCCATGGTATCGTTATTAAAGACTATGGCACAGCACTAGCCAGTGTGGTTTTTATAGAAAAAACGCCATTAAGCGCATTACTGGAAACTCGCCGCTTTGTTGCTAAAACGGCAGTTTATGAGCAAATTTCAGAAGCTAATTTTGATAGCCTTTTGCAGTCGGTATATGGCCATAAAGCGGGCCATGCCCAGCAAATGGTCAATGATTTGCATGAAAACCTTGATTTGTCAGATATGGCGCAGCATTTACCCAAGCCCGAAGATTTGCTGGAAAGTGAAGATGAAGCCCCCATTATACGTTTGATTAATGCTTTACTCACCGAGGCCATCAAAGAGAATGCCTCTGATATTCATATTGAGTCCTATGAAAAGCGTATGGTCGTGCGTTTTCGGGTAGATGGTACTTTGCGGGAAATTATCGAGCCACAACGTGAGTTTGCGCCTATGGTGATCTCTAGGCTTAAAGTCATGGCCAAACTTGATATTGCCGAAAAACGTTTGCCGCAAGATGGCCGTATCTCACTTAATATTGGTGGACGTACCGTTGATGTGCGGGTTTCAACCTTGCCCTCAGGACATGGAGAAAGGGTGGTGCTGCGTTTGTTGGATAAACAGGCCAATCAGCTTAGCTTAAAGCAAGTGGGTATGGCTGACCATGAGCTGACTAGCATACAGGACATGATCACGCGTCCGCATGGCATTATTCTAGTAACAGGGCCTACGGGTTCTGGTAAAACCACCAGTTTGTACGCCATCGTTAACCAGCTTAACCAGCGCAGCCGCAATATCTTAACGGTAGAAGACCCTATTGAGTTTTACTTGGACGGCATAGGCCAAACCCAAGTAAACAGTAAAGTTGAAATGACCTTTGCCAAAGGTTTGCGTGCCATATTAAGGCAAGATCCTGATATCGTCATGGTTGGTGAAATTCGCGACCGTGAGACTGCTGAAATTGCTGTACAAGCCAGTTTAACTGGGCATTTGGTACTCTCTACCTTACATACCAACACAGCCGTCGGTGCCATTACCCGGTTACGTGATATGGGTGTGGAACCGTTTTTACTGGCTTCCAGTTTAGTCGGCGTAATAGCTCAGCGCTTAGTGCGTAAACTTTGCCCAGTTTGTAAACAGGCAACGACAGTGCCCGTGCAAGATTTGGCTAAACTAGGTTATGAAAATCAGGGGCAAATCACCCAAGTGACTGTTTACCAGCCGCAAGGCTGCCCAGAATGTCATCAAGCAGGCTATAAAGGCCGCGATGGTATTTTTGAGATTATTCCTATCAATGGGACGATGCGTAACCTAATCCATGAATGTGCAGGTGATCAAGTATTGGAACAGCAAGCGCGGATGTTTTCCCGTAGCATACAGCATAGCGCCTTGGAAAAAGTCCTTAATGGTGATACCAGCCTGGACGAAGCCATACGCATTACCCAAAAGGATTAAGCAATGGCGGCTTTTGAATATCAGGCTATTAATCTCAAAGGCCAAACCATAAAAGGCACGATTGAAAGTGACACCATTAAATCGGCCCGGCAACAACTAAAATCTAGCGAACTGACGTTACTGGAGATTCAAGAAGTCCAAAAAAAAGAGTTGCTTCATAAAGGCGTCGGTTTTGGCCAACGCATAAGTATGCGCCAATTGGCACATATTACCCGGCAAATGGCAGCGCTATTAGGATCAGGCTTGTCGATTGATGAAGCCCTGGGCATTACCGCCAAGCAATTGGAATCTACCCGTGCTAAACGGATTTTATTGGGTGTTAGAAGCCGGATTATGGAAGGCCAAAGCTTAGCGCAAGCCTGCAGTGCATTTCCCAGTACGTTTCCCCCGTTATACCGCGCTACCGTTGAAGCTGGCGAGTCTTCAGGAAAGTTGGACCAAGTTTTGCAACGCTTGGCCGATTACTTGAGTGATAAAGGCCAGTTACACAGCAAGCTGCAAATGGCAATGATCTATCCGGTGATGCTGACCTCCGTATCTTTATTAGTGGTTATTGGCTTATTGGCTTATGTGGTGCCCGAAATAACGAGTGTGTTTGATAAGTTGGGGCAGGAGTTGCCCACGATTACCCGCGTGTTGATAGCGTTAAGCGATTTTTTTAAACACTATGGTTTTATTTTGCTTTTAGTGGTTATTGGCTTAATTGCCGGCGGCCAGGCTTTGTTGCGTTTGCCGGAACCCCGTATGCGTTATCACCGGTTTTTACTGCGGGCGCCGTTTATTGCCAGTTTTGCCAAAGGTATGAATACCGCACGTTTTACCCGTACTTTAGCGATATTGACCAATAGCGGCGTGGAACTATTGCAGGCTTTGAAAATCGCAAGCCAAGTGCTGACCAATAATGCCATGCAAAAAGCCGTCGAAAATGCGGCGGTGAAAGTTAGGGAGGGGCAAAGTTTAAACAAGGCGATGGAAGCCAGTGGTTTATTTCCACCTGTCACTATCCATTTAGTGGCCAGTGGTGAAGCTAGTGGACAACTTCCTAAAATGCTGGCCAGTGCTGCAGATGATCAGGAGCGCGACATCCAAGCCTTAACTGAAATGACTTTAGGTTTATTTGAACCGGCACTGATATTATTTATGGGGTTGGTGGTGTTGGCCATCGTATTGGCTATTTTGTTGCCGATTTTTGAAATGAATCAGCTAGTCCATTAAGCCTAACCAACACCTGCTGGTGAAACCAGCCTGCTAAGTATTTACACCCGGCTTTGCGCGGGCTAATTTTAATCCATTAACATAAAGAATTGATTATGGCGCATAAAAAAAATAAGGGCTTCACTTTGATTGAAGTCATGATTGTGGTAGTTATTTTAGGTATTTTGGCTTCAATTATTGTCCCAAAAATCATGGGCAGGCCAGATGAAGCCAGGGCTACCCGTACCCAACAAGACATCAGGGCGATTACTGCGGCTTTAGATTTATATCGGCTAGATAATTTTAGCTACCCCACTACCGAACAAGGTTTAGAGGCTCTCGTTACCAAACCCGCTGGTTTGCCAGAGGGTAGCCATTGGAAACAAGGTGGCTATCTGGATAAAGTGCCCGTCGACGCGTGGGGCAAAACCTATTTATATCTAAAGCCTGGTATCCATGGCGAGTTTGATTTGTATTCTTATGGTGCCGATGGTGTAGAAGGTGGTGTCGAAGCGGCGGCTGATATCACCAATTGGAACTTAAAATAAAGCTTATGGCTTAAACATGGCCACTGGCAAAGGCTTTACCTTAATTGAGCTATTGATAACCATGGTGTTGGTAGGCTTGATTACCGGCCTTGCGCTATTGTCCATGGGCACAGCTGACCCGCGCGACCAACAAAAATTGGAAGCTGAAAGGTTATCCCGGTTATTGGCCTTAGCCTCGCAAGAAGCCATTGCCAGTGGGGGCGTTATCGGTTTGGAAGTGTTTAAAAAAGGTTACCGTTTTGCAGTGTTGCAAAAAAAACAATGGCAGCCTGAAACAAAGGATGATTTATTTAGATTGCGCACATTAAACCCTCAAGTGCAAATGGCGCTGATGATGGAGCGCTCTGTGGTCAAGCTAAAAACAGTGCCGGTATTGGGTGTGGATGCCCAGCCGCAAATTTTTTTAAGCCCAGACGGTGAAATGCCGCTATTTCAAATCAAGGTGACAGCGGATAAAAGCGACAGCGTTTTTGTCGTCAGTAATAGCTCAGAAGATGGCTTGCTTGTTAGCACCGAAGCTCGGCGATGATCAATTCTAGACCGGGTGGCTTGAGCCAAGGCTTTACCTTACTGGAAGTATTGATTGCCTTGGCATTACTGGCGATAGTGATGGCTGGCACGATTAAAATTACTGCTGAAAATATTAATAATCTTAGGTATTTAGAAAATAAAACAGTTGCGGCCTCGGTTGCCAATAATCATGCGGTGTTGTTACAACTGGATAAAGAAAGGCCAGAACACTTGGAAGGTTTTGATGATATGTTAGGCCGGCGCTGGTATTGGCGCGCAAAGCGTGGGTCTAGCAATATTGCCGGGGTTTGGCATTACCAGATTGATGTTTTCTTAGTTGGGGAAAAAAATCCTTATGCCAGTTTAACCAGTACTGTGCTTAAAACCAAATGAAGCGAGTTAGCCGGCAACAAGGTTTTACTCTATTGGAAATTTTAATCGCCTTGGCAATATTTGCCATATTGTCGATCATGGCCTACGCCGGTTTGGCAGCGGTGCTGGATGCGCGTGCTGCAACCGAACCTAGGTCGGCGCAATTGGCGCAACTACAAACAACCTTATATTTGTTGAATGAAGATTTAAGCCAAGCTATCGATAGACCGGTCCGCGATGAGCTGGGTAGCCCTGAACCGGCATTTACTAACGGCCATGGCAGTGAAATCCTCAACCTTACCCGCAGTGTGCCGGTTTGGACTGAAAACGCCGTAGGCAACAGTTTGCAACGGGTAAGTTATCGGTTTGAAAATGGCAGCTTATACCGGCAAGTCTGGGCTTTATTGGATAGAACCCCGCAAACGCAACACCGGCGCAGAAAATTGCTCGATGCTAAACAGGTTGAAGTAAAAATTTATGAGGCTGAATCACATAGTTGGCGGCCATTTATTGGGGAAACAAAAACCATTCCATTAGCGCTGCAATTTGAGTTTAACGTAGAAGGTTTGGGGACACTCCAGCATGCTTTTTTACTGCATCAATGATGTCTGTGCCGCATAAATTGCCTAAGCAGCAGGGCATTGCCTTGATTACCGTTTTGCTTGTTTTGGCCGTGGTCACCGTGGTGTTGGTTTCGATGTCCAGCAGTCGGCAATTTGATATACGGCGCACCCAAAATCAGCTGCGCTCTAACCAAGCCTGGGAATATTTACACGCGATGGAAGCTTGGGCTAAAGGACGGTTACAGGAAGATTTTGATAAAAACAAGTTTGATGCTGCTAAAGATGTCTGGGATAAACCGTTAAAACCCAAATCTATTCCAGGTGGCACTTTAGAGGCTAATATCACAGAGTTACAAGGCCGTATCAACCTGAATAATTTGTTGGTGGAGGGCAAGCCCAGCGAGCAAGATGTGCAACGTTTGAAACGCTTGTTTGTTTATTTGGATATAAAGCCCGAATTGATAGAACCCATCTTGGATTGGATGGATGAAGACCAGGAAATCCGCTATCCCGAAGGTGCTGAAGATGAGACTTATACGGCTTTATTGCCGCCATACCGATCGGCAAACCGTATTTTTGCCGATGTTAACGAACTGTTAAAAGTGCAGGGAGTTACGGTAAAAGATGTCCATAAGCTACAAAACTATATTTATGTTGCCAAAGATTATGAGCAACTCAATATCAATACGGCCAGTGCAGTAGTGCTGCGTTGCCTTGCCGATGATATTAGCAAAGACAAAGCGGAATCTATTTATCGGGCGAATGGCAAGCCGTTTGATAAAGTGGACGAGTTTTTAAAAGACGAAGCCATGGCCGGTATTGAAGTTAATAAAGACACTTTAGGCGTCACCAGCAAACATTTTTTGGTATCAGGGAAAGTTGAAATGGACAACAACGCATTGGTGTTCCAATCCCAATTATATCGGGATAAAGAAGGTAAGGTCAGCATTATCACACGCTCGCGCAGGAGCCCATTTTATGAATGAGCGTTATCTAGCCCGATGGCGGCCAGATGATAGCGTCGAATGGCTATTGCTGGATACCGCGGATGCGCATATTCAGCGGGGCAGTTTACAAGACATGGCCGAGGCTGTTTTAGATAAGCCCGTGACATTATTAATGTCCGCTGTTGATATTTTGTTGTTAGTGCTGGAACTACCGGTAAAAAGCCCTAGCCAAATTGCTAAAGCCTTGCCCTTCGCCTTAGAAGATTTACTGGCAGACGAAGTGGAAAACTACCACTTGGTTAGTTATAAACAACAAGATAAAGTGTTTGTAGCAGCTACCAGCAAGTTTACATTTGAAAGCTATTTAGCCCCGTTTAAGGCTGCAGGGCTAAATATTAGCCATGTCTATCCGCTAGCTTTATGCTTACCCAGCCAGGCGCAATACGTGACTGTGTTAGTAGATGGCGACGAAGTTGTCTGGCGTTATGATACCTGGTTGGGTGGTGGCATAGAGCAAACCATGTTGCCTAACGTTGCTGAAAAATTAGTCCATAGCCAATCAGGTTTATTGGGCTTAAATATTTTGCAACTGGATGTTGGGCACACACTTACTGATATATCTGGTTTACCAGTCAATCAAATGGACCATATAGCTGAGGTTTTACCCGTGCTGGCGAATGGGGTAGCCCAATTAGGGCAGCGCTTTAATTTATTGGTAGGGCCTTATCGGCCAGCCAACACTGGCCCTTGGCAATGGCGTTTAGCCATACCCGTTGTGGCCGTGGTGGTGTTGGCCATGGTGTTGCAAACTGGCACCTTATATTATGGTTATTGGCAGCAAAAAGCACGGTTAGCCACGATAGAAACACAAACCGAGGCCTTATTTAAAGACACCTTCCCTGACATTAAACGCATCGTCAACATCAAAGTTCAGGCTGAGCAGCAATTGGCAGAGCTGGGTAAACAACAAACCCGTTTAGGCAGCCAATTTATGCGCTTGCTTTATCAAACAGGTAGTACACTTTCTGCTCAGCCGGGATTTCAGCTAAAGCAGCTTGAGTTTGTTAACGACAGTTTACAACTGCAATTATCGGCACCGGACATTAGCCAACTGGAACAATTTAAACAACAATTAGAAAGCAACAAAGCGTTACAAGTTAAAATTCAATCTGCCGAAGCAGGGCAAAATAGCGTAGAGGTGCATCTTGAAATTAAACAAAAATGAACTGATACAACGTTGGGAACAATTATCCGCGAGGGAACGCTTAATGGTGGTTGGCGCGGGGTTAGCGTTGTTGTTTTATAGTTTTTATTTAATTTTATATGCGCCCATCGCTTCAGAAACCCAAATACTGGCGCAAAAAATTGATGCCCAGCAACGCATTTATTTACAGTTACAGAACATAGCCCAACAAGTGCTTGAGTTACGGCAAAGTGCGGTAGATCCTAACGGGGCAATTGAGACCAGTCCGCAATCATTAATGGCCATCGTGGACAATAGCAGTACGCAAATGGCCTTAAAGCCCACTATCAAACGCGTGATACCAGATGGTGTTGATGAAGTTACGTTATGGCTAGAAAATATTGCGTTCGATACCTTAAGCCATTGGCTAGCAATTTTGGAAACTAAACACGGTATTCACGTCAACCAAATCAGCATAAATAGCGATGGCAAACAAATCGGGATTGTTAATGCTAAAGTATTACTAGCCAGCCCTGCTAAAACTGAGTAATTAGCGATATGAAATTAGTCATGTTCCCCGGTATCTTATCCGCCTTAACTCAGCGCTACAAAAGTTACTTTCAACACTATATCGGCATAAGCCCGCTACTTTTTGGCGTATTATTCTTGCTTTTGTTTAGGCAGTTTGAATTGGTCATGGCGGCCTCGGCATTGGATAGGGACAGCATCCAGAAACCTTTAGACGTCGCGCCATTTTTGGCTTGGCTAGCCATACCCACATTATTAGGGTTTTATGCGACACCCAAATTGCTAAACTTAGCCAATAGCCGGTTTTTAGCTTTTATGCTGGCTACCGGCTTTTGTTTGCGTTTGTTTTGGTTTGGTTCATTGCCGCCGTTAGATGATGATTTCTACCGCTATTTGTGGGATGGCGCCGTGTTGGCGCATGGTTTTAGCCCGTATAGGTTTGCACCTGAACAAGTATTACAACAAAGTCTAAGTCTACCCGCGGGATTACAAACACTTGCCATCGCTGGTAGCCATACGCTAAATTTAATCAACTTTCCCAACTTAACCTCCATCTACCCAGGTGTAGCGCAACTGATTTTTGCCTTGGCCTATACCCTGGTGCCCTGGTCGCTAGAGGGCTTAAGGGTTTTGTTATTATTTGCCGATTGCAGCACGCTGTTGATTGTGATTGCGCTGTTGCAACAGTTAGGTTACAGCAGCAAATGGGCGGCTCTGTATTGGTGTAACCCGTTAGTGATTTTAGCAGGTGTTGGTGCTGGGCATATTGATGCGTTGTTACCACCTTTGGTATTAGGGGCATTTTTAGCGATGCATCGGCAGCGGCCTAAAATAGCTGCTTTTTTATTGGCTTTGGCGGTGGGCATTAAAATTTGGCCGATATTACTGGCGCCGTTACTCTTTAGACAAGGCTTACCGCAATGGCGGCGCTATCTGCCAGCATTATCAGTTTTATTATTAGTTTCATGCTTGGCTTTGCTGCCGCTATTGTCGGCCGCGTTTAACAAGACTTCCGGATTAAATGCCTACGCGTCTGCTTGGCATATTAATAATGCCCCGTTCGCCTGGTTAACCAGCAGCTTAAGTTATCTCACTGGACTAGACAAAGACGCCGCCGGTAAACTGTTAAGGCCAGTTATGGGTGGCATGGCGGCATTTATCGCCCTAGCGCTGGCATGGCGTCCAGCAGACGGTTTGCCAAATGTACTGACCCGGGCTATGGTGATAACGGCAAGCATTTTTTACCTATCACCGGCGCAATTCCCGTGGTATGCCTTATGGTTTTTACCGTTGGCGGCGGTCATGCGTAATGGCCCGCTACTGTTAGCCTCAGCCACCTTATCGGTCTACTACTTATTTTTGCCCTTGGCCAAAGCCGGAAACTATGAGCTATTCCAAAACCAAATCGCCTTTTTACACGCAGGGCCAGTCTGGCTATGGCTAGCATGGCAATATTTTCAAAAAACTAGGTTAAGGTTATTTGCCAACTGATTTTATAACTAAAGGTAAATTAAACTTACCAAACCCAACCTTTCATATACTTTCCACGCCTTGCTAGTAGCGTGCGCATAACATAAATTAGCCACTCTACCGCGTAGCCTTCAATTCGGCCTGAGTCTAAAAATTTGACAAACCCATTTCCAATGGAAGACTCACAAAATCTTCATATCATAAAAATTTTCAATGAAGATGCCAGGAAAAAACAACATTCTAAATAGAATCTGTTTTGACATAGACATAATAATTTTCCATTCAGGAATATCCAGAGGCCTACCTATGAACGCAAAAAGCAAGTTGTGCAAGTCCATTAAGGCCATATTTGTCCTCGGATTTGCAATAATTATGGCGAATCCAGTGATAGCTACAGCGTCTGATCATGAGACGCAATGTTTTGACAATATTCAAGGCAAAATGCCTTGGAATAATGATAAAAACTTGAATTGGGACCCGCACAATATAAAACATCTTTGCAAAGGCACTACAGCCCCTGCCGAGCCTGGTGCGTGTTTCTTAAGCGTGTTAGATGGCCAGGTTAATTGGGGTAAAGGTATCAATTGGGACTGGCAAAATATTATTAACCTGTGCTCAGGTACAAATGACGCCAAGAAAACGGTAACTTGTTTTCAAAATGCCATAGGCAAAAAAGTCGATTGGAGAGATGCGATTTTGTTTTGTCAACGTGAATCCTAGTAGGGTAGCCATCACTTAAAGAGCGAAATTGATGTTAAATTAATAAGCATGACTGTTAGCCTGGGAGTTCAGATGTTTGCTTTCCAGGCTAAACCTTCTAAGCTGTAATAGCACTGCTAAAGTAAATCAGTCCAAGACATATCCAAACGGCCCGGGCGGATTTAGGCATGCAGCCATACTTTACCCAGTATTGCAATGACGGCTTTAAATTCCACGATAGGCTTAACCCGTTCATTGATCAGAAAGATTTAGCCTGGCTTAGGCGATTAACAGCAGGGCTCACCCAGTAATCAGAAGCTATGCCCTATTTATCAACCACCTCAAAGCTGATCAATTGCGGGTTGATAGGCAATTCGCTAAGTTCAACTTGGTCTACACGGGCCGCTATTGGGCCTTTGTGGCACCAGGTGATGAAGCTTTGCAGGTTGTCGTGTTCTGCTTGAGCATAGACTTCTACGCAGCCATCTGCTAGGTTTTTTACAGTACCGACTACGTTTAGTTTTAAGGCTTGGCTGTGCGTGGAAGCGCGAAAAAAGACGCCTTGAACGCGGCCTGAGATCAGCAGTTTTACGTGGCGTATCATTGTTGAATTTTCCAGCAGTAATGGATTTTAGGATTGCGGCTAAAATCATCAGGGATGGTGCTAGCGCTGATGTCTTCTATGATAAATTCCGCTAGCGCCGATTTGTTAAGTTGAAAGCGCCGGAAATTGGTTGAGAAAAATAAAACACCGCCTGGTGCTAATAAAGTGACGGCATTTTCGATTAGTTGAACGTGGTCTCTTTGGATATCAAAGGCTTCCTCCATACGTTTGGAGTTAGAAAATGTGGGTGGATCAAGGAAGATTAAGTCGTACTGTCGGCAATCTTGCTGTTGGGCTTCAATCGATAACCATTCCAAACAATCGGCTTGAATAAATTCATGTTCTCCTACTTGCTTATTTAGGGCCAGGTTTTTTTTTGCCCAAGTCAGATAGGTGTTGGACATATCCACGGTAGTGGTTAGTTTGGCGCCACCAACGGCAGCATGCACGCTAGCACTACCGGTATAGGCAAACAAATTTAAAAAACGTTTACCTTGGGCTAGGCTTTGGATTAACAAGCGAATTGGGCGATGGTCTAAAAACAAGCCGGTATCCAGGTAATCTTCAAAATTGACCAGTAATTTGCAACCACCTTCTTCAATACTGTGGAAGACACCTGTTTCGCCGTGTTTTTCGTATTGGTCGGTACTTTTTTGTCTACGGCGTATTTTTAGATAGACTTGTTCTGCGGGGATGGCAAAGGTTTTGGGTATCTCGGCTAAAATTCCAGCTAAACGTATATCAGCTTTGTGTTGGTCTATGCTTTTTGGAGGCTCGTATTCTTGTACGTTAACCCAGTTTTGTTCGCCTTGGTATAGGTCGATGGCTACGGCATATTCAGGTAAATCGGCGTCATAAACCCGGTAGCAGTGCACGTTGTTTTGGTTGGCCCATTTAGACAGTTTTTTAAGGTTTTTTTTCAGGCGGTTGGCAAACATTTCAACAGGGCTGTCAACGATTTCGATTTTGCTGGTTTCAGTGACTAAAGCTAAGCGCTCTTCTTGGCTTTTGGCTTTAGGAGTAAAAAAAGTAGCTTCTTCAATCGTCAAGCGCAGCAGTTTACATTCCAGCGCACCATTAAATAATGTGACTGGTTTTTGCGAACGGATGCCTAAGCGAAAGCCTAGCTCGGGGTCGCTGATAATTAGGGCAGCTTTCCAGCCTATAAAGTGGCTTTTTAAGGTAGTCCCAAAGTGCTTATATAATTCGGCAACTTCTTCACTATCACCTAAACGTTCGCCATAGGGCGGGTTGCAGACCACTAAGCCGGGTTGCCAGCTATCAGCTGGTTTGGCTGCACTAATATCTCGACGTTCGACATGGATTTTCTGTTGTAGGCCAGCATTTTCAATATGGCCTAGTGCGGCTTTAACGGTTTCCCGGTCTTGGTCAAAGCCGACAATAACGGGTAAATTTTTTAGGCCGTTGGTTCTACGTTGTTCAGCCTCTGCACGCAAATTTTGCCAGCATTCGGCATTGTGCTTTTTCCAGCCGATAAAGCCAAAATAGTCACGTAATAAGCCAGGTGCATAATCGGCTGCAATCAGGGCTGCTTCTAGCAGTAAGGTTCCTGACCCGCACATGGGGTCGAGCAAGCTGCCGTGGTTTTTGGCGATGGCTGGCCAGCCACTTCGTATTAACATGGCGGCGGCTAAGTTTTCTTTCATGGGCGCTTTAATGTTGATGTCCCGATAACCACGACGATGTAGGCTTTCACCGGATAAATCCAAGCTCAAGGTGGCGTTTTCGCCATCTAAATAAACATTTAAACGGAGGTCAGGGTGCTCAGTATCAATATTGGGGCGTTTTTGGAATTTAGCGCGCATTTGGTCTACGATGGCGTCCTTAACTTTTAGTGCGCCAAAGTGAGTGTTGTTGATGGCTATTGAGTTTTTTGCACTAAAGGTGACGGCAAAACTGCTTTCCGGTGCCATATGTTCAAACCAGTTGATTTTTTTTATCGCGTTATATAAATCATCCTGGTTGCTAACTTGAAAGCTGCTTAAGACTAACAGTACGCGGTTTGCTACGCGGCTCCAAAGACACACACGGTATGCGCTTTCAAGGTCACCAGTAAAGGCAACCCCCGCTACGGTTTGTTTAATATTGTGTAGCCCTAGGTTTTGCAATTCTTCGGCTAACAGGGCTTCCATCGCCTTAGGCGTGGTGGCAAAAAGGGTATAGGTGGTTTTCATGGCGGGTTATAACAGGTAAAGGCGGTAAAAGAATCGCCTTTACCTTATGCAGAAGGGAGGTTTTATTGGATTTTTATCAGTTCAACATCGAATATTAGGGTCGCGTTAGGTGCGATTGGGCCTGCGCCATGTTCACCGTAAGCCAGTTCAGATGGTATATAAAAACGGTATTTGGCACCTTCTTTCATGAGTTGTACGCCTTCTGTCCAACCTGCAATGACCCGGTTTAGTGGGAATGTTGCGGGCTCGCCACGGCCATAAGAACTATCAAATTCTTTACCATCAATTGTTGTACCTTTGTAGTGCACCGTGACATTATCGGAAGCAGAGGGTGTGGCGCCAGTACCGGCTGTAAGCACTTCGTATTGTAGGCCAGACGGAGTGGTCACTATGTTAGCTTTTTTAGCATTTTCTGCTAAAAAAGCCATGCCAGCGATTTTGTTGTCTTCAGGGCTGGTGGCATTTGCAATCGAAAACATGGTAATTCCTATAAAAATGACAGTAACTAATGAGGTGGCTAGAATTCGGTATTTGCTCACAGGGTATCCTATACTGATTGTCGGAAACTATAGTTTAGCAAAAAATCCGTCTGCCGATTAATTCCTTATACAGTTATTTAATTGATTTTGGAATAGCGTAGCGCGATGGGCTACTTTTTCGGCAACCCGTAATAGCCAAGATTTGCTTAAGTGGCTTTTTCGTTTATAGCCACCATGGCCTTCATGATAAGCAAGGTATAGGTTTTTGGCGTCCGTCATAGCGATGCCCAATTGCCTGTGGCTCACTGAACAATACCAGCCGATAAAGTCGGCAGCATCAGCAAAGTCATCCCGGTCTGCGCCAGAATTACCGGTTTGGTTTAGATAATGTTCCCAGGTTTCATCTTTGGCTTGGGCATAACCGTAGGCACTGCTAGGCCTAAACCAAGGGATTACGCCTAGCAACCAAGGCCTGGCTGGTTCTGCATCGGCAACAAAACGTGACTCTTGGTGCATAATTGCCATTTGTACGTGTATGGGTACACCCCATTTTGCGTAAGAATGCTCGGCGGATTCATACCATTCCTCTTTTTCTGTAAAAGTGGCACATAAATTATCGCTTTGGCGCGGTGGTGCGACGCTACAACCGGTTAATATTAAAAGCGTAATGGCAAAGCCTATTCGTATCATAATGCAAAATGACAGAAAAATTGAAAAATTGTCTATTAGATTCAAGTAAAGCTTAATTAAACCACTATACTTGCATTTGTTTTTTTAAAAAAGTCAGAATACCGGTGACTCTAATGAATACAATGCTAGAACGGTCTTATCGTAAAAACTTGTCTTCGCAAGGTTTAATTTTTTTGGCGGGGCAAGAGCGCGCTGTTAAAGTTAAAAACTTATCGATTTCGGGCGTATTAATTGAATTATGTAATATGCCAGCGATTGAAGATAATCATATCAGCAGTGAGGAACTTTATCAGCTAGCTTTAGAGTCCTTGGTGGTAGATATCTTTCTACCGGATATGCGCCTCGCTGGTGAGGCAGATGTAGTCAGGGTCGAGTTTGATCAGGGTTGTGTCTTGATGGCGTTGGAGTTTAAAAACATCAGCCATGATGTGGATAATTTGTTATACAAACGCAAGGTTTACCGTAAAAATATGGCGGTTCCCGGACATATATTGATAAATGGTGATTACCTGGAGTTTGACACGGTTAATGTATCGGTTGATGGCTTAATGATACAAATCAATAAAGCTGTGCAAGTAGAGGAAAATCTGATTACCGTTTTTGAGTTTAGCGCGCTTGATTTGCAAGGCGAGGCAAGGGTGGTCTGGCAAGAAAAGTTGTCGCCTGCGCTAACATTAATCGGCTTGCAATATGTGCATATGGAAAAAACCGCGTTGCCAGGCATTCCGCAATTTGAACGGATAGACGTTTATCCGGTTTAAATCAGTTTACTTAGCCTTAGTTGGGTTGAAACTTTTCCCGGTTTCGGGTCTGCCAATAATGCTTTGCAAGTTCGTGGGCTTGCTCTTGGTTGTCAGTTTTACCCAATAATTTCAAGGCAATAGCTGCAGTGCCGATGATTGAGGCTTGGGCAAATTCATCTTCAAACAAACCTTGCCAAATTTGTGTCAAGAATTCAGGTGCCAGAGCTTCTGGTTTAATATGGCGGCGGCTGAATAATGCAGGCCAGTTTTCATCGCTTAGTTCGCCGTGGTGCACGCTTTGTACTAGGCATTCCATATCGGGATTGCGTTCGGTTTCACCACCTTCACCTTTTAAAACTGCCATATGCGCTTGCTGAATGAGAGCTGCAGCCTGTTGATGGACTGGGCGGTAGCCCGGGTGAAAAATCCCTTGGATACTGTATTGGGCGTTGAAAGGGTTGAGCATCCTAACCAAAGTATGCACGGGCGAGCGCAAGCCTAATAGGGGGCGCAGCTCAATAATTTCATGCAGCTTAGGACAAAAGTTATGCAGCGACAAATAGCTAAATTGGCAATCTGCAATCTGTTGTTTGGCTTCAGCAATCGAGTTGGCGGGGGTAATGCCAAAATAGCCTAATACGCTATCGGTATAAATCCGACCTGAGGCATGGCCGCTTGCACCATGCATAAATACTTTAATGCCATGGTCAGCCAATAACAGGGCTGCTAGTAAAAACCAAGGCAAATGCCGGCGTTTGCCCGCGTAAGAAGACCAATCCAGGTCGACTGCGGCTTGGTTTTCGGCTAAAGCAAACGAATCTCGGGCTGCCATAACAAAACCGGCTAGTTCCTCAGGAGTTTCTTCTTTAACCCGCATTAACATTAAAAAAGCACCTAGCTGAACCGGTTCAATACTGTCTGCAAGTATCATCGACATTGCTTGGTAGGCTTCGGTTTGGGTTAATGGTCTGGAGCCTTTTTTGCCTTTACCCAAAATGCGGATATATTCTGCAAAAGCGTGTTCAACTTTAGGGGTTTGCTGGTGGTGGGTAACGGTCATAACAGCGTAAACCTGAAATAATGGTCAATCAGTAAGGCGCTAAACACAGCCGTTAAATAAATGATAGAAAACCAAAAAGTTTTCATGGCGGTGGCATCGTCTTTTTTGCGTATCATGGCGCTTGCGTAATAAATAAAGGCTATGCTTAAGGGCGCAGCACTCGCTAGATAAATCAAGCCGCTCATGCCCGTTAAATAAGGCATTAAGGTGACCAATAAAAGTAAAACGGTATATAACAGGATATGTAAACGGGTAAATTCAGCGCCATGGGTAACTGGCAGCATAGGGATTTTGGCTTTTGCGTATTCTTTACGGCGGGCTATGGCCAAAGCCCAAAAGTGGGGTGGTGTCCAAACAAAAATAATTAAAAATAAGAGCAGGGCGTAGGGGTGGATCTCATTGGTCATTGCACACCAACCCAACAAAGGGGGGGCAGCACCTGCCGCACCGCCTATAACGATATTTTGCGGTGTCATGTGTTTAAGAAACGCTGTATAAATGAAGGCATAGCCAATTAAGGACACGAAAGTCAGCACTGCAGTCAGCATATTGACCATAAAAAACAACACCAGCATGGAAATTGCCGCCAAAGTCGAAGCAAAACTTAACACTTTGGTGGAGCTTAAAGTGCCTTTGGGTAACGGTCGGTTTTGCGTGCGGGCCATTTCTGCATCCGCTTTTTGATCAAGAAAGTGATTGATCGCGGCTGCGGATGAAGATGCCAAGGCAATGCCTATGGTGCTGTAAATAAAGGTGCCTATGGGTGGCATGCCAGGTACTGCCAGTAGCATACCTACTATGGCGGTAAAGAGGATGAGGGCTACTACTTTGGGTTTACAGAGCTCAAGATAATTTTTCCAAGCCGGCAAGGCCGATGCGCTCGTCATGGTTTAATAAATTCCAACTTTTATATAATTGTATAGAATACTGCGAACTATTGATTATTGAAATAGTCGCATGCACCGTCACCTAGATTTCTAAGAGAGCGTTATGAAAAAAAGATTAATGGTTGCCGCTTTACTGTATTTGCCAGTGCTGACTGCGCTTGCTGAAACTAAAGTTTCGGAACGGCTATTAGCTAATGGCCTTAAGGTTTTGGTTAAAGAGGATCACCGTTCACCTGTCGTAGTCTCCCAAGTTTGGTATAAAGTGGGCTCTAGTTATGAGCCAGGCGGTATTACCGGTATTTCGCATATGCTTGAGCATATGATGTTTAAAGGCACTGACAAACATCCGGTAGGGGAGTTTTCCAAGATCATTGCTGAAAATGGCGGTGATGAAAATGCTTTTACTGGCCGTGATTATACGGCTTATTTTCAAACCATGAACAAATCCCGTTTAGAAGTCAGCTTTGAATTGGAAGCGGACAGGATGCGTCATTTGCACTTGTTGCCAGATGAATTAAAAAAAGAACTACAAGTGGTTACCGAAGAGCGCCGTATGCGCACGGATGATAAGCCCCGGGCAAAAATGGAAGAATATTTTATGGCCATGGCTTATAGCAATAGCCCCTATAAAAACCCGGTGATAGGTTGGCCTGCTGATATTGCCAGTTACACCGTGGAAGATTTACAAGCTTGGTATCAGCGTTGGTATGCTCCCAATAATGCCACTTTGGTCGTTGTAGGCGATGTTGAGCCCGAGGCGGTATTTAGCTTGGCGGAAAAATACTTTGCCGAGCTCAAGACCAGTACGATAGAACCTTTAAAACCCCAAACAGAAGTTGAGCAAGTCGGTAGCCGGCAAATGACGGTGAAACTACCCGCCAAGCTGCCGTATATCATTATGGGCTATAAAGTTCCTACGTTAAAAACCGCGGCTGATGAGTCAGAAGCCTATGCCCTGGAAGTGCTATCCGGTGTGCTGGATGGTGGCAGCAGCGCAAGGCTGTCTAGCCAGTTGGTACGGGGTAAGCAAATTGCGATTTCAGCTAGCGCAGCCTACGACTTAAGCTCAAGATTGCCGGAAATGTTTGTGTTGGAAGGTACGCCAGCGGAAGGTAAATCAGTGTTGGCTTTACAAAAAGCCTTGACAGACCAAGTCGCCCAGTTACAAAGCCAGCTTATCAGCCCAGATGAGCTGGCCCGTATTAAAGCGCAAGTTTTAGCGAGTGCAGTCTACGAGCGTGATTCTATGTTTTATCAGGCCTTGCAGTTGGGCATGATGGAAACGGTGGGCTTGGGCTGGAAAAAAGTTGATGAATATGTCGATAAGGTAAATCAAGTCACGGCTGAACAGGTGCGTGCCGTAGCGCGTAAATATTTGATAGAAGACCACTTAAATATTGCTTATTTGGAACCTCAAGCCCTAACTGGCCATAGCACACCGGATAATAATGGTGTAGCTGGTTCATCTATTCAAGGAGATTTGCATCATGCGCGTTAGTCTAATCGGGATTGTTATTTTATTGTTTAGCCCTGTAGTTTGGTCAGCGGCAAAAATTGAGCACTGGCAAACTCCGCAAGGTAGCCGTGTTTACTACGTCCATACCGAAGGTTTGCCTATGGTGGATTTGGAGGTGGTATTTGATGCGGGTAGCGCCCGGGATGGCAAACAGTATGGTTTGGCTGCGTTAACATCAGCCTTGCTGGACACGGGGGCTGGCAAATGGAATGCCGATGACATCGCTCAGCGCTTTGAAAGCGTTGGCGCATCGATGGGTGCAGGTGTGTCCAGTGACATGGCCTGGCTGTCGTTACGGTCTTTAACCGAACAGCCATTGTTGGATAAAGCCTTAGATACCTTGCAAACTATTTTGGCAAAACCAAGTTTTAACGAGGCTGATTTTAAGCGTGAAAAAAATCAGGTGCTGGCAGGCTTAAAACATCGGGAAGAATCCCCGGGTGAATTGGCCAGTGTGGCATTTTACAAAGCCTTATATGGAGATCATCCTTATGGCCATCCTGGTTCTGGATTTAAGGAAAGTGTTGCCCCATTGAAAGCTGAAGATCTGCGGCATTTTTACAAAACTTATTATGTGGCAGCGAATGCCATTGTTATTATTGTTGGTGACCTTAACCGCGAACAAGCCGAACAAACCGCTAAGCGTTTGTTAAGTGGTTTATCGACTGGGCAAAAACCAGCGCCGATTCCAGAAGTGGTCATGCCGACACAGGCCAGTATTCAAAACATTAAGTTTCCGTCTTCACAAACCCATGTTGTAGTGGGTGAACCGGGTACATTCCGGGGCGATAAAGACTATTTTAGCCTGTATGTTGGTAACCATGTGTTAGGTGGTGGTGGTTTGGTTTCTAAATTATTTGATGAAATTAGGGAAAAGCGTGGTTTAGCCTATAGCGCGTCCAGCTCCTTGGCACCGTTATTGAGAAAAGGCCCGTTTGCGGTAGGTTTACAAACCCGTAATGACCAAACGCCGGAAGCCTTATCAGTACTCAACACCACCTTAGCGGATTTTATTAACCAAGGCCCAACTGAAGCAGAATTAACAGCATCCAAGAAAAATATTACCGGTGGTTTTGCGATGCGCTTTGATACCAATAAAGAATTGCTTAATTATGTTAGTGTCATTGGGTTTTATGGTTTGCCGCTAGATTATTTAGACACGTTTCAACAAAACATCGAGCAAGTCAGTGTAGACTCGATTAAGCAAGCCTTTAATAGCCATATCGATTTGCGCATCTTACAAACCGTTACTGTGGGTGGTGAGAGCGCCAGTGCAAAATAAGCTAAGGATTATTGGCGGGCTTTGGCGTAGCCGGCAACTACATTTTGTCGATGCGCCAGGTTTACGGCCTACCCCGGCAAGGGTGCGGGAAACTTTGTTTAATTGGCTGCAAATGGACATCGTGGGTACACGCTGTTTGGATTTGTACGCCGGCAGTGGCGCTTTAGGCTTTGAAGCGGCTTCGCGTGGTGCCAAAGCGGTTACCCAAGTGGAGCAAGAAATCTCCGCATGCCAGAGTTTGCAGCAAAATGCACAAGCGCTTTCCGCTCAGCAAGTGACTATAGTGCAAAAAGACGTTATGCGTTTTTTAGCGGGTACTGCTGAAATTTATGATATTGCTTTTGTTGACCCCCCTTTTGGTAGGGGACTAGTTATGCCTACCTGCCAAAGTTTGGAACAGCAAGGTTGGCTAGGTAAGTATGCAAAAATCTACGTGGAAACAGAACGGCAGCTTGATTTAACCGGAATGCCTGACAATTGGCAATGCCTTAAAAATAAAAGCGCTGGTGAAGTGGCTTATCGCTTGTTTAGTAGGGCACTATGATTTTAAGTTTTTTCAGTAACTTGTCTTAGTATAAAATGGGCTTTTTCAACAATATAAGTTATGAAAATTACCGCAATCTATCCGGGTACTTTTGATCCCATTACCAATGGCCATTTGGATTTAATTACTCGGGCGTCAAGGTTTTACGACAAAATTATTGTTGCGGTGGCCTTAAACAAAGGTAAAGCGCCTTTATTTTCGATGACTGAGCGGGTGGCATTAGCACAAGCTGTTTCCGTGGGCTTTGCCAATGTTGTGGTGATAGGCTTTGATAATTTGTTGGTGGAGTTTGCCAAGCAGCAAGGCGCCCATGTCATTTTACGGGGCTTGCGTGCGGTCTCCGATTTTGAATACGAATTCCAGCTAGCGGGTATGAACCGCCGCTTGGCGCCCGATCTAGAAACGGTATTTTTAACACCTGCCGAGCAATATGAATTTATTTCATCCAGCATGATTAGGGAAATTGCCCGTTTGCATGGTGATGTCTCTGATTTTGTTCCGGATGTTGTGCATAAAGGATTGATAGAAAAATTTAACCAGGAGCCTCCATGTCACTGATAATTGATAATGACTGTATAAATTGTGATGTTTGTGAGCCGGAATGCCCTAATGGTGCCATCTCCCAAGGCGACAGCATCTATGAAATTAACCCCGACCTGTGTACCGAATGTGTCGGCCATCATGATTTACCGCAATGTGTAGAAGTGTGTCCGGTCGATTGTATTTCGAAAGACCCAGATTATGTTGAAACCAAAGAAACGCTATACCAGAAGTATTTGAAATTAACCCAATAATAGGTTTTACCGGGTAACATTCGGCACCTACTAACTCAGCGGAGGGCATCAAGATGAAGTATGCATTACTAGGTTTGGCGTTTTTGTTTAGTCCTATCTTACAGGCTGCGTTACATGAAGAAAATGTGGCATACCCAGCTGGAAGTACCGTGTTAAAAGGTTATTTGGTGTGGGATGACAGTAAAGGCAGCAAACAACCTGGGGTTTTAGTTGTCCATGAGTGGTGGGGTTTGAATGAGTATGCCCGCCAACGCGCACGCATGTTGGCAGGCTTGGGTTATACCGCATTGGCGGTGGATATGTATGGGGACGGCCAAGTGACTGAACATGCTAGCGAGGCGTCCGCATTTGTTAAAAGTGTGCATGATAAGGCGGAGACCTCTAAACTACGTTTTTTGGCGGCGAAAACTTTGTTAGAACAACAACCGAATGTTGATGCTAAAAAAATAGCAGCCATAGGCTATTGTTTTGGCGGTTCTACAGTATTAGACATGGCAAGAATGGGCGTGGATTTAGACGCGGTAGTCAGTTTTCATGGTAATTTGGCTACCCAAAGCCCTGCCCAGCCAGGTTCTGTTAAAGCCAAAATATTGGTGTTAAATGGAGCTGATGATGATTTTGTTAGCCCAGAAAGTATTGCGGAATTTAAGCAGGAAATGGCTGCTGCAAAAGCGGAATACCATTTTGTGGATTACCCAGGAGCCAAGCATGGCTTTACTAATCCAGAAGCGGATAAGCTAGGTGCCGCCAACCATATCCCCATTGCTTATAATGCGGCAGCAGACCAAAAGTCTTGGGCTGCGATGCAAGCGCTTTTTGCACAAGTTTTTCAGTAAGCGCAAGATTAAAACTAGTTACCGGTATAGCCGGACGCGATGTCGTTTCATTTTTTTGCTATGCCCGAGGTTATTTCAATATGCAAGGGTAGCAACAAAAAATCTTAAGATGAGTTGCCAGCGTGCAATACAGGCAGTTTAAATATCGTAGTAGGCCTAAAATTCGATCCATGTAAACGCTGGCTGGGCTTCAGTTTAGAACTAGAGGTTAATCTTGGCCGTGCTTTAGATAAAATAGGCTATAGATTACCGATTAAGTTTTTATGATAAAATTTATTGCTAGCAGAATCAATCTAGCGTCTGCGTGTTAGGACAAACTAAACATTACTGCTTTTGGATAAGGATTTATGGCTCGACAATCATTACAAGACCAGTTGCTAAAAGCTGGTTTAGCCAGTTCTGCACAAGTTAAAACGGCCAAAACAGATAAGCGCAAGCAGGAACAATTGCAGCGCAAAAATAAAGCCGAGCAAGATAATGAAGCCAAGCTGCTGGCTCAAAAAGCCCAGGCTGAAAAAATTGAGAAAGACCGTGAATTAAATCAGTTACGGCAGCAAAATGAAGAGCGCAAGCAGATTTCAGCGCAAATTAAGCAATTGATTGAAGCTAATAAGCTAGCCCAAGATTTTGATGGCCTAGCTTATCATTTTAATGTTGGCGGCAAAGTCAAAACGCTATATGTGACGGAACAAATCCGCGATAAAATTATTTCAGGCCAGGTCGTTGTGGTTAAATTTGCCAAAAAATTTGAATTGGTTGAGGCGGAAGTTGGGCAAAAAATAGCTATGCGCGACCAAGCTTGTTTGGTTGTTAGCCACGCTGAGGCGGAAGCCGAAAACAGTGTTATAGAAGAAGCCTACAAAAATTATCAAATTCCTGACGATTTAATTTGGTAGTCAATTAATGCAGCATTGGTTACGGCCTTGTTGCTTGGCTTGGTATAGTGCCTGATCGGCGCGTTCAAAAACCGTATCAAAGTTGTCGTTAGTGGTAAATTCAGCTATACCACAGGAGATCGTAATATTGATAGCAGAACCGTTGGCATTAAACCGGGTTTTTTCCACAATCAAGCGCAGCTGGTCAGCCAATTTTAAAGCTTGTGTTTTTTCGGTATCTGCTAGCAGCATAACAAATTCCTCACCACCAATACGGCCGAGAAAATCAGATTTACGGCAATTGTGTGCTAATTGCTTAGCAATAATAATTAGGGCTTTATCGCCTGCTTTATGGCCGAAACGGTCATTTATGGCTTTGAAGTGGTCCACATCAAATATGATCAAGCTAAAGCTTGAGCCTGTGCGTTGCCAGTGGGAAAATGCCAAGTCCAGTTGTTCTTCATAGGCTAAGCGATTCGGTAAGCCAGTGAGGGCATCCTTCATAGCTTGCGTTTCGGCTATTTGTAATTTAGATTTTAACTCTGCCGATTCGCTTTCCATTTGTTTAATTTTTACCGTCAGGGCATCCAATTGTTCTTGGGATTTATTACGCTGCTTTGTTTCGTACTGATTGTTATCGGCAATTTCTTGGGCAATTTGGCTGAGCTTGATGTTGATTATTTCTTGTAATGGTTCAAGCTTGGTAGCCAGGATTGAATCCTCTTGCAATGCTTTCATTTGTTCTGAGACCGATTGGTCTAGTTTGTTCCGTTCAATAGAGGCTTGCATGACAGCAGAACTAGTCCCTGTAATAGCGCTACCGAGGTCATTAAGCCGTATTGTCAAATTCGATAAAAACTTATCAATTTCCAGTTGTTCTTTTTGGACATGTTGCTTAATTTTTAGAACCAAAGTAACAAACCGATCAAGCATGGCTTCCAAGGGGATTGTGCTTTTGGGATCAAGCAACTGCTGTTTTAAACTTAATGCTTGATCTAGAAATAGTTCAGGTACATCTATACCATCCATTAATTGCAGCAGCAGTTTTTTGATGCTATCGGCATCAATTTGGGGTTTATTCGGATCTGTTAGCGCTAGGTTTATAGGGGCTTCTTCATGCAATATATTCAGTAAATTGATAAATAAGCTAGATGAGTCGTAGTACGGTGTTTGCTCGGAGGCCTGTATTAGTTGTAATAGGCTTTGTTCTTGTGGCGTGTCGGCGTATTGGCGTAGTAAAAAGTCGAATAGCAAGGACGTGTCTAGTGCTTTGGGCTTGTTATTGGTATTGTTGATGCGGGCTAAGGTGTTGGTCAGCTCATTCAGCTCAGATTTAATTTGCTGATCTTGAATACCGTTTTTTAGATGTTCACGCAGCATAACCATGTGCTGGTCAATTTCAGGATCAAAATCGGATATGGCAAAGGTAAGCTTGACAATGGTTTTACACAGCAATTCCTGTTTGTCTTCCAAATTTTCGACTGCTTTACTATGACGATCGGAAAGGTTTAGGAATTTGGCTTTCCAATCGCCATCTTCATGCAGTAAGGTAGGTTTTTTCATGCGGCGTTATTTTGTTTTGCTTTCATCATGGATAAGCTTATCCATGACCTCTATCATTTTTTCATGGGAACCGGCTAGGGAACCGTTGGTTTTGTATTTACCATTAATAACTACGGCAGGGACGCCGGTAATGCCATAGCGTGCGGGTAAGGTAGCTGCTTGGCGCATTTTGGCATCGACCGCAAAAGAGTTAAAAGCAGTATGGAAATCCGCTTCCTTGACACCATGTTCAGCAAAAAACTTAGCTAGTTGTTCTTCAGTTTCAAGCTTTTGTTTTTTGGTTTGTATCGCTTCAAAAAAATCCTGATGGACTTTATCTACAACAGCCAATGCTTCAGCAGTAAAATAAGCTTTAGCATGCTTACCCCAAACACTATTAAATATGGTGGGTTGACGGATGAATTCTACATTGGCCGGTAGGCTTTTTACCCATTTCTCTAAGCTAGGTTCAAAAGCATAGCAATGTGGGCAGCCATACCAAAAAAACTCAATTACTTCTACTTTAGCGGGGTCATGAGTCGGCTGGGCGGGTGACAAGGTTTCATAGCCGGAGGTTTCTGCCCTAAGTAGACTAGCGCAAAAAATTAATAATAGGAATACGCTAGATTGGGCAAACTTTTTTATCATGTTTTTCTCCATTTAATTATTTTTAACTAATTATTTTAAGCGTGTGGAACCAAGACAGGCCTACACTAGGAAAACATTGGCTCCCCAAAACCACAAAGGGAGCCATTAGGCTAAGTTTGCACAGCAATCTAAAATTAAGAATAGCTGTAAGCTTAAAAAAATCAAATCTCAGTAAACTATTTTGTTTTTAATCCAAAAAAGATTAAATAAAGCAGCTGGCAAGCTATAGCCTTCAGTGAAGACATCATTTCATCATTGAAATTCGATAAGCGACTGCTTTTATTTCCTCAGAGGTCATTTTTTTAGCAATCATGTGCATCATATTATCGGGGTTCGTGGTGCGGGCACCCGATTTAAAATCGCTGAGGGTTTTAATGAGGTATTCAGCATGTTGGGCGTGTAAAGCTGGAAAAGCAGCGGGTTTGTTGCCTTCACCGTGCGGCCCATGGCAGGCGATGCAAGCAGAAACATCACTTTTTAAGTTACCGTTACGATACAAGTTGCTGCCCTCTTTGATGAGGTCCTCTATAGATTTTGGCGCTTTTTTGTCTATGCTTGATTGTTCATCGCTGTTTTCGTCATCATCTTCATCAGCAGCTGCCGCTAAAACCGGCATCGGGTTTGGTGAAATTTTTTGTGCGCCGTAATAAGCTGCAATATCAGCCATATCAGTATCGGATAATCCTTTTGCCATAGTTGACATCATGATGTCTTTACGGCTGCCTACTTTAAAAGCGACTAGTTGTTGTTTTAGATAGGAGGGGTTTTGTTGGGCAAGTTTAGGGAAGTTAGGACTGGAACTGTTACCTTCTGCGCCATGGCAGCCGGAGCAAGAGGCGGTCTTTTCTTTGCCGGCATTAATATTACCTTCGGCATGCAAGACATGAGTGGTATTGGTCAAGGCTAGGCTAACCATCACTGCCAGCAAATTTTTATTCATCGCTTTCCCCTGTCGGAATTAGGTCATTTAGGCTGCAACCTTTAGAATTATAACATTTGGCTGCTAATAGCCGAATTCTACTCTAACTAAAGCCATGAAGCGAGACAGCGATGAATCCAATTTATCATCAGACTAAATTTCTTAACAGTTCGCCCCATATCCGGAACGCACCCTTAGATCAAGGTGCGGAAGTCGCTTTTGCCGGCCGTTCAAATGCCGGTAAATCCAGTGCCATCAATGCGATAACACGGCAAAAAGCATTGGCTAGAACAAGTAAAACACCAGGCCGTACACAAATGCTTAATTTTTTTTCAGTGTCTGAACAACAACGTATAGTCGACTTGCCAGGTTATGGTTATGCCAAAGTGCCGGTGGAAGTTAAAACCCAGTGGCATGAGATGATGGAAAACTACTTGGCGGAACGTAAATCCTTGTGTGGTATCGTGTTGGTGATGGATGTCAGGCATCCTTTGACCGAGTTCGATTGGCAGATGGTGGAATGGTGTGAACATACCGGTTTAGCCTTGCATATTTTATTGACTAAGGCTGATAAGCTAACCTTTGGTGCAGCAAAAGGCACCTTATTAAGTGTGCAAAAACAGTTGATGGAAATGAGTTTTGCCTTATCTTTACAATTATTTTCTGCTCTTAAAAAAACCGGGATTGATGAGGCACATCATGCCTTGGATCAGCTATTTGCCAAGCAATGTTTAGATCACAGCGAAATTTCCACGCCTTCTTGAGCAAATAATAATTTAAAATCTAAATTTGGATTTTGCTGCATCAAATTTTGATAAATGGCATCCAGTTCAGTATCGCTGCGGGTAGGTTCATGGTGGGTAATATAAAGTTTTTTTACCTGGGCTGCCTGTGCCAATTTGATGGATGCGCTGTAATTGCCATGTCCCCAGCCCTTTTTGTGGGCATATTCGGCATCGGTATAGGGTGAGTCTATGATTAATGCATCGGCGCCTTGCATGGCGGCAATTACCGCTAAACGAACACTGGCGATATGGGCTTCAAATTCAGCAAACTCTTGATCTTCTGGGTCATAAATATTGCTTTGTGGTTCATAATCCCCGGTAAAAAAGAGGGATTGGCCGTCACAATCTATACGATAGCCAAAATTTAATACGGGATGGTTTAAGACGATGGGGGTAATGCACGCCTTACCGATATGTATTGGTTCGCCGGGTAAAATGGTGTGGTGGGTAATCCGGGCATTAAGTTGGGCTTCCCTAATTGGAAAGTAACTGTATTGTAGTTGAATGGAGAGTGCCCGATTGATATTCTCGTGGGTAACAGGGTCTTGTCCGCCATAAATATTAATGTGGTTTCCGGGAATAAATATGGGGATAAAAAAGGGCAGGCCTTGGATATGGTCCCAATGCGTGTGGGTAATGAAAATATGGGCTATTATCGGGAGTTCTTTCAACAGGCTTTGTGCGAGGGTATGGATGCCAGTGCCTGCATCTAAGATGATGAGATCATTATCATCAGTGCGTATTTCAATACAAGTGGTGTTACCACCATATTTGACAGTGCTGGCGCCAGGAGTTGCGATAGAGCCTCTGACGCCCCAAAATTTAAATCGCATAGTTAGGATTAAGGATTAGGTTCGGATAAATGCATGGGTTTCAGCTTTGAGTGAGGCTAAGTCACCCAGGGCTGAGATTAAGGTTTCAGGATCAGTGCCAAAGCGTTTAAATACGGTTTCTGAGATCGGTTCAATTACTGGATTGCCACCATCACCCAAACCTAATTGTTTGCTGATTTGATTGGCGGTAAACACACAATCCGCTAAGGCATTTGCATGACCTGAGTTATCATGATGATGCGCAATCACTTCCGTTAATATGGGGGAAAGTTGCCATTTTTCGGCTAGAATTTTACCGGTATAGGCATGGTCAAAACCTATATACTCGACTTCCGAATAAGCTAAATTAGAGCCAGACATTTTGGCGTGTTCTATGGCGGCCTTAAACTCGTCAGCCAAAAACTCAGCAAATACCACTTTACCAAAATCGTGTAATAAACCAGCAACAAAGCAATCGCTGCATTCTGATTGGCTTAAGCCTAAGCGTTCGGCTAAGGCCCTGCTGATGGATGCTGTGGTTAAGGCATGCAAAAGAAAGTCTTCAATATTAAAGTTTGCGTTATTTTTAGTTTGTAACATGCCCATGGCGGCTACACCCAAAGCTATGTTTTTTATTGTGTTTAAGCCAATATGGACGACGGCGCGCTGTACTGAGGTAATTTTATGGGGTAAGCCATAAGCCGCTGAGTTAATCGCTTTTAATACCCTTACTGTCATCACTGGGTCGCATTCAATAACCCGGACGATTTCTTTTGCTGAGGCATTGAGGTCAGACGTTAATGATACGATTTTTTGCACGCTTTTTGGGAAAGCAGGCATTTTATCAACATAAGCAATAAGTTGGTCTGTTTTGGTTAGTGCCATGCGCGAGCATAATCAACAAATTAAGATCATAGCATAGCCTCGATAAAAATTTGCAATAAAAAAGCCCCAGAAGTCAAACATAAGACTGTGGGGCTCGAGGGGGATCAAGCATTGACAAAAAGGGGGATTGTCAAGCTGATGAGAACATCAAAGATGATGTGCACGTAGTTAAGAGTTTGCTTGTGTTATAAAGTTCAAGCAAGCGCATTATTTTTTAAAAAATAAATTAATTTTGGCCAAGCTTAATTAGTGCGCCTCATCCCAATTATTGCCTACACCAACGTCAACAATTAATGGTACGGCAAGTTCTGCTGCCGAGCACATGAGCTGTTTAATAATTGTGCAATGGCTGTCTAAATTTTCAAGGGCAATTTCAAAAACCAGTTCGTCATGCACTTGCATGATGATTTTGGTGCTGGATTGTGCTTGAAGCAACCATTGGTCGGTGGTTATCATGGCGCGTTTGATGATATCGGCGGCTGTGCCTTGCATAGGCGCGTTAATCGCCGTACGCTCGGCGTATTGACGGACGGAAGCGTTGCGCGAAAGAATATCGGGCAAGTAAAGACGTCGCCCAAACAAGGTTTCCACATAACCTTGTTCGCGCGCTAATTGGCGGATGTTATCCATATAGTGTTTAACACCGGGGTAACGGGAAAAATATAAATCGATATAAGATTGCGCTTGTTGCCGCGATAAGCCCAGTTGTTGTGCTAGACCAAAAGAAGACATTCCATAAATCAAGCCGAAATTAATGGCTTTGGCAGAGCGGCGTAAGTCGGCGGTTACCAGCTCGGGTGCAACTCCAAATACTTCAGCAGCGGTGGCGCGGTGGATGTCTTCCCCAGCACTAAAAGCCTGTAACAAACCGGCATCGGCTGATAAATGCGCCATTATGCGCAGTTCAATTTGTGAGTAATCCGCTGCAACTAACTTAAAGCCTTCCGGGGCAATAAATGCTTGTCGGATTTTACGGCCTTCGGCACTGCGCACCGGGATGTTTTGTAAGTTCGGGTCGGTGGACGACAGCCGTCCGGTAGCGGCCACCGCCTGCTGGTATGAGGTGTGGACGCGGCCTGTTTTATCATCTACCTGCAAAGGCAGTTTATCGGTATAAGTGGATTTAAGCTTGCTGAGCCCTCGGTGTTCTATAATTAATTTAGGTAGCGGATATTCCAAGGCCAATTCTTGTAACACCGATTCTTCCGTAGAGGGTTGGCCTTTGGGGGTTTTTTTTAAGATAGGCAGTTTTTGCTGGTCGTAAAGAATCTCTTGAATTTGTTTGGGCGACCCTAAATTAAACGAGTGTCCTGCCATATTATGGGCCGCTTGTTCTAGGGCAGAAATTTGGTTGGCCAATTCTAAGCTTTGCTGGTTTAGCATGCCAGTATCAATCAAGACACCGTTATGTTCAATACGGGTAAGTACCGTCAACAGTGGCATCTCAATATCAGTATAAAGCTGATATAAGCTAGGTGTTTGTTGCAGCTTAGCCATGAATAACTGGTGTAACCTTAGGGTGATATCAGCGTCTTCTGCAGCGTAGGGTGTGGCTAGTTCAAGTGGGACTTCGGCAAAATTGATTTGCTTGGCACCTTTACCGGCAACATCTTCGTAATGGATGGTATCCACCGATAGATATTTTTTTGCCAAATCGTCCATATTGTGTTTGCTGGCTGTACTGTTAAAGACATAAGATTCCAGCATGGTGTCGTGGGCAATACCGCTTAATGTTATGCCATGGTTGGTTAGCACATGGGCATCATATTTTAAGTTTTGCCCAACTTTGGCATGGCTAGGGTCTTCAAGGATAGGGCGAAGTTTTTCCAGGATAATGGCGCGATCCAATTGCTCTGGCACGCCCGGGTAAGCGTGCGCCAGAGGCACATAGGCGGCTTTGCCAGGGCTGACAGCAAAGGATACCCCGACAATTTGGGCTTTATTGTAATCAAGGCTAGTGGTCTCGGTATCAAAAGCAAATAATTCAGCCTCGGTAAGCTGGTTTAGCCAGTGTTTAAACTGTGCCTCGGTTAAAACCATTTCATATTCTGTGTTAAGGGCTGCTGAATCTGCAAGCGGTAATATGGGTATTGGTGTTTTGTCATTAGCCGAGTTGTCGACAGCTGGGTTTTCGGCAGGTGTCGCGTCGAGAATTTTTAGCCAGGTAGAAAAACCATATTCTGCCAACAAGTTTTTCAATTCGGCTTTGTCCATGGGCTGCTGCTTTAGGTCTTCCATATCATAAGGCAAGGGCAAGTCACAGCGGATGGTCGTCAGTTGTTTCGACAAGGCCAATTGGTCTAGGCTAGCACGTAGGTTTTCACCAATTTTGCCTTTTATATCATCTGCATGTGCGATTAAGTTTTCTAGGGTTTGATATTCGTCCAGCCATTTGGCAGCCGTTTTCGGGCCAACTTTTGGCACCCCAGGAATATTGTCTACGGTGTCACCAATCAAGGCCAGGTAATCAATAATTTGATCCGGTCTTACCCCGAATTTATTGATTACGCCTTGCACGTCCAAACGTGTGTTGGTCATGGTGTTTTCTAGAATAATCTGGTCATTAACCAGTTGCGCCATATCTTTATCACCTGTTGAAATGATCACCTGATAGCCTTGTTGCACTGCGTGTAAGGCCAAGATACCCAAAACGTCATCGGCTTCAATATTGGCTTCCATGATAAGCGGCAAGCCCATGGCCCGGATCATATTGTGCAAGGGTTCTATTTGTACCCGTAAATCATCTGGCATGGGTGGGCGATTGGCTTTGTACTGGTCGTATAAATCATTGCGGAAGGTTTTGCCTGGCGCGTCAAATACCACTGTAATGTAATCGCTATGATAATCAGCGATTAATTTTCTCAGCATATTGGTGACGCCATGTATGGCATTGGTGGGCAAGCCTTGTGGGCTGGTTAACGGTGGTATGGCATGGTAAGCCCTAAATAAAAATGATGAACCGTCAACAAGGACCAGGCGTTTTTCAGATTGTTGCAGCATGGCGGCCAACTAAAAATTAAAAGCATTAGAGTATCATTTTTACTTGGTTTCTGGTTTAGCTAATGTAAGGTATCCATCATATTGCCATTTAATAAACTCATTTAGTTTGCTAGACTTTCTAGCAGGTCATCCTTAACGTTACGATCAAGTAACCATCATATGGAGCAAATCATGCTTGATAGGCAGCAACTACATTTCGAGTTTTCGGGTCGGGGTGGAGAATATTTTAAAATTTGGATAGTCAACACCTGTCTGAGTATTATCACCTTGGGGATTTATTCGGCTTGGGCTAAAGTGCGGCGCAATCAATATTTTTATCGGCACACCCAGCTTGCAGGTGCTAGTTTTGACTATCATGGTGATCCAAAAGCCATTTTAAAAGGCCGTATTATTGCGTTTGTTTTATTCGGCAGCTATTCCTTATTGAATCATTACAACCCAGTTGCCAGCTTAGTCGTATTGCTGTTAATCCTGTTAATTCTGCCTTGGTTGTTGGTGCGTTCCTTACGTTTTAGGTTACATAATACGAGTTATCGTGGTTTGCGTTTTGCTTTCCTAGGAGATGTTAAACACGCTTTTATAGATTTAATGTTATTACCTTTGTTGTCCATGCTGACACTGGGCTTACTATGGCCTTTTGCGCAACGCCGAATGATACGTTACATCCGTAACCAGAGTGCTTATGGCAATGTGCTGTTTAATTTTAATGTGAGTATTGGGCGGCTTTACGGTATTTATGGGATGGTTTTTTTATATATGCTGTTCATGTTTGCTGGCACTTTTGGGGTATCCTATCTTTGTGGTAGTTATTTAGAACTGCCAGATAAATTCGCAGGCCAATTAATCAGTTTGAGCGCCATGGTAGCTGCAATGGTCACTTATCTTGCTTTACTAGCACTTTTTTACAGTTATGTGCAGGCGCGCATGCAAAATTTAATCTGGCAGCATACCTTACTCGGAGAACATCGATTTGGCGCAGATATGAAGGCGAGTAAACTGCTAGGTATATTGTTCAGCAACTTGTTACTTATTGTGATCAGCTTAGGTTTTTATAAACCTTATGCAGAGATTAGGTTGGCACGTTATCGTTTAGAACATATTCATTTGATTGCAAATGGCAACCTAGATGATTTTGTAACCGGTATACAAGGCCAAGTGACTGCAGTAGGAGAAGAAATTACTGATATGTTTGATTTTGATGTAGCACTTTAATGTCTATTTTCGCGGATTATTATGATGGTGTACATGCCAAGAAGCATAAAGTTACCTTACGTGTATACCAAGGCATGCTGTGGCTACAAAATTCCGACATTGAGCGCCATGAGCATTTGTCTAAGTTAACGATACCGCCAGCATTGGGCGGCACAGCCCGTATCATCCTATTTAGCGATGGCGCACGTTGTGAGGTGAGCGACCAGGATGGGTTTAAGCAATTGTTTCCGCAACAAGCCCATTCATTAATAGCCAAATTGGAAAAAAATGCCTGGTATAGCTTTTCCGCTTTAATCGTCATCATAGTCTTGGCTGTTGCCGGTTATTTATGGGGCTTGCCCTATTTTGCCAAAGTTGCCGCGGCAAAAATACCGAATGCGTGGCAGGTTAAAATGGACGCCCAGGTACTGCAACAATTTGACCGGCTTTGGTTTAAAACAAGTCTAGTGCCATTGGTGCGTCAGCAACACATTGAGGCAAAACTAAAAGCTTTAGTGTTACCCGCTGGTGGCATATTACCGCAGCAGCTGATTTTTCGGAACAGCAAAGCCCTAGGGGCAAATGCTTTTGCCTTACCCGGTGGCAGCATAGTGGTTTTGGATGGCTTGGTTGAACTTAGCGAAAATGACGATGATGTGATTGCTGTTTTGGCACACGAACTGGGCCATGTACAAGCACACCATGCCCTTAGGCAAATGCTGCAAACCTCGGTAATTGGCATCGCTATGGTTTGGTATGTCGGTGATGTCAGCAATTTCTTAGTGGCGCTACCGGCTGCAGTTTTGGAGAATCGATATTCCCGTGAATTTGAACGCAATGCCGATGATTTTGCAGCGCGATTACTAACAAACAATGCAATTTCCAGTCTACGTTTGGCAGAAATGTTAGAGAAACTAGAACAAGCCCACACACCACCAGAATTACAAAAAGATTTTATGAAACCCCCTTTGTTTGATTATTTATCGACCCACCCCAATACCGCAGAGCGGGTAAAGGCACTAAGGGCTGGATCAGGACAATAGCGGGCATACTTTTAGCACAGGTGCTTAAACGGTATCGGTATATTAGGGGTGATGAATATTGGTTTGGGCGTGGCGAAGAACACTTCCAGCCTTAGCATTAGATAAAAGTAATCCATATAAACTACAAGCGCTATAGGGTGGGTTAATTTTTAAAACTACATTTCTCAATCAAAGTTTACTTGTTTCTCGTCTTGTAAGAATTGTGAATAGGGTAAATATCGATAACTGCCTTTGCGGATATTAAAAAATGCTAATTCTGGTAGGCTCATTAACACACCTGTTAACCCGGATTCAAGGTTTTTACCCGCATCAAATGGTGCGCTGAACAAGCCAAAGAGACTTTGGCTGACACCTGCAGCAGTATTAAATAGCCCAAAAACGGGTCTTAATAGCCAATTGTCATCGGTAAAAAACACAAATAAGGCATCGTCAGGGTTGTAATCATACAGCGTGCTGGTGAGAATGTTAGATTCACGAATGCCCGTTAGCCAGCTGTCGTTTTGCTTTAGCAGTTGCGCTAAGTGCAAGCCACGATAGGAATTTAAGTCAATGCTATTGGCTACTGTATAACGTTGTTGTACGGTTTTATATGATAAAAACGGGATAACGTTATCGTCAGCAGGCAGGTAAGCACCTAGGCGTTTGCCTGATTCCAGTGTCATTTGCAAAAGCGCGCCGGGTGCTTCTGCAGTACTTGTGTCTTGGCTAAGAAAGGCTAGGTTAATGGTTCTGAATAGTTCGGTTACACAATTACGGCTGATTAAGTCGTAGCGGTATTGTTTTGCCAAAGTTTGTGATAATTGCTGTCCATAATGTTCCAACTGGTTTAAAGCCGTGGTCAGTTGGGCTAGGCTGAGCTTAGGCGCAAGCCACTCCGGTAAGGCTACGCTTTGACTGGGTAAGGCTTTTTCACCTAAATAACGCAGACGTTGCTTGCGCTGGCCTTTAAGCAGTTCATTATAACGGTTAGCCGACATTTCCAATTGGCTATAATCGGTTTCGTTCATACCCTCTGGGCTGGAGAAAGCATTGCGGCGCTGATTAAAATTTACACGGGCCTCGTCAATTTGCGGCTGTATTTGAGCCGCGTCGGCGGCATATTGTTCGGCAGTCAGCCAAATACTGTCATCGCCGAAATCGTCAACAAAAACCCAATAGCCTGAATGTAAAGATTGTTCCAGCGCCGTTAAGCGCGCAATATTGACTAATACCGCCAATCCCCAATCGGGGCGTTGGGAGTTGAGCGTATTGATAAAGCCTAGTGTCAGTTGCTCGTGCAGCTTCCTCAAGTAGATTTTATCGGCGCCCGATAGCGGTTCCTGCGTTAACAGTAAGGCGGTATTTTTTATGCACTGTGCGGACTGTAGTACGTTAACCGCAGCCATTCCGGTTAGTAAATCAGTAAAACGGCTGGCTATATCATCCAGTTTTGGTGGAAAGTTATCTTTAGATAATATGGGCTGCGTTAAGGGGCTATAGCCTAATGAAAATGCTTCAATCTGGGCATTAATTTGCGCGTTGCGTTGGGGCAGGTAATTCGGGCCATATTGCAAGGCAACAGTGTGTTGTAATTTTTGCATTAGCGTAGCGCAAACGGATGGCGTGTGGTTTGTGTCTGTCGTATGGGTATTGTCTCCTTGTGCCAATGCGTTTTCATCATAAAAAAGCCCGACTGCGTTTAAACGCAATAGCTTAGAAAAATCAGTATCCCAAAACGCCGGTTCGGTGGTTTTTAGATATATCCAGCGCCTTAATAACAGACGCTGATTTTGTAATGCGTGCAGTTGCTGAAATTGTTGTTCTTGTGCCAAAAACTGCAGCTTAAAATGTCGGTTTAGTAAATCGAATGTTTGCTCGGACACCGCAATTTGGCTTATATGCAGAGGCCTATTTTGCAAATATCGATACTGATAGTGGAATTCTTGTTGATCTTGCCTAATTAGGCGGATGAGGCCGGAGTCGTGGTGCTGAAAGTGGAAAATCTCATCACCGAATTGTAAGGCCACGTGGCCACCGCTAGAATTGCCTTCACTGGCCTCGATATAAAGATAACCTATCGTTGCGGCTGAAAGCGTCGGTGTCGCCAAAACTAGGCTGGCCAACGCAATAGCCGCAAAAAAAGTTGGTAAACCAAAGCGCATGGCGGGCAGATTAATGCTTTCTAGCGTTAATCACCTGTGTAAAACATAGCAGTACAGAGAAGATTATTCAGAATCATACCCGTTTTGGATATACTCCCTATTTTGGGCGCTACCGCCAGCAAAATTGTCTTTATACGTTTCATAAGCCACGCCTTCTATGCCCGCTTTTTTCAAACCTTTACCTATCCCCATATAAGTTAAGGCATCTTGTTCCCAATTGTTAATCCCTTTTTTAGCAGCAATATCACTGATGCCTTTTAAAAAATTAGTGTAATTGTCACTTGGTTTTGAGGATTTAACATAAGCCATTGTATAGTCAGCGATTTCATTCTGGTATTTTTTGCTTTTGCCGGAAATGGATGAAGGGCTACTAATAATAGAGCTGGTAGAGTCAGAAATACTCTCTGAGCTATCTGAAAACGAACAAGCGCTAGTACTCAGAACCAAGCTTAGGGGTACAGTAATCAAGAGTGTTTGTTTTAAATAGTTAATATATAAATTCATAATCTTTAAAATGAAATAAAAAACATCATAGACATCAGGGCTAGGCCACCTGTATTTTTTGTAGCTAAAGGTTAAGCCTTCCTTGCAGTGGCGCAAAACTACCAGTATTGTCCTTAACGGCACTTAAGGAATGCTTTAATTCCTTGTTAATTAAAGTCTACCGAAACGTCTTCAACTGGATATGTTGCCAGCGACATTTTGCTGTGTTGTGCTTTTTTAGTGCAGTTTCCGCAAGGTGTCAGGCCTGATGCCCCTCGCTTGCCTGGGTGTAAGTTAAAGCATAATTAATGGCAGTCCCTTACCACTCTAATAATTTCCATAAGTTGATATGGCCTTGGCGGTCTGCATCGTTGCGTTGGACATCTAGGTTGCCATCTCCGTTGGTATCAATCAGGTAATAGGGTGGGCCGACATCGGGGATAACTTTAACTTTGTAGAGTTTTCCGCCAACGCGGTATTCTTGTATGGTTTCCTTTTCTTTACGGATAATGGTGATGTCAGGTTCCAAGACTTCACCGCTTTGCACAGGCAATGGAGGATCAGGCACTTCTGGGGTGGCCTGAGGGGGGGCTACTTGAGGCTCAGGCGCTTCATCCGCTAGCGCTGGCAAAGCAAGAAAAATCAGCAGAAAAAAGCAACGCATGGCACAGTCTCGCTTTAAATAATATTTATCTTAATATAGATTGGCCAGATTTGCGTAACTAAAAAAACAGCAAGTCCGTGGCAGTGCTAATATAATGCCATCATCTAAAGCAAGGATGCCTTGTTTTATAGCGTGGCCAGGATGCTACCGTCGAGTTTGGGCAACTTTTGTAAGGGGAAAACAGTGGCGGATAATAATAAAAAACATAAAATTGTGATTGTTGGTGGAGGTGCTGCAGGACTTGAGCTAGCAACCAGTTTAGGTAGAAAACTCGGTAAGGGGAAGCAGGCCGAAGTTATGCTGTTGGATGCCTCATCCACGCATATTTGGAAGCCATTATTGCATGAAGTGGCTGCGGGTACGCTGGCAGAAGAGGAAGAAATTGAATATCTGGCGCAAGCGCACCGTAACCATTTTCGCTTTCGACTTGGCAAAATGGAAGGCTTAAACCGGGACAAAAAAGAAATTTATGTCAGCCCTACGTTTAATGAATCGGGTGAGGAACTGATCCCTAAACGGACATTCGGCTACGATACCTTGGTGATGGCAATTGGAAGCGTAAGTAACACCTTTAACATTAAAGGGGTGGACGAGAACTGCATGTTTTTGGATACCACACCGCAAGCGTTTCGATTTCAGCGCCAGTTGGTGGAAGCCTATATTAAACTCCATGCCCATGCCAGTAAGCCAAACAAGCCCTTATCCATTGCTATTGTTGGCGCAGGTGCAACAGGCGTAGAGTTATCTGCACAATTACACGAAGTCACCGACTTATTAGCAGTTTACGGCTTGGAAATTTCCAGCAATGTGAAATTAACCATTATAGAGGCTGCTAACCAGTTATTGCCGGCGTTACCCATAAAGTTGGCTACCGCTACCCAACAGCAATTGGTTAAATTAGGCATAGACCTAAAATTGGGTAAGCGGGTGACTGAAATTAACCAAGACGGTATCAAAACCTTAGATGGTGAATTTATAGAAGCGGACCTTAAGGTTTGGGCGGCCGGTATTAAAGCGCCCAATTGGTTGAAAGAATTGGATGGTTTGGCAACCAATAATATCAATCAATTGATTGTTGACCAAACGCTAAAAACCAGTGATGACAATATCTTCGCCATGGGCGATTGTGCCGCTTGTCCTTGGCCTGGACATAAAGAAAATGTCCCGCCTCGGGCACAAGCGGCCCATCAGCAAGCGACGACCTTGTATAAAAGTTTGCTTAAGCGGTTAAAAGGTTTACCGCCCGTAAACTATGTTTATCAAGATTATGGCTCGTTAGTTTCGCTGGGCAAATATAATACCGTGGGTAACTTAATGGGCAATCTCATGGGTACGGTAAGTATCGGTGGCTTTGTCGCGCGGGTGGTATATTTGTCGTTGTATAAAATGCACCAAGTGGCTATCCATGGTTATTTTAGGACCGCTATGCTGACGCTTTCTAATTTGTTCAGACGTAGTGCGCATGCCAAAATAAAGATGCATTAAAATAAAAATAATGGCAGAGCGCTAGCCGCATCGTCAACATACAAGGGTTGTTACTAATTATGATGGAAATTGAATACGAATTTCGTGAACAGGATTTAGTGCATTTTAACGAGACACGTTTGCAAAAATCTGAAGAAATCCGGCAAAACTTAAAAAAAAACCGTTTGTTAGTACCTGGTGTAATGGTACTGATAGCGGCTTTTTATTATTTTTATTATGGCGACCGTAATGCTACGGCCTATATTTTAGTGTTGGCAGGGATGTGGGCTTGGCTGTCGCCCAAGCTGATTTTGCTGGATCTGCAACGGCAAATTTTATCTAAATACAGCGCTAAAGAAAAAGCCAGTATGTTTGGCATATATACCTTAACCATTGACCCTGCGACGCCCCAATATTTACTGGAAAAATCCCCGAGTGGCAAACATAAGATGCAATGGGCGGATTTATTACGGGTGGAGTATGGCAAGCGCCATGTTTATATTTATATTGATATGGGCACGGCACTGGTGATTCCCATTGAAACCGTAAAAAAAGGCAATCTTATGGAATTTGCTAAACAAGCCGAGAAGTTGATTGAGCGCTTAGGCTAAGTCACTCCCAGAGCACATACGCTATAGCGATGGACTTTTGTAAGTTAATAAGGTCTTAGGTTTTTTTAATGAGGAAATTGGCCGTTTTACGGCTCATAAATTGAATGCTTAATTTTAAAAATATAGCCCTGCGCCGTGGTGCGAGGGTGTTGTTTACTAATACCACGTTTACCATCCATAAAGGTCAAAACGTAGGTATTACTGGCGCTAATGGTGTTGGAAAGTCCAGTTTTTTTGCCTTACTTAGAGGTGAGCTGCATCTGGATGAAGGTGATTTTACTATGCCACCGCAGCTGGAAATAGCATATGTTGCCCAAGAAACACCCGCGGTGGCGTGCGCTGCGATTGACTATGTGATTGATGGTGACCAAGAATTACGGCGCTTACAACAGCAACTGCAAGTAGCTGAACAGTCTGGTGATGGAATTAAGCAGGCTGAGCTACATGCGGCGTTGGATGTGGTCGGTGGCTATACCGCGACAGCCAGGGCGTCACGTTTAATGGACGGTTTGGGTTTTTTGCCTGAACAAGAACAAAAACCAGTCAGCGCATTTTCAGGTGGTTGGCGCATGCGGCTTAATTTAGCACAAGCATTGATGTGCCGTTCTGATGTGTTGTTGCTAGATGAGCCCACCAATCATTTAGATTTGGATGCTGTTATTTGGCTGCAGGATTGGTTAACAAAATATCCGGGCACTTTATTGCTAATTTCGCATGACCGTGATTTTCTGGATGCTATCACCGACCACATCGTACACTTGGAGCAAGCCCAGGCTGAAATTTACACCGGCAATTATTCAGCCTTTGAAAAAATGCGCGCAGAAAAATTAGCCCAGCAGCAATCTGCTTTTGTTAAACAACAGCGGGAAATCGCCCATATCCAAAGTTTTGTTGACCGTTTTAAAGCGCAAGCTACAAAAGCTAGGCAAGCACAAAGCCGTATTAAGGCCTTGGAACGCATGGAAGTGATCGCCATGGCGCACGTAGACTCACCATTTGATTTTAGTTTTGCCCCGCCAGGCCGTATGCCTACGCCTTTATTAAGCTTAGATAAAGCGGATATAGGCTACGGCCAAACCTGTATCCTTAACGCTGTCAACCTAAGCATTACACCCGGTGACCGCATTGGGCTTTTAGGCCCAAATGGAGCTGGCAAGTCTAGCCTGATTAAGGTCTTGGCAGGTGATATGGCGACTCTGTCTGGACAAATACGGCTTGCTGAAGGTTTAAAAATTGGTTATTTTGCCCAACATCAATTAGAACAATTAAACTTAGATGAATCGCCGTTATGGCATTTACAACAGCTGAATAAGCAAGCTACCGAAAAAGAGCTGCGTAATTTTATCGGTGGTTTTGATTTTAATGGTGACCAAGCTTTAGCGCCAGTAAGGCCGTTTTCAGGCGGTGAAAAAGCCCGTTTGGTGTTGGCGTTATTGGTGTATCAAAATCCCAATTTGCTGCTGTTGGATGAACCGACCAACCATTTGGATTTGGAAATGCGCCATGCCTTAAGCGTGGCTTTGCAAGATTACCAAGGCGCCATCGTGGTGGTCTCGCACGACCGTCATTTATTGCGCTCCGTCACGGATAAGTTGCTTTTGGTGGCTAGCGGGCAAGTGCAAGCCTTTGATGGTGACCTTGATGATTATAAGCTTTGGTTGGCAGAACAAAAAAAAGCTGCAGAAAAAACCATTCCTGATCAACTAGCCAGTGTTTCGAAAAAAGACCAACGTAAACAAGAAGCCGAACGCCGGCAAAAATACAAGCCTTATTACGATACCTTAAAAAAAGCGGAGCAAGCGGTAGAGCGCTATCACAGCGAGCAACGCCAATTAGAACAGCAATTAGCTGATCCTGAATTGTATAATGACGCGCAAAAGCAGCGTTTAAAACAGCTGTTGGAACAGAAAACTCAAGTTGACAAGGCATTACAGGCTGCGGAAACCGATTGGCTAGAAGCTGAGGAGCAATTACAGGCTTTACAGTAGTTATAGGTGCTCGTTTAAACAGAGAATAATTAATGTTTGAAATCATAAAATTGCTATTGGATGTCTGCCAGATTAAAAAAGGCCCGCAGAGTTTGCCTTATTCGCCTTGGTTGTTTCGTTTTCTGATCTTGGCGTACGCCGTGATAAGTTTTGCGGTCTTGCGTATGAGTGCCAGTTTTTTTCAAGCGGCGGTACAAGTTGCCATAGAAACTGTACTGGTCATCATATCCAGTTGGTTTATGTTGTTTGTTACCCGTAGATTACCCAGGTTTTACCAAACCACCAGTGCTTTATTGGGAACGGATGCTGTGATTAGTTTTTGCGCCTTGCCAGCCTTGGCGGCAATGATGATGGGGTGGGGCAATATTTGGGTGTTTTTCCTTATCATTGGTTTGATGATTTGGCATTGGGTAGTAACGGGGCATATTATCCGGCATGCCTTGGATCAAACGTGGCCATTTAGTTTGGGTTTGGCGTTTTTATATTTATTAACGGCTTATCAGGTGATGGCTTTATTGGCGCCTGTGTTGCCCAATGCAAACTAGGGGGAGTTATGGAAAATTATCAGCACATTTTGTTAGCGGCAGATTTCTCTGGGCATGGTAGCGCAGTCGCCGAGCGTGCTAAGGAATTGGCGGGGAAATTTCAGGCGCTGTTAAGCATTGTGCACGTGGTGGATTATTTGCCGTTGGCCAATGTAGATTACGACACCATCGTGCCATATGATGTTGATGTCACCCAAACTTTGATGGCGGCCGCCAAAAAAAAATTAGCACATTTAGGGGAAACACTGAATGTGCCTGAGTCTCGGCAATATCTGGAAATGGGTAGTCCTAAGCTTGAAATTGTTAGGGTTGCCAAGGAAATTCAAACAGATTTGATTGTCGTCGGCTCCCATGGCCGCCATGGTTTGGCATTGTTGTTGGGTTCCACAGCCAATGGGGTTTTACACCATGCGCTATGCGATGTGCTAGCGGTGCGTTTAAGGGATGATGTATAAGTTTTGCAAGTTTGGTTTAATGAAGGTTACAAAATAATAATTCTTTAATGCCTTTGTTCAGGAGATGAGGAGGAAAAATGATAGGGTATATTGTAAATTATGATGCCGAAACTCAAACTGGTCGCATCGAGAGCGGAAATTTTAAGTTTGAATTCCATTTGGATGATTGGGTAGCACTGGCGGAGCCTGAAGCAGGTGATGAAGTCAAATTTAACCCCCAAAAAAACATAGCCACGAACATAGATTTGGTAGGCGCGGCTTTTACCCAAGCTGATGCGGTTAAATATAAAAACCTTGCTGTCGTGTTGGCAATATTTTTAGGCGGTATTGGTGCGCACCGTATTTACTTGGGTTTTTACAAAATTGGCTTAGTGCAAATTGGTGTCACTATGCTGACTATGGGCTACGGCGTGGTGTGGGGTGTGGTGGAGGCGGTTTTGCTGTTAGGCAACCATATTCATCGGGATGCTAAAGGTAGGCCATTAAAATGAATGCGGGAAAAAATTAGCCTTAATAGAGAGGCATTAAGGCTTGAAAACTTGAACAAAAGCGGGTTTATTTTTTGGGTTGTACATGGGTTGCTGTTAAGCCTTTAGGTCCGGATTCAATTTCAAAAGTCACCAATTGGCCAGGGGACAGGGTTTTAAAGCCTTCCCCTAAAATCATTGAATGATGTACAAATACGTCTTCACTACCTTCTGAAGGTTCAATAAAACCAAAACCTTTGGTATTGTTAAACCACTTTACCGTACCAGTTGCCATTTTTTTAAACTCCTACAAAAATACTTACCGTTAACAGGAAAACCAAGATGCCCAATGCGGCAATCGATTAATGCCCGCCTAATGCAGGCTGTGTTATAAGTCGCGCTTTATTGTATTTGTTTGTGCCAAAACTGTCATCCGCAGATTTCGTACAGCCCCTCTAAAACCAGTGAGTTAGGGCTGATCATACCTATGATTTTATCGTTTTCTATTACGGGGGCCCTAACCAAATTATAGGTGGCAAACAAGCGCGAACAATGTCTTATATCCATGTCGGGATGGACATGGATAACCGGGCAAGTCATTACTTCATAAACATTAACCCGATCCGGCGCCCTATCTTTGGCTAACACATGGCGGGCGATATCGGTGGATGTAATTAAGCCGTATTCGTCATCGTCATGACGTTTGTTGACGATCAAGACCGAAGTGCCTGCGCTTTTCATGGCATTTAAGGCTTCTTTTATGGTGGCTTTACGATCTATGCAAGTGAAGGCCGTTTTCATGACTTTTTTCACGGGTATGGATTTTAGTTCTTGGGTCATATGTCATCTGCCAGTTCGTGGGTTAATTGTTCTACCTGATGCATGACGCCTATAGCGTCTTCAACATCAATTTTAAACGCGATGCCAGTGCCCGGTTTGCTGTCAAATTCGGCGGCATGGGCTATTTGCTCTAAGATATGTCGGCTTAAATGTTCTTCGACCAGAAACAAAAGCACATCACGGGGTGCTTCTAGAGCCAAACCAAAAAAAGTTTTTGATTTTTTTAGGCCTTCTCCGCGGGCTTGGTTGATTACCGTTGCCCCTTTAGCACCGTTTTTGCGTGCGGTATCGAGCACCAGATCGGTTTTGTTGTCATCGACAAAAGCGATTATTAATTTAAAGTGCATAAGTTTCCTTATCGTGGGCTGCTGATTTTGCTAAGCCACTGGGCAATCTGGGCATAGCCAAGTACGGCAATGGTTGGGAATAAGCTGGCGAAGGCAATCAAGCCAAAGCCATCCAGGGCGGCGTTACGACCAGGCACATGGCTGGCTAAGCCTAAGCCTAGTGCAGTCACCAGGGGTACCGTGACCGTAGAGGTGGTTATGCCGCCAGAGTCGTAAGCTAAAGCCCGTATCATCTTGGGGGCAAAGGCGGTTTGGATAATAACAATAACATACCCGGCCAAAATATAAAGGTATATACCCGTACCAGAGATAATGCGGAATGAACCTAAGGCCAAGCCAAAGGCGACACCTACCGAAACAGCCAGACGCAGACCCCAAGCACCAATTGTGCCGCCGGATATATGTTCGGCTTTAATGGCGACGGCTAACAAAGAGGGTTCTGCCAAAGTTGAGGCAAAACCGATACAGGCGGCAAAAACATATACCCAGGTATAATTTTCCCAACTGGCAGTTTGTTTGGGTGCAAGCTCTAGGAAGTCATAAGAGGTCAATTGGGCAGCCATTAGTTTACCTAATGGAAACAAGACTTTTTCTAAACCATATAAAAAAAAGGTAATGCCGATCAATACAAAAACAAAGCCGGTAAGAATTTTTTTAGGATGGGCGAGGGGCCGGCGGATAACAAAAATCTGAAAGCCGATAATTAACAAAACTATCGGTAAGACATCACGGCATACCGTTAGCAAACTAAGTAAAAACTGCAATACCCAAGCTATCATATAAAAATACCATAGGCCATGACAAAAATCATAGAGTTTAATGAGGCCAGGGCGATCATGCCAAAGCCGTCAGTCATCGGGTTACGGCCTTTAATGGCGGTAGCCAGGCCTACACCTAGGGCGGTCACTAACGGGATGGTAATCGTGGATGTGGCGACACTACCCGAATCATAGGCTATGCCGACAATGCTGTTGGGAGCAAATGGCGTAATTAGCATGACAGCGATATAACCGCCAATAATCAAATAATGCAAAGGCCAGCCTTTTAAAATTCTAAGCACACCAAGTAATAAAGCTAAGCCTGTCGCAAAGGCTACTGTTATCCGTAAGCCCAACGCGTAATGGGTACGGGCCAGTTCCGTAGCGCCTATCAATTGGCTTTGGCTGGCAATGCGGGCGGCTTCATTACAGATAGCCATTAGTGCAGGTTCTGCCACCGTGGCGGCAAAGCCCAAGCCAAATGCAAACGTCAAAAGCCAGAATAGGCTACCTTTACGGGCTAGCGCATTGGCCATAGCTTCACCAATAGGGAATAAGCTTAAGGCCAAGCCTTCAACAAAAAAACTCAGGCCAATAATAACAAAAACAGCACCCGATATGAGGCTGCCGATGTCGTCAATCGGTTGACGGATGATTAAAACCTGAAATATGGCAACCACGCCCAGTATGGGTAGCAGATCGATAAAGCTACGCACTAATTGTTTGATAAGGCGATTATTGATGAAAGGCATCGGGCTAGGTTTTGCTAATTGCTGTCTTGATACCATAAAGCTAATTTTGCTGTACAGCAAGTGCTGTTGTCGCTTGAAAAGCGCAGGAGCTTCCCCATATCAAGTATAACATTTCATTTTATAGGGTATTCAATATGCGTATGGACAAACTGACCAGCAAATTCCAAGCGGCCTTGGGGGATGCGCAAAGCTTAGCTTTAGGCAAAGACCATCAATTCATAGAGCCTACGCATCTTATGCAGGCATTGCTAGAGCAACAGGGTGGGAGCATTAAGCCGTTACTGGCTCAAATAGGCGCCAGTATTGCTGAGATCAATATCGGCTTAGCCAATGAACTTGGCCGGATTGCCACGGTAAGTGGGACAGGTGGTGATGTCCAGCTGTCAAATGAACTTAGCCGCTTGTTTAATTACACCGATAAGCTTGCACAAAAACGTGGTGACAAATTTATTTCTAGCGAATTATTTTTGTTGGCGGCTATTGAAGAAAAAGGCATATTGCAAACGCTACTTAAAAAAGCGGGTGCCAGTAAACAAGCGGTAGAATCGGCTATCGATAAAATGCGCGGCGGCCAAGCGGTGGATGACGCTAATGTCGAAGACCAACGCCAAGCGTTAAAAAAATATACAGTTGATTTGACCGAGCGGGCAGAACAAGGCAAGCTGGATCCGGTGATTGGGCGTGATGATGAAATTCGCCGCACGATACAAGTATTACAACGGCGCACCAAAAATAACCCCGTGCTGATCGGTGAGCCTGGGGTGGGTAAAACGGCTATTGTTGAGGGCTTGGCGCAACGTATTGTAAATGGGGAAGTGCCTGAAGGGATCAAGGGTAAACAAGTATTGGCATTGGATATGGCCGCCTTGATTGCCGGTGCTAAGTTTCGCGGCGAGTTTGAGGAACGTCTAAAAGCGGTATTAAGTGATTTGGCTAAACAAGAAGGCCAAGTTATTCTGTTTATTGATGAATTGCATACCATGGTTGGCGCCGGTAAGGCCGAAGGCGCAATGGATGCCGGTAATATGTTAAAACCGGCATTGGCGCGCGGGGAGTTACACTGTGTCGGCGCGACAACCTTAGATGAGTATCGCAAATATATTGAGAAAGATGCCGCTTTGGAACGACGTTTCCAAAAAGTCTTGGTCGATCAGCCAACGGTTGAAGACACTATCGCTATTTTGCGGGGCTTAAAAGAAAAATACGAAATTCACCACAGTGTCGATATTACGGATCCTGCCATTATTGCGGCGGCAAACTTATCGTACCGCTATATTTCTGACCGTCAGTTGCCAGACAAGGCTATCGATTTGATAGACGAGGCGGCCAGCCGTATCCGTATGGAAATGGATTCTAAACCGGAGGCGATGGATAAGCTGTACCGGCGCTTGATCCAGTTAAAAATTGAACAAGTGGCTTTAAAAAAAGAGCAAGATTCCGCCTCAAAAAAGCGCTTGGAAGTGTTGGAAAGCGATATTGCTGTTTTGGAAAAAGATTATTCAGATATGGAGGAAATCTGGAAAGCAGAAAAAGCCTCTTTACAAGGTTCGGCGTCGATTAAAGAAAAATTGGATCATGCCAAAACAGAATTGGAGGCCGCCAGCCGAGCCAATGATTTAAACCGGCAAGCCGAGCTACGTTACGGCATTATTCCAGAATTAGAAAAGCAATTGAACCAGGCGGCGCCCGAGCAAAGCCAAAAAATGACGCTATTGCGCAATAAAGTGACCGAAGAAGAAATTGCTGAAGTTGTCTCAAAATGGACAGGCATACCGGTTTCGAAAATGATGGAGGGTGAACGTGACAAGTTGCTGCGCATGGAAGTCGAACTAAGCAAGCGAGTGGTCGGTCAGGAAGAAGCCTTAAAAGCCGTCAGCAATGCTATCAGACGTTCCCGTGCGGGTTTGTCGGACCCCAATCGGCCGAATGGCTCATTTTTATTTTTGGGGCCTACCGGAGTAGGTAAAACGGAATTATGCAAAGCGTTGGCGGAATTTCTGTTTGATACCCAAGATGCCATCATCCGCATCGACATGTCTGAATTTATGGAAAAACATTCTGTCGCGCGTTTGATAGGTGCGCCTCCAGGTTATGTGGGGTATGAAGAAGGTGGTTATTTGACTGAAGCGGTAAGGCGTAAACCGTATTCTGTAATTTTGATGGATGAGGTGGAAAAAGCCCATCCTGATGTTTTTAACGTGTTATTGCAAGTCTTGGATGATGGCCGTTTAACTGATGGCCAAGGCAGGACCGTCGATTTTAAGAACACCGTCATTGTGATGACGTCTAACTTAGGTTCGGCACAAATTCAGGAGTTATCGGGTGAAGCCAATTATGAGGCGATGAAGGCTGCCGTTATGGAAATTGTTGCCATGCAATTTAGGCCGGAATTTATTAATCGGATTGATGAAGCCGTTGTATTCCATCCCTTGGGACGTGAGCAAATACGCGAGATCTCCGCGATACAACTGGAATCATTACGTAGCCGTTTACAGGCAAGGGAAATTAGCCTTGAAATTTCTACCGAAGCCTTGGATAAATTGGGTGAAGCTGGTTTTGACCCGGTTTATGGCGCAAGACCATTAAAACGTGCCATCCAACAACAGCTTGAAAATCCATTGGCGCAAGAAATTTTGGCAGGTACTTATGTTGCAGGCGATGTAGTCAAGGTTGTTGTTGGCGAAGAGGGCTTGCTGTTTTCTAAATAAGGTTTAAGTTTAGCAAATAAATAAGCCGTATTTTTTAATGCTGGGGCTATAGCCAGTATTTATGGTGCCGCTGCTCTGTAGTTAAGTTTAACTATAGAGCGGCGATACTTAATGTCAGCTAATTTTTTGCTTTCAATAAGTCACGGATTTCAGTCAGCAACAATTCTTCTTTGCTGGGTTCTGGCGTAGGGGATGGGGCTTCTGCTTCTTGTTTTTTAAGGCCATTTATTACTTTTATCAACATAAAAATAACAAATGCAATGATGGTAAAATCAACGACAGATTGGATAAAATTGCCATAGTTTAGGGTGACGGCTGGATCCTTATCAACGGCTTCTTGAATGGTAATGGCCAGTTTGGTGAAATCTACGCCACCGATTAACACCCCTATAGGCGGCATAAATACATCAGCAACCAGTGATGAAATCACTTTGCCAAATGCTGCGCCAACAATTATACCGACAGCCATATCAATGGCATTGCCTTTAATGGCAAATTCTTTGAATTCTTGTAGTATGCTCATCCTTTTCCCCTTATTATTAAATCGATAACTAAAAACTAAACGGCTGCATTTTTAACAAATGCTTATTAAAAGTATCAATATTAAACTGTAAATACAATACTTAGAGTTTTGCTATAGGGGATTAATGTGCTAGCCCAGCATGAAAGACAGATGTTAAAAGCGATTGCATTGGCGAATAAAGTACCTGAGTTTCCCTTTGGGGCCGTGATTGTAGACCGTAATAGCCAAGTCATTGTGGCGGAAGGCTATAACCAATCAACTTTAAATCCAACGTTTCATGGGGAAATGGTGGCCATCAATAACTGTGCGGCACAACTGCACCCCGTAGACTGGAGCCAATTTGACCTGTATACCACTGCAGAGCCTTGCGCAATGTGCCAAGGCGCAATTGCATGGGCAGGTATTGCTAATGTTTATTACGGCACTTCCATCGCTTTTTTGCAAGAGCAGCAATGGTGGCAAATTGATATTCGGGCAGAAGAACTGGTTAAGCGCACACCATTTAGGGCTACGCAAGTGTTTGGTGGCATTTTAACCGAGCAATGCAATGCCTTATTTACCCAGGCTAAACGCGGTATGTTTCATCAATAACGTGTCTTTGCCTAGTTTTAGCGGGTATAAGTTCTGCGTGTCACTTTGTTGTCATAAAAAACACAACACTATTTTGTTAGAATAACCTTTTAATATTCGGGCGTTTATCGTTATGTCAGTATTTAATATTCTTGTCGTTGAAGATGAAGATGCTATAAGAGGGATGCTAGCGATGGTGCTAGGGCAGGCTGGTTTTAAGATAGTTACCGCTGCCGATGCCGAAGAAGGCCATCGGGCGATGGATGAAAATTTGCCGGATCTCATTGTGCTGGACTGGATGTTGCCAGGCATTAGTGGCGTAGAATGGGCTAGACGTTTAAAAAAAGAGCAATTATATCGGGAAGTACCGATTATTTTATTAACCGCGCGGGGGGAAGAGGAAGATAAAGTTAAAGGCTTGGAAATTGGCGCGGATGATTATATGGTCAAGCCTTTTTCACCAAAAGAATTAGTGGCCCGTATCCGTGCGGTATTACGCCGCACAGGTAAAATTACCGGGCAAGTCCAAATTGCTTTGGGGGATTTAATTCTTGATACTGAGCAACACCGGCTTAGTATAGGCGATAAGCAGCTGGACGTTAGCCCCACAGAGTTTCGTTTAATGCAGTTTTTTATGACGCATCCCGATAAAGTGTATAACCGGACACAGCTGTTGGATCAGGTGTGGGGACGGAGTGTTTATATTGAAGAACGTACGGTTGATGTGCATATACGCCGTTTAAGAAAAATCTTAGGGGAATACGGCCGCGAAGAGTTAGTGCAAACCGTCCGTGGCTTTGGTTATCGATTTTCATTAGTGGAATAAATTAATGCTGGGTTGGAATAAAGACATTATTAGTGCCGCTTTTTTGTTTTTTGTCGCTTTAATAATGAGTTCAATTCTCGGCCATACCTTGGTTTGGTTTTTATTAGTCTTGGTGTATTTATGGTCTTATCAGATCTTTCAAATTAACCGTTTTGAAAAATGGATACGCGCGGGTGGTAAACGCCAATACCCCAAAGCGACAGGGATTTGGGAAGATATTTATTATCATGTCTACCGCATTAAAAAAAATGACAAAAAGCGCAAACGTAAGCTCAGTAAAATAATTGACCAATTTCGTAAATCAACCGAAGCCTTGCCTGATGCAGCGGTGGTTTTGAATACTAACGATGAAATCGAATGGTCTAACCGGGCGGCCAATTTAGTGTTTGGCTTAAAACAGTCTGACCGTGGCCAACGCATCCCTAATTTAATCCGTTTCCCTGAATTTATCAGCTATCTTAAAACCGGCAATTACCGTGAGGCAGTGGTGTTGCCGTCTCCGATGGATGGGCGGATTTCCTTAGCTGTGCGTATCATTAGTTATGGTGCAGGTTTGCGCTTGTTGTTGGCGCAAGATGTTACCGAGTTAAAAAAAATGGAGCGCATGCGTAAGGATTTTGTCGCTAATGTGTCGCATGAATTGAGGACGCCACTGACCGTGCTTAAAGGTTATCTGGAAACATTGCTGGATATGGATGATGGTAAATCTAAATTATTGACCCAATCCTTTCAGCAAATGAAGGAGCAAACCGAACGCATGCAGCATCTGGTCGATGACTTATTGTTACTGACCCGTTTGGAAACACAGAAAAAAACTATCCAGTGTATTGATGTTGGTGCGTTATTAAGCCAGATTTGCCAAGAAGGCGATTCTTTGGAAAATGCCTCAAGAAGAATAGAGTTGATCTTGGAAACGGATAGCCACATTTTGGGGGAAATTCAGGAATTACGCAGTGCCTTCACAAATCTGTTAGGCAACGCCTTGAAATATTCCCCAGAAGATACGGTGGTTAAAGTCCGCTGGTACCGTAAGAATGATTTAGTGGTACTTGATGTAGAAGACGCTGGGGAAGGTATTTCCCCAACTGACATACCGCGTGTGACAGAACGGTTTTATCGGGTTGAGGTAAAACGCAATAAAAAAGTTAATGGCACGGGTTTAGGTTTGGCGATAGTTAAACACGTACTCATGCGCCATGAGGCAAAATTAGGCATTGTTAGCGAGTTAGATAAAGGTAGTTGCTTTAGCTGCTATTTTCCTGTTTCAAGAATTTGTAATTGAGCCGTCAGTTTTGCCAGAGGGTATGCTTTACCACGGCAAGGCTTGGGTCTAATGGTTTTGCAAACGACTAATCGGTAATGGCTAATCCTTAAGCAGCCATTTTAACGCGAACTTAGGTGAGATAGTTTTAAGTGACTTGGCTTATAATCAAGCTTTATAAAAACAATAACCGTTAGGCCATCAAGGAGAGGAAAAATGAAAGAATATGTCCGTAAACTGTTTAATTACTGTTTGATTGGTATTTTTGCTGTTATACCTATTGTGGTGATATTACAAATTGTAATTTTTGTCCGCGACCGCATCTCAGATTTGTTTCAACTCGTTTATGGTTATTCTGACAATTATCTGTATACCGGATTGTTTTTTTTCCTAAGTTTTATCATTCTAGTCCTGATAGGCCATAAAACCGTAAAAGAAGGCCGCTTTTGGGCGATAGCCTTATTTGACCGGATTATTGAACGCATACCTTTACTTAACAGTATCCACCGGGTAGTGAAAAAAGTGCTGAGCATGTTTTCTTCGCACGATAATACTATCGCTAAGGAAGTGGTTTATGTGGAATATCCAAAATCCGGTTTATGGGTGCCTGCCTATGTCACCAACCGATATGAAGATATGTATGTCTTATTTATCCCCACCTCCCCAAATCCTACTTCGGGATTTACCGTAATTGCAGATAAAGCCAAAGTTGTGCATTCAACAATGAGCATCGAGCAAGTGACCAGTTTTATCATTAGCGTTGGCGTGGATTATAGTAAGCCTGGGGAAATGTCAGAATTGCCTAAGTAAAAGGGCGGGTTGTTTGGCTGAACTAGCCTCGTTTAAGTAAGCATACTATTAACCCAATTAAGATAAAAACCATGGCCAAAATTCTTGCTTTTTCTGGTAGTGCTAGAGTAGCCTCTTACAACCAAAAACTTGTTGCAATAGCTGCCGCCGGTGCCCAAAGTGCTGGGGCTCAGGTTAGTTTGGTGAGTTTAGCCGACTATCCTATGCCTATCTATAATCAAGATTTGGAAGCGGCGGAAGGTTTGCCGGAAAGCACGCGTCTGTTTAAGCAGTTGTTACTGGCGCACGACGGTTTTTTGATTGCTTCCCCAGAATACAATAGTGCATTCAGCCCACTGCTGAAAAACACGTTAGACTGGTGCTCACGTAAACAAAATGAAGAGCAGGCCTTATTGGCTTATCGTGGTAAGACTGCGGCGATTATGTCGACATCACCTGGTGCTTTAGGTGGGCTGCGAGGGCTAGTATTTTTGAGGCTGTTGTTGTCAAATATGGGGGTAACGGTTTTAGCCAACCAACAAGCAATAGGGATGTCTGCCCAAGCATTTTCTGAACAGGGCAGGTTAGTTGACGATAATTTGCAAGCAGCCATTTTTACTATCGGTGTAGAACTGGCAACAACCTTAGACAAGTTACAACAATAAAAAATCGGTGAAATTCTCAATTTAGGATCATTTGCCGGTTAGTCTATATTTAATGGCGCTTATGCGCAGATGCGAGTTAGGAACTAATATGGCGGATGATAAGTTAACTGATGAACAATGGCGTGAGAAGCTCACTCCAGAACAATTCCACATTTGTCGAAAAAAAGCGACTGAACAACCGTTTACCGGCAAATATCTAGATTGTAAGGATGATGGCGTTTACCACTGTGTTTGCTGTGGTAATGCCTTATTCGATGCAGACACAAAATTTAATTCCGGCTCAGGTTGGCCGAGTTTTTGGCATACGCTATCCGAGCAAAGTTTAGCCGAGAACGTTGATGTTAGTCATGGTATGCGACGTGTCGAGGTGACCTGTAAGTCTTGTGGCGCACATTTAGGGCATGTTTTTGAAGACGGCCCACAACCTACAGGCTTGCGTTATTGCATCAATTCAGTCGCGCTCGATTTAAAGCCAAAAACATGACGGCAGAACAATATGTTAACGATTTATTAGCGTTTATTGATGCTAGCCCAAGTCCATGGCACACGGTCAATACTATAGAAAAGTTATTGTTGGCTTTCGGTTTTAAAAAACTAGATGAAACTGAGAAATGGCAATTAGAAGTAGGTGGGCGCTATTATGTTATCCGAGGTGATTCTTCAATAGTCATCCTTGTCTGTGGCCTAAAGCCGCTTTCCGAAACGGGTTTTAAAATAATCGGTGCGCATACCGATTCGCCGGGTCTTAGGATTAAACCAAATCCGGCGAATCTACTCGACAGCTATTTAAGGTTATCGGTTGAGGTTTATGGCGGCCCTATCATCGCCACGTTTGCAGATCGGGATTTAAGTTTGGCTGGGCGGGTAGCCTATAGCCAGGGTGATAATTCGGTGGCACAGGCATTAGTAAAGTTTGATCAGGTCTTGTTGCGCTTGCCCAACTTGGCCATCCATATGAACCGTGGTGTCAATGAAGAGGGCTTAAAATTCCACAAGCAATTTGAATTACCTCTGATTCTGACGACTTTTGCCCAGAGCCAGTTGCCTTTACCCTATTTTAAGGCATTGTTGGCACAACAAGCTGGCGTGATGGCAGAGCAAATTTTATCTTGGGACTTGGCCTTGTATGATACCCAGAAGGGTTGTTTCTGGGGTGCAGAACAAGAGTTTTTTGCCGATAGCCAACTCGATAATTTAGCGTCTTGTCATGCGGCGTTGAGCGCCTTACTGGATGAACAGATATTGCAAGCGGACAGTAGCTTAATCTGTGCGTTTTTTGATCATGAAGAAGTGGGCAGTACAAGCCTAAAAGGCGCCGATGGTAGTTTTTTACCGGATATTTTGCAGCGTATAGCCTTGGCGACAGGCCTGGATCAGCAAGATTATCAACGTGCCTTGGCGCAAAGTTTTATGATTAGCGCGGATATGGCACATGCTTATCAGCCTAATTTCCCCAATGCCTATGATGCTGACCATAAGGTTTTTGTCAATCAAGGGCCCGTCATAAAAGTTAACGCCAATCAGCGTTATAGCTCAGATGGCTATTCAGAAGCCCTATTCACCCGTTGGTGTGAGCAAGCTGACGTACCCTATCAAAAATATTCCCATCGTTGTGATTTGCCTTGTGGTAGCACTATAGGCCCTGCGCTGTCTGCTAAGCTAGGAATCAAATCAGTGGATGTCGGCAATCCGATGTGGGCAATGCACAGCATTAGGGAAAGTGCTGGTGTTAAAGACCATACGGATATGATTAAAGTGATGCAACGGTTTTTTAAGGTCTAGCAAAAAGCCAGTCTTCTACTATGCTTTTAGCAAACCAATCAGAACCGTATGCAGAAAGGAATGAACTTTTTTTCGTGGGCTAGAATTTTGCAGATCAGGGTAACGGGTTTAGTGCAGTTTTGCTGCTGCTTGCTAGTTTTTTACTCTGTCACGGCGTTTAGTGCTGACGACAGCACTGTTGAGTACAAAATTAAAGCTGCTTACCTTTATAATTTCACTAAATTTATTACTTGGCCCGATGATTTTAAAGGGGCGAATTTTAATATTTGTATTTTAGGCAACGATCCTTTTGGTAATATCATCAATCCTATTGAAAATAAAACAGCGGTAGGACGTCCCATTAAGCTAATACGCCTACGTCAATTGGCGAATGTGCAATGCCAAATTATTTTTCTTGGCACTTCTATAAGCGACCCAGTTTCCAGCAAAGGCAGTTTAATCGTCAGGGATAATTTTTCTTCAATTGAAGACGATAGTGAAGCTCCCGGGTTACCGCAAGCGATGATTAATTTTGTAAACAAAGCGGGCAAAATAAAACTAAAAATAGATTTGCCTATGTTAAGGCAAGCCGGCTTATCGGTTAGTGCTAAGTTGCTTGAAGTGGCTGAAGTCATAGGGGAAAGCCATGATTGAGCTGATCCGTGACCGGTCAATCAATAGTAAATTGATGATCATACTGATGTTTTCAGTGATATTTTCAATGTTACTGGTGGGTTTGTGCCTGGTCGTCTTAGAAGTCGCAGAATTCAAAAGAAATGCCTTAGATGATTTTCAGATTATGGCGCAAGGTATTGCTACACGCAGCAATGCCGCGTTAACTTTTGATGATGTCCAATTGGCGCGTGAAAATTTGTCTATCCTAAGTAGCGTGCCTTCCGTTCAGGCTGCTTGTATTTATAACGATAAAGGTGCCATTTTTAGCCAATTGGATCAAATGCCGGGCGTGCCGGCATGCCCTTTAATAGTTGAAGCTAGTTTAGCGGGTTTTCATGGCTTGAATTTAGTGGTGGTTGAACCGATAAACCTTGATGGCGCAGTGATAGGTAGCATTTATATACACGCCGATTTACAGGCGGAGTTTTGGCTAAAATTAAAATTTATAGGTACGCTAGTCCTCGTTCTTTTAGTGAGCGCCACGGTTTCTTTCTTAATGGCCAAACCGTTATTAAAATTGATTTCGACACCAATTGATGCGTTGGTGGATACGGTAAGGCAAATGACATTTGCGAAAGATTTTTCCCTAAGGGCCACTAAGATTAATGATGATGAATTAGGTGTCTTAGTCGATGCGTTTAACCGCCTAATGGTCAAAGTAGAACAGCAAAATTTAGCCTTAACACAATCTAAAGATCTTTATTTAGCGTTATATGATGATAATCCAACCATCATTTTTAATGCCGAACAAAATGGCCATATCCTTTCGGTTAATCTGACTGGGGCGAATCAACTCGGCTTTCAAGTGTCGGAATTACAAAAACACTCAATTTATGATTTTGTTTATTCAGAAGACTTGGCTGCCATGCGCAAGTTTATTGAGCGCTGTATTGATATTCCAACGCAAGTGCATCATCACGAAATTAGAAAAGTCTGTGGCGATGGCCAAATTATATTGGTCAGGGAAACGGCCAGGGTCATTGAAAATGAAAATCAACAACTTGGTTTGCTCATTGTTTGTGAAGATATAACCGAAACCCAGGTCCTTAATGAAAAAATAGCTTATCAAGCTAGCCATGACGTTTTAACAGGTTTAGCTAACCGTCGCCAGTTTGAAGATGTTGTCAATCAGATCGCCTTGAAAGCACAAGTGGATGAGTCAGAACATGCCTTATGCTATTTGGATATAGACCAGTTTAAAGTGGTTAATGATACGTTTGGGCATTTAGCCGGTGATGAGTTGATCAAACAACTCAGTGAGCTGCTCAGAAAACATCTGCGCCGGGAGGATATGATTGCGCGTTTGGGAGGTGATGAGTTTGGCGTGCTAATCCTACATTGCTCATTTGAATTTGCTATGAAGGCTTGTGAAAATTTACGTCAAGTCATTAGTGATTTTCATTTTCTTTGGGAAAACAATATTTCTACGGTAACGGCAAGTATAGGTATTGTTGCGATTAATAGTAAAAGTAGCCAAGCCATAGAACTGTTTAAAGAAGTTGATGCCGCTTGTTATGCAGCTAAAGACCGAGGCCGTAACCGTGTCCATGTGTTTAGTCCTGATGATACGGATTTAGCTATGCGGCAAGGCGAAATGCAATGGGTGCGTAAAATTCAGCAAGGGTTGGAACAAAACCGGTTTCGTTTATTTGGCCAACCGATAGTGGATTGCGCAGGAGAAGGTGGCTTGCATTTTGAGACCTTGATCCGCTATTGCGATGAGAAAGACCGCATCATTCCGCCGGGTGCATTTTTGCCCGCTGCAGAGCGCTATAACTTGTCACCCTTAGTTGACAGATGGGTAATCAGCCAGTTATTTGCTTGGCTTGCTGAAAGGCCTGAGTTTTTGGATGAACTGGCCTTGTGTTCGATCAATCTTTCTGGGCTTTCAATCTCAGATGAAAGCATGTTGGAATTTATTTTCAGGGAATTTGAAAAATGGGATATACCTACGCATAAAATTTGTTTTGAGGTAACAGAAACGGCCGCAATTGCTAATTTGTCTTATGCGATAAAATTTATTAATTCGTTAAAAGAATTAGGTTGCTTATTTTCATTGGATGATTTTGGTAGCGGTTTGTCTTCATTTGCATATTTAAAGAATTTACCGGTTGATTTTCTTAAAATTGATGGCTTATTTGTCAAAGAGATTTTAAATGATAAAGTCGATTTAGCTATGGTAAAGTCAATCAACGAGGTGGGTCATGTCTTAGGTAAAAAGACAATTGCTGAGTTTGTTGAAAATAAAGAAATTTTTGATCTATTAAAAGAACTCGGTGTAGATTTTGCGCAAGGCTATGGTATTGGCAAGCCTATGCCGCTAGACAAGCTTGAAACCATGATGCCTTTACTGGGTGAGTTTTCATGAAAAATAAAGAGTTTTTTAATAAACATCAGTGTTTAGCTTTGCTCTTGCTGTTTAGCGCCCGTTGTTTTGCCGATGAAAAAAATATCGAAGATTTATTTGAGTTATCCCCGGCTGAATTGGGTGAATTGCCAGTAGTGACTATAGCAAGCGGAACGCCTCGTACTATTGCGCAATCACCGGCAGTTACCACGGTGATTACCGCTGAGCAAATTAAGGCGATGGGGGCTAGGCAGCTCTCTGAAGTTTTGGAAACCGTGCCAGGTATGCATGCCAGTGTCCAGCAAGCGACTTATGATACCAATTACAGTGTTAGGGGCATACGCAATGAAATTAATGCCCAGCTTTTGTTTTTGCTAGATGGCACACGCATGAACTTACCCTATCGGGGCGGTCTTGCAACAGGTTTGCAAATAGGGATTGAAGCAATCCAGCGTGTTGAGATTATCCGTGGCCCCGGTTCAGCTTTATATGGCGCCGATGCGTTTGCTGGCGTAATTAATATTGTCACCAAAAAAGCCAAGGATATTAATGGTACAAACCTAGGTGTACGGTCTGGCAATTTTGACCGCCAAAGTGGCTGGGCACAACAAAGTGGTAACTGGGCAGGTTGGGATATCGCGGCTAACTTCCAGTTTCAAAATGCTGGCCTTGATTCTGGGCAGGTCATTTCCTCGGATAGGCAAACAGGCATCGACCGGGCAGTGGGAACCCGGGTTTCTAGGGCACCTGGTGTTGTGCAAGCACAGTTTGAGTCCATTAATAGTTTTTTTAATTTACAGAGAAAACATTGGAATATTAATTTCTCCGCAATGTCAGGTTCCGATGCGGGGACTAATGCGGGTGTAAATGCGGTGTTGGATCCTAATGGCCGGGGTGGCGGTGAGCAATATTTAGCCGATCTACGTTATTCTACCGAAGATGATATAGAAAATTGGGAACTTAAAGCCCAGTTAACCTACCTCTATAGTGAATTGGATGCTAGTTTCCAGGCCTTTCCAAATGGTGCTGTATTACCTGTATCAGCCACCGGTGACGTAAGTTTCTCTGCGCCTGTGGCTATAGTGTCTTTTCCTGACGGGGCTAATACAACCTTAGGCCGTGTTGAACAAATCCCTTCCTTAAATTTATCTTCCATTTATCGGGGTTTTGACGCGCATTTATTACAACTTGGTTTCGGTTACCGTTATGAACAAGTCAGGGCAACTAATTCCAGTAATTTTGGCCGAGGTGCGATTAATGCGGCAGCGCTCTTACCGCCACCAGCTGTTAATGTCCAAAATGGGACATTGACCAATTTTGACAATACCCAATTTGCTTATTTACCACCATTACAACGCTCAATAGGCTCGCTATTTTTACAAGATGAATGGCAATTGGCCAAAGCTTGGCAAGTCGTAGCCGGAGCCCGTTATGACCATTATTCTGATTTTGGTGGGACATTTAATCCACGCTTAGCCCTGATTTGGGAAGTCAATGACCAATTGACCAGTAAAATTCTTTATGGCCGTGCGTTCCGTGCGCCTTCATTTCTGGAACAGGCTAACCAAAATAATCCGACTTTGGTTGGCAACCGCAATTTAAAGCCAGAAATTATTAATACTATAGAATTGGCGTTCAATTACCGTCCAATACCTGCTCTTAGAACAGGGGTAAATTTTTATTATTATGAATTGAATGATGGTATTCAAATTGTCAGAAGTACAAGCAGCCAAGCCTTTACGTTTCAAAATGTTGGTAACCAAAACGGTTACGGGACGGAATTTGAGTGGAATTGGCAATTAGATGAGCAATGGTCTATCAATGGCAATTATGCTTGGCAGAATTCACGTAATGACCAAACTGGCCAGCGTATTCGTGGTGTGCCTGAGCATCATGTTTATGCGGCGGCAGTTTGGAAATTTGACCGGTATTGGCAGTTGCAATCGCAGTTAAATTGGGTAGGTAGCCGTTTAAATCCCGTCGCGACCAATGCGCCACTGGCGGATTTTGAAAGCATAGATATGACCTTAAGCAGGAAAAAATTGTTTAATTTTTTAGATTTGACAGGTTCTGTGCGTAATATTTTTGATGAAGATATTCGGGAGCCGTCGGTATCAGACATCGTCAATAATTTCCCTTTACCTGGCCGGAGTTTCTATTTTGAAGCCAGTGTGCATTTTTAATTTTTATGGCTTGTTGTTTAGGGTTACAAGAAAATTTGTTACCCTTTGACGGAGAGCTATATAAAATACCCCAGATTTATCAACACGCGGAAGCGCTGGCTTTATTCCTGCAATTGCATGACAATTTAGCTTGGCGTGAGGAACAGCTGTTCTTATTCGGTAAGTGGGTCAAGTCACCCCGCTTGGTGTGCTGGTATGGTGATGCCAATGCGAGTTATCGCTATTCTGGCATCGACCATCAACCTTTAGCTTGGCCTGAACTGTTATGGGGCATCAAAATGCGTATGGAACAACAGTGTGCTTATCAGTTTAATAGTGTGTTGGGCAATTTATACCGTGATGGTCAAGATGCGATGGGATGGCATTCAGATAAAGAGCCGGAACTTGGTGCCCAGCCTTTGATAGCCTCACTAAGCTTTGGTGAGACCCGATTGTTTAAACTATGCCATAAAAAAAGCAAACACAGTGTTAACATAGAATTGGCTGATGCTGATTTGTTAATTATGGCAGGTAGCCTGCAACAGCATTGGCGGCATGCATTACCCAAAAGCAAACGCTTAAAACGCCCTAGAATTAACTTAACTTTTAGGAAAATTTTAGTTTAGTGAATTTTTGAGCGCTTTAAAGCCGATATCATTACGGTAAAACATATTATGCCAGTGTATGCCCTGTGTTAAAGCATAAGCTTTAGTTTGTGCTTGTTTAAGGTCATCACCTAAGGCGCAAACACATAAAACACGGCCACCCGCGGTGAGTACTGCACCGTTTGCCTGCACCGTGCCAGCATGGAATACTTTTAGGTCCTCGCTGCTTTGGCTAGGTAAGCCCGTAATCGGGTCGCCTTTTTGGTAAGTATCTGGATAACCACCTGAGGCTAAAACCACGCCTAATGCACTACGGCTATCCCACTCGGTTGTGGTTTGGTCAAGAGTTTGGTCTATAGCTGCTAAACATAAACTGACTAAGTCGCTTTTAAGGCGCATCATAATGGGTTGTGTTTCAGGGTCTCCAAATCGGCAATTATATTCTAAAACCTTAATAGCCCCTGCAGGTGTAATCATCAAACCGGCGTATAAAAAGCCAGTATAAGGTACGCCATCTTCAGCCATGCCTTTTAAAGTAGGCATAATCACTTCTTGCATGACTTTGTTATGTATTTCAGGGCTAACCACAGGCGCGGGTGAATAAGCTCCCATTCCACCGGTATTAGGGCCTAAGTCGCCATTGTCGCGGGCTTTATGGTCTTGTGAAGTTGCCATTGCATGGGCAGTCTTACCATCGGCAATAACAATAAAACTGGCTTCTTCACCCGATAAGAATTCTTCTATCACAACGCGGTTTCCGGCTTGGCCATAAACATTACCAGACAACATGTCTTTTACTGCGGCTATGGCCGTTTGTTGGTCTTGGGCTACGACGACACCTTTGCCAGCAGCTAAACCATCCGCTTTTACGACGATAGGTGCGCCTTGTTGCTTTATATAGGCTATGGCTAGGTCAGCATCAGTAAAACTTTGATAAGCGGCGGTCGGAATATGGTGGCGTACCATGAAATCTTTACAAAAAGATTTTGAGCCTTCCAGCTGAGCGGCAAGCGCGCTAGGGCCTAGGCATTTTAAGCCGGCTTTTTGAAAGCTATCGACAATACCTAAAACCAAAGGCACTTCAGGGCCTATGATGGTAAGGCCGATATTTTGTTGCAGGGCAAATTCAACTAATGCGGGCAGGTTGTCCACTGCAATAGCGATGTTTTCAATACCTGCTTCTAAAGCGGTGCCAGCGTTACCTGGCGCCACAAATACGTTATCTGCTAAAGGTGATTGCCGGGCTTTCCAGGCTAAGGCATGTTCACGGCCGCCATTGCCAACAATTAGGATATTCATAAATACGCTCAAGATAAAAGGCTACACAATAAGCGAAAATCGCGGTTATGTTGCTAATTCAATGCCTAAAATGGCGCATGCCAGTAAACAACATGGCCATATTATGTTCATTGGCAGCAGCGATTGTTTCTTCATCACGCATTGAGCCGCCAGGCTGGATGATAGCGGTAATGCCGGCTTCGGCAGCCGCGTCTATGCCATCCCGAAATGGAAAAAAAGCATCTGATGCCATTACTGAACCAGCGACAATTAAGTTTTCATCTTGGGCTTTAATACTCGCTATTTTAGCTGAATACACCCGGCTCATTTGACCTGCACCAACACCAATGGTTTGGCCATTTTTGCAATAAACAATGGCATTAGATTTGATGAATTTGGCAACTTTCCAAGCAAAAATCAAATCATCCTGTTCTTCTGCACTGGGTTGGCGCAGGCTTACAATTTTAAGGTCTGCCTGGTTTAGCAAAGCGGTATCTTTATCTTGTACAAGCAAGCCTCCGGCAACCCGTTTAAAATCTAGGCTTGAGCTCTCAGCATCCGGTTGCCAAAAACCACAGCGCAAAACACGGACATTAAGTTTTTCGGATAATATCGCCTGGGCATCGGTAGTTATCGCGGGTGCAATGATGACTTCAACAAATTGGCGTTGTATGATTGCTTCAGCAGTGGCAGCATCAAGTTCTTGATTGAACGCAATAATACCTCCAAAAGCGGAAGTAGGGTCTGTTGCATAAGCTTTATCATAAGCCTTAAGCAGGCTATCGGCTTCAGCTACACCACAAGGGTTGGCATGTTTTACGATAACGCAAGTCGGTAGGTGGTTAAAACTTTTAACACATTCTAAAGCGGCATCGGCATCAGCGATATTATTGTAGGAAAGTGCTTTGCCTTGTAATTGTTCAGCTGCGGCAATAGTCCCTGGTAGAGCAAATTTTTCCCGATAAAACGCGGCTTGCTGGTGCGGGTTTTCACCATAACGCATGTTTTGTTGACGAAAAAATTGAAGGTTTAGTGTTTCAGGAAAGCGCTCATTGCCTAGTTGGGCCAGATAACGTGCAATGGCAGTATCATAGTTGGCTGTGTGCTCAAAACTTTTGCGTGCCAAATCAAAGCGTGTTGGTTGGCTAAGGCTAGCATTATGCAACTTAAGTTCGGATAGGATAGCGGCATAGTAGCTAGGGTCAACAACCACTGCAACATCGGCATGGTTTTTGGCAGCAGAGCGGATCATGGCCGGGCCGCCGATATCAATATTTTCAATAGCGTTTTCAAAGCTGCAATCGGGCTGGGCTATGGTTTGCCCAAACGGATATAAATTAACCACAACCATGTCTATGGCGGCGATGTCATTAGCCGCCATGATGTCATCATCGACGCCTCTACGACCTAAAATGCCACCATGGATTTTAGGGTGTAAGGTTTTAACTCGCCCGCCCATCATTTCAGGAAACGCCGTATAGTCAGCCACTTCAAGTACAGGAATACCTGATTCAGCTAAAATTTTAGCCGTGCCACCAGTTGATAATAACGCTATGCCTAGTTGGCTTAAGCCCAGGCAAAAGTCAACAATACCTGTTTTATCAGAAACACTGATTAAAGCACGGGTAATTTTTTTATTCATGTTCAGGAATTAAAATTAAAGTGGGAAGAGTTAGGAGATACCGTGCTGATCTAGTTTTTTCCTTAAAGTGCTACGGCTTAAGCCTAAAACTTTGGCTGCTTTACTTTGGTTGTAACCAGCATGGGCTAATGCCGCCTCTAATAACGGTTTTTCAACTTCGTTAATCACTAGCGTATATAAATTACAGGCTTCATGGTCTTTTAACTGCGAAAAATAATGTTCTACAGCAATCTTAACATGGCTTGCTAACGGGATGTCGCTAGTACGTCGGCTTTTGATCTCTAAAATATCGGGGTTAGATTTCACGGAGTCCATAAATCGCTGCATGTTCGTTGATGAAAAAATTGAAGGTCGAAGAGACTAAAGATTGTTGTAAGCTGGGTTGCTCTGCTAACAATAAATTTTTTTTTATACTTGATGGCAACGGCCCGAGTTGCGCAAAATACCAAGCGATATGTTTTCTGGCCATTCTAACACCAGTCGTTGTGCCGTAGAAACTGTAGAGTTGTTCCAAATGCTGTGTAAGTGTTTTGTGTATGCTTTGGATGTCAGGTTTATTGGGTACGGCACCGTGTTTTAAAAAATGGTTGATGTCTCGAAATATCCACGGTTGTCCTTGGGCAGCCCGGCCAATCATGAGTGCATCAGCTTGGGTGTATGCGAGTACATGGCGGGCTTTTTCAGGGCTATCTATATCGCCATTGGCAATCACTGGGATACTAACCTGCTGTTTGACTAATTTTATGGTGTCATATTCGGCAAATCCCGTAAATTTGCAGGCGCGCGTCCTACCGTGTATGGTCAAAGCGGCAATGCCTGAAGATTCGGCTATTTTAGCGATTTCTAAGGCGTTGCGTTGTTGCGTATCCCAGCCGGTACGGATTTTTAAAGTTACCGGTACCGGTACAGCATTGACTACGCTTTCAAGGATTTGTTTGACCAGTATGGGGTCTTTTAACAAAGCAGAACCAGCGGCAACTGAGCATACCTTTTTGGCTGGGCAACCCATATTGATATCAATAATTTTAGCCCCCCTAGCAACATTGCTGATAGCGGCTTCGGCCATTTGCCTTGGATGGGTGCCAACAATTTGTACAGAACATAAACCGCTTTCGCCCTCATGATTGGCTTTTAATAAGGTTTTTTTATGCAGCTGTAAAGCAGGGTTGGAGGCTACCATTTCAGAAACCGTCAAGCCTGCACCGAATTGCTTGCACAATTCGCGGAACGGACGGTCACTAATACCAGCCATAGGGGCAAGTATCAGCTTATTTTCTAGGTGGTAATGGCCAATTTTCATGTTAAAGAGCTTGCGTATAAATGTTTAATACCAGCAGTGACTAGGGTTACTGGCCATTTTTATCGCAATCTTCGTTCCAAATTGGATTATCCCGGTCTTCAGGGTTCATTTTTTCAGTATCGACGGTATTGAGATGCCAGAACGACTTGTCGATTTTAGCGTCACTATAGCCTTGTTTTTTATCGTGACCAAATGGACACCACCAATTTTCAACAAGTTTAACTAAATAGGTATGCCATTCAAACAAAGCCACGCTGTATGGGCAATACCAGGTACAGTTTAAAATCCAAAACAGTTTATATTGTGATGCACTGGCCTTAAAAGAGGGTTCCATGGCAATTTGGTTTTCTAAGGTATAGCGATAACTGTTTCTGTCGGGTAAAAAGTCTGACCAAGTTTTTATATGCTTACCGCCGACTAAACGTAAATGATAATAGGTCAGATAAGCGCTTAAAATGACAAAAGGTAAGGTTAACAGAGGCAAATACACAAAAATCATGCCGATGGCCCGAGCCGGTATCGACATTTCGTTGTGGTGTTTGCCTATATCAACACGATGGCAGGTTTCACATGCTTTCATTACTAAATTCCTCTTTGTTATTGGCTTGGGTTTTAGCCGTTATTGTGAATTAATGTTATAGGGTAAGCGGTTTGCCAGCCTGCAGCACTATTTTAAAGGCTGGATGACACTGAGCAAAAAAATGTTTTTAAATATTCACTTTCGGGCATGGCTGGGTCAATCGGGTGGTCAGGGCCTTGCCCGCCTTGGCTGAAAAAAGTTAAATGCCTATCAATATGGCGTCCGGACGCGCGTAATAATTCTTGTAAATTTTCCCGGCTTAAATGATGGGAGCAAGAAGCAGAGACTAAAATACCGTTTTTGTTTAATACTTGTAATGCTAATTGGTTTAATCGCCGGTAGGCTTCATAACCCAGTTTGAAATCTTTTTTGCGCTTAATCAACGCAGGTGGGTCTAATACAATAATGTCATACAGTTGATTATCTAGACGCGCTGTTTTAAGAAACTCAAAAACATCAGAACGGACTAAATTCAGCTTACTTGCTATGCCGTTAAGTTGCGCATTGGTCGCCGCTAGCGACAATGCCGCTTCGGAGGCATCAACGCCTGTCACTTCGCTGGCACCAGCCAAGGCAGCTGGTATGCTCCAGGCGCCAGTGTAACAAAAAAGATCCAAAACCCGCTGCTTGTTAGCTAAGCTGGCCATTTGGGCGCGGCTATAGCGATGGTCATAAAACCATCCGGTTTTTTGGCCATCGAGTATATCGATTTGAAACAAAGCCTTATTTTCTTCTATGACTAGGGGTTCTGGAAGCTTGCCGTAAGCAATTTCAGAAATAAGGCTAAGGCCTTCCAGTTCGCGCTGGCTAGTATCATTTTTTAAGACTATGGCACTCGGCTTAAGTCTGTCAACTAAGGTAGATATCAAAAAATCTTTGCGCTGTTCCATGCCGGCAGTGGTAATTTGTACTGACAATACCTCGCCAAAACGGTCAATGACTAAGCCAGGCAAGCCGTCACTCTCACCAAATATCAAGCGATAATAGGGCTTGGAAAAAATCTTTTCCCGTAGCATCAGGGCGGTGTTTATGCGTTCTTTAAAAAAATTGCCAGCCAATTTAACATTGGCTTTTCTCGATAATAGCCGCGCTGCAATCAAGGTTTGTGGATTAACATAAGCCGTGCCCAAGATTTTACCGTCGTCACTGCGGATGTGCACTAAATCGCCAGCTTGGAATTGCTCTAAAGGGCTACGCTGACTATCAATTTCGTTACTGAAAACCCAAAGATGGCCTTTACGTAGGCGTTTGTCTTCATTTTTTTTTAGATAAAGGTCGGGTAGCGCCATTATTAATTGATCAATTCAAAAGTATAACCGCCAATTTTAGTAGCTGGCGGGGTAATAATTAAGCTAATTTCTAAGGTCGCATTGGCGGCCATGGTATAGGCATCGTCAGTGGGGCTTAAATAGTCCTTTGCTTGGAATATCCTTTGGGCAAATAAATCACCATTAAAATCAAGCAAGCTTAATTTTACCCGGGGATAAGCCATACGATACTCGGATTGATTGCTAAGCACCGCATGGAATAAATAATTATTATCAGCTTGTCGGCTGAATGAGCCTTCTAACACATTTAGCTCATCTAGGTTTTTATAGGCTGGTAATGGGAAATTTAATGCGCCTGAAATTTTTTCTAGCCATAAGCGCAGTTTGGGTTGTTGAGGTATTTTATCTGCTTCAAAATAGACAAATTGGCCGAACAACAGAATCAAATTGAGCACAATACCGGCTTGCCAAAACCGCGAGCCTGCAGTGTGGCGCTTGTTTTCCCAAGGCAATTCGCTAACTGTTGGTTGGCTAGGTGCTTGCTGGCTGGTTTCAGTCAGCCCCGGTATGGCATCGTAAAAAATTTGGCAAGCAATGCAACGCACCATGCCTCGGTTTTCACGTAACTGCTCTATGCTGATAGGTTGGCTTTCATGGCATTCAGGGCAGTTTGCAAACATTGCCTAACCTTTGCGGGCATCTAAGCGTATCCAGTCTTCCTGCTGGACCAAGGCTTGGAAATTAAACTGCTGGTTATAGGCTGCTTCGACAGCTTGCGCTTGTTCCAGCAAGATACCTGACAATATCAATTGGCCATGGGGAATAACTAATTCGGTTATCTGCTTAGACATTTCAATCAGGGGCTTAGCTAGTATATTGGCTAACACTATATCAGCAGGTTGGCGTTGAAACTGTTCAGGCAAATAGCAATGGATTTGGTCTTGGACATTATTTTTTAAGGCATTGTTTTGCGTGGCAGTAATCGCCTGCGGGTCTATATCGATAGCATAAGCTGTGCTGGCACCTAACAAAATGGCGGCAATCGCCAAAATACCTGAACCGCAGCCATAATCAATAACACTTTTACCACTTAAGTCATGGCTAGCTAACCATTCTAAGCATAAGGCTGTGGTTGGATGGGTACCAGTGCCAAATGCCAAGCCTGGGTCTAGGGTTAGACAGACACAGTTTGCTTCGTGCTGTTCTTGGCCAGTTGGGCAAACCCAAAGCCTATCAGCAAACTTCATCGGATGGTAATATGCCATCCAGGCGCGCTCCCATTCTTGGTCATCGACTTCTTCATACAGCCATTGCTTAAGCAAGGCAGCGTTAAAATGCCCAAACACTTGGCTTTTGATGAGCTCAGGCTCAGCATTGAGTTCATACAAGGCAATCACTTGGGTATTACTCCAAATTTTTGTCTCGCCTAGGGCGGGTTCATAAACAGGTTCATCCTCAGCATCCATATAGGTGACCGAGACAGCGCCTAAATTGCTAAAAAAATCAGCAAGTTCAGGCGCTGTATTTTCATTGGTGATCACTGAAACTTGATGCCAGGCCATAACACGGTAAATAGTTGGGTAAGCCAGCTGCTGCTAAGGCAGCTGGCTTAGGTTAATGTTAATAAAGCCCTAATTTCTTTTCCAAATAATGGATATTTTGGCAACCCGCAGCAAAAGCACTGTCGGTCATAATCTCATGCTGCAATGGGATATTCGTCTTAATGCCGTCTATGATAATTTCACTTAAAGCGGTATTCATTCTGGCAATAGCGCTTTTACGGTCTTCACCATGGGCAATCAGTTTACCTATCATTGAATCATAATAAGGCGGGACTTTATAACCGTTATAAATATGGGTTTCACACCGGATACCTGGGCCACCTGGCATATGGAATTGGTCAATAGTCCCTGGGCAGGGCATAAAGGTTTTGGGGTCTTCAGCATTGATCCGGCATTCGATGGCGTGGCCTTGAATTTTGACTTGATCTTGGGTCATCGAAAGACGTTCGCCAGCGGCTATGCGCAATTGTTCCTTAACAATATCAAAACCAGTGACCATTTCAGTTACCGGATGTTCTACCTGGACACGGGTATTCATTTCTATGAAATAAAACTCGCCTTTTTCATACAGGAATTCAAAAGTCCCAGCACCCAAATAACCTATTTCAATACAGGCGTTGGCACAGCGCTCACCCATAAATTTACGCTGTTCTTCAGTAATGCCCGGTGCTGGTGCTTCTTCCACGACTTTTTGATGGCGGCGTTGCATAGAGCAATCGCGTTCACCAAGGTGGATGGCGTTGCCATGGGAATCTGCGATGACTTGAAATTCAATATGACGGGGGTCTTCCAGAAATTTTTCCATGTAGACGGTGGCATTACCAAACGCAGCACTGGCTTCTGCTTTTGTCATGGCTATGGCGTTTACCAGTGCGGCTTCGGTATGCACAGTACGCATGCCACGGCCACCGCCGCCGCCAGAGGCTTTAATAATAACCGGATAGCCGATTTCATGGGCTAATTTTAAGTTGGTTTTAGGGTCGTCTCCCAGCGGTTCACCATTACCAGGCACACAAGGAATGCCGGCAGCTTGCATGGCTTTTTTGGCAGAGATTTTGTCTCCCATTAAACGGATAGTATCGGCATTAGGGCCAATAAAAACAAAGCCACTTTGCTTTACTTTCTCAGAAAAATCAGCATTTTCAGATAAAAAACCATAACCCGGATGGATAGCTTCGGCATCGGTCACCTCGGCAGCGCTGATAATGGCAGGAATATTTAAATAACTTTCTAGTGAAGAGGCAGGGCCTATGCACACCGATTCATCGGCTAAGCGCACGTGTTTTAAATCCCGGTCGGCTTCGGAGTGGACCGCAACGACTTTTACGCCAAGTTCACGGCAAGCCCGCAAAATACGTAAGGCTATTTCGCCACGGTTGGCAATGACTATTTTATCAAACATTAAAGTATCGCCCGGTTGCACTATTCTATGATGAATAAGGGTTGGCCATATTCAACGGGTTCAGCGTTTTCAACTAATATTTTGCTGACCACACCACTTTTATCGGCCTCAATCTGGTTGAGTATTTTCATGGCTTCAATAATGCAAAGCGTGTCGCCAACTTGGACAGCATGGCCAACTTCGGCAAAGGGTTTTGAGCCCGGTGATGCTGAGCGGTAAAAAGTACCAACCATAGGGGATTTGACGATATGCCCGGTTATTATTTCTTCAGTAGCGGCGGCAGGTACCGGGGCTGCTGCTTGCATAGGCATAGCTCCAGCATACTGGGGGGCATAAGCCATTGGTGCGGGTGCTGCGGAATACCGGCTAATACGCACACACTCCTCACCTTCTTTAATTTCCAATTCCGCGATATCCGATTCTTCAATTAATTCAATAAGCTTTTTTATTTTTCTAATGTCCATTGTATCAAGGTCTCTCTGCTAATATTTGATGTGCGGCCTGTAATGCCAACTCGTAACCGGTTGCGCCTAAGCCGCAGATGACGCCTTGGGCAAGATCTGAGAAATAGGACTGTTTTCTAAATGCTTCGCGCGCATAAATGTTGGATAAATGCACTTCTATAAAAGGGATTTGTGTAGCCAACAAGGCGTCACGGATAGCAACGCTAGTGTGGGTAAAAGCGGCTGGATTAATAATGATAAAATCGCAGCGTTTTTCATAAGCCTGGTGCACGCGTTCTATGAGCTCGTGTTCGGCATTATGCTGATGAAAAAACAGTTGATGCTTGAGGTCTTGGGCTAGGTTTTCAAGGCTAAGCTGAATATCAGCAAGTGTTTTTTTTCCGTAATGGCCGGGTTCCCTTATGCCTAGTAAATTTAAATTTGGACCATTTAAAACGGTAATTGTTGCCATTAGAGCGTGTGGTTAATCGGGATTAGAATACTAATTAATGGGCTAATTTTGCCTAAGTTATAGTGAATTGTCCAGATATTATGATTTTCTTAAAAAATAGCCGCCAATGTCTACCAGTTAGCGTTTTTTAACGCTTTTTATACTTTTGCCACTTTTTATGCTGTTACAGGCTTAGTAAAAGATACGAAGCCCCACTAAGCCAGTTATGGCTTAGCTGGGTTAGTGGTTGTTTGCTCTGGCGGTGTCGGCTCGGATTTCAGGGAGCCTTTTTTTTCAGCTTCCATAATAACGGCTGAAATGCAGTCCAAATAACTTTCGGTGTAATTGCTGTGCGCTTCAGCTAATTTTTTGGCGGAACCAAAATCCGTACGCAGCTCCTCTAGGGTTTGTTTCGGATCAGCTGATTTTGCCAGGGTCAGCATTTTTGTGTAATTGCGGTAAGCTTGCAGGCGGTAGGGGTCGAGAGGGAAAAAACCAGGCATCTTTTTCGAAGAAAGGTCTACTACGCAATCAGCCATATACTCAGGCTCAATTTTATAATCGGTAACGTCTTTTTCTTTTTCGATATCGGCAAGTACAGCTTGCTCATAGTTGTTTTTGTCAGTACAGCCTGTTAGGCACAGTGCAATCATTACGATGCTTAAGCGTATTTTCATTGGGAACATGGCGTTATAGTTGTTATATGTTAAGGATTAGTGGATGTTTTAATTAGGCATCTGCGCCTGTTTTTGCTCGTCAATTTCTTGCATAGCCTGGTTAATCCAGGCTTCGGCTTGGCTGTTAATTTCTTGGATAGTAAGGCCTTTGGTTTGTATAGGCTGACCAATTTTTACCTGAATAGTGCCAGGGTATTTTAAAAAACTATATCGCGACCAAAATTCGCCGGCATTATGGGCAACCGGTATAACGGGGCAGCCAGTTTTATGGGCTAGGATAGCACCACCGGCATTAAATTTTTTAAATTCACCCGGTGCGGTGCGGGTACCTTCAGGAAAGATCACGACCCATAAACCTTCATTGATATAGGTGACGCCTTTTTTTAACAAGATGCGCAAGGCCGCCCGTTGCTGTTCCCGGTTAATGGCAATCGGTTTAAGTGTCGCCAATGCCCATCCCCAAATGGGCATCCATAATAAGGATTGTTTTAAGAGCACCGAATGTTTAGGGAATATATGCCGAAAGGCCAAGGTTTCCCAGGCGGATTGATGTTTGCTTAGGACTATGGCAGTGTCTTGCTGCTGAAGATGTTCTAAGCCTTCTACCTTGTAGTTTACACCACACAGCACTTTGGCCAGCCAAGTAATAGACTGGCACCAAAAGCTAGCTGCAGCATTACGCGCTGAATAGGGGAACGGCGTTAATACTAAAATGATAATGCCAATGAGGGTTGCCGTGGATAAAATACAGGCAAATAACAAGGTCGAACCCAAGTAAACACGATAATTATTGACGTGATGTGATTTGGCTTGCGGCGTCATAAAGATTCTCAAAGATGGGGATATTGATGTCTGGATGCTGTTTTAAGGTGTCTAGGCCACGGCCAGTTTTAACGAGTATAGGCTTGGCACCAGCGGCTAGGGCCGCGTCAATGTCGCGTAGGCTGTCACCTATAAAATAAGTGTTGGCCAAGTCTGCATGGGTGTCGCTGGCAAAACGCAGGATTAGCCCTGGCTTGGGCTTGCGGCAAAGGCACTGCTCGTCAGGCCGATGCGGGCAAAAATAAATACGGCTGATTAGGCCGTTTTTTTCGGCAGCCTGCTTTTGCATCTTACTATGGATGCTTTCTAGCATGGCGTTATCCAACAAGCCACGACCGATACCAGACTGGTTGGTAATCACCACAACCTGATAACCATGCTGGTTGAAAAGGGCGATGGCTTCAAGGCTGCCGGCAATAGGCAGCCATTCGTCTGGCGATTTTATGAAGGCATCGGATTCGTGGTTGATGACGCCATCCCGGTCTATCAACACATATAAAGGCTTGGGCATTTAAGATTGCAAACGGGAAATATCGGCGCAGGTCAAAAATTGTTCTGACAGCAGAGATAATAAGGCCAATCGGCTAGCACGCAACTGGGCATCATCGGTCATCACCATGACGTGGTCGAAAAATGCATCAATGACATCACGCAACTGTGCTAAACGGCTTAAGGTCGCTTGATAATCCCGTTGTGCTAATAAGGGTTGGATATCTTGCTGAGATAGTAAACTAGCTGCCAAGAGTTGTTGTTCTTGTAGTTCGCATAAGCTGCCGATATGTGCCGCTGGGGCAGCATCTGATTTTTTCAGGATATTACGGATACGCTTGTTAGCAGCAGCTAGGCTTTGTGCTTCCGGCAATTGCCTAAAGGCTTTAACCGCTTGCAGGCGTTGCATAAAATCATAAGGTTCAGAAGGGTTGATGGCGATGACTGCATCAAATTCATCAGCGCTATAAGCTAAATCTAAACAATAGCCTTTTAGGCGCTCAAAAATAAAATCGCAAACTAAAAGGCTAGTGCTGTCACGATTAAAGTCGTGTTTAAATTGCTTAAGCGCAAAATCGAGCAGACTTTTAATGTCCAAATTAAGTTGGTTTTCTATGATGATCCTAAGTGTGCCTATTGCTGCGCGCCGTAAGGCATAAGGGTCTTTATCACCAGTTGGGATCAAGCCTGCGCTAAAAATGCCGGTTAGCGTGTCAATTTTTTCCGCCAATGCCAGAATTTGCCCCGTTGTACTGGATGGCGTAGCACCACCGGATTGCTTAGGTAAATAGTGTTCTTCCAAGGCCCAAGCGACTTCGGCAGGTTCATTATCGGCGAGGGCATAATAACGCCCCATAATGCCTTGTAAATTGCCAAATTCGCCGACCATATCGGTCATTAAGTCAGTTTTAGCCAACAGTGCGGCGCGTTTTGCTAAGCTAATATCGGCACCTAACGTTTTGGCGATGTGTTCGGCAAGCGACACGACCCGCTGGGTTTTATCAGCTAAGGTACCCAGTTTTTCTTGAAAAACAATGCTAGCTAAGCTATCAACACGGTCAGCCAATGTGGTTTTGCGGTCTTGTTTCCAGAAAAATTCGGCATCCGATAACCGTGGGCTTACCACGCGTTCGTTACCTTGCTGGATGGATAGCGGGTGGGTACTGGCAATATTGCTAAAAGTAATAAAGTGGGGCAACAAACCGTCTTGTGCATTTTTAACCGGAAAGTATTTCTGGTTAGTTTGCATGGTGGTGATCAAGACTTCAGCGGGTAAAGCTAAAAATCGTGGATCAAAATTGCCGGTAATCGGCATAGGCCATTCGTTAAGGGCAGTAATTTCTTCCAACAAAGCCTCGTCTATGTGGGCATTGCCGTTAACCGCGCTAGCGGCTTGTTCGGCGGCTTTGCGGATCAGATCTTTACGCTGCTCAAAATCAGCGATAACTTGACCTTCATCCAATAAGATCTGGGCGTAATGTTCGGGTTGGCTTATGGTGATTGGTTTGGCGGCATGAAAACGGTGGCCTTGGCTTTGCTGCCCGGTTTTTAGGCCTAAAATTTCTGTTTCAATCACGGCTGCACCAAACAGCAACACGGCCCAGTGCACTGGCCTTACAAATTCCGTGTTAAAACTACCCCAGCGCATACGCTTGGCTATCGGTAGTGCATTAATGCTTTGCCGGATAATGTCGGGTAGTAAATGGCTAGTTGCTAAGCCTGGTATATGTTGGCTATAAGCTAGCCATTCGCCTTTTTCGGTGACTAGGCGGCCTAGTTGGTCAAAGCTAGTCCCGCAACTTTGGGCAAATGCGAGCGCGGCTTTACTAGGGTTGCCATCTGTGCCAATTGCGGCTTGCAGGGCTGGGCCGCGTTTTTCGACTGTTTTATCGGGTTGGGCCACAACTAAGTGCTCGATATATACCGCTAAGCGTCTTGGTGTCGCATAAGCTTTACTGCTGCCAAAGCTTAAATCGGCGGCCTTAAGTCCGGCCGTGATGTTGTCTAATAAGGCATTGCTGAGTTTCAGCAAGGTTTGTGGGGGCAGCTCTTCACTACCCAGTTCGAACAGTAAGGCTTTACTGTCAGCCATGTTGCACCTCCTGTCTAGCCAGCATGGGAAAACCTAATGACTCGCGTCTTGCATAATAGGCTTCGGCTACCGCCCGTGACAGTGTCCTTACCCGTAAGATATAGCGTTGGCGTTCGGTGACTGAAATGGCATGGCGGGCGTCCAGCAAGTTAAAGGTATGCGAGGCTTTCAGCACCATTTCATAAGCCGGTAGGGGCAAATTGAGTGCGATCAATTTTTGGCATTCCTGTTCATAAGTATCAAAACAGGTGAACAAAAACGGGACGTTGGCATGGTCAAAGTTAAATGCTGACATTTCTACTTCGTTTTGATGGAAAACGTCGCCATAAGTGACGGTACCGTGCGGTGTTTTTGCCCACACCAAGTCATAAACGCTTTGCACACCTTGCAAATACATAGCTAAACGTTCTAAGCCATAAGTGATTTCACCAGTCACAGGCCGGCATTCCAGGCCACCCACTTGCTGAAAATAAGTAAATTGGGTCACTTCCATGCCGTTAAGCCAAATTTCCCAGCCTAAGCCCCAGGCACCTAAAGTTGGCGACTCCCAGTTATCTTCAACAAAACGTACATCATGTTCTAATAAGTCAAAGCCTAAATGGCGCAATGAACCCAGATACAAGTCTTGGATATTATCTGGCGAAGGTTTTAAGGCCACTTGAAATTGATAGTAATGCTGCAAACGGTTAGGGTTTTCACCAAAGCGGCCATCGGTAGGGCGTCTTGAAGGCTGCACATAAGCTACACGCCAAGGCTCAGGGCCTATGGCGCGAAGAAAAGTGGCAGGATGGAAAGTACCGGCGCCAACTTCTTGATCTAAAGGTTGCACTAAAATACAGCCTTGGGCGGACCAGTATTCTTGTAAAGCCAGGATAAGTCCCTGAAAAGTTGAGGAATCGTTATTAGTACTCGACACGTGGGCTAGTTATTGGGCAATAAAAAAGGTTGCCAATTATAGCCTAAAAAGTGTGCAGGCGTAGGGGCCTCTGTGTATTCTTGCAACGCTAGCCTATACTAAATTGTATTTTGCCATTGCTTGAGGTGCTACTCCAGCAGCCTGTGCTAAGTTATACTGCTAGCTTGGATCTTACAATACTGCGCGCAAGTTTATCATTTTAATAATACCCGGGCATGTCAATGAAATTCTCCGCTTTATTATGCCGTATCAAGTCATTAGGCTTATTTTGTTTAGTTACATTGTTTGGGCAATGGCAATGGCAACAACCTAATTGGTTGATATTGCTGAAGGGGCAGTTGTCCAAGTTGTGGCAAACCAGTAAAGCCAAGCCGCTAGTGAGCATGGCCGTAGTTATCTTGTTTTGCGGCATAAGTACGGCCAGTTGGTATGCTTATCAACAGTGGCAAAACCGACCGCAACCGATACGTGTGGATTTTGTGGTGACTGGGCCGGAGCGCACGGAGATTGAAAACAACAAGGCGCCTAATCCATTGCTAGTTAATTTTGATGCTTCAGTGGCGCCACTGGATCTGGTTGGAAAAACCATTAGCAATGGCTTAAGCATTAAACCGGCAATCAGTGGGCAGTGGCGTTGGCTAGATGATAGGTCATTGGAGTTTATGCCGGAACATGACTGGCCCATAGGCGTAACGCTAAAAGTAAAGTTAAATGAAAATCTGGTCGCCAAACAAATTTTATTGGCACGCCAAGACTTTGAATTTACCACGGCAAAATTTTTAGTTAACGTAGAAAAGGCCGAGTTTTTCCAGGATGTTATAGACCCAGCATTAAAAAAAGCTATTTTCCAATTGCATTTTACGCATCCGGTTGATGTGGACAAGCTAGCCAGCAAAATCACTATTAAACAGAATAATGCCGCAGGTAACAGCAAAAACGAAAAAGCGCTTAGCTTTCAGATTAATTATGATCCACTGAAATTAAACGCTTATATCCATACCGAATCCCTACCCGTCCCTCGTGATAATCAAATAGCCGAATTGACTGTCGCTAGCGGTATCGCCGCGGCTAATTCTGAAGCCGAGTCTGGTCAAGTGCTCAGCGCTAAGGTTGATATTCCTGGACAGTATTACGGGCTTAGCATTAATGATGCACAAGTGCTGGTAATGCCAAATCCTAAAAACCAGTCCCCTGACCAGGTGTTAATGTTGGGCACTTCCATGCCTGTCCACGAAAAACTCATGACCAAGGCCATCAAAGTTTGGCAGTTACCGGAATATCCTAAGGCTAAGGATGTAAACCGCAGCCAACCCTATTATTGGAGTGATGACGAGATTACCGAGGATGTTTTGGCGGAAAGCCAGCGGTTAGAACTAAAAGCAATTCCGGCAGAAAATGATTATTCCCAAGTACATAGTTTTGTTATTAAAGCGGATGTAAAGCGTAGCCTATGGCTTAGTGTAGACAAAGGCCTAGCATCGGTAGGTGGCTATTTGTTGGCTAAGCCTTATAGTCAAGCGCTAATCGTGCCCGAATATCCTAAAGAACTGCATATTATGGGTGAAGGCTCGTTGCTGACTCTGAGTGGGGAAAAAAAGCTCGCCTTAATGGTCCGCGATGTGCCAGGCGTAAAAATAGAACTAGGCCAGTTATTACCGGAACAGTTACAGCATTTAGTCTCGCAAAGCCAAGGCCAGTTTGCAAAGCCCAATTTCAATGGTTATTTTGGTGTGGATAATCTTAGCGAACGGTTTGAAATGGAGCTGCCTTTGCCAGGACTGGAAGTCGGCAAAGCGCATTATCAATCGGTCGATTTAAGCCGTTATTTACTTAACCCTCAAGGCCACAGTAAGCGTGGCGTGTTTTTTGTTAAGGTAAGTGACTATCAACCCCAGCAGCAAATAGCAGAGCGTGTAAGCGTAGGGCAAGAGCAAGACAGCAATTCTGATAGGCCCGAGGCTAGTGATGGCACTGAGGCAAGCGAGGAAGATAATGACGACAATGGGGCGTCAGAAACTAGCCATGTTTCCGACAGGCGCTTAATTGTCATTACCGATTTGGGGATTATTGCCAAAACTGAAAAAAATGGTGGGCAAGTGGTGTTTGTGCAATCTATCCAAACCGGCAAGCCACAGCAAGGCGCGGAAGTAGAGGTCATCGCCAAAAATGGCTTGGTCTTAATGCATGGGTTAACAGATGCGGATGGCAAAGTTAGTTTTGCCAAGCTTTCTGGATTGGAACGTGAACGTGAGCCCGTGCTTTATCTAGTGCGCTATCAAGATGATACCAGCTTTTTGCCGTTGCGCCGTTATGACCGGCATCTTGATTTTTCCCGTTTTGATGTGGATGGCGCGGAAAATCCCAATGATGCCAAGCAACTGGATGCTTATTTATTTTCCGACCGTGGCATTTATCGTCCAGGCGATAGCGTGCACGTGGGTATGATTGTTAAAACCAGCGATTGGCACACACAACTTGCTGGTTTGCCGTTAGAAGCAGAAATACTTGATGCCCGTGGCTTAACGGTAAAACGCGAAAAGCTAAATTTGGCTGCCAGCGGTTTTAACGAGCTGAGTTACACCACTTTGGAAACGTCACCGACAGGTAACTATACCGTTAATTTATACACCATAAAAGATGATAAGCCGGATCAGTTGCTAGGTTATACCAAGCTAAAAGTGGAAGAGTTTCAAGCTGACCGCATGAAAATTGTGGCTAAATTTTCCCAACCGGCAACTGAAGGCTGGTTGCATCCAGACTCTTTACAAGCATTGATTAATGTCCAAAACCTCTATGGCGCGCCCGCCGAAGCCCGTAAAGTAACGGCAGAACTAAGCTTAGAGCCAGCCTTGTTTGGCTTTAAACGTTACCGGGATTATCATTTTTATGATCCTCATACTGCCAAAGAAAGCTATAGTGAAAGCCTAACCCCAACGATTACTGATAGCGCTGGTAATGCGGCTTTGCCCTTGGGCTTAGAAAAATATCAAGGTGCCGCTTTCCGCCTAAACTTAACGGCACAGGCGTTTGAAGCCGAAGGCGGGCGCAGCGTTGCTGCAGAAGCCAGCGCATTAGTGTCGGATAGACCTTATTTGGTGGGATATAAGCCCGATGGCGAACTTAATTTTGTTGCCTTGAATGCCCAGCGTAGTGTTGAAGTTTTGGCCATCGACCCGCAGCTTAAGCCAACAGCGGCTGATGCTTTATCGCTGGAGAGGGTAGAACACAAAGTGCTATCCGTATTAACCCAGCAAGCGGACAGTACATATCGCTATGAATCGCGTAACAAAGACACTATTTTAAGTAAAACCGCATGGACAATTTCTCAACAGGGCGCACAAATACATTTAGATAGCGCAACCCCAGGCGATTATAGTTATGTGCTACGCGATGCGGCTGGCTTACAGCTGGCTAAAATTGATTACACCGTGGCGGGGCAAGGCAATGTCTCACGCAGTTTAGAGCGCAATGCAGAGCTGCAACTTAGCCTGGATAAAACAGAATATGCCCCCGGCGATAAAATTACCGTCAATATACGGGCGCCGTATACTGGCGCGGGCTTAATCACCATTGAACGCGACAAGGTTTATGCCAGTACTTGGTTTAAAGCCGATACCCAAGCCAGTGTGCAAAGCATAGAGGTGCCTAAAGACTTAATAGGCAATGCTTATATCAGCGTGCAATACATCCGTGACCCCGGTTCAGATGAAGTTTTCATGAGCCCGTTATCCTATGCCGCAGTGCCTTTTAAAGTTAGTTTGGCAGCATACCAACAAGCCTTGACGCTAAGCGTGCCAGAGCACATAAAACCTGGCGAGGCGTTACCTATAACCTTGGCTGCGCCAGAACCGACGCGTGTTGTCGTGTTTGCCGTGGATGAAGGCATTCTGCAAGTGGCCCGATATAAAAATCCTGAACCGTTGAGCCATTTTTTCCAAAAACGCCAATTGGATGTCAGCACCACGCAAATTCTGGATTTAATCTTGCCCGAGTTTAATAAGCTAATGCAAGCTGCAGCACCCGGCGGTGATGGCGATGAGGATGGGGCAGGCTCATTGCTTAACCCCTTTAAACGTAAACATGACCAGCCTGCGGTGTATTGGTCCGGCATTGTTGATCTCGACCAAAGCAAGGTTTTAACTTATCAAGTGCCGGAAACTTTTAATGGCAGCTTACGGGTATTGGCGGTTGCGGTAAATGATGCGCGCATAGCCACGGCAGTACAGCAAACACAAGTGCGGGATGATTTAATCATTACCGCCAACGCACCTTTTATGGCCGCACCAGGTGATGAGTTTAGCGTTAGCGTGGCGGTCGCCAACAATATAAAAGGCTCGGGAGATAAGGCTGCGATCAAGCTGAAATTAACCCCGCCAGCACAATTGCAAGTGCTAGGCGATGCCGAAACTACCTTATCCATAGCCGAAGGCCACGAAGGCGTGGCCAATTTTCGGATTAAAACCCAAGCTGCCCAACAAGTGGCTTTAGGCAATGCCACATTAAGTTTTGAGGCCAGTAGTGCCGGGCACACCTCCCACCGGCATACTGATTTAAGTATACGTCCGGCCATACCCAGAATGGCTAGCTTACGGTTAGGCAGCTTTCAATCCCAGCAGGATCTTAGCATCCAAAGGCAGCTATTTAGCCAACAGCGTAAAGTCAGCGCGGGTATCTCGCCATTACCGTTAGTTGCGGTCTCGGGTTTAAAAGATTATTTGGATAACTTTAACCACAGCTGCACTGAGCAATTAGTCAGTAAAGCCATACCTGCGCTGGTGCTAAGTAAATATCCTGAATTTAGCGCGGAAATCAAAGCAAATTTAACTGAAAATCATTGGCTAACCTTGCTTTCAGTGCTGCGCAGTCGGCAAAATGCCGAAGGCGGCTTTGGGCTTTGGGGGGCGTCACCGCAAGCACATGAATTTGCCTCGGTTTACACGCTGCACCTGCTCATGGAAGCGCTAGCCAACGGCCAAGCAATCCCCGAAGACATGCTGCAACAAACCTTAAGCTATGTACAAACCTTGGCAATCAGCCCCAGCAACACCCTGGAAGGTTTGCGGGTAAGGGCTTATGCCACGTATTTGCTAACCCGGCAAGGTTTAGTCACAACCAGCGCGTTGGCCGGAATCCGTGAATCCCTAAACAACAACTTTCAGGATGAAATCTGGCAGCAGGATTTAACAGCAATGTATTTAGCGGCCAGTTACCAGTTGCTAAAGCAGCAAAAAACCGCGGCAAAGTTACTGCAAAGTACGCTTAAAAACCTCGGTACAGTAGCGGGGGAATATGAGTATCAGAATTATTACGATGCTATGATCAAGGATGCACAAATACTCTATTTACTGGCCAAACATTTTCCGGATGAGCTACCAAAACTAGCGCCAGGCTTTATGCAAGGCATTGCCCAAGCTGTGCAAGCAAACCATTTTAATACCTTATCATCAGCTTATTTTTTAATGGCTTACCAAGCCTATAGTGATGCTGTGCCCCTGCAAACCCTAAAGCAAATGGCAATTACAGCAATAGATAAAAAAGGCAAACAACAGCCTTTAACGTTACCGCAAACAATAGCGGCGCGTGCAGTATTTCCTGAGGACACAAAAAACTTGCGTTTTAGTGGGCCTAGCCAGCAAACCTTATACTATGCGGTTGCCGAATCTGGCTTTGATCAACAACTACCCAAACAAGCCAGCCAACAAGGTTTAGAAATCCAGCGTAATTATCTTAATGCACAAGGTAAAACAGTCGATAAAGTCGCCTTGGGAGAAGAAATAACGGTGCAAATCCGCCTGCGCGCCTTAGCCCGCAATTGGATTAGTGACATCGCCGTGCAAGATTTACTACCGGCAGGTTTTGAAGTGGTGCTGCAAAATAACGCAGCACAGCCAGACGCCAGCGAACAAGACGGCTCAGAAACTGAAACCAGTCCTGCCAACAGGCAAGATAGGCTAAACACCGGCGGCAACTGGCAAAGCGACTACGTGGATGTGCGCGAGGACCGGGTATTAATCTATGGTGCCGTCAGCAATGCCGTAGCCGAATATAGCTATAAAATAAAAGCCAACAGTGCTGGTGTTTTTACCGTGCCACCAATATTTGCACAAGCCATGTACGAGCCGACCATACAGGCGTATGGCATAACGGGGGTAATGCGGGTGGAATAGGCTGTAGTTGGCGGACTTTATAGGTAAAGATGCGTGACGAGGAAGGCTTTAGGGGATGCCTGTTGCTTCAACCCTTCGCCTGCATCGATAACACAACCCCTGGTGGCCGCACGCAATCAGTGTGCTAACGACTTATCTTCGCTTGTGCAGTGGCGCGAAGCCAGCCCAGTTTAAGGTTTGTATCGCGGACTCACTTCGATCTATCGAGAAACCATATGGTACCGAAGATCGTGAGTATCTATGCTACTACAAGAAATTAGGGCAATGTGTGGCTGTCAACGTCTGGCCATTGATAAATTGGTAACTCTATGGCTACATATTATCTACTCTGTTTGGTTTCTTCAGTCGTGATTAAGATGCGGCCTTCTGTTTGAGCCGCTTCTTTTTGTTGTGGCCAGCAACGCGTTAGTAATGAACTCTAAAATTTTGGTCATTAAGAGATAGAAATATGAAAGATTTTACACAATTACATAGCAATAAGGATGAATCACCCGGCTTTTTGCGTGGTGCCTTGATGTGGCGAGGTTCAGTAACACCACGTATTTTTGTAAGTCTGCTGTTAATGACTTGTTACAGTTTGTTAATAGTTGCCTTAGATCAATATTGGCGCCCCTTACCTCATCTTGCAGTGACTCCGTTTGAATATACTGGCGTGGTACTGGGGTTGGTTCTGGTGTTTCGAACTAATACCGGCCACGAACGTTGGTGGGAGGCCAGAAAATTATGGGGCGGCATTGTTAATCAAAGCAGAAATATTGTCATAGAGTCTTTAAGCTATGTTGATGTTTTGAACATGGGTTCTCAGCCGTGCCTGTGGCGTAAAGACATGGTGAAGTGGACGATTGCATTTTCTTTTGCAACTAGAGAATCCTTACGCAATACCAAAAACTTAGATGATTTAACTGATGTGCTTAGCCAGCAGGAGCTTGAGGCATTAAAGGCTGCTGGTCACATGCCGTTGTTTGTCGCCGGTAAAATAGCGGCATTATTGCAACAGGCACGGCGATGTCAATATATTGATGGTTTTGTTTTCGAGAAGATTGAAGGACAGCGAATTTTAATGATTGACCACATTGGGGGCTGTGAAAGAATCCTTAAAACACCGATGCCATTGGTTTATGCCATTAAAGCCAGGCGCTTTATTTTGATTTTCTTATTATTGCTGCCGTTTTCATTAATAGAAAACTTGGGATTCAGTGCGGTGTTTATCTATTTATTAGTGGCTTATCCATTGTTGTCTTTAGACAGAATTGGTATTGAGCTACAGAATCCATTCGATACCAAGAATTTAAGTCACTTACCTTTGCACAGTATTTGCGAGAGTATAAAACTTCATTGTCTGGCTTTGCTGGCACAGCCGCAAATCAATTGGACCGATATAGCCGATGAGAGTAATGCCCAACCGAAAACATAGCCGATGATACCAGTAAATTTGATAGGTCGGCTTAAAAGAAAAGTCCCTTTCTTAGGCATAAATAAATGAAAACTTTAATGAAAGAAATGCAAGTTGTGAATATACCCTCAACATTCAAAGGGTCAGTCTGGATTGATTGTTGATAAGAGACCGTTGGTTTTAAATTCAATCGAGTCTGACCCTTCGATAAGCTGTGAAGGAAACATCATGGGTTTAACCGATGCTAAACTTAAATTAACAAGGCTTTTTAATAATCAATCTGTTGAAATAAATTCTCAGGTAGGCACTAGGGCAACGTTCATGTGTGTAACGGAAGAGATTGCACTACAATTAGGTTTTGACGCGAGAGAAGTGAGCCGACAAGTAGTGATGCTTGCCGATGGGCATCAGCGTAAAGTACCAAAAATCGCTCCAATTGAGATTGCATTTGAGAACCGTAGTGATGTCACTGAAGCTGTGGTCTTGGGTAATGACCGTTGTTAGGTGTTATTCCTTTGGAAGCGATGGATTTAATTGTTGATCCACGACAACAAATATTAATCGTTAATCCGCAGCATCCAAATTATCCAGTAGCGCTAGATAAATAGAGCAGTGAAATGGGTGTTTGCTCAATTAATGCTGGCCAAAAACTACGCTCAAGCGGAGCTGCGCAAAAAGCGCGCTGCCGGCTTAGCTTTGAGTTAGCGGCTTCATCAGAGACTAAGGAAAGTAGGAAATGCCAATACAAGAGATAGAAACAAGCTCAGTCAACGAATTTTGGGAAATTATTTCTCCAATTGGAAACTTCATTGATCGCATGAGAAAACCTATATTTAGAGGTCAAGGAGATTCGTCATGGTCATTAACCCCATCTGTTCTTCGTAAAGAAATAAACACTAAATATAAAAACCACGATGGTCATTACACTCAAGTAGATCAAATTGTGTTCTTTGAGTACTTTCTGTTGTGTGATTTTCTGTACTATCTAGATGAAATGGGTTTTAAGATACCAAATGAATCGCCAGAATTCAGAAAGCATATGGACTTCACTGAATTTACAAATCGGTATGGTATAAACGGTTTGGGTTGGCCTTCAGAAGAATACTTTGCATTCATCGCGCTGGCGCAACACCATGGAATTCCAACCAGGCTGCTAGATTGGACAAAAAGTCCGCTTGTGGCCGCCTATTTTGCTGCATCACAAGTTTTGAGTTTAGATAAAATTCCAGAAAAACTTTCCGTTTGGGTTCTTGACTCAGAAATGCTAAGAATGCTTGATGGAAAGCTTGAATATGTTTCGCTTCCTGGGAGTACTAGTAATAACCTTGCTGCCCAAAAGGGAGTGTTTTTAATTTATCGGCAGCATAGTGGTATGAGCAGAGACACCTCGTTTTTATCAGAAGAGCTAAGGGATGCAGTAAATCAACTTTTTGAAGACAATGAAAAATGTGTGGCTTACAAGGTAACTCTTCCTGCGGCTTTAGCAGGAGACCTTATGTTTAGGTGCTCAAAATTTGGTATATCTGCGGCAACGCTATTTCCAGGCTTTGATGGAGCGGCCAAAGCTGCATTAGAATTCAAGCTAGGCAAGAAACTGTCGGGTATACTATAAGAGAAGGTTGTGCATCAATAACCTATCAAAAAACCGAAGGAGTCCGACTCCAATACTGCTACCTGAACAGAATTATCTATTAAATACATAGAGTTATACTACAACTTCATACCTTGGCACCGTGAGTAATTGATAGGCCTTGGGTCTTCGTTTTACCGCCCGGGGTTGCCTTTTTCGCTTTTGCCGCCCAATCGGGACCGAAGCAATTGCTTTCAGTATCCCCAGCAATAGGCTTTGTAAGGTTTTACCGTTCCTCTTTAAAAAATCAGTGGTTATTTCACTGATAAACTGTACTGCCGACCTAAAACTGATTTGCCGCGGAATTTTGTTGCCTAGAATGGCTGCTTGAGCCATATTGCCCCTGATTAAATGGTAAGCCAGTAAATTGACTGCGATTTCTTTTTTCACCATTTCCGCCGTTTTACAGCGTAACATGTCCATCCCCATATGGGTTTTCAAGGTGCGGAAATCGAGTTCAATTTTCCAGCGGCTTTGGTATAAAGCCGCCAATTCTTGTTTAGGGCAGGTTTTATCTAATCAAGGGGTCAGTCTCGATTGATTGTTGAACATAAACCGATGACTTTAAATTCAATCGAGCCTGACCCCTTCAATATGAGCAATCGAGTCATAATCCCCTTAAATTATGATTTGCCTTTGATTCAATCAGCATTGCTGGCCGATATACTGCCACGTACGATCAGCTTAAAACATGCACGCTAGCTCTGGCTTGGTTGGCAGCGAACGGATGCAGCGGAGCTTGTCACGGGGCTTCTGTTATTAGCCGCTGAACATACTTTTGGGAACCGACCTGGACGAATTGAGCCTTGGGCTGTCAAACGACGGCCCAAGCCCTATCCTTTATTAACCAAAACAAGGGCTGAAGCCAGGGTCGATGTCAAAAGTTATGTCCATCCGAAAAAGCTTAAGTAAGTGCCATTCGGGTTGGCCTATTGGATTCAAAAAAACAGGCGCCCCAGAGCGCCTGTCCTAATCAATATAAATACACGGCTTTAGAAGGGGGCTTTCGTTTATTGTTTAAAGCCAGTGCCAGATGCGACCGTACCCGGTGACGTGCTAATAAGATTAACTGCCGAGCCTTTCAATGCGGCAGTGAAACTGATCGATCTTTTAGCATCCGAATACAACACAAATCCCAGCGGCACAATATTAGGGTTAGATGAATTGACCACGGTGCCGGTGGCAAAAAAATCGGCGGCGCCTACACACGGATTTAACGGTTCCTGAGTTATACTGCCATTGCTTTGGACTTCATGCAGTAAAAGCCATAACGGGCCTTGGCCGTTGAAATTAGGAAATTCAAAAGTAATAGTACCTTCACCGTTAACGCTGTTATCTGTATTAATGTCCAAAATCCCGGCTTCCGAAAACTGGATATTACCGGATGGCGAAAAAGTAGTGCCGGTATAAACATAACTGACTGTGCCGTCGATTTTACAGGTAGATTTTTTACCGGCAAAAGCGGTAGAAGTGCATAACATTGTCGTGGTAATCAGCGCAGCTAAAAGTACATGATGAAATTTTTTCATTACTACCTCATAAAGATTGGTTGGGATTTGAGAACAAAAGATGCTGGCGGCATTACCGAAGGCTTTGGCTTATGCACGAGCATATCGGTGATTTAAAATTGGACAGCCAAAACCTTTGCTGATCAAAATATGAGAAGGTTTAAGTAGTCCATCTCGCACGGCCTTCTGATCAAAAAAAATAAATCGAACAAGCCTTATTAAAACTAGAAGTCAAACCTAATTCTGTCAAGAAAGAGGCTAGAAACGGGCGGCGGCGCAAGAAATTAATAATCAATCGAGTCTGACCCCAATACTGCTACCTGAAATACAATAATATGCTTAAAAACATAGAGATATGTATATTTATGAAGGTTAAACTTTGAGTTGTTATAGGATAAAATTGAAATTCCTACACTTCAATATCCACCCAAAGCTTAACCACTATCAATTTTATGCGACTATCAGCCAACCCGTAAATCGACCGTTTCAAAAAAGCGTTCATGCAAATCCAACAATTGCCTTTCAAGGATTTTTTTCCCACTGACGCCATTGCTGAAATTATCGCCCATACCCGGGGTAGGCGAGGCTCAGTCTTTACACCCTTAGTCACCCTCAAAACCTTTATATTCCAGGTTTTAAGTAACGACGGTTCGTGCCAGCGGGCGGTGGGGTATGTACTGGCTGAACGTTTAAGCCAAGGCCAACCGGCAAACTCGGTCAACACGGGGCCCTACTGCAAAGCCCGCAGCCGGTTGCCGTTAAGGGCCATACGCCAGGCGGTTAAAAACGTGGGGATGCGTCTGCACCAGCAAATGCCAAAAGCTTGGCTATGGCAAGATTACCGCGTTGTCTTACTTGACGGCACAACGCTCCTGATGCAAAACCATGCACAAAAGAAAACCGATTTTCGGCGTGGTAAAAAGCTGGGCCAGCGCGACCACGTAGTGGCTTGGCAAAAGCCCAAGCTTAAACCGGTTTGGCTGTCTGGGCAGGCGTACGCCGAATTACCGCAAGAAATAGGGGTTCGGGAATTTGCGGTGGCAGGCCGGGTCTATATCACAACGTTGGCGGCAGATAAAACCTGCCCTAAACAA
>JBAZXA010000004.1:0-289642 GCA_041660045.1 Methylococcaceae bacterium | reverse complement strand
TTGGAAAAACTGCCCACCTGGCCCAACAGCCGCATTGATGAACTGCTGCCCCTAGATCCGGCATTTCTTGAAACCGTTAAACATAACAAGCTCTGAATCAACGCGGTCGGGTTGTACGCTTACGCTTGAGCCATATTGCCCCTGATTAAATTGTAAGCCAGTAAATTGACTGCGATTTCTTTTTTCACCATTTTCGCCGTTTTACAGCGTAACATGTCCATCCCCCTATGGGTTTTCAAGGTGCGGAAATCGAGTTCAATTTTCCAGCGGCTTTGGTATAAAGCCGCCAATTCTTGTTTAGGGCAGGTTTTATCTGCCGCCAACGTTGTGATATAGACCCGGCCTGCCACCGCAAATTCCCGAACCCCTATTTCTTGCGGTAATTCGGCGTACGCCTGCCCAGACAGCCAAACCGGTTTACGCTTGGGCTTTTGCCAAGCCACTACGTGGTCGCGCTGGCCCAGCTTTTTACCACGCCGAAAATCGGTTTTCTTTTGTGCATGGTTTTGCATCAGGACCGGGATACCTTGCGCTTGTAGCAAGGCAATGATGGCAAACGTGCAATAATACCGGTCAGCCAATAACAGGTCGCCGGGGGCCAGTGAGCCCATTAATGGGGCAAACAGTGAGGTCTCCCCGCTGCCTTTGCCTTGGTAGGGCGCCAGCTGATAATCCAGCACCGTGCCCGCGGCTAACGAAACTAGCCCGACTAAGCGGGCAATCGGAAAACCTAAGCCGGGTTTTTGATGGCTTTGTTGCGGAAAAACCCGCTGGTTATCGGCGGTATCCGGCATCAGGAGCGTTGTGCCGTCAAGTAAGACAACGCGGTAATCTTGCCATAGCCAAGCTTTTGGCATTTGCTGGTGCAGACGCATCCCCACGTTTTTAACCGCCTGGCGCATGGGCCGCCGTTACTTAAAACCTGGAATATAAAGGTTTTGAGGGTGACTAAGGGTGTAAAGACTGAGCCTCGCCTACCTCGGGTATGGGCGATAATTTCAGCAATGGCGTCAGTGGGAAAAAAATCCTTGAAAGGCAATTGTTGGATTTGCAGGAACGCTTTTTTGAAACGGGTGATTTGCGGGTTGGCTGATAGTCGCATAAAATTGATAGCGGTTAAGCTTTGGGTGGATATTGAAGTGTAGGAATTTCAATTTTATCCTATAACAACTCAAAGTTTAACCTTCATAAATATAGGCATCTCTATGTTTTTAAGCATATTATTGTATTTAAGCATATTATTGTATTTCAGGTAGCAGTATTGAAGTCTGACCCCTTTGATGCTTTGATATTTGGAATTTTGATATTTGACCCCTTCGATATTCGACTATCAGCCGAAAGGCCAATAAGAACTGACATGAATATGAATGGCTGAAAGACTTGACCCCAAATTTGGTTTTCTAATAAGATACGCGGCTCTAGCTTCGGCCTTTTATCCTTACCGATCCAGGTTAATTCCAGTTTGGTTTTAACCATTATTAGAAACTCCAACTCTGTTGTTGCATAAACTTTTCCAGATCAATGCAAGGTATTTGGAAATGCTGGCAAACGTTTGGTATTTTGGCGGCATTCGGTTTAAATTGCTCTTCGGTTACAACTGTTCCCTCATTGATTTTGGCGCAAGCAATCACAAACGGATCGGCCACTGGCGTTCCTTTTAGCCGTTGTTGTTCGCCAATAAGCGCATGAAAATGGGCGATTTTAAAAATTTCAGCAACAAACCTTAATTCTGCTGCACTGGGGATAGTAAAAATTTTGTTGCGGCCTTTTAGCCATTCATTGGTGTATTGGTCTGGATTACCTCGTTCCATTTCTTTCCATACTTCTTTGGTGGAAATAAGCTGTTTTTGTTTAACCAGATCATCCAATCCATTCCATACTGATTTAAATACTCCGGGGTAAAAGTGTTTCAACTTGCTTAGGGAGCTGGTGTCAAAGACATAAATCATGCAATGGCAGCTCCTTGTAATACTTTATGCTCAAGGCCAGCAAAATTTTTAGCTTTTATTCCAAGTAAGTCTGAGGCCTGCTCCATACTGATTTGACTGCGATAATATTGGCTAAAAACTTCAGTAGAAAAGCGATGGCTCAAATACACATTTTGAGACGCATACCAATCACCACCGCTACCAGTTTTCTTTTGATTTTCCCAGAATTTTGCTTTTTGTTTGCAAAAATGATCACTTGCACGACCTTGATCCAGAAACCGCCGCAAAATGGCTTCTCTGCTTACACTGTATCGGTTTGCGATTTCAGAGAATCGTTCATCAGATACAGATTCAACATTGTGAGGCAATTGTGATGTTTGCAGCACAAAGTCGTCACTTGGAATTAATGTTTCGGCAGCAATAGTATTACAAAATTGCTCTATCTTTTTTTCACTGCTTGGCAATTTTTCGATATACCGGGTATCGAATTTACTGAGCCCATTAATGTTCATAAGCAAGTGCGCTAATTCGTGTAACAAACTGAATATTTGGCGTGTCTTTGTTGTGCCATTGTTTACGTATATAATTGGCAGATTTTTGTCCCTTAGGCAAAAACCGGAAATATCCTTTTGCTTGAAGCTGTTTTTAAAGACAAAAACCCCAGACTCTTCAATTGCTTGCCGCCACTGTTTTAACGCAACGTCATCACTTGACCAGGACATTTGCAGATCCATACGTATACCAAGGAATTCTCGAATATTGATAGCCTGCTTGTTAATGGGCTTATTAGGAGAAAGACTAATGCTTTCCCAAATAGGCTTTTCAACAGGATTCCTCCCGTTGAAAAGCTCATCCAAAGCAATTTGATAAGCATGTGCCCGACGAATTTGAATATAAGTGTCAGGCGATAAGCTTTCTAAATCAAACTCAGGAAGGGTTCTGAATTCTCGGTCTGGTGTGATTTCGTCAGGTGGTTTCGGCAAAAAAAATACTGCTAAAGGACGTTTATAGACCTGATAAGCCAATTTTTCCAATTGTGTGTAACTTGGAGCGCCTTGTCCCGATTCCCATGCTTCGATTTCTTCTGATGGACGATTAAGTTTTCGAGCAACATCGTCTATTGACAAGCCAATCGTTTGCCTTGCCCATCGAAAAATTTCAGGCTGGATGCCTTCAACGGGTTCTCGTTTCATATAAGCCTCGATTTTTTTTATTGTTCTTCTAACACAAAAAATATTATATCAATTCAGTAACATGCTTAAGAACAATACACGAAAATATCAATAATCATACAGATGTTAATAATTGGCATCGAATCGTTCCAATTTTTCCCGGTATTTAGTTTCTCTAGTAAGCCAAAAGGCAGCTGTCGATCCTAAAACACAAGCCAATTTTATAGCTATTGCTTCGGTTAAAACAGCTTTACCTATAATTTATCAAAGGGGTCAGCTCTCGATTGAGCTCAACGCCATTTTTGCGGCCACAGGCCAACGTATCCGACAGCTGGCTATTTGGACCAGTTGCTAAAAGACGGGATTTATTGATCGGCTAAAACTTATCAAGATGCCTTATTACTAACTTAACTTAAAAGACATTGCGTAATGCTTTTAGTGCTGCCAAACAAAATCCATTGAATCAATGGCAGCACCACCTTGTTCTTTTACGACCAGGCCGGCCACCTGCTGGCTGAAGCCTGCACGAATGGCGCCCTACAAAAATCCTATCTCTGGCAAGCGGACATCCCGCTCACCGTCATCGACAGCACGGGCAGCCAAGACCAGCCCTACTATCTCCAGGCCGACCCCTTAAACAGCCCACGCGCAGCCCGCAACCAAGCCGGCACCGTGGTCTGGGCCTGGCCGCAGGACGCCTTCGGCAGCAACCCCGCCAACCCAGACCCCGACGGCAACGGACAGACCACTCAGATCAACCTGCGCTTCCCCGGCCAGTACTACGATGCTGAAACCGGCTTGCACTACAACTGGAATCGGTATTATGATCCGAACACAGGGCGTTATATCAGTGTCGACCCGATTGGCCTGCAAGGTGGGTTGAATCCGTATGCTTATGTTCTAAATAACCCCTTAAGTTATACTGACTCTTATGGATTAACACCAGAAGGAGCTGCCACAGGTGGCACTATTGGCGGTGGTATAGGGGGCATACTTGGTGGTTTAGCTGGCGGTGCCGGTGGGACATTAGCCTTACCGGGTGGTGGTACACTCGCCGGTGCTGCAATGGGTGCTGCACAAGGCGCGGTTGATGGGGAGGTAATCGGGGCAGTTATCGGAGATGCTATTTCAAATATGTGTCCAACTGAGCCTGATAAGCCCAAAAAATGCCAGTTACAGATACAGCGTCCCGGTGGGCTAGGTAAAGGTAAGTTTCCTTGGATTCCAGAAGGAAAAGTTCAATGTACGTACGAGTGCAAAACTGGCTTTGGTATCACTAAAATCACTAAAATCACTAGAATTCTAGATGCTGATATTTGTCCTCAAGAAGTTGATCATGTACCCGGAAATCATGGATTATGATCAGGTTTTAGTTAACAAGTATTAGGAAAAGCAAAATTGGAAAACGAATTATTTCGACTTTTGTCTACATATGAATTTTTGGGACATAATAACGATGTTCAATTATCCTTTCGTATTGAGGTATTCGAGTCTTTAGATATCCCAAAAAATTACCGCGCTAGAGTATGGACTTCTAATTTTTATAATCTATACCCTACATTTCTAAATACTGATAAAACTGGAAATGACCTTCATCATATGCATAGTTCCGATCAACTGAATATCGATATCACATGTATCGTGGCTGATGATCCAGAAATATTAATTGGTAAGGTCTTTGAAAACGAACTAAGCGTTGTAAATTATATGCGATCTCTTATTTTAAAATATTATAACCCGTAAGTCGGAACCGTTTACGGGTTCCGACGTATGTTTTCGAAGCCACTGCAAATCAAGCAAATCAATGTATCGAAGGGGTCAGACACGATTGAAAATAAAGTCCACGGACCTGTAATCGACAATCAATCGAGTCTGACCCCTTCGATTAATAGACTTAACTAATGTTATTTCTATATCTGAATCTTACGCCGACGAGCTGTTTGCTGTATTGGTTAAACTACATGGGCTTGATTGGTTCTCTAACAATGTTAAATTATTGCATAACAAGCCCTGCTCAAACGATGTCTTTCGTTCAATTGCGACAGCAATTCGGCGTAGATTAGAAAGCCAAGAAAGTCATGCTATTAAAGCATCAATTGATGGCCTTATAGCAGCAAAAAGATCCAATAATTCAAAAAACCGCAATCATCAACATGCTTAGTATCAAAGCAAGCTTGTTATAAAAGCCGATAACTAAAAGATTATCGGCTTTTATATATAAGTCTGTCAGCTTGTCTTTTCTGGTTCTATTGCAAAAATCGTATTAATTTTTACCGCTTGCCCCTTAAGTTCAGCTGCTGAAAACCGATGCAGAGTAACAGCTGTCTTTTATACCTGAATGTTGGCAAGTGCTGTACAAGGTCGGAACCATTTATTTATCCTAGCCCATTCCATGTCTGCTATCAAACAGCGGGTGAACGCGTATGGATAAGTGTTCCGACATTCTCGCCACGTAGTGCTGCGGTCAATCGGCCTGGCACCAGGCCGTTCACTACGCGCACATGCTGAAGGTGGCGTGCTGTTAACATTACTTCGGGGAGTGCGCGGTCGAATGGCAGTGTGTCGGTGAATTTAACAAGGTCGGCGGCAGTCGTTTCAGAAAGCAACTGTGCCTGTGCTTTATCCGGGCCGTTGGGGTCTGTGCTATAAACGCCGTCGACATCTTCCACGATAGTAAGCCCTGCTGCCCCCAGCGCATCGGCAAGCAAGAATGCGCCAGTGTCGGCGCGATGGGTAGGAATACGGGAAATCGGAAACTCGTGGTGGTGGTATGGCGGGAAGGCGCTACCCACTAGGGCGCGGGCGGCAGACAAATGTATGGCAAGCTGGCTGGCAATGGTGTGGTGTTCAATATAGGAAACGCCTTCTGCCGCTAACATTGAGGCTAATATATGGCCGTTTTGGCCAGCCTCGCTTGCAGCTAGCGGTGCCAGTGAGCCGACCGGCAAGCCGAGGTCCAGGCCAACACCGTAAAGATGACGGGCACGGATACCGGCGCCAGTCAGGATTAACAATCGGTGTTCGGGTAACAGTTTGCGGATTTCATCAACAATGGGCAGGATAGCCTCTGCGCCACGGTCCATAATTGAACGGCCGCCGATTTTAACAACTTGCAGCCAGGGCAAAAGGCGGATAGGGAGCCGTCCAGCCACTGGGCGGGTGAGATCACCGTCCAAGAGGGTTTGGCGAGCTAGTGGAGAAGCAACATGTTTTATTGTGTGGGTCGTATCAGACATAGGATAAATCTCAATTCGCAGTAATGAGGGTGCCTACATGCTCACCGTTGAGCGCGCGGGTAAGATTGCCTGGGATCAGGCCATTGATTACTTGTACTTGGTTGATGTGGCGGGCGGTTTTTAGCAAGTCCAGTACCGGGAATTCAAGAATGGAGTCGTGCAATCCTTTTGCCTTCATTTCGTCAACGGTAATTTTTGGGATCAAGGTAGCGTCTTTTGAAGTTTTAGGGTTTGCGGTATAGAGGCCGTCTTCATCTTTGACATAAATCATAGCCTTGCAGCCGAACTGCTCGGCGACTAGGAAGCAGCCGGCATCGGTGCGGTAGGGTGGAATCACACCTTCTGGGGAAGAGCGCATCCAAAGGTTATAGGGCGGCATGCCGCTAAAGATGACGGCGTGTACTTCAGCGAGATATAGCGGTACGGCGGAAAGACCTGCATCGGTAACCGCAGAGATGCCGTGCTTGGCAAGTAATTGCCCTAACATAGCCGCGTTTTGGTCGGCTACCGAAGCGCCCAGCTGCGAGAGTATGCCGGCTGGTAGGTTTAGCCCTGCGGCAATAGAGTACAAATGCCGGGCGCGGGTGCCTGCACCAGTTCCGATAAGCAGTTTGTGTGTTTTGCGGACAGCGACAATCTCGTCCAATAAGGGATAAACGGCGGTTCGTCCGCGGTCGATGATGCTTTGCCCGCCTATTTTGATGACAGCAGCATCAGGAAGAATCCGAAAATCTGCAGCAGCCTCGGCAGCTTCCTGCAGCTGCACGTCAGTCAGGGAGCGTTGCATGAGGAGCTCTTCTAGCCCCATAGTTGTGTTGGTCATGGTTACCTCTTGAGTAGGTTTAATTAGGGGGCGCTGCCTGGCAAATCCGTTAGCCACCTAAAGCCGTGCTTTGGTGTCACATCAGAGGTGCGCTTTTGAAAGATGGTATTGGAATGGCCGTCATGTTTGTAGGACATTATGCTGGTGGAGCATAGCCCATACGCTATATTTATTCAATCATATAAAACGTCTACATTTGCGCCGCAAGACAAGAGCTACGTGCCCGCTAGCCGTTTTATGCCCGGGTTATGAGAAAATATCAAACGATTTCAAGTGCACCTGCTAATTCCCCAGTTACTGTTTGGTTTGTGGCGCTTATTTCTGTTTGCCAGTGTATTGAATAATCTGGAACAGTTGTGGCGTTTTTTAAATTTAATCCGGTAAGCTGGCTTTTAGCATTAAAGGCAGAGCTGTTGCATACGGTTAGATTAGCTATCTAAGATGTTAAACGGATCAGGTTGGCACTGCGAATTTCCCAAAGCGGGTAATTCGCAGTGTAACGGTTACAGTTAGGTAAAGTTTTTCAGGCCTAAAAAGTTTAGTGAAAACCCAATCTGGCTGCACTAATTGTCAGCGCTAATGGCGAGTTAGGCAACTTATGCCGCTTTTTTATCCAGCAAGCCTTCCGCCATTAAGGTAGCTTGAACTTTAGGCCGTAGCGCAATGCGTTGCATATAATCAAGCAATACCGGCCAATTGGAAAGATCAAAGTTAATACCTTTATGCCATCTTAGCGTGGTATATAGATAAGCATCAGCAATGGTAAATTGCGTGCCCATTAAAAAGGCTTTGCCCTCTAGGCGGGCAGCGACGAAATCGAATGCGTCTTTGAGTTTTTGTACAGAGTAATCCCGCGCTTGGTTGCCGACTTGGGCAGCATGAAATATAGGGGAATATGTTTTGTGCACTTCCGTGGCTATAAAGTTTAGCCATTCGTGCAAGCGGGCGCGCTCTAAAGTGCCTGCTTTAGGCGCAAGTGGCGTTTCAGCTTGTTGGTCGACCAGGTATTGAACAATAGCCACAACTTCAGTAATAACTTCACCATTGTCCAGCTCCAGTACGGGCACACTGGATTTACTGTTGATCAAGGTAAAATCGTTACCGTTTTCAGTGGTTTTGGTTTTTAAATCCACCTTGACCAACTCATATGCATAACCGGCTTCGTTTAACACAATGTGTGTGGCTAGTGAACAAGTGCCAGGGGAGTAGTAAAGTTTCATAATGCATTCCTATTTGAAGGTTAAAGTTAGGTTTTGCCTAGGCACTATCATTTTAAGACACTAGTTACTATAATCAACTAGGTACAATAAAGTAACTAATTACTAATAAGTGACTATGAAAACAACAAGCCAACAACTGGTAACTTTTGACATCCGCGATTACAGCGCCATGCGCTGCCCTATGCATGGCTTAGTGAGCCTGCTGACCGGGCCCTGGACCACCTATATTTTGTGGTTAATCCGCATCAATGGCACCTTGCGTTTTGGGCAATTGAAAAAGCAAATGCCGTCCATTTCCGCCAAAGTTTTAACTGAACGGCTGCGTATGCTTGAACAGGTTGGGATATTAGTCCGCGAACAAGAAGCCACCATCCCACCCAAAGTGTCTTACAGTTTTACAAAACGCGGTCATGAGTTAGAAGCGTTATTGGATCAAATTAACGCACTTGCTTTGCAATGGAGTTCCCTGAGTGGGGATCATGGTGATGACCCGCTTTGTAACCTTATTGAGAAAAAGCCGTTTTGATCATGTTTACTGACCTTGTAGGTCAGCTTAGCCTAGCGTCACCCGACCAGTCTACGGCTTTGTAGTGCAAACCATTTAGATAAAACAAACCGATTATTTATCATCCACAACGTTGTCCGTTACTGTTTTTTGCCTAAAGAAAAAAAACAGCCGCTTAGTGCATAGGTCTAGTGGATTTGTCGGATTACGCTAGGCTAATCCGACCGCTACTCTGATTGGTTGAAAGAACAAAGCCATTTACCCCCCCTCTTATGCTTTATGCCTTGTCTTTTGCTGGTGCGAGTCAGTTAGTGGTTAGGCACCAATACAACTGATATTTAAGGTTTAAAAATTAAACTTCACAAAACTGTCACAGCGATAGACAGGTAACTTTTTTGGTGGTACATTTTGGTATCTTTTTTAAATACCAAAATATGAAAGCCAGCCTGTTCTTATAAATTTTGCAGATTAACAAAGCTAAATGCCAAGCGGCGCACAGGACGTGACACAGGGTACGGTGGCAACATTTGCTTACTTTGGGTTTGCGTAGGGCTTTTTTTGGGTTGGAATTACCAACTCAACCTAAGGCCTGAGTATTAGACGTGTAAGGTTTATGCCGTAGCCTATTGAATATATCTGAGGTTGGTGCCAGCTGTTTGTGCGATAAGGCAATTGGTTAGCGTGCTTAAGTAAACAAATTATCCTTTTAAGAGGTCATCATGAAGCTTTATGTCTTACTATTCAGTTTATTGATTGGCGTGTCACCTGCGCTACATGCTGCGTTTACAACATCTGCCTCAGCAACTGCTGTAGTTGGTGGCAGCGCCTTTCCGCGATTATCGCCGTTTGTCATCATGTCAGATGACCAAAGCATCAGTCATATCAACTCGGCTTCACAGGCTAATGCGTCAATTTTTGATCAAGCGTTTGATGCTGAAACAGATTCTGGCTTGTTGTTTAGACGGCAGGCCATAAGCTCAGCCAGCGCCAGCCCTGGCGTATTAAAATCGTTTGCCAGTGCGGGTTATTTTATTGGCCGTTTTCATGGTAACAATTTCGGTGTGGCTGGCACGAGTAGGGCGGAATTTACCGATACTTTTTCTGTTTTTGGGCCAGGATTAACGTCTAAGGTGAACTTAGAATTTAAACTTACCGGTGCTCTTCAAGGCTTGGCAAGTGTTGCTGGCGGCACCGCAATTGATTTTCTTGGTAATAAATTTACGGTCAATGCGAGCGAGAGCATCGGTTCGCCACTGGCGATTGAGTGTCCAGGTTTTGACAACTGTACTGGCAAAATCACTGTTGTTGTGCCTAATTTTGTCGATATTACGTTATCTGGTTTTTTAACCACCCTCGCTGCAGCAAATAGCGATCCAAACAGAAATCTTTTCGGTGACGCTATTGCCAATTACGCCAATACAGGTCGAATTTTTTTGAGTGCGGTGGATCCGCGTAGCCACATCACCACAAGTAGTGGGTTTGATTACTCACCAGTGCCTTTGCCAGCTTCTGTATGGCTGTTTGGTAGCGTACTTTTGGTGATGTTAGCTCAAATTGGCGCTCATCGTTTTAAGATAAAGCCACTGGCATAGCAAATTGTGGGCAGGGGTTAATTGTTCGAAACATAAGTGGAAAGGGTGGTGTTGTAATTGCGGTGTTAAGATTGTGTTTGGGCGCCACCGCCGCTAGTGACCAGTTCCCATAAATGTGCAGCCACTAGCGCCCGCCACGGCGTAAAGTCTTCTAGCCATAGTTGGGTTTGCTTTTCATCGATAGGCGTGAGTGACTTTAATAAAGTCTGTAATCCGCGGCGGACAGCAGCATCACCGTGTAATGAGCCGTCTAACCAACCGTAACCGCGTAAAAGTGCATAATTAAGTGTCCATGGGCCTATGCCGCTAATTTTCACTAATTGTTGCTGAATGTGCGCTATTGGCGGTACTTCCCAAGCTTGTCCCAAAGCCAATTCACCGGAAGCTGCCATCTGCGCCAAGGTTAACAAAGTTTGCGCTTTACGCTGCGAGAAGCCAGCCTGACGCAGGTCATTAATACTTAAACCCATAATTTGTTTAGCGTCAGGATAACAATATAAGCCGGAAGAATGGCGTAAGCCAAATAACTGAATAAACTTACGGCGTATGGTGATTGCAGCGGTAACGCTGATTTGTTGTCCGGTAATTGCCCAGCTTATGGCTTCAAACACAGATGCGGCAGCGGGTACCCGCAACCCTGCTTGCCTTTGTATGAGCGTCCCAAGCTGGGCATGTAGCCGGAAGTTTGCTTCAAAATCATCAATAGGCTGGTTTAGCCCAAGCATGCGCGTTGCCAGTGCCGTTAATTCAGCAGCTGACAAGGTGTCTGGCGGATTATCGATGCTTAGTCCAACCTCTGCAATCTTAGGCGATAACCGGAAACTTAAACAAGCTGGTGAACCTAGCCAGACAATAGCTTTTTGTAATTGATTGGCGGTCACTGTTTCAGCAATAGCCAAGGCGTCCCGGTTGTGGAAAGATAAAAATGTCTGTGTCCGATAATTTGCAGGCAGTGGCAAAAGACAGGTTAATACTGGGCTGTTCATGTTGGTTTTTCCCGCCGTAATAATTCGGCCTTACGCGCCACCCCCCAGCGGTAGCCAGACAAGCCACCATCGGTGCGTATGACCCGGTGGCAGGGAATCGCCACGGCCAAGGTATTGGCGGCACAAGCGCTGGCGACCGCGCGAAAGGCTTTAGGTGCTCCTATGCGCTGGGCCATATCGGCGTAAGTCACTTGCTCACCCACCGGAATTTGCTGCAAAGCTTGCCAAACCCGCTGCTGAAATGCAGTCCCGCGCACATCCAGCGGTAAATCTAAGCCTATGGCTGGGGTTTCGACAAAACCGACCACTTTAGCCACCCATTGTTCGAACTCGCTATCGCCGCCGATTAGTTCAGCCTGCGGGAAACGGTCTTGTAGTTCCCAGGCCAAAATCTCCGGATCGTCTCCTAACGCAATAGCACAAATACCGATAGTGCTGGCGGCCACCAAAATAGCACCAAGCGAACATTCACCTAGGGCAAAACGAATTTGGCTATTGCTGCCGCCAGCGCGGTAATCACGAGCAGTCATACCTAGCAATTGCGGGGCCTGTTCGTAAAAACGGCTGTTGGCATTATAGCCGGCAGCATAGATCGCAGCGGTAACGGAGGGGCTTTCAGATAATTGTTTGCGCACCCGATTGTTGCGCTGCGCTAAGCTATAAGCTTTAGGAGTTAAGCCGGTTAGTGACTTAAAAATCCGCTGAAAATGAAACCGGCTAAGGCCAGCAATAGCCGCTAGTTCGCTAAGGCTTAGCGCGTCTTCCGTGGTTTCCAGCAAACGGCAAATCGTGGTAACTTTATCAATATGCTGTGCACGCAGGCTAGGCTGATCCGGCTTACAACGCTTGCAAGGCCGAAAGCCAGCCGCTTCGGCATCCTCACGGCTAAGGTGGAAACGCACATGCTCTGGTTTGGCAGTGCGCGCCGGGCATGATGGCCGGCAATAAACACCGGTGCTTGCCACGGAATAGAAAAATTGGTCATCAGCATTCGCATCGCGGCTAATGATAGCCAGCCAGCGCGGATCGCTTTCAGTCTGTAAAATAGGGATATTTATGGGATTGGGCATGTTGGATCCAAGTTTAGGTTGTTTCATGCCATTAATTTATATAAATCACAAAAATCATGCACTCCGGGTCTTGCTTTCAAATTTGGCTTAGCGGGTGATTTAGGTAGCCGTAGATTATTTTGCTGGGGCAAACTCGATTTATCTATAATGGACAGCATTTTATTTTAAAGACTTATAAGACTTTCTCTAAAGCCTATGGGAATACGGTTTTTCTTTATAGTTTAGCGGGAAGTTTTTGGGAAGCTGGTTTTTTTAAAGAAATAAAGCGGCGTTGCTACCCATAACAGGCTATGGGCAGAATAGCTATGATCTGCCGGTTTTCCATAAATGTTTATAGCTTACTTGCGGATTTCTTTGGATAATGCAAAACGCTTACCCGTCCCAAAAACGACCTATTCAATATGACTAAACCCTCCACCGACATCGCTTTATATTGGAACGAAGCACTGGCCCAAGAATTGTTGCGTTTTTTGACAGGACGGACCAAATGCCCGGAAGCGGCGGCCGATCTGACACAAGAGACGTTTTTAAGACTACACGAATTTGTAAAGGAGAAACCCCCTAATAACGCCCGGGCATTGGCCTACCGGATAGCGCTAAATTTGGCTACTGACTACCATCGTAAAGTTAAGGTAAGGGAAAATTTAACAGTAGACATAGAGCCTGACCTGCTTGCTGACATTAGCGTTAGCATGGCACCTGGGCCTGAGCAAATGGCTATGGATAGCCAGCGTTTAAGCCAGTTTCATGCGGTCTTAGATGAGCTACCCTTGGAGTGCCGGACTGCTTTCCGCCTGCATGGTATAGACGGGATGACTTATTCAGAAATTGCCACGCACCTGGGTATTTCCGTTTCTATGGTCTATAAGCACTTGACCCGAGCCATCAACCATTGCATGAAACGCATGGACAAGCCCGAATGAGGACTTACCGATTTTTTTTAGCAAGCAGCAAAAGATTTGCTAGCTTAACCGTCATATATACTATGGCCAGTGTTTTTTTGGGATGCTTATGGCTTACCTAATTCAAGAAACGCCAACGGACGATGCTAGCGATGCCGCGGTGGCATGGCTAGTAAGGTTGCGGGCTGGTGAGTTGACAGAAGCAGAAACACATGAATTTGCGGATTGGTTATCGGCCAGTGTCGAACACGTTGATGCGTTCGCAAATGCCGAACGTTGTTTTAATGAAATGGTCCTAGCTGAACAAGTGCCCCAGTCCTCGGTGTTAGCGCAAAACCCACCGCGCACTACGTCGCACCCTAAAGTCACGGGATTACCTAGGCGCAGTATGAAAGCCTGGCTGGCGATACCCTTGTTTTTAGCCGCTGCTTGGATGCTGGCAGTGGCGATGGTATTGCCTAACCAGTCCAGTCTGTTGGATGCTTTATTGAGCGACTACCATACCCAAACCGGCCAGTTGCAGGAGGTTAAACTGGCCGATGGCAGCCATTTGCTACTGAATACCAACACGGCAATTTCAGTGGTTTTTGATAGCCAAACCCGTGTAATTACACTACATCATGGCCAAATTAAGGTTAATGTGGCCGAGGATAGTTTACGGCCTTTTGTGGTTAAGGTGGGCAACCTGGAGGTTAAGGCTTTGGGCACGGTGTTTGAGGTTTACCAAAAAGACACTGGCGATATTAGCGTGACCGTGCAGGAGCACGCTGTAAATGTGCGTAGGCCCCTCGAAAATAATATTGCTGAGGATGAGTTGCCCGCCCAATTCACCGTACAAGCTGGACAGCAATGGCTATACCAAAACAGCGCCGGCCTAAAGCCGCCGTTTGAGGTTAACCTGGCCCAGGCCACAGCTTGGCAATATCATAATTTATCTGTTAAAGACCGGCCTTTAAGCGAACTCATCGATGAACTTAACCGATATCGGCTGGGTAGGATCTATCTTGTCGGTGAAGCTTTAAAAAACCTTAAAGTCTCTGGTGTGTTCCCTATGGATAATCCAGATGATGTTTTAGCTAGTATCCAAAAAGTATTGGCATTAAAACAAACCCGTGTCGGCCCCTGGTGGGTGCTGTTGCATCAATAGCTAATGCCATCTTAATCTGCCCACTTAAGTCCTCCCCCTATTTTTGACAAGGCTGGCCTTAGCTTAGGCCATTACTTCAAAATCAATAATTTAATGTTTTAAAAAAACGCATTAACGCTCTCCAGAAAACTTTTTTCAAAATTTAGTGATGAAATTTTGTGGGTAAAACGTGTTAGCTATAGTCGCAACCGTTTTATCTTTAGGAGAACACATGAATCAGCGTTTTGGCCGTAATCCTCTACAGGGTAGTGTGGCAAGGCAAAGGCCGCATCCGTTAAGCCCAGTTGGCTCAATGCTAGCGCTAAGGATAAGTTTGCTGTTTTGTATTTGCCTAAGTGGTGCTGTGCAGGCGGAGGGTAGTGCACGACATTACCGGATTCCTGCGCAATCGCTGACGGATGCCTTGTTGCTGTTTGCCACCGATTCTAAACTCAAAATACTGTTTACTGCCGATAAAGTGCGTGGTTTAAACTCCACCACGCTAGACGGTACGATGACGCCGGAACAAGCCTTATCGCGATTATTGCAGGACAGTGGCATGACGTTTTATTTTGTTGATAGCAACACGGTAACGCTTGAAACCCCAAAGCAGTATTTTAGAAAAACCACCAATCAAGAAGAGCTGCCTAAACCTGAATCCCATAATAATGACGCCACCTTACCAACGGTTATTGTCGAGGGCGAATATGACCCCTATGATAATAACAATACCGATGATCCCAGAAATAAATCGTATTCAGTCACCAATTCGGCAACGGCTACCAAGACCAACACGCCAATTTTAGACACGCCAGTGTCGGTGCAAGTGGTGCCGAAAGCTGTTTTAAGTGACCAAAAAACCACGACGGTTAAAGATGCGCTAGAAAATGTCAGCAGCGTACGTCCGCAGTCATCGCTAGGGTTGAGTAATGCATTTATTATACGGGGCTTTAGAAATGGCCGCGTGTTTCGCAATGGGCTGGTTTCAAATGGCTTAGGTATAGGCGAAGGCGCGCAATATGATTCTGCTAACCTTGAACGTGTCGAGGTGCTTAAAGGCCCTGCGGCGGTGTTATTTGGGCGTATTGAACCTGGTGGCATAGTCAATTTGGTCACCAAAAAACCGCGTGATGAAGCGTATTATTCAGTGGAGCAGCGTTTCGGTTCATACGACTTCTATCGTACCGAATGGGATGCTACCAACGCTATCACCCAAGATAAATCGCTAAGCTATCGTTTTACGGGGGCTTATCAAAATAATAATTCATTCCGGGATTTTAATTTTAATGACCGGGTATTGGTTAATCCTTCATTAACTTGGCGGCCCAGCGCTGCCACGGAAATCGCGTTGGATGTGGAAGCGTTGGATGAGCGTTATCAAGTTGACCGGGGTTTATTTGCTATCGGTAACCGTCCGGCGCCGATACCAATTACCCGTTCCTTCATCGATCCGGGCGATCCTGTTGATACCAATTCAAAAGTAAATCTGGGCTTTAATTTAACCCATGCCTTAAATGAAAACTGGACACTGCGTAATCGTTTTTTGGCCTCATTTGTGTCTGACAAAAATACCTCTGTTAAACCTGCCAATGCGTTTACAGTAGAACAGTTTTTTGATCCAAGTACGGGTAACCGGACGTATTCGCGCAATATATTTGCGCAAAATTCCAATAATGAAACCTATACGACTAATCTGGATTTAACCGGAAAATTTAATTTATGGGGTATCAGCCACCAAACCTTGATTGGTTTGGATTATTTGCGGGCGGTTGGAACTTATGAATTCTTTGGAAACTTCCAAGATCCTATACCCGGTTTGAATATTGATATTTTTAACCCGGTTTATGGGATTGATCCTTCGTTTTACACCAATGCCTTGGCGACGCCTTCTGAAGATGGCTTAAACCACTATTTGTTTAGAGATAATTGGTATGGCTTATATTTCCAGGATCACATTACCTTTTGGGATAAATTACATATCTTAGGCGGCGGGCGTTTTGATTGGGCAACAACCGGCTTAGGCATAGGCACTACTGCGGGTGCCGCTGAAGCAGCCTTGCCATCCCGCAAAGATCAAGGTTTTAGCCCGCGGGTGGGGATACTTTATCAGCCATGGACGTGGTTTAGTGTGTACGGTAACTGGACAACCTCATTTGGCGCCAATAATGGCATTACGGCTACGGGCGCGACGATTAACCCAGAAATTGGCGAACAATTTGAAGCCGGTTTGAAATCGGAGTTTTTTGAACACCGGTTGTCAGCAACCCTGGCTTATTATCATTTGACGAAACAAAATGTTTTAACCCGGGATTTTACGAGTTCTGACCCGTTTGCCAGTGCTGCCATTGGTGAAGCCCGCAGCCAAGGGATAGAGCTGGACCTAAGTGGTCAAATTACCGATGAGGTCAGCGTAATCGGCAATTATGCCTATACCGATGCGCGTATTACTAAAGACTATTCTGGCTTACAGGGTAACCGTCTCAACAATGTGCCTGAGCATTCCGGCAGCTTATCACTCAAATACGATATACAACATTTTGAACCCCTCAAGGGTTTTGGTTTGGGCTTGGGGGTATTCGCGGTTGGCAAACGCCAAGGCGATAATGACAATACCTTTATATTGCCGGGTTATGTGCGTTTAGATGCGTTTGCCAGCTATACGCATAAAATAGGTCGTTCGCGTTTGATCACACAACTAAATATCCGCAATGTACTGGATAAAACCTATTACGAATCCACCGACCCATTTCAAAATGCACCGCCACGGGTAGGTATTTACCCCGGCGCACCGTTAACCGCAATTGGCTCGGTGCGTTTGGAGTTTTAATTTTGCCTAGGCTTGTAAATAAAAAAAGTTGTTGGCGGCAGCGTTTGCGCAGGTTTTGGCTGGCGGCGCATTTATACCTGGGCTTAACACTGGGTTTTTTCTTTGCTGTTTTGGGGGTAACCGGTTCTATCAACGTTTTTATGTTTGAACTGGAAGAACTGGCTTTGCCAGCCGTGCAGGTTGCAAGCCAAGGATCTACGGTAACTCTTGATGACGTCGTACAACGCGTGACTACAGCTTATCCGGAAAAAAATGGTAAATGGTGTTTTAATTTGCCAGGTTACGGGATGGATTATATTTGGGCAGAATACCCAAAACCGGTGGAAACAGCGGATGAGCTTTATGCGCCGTTCCGTGTTTTAATCGACCCCTTTAGTGGCAAGATAACTGCAGAAAGTTATTGGGGACAAACCGTATGGTCTTTGGTTTTTGAGCTCCATGCCGCTTTAATGCTGGGTAAATTAGGCGTAAACATAGGCCAAATAGGCTACCACGGCATATGTTTTTTGGGCTTGTTTTTGGTTTTATCCGCACTAACCGGGCTGTATTTGTGGTGGCCGCGCGTGGGTAAATTAAAATCAGCGTTAACCCTAAAATGGCGATCTAGCCCGGAACGGTTTTATTATGATGTGCATAAAACCGCAGGTATTTACGCAGCTATTTTTTTGCTGATGCTAGGCTTTACCGGTTTCTCATTTGCCTACGCCGATTATATCAAGCCGTTAGTACGCAATTTTTCCAGTATTAGAGAGAAACTTTTAGAAGACCCAGACGTTAAATCAACGCATACAGAAAATGCCCAAAGGCTAGCTATTGCCAAGGTGGTGGCATTGGCCACCCGCGTTTTTCCGCAAGCTGAGTTACGCAGTGTCGACACGCCCGATGGCAAGGCCGGGGTTTACACAGTTAGCCTGCGGCAACCAGGGGAAGCCAACCAGCGCGCGCCGCGCAGCAAAGTCTGGCTAGACCAGTACAGCGGCCAAATTTTAGCGGTACAAGATCCGAATCAGTTCACTGCGGGAGAGACCTTTTTTAATGTTTTATTCCCGCTTCATACGGGTGAAGCGCTAGGGCCGGTTGGCCGGATGCTTTGGTGTGTGCTGGGCTTAGTGCCCGCTGTGTTGTTTATTACCGGTATTTTACGCTGGCTGCAAAAGCGTAAAGCCAAACGTCTAGCCAAAGGCAGGCAGGTCGCTGTGAATAATGGGCTTTAACGCTTATGCAAGAGGCAGCCCGGTTTATTCCTGGCCTGTTGAATTTGAGATACTCCAATCATAATCGACAAACTTTACCGTGTAATCTTGAGGGATAGGCTTATCAACATATTGATTGATATAAGCTATCAAGTTTGGTGTTTTGGCGGTGACAAAATCGGCAGTGTAAAAAGCCATAATTTCACTGAGATAAACCGTGTTTCGAGTCTCGTCTACGCGCAAATTTCGCGACTCGGAGAAAAACTTACGGGCTTCGCGGTCTAGTTCGGCATTGAGATTGGCGCCAGTAAAGGGTTTGCGCGGCAAGGTAGGGCAGCTTCGGGAACTGCAATTTAAGGCAAAATGCACTCTTGGTTCGCCGACAGGACGGATAATATCGGTTTCAAAATCATTCAGTGCCATTTCTTTTTTGCCGATGATAAATTTGCGCAGCCCAAAAAATTCCACTTCGGCTAAACCGCCATTTGTCTCAGGTATGCCCCATTCAATCACGTTATACATCGAAAGCGCGTTATAACTATTAATGTAATGGGCAAGTAAATAATTCGGGTTGTTAAAGTCGTCCTGTGTGGTAAAGGCTACGTAAGCCAAATACGCTTCTAAATCTTTAATGTTAGCTTGTACGGCGGCAAAATTAACCTCGCCTTGGTCATTAACATAACTTGCCAATATTCTGCTATAAGCCGCTGTAGCATCTTCGTTGCTTGCTATTTGATTGGAGATGGGGATAGGTAATAAAGCGGCACAAGCAGGTAGAACAAATTGCAATATTGTAGATAGGAAGATGGCCTGTCGTTTTCTCATTGATAACCTCGCTTTTATCTGAGTAGGGATTTTAAGTGTAAAACAGGTTGCAAAAATTGCTAGGTTGCCGAACAAAGTGAGGCGTTAACGGACTAGGTTGCTGCGGCTATGACTAATCAAGATTAAGCAATAGGCGTATTCAGGCTGTTTTTTACGGCTTAACAAGTTAGACGAAAATTAGCGATGATTTGTGACAAGAATGAGAAACTTTTGTGGCGAGCGCTAAATTGCTAGGAGGGTCAGATTCAATTTTTAATAGCAAGTCTGCTGTTGCCTGTGCAAGATGCGCGTTTTATCGAAACGCCGGGGTATTTATTCCAGTGGTTTTTAGCGCGGCCATTACCCAGGTTGCTTTATAGCCAATGGCAAGATAGCGAAAGCCGTCTACACTATAAAGATGCAGCTTTAGGTAAGGAAAGTGGCAGGAAAACTCGTGTAGATGTTCTCAGGCCACCAGCCGTTTTATAAGTATTAAACATTGGCTTAAAACTTAGCTTTTGTCGCCCAAGCACTTAAAAACAACTAAAACAAAGTAAATCATCATGGCTATAAAACAGGCAAAAAACGGGCTACACGTGTTGGATAATTTAGGCTTAGCTACTGCAAATCCAATCTTGTTAAAAAACCTATGTAACAAAGGCAATTTGCAACGTTTAAGCCAATTTTTTGGCGATGCATTACTAAATAAATTGTCATTTAACCTGTATTCAAACTTCTCTTTAAACAGGCCTAAGGGCTATTGCATTGCTAATCACATTTTTATATCCAAGGCATTATTAGCTGACCAAAACCAGCTCTTACAGGTGCTTGCCCATGAAATTGCCCATGCCCTGCAATTTAAGGCTTGGTGGGGCAAAGACATAAGCAAAGCTAGGCCGGAGTTCTTTTTTTCCGAAACCTTAGAGCGGGAGGCGGATGGGATTGCAAAAAAAATCAGCCAACGCCAGCCATCAGATTTAGCGGTAAGCCAAGTGGCTTATAGCAAGCATAGCTGGCCGGTTTTAGGTTATCGGGATATTTTGGCTAACCAGTTTGCGGTTAACAATATTGTGGTTGCAGATGATGTAATCTTTCCAGGACACCAAGCGGCAAACCCAAGCACGGATGATTCGGCTTTTTTTACCTTGAATGCGCCGCGTCAGCTCAACCGGGTTAGCCGTACCAAAGCCACGACACTGGTCAACAATACCCCACTAAAACTAATCATTTCAAACGACTGGCAGATTGCCATGGAACATACTGAAAATGATGTAAGACAAGTCAAAACGTTTTTTGCCACAGAGCAAGTGATTAACGACAGCAATGCCGCCTTAAGAAAAATAAAACTACCGACGGATGGCGGCATATATCTGGGTAAACAAGTGCTGGCGGGTACGAACACCATTACCATAAAAGGTAAAACCCTACATCGCTGTTGTGTTATGAAAAACAATGCCGCAGTACCTGATATAGGGCCAAATTGTAATGATTGCCCAATGTCATTGGTTGGTGTTGATGAACGCCATGGTGTGCTGGTGCACAAGCAAGGCCGGGTTAAAAAGTTTGATATGAATAAGTTTGGCTGGGAAAATTTTGTCGCGGCTTATTTTTATGGCTTGGTGATGGGCAGCGAGCAAATTGCAGAAGATATGCTTAAGTCAGCGATAGATTTGGTTTCCCGTATTGGCCCACCATCGCCTAAAAACCCTAAACCATTCCAACCCATAGACTCAATAGGCCTGGATTATGGCAGCTTATTGGCTATCATTAAGGGCGTAAAAAACCCTATCGACAGAAATGCCGTCATCCGAAAATATAAACAGTTGGCAGCTACCTACAACATCAATGAATATGCGGTAGCAGATGTTGGCAATGCTTATAAAACCTGCTCAATTGGTTTTTTTGACAAGCACGGCAATTCCCATGACTACGCCACAGAAACCGACATCAATCCGGTGTGGGATATGCATTGGGGCACGGTTATTGCCAAAGCTACCGATGGTGAAGATGCCATTATGTACGAAAACTACGCCAGGACTAATTTACCCAGCGGTGCCAACGGTGCGGAAATGAGTTTTTATAGGATGGTGAGGCTTAAAGCCGATTCAGCCAGGGACTACAACAGCAAATCCTGGCATGAACGAAACGCTGAAGGTTTTGTAAACCCCATCACCTTCGTCATCAAAAATCCGCGTAGCTAAACGGGTTATCAATCTTCGAGCCAGTATTAAATTAAAAGGAACAACTAAGCAACATTCACCGCTGTTAATGCCAATAAGACCTAAACCCCATGAGGAGGGCAAATGCCATATACCAAAGTGCAGTTTATTAGTTACCAAATCAATACTTTTCCCGTAGCCAATAATTTTGGGATAGAAAGATACCTCGGTGCCGTCGCCAGCAAAACCGACATAAAATATCGCTGCGAATTTATGTGCAAAGCTATAGACGAAGCCGCTGGTAGCGCCCAGCTTAGCAATAGCAGCAATACCTTAAAGCTATTTATGGCGCCAGAATTTTATTTTCGCGGCAAAGACGGCGCTTATCCCATAGAAGAGGTGTCCACCATTATGGAAACCTTGCGCAAACATACCAAAGCTAACCAGTTCCGCGACTGGCTTTTTGTTTTTGGCACCGCACTTGGTTTTTTGGATGAAGGTTCGAGTAAAGAAATCTTTAACATCGCCATGGTGCAAAAAGGTGGTACCGAAGACACCGGTGTTGATTCCTCGCTTATTGTTTATAAAGAATACATCTCGCATATCGATTTTATCCGCACCAAAAAAACTGGCCAAAACTGCCCAAACTGTGGTCATTTTGTCGAAGACGATTGGGATACCTCCTCAAACAGATCGGGCAAACTGGGTACTGGCCACCATACCTTAAGGCCAACCACAGGGTCACGGGATTTGTTGAGTATGCGGGTAGAAAAAACCGGAACAGGCCGCGAGAAAACCAAAACCGGCCTAGGCGGCCAAGCTATATTCAACATGAACGGCATCACCTTTGGCCTAGAGATTTGCTTAGACCATTTAAACGGTAGGTTGCGTGATTCACCACCAGCAAAAGGCGATGCCAGAATTCAAATCCAGTTAATCCCCTCAGCGGGTGCCTACATCGAAGAAGCATCCGTCGCCTGCATGCAAGGCGGCCTAATCTTTAACGTGGATGGCAACGATCAAACCCAAATAAACCGTAACAAAGGTGATGAGCAAAACCCAAAACTGCTGTACGCAGGTCACCCTAATGCCATACGCGTTATTGATACCATCGATTTAGATACCGGCCTATCCAGCGCCTGGAAAGGCTTCTTCAGCAGCCCCGGCTATGTCCATATTATTGAAGAACAAGGTGTGCCAGTAGCAAAAAAACTATGAGTATTTAAAGCAAAGCTTAGGCCGATACGTTTTTATAAACCTCCTAGGCTAGTGGGGTAGGCCTAGGATGGTGGCTTTACATCAAAATGTATCAAGGATAGCTATAAATCTTTCACTCTATAGCGCGCTGCAAGTTCTTACAAAAGCGCTAGTTGCCTTAGCAAGGTAGGTCAGATTAGGCGCTAGCCGTAACCCGACAATTCATCCCGTCATTTGTCGAGTTAGCTTAATCCGACCTACAAAACTACGCCAAGAATAGTGGCAGACGAGCGATGACAATGGTGGCGGCTATTTGGGCATGACATTCGTGATGACGCTGATTACCAATGCCACGTGGATTTAATACACGTAAATCCTTTAAAACACGGCTATGTTAAGCATATTGAGGAATGGCCATTATCCATCGATTTGTTGCAGAGTGATATGTCCTGCACATAGGTGTGGGGATGCCAATTCGTTAGTGGTTGGCAATAAATAATATGAGTCCGATTACGCTAACGCTAATCAGAACTATTTGGGCTGTTCCAGTATGTTGAAGGTCTTACTGTAGCACTGTATTCGCAACATGATTTTCATGTTGGCAAAACCTGAAATTAATTGGTAGTTACAGCATACTGCTTAATATGCCGATCAAAGAAGCGCTACGCTTTATACTCAATTTGCCGAAAGGCAAATAATGGCTAGTTTCTGCCAATTCGTTTCTTTAGCAAAATAAAGCTGTTTTAAAACAACAATATTTTGACTTCTGTATAAAGCCAATTTAATCTTAATCGCTTAGTTTTATGCCAAGGCTTAGGCTAACAGGCATCAGCGGATTGCGGATTTAGTTGCCATTTTCTCAGGCCGTCAGCAGGGCTTTTAAATACACCTATACTGCATAAGGGCTGCAGCCTTGTACATGCTAGCGATTGTCTGGCTTTTGTTTAGTTAGCTTGTTTATCCGGTTAACACGCTGCACCATATGCGATTACGATGTTTAATTTAGGCGGCCGATTGGGGGAAGCTATATGAAATGTTCAAATAGAGGTTGCAACCGATTGGCAGAACCGCTTTATACCACGTGTTCTGAATGTCGGCGTGCGCCGAAGTCATCGCGCTTTCCTGGCCAGCAAGCGGCCTCTGATATTCGCCGTAAATTTGATTATGAGTCTCGCCGCGCGCGTTCCTTATCGCCAGAGCGGCCTAGCCAAAAGTTGGAAGAAGCGCCTAACCTAAAAAAACGCCTACGTTCAGAATCGCCGGAACCGGCCAGAAAATCACTTAAGCTTGGGCCTAAAAAGCGTGAGCAGCAATTTACTAACTTGCCCATTTTGTTTATCCCGTTTGAAGGCAATTTTAGTAACCGAATTATGGGGGGGTATGCAAAGCGCGGTAACCAAACCTCCAATATTGTTGAAGGCACAGATTTTGATCCGTATATCGAGTTAGGCAGCAAACGCATTGAGGATAGCGATATCCCTTCAACGGTAGGGGCGTCTAGCCATTGGAGCGTTAAAAAAGGTGAGGTCAGCAAGCATAAATTATTGGCCACATCTAAGGATAATTTTGAGGATAAGTTAAGTGCCAAAGCTATGTCTAACACCGAGTTTTATGAATTGGTGGTTAAAGACCGTTTGGAATATTTAAAACTTAACGCACTGAGCACGGTTGAGCAAGGCTTACCTGAAGTGATAGTGCTATCTGAGCGTTTGTTGGCATGGCCGGAGCAGTTGGATGTGATTGATAACCGTTATATTAAGTGCTTTGTACTTGGCCAAGGTAATTTACAAGATATGGCGGCTTATGTGTTGGAATCCGCTAGGCATTGCTATGGCTTTGAAGTGCACAAACGGGACGCTAAGTTTTCGGGCAAGAAGTTTACCGAGACTTGGCTGGTGGTAAAAAAAATTACCGTGTCGCCAGCGTTTAGTGTGGCCTGTGTGCATTTAAGCTCAAAATACACGGGTTGCCGTACTGAAAAAATGTCGCCAATTATGCAGGAGGTGCTGGATTTTGCGAGAGAAATAGGCATCCACGCCATAGTTGGGGATTGTAATATGAATACATACGGCCTGCATGGTGGTTTTTTTCCGGTGTCTAATGAGTTTGTCCAGGAAGGCAGTAGCCTAGCCCTAAAAACTAGCGTGGCCACGTCGAGTGGTGGCGGGGATAAAGCTTATATGGGCGGTATCATTTGTGATTCCCGGGTGTCGTTTCGCTCCACGTTAACCACTTTTGGCAATTGCGCGGTGCCACCTTGGTTTTTTGGCAGCACATTTTTTGACAGAGTGTATAGCGACCACCATTCCTTATATTGCAACTATGCCCTTTATGAAAGCGGGTCTAGCGGTTTTTTTAAGAGTTCGCCAGGTGGCGATTGTTTTTTTGATACTTTATTAGCCCGGCTTGCAACGTTGGAAACTGCACAAGCACTGCGTGAGCGGGTTATAGACGGCATCACCGCTAACGTAGTGCATGATCCTCACATAGTGGCACCGCGCTCAGTATTGGTACAAGTTCCCCACAGCAATTCTGCGCTACCCGTGCAATGTGCAAGCAGGACCGATTTTATGGCGGAAATGCGCCAGCCAGGTCGGTGGGTAGACGACACGATTATCACGTATATCGCACTATTTTTAGGGCAACCCATTAATGTGCAATATGCTGGGTTTTACGCCGTGTTTGCCAGCGATGGCAGCCGCGAAGACCACATGGGTTTAATCCCGTTTGGGCAGGATGGAATTTGCATGAATTGCCGGGGCAATCATTTTTGGTAGTTTGTTGGTCTGCTTTATAAGGTAGTCAGAAAGCTTAGCTATACTTTTTATAGCCGCAACGGCAAGATCCGTTATGGAAATCTTAGCCAGTGGTTACAGAGTGCTTATGCCCTCAATCCTATGGGTTGGGGCTAGGCATGGCTTAGTTAGGACAACATTCAAACTTAATTGGGGTTAACCATGGGTAATCGTTTTAGGCTGGAGAAAGCAACACATCAATATCAAACAGCAATTTTGCCTAATCCCTTTAACAGTACGCAGCGACGCGGTATATCCTTACCTAAGGCGTTGCGGCTCAAGCTTGAAACTTTTTTTAACGCTGACTTTGCACAAGTCCGTATCTACGAAGGCCTAGAAGCGCTGGCTTTAGGGGCATTTGCCGTTGCCGCTGGGGAACGGCTATTTTTTGCGCCAGGCTGCTATCGCCCGCAATTGGCCTCTGGCCAGCAGTTAATTGCCCATGAACTTACCCATGTGCTACAGCAGCGTTTGGGGCGTATACCTCAAACTGCCAAGCCGTATCCGTATGTACTGGATGATGCAGACTTGGAAGCCGAAGCAGAGCAAGCGGCTAGGGCATTTAGTCTAGGCCAGCGTTGGCAGGGTTGTGCGCAAATCAACCCAGGGTATCAGCAGCAAGCGCCGGGGAGTGTGGTGCTGCAAGCAGCAAAAGTTAAATTGGTTAATCCTGCCAAAACATCATTTTCGCTGTTTAAGAATGATTATGAAAAATTTCTTGCCGATTACACTTTAATCCAAAATTGGATGACTAAACCCAGTGAGTTTTTGCCGGCATTGGCGTTTCTGGACAAAGAATTAAAAAAATCGTTGCAAGGGACAGCTAAACGCTTGACCAGTGTGCTAATCCGCCATGAGACTGAGAATAAAATCAATGAAAATGGTGCGCCTATGTATACCGCGGTGCTGAATGGGCCAGAATTTGTGGCCATGGGCAAAAAAGGCGTGCTGCCCAAAGATCATGTTACTCCAGAGCATGGTGAGTTTACCCATCGCTTACACTGGTACATCGTGTTTTATAAAGCCACGCAAGGTTTTACCCGGCCTTATACGGAGGTTTTATACAACGCGCCTGCGGTTTTGTTGAAAAATGCGGCCTTAAAAGAATATGCCCCGCCAGAAGCGGGCTGGCCAGTTCTGGCATTGGGTTGGAACAACAAACTCGATAAAGAAGAAAAGATGTACGAGTCAAAAAATTATTCAATGTGGGAAGCATTGTTTGATAGGCGGCCGTTTGACACTATTTATGACTGCAGCGAAGACTGGCTGTCTTGTCCGGAAATGTTTATGGCGTTGTTGTTGCCTAGTGATCAGGCCGGCGCTATCGGCGCTTATACAAAGTTTAGAAAAGTTCCAGGTAATGAATCTAAGTTTTATAGCATGAGCACCCAATTTCCTGAGCTCAGTTACGAGGTGACTAGGCGTTACCTCAAGCGGGCCCAAGAGTTGTTAGATCAAGGCAATAAACAGTCTAGCTGGTCAGAATGGTATAACAAGAAAAAGGCAGGTGAATATGCCAAAATTGGGGGAGAGGGGGTCGTCGAAGTGCTAGTGCCAAAAACCTATCAATATTGGGAATATGACAGCAAAACCAAAGGCCCGCAGCGATCAAAAGCGGTGCTTATGCCGAATAAAAATGACTGAGTAGCGTAGGCGATTTGGCACAGCTTAGGTTTTAGCTTTACTAAAGCGCCATAGTTTGCTTAGTTTACTCTCCAAAATGATAGTGCCATACTTTTGCCAGTTAATTGTCAGGCTAAAAATAAGCTTAAATGGCTAGCCCTAGCGGATTTATCTACTAAGCTTTACAAGAGCATGGATAAGGTTGTTAAACTGGGGTTTAAGTCTTGCCAAATTGGGTGAGGTGTGGCTATAAATAGGCGGTTTTTTGCGCAAATTTAAAGCAATACGTCTGTAGGGTGATTAGGTAGCTTAATCAAAAAACAAAATGTTGGGCTAGGGTGACGGCGGCAGGGTTACCAAAACTGGAGGCTTAGCGCTAAGCCTGTGCCATGGCGAGTTGGCAAGAGTTTATCGCTAAGCTAAAAACTGTAGCCACTAATTCAAATTAAAAGGCTGCAGCAATGCTATTTACTGGCAGAGTCAATCATGATCATTGAAAAGTTTAATTTGAAAGCGCAAGAGGCGATCGAGTGTGCTTGTCGTTTGGCGGTAGAAAAAGACCATGGTGTTGTTACAACCTGGCATTTATCAGCAGTGCTTTTGGAAACCAGGGCGGGTGTTGGGCGGCAATATTTGGAACAAGCAGCCATAGACTTGGCCCGCTTTGGGGTTACCGTGGATGCGCAGCTAATTATTTTGCCCAAAGCTTTAAAAAACGCCCAGCAAACACCGATAAACCGGGAGCTAGAGCGGGTTTTTATTTGCGCAGAGCAAATCGCCAGCCGCACAGGCGCTAAATACATTGGTATTAACCATTTGCTTTTGGCGTTTTGGGAGCAAGAAGAATTGGCCACAGCCTTAACCGAGGCTGGCGGCAACAAGCAAGCTTTTATGCAGGCTTTGGAAGATATGCCAAAAACCGGTTATAACCGTGTAGAAAGCTCAGGCGAGTTTGAATATTTAAACAAATATGCCCGCGATTTAACTGAACAAGCACGGCAAGGCTTGCTAGATCCTGTTATCGGCCGCACCGACGAAATTAATTTAGCCATCCAGGTGTTATGTCGGCGTATTAAAAATAATCCTATTATTGTTGGTGAGCCGGGGGTAGGCAAAACAGCTATCGTAGAAGGCTTGGCGCAGCGTATTGTGGCAGGTAACGTACCCAAGGATTTAATTGGCTGCTCCGTGTTGGCCGTTGATATGGGCCTGTTGGTTGCGGGTGCTAAATTCCGTGGTGAATTTGAGGAACGTTTTAAACGCTTGCTGCAAGAAATTACCGATGCCGGCAATGTCATCACCTTTATTGATGAGATCCATAATTTGGTAGGCGCGGGTAAAGCCGAAGGCTCTATGGATGCTGCCAACTTGCTTAAACCGGCTTTGGCACGCGGTGAAATCCGCTGTATAGGCAGCACCACAATTGAAGAATACCGTAAGTATTTTGAAAAAGACACAGCCTTGATCCGGCGTTTTCAGGTAGTCCAGTTGGATGAACCAGATGATGAGACCACGTTGATGATTTTACGCGGTATTAAAGAAAAATATGAAATGCATCATGGTATCCGGATTACCGAAGCTGGTTTACAGGCGGCCATACGTTTCTCCCGGCATTATATCGCCGATCGTTTTTTGCCCGATAAAGCCATCGATTTAATTGACCAAACTGCCGCTACCGTGCGGATTAGCTTATCTGCTAAACCGGCGGAACTGGAAGCTATGGACCGTCGTTTAGTGGCGCTGGAAATTGAGTGGTTTTCCTTAGCAAATGAAGCCGCAGAAGCCCGTAAGCAACAGCTGCAAACCGAATTGCATGAATTACGCGAAAATATCGCGCAAATGACGGAGCGTTGGGAGCGTGAAAAACGCGCGATGACGGAAGTGCAAAACGCCCGCAAAGCCTTAGAAGAGGCACGCCGTGAAATGGAGCAAAAAATCCGCGAAGAAGATTTTGTGCGTGTTGCTGAGCTGCAGTACAAAGTGATTCCACTGGCGGAAAAAACCCTGGCCGAATATGGCGATATAGACACCGCAGAAATCCAGCCACAGAAAAACTTTATTGATGAGCAAGATGTCGCCGCTACCGTGGCGCGTTTAACTGGGATTCCGGTTGCTAAAATGTTGGGTTCCGAACAGCAGCGCTTATTGCAGCTAGAGGATCATTTACGTGAGCGTGTGGTTGGCCAAGAAGCCGCTGTGGCAGCGGTTTCTAAAGCAATTCGACGCGCCCGCACCAACATACAAGATGCTAACCGGCCATTAGGTTCGTTTTTATTATTGGGGCCTACCGGGGTTGGTAAAACCGAATTGGCTAAAAGTTTGGCGCAATTTCTGTTTAATGATGAAGCCGCCATGTTGCGTATTGATATGAGCGAGTTTATGGAAAAGCACTCGGTGGCGCGTCTTACCGGGGCGCCGCCGGGCTATGTTGGGTATGAAGAAGGCGGGGTGTTGACCAATAAAGTGCGCAGCAAGCCTTATAGCGTGATTTTGTTTGATGAGGTAGAAAAAGCCCATCCCGATGTCTTCAACTTATTTTTGCAAGTGTTGGATGAAGGCCGTTTAACCGATAGCCAAGGCCGGCTGGTTAAATTTAACAATTGTTTAATTCTGATGACCTCCAATTTAGGTTCCCAGCATATTGAGCCAGTCGAAACAGAGGCGGAACAGCAAAATATGCAGTCCTTAGTAATGGAGGTGGTGCGCAGCCATTTTCGGCCTGAGTTTTTAAACCGGTTAGACGATATTTTAGTGTTCCGCCAGCTTACCCACGACAGCATGCGGCCGATAGCTGATATTCAATTGCAACGGTTGGCGCAGCGTTTAGAAGAACGTGGAATTTCGATGGAGATAACAGATGAGGCACGTGACAGTTTGGCGCAATGGGGGTTTAATCCGCTGTATGGGGCTAGGCCGTTAAAACGCGTGATACAAAATAAGTTGCAAGACCCATTAGCCGACCTTTTGCTTAAAGAAGAGCTTTGCGATGGCCAACGCTTGCTGGTTAGTGTGCAAGAGGGTGAGCTGGTGTTTACTTGCCTTCCGGCAGATAGCGAACCGGAGACGGCTGAGGTTAGTACGGAAAAAGAGGGCGGGTAAATGGCGACAGTAGCAACGACAGACACCTTAGATAACATACTCGCAGTACTCACCTGGCTAGATTGGTTTGGGTTAAGCCTTGTGCTGGTATTGCTGGGGGTTTTGGCCTATCTGATTTGGGAGCGTAAATACGCGGGCACTGATGGCAAGTTGGCCATGCCTGAAATTACCGTGCCGACAGAACTCGCAATGCCAGCTGATAGTTTACTTAGGGTTTGGCGCGGGTTTGTCTCAGGTATACCTTGGCGGCTGCGGCCTGATGCTTTGAGCGTGCCTCTTTCTGTGGTGATTGGTGATGCGGGCTGTGGTAAAAGTTGCGTTATCGACCACTACGCCGATTGGCAAGGCCAAGCCTTTAGTTTTCGGCCCAGCACCATTAATGATCCGCTACTGCAAATTTATCTGGGTGCCAAAGCCTTAGTCCTGGAATTTGGTGCGGCACTGCTTTATGACACCAACCCCGCCGCTTACCAGGCGATGAAAAAACTTTGGCGGCATTTGCCACCCAATCCCCAGGCGGTCATGGTGATTGATGCGGGTACCTTACTGGCACCGCAGGCGGAACAATTACGCCAGTCCGGTTATGCCATGTTTGGCAAATTAAAAGTATTTGGCCAGTTGGAAGGTAAGCCTTTGCCTTTGGTTTTGACCTTAAGCCAGATGGACAAAGTCACAGGTTTTGTAGAATTTTGCGCATTTTTGGAAGCCGAGGGTATTCCCTTGCGCCTAGAATTTCCAGAGCGTGATGGTATAACTCAGCTGGAAACCTGTTTAGAAAATTATCAACAACACTTACCACGTGCGCTGTTAACCCGCCCAGCCCAGGACTATTTGAAAATAGTCAGCTTTCTGAATGCCGCGCCCCGTCTTTTTAGAGTATTAAATGACTTTTTGCGGGTAGCAGGATTAGCGCAAGATGTGGGGTCGCCGCCTGTGGTTAGGTTGTGTTTGCTATCGCAACACTGCGATAGCTTCGGTAGCCAGCCCTTTGCGCTGCCACCCAGCACCTTAAAACCGCCGCTGATTAGTTTAAATAACCACGCTAAAGCCGCGTTAGCACTACTGCTGGTGGGATTGGTATATCTGGTTTGGGGTTATCGTTATCAGCAAAACCTGGAAACCCAGGTATTTGAAAATATTAAAACCGTGCGCAGTACCCCAGTTGAATATTACGATGAAAAGATCAGCCCGCTATTTTTAAATTACAGTGCAGACTTAAACAAGAATGCATTGCTAAGCTTTATGCCTAAATACTTTACCGAGGTAGACAATTTTAATAAGTACTTATTAATTACTGAAATACGAAAATATTATCTATTGCCATTACTCAAACAAATTCAGTTAGAACGCGATGCTGATTTTAAAACTGCTAGGTTTATTGGTTTTTTGTACGCCACACCAAGCAATGAAATAACCCAAATATTAGCAAAAACACCCGAAAAAAATCCTATAGACATTGAGAAATATGGTCTGCTGATGAAGGACTACGTCCAGAACAATACGCATACTGAAGAGTTGGACAGTATGTTAAATTCCATTACTTATGCTAATCCAGAAACTGACTCCGGCGATCTTGCACCCTGGTTAGTGTTGTTTAGAGGCTTTAACCAACTCTTTAACAAACCCTATATCACTGAGGCGGAATTTAAAGCCCTGCAACAGCATTTAATACCCTTTTTTGAAGTTATCAACCGCTTCGATTATTACTCTGATGCACCAGAAATTAGAAAGTGGTTAATTCAGCACACGAATTTACATTTAAATTTTTCAGAAGTTAGTAGTGTGCGCTCGGAGTTGCGGCAAAAAAACATCGCGCAATTATTAGGTTTTATCAAACATCTTGAGTTTAGTGACACCAAAAGTTGCCCACCCAGTTTATCGTTAACCGGTTGCCTAACTGCAATACAAGCCGTGGCCAATGCCAATACCCCGATAACCACGGCTGAGATGAATTTTACCTTATCGGGGGAGTACTTTTCGTTTACGCCTAAACAGTGGCTGGATTTTATGACGCGCAGCCGCGTTACCGTGTTGCTACGCAATTTTGTTTATGAACATAGCAACCGCAAAGATGAGGGTTGGATCTTTTTTAAGTCACCATCTAATTATATCGACGTTGAGCTTAATGCCTCTAATAGCGGGCGCTTGCTGTTTTCCGGTAAAGCCCGCATCGATGGGCGCTTAACTGCGGATGCGGTTGAGCGGGATGTAAAACCCTCGATTATGGCGTTAACCGAAATCGTCAGCAAATTGCCTATTGATGGGTATGAGAAAAAACATTTTGAAGATTTTGTCCTGAAAAATTTAAGCGCTTATTCGGACCAATACGTCAGTGCCTATTTAAATTATTTTCGGCAATTTCAAGTGCGTATTGAGACACCTTGGGATTTAAATTATATATTGGCCGATTTACAGCAGCCCAATTCGCAATTATTGGAAACCTTGGTACAGATAAAAACCAATACGGCGCTAAATTTGTCTGTTTCGCCTAGTTTTAAGGCTTTTTCGCAAAAGCTTATGGCGTTTAATGTTATCCAGCGTCTTATGGAAGAAAAAAATGGTGTTTATCCCGAGTTTCAAAAATACCAATTGATCATGGCACAAATGCAGCAGGAAATAGACTCCCGCGAGCCTTATTTACCTAAACCTACCGATGGTGAAGCGGCCTCCTTAAAAGGGACGTTTACACCATTGGGCAGGGTGGCTTGGGCAACTTTGCTGAATGAAGACAGCGCTTATACCGCGTTATTAAAAAGTTGGCTGCAAAACGTAGGCCTGCAAAAAGAATGGCAACAGCCGTTTATGGCGCCAGTGCAAAAAGCGGTGGAATTTGGCAATGTGGAAATAAACCAAATTATTGCCGGGCTTTGGTCTGATATTTGGGATTCAAATGTGGCGCCGGTGTTAGTTAAGTTTCCTTTCATAGCCAATGCGGGTGCAGATAAGGAAGTTTCTACGGATGATTTAACGCAAATTTTCCATCCCAAACAGGGGGTGTTTTGGGTCACGTTTCAGGATTACTTGGCACCTTTATGCCATCTTAGCAACGGGGTTTGGGTTAAACGCCAGCAGCTGTCTAACTTGGTGGAATTACCAACCAACTTTCAAGAACGGCTTAATGCTGTACAACAACTCACCGCTAGCCTATGGGATGTCCAAGGCAACCCTATCCCTTTACAGTTTTTAATTAAACCAGGTTTATTGCCTACCTTTGACAAAACCTTAATTCCTAATGCCCCGTTGGTGTCATTATCTTATATTCGGGAAGGTGGGGTTTCTGTGCTTGGTTTTAACCAACAAGCAGAATGGCAAAAATTTGCGCTAGAATGGTGGGCAGCTAAGCCTGCGCAAGTAGGCCTTGAATTTAGAAAAGATGCGGACCCAACACAGGTGTATAACGAAGTGACGGTTGATAACTCAGCATGGAATTTTTTCCGTTTATTGCAGCAAGGGCAATTTGCCGGTACCCAGCAGTATCGTTGGCTCGTAAACCACCCTAATTTTCCGCAACAACCCTTAAACCTAGAGTTTTCATTTAAAGCCAATCCGTTGGCTGTGTTTGCCAATCTTGCCGGGAGTTAAGCCATGCGACTCATAGCCTGTGGGAAAGTTTTAAACCTGGTCTTCATATCTAGCTTAGTCATAGCTTGCTCCAGCGAGCCGGTCGCACCGCCGCCATTAGCATTTAATGTGGTTGCCAATACCCAGTCCAATAATGGGGGCTTGTTTTATTTTGTTGTGCGGGGTGCTAATGAAAAGCAATTTATGCAAGATAGTTATCAAGAAGTAGCTGGCAAAGTCTTTGCTGATCCGCCAGAAGCCAATAGCTTAGGGGTATTTTCCATAGTCCCGGGGCGGGTACAAGAATGTAAAATAAGCCCACCAGCGCAAGGTACGGTAGCCTTGTATTTTTTATTGACGCAACCCGGTGCGCAATGGAAAAAACTCTTGTCGACGCCACTAGCCAATAAATACACTATTAACGTGACGGCGACCAACCAAGTAGAAATTAGTGAAGGCAAGCCCTGGTATTTAAGCTGGTTTTAAAGCGACAGGTGAGCGAACAGATTAAATTAACGATATAAACGGGTGCTAAATGGCTTTGCCAGAGAAGGATTTTTACACAATATTGGGCTTGAGTGAGGGCGCAGAACCAGCGGTGATTAAAGCCGCCTATAAGGCGCTGATCATGCTTTATCACCCGGACCGTTATATCGGCGATCAAAACAAAGCTGAAAAAATCTCCAAAAACATTAACGAAGCCTATGCAGTCTTGATAGACCCGGTAAAACGTAAAAACTATGACGCCAAGCGCATAGCAAAACCCATACAACACAGCACCGATAAATCCACTGCAGTCGCCATACACAACGAGTTAAAACATGCCCTGCAAGAATCCGAAGCCATTTTAAATATTCTTAATAGGCCGGATTAAAGACGCTGAACGTAGCTAAGATTGAGTTAGCCAAACGCTAAAAATCGCGGCGATAAAATCTCGTGTACTACAATTGTTGCGGCTACACGGGTACGGGCTAGCGACATGCATCGAGCCAAGGCTCAAACAGATGGCCCATGTTTAAATACTGGATGCAAAACAGGAGCTGTCCTAAGGGCGTGACTTGTGCTTGTGGATGCCATTCAATGTGAATTTACCCATAATGTTTGCATTCTGTCACTAAGATAGTTATAAAGCTAAGTCATTCAAAACTGAAAACCAAACGCCATCCTTATTAATAATTCAAGCCTCAATGGAATCGATATGAACGAATTTAAACGGATTACTATTGATCCAGAACAGTGTGGAGGCCGTCCTTGCATACGTCATATGCGTATTAGGGTAAAAGATATTTTGGATTTGATGGCCGCGGGTGCAAGTGCTGAAGAAATATTAGAAGATTATCCTTATCTTGAAGCAGATGATATTAAGGCCTCCCTAGAATATGCGGCACATCAGTTGGACCATTCAGTTTTAAGTGTTGCTTGAGTGCGTTTTTTAGTCGATGCGCAATTGCCCATTGGTCTGTCTCGAATGCTACAGCAACACGGGCACGAATCTCAACATGTTGCTGATTTAGATATGATGGCAACTACGGATAGGGCTATTTGGGCTTGGGCTAAACAGAATAACAGTATAATCATCAGTAAGGATGAGGATTTTGTTATTCTACATAATGCTGACGAAAAACCATTGCCGCTGATTTGGGTCAGAGTTGGTAATACTCGTCGCAAAGAATTACTTGAATGGTTTGAGCGGCTATTACCAGTTATTGAGGAAAAGTTAGCCTCTGGAGAACTGTTGGTAGAACTTGTTTAACTCGCGGATACGCAGTTGCTTAGCAATCAGCAGCTTGCCAATACCTTCCCGTCTGGCTGTTTCAGCACCTGCTTGCTTGAGCCCGCGCTGACCGCAGCTTCACCAATCTTCATGTTTTTACACACTTGTCTGACGCTTAGGCCTTGGTCTTTAACCCTATTGACCATTTGTCATTAAAAGTTGCAGTCAAAATCACAAGGTTTTGATGTTATTGTTAAGGCTACTCCTTCATAGGTTGATTGATTATATCAACCTGTCCTTGTGTCCGTTTTTATTAGATCACTACACATCCTCAAAAGTGGATTTTGCCGATAGTAAAGTTCCAGTTGACGATAGACTGCAGGGAAATGAATGTTTAAAACTTCTGGCGCGCAGAAGAAATATTCGCTGAAAACTGCAAAAAACTCCGCCGGGCTGGTGGCAGCGTAAGGGTCAACACAAATGCTATGATGATGTTCCACGCGATGCACCAGGCTATCATAGGCTGAGCTAAATGCCGATGTCCAATCTGTAATTGGCATACCATAATGTAAAGGTGGAAAGCCGTCGGCAGACCCATTTAGCACATCCAACTTATGGGCAATTTCATGGATCACGACATTTCGGCCGACGTGTTTGCCGCGGCTATCCTTGTCAACATCTTCCCATGACAATATAAGCGGTCCTCGCGACCATGACTCGCCAACCAGTGCCTGTTCCTGATGATGGACGACACCCGTACTATCCATCTCGTCCCGGCTAATCAGAAATGCCTGCGGATAGATGATGATGCCAATCCAGCCCGATAAACAAGCCATACCAAAACTGAGCGCCGGAAGACAGGCTTGAGTGGCCACCGCCAAACACATGGTATCCGTAAGCTGAAGCCCTTGTGCTCCGACAAAGCGCTTTTCATGCAGAAATAACGTGGTCAGTTCACGCAAGTGTGCTTTTTCAACCGCTGTCATGCCCTGTAATACAGGCAGTTTTTCTGTAACGTCCAGCCAAAGGTCATGCGCAATGGCATGTCGATGTAGAATATAGCGTATCCTTGAGCGTTTAAAAAAATTCATAGTGAATCAAATCGGTTTTGTCGCAAATTTTGCCGGCGCTCTAAGATAATAGCTAGAAATGCAATAGGCTGAAAGCATAGCTGGTTTCTGTGGCTCACACAAAAAGAACAGGGTCGGGTCTTGAATTTTGCAATTGATGCCGGCCACCGTCTATTGTCTGCACAGTTCAGAGTCAGTCTTTCAGTCAAGCATTGTCAGGGCAGTTCTTATTGACCTTTCGCTGATAGTTGAATAATGCACGCCAAAAGCCTGGGCTATTTGTTGCATCGTATAAGCGCCTGTTCCATACGCTTTCCGGATACCGTCCTGCGGGTTAAGGAAGGCTTGTACATAATGGCTGAGCGGTTTGGCCTGCGCTGGGCTGGGGGCTTCCATGATAAAGCCCACCGGTAAATTCTAATCTGAGAGGTCTAGGTTGGGGGATTTTAAACGGGTATTGTTTTAATGCAAGATCTGACCCCATCATTTAGACCCCATAATTTTATTTCGCTTCATTTGGCACCTTCCTGTGTTTTGGTAAGGGTGCAATAGTCTTAGATAAAAAATATTAGTACAATTCATCTGAAAACTACGAATATCTTATTTCATCATAAAAAAACCGATAATATTGCTTAAGAAGCTTATTTAAAAAGACCTGATAATCAACTCAACTAGGAATTAGTTATGCCTTATAACATGTTAAAATACTCTGTTTTTTGCTGGTTTATCTTGCTTCAACTATTAAGTTTTAATATTAACGCCGGTGATTTTGAAGATGGTATAGCTGCTGCTTCGCAAAATAACTTTAAAAAAGCTTATAGCCTTTGGCTCCCTCTGGCAAATGAAGGAAACGCAAAAGCTCAGCATAACCTCGGTTTTATGTATCAAACTGGGCTAGGGTTAGCTCAAAATTATAATGAAGCCTTAAAGTGGTACAAACTCGCTGCCGAACAAAACTATGCAGAATCACAAAATAACTTGGCTTATATGTATGACAAAGGCCTAGGTACTAAAATAGATTACCAAGAAGCCATAAAATGGTATCAGTTAGCTGCTAAACAAAACCATACACAAGCCCAATATAATCTTGGTATTTTACAATATGAAGGAAAAGGTATTGATAAAAATAATATAGAAGCTTTTAACTTGTTCAAAGCTGCAGCCAAACAAGGCCAACCAGAAGCCATAACATATTTAGCAATTATGTATCAGCTTGGCAAAGGAACTAGACAAGATTTAAATCAAGCCAAAAAACTTTATCTTATCGCAGCCAATCAAAACAACCTCGAGGCACAATATAACTTAGGCAAACTGTATAAAGACACTAAGCAATACAATGAGGCCATTAAATGGTTAAGCTTGTCTTCGGAAAAAGGATATTACTTGTCACAAGCTGAGTTGGGACATTTATATTATTCCGGTATTGGTGTTGCCCGGGATTTATTCAAGGCTGCAAAATATTACTCTCTCGCAGCCGCTCAAGGTGATATAACCTCTCAAGCCAATATCGGGAACTTGTATTTTTCCGGAGTAGGGGTTAACAAAGATATTAATCAGGCAATTAAATGGTTTGAAAAAGCAGCCGAATCTGGCGATGTAAAATCCCAAACAGGATTAGGATTAATTTACCTAAACGGCGAGAAAGAAATAAAACCAGACTATGCTAAAGCTGTAAAATGGAATCGCTTGGCAGCCGACGCGGGCTCTGCAATAGCCCAAAATTCTTTGGGAGTTGCATATTCAAGTGGTATTGGAGTAAAAAAAGACGAGAAGGAGGCTATTAAATGGTTTACAGCGGCGGCCGAACAAAATCATAAATTAGCTCAGTTCCAATTGGGACAAAGTTATTTATTTGGCGAAGGCGTTCCTAAAAACGAGAATGAAGCGATCAAATGGCTGCGCCTCTCAGCAAAACAGAATTTTGCGCCTGCGCAAGTTTTGCTAGGAAACGTGTTGGCAATACCTGGTATTTACCAAGATACTAAAACTGCCAATCAACTCCTTAAAAAATTAGCTGATGAAGGAAATGCAGAGGCTCAATATGTCCTTGGCATGAATTCATTTCGCTTTATCAAAACCCAGAATCTAACTGAAGCTCAAAAGTGGTTTAACCAAGCTGCTCAACAAGGGCATACCGAAGCACAATATGAATTGGCAAATGTTTTATATGAACTAGATGATGATAAAACCAACCCCAAAAACATCTCTGAAATTGTTAAATTGCTAAATCTTGCAGCCGAAAAAGGCCATAAGGAAGCCGAATTCAAATTAGGTTTTTTAGCTTATCATGGAATCGGAAGGGATAAGGATTACCCGCTAGCTTTAAGTTATTACAAAAAAGCAGCAGAAAAAGGACTTCAAATAGCACAACTCTATATAGGCGTTATGTATAGCAAAGGTTTAGGGGTAGAAAAGAATATAGATGAGGCAAAAAGATGGTTAAAATCTTCTTCGGACATCGACGTAGAGCTAAGAAAAATAGCTATCTCATTATTAGAAGAGCCCTTAAAACCCATAGAAAAATTCAACGTCACTGTAATAAATAATAATACAGCTGCCATTTTTAACAAAGGTAAAAGCTATATTAAAAAATTCACCATAAATACATTTGACAAAATTGATGCATTAGAAACTGCTAAAGAAATCAGCTTAGATAAATACTCACCTGAGTCGCCATTAGAAACAAAACTCTAAAGTAAAAGAATATAGTGATCCTGTCATGCACAGTTTAGGGTCTTTCAGTCAAGCATTGTCACGGCAGTTCTTATTGACCTTTCGGCTGATAGTTGAATAATGCACGCCAAAAGCCTGGGCTATTTGTTGCATCGTATAAGCACCTGTTTCATACGTTTTCCGGATGCCGTCCTGCGGGTTAAGGAAGGCTTGTACATAATGGCTGAGTGGTTTGGCCGGCGGTCGGTGTTGGGCTTCGGGGGCTTCCATGGTAAAACCCTCCGGTAAATTCTAATCTGAGAGGTCTAGGTTGGGGGATTTTAAACGGGTATTGTTTTAATGCAAGACCTCATCATTCGACCCCATCATTCCATTCTTCCCTTTGTTATAGTGTATTTATAGGTTTTGTTCTTTAGCCTAAAAGAAAATAGCAAATTGCTCATAAAAGTTTTATTTTATTGCTCAATAAAAATATTCAGCGTGGAATTTATTCCGGGCAGGTATAGGGTTGTTTTAACATTCAAGGAATTAACATGATTTCAATTGCAATCGATGAACAATTAATAAATGACAAAGATCTAGTGGAAAAATTAGCCTCTGTTGCCACTGCCCTACAGGATCTTTTTGATTGGATTGTTATCCATAAAGAAGACCTAACGATAGAGAGTTTTTGGTCTCCTGAATATCAAAACCCTCTAGTCATACATAATTCCAATCAGATGCTGACCCGCTTAAAAGATGTACTTACCAAGTCGGCGGCTAATATTAATGGATACCACAAAGAACTTTTTCTTGCCGACAAACATATTCGGAAAAATCGAAAAATTCACTTCGGTAGCCGTGGCGATCTGGCGGTTGATTACGATCTTGGCAATAACCCCTTAGCTAGTCCGTATGGTAAAGCGATTCAATCTAAATCATGTTATTCAGCTGCATACGGTGATGTCGATGAGCATATCAAGAAGGCGGCACTGCAACTCACTGGCGAGAAATTACCCGCCGAAACCCCGTCGAATAGCGACCGCAGAATTGTCGATATTTCAATTAAGAATAGTTTAAATACTTGGCCGAAAACCACTGCCGATAAAAGCCCGCTTACCCTCAATGATATCGTGGCACGAATCACTAAGTATGTAACTGAATACGCGCAAGGGAAAAAAGGTTACAACAAATGGTCGGAATTAACGCCTCAATTAGGACAAAAAAATACGTTGACTCAGTTTGGAAGAATAAACTCCCGACCGGGTTGGGGCGAAATCGATCTCGTTGTCAAAATTCGCTGGAGCCATCCTCGGAAAGTCACGGATAGTAATAAAGCTATAACTTATAATGTTACTGCTGTCACAGTAAGGGTGGATGTCACTAATAAGCAAGGAAACAACATTACTGTGAACGGCTATGTTGTACGTTTTTTACATCAATAACTTAACCAATTTACCGCAGGTTTAGAAACCATTGTGACTTGAATTCCTGTCGGCTCTAGTCCATTAGACTCTACTGCTAACCACCACCCAGTGATTTATACAAATCCACCATGGCCACAATCTGCTTTTGTTTGGTTTCGATAAGCTCTTTTTTGGCTTCCAGGGCATCGCGTTCGGTTAACAAAACTTCCAGATAATCCGCTCTTACCGATAAGAATAACTGGTTGGCAATCTCTATTGATAGCACCAAGGCATCCACCTGCTTACGCTTAAGCTGATAATTTTTATAGAAATCATCAATATTGGAAAGCTGATTGGCGACTTCCGCACAGGCTTAGATTATGCTTTGCTCGTATTCATAGGCCGCCTGAATCTGCCGGGCGTTGTCATGTTTATAGTCGGCGATGATGGAGTTTTTGTTGACCAGCGGCGCGGCTATAGCGAAGACGTTTTGCAAATAGGGCAAACCGGCCCGTTTTTGATGGAAAAATCAGCCCATTCTTTTTTGGACACAGACCAATCTATCAAGTGCGCCTGCTTAATCAAGGGATGCGCAATTTATCAGGTCTACTTAAGCGCTATTCGGATAGACCCCCATCTATGGAGCAAGATTTTTTAACCTTGGCCACATCAGAAATACCCAAATAGATGCAGGAAGTTTAGGCCGATTATCGCTTTTTCTTACCGTCATTTAATCACAAAAACAGCTATTTTTTTTAGATAGTTTAATGAGTTGTATGATGCTTAGGTTGAGCTAAAAAACTATTTTTTCAAAAGATTGATCTAATTGCTTAACTGGCTTGTCATATAAACTTAATACTAACAAATACTGTGTGGTTTATACTGGTGGAAATTCGTTATTTAGGGCAAGTCTATGATTGAGAGTATGGTTAAACATCATAATATCATTTCAATTGTAGGTAATATTGTGACGGTACAAGTGTCGCATAGCTTGGAAAAACAGGGCTTAAACACCCGTTTTGGTGATCTTGCCAGCATAGAAGATAGCAATGGCATAAGTTCTTTGGCGCAGGTGATTAAAATTGAAGGGGGACACGTATCCTTACAAGTTTTTTCTGGCACGCAGGGGGTTTCAACGGCGGCAACTGTGCGCTTTTTAGGTTACCCTATGAAGGCGACTTATTCAGATAATATCTTAGGCCGAATTTTTAGCGGCACAGGGCTAGCTATTGATGGTGGCCCCAGCTTACAAGCAGACCCTAAAGTGGGTATTGCAGGGCCTTCGGTTAATCCTATGCAACGCGTATTGGCCTCGCGCATGATCCGCACCAATGTGCCAATGATTGATGTGTTCAATTGCTTGGTGGAAAGCCAAAAAATCCCAATTTTTTCAATATCCGGTGAGCCGTACAATGCCTTTCTGGCACGTATCGGCATACAAGCGGATGCCGATATTGTGGTGTTTGCAGGTTTAGGCCTGATTTTTGATGATTTCCATTTTTTCCGTAGCCAGTTTGAACAGGCTGGTGTGTTTGCCAGGACCGTGATGTATTGCAACATGGCCTCTGACCCGATAGTTGAGCGCTTGCTAGTGCCTGATTTGGCGCTGGCGGTGGCCGAACATTTTGCCGTACAGGAAGGCAAGCGGGTATTGGTGTTAATGACGGATATGACCGCGTTTGCCGATGCCTTAAAAGAAGTAGGTGTGTCTATGGAACATGTGCCCTCAAACCGTGGTTATACTGGGGATTTGTATTCGCAATTGGCGCGGCGCTATGAAAAAGCCTGTGATTATAAAGGTGCAGGCTCAGTCACTATTCTTAGCGTGACGACAATGCCGGGTGATGATGTAACCCACCCAGTGCCAGACAATACCGGCTACATCACTGAAGGCCAGTTTTATTTGCATAATGCCATGCTGGATCCTTTCGGATCGCTCTCTAGGCTTAAACAACATGTGATTGGTAAATCCACGCGCGAAGACCATGCCCAAATCATGAATACCATGATCCGATTTTACTCATCCGCCGTGGAAGCGGAACAAAAACAGGCGATGGCGTTTGAATTGTCGGCTTTTGATGAAAAATTAATTAAGTTCGGGCGTTTATTTCGCACCCGGTTTATGGATATCAATGTCTCCATAGCGTTAGAAGCGGCTTTGGATTTGGCTTGGCAAACCTTAGCCGAGTGCTTTTCTGCTGATCAATTATTAATGAAGCAAGCCTTGATCAATACTTATTACCCCCAAAAAGTCCATGACTCGGCAAATCTTCAGCAAAGCAGCCCTGCATAAAGAAGTTGGCCAGCTGAAGCGCTACCAACAATTTTTGCCGTCTTTAGATTTAAAGCGCCAGCAATTGACGGCAGAGCGCTATAAGGCCGCGGCCAAAGTAAAAAACGTCGAATCGCAAATTGCACAATGCCGACAGTTTGTTACCGACAACTTGCCTATGCTGGCCGATGAACGGATAGTCCTGGACGATTTGGTGGTTATTTCCAATATTAAAGTACGTGAGGAAAATAGGGCCGGTGTCACTTTACCGGTAATTGAACAATTAGACGTGGTTATCAAGCCTTATTCAACCTACGCTAAGCCGCATTGGGTAGATCAAGCGACAGTGTCTTTAAAGCGTATGCTGGAATTAAAAGTGCAATTAAATATTGAACAGCGCCGCTTGGATATACTTAATAAAGCGCTAAAAAAAGTTACCCAGCGCTACAATTTTTTCGACAAAATTATGATCCCGCGCGCACAACAAACCATTAAAAAAATCAGTATTTTTTTATCGGATTCAGAAAGGGCGGGTGTAGTGCGTGCCAAAATTACTAAGCAAAAACGTTTAAAAAAGGCTATGTCATGAGCATTAGTGCCTTAAAAAAACTGACATTTTGTGGTGTGCTAGGTGATAAGCAGCAGGTATTGGCCGATTTACAAACATTGGGCAAAGTACATTTAATCAATACCCAGAAAGCTGGCGTGGGTAGTGCGCAGCTTACCCCGCCTATTGTTGCCGAACAGGCAAATAAGGCACTTAAATTTTTGCGCCAATGCCCTAGGCGACGTCATCAGCAGACCAGTGGTGAAAAATTTAATTTTGACCGCGTTGTTAAACGGGCGTTGGCGATTCAGTTTGACTTGCGCCAGCTCGCCGATAAACGTGATGCCTTAATTAAGAGAATTAAAGAAGTCACCCCATGGGGCAATTTTAACTTGCCTGCAGACCAGCAGTTGGCGGGTATTAAACTTTGGTTTTATATCTTACCTAAACGCCTCATGAAAAAGATGCGGGATGTGGACTTGGTCTGGCAAGTGGTTTTTCAGGATAACCTTTACGATTATGTCGTGGTAATTGCCGATGAAGAACCCGCCGCCTCAGTAATGCCAGTTGCAAGAACGCATACGGGTACCCATTCGTTAGCTACACTCAATCAGGACTTGGACAAGGTTGAACTGGTTTTGGAAGACTTGCAGGCAGAGCGCGAGTCGTTAACGCGCTGGATCGCCTTGATTGCAGCCAACCTTGGCCTGGCCTTAGACCAGTCGGAGTTAGATTATGCCCAAGCCAGCACCTTGGAAAGTGATGGTGTATTTATTGTGCAGGCTTGGTGTGATGTGGCGGACTTGCATGAGTTAGCCAGCTTTGCCGCAAACCATCAATTGGCTTTAATCAGTGCTGACCCAGAGCCTGCAGAAATTCCACCGACTTTACTCAAGAACACGGCTTATTGGGCCGGCGGCCAAGATTTGGTCGGTTTTTACCAAACCCCGGGTTATTTTGGTTGGGATCCATCACCTGTGGTGTTTTATTCATTCGCCTTATTTTTTGCCATGATCATGTCGGATGCTGGCTATGCAGCCTTATTTGGTTTGATCTTAAGCCTAAGGTGGCGGGCCATGGGCAAAACCCTATCCGGTATACGGCTGCGTATGTTAGCGCTGGTTATTATTGCCTTGTCATTGTTCTGGGGTGTGCTTGCCAATGGTTATTTTGGTTATAGCTTTGCAAAACAAACTTGGCTGGGCCAGTTGGGAATAATCGATATGCAAAACTTTGATGCCATGATGCGCTTATCGGTGTTTGTCGGTGTTATGCACATTGCTTTAGCCAACGCAATTATGACCTATCAGCGTTGGGGCAAAACCACGGCATTGGCATCTTTGGGCTGGTTTTTGCTGGTTTTGGGTGGCTTTAGCGCCTGGATAGCCACGGTTATACCGCAGTTGCCGTTACGCCAAATAGGTTTTGGCATGGTCATCACGGGCGCGTTAGGGGTGTTATTGTTTACTAGCGAGCAGGCGGTGGCCAAACCCATCGATGTGTTATGGCGCTTCTTGGAAGGCCTTAAAGCTTTGGTTGAAATTACCGGCTTGTTTGGTAATGTGCTGAGCTATTTGCGTTTATTTGCCTTAGGCATGGCTAGTGTCTCGCTGGCGGTAACCTTTAACCAGCTGGCTGCCGAAGTCTATCATGCCATGCCGGGAGCCGGTGTGCTGTTAAGTTTACTTATTCTATTGGTGGGGCATACCTTAAATTTGTTGCTATGCCTGTTAAGCGGTGTGGTGCATGGGCTTAGGCTTAATTTTATCGAATTTTATAACTGGAGCGTGTCTGATGAGGGGTATCCGTTTAAAGCATTTGCCAGCAGGAGAGCAGATAAATGAATGAAACTGTCATATTTTTAGGTTGGATAGGTATTTATGCACCTTTGGCGCTTGGGGCCCTGGGCAGCACAATTGGCTGTGCCATCGCCGGGCAAGCTGCCATTGGCGCCATGCTGGATACCGAAAGTGGCTATGGGCGCTATGTGGGTGTTTCAGCTATGCCATCATCAATGGCTATTTTTGGCATCGTCATAATGTTTACGCTCAATAGGACCATCACCCCCGAAGTTTCGCCAGGTATCTTTTCGATAGGCTTGCTTTCTGGATTGGTGATGATGGCGACGGGTATCTATCAAGGCCAATGCTGCGCCAGCGCAATACATGCGGCAAAAGCTAAACCGGAGATCTTTGGCCTATCCATAGTGCCAGCGGCGATAGTTGAAGGTTTTGCAGTGTTTGCCTTCATCTTTGCCTTGGTGGTTAGCAGCGGTATACCAAAACCTTAAGGCGAAATTATGAACAACACACAGGCAGGAAAAGCCTCATCAGGTGTTGAGGCGCTAATTGACCGATTAAAAGAAGAAGGCGTTGCATCGGGTCAAGAAAAAGCTGAAAGCATCGTTTTGGAAGCCCAAAAAAGGGCGGACTGGATTATTAAAGAGGCACAGCAAGAAGCGGAATTGTTGCTTAAAAAGGCGCAAGACCAGGCATTAGCTACAAAATTAGCCGGGGAAGAGGCTTTAAAGTTGGCGGCCAGAGATTCGTTTATCCAATTACACGATAAGTTGGCGCGCCATTTTAAGCTTGAATTACAGCGCGTGGTCGGTAAAAAAATGGCTGAGCAAGATTTTTTGGACAAGTTGATACTGGCCCTGGCAGGGCAAGTACGCGAGAAAACAGGCTTAGACGATGCCAAGCAAGTACAGGTGCAATTCCCTAAAGAAGTGATCGGCACGAGTGAGTTACGCAGCAATACCGAGGAATTGGAAGATGGCCAATTAAGCCATTATGTGGTGGCGCTTACGGATAATCTGCTACGTGCGGGGATAGAGCTTGAGGTGTCAGAAAACCTGCAGAGTGGCTTATCGATCAAGCTGGTTGATGAGGCCATGGAAATTGATTTTTCAGATGAAGCGGTTACTGCGCTATTACTGGAACATTTGCAACCACGCTTCCAAGCCTTGCTTGATGGCATCATCAAATGCTAAGCCAGCGTTATAAATACACCATGTTGCTGTCGAGTTTGCCCGTGCAACCGTTACAGCTTTTTTCGGCAAGCCAAACCTCAATTTCTAGGTTACAGCTGGATCAGCGCTTAGCCTTGCTCGACGTGCAAGATAGTGAAGATTTAAAACGTATTGAAGAGTTATTGCATTGGTCGCAAATTAAAAATGCCACAGATGAGTTTATTGTTAAAAAAAGCCTGGAAGTTGTGGCAGCCATTAACAACCCTTTCTTAAAAAAAATCCTGACTTGGCGTTTAGAATTTAGGACTTTGCTGGCGGCGTTAAGAATGCGCCAAGCCGGTGTTAAGCAGCCTGCTAGGCATGGTTTTCATGGTATTGGCCGATGGCTAGAACATATCGAACAAAATTGGCAGAAAAATGATTTTGGCTTAGGTTTGCAAGTACCTTGGATTGTGCCAGCAGAGCAGTTGCTGTCACAAAATAAAACCTATGAGCTGGAAAAACTTTTGCTCGCTACCATCTGGCAATATTATGCCAGGGAATGCAACTCCCACTATTTTGACTTTCCAGCGGTGGTTATCTACGTTTTAAGATGGGATATTAGCTACCGTTGGACGCTATACCACACCGAGAAGGCCACTCAACGCTTTGATGAGTTGGTCAATGCGGGCATAGGCAATGCCTTGCCTGGCTTTTGATAATTAGCGGTTAGGCTGGGAGTTACCCAAAGCGCCGTAAAATTTTGGAAAACTGATGAAGCCTGAAAAATTACCAACAGCCCGTGTTATTGCCGTACAAGATGACATTGTTTCCATCGAAGTAATAGACGGTGTTAACCAAGCCTTAACCAAAAATGAGGTGGTTTATATTCTGCCTGAGCGTCATCAAGCTAAACATAACGAGCGCTTAAAGGCCGAAATATTAAGAATATATGGCAAAACTGCCGATGCGCAAGTGTTTGAAAGCACCGTAGGCGTTGGCATTGGGGACTTGGTTGAACTTAGCGGTGAAATGCTATCGGTGCAATTGGGGCCGGGGTTGCTAGGCCAAGTCTATGATGGCTTACAGAATCCTTTGGATAAACTGGCCAGTGGCCATGGCTTTTTTTTACCACGCGGTGTTGAATATCCGGCACTGGATGAAAACTTCAGCTGGGCGTTTACACCGCAAGTCAGGGTGGGCAGCAGGCTACGCGCAGGGGCTGTTTTAGGCACCGTGCCAGAGCGTGGTATTAGCCATAAAATTGTTGCGCCGTTTGATCTCGTTGGGGTAGGCGAGGTTACTTGGATACAAGCAGGGTCAGTTACGGTAAATGAACCCGTGGCTAAAATTAAACAAGAAAATGGCAAAGAACGTCAGGTTAGCTTAAAACAGCGTTGGCCAGTACGCAAAGCCCTGCCAGCGCAGTTATTAAAAGATCGCGGGGTGACCCGTGAATACCCGCAAACGCCGTTGATTACCCAGTTACGTTTGGTGGATACCTTTTTTCCGATAGCCAAAGGTGGCACCGGCTGCATCCCTGGGCCGTTTGGCGCGGGCAAAACCGTATTACAAAACCTGATTTCAAAAAACTCCGACGTCGATATTGTCATCGTTGTGGCCTGTGGCGAGCGGGCTGGCGAAATTGTTGAAACCATTACCGAATTCCCGCAGTTGACCGACCCCAAAAGCGGTGGCTCGTTAATGGATAGGACCATCATCATATGCAACACCTCCTCTATGCCGGTGGCCGCGCGTGAAGCTTCTATCTACACCGGAATTACGCTGGGAGAATATTACCGTCACCAAGGTTTGGATGTGTTAATACTGGCCGATTCAACCTCGCGCTGGGCACAAGCCATGCGGGAAACATCTGGCCGTTTAGAAGAAATTCCCGGGGAAGAGGCGTTTCCTGCATACCTTGAATCCGCCATTAAAACAATTTATGAACGTGCCGGCGTTATAACCAATAACGACGGCGTAACCGGTAGTTTAACCATCATAGGCACGGTGTCACCCGCAGGCGGTAATTTTGAAGAACCGGTCACCTTGGCCACCCTAAGCACGGTTAAAACCTTTTTAGGCCTAAGCGCCGAACGTGCTTACAAACGTTTTTATCCCGCCGTAGACCCTTTGTTGTCCTGGTCCCGATATTTCAACCAGCTTAGCGCGTGGTATGCAAAAAACCTAGGCGAAGACTGGATGGCCGAGGTTCAAACCATGCTGGAATTATTAAAGCGCGGTGACAGCATTTACCAAATGATACAAGTTGCCGGTGAAGAAGGTATTACCATGGCCGATTTTGTCTGCTACCAAGCGGCGCAATTTCTGGACTTGGTGTATTTGCAACAAGATGCCTACGATGACGTGGATGTGGCCGTGCCGATAAAACGCCAGCAGGAAAGCTTTAAGAAAATAGCCAGCTTAGTGCAGGTAGATTACCAATTTACTAGCCAAGAGCTGGCGCGTGATTATTTTACCCATTTGACCGGGCTATTTAAAAACCTCAATTATGCCGCCTCAGATTCTGCAGAATACGCCAGCATTATGGAAAAAATAGACCAGTTGTATGCCAGCAGTCCTAAGCGCTGAGTTGGATTGAAGCTTTTAATGGCTTAGCTTACGCAAGACTTTTTGATTATAAGGCTTAGCTTTAATGATAAAACTAGCAAAACCGTTCCAAAGCCGCACAAACCCCTAATCTTGCTAATCAAAGGGGGCAGTGATAAAGTTCATCACCTCAATACGTTTGGCTTCAGACCATGATTACCCGGACTTTGATCTTCCCAAGCGGCCGCCTTAGCTTGTATTTAGGCTGATGGGCCAAATTGTTGGTATCTTGCTGGCCGCCGGAGCTAGTCAGCGCTTTGGCGCAGAAAAACTAAGGCATCGCTTGCCCAACGGTAACTTGGTGGCAGTGCAGGCATGCTGTAACTTGGTGGCGGGTACGGAGGCTGTATTGGCGGTGGTTAGGCCTGGCTGCGGGGAAATCGCCAGCCTTTTGCTGGCAGCAGGCGCTGAAGTGCAGGTTTGCGCCGATGCCGGGCTAGGCATGGGCGCGAGCCTTGCTTTCGGTGTCCAGGCACGGCCAGACGCTGCGGGCTGGCTAATCGCCCTGGCGGATATGCCGTGGATAGCGCCGGCAACAATCATTAAACTGGCTGATGCACTACGCAATGGCGCAACTATCGCGGCACCGCGCTGGCAAGGCCAACGCGGACATCCCGTAGGCTTTGCACACGTGTTAGGCCCTGAACTGATAGCATTGAGTGGTGATGAGGGCGCGAAAGCGGTGCTTCAGCGCCATCTTGAACAGCTCCAGCTCATAGACTGTGATGATTCCGGCGTGCTTTTGGATATAGATAGACCTGAAGACTTAAACGCCTTAAATAATAATTGAAAACCAACATGATCAGGGATCTTCTCGAATACCAGCTGGAACTGCGTAAAGCACGCCAACCATATGTTCTGGCCACGGTCGTGGAAATACTGGGTTCATCCTCGGCTAAGCCCGCCGCTAAGGCGCTAATCGATCGGTCGGGTAACATCATCGCTGGCTGGGTTGGCGGCGGCTGCGCGCAGTCCATGGTGTCCGAGGCGGCACTAACCTGTCTTGAAACCGGAGAACCCCAGGTGATAGAAATTGACTTGAATGATGAGGTTTTCGGAGCGGGTATGCCGTGCGGTGGCAGTATGCGGGTGTATATCGAACCGATGTTGCCAAATCCAGTGCTCTGGCTAATGGGTTTTGGGCGCATCGTGGAAAGTCTTAGTGAATTTGCCGCCCACTTAGGCTTTGAGGTGATCGTTAATGACCCACAGGCCAAAGCAGAACGCTTTCTCACCGCCCGCAGTGTCATCAGTGACGATTGCCGTTATCAACAATTATGGCCGCAGCCCGGCGATTTCGTGGTCGTGGCCAGCCATCATAAGGGCGACTATGAGTCCTTAACACGTGCCTTGCAATCCGAAGCGTTGTATATCGCGCTAGTTTCCAGCCACAAGCGCGCACAACTGGTATTAAAGCGGTTGGCGCAGGAAGGCTATTCTGAGACCAGCTTGGCCAGGGTACGCGCTCCGGCTGGCCTGGATTTAGGGGCAAAACTACCAGAAGAGATAGCGCTGTCGATTATCAGTGAAATGGTGTTAGTGCGCCGCGGCGGCTGCGGCCATCCATTGCACAAAGGGCTGTCGGCAAGCTAAGCATAAAAAAGCCGATTACAATCTAGTTACAAAGCCCCGCCCAGGCAGCTTTACTCGATGGTGGAACCTGAGTAAGATTTGAGCTAAACCACGGCTAGGGTAACCTTTTAACCCGGTTTTTGGAGGAAGGAACATCAAATGATCACACTTACTATCAACGGCAAATCCCGTCAGATCAACTTAGCTGCCGATACGCCCCTGCTCTGGGTATTACGCGATGCCTTGGGGCTAACCGGCACCAAATTTGGCTGCGGTATAGCGTTTTGCGGCGCCTGTACGGTACACCTTGACGGTGAGCCAATCCGTTCTTGTGTGACGCCTATCTCAGCAGTCGTGGGCAAGCAAATCGTAACCATTGAAGCTATCAACCAGGACGCAATAGGGCAGAAAGTCCAGGCCACTTGGCTGTCCTTGGGGGTGCCGCAATGTGGCTATTGCCAGTCTGGTCAGATTATGACCGCCACGGCGTTGCTTAAACATAATCCTAAGCCAACAGATGCTGATATCGACCAGGCCATGAGCGGGAATATTTGCCGGTGCGGTACTTATCCACGCATACGCGCTGCCATCAAGCAGGCCGCCTTGACAGAGGTCACCAAATCATGAAAAAGCTACCGGATAGACCAACAGTGGGTGTTGATATAGTGAGTGCAGACGAGGACAGCTTTTGTATTGCTAACATTAGCCGACGCGCGTTTCTTAAGGATTTGGCGCTGACCGGGTTTGTCCTGGCAGCGGGCTTTCCTAGCTTGCTTAGGGCGGATGAAACTGCCGCCGCACCACAAACAAACAAATATGGCGCCGATGCGATGCCGCACGGTTGGGTAGATGATCCGCTGGTGTTTGTTGCGATAGCGGCCGACGGCACAGTGACTATTGTGTGCCACCGTTCGGAAATGGGACAGGGCATACGCACCAGTTTACCCATGGTGGTGGCTGACGAACTTGAAGCTGATTGGCAGAAAGTCCGTGTCCAGCAGGCGCCAGGCGATGAAGTACGCTACGGCAACCAGGATACGGATGGTTCCCGCAGTATGCGCCACTTCTTTTTGCCTATGCGCCGGGTCGGTGCGGCCGCCCGTACCATGTTGGAATCCGCGGCTGCGGCGCAATGGCGGGTACCGCTAGAGGAAGTCCGTGCAGAGCAAAATCATGTGATCCATTCCAGCACCGGCAGAACACTCGGCTACGGTCAATTAGCTAAAGCTGCGGCAAAATTGCCAGTGCCTGCGCGCGCAACCTTACGGCTGAAAAATCCGGCGGAATTCCGCTACATCGGCAAAGGGCAAGTCGGAATTTACGATGGCGAGGACATAGTCACTGGCCGGGCACAGTATGGTATCGACATACGCCTTAAAGATATGCTTTACGCCGTGATAGCGCGGCCACCCGTGTATGGCGGCAAGGTCTTGCGTTACGATGCCAAGGAGGCACTGAAAGTACCTGGCGTGGTAAAAGTTATTGAGCTAAAAAGTAGTCCTCCGCCCGCCGATTTCAACCCACTCGGGGGCATCGCCGTGCTTGCCAACAATACTTGGGCCGCTATTTTAGGGCGCAAGGCACTCAAGATCGAATGGGAAAAAGGCGTTAATGGCGGTTATGATTCCGATGTCTACAAGGCCGAACTTGAAGCCGCCGCGCGCAAACCTGGCAAAGTGGTGCGCAATGATGGCGACATCGATGCGGCCTTAAAAACGGCGGCCAAACACGCGGAAGCTGAATATTACGCGCCGCATCTCGCCCAAGCGCCCATGGAACCACCGGCGGCGACAGCCCGCATCATCAAAGGACATTGTGAAGTCTGGGCGTGTACACAAGCCCCACAGGCCTCTCGGAAATATGTGGCCAAATGGCTTAAACTACCGGAAGACAAGGTCACGGTGCATGTCACGTTATTGGGCGGTGGTTTCGGACGTAAATCCAAACCTGACTATGTTGTCGAAGCGGCGCTATTGTCGCAGGCGATGAACGGCAAGGCAGTCAAGGTAACCTGGACGCGTGAGGACGATTTGCAGCATTCCTATTTCCACACGGTTTCAGTTGAGCGCCTGGAGGCTGGGCTGGATGACCAAGGCAAGCCAGTGGCTTGGTTACATAGGACGGTAGCGCCAACGCTGTCGTCCACGTTTGGTCCGGACAGTAGGCATCAAGCGCAGGCAGAACTGGGTATGGGTGTCATCAATGTGCCTTTTGCCATCCCCAATTTGCGTATCGAAAATCCAGAAGCCGCCGCGCATACCCGCATAGGCTGGTTCCGTTCGGTGTCTAACATTCCACATGCCTTCGCCATCCAATCTTTTGTAGCCGAATTAGCTGCGATGGCAGCACGCGACCCTAAGGATTTCCTGCTTGACCTGATCGGCCCGCCTAGGCGTATTGATCCACGCACACTTAGTGATACTTGGAATCAGGGTGAATCACCAGAAATATACCCCGTGGACACTGGGCGTTTGCGTGCCGTGGTCGAAACCGCTGCGCGCGAGGCAGGCTGGGGACGAACGCTAGCTAAAGGGCAAGGATTGGGCATTGCCGCGCATTACAGCTTTGTCACTTACATTGCCGTTGTGGTGGAAGTGGCGGTCGATGAAAGCGGTATGCTGAGTATCCCCCGCGTTGATGTGGCTGTGGATTGCGGCCCTCAGGTCAATCCGGAACGCATCCGTTCGCAGATTGAGGGCGCTTGCATCATGGGTGTCAGTTTGGCTACCTTGGGTGAAATCAGCTTTAAGGAAGGCGCGGTCATACAGGATAACTTCCATACTTACCAGCTCACCCGTATGGACGATGCGCCACGCGAAATTCGGGTGCATCTGGTACATAACAGCGGCTTTGATACGCCGCTTGGCGGCGTGGGCGAACCCGCTGTGCCGCCTATCGCGCCGGCCTTGTGCAACGCCATTTATGCAGCCACAGGCCAACGCATCCGGCAACTGCCTATTCGGGGCCAGTTGCTAAAAGATGGGGCTTAACGTGGTTTATCGGCCTAATTTTTAAAATATTTTTTGTAATTCGATTTGGTTGCAGCAAGCGTTACGCGGGCTAAAGATGCCGTATTGCTGCTGGATTACGTCACTTGGCATAGCCAAAAATTGCAAATATCAGTCAATCTTGCCATCCTGGCTTGCTGCCTTATTCAACTGAACTATATCGTGTTGTGTAAATAAGGCGGCAGCTACAAGTTACCGGATAAGGCTAATCTTACAGCAAGGGCCAGGATAAAGCGTTGTCGTATGTTACCCCGCAGGTAGGCATTAGGCTGGTAAGCCCTCTGCATCCGAAATCTTTGTACCTGCTAGTGGGGATATTTAAGACTAGAATTTTTTGAGATTGCGAAAAGGTTTAACGCGTCAAAAGGCTAGTAAAGAGGCCGCAATATCCAACTTCATCAAAATGAATTTCTTCAGTGGATAGCTAACGTTTAGTTAGCCTCTGTATTTCAGATAGCAAAATAATTAGTTGTTAGCACTTGCCAGGAATCTATTTTTCGGCAATAATAAAAATGAAACGTTTTATTTTTATTAGCGGAGTAGACGATGACAGCAGAAACGACCAATAAGCCCAAAGTGGGACGGCCGAAAGCTGGCACTGAAATTGAGCGCAATGGTCATTTATTAGACCAGGCTTTGGCGATGTTCATGCGCAAGGGTTACGGTAACACCAGCATTGCAAATATTGCGGCGGCGGCGGGGGTGTCGACCCGGACTATTTACGAACGCTACAAAAACAAGGCTGAATTGATGCTGGCTTCAATCGACCATATGATCGATAGCGATATTTCCGAATTACAAGGTATTGAGAATTTGGAACAAATGCCTTGCCGAGAGGGTTTGATCACACTTGGCGAAAACATGCTGGCTAAGGTTATGCAACCCCAGATGATCTCGTTTTATCGGATGGGTGTTGCCGAAGCGATGCACTTTCCGGAATTGAGCAAACTGATTGAAACTTCAGGCCCCAAGCGTATAGAAGCGGTGATAGCGGATTATCTAAATAGGCATCGCGAGAAGGAGGGCTTGCTGATACAAGATGCTGAACTTGCGGCAACCTTGTTTTTGGAAATGCTGTTTGCCGTGCCAAGAAACAAGGCATTGTTCGGTAATCTAGAAGTTGATTGGAATGCCAAGGCCCACGTTGCATTAGTCGTGCAGGTGTTTTTATACGGCATCGTGGAACGGAGGCCGTCATGAGGGCAGTCATCCTGGCAATGCTGACCGGCAGTAGCGTATTAGCGGGTTGCAGCGTGTTTCCAGACTATGTTAAGCCGACCGTAGACACACCAGCACATTGGCAAGCCCAGCGCACGGATGTTGGCGGCGCAACGGCATTTCTCGATTGGTGGCGCCAGTTTGATGACCCGCCATTGACACGCTTGCTGCAGGCCGCCGAAAAAGATAACCCTACACTGGAACAGGCTGTAGCGAGTATTGCCTCGGCGCGCGCTAGCCTGAGCAGCGCCGATGCTAGCAGCTTTCCTAGCCTAACCGGTAAAACTAGCTATAGTCGCTCTAAGGGTGGCAGCGCTGTTGGTACCAACTCGCAAACCACTGGGGTTAACAATACGGGTTTTAGTACCGGTATTACCCAAATTTTGTCTGGCAGTTTGGATGCCAGTTGGGAGCTGGATTTATTCGGCAAATACGCCTTCAACCAACAGGCCGAGCAAGCCCGCGTGAGGTCGGCTGAATTGTCTTGGCAGAATGCAAAAATTAGTCTGGCGGCCGAAGTGGCCAGCGACTATGTCAGTTATCGGGCCTGTGAATTGGCGGTGGCCGCCTATCAAAACGCCATCAGTTCAAAACAGGATACCGCACGTTTGACCGGTATTCTGGCGCATGCCGGATTTTCGTCACCGGCTGACGCAGTATTGGCCGAAGCCAGCCTGCACGCCAGCGAATCCAGCCTAATCGCCCAACATGTCGAATGCGACAACACTGTTAAAGCGCTAGTGGCACTGACCGGTTTGGGCGAAGCCGAGTTACGTGCGTTTTTGGCTAGTGGCAAGGGCATACCGACACCGGTGCAATTTCAAGTGGCTAGCGTGCCTGCCGACCTGCTAACCCAGCGTCCGGACTTGGCCGCTGACGAGCGTAAGCTTGCGGCGGCCAGCGCTGACATCGGCAATGCGGTTGCCAAGCGCTATCCCAGCATTAGCCTGACCGGTTCGATTGGCAGGCGCAAAACCGAAACGACGGGCATAAACTTAAGCAGTAACACTTGGTCGATAGGCCCAACCATTAACTTACCGATATTTGACGGCGGCGAGTTGCGTTCTAAAGTCAATAGTGCCGAAGCCAGTTACGCCAGCGCGTTAGCCACTTACCAAAGCGATATACGGACTGCGGTCAAGGAAGTTGAACAAGCTTTGGTGAATTTGAACGGTGCCGAACAACGGGAAAAAGCCGAAGGCCGTAGCGCTGGGCAATATCGCCAGTATTTTCAGGCGGCTGAGATCAATTGGCGCGCCGGTGGCCTGAGTTTGCTGTCGTTAGAGGATGCGCGCAGCCAGATGATCACGCAGGAAATCAGCCACATTAGCCAACAACAAAACCGCGTGCAGTACTGGATCGCGTTGTATAAGGCACTGGGCGGCGGTTGGCGCGCCGAGGCCACGCAGGTAAACGCCGGTGATAGTGGACATGAGAAGCAACTATGAAGATTAGATTAAGGTTTTTGTTACCGATTTTGATTGTCGGCTTGACGCTAGTCGGTTTAAGCATTGTTTTACCGGCTTTAACAAGCTCACCGGCACCGGCGGCGGTCGCTGCCAGGCCTAAGGCCGTACTTGCAGTGGAGACGCTGACACCCTCGCAACAGGATTGGCTGATGACGATCAAGGTTAACGGCGCGGTGGCGGCCTGGCAAGAAGCCAAAATTGGCGCTGAAATCGGTAGCCTACGCATTAAGCAAGTTTTGGTTGATGTTGGTAGCCAGGTTAAGCGCGGTCAGGATTTAGCGGTATTGGCCGATGAAACCATCGTCGCCGAATTGCACAAGCAACAGGCCAACGTCGACAAAAGCCAGGCTAATTTGGCCAAGGCCAAGGCCGACGCGGCCCGTGCCCGCGAAATTCAGGACAGCGGAGCCTTGTCGTCGCAGAAAATTGACGAGTATTTGATTGCTGAGCAAACCGCCCGTGCCGACCTGGCATTAGCACAAGCTGAGTTGGAAAACCAACGGATACGCTTAAGCCAGACGCATATTGTGGCACCAGATGATGGTGTCATTTCGTCGCGTAGCGCTGGCCTCGGCGATGTTGTGGCTGCGGGTACCGAGCTGTTCCGTCTGATGCGCCAGGGGCGGGTTGAGTGGCGGGCCGAAGTTAATAGCCAGCAGCTTGCGCTTATCCACAGTGGCCTAGCGGTTGAGTTGGGCTTGCCGGGAGGTGGCAGCGTAACTGGCAGTGTTCGGATGACCTCACCAACCGTGGACAACAGCACCCGCAACGCGCTGGTTTATGTTGATATTCCTAAGGCTGCCGCCAAGCCGGGCATGTATTTGCAAGGCAGTATCGCCATCGGCAAGCAAGTGGCGCTAGTCGTGCCGCAGACAGCGTTGGTGTTGCGGGATGGCCGCGATTATGTGTTTGAAATTGCCGACGCATCTGATACCTCTGAGCATACCACCAGGCGGGTGATTCAACGTAGCGTGGTCACTGGCCGCCGTGTCGACAATTGGGTAGAAATCCGCGAAGGCATTGCTGGCGATGTCAGCTTGGTTGCCAGCGGCGGCGCCTTTTTGAAAGATGGCGACAGTGTGAGCCTAACCCCCAAAATCTGAACATAGCCGAAGCAATCCAACCAGCATCGTAAGGTGCCAGTGGGTGCCGGACTATCCGCCGCAGCCCTCGGCGGCCCTTACAGCGGCGATACCAGTGGTATCGCCATTTATCAGCGCTAAAGCACCGTATTATGCGGTCTCGGGCATAGGAGTAGAATTATGAATTTTTCCGCATGGGCCATCCGTAAGCCGGTCCCCAGCCTGTTATTATTCGCCGTGTTATCCATACTGGGCGGCATGAGCTTGAAGCAATTGGGCAAACAAAACTTCCCGGACATCGAAGTGCCGACCATTACTGTTGCGGCCTCATTGGAAGGCGCGGCACCAGCACAGTTGGAAACCGAAGTGGCGCGTAAGATCGAGGACAAGATCGCGGCTATCGGCGGTGTTGAACATGTACGCACAACAATTACCGATGGTTCGGTGGCGATTAAGGTCGAGTTTAATATCGATAAAAATTCCGAAGAAGCGCTAAATCAGGTGCGCAATGCGGTGGATGGTGCCCGCTCTGAGCTGCCGTCGGCCATGGCTGCACCAATCGTGTCCAAGACCACAACAGCTGGCGGCGCAATCTTAACTTACGTTGTCAGCGCCGAGAATATGGACGAACAGGAATTGTCATGGTTTGTCGATAACGACATCAGCAAACGTTTGTTGGCAGTAACTGGCGTTGGCAAGGTGAGCCGTATCGGCGGTGTCGACCGCGAAGCACATGTGGATTTGGATCCGGTGCGCATAGCTGGCTTAGGCGCCATGGTCAGTGAGGTGGCGGCACAACTGAAGAAAGTAGAACAGGATGCCTCCGGTGGACGCGGCGACATTGGCGGCGGCGTGCAAGCGGTGCGCACCTTTGGCGGTGTGGGTAAAGTTGACGAACTGCGCAAACTGGACATTCCGCTGGCCAATGGCAGTCACATTAAACTTGATCAAATCGCCAGCGTTACTGATGCTATTGCTGAGCGGACAACTTACGCAACCTTGGACGGCCAACCGGTTATCGGTTTCGACATTATCCGTAACAAAGGAACCAGCGAAGTAACGGTCGCGACGGCGGTGCGCGCCGCCTTGGCCGGATTTAGTGCGGAGCACCCGCAAGTACAAATCCGCGAGGCCTTCAACACTACCCAGCCGGTCGAAGACAATTTTACCGGCTCCATGCATTTGCTATACGAAGGCGCGTTGCTGGCCGTGGTCGTGGTGTTTTTGTTTTTGCGGGATTGGCGGGCGACATTAGTCGCGGCAGTAGCGTTACCCTTATCCATCCTGCCGACTTTCGCAGCGATGTGGTATTTCGGCTTCAGCCTGAACATCATCTCGCTGTTGGCCTTAGCGTTAGTGGTAGGTATTTTGGTGGACGATGCCATTGTTGAAATCGAAAACATCGTCCGGCATTTGCGCATGGGTAAGACACCGTTGCAAGCGGCCATGGATGCTGCCGACGAGATAGGCTTTGCGGTGATCGCCACCACCTTCACGCTGGTGGCAGTCTTTCTACCGACCGCGTTTATGGGTGGCATACCCGGAAAGTTCTTTCGGCAATTTGGCATGACTGCCGCAGCGGCGGTATTAGCGTCCTTGTTGGTGGCGCGCTTGCTGACGCCTATGATGGCGGCCTATATACTGAAGCCGCATCCGGAACGTAGCACGGGTGATAATGCAGTTATGCGCGCGTATCTTAAAGTGGTGGACTGGTGTCTGGGACATCGCTTGGTGATTGCCATCGGCGTAGTATTATTCGTAGTTGGCTCGCTGAGTTTGGTGCCTTTGTTGCCCAAAGGCTTCGTGCCTGCGGCAGACAATAGCCAAACCAAGGTAGCGTTAGAATTGCCGCCCGGCAGTACCCTGGCGCAAACCCGCCATATCGCCACCGAAGCCGAACGCCGCTTGCGCGAATTGCCGGACGTTACACAAGTGTTTGTGGCGGGAGGTGTCTCTAGTAGTGGCGGTGGTGGCCCAGATGCTGCAAACACTAACTACGAAGTCCGCAAGGCGACGTTGACGTTGAGCTTGCGTGACCGCACCGAGCGCCCTTATAAACAGGCCACGGTCGAAGCGGCCATCCGTGGGAAATTGGCTGATCTGCCTGGTGTCCGGGTTGCTGTCGGTGCTGGCGGGAACGGTGAGAAACTGCAACTGACCTTGGCCAGTGACGATCCACAAGCGCTACGCCGGGCCGCCGACGCAGTTGAACTTGAGTTGCGGCAAGTACACGGCCTGGGCAATATTACCTCAAGCGCTAGCCTACAACGTCCGGAGATTCAAATTACGCCAGATTTTAGCAAAGCCGCTGAATTGGGCGTTACCGTCGAGGCGCTGGCCGAGGTGGTCAGAGTTGCGAGTTATGGTGTCTATTCCAACGTGATGGCCAAGCTAAATCTGCCGCAACGGCAAATACCGATTCGTGTCCGGCTGGCTGAATCCTTGCGCCACAGTCTCGACGAAATCGGCCAATTGCGGGTGGCCGGACGCGACGGTAGCGTCAATCTAGCAACCTTGGCGGATATTCGCCTGGCTGGCGGCTTACAGCAGATAGACCGCTTGGATAGGATGCGCAATACCACATTCGAAATTGAGTTGGGCGAGCGCGTGGTTGGTGATGTGTTGGCCGAAGTCCAGCAATTGCCGACTATGCAAAACCTGCCAGTTGGCGTGCACACGATACAATCTGGCGATGCCCAGCGCATGAACGAGTTATTTGGCAGTTTCGGCGGGGCTATGGCGATAGGCGTGTTGTGCATTTACGTGGTGTTGGTGCTGTTGTTCGGTAACTTTAGCCAACCGGTGACGATACTCGGCGCGCTGCCCTTGTCGCTAGGCGGTGCCTTTTTAGCTTTACTGATGACGGGTGGTAGTTTCTCAATGCCCAGCGTGATTGGATTGTTAATGTTGATGGGCGTTGTCACCAAAAACTCGATACTGTTGGTCGAATACGCGATGATCGCCCGCCGGGAGCGCGGTATGGGCCGGGTGGAAGCGGTAATCGACAGTTGCCGTAAACGCGTGCAGCCTATCCTGATGACAACTATCGCAATGGCTGCCGGCATGTTACCGATCGCTCTGGGTTTCGGCGCTGACCCGAGTTTCCGCGCGCCCATGGCGATTACAGTGATAGGCGGCTTGCTAACCTCGACCGCGTTGAGCCTAGTGGTGATTCCCGTGGCCTACACTGCCATAGACGACATGATGAGTTTTGCCCGCGGTCTGGTTGGCATGGCTAAACCCGAAAAAAGTAACGGCGAGTTGAAACCCAAGCTAGGGGAATAGGGCAATGTTGGTAACAGGATAAATACGCCTGCACTGTCTTAAAGACTATTGATTGCCATTACCGGATAAGGTATCCACAGCGTATTTAAATTTCTACAGAGTTCGAAATAAGCCGGATCTTGATGAACAAGGAAATGAACAAAACAAAAAAATTAGTATGTAGTTGCATTAATTTCTGGCGTAATACTGAACATATTTTTGTTTACTCTATTTAGACATGCTTGTTCAGATTGGCGTGGGTTAGATTTGCTTTCTGCCGCTGAGCGAACAACAGTCAGAGAATTTAGAATTGATGCTGGATTCGATGTGCTAAATTGCATGAGAGTTGATGGCTCAGAGAAGCCCTATAAGCGAATAATTTCTTAAATAGGTTTTTCTTCAGGATTAGCTAAGGCAAAAATTTTTCCTGAGGACTGTAAAAAATCAGGTTGGTGGTATAGGGCAGAAAAAATAAAGCCGGAGTATGCTTCAGTGGCAGAAAAAGAAACTCTAAGGCTTATAGGAAGGAAAAATGGTGTTATTTATTTTTCGGTCGAAGTATAGTGAAGCGTTTGCTGGGAGCCCTGTAGATACTCTGTTCAAAGTCAACTGACTCACGCTGTAAAGCGGATTCGCGTAGTAATCCGCCGCGACTGGAGCCTTGAACTTGATTCTCGCTTGGATTTTTCCAAGCAGAAATCTTTTATGCCCGATGGTATGGGATAGAGTGAGCAAAGGGGGGTAATCAATCGAGTCTGACCCCTTCGATACTATACTGCCAAAGTGATCAACTGCCATCAGATAAATCCAATTTAAATTAAAATATTTTTAAAGTGCGACAATTTGTCACACCACTAAGTTAAACTAGCACGTATAATTTCAATAAAGGAAAAATAGCCTGGGGTGCTAGTGATGAAAAAAAAGAAAACTGTAATCAGAAAACAAGACAAAACCAAGCCATTGTTAAACTTTGTTATCGGGTTATCTAATATTTTTCCAACTCCAATGCGTGATTACCCAGACCCCACACTTGGGGGTTTTACTGCTGATTATAAAGCTATGCAAAATGATTTTAGAGCTGTTGCAAAAGACATGCGTAAAGCAATAAAGAAATATGAGCAGACAACGGCAAATTAAGGCTAAATCTGGTAATGATGAGTTAACAGTTCATGATCACGATAGTGATTCGCCAATTATTCCAATTGCACAGATAGAAAGACTGCACGAAATAAGACCAGATAAAGTGGATTGGGTTTTCCAACAGACAGAACTAGAGTCATTATTTCGACGAAAAATGGCTGACCGCACCGTTAATTATATTTTTTTGAGCGAGTTCTAGGTACTGTTTGTGCACTTTTTGTTGCTTTGTCAGGAATAGTCGGATCAGTTTGGTTGGCAAGTAAAGGCCATGAAGCAGCGGCTTCCATTATCGGAGGAACAACATTGGTAAGTATGGTATCTGCATTTATTTATTCAAGCAAAAATAAGTAACCATAATTTTTAATCATAAATACACCAATTAACCCGCTTCGGCAGGTTTTTTATTGCCCAAAAATAATTTATTTCAAACTAAATCACTACCGGAAAAATGGTGTTATTTATTTTTCGGTCGAAGTATCGTGAAGCGTTTGCTGGTAGCCATGTAGATACTCTGTTCAAAGTCAACTGACTCACGCTGTAAAGCGGGTTCGCGTAGTAATCCGCCAGGACTGGAGCCTTGAACTTGATTTTCGCTTGGACTTTTCCAAGCAGAAATCGTTGATGCCCGATGGTATGGGATAGAGTGAGCAAATGGGGGTTAATCAATCGAGTCTGAACCCTTGATTAGTATTGAATCAATCAAGATTATAGCGAAATGAAGAAATGACTTATTATAGCCAGTTCAAAGAGGGCGAAGCCGCCCCTGAATTGAGCTTAGATAGAACGGCAGGGATACGGACAGGCTCAGCCTCCGATATTCAGACGCACATCAAACACCGCCAGAACCGCAAAAGTTCACCGCCATAAAATATGGTGGGTTAGGTAAAACGGTTGCTTGTTGGGCGTATAACCCCATAAACAAGTCTTGCGCTTAATCTCAAAGCATGGGAAGAAATAGTTAATTAACTAAAAATACTAATGATAGCCCTATACAACTATAACAATTCGGAGTCTCATGTTTGAACAAGTCTTCAAGAATATACGTTGCGTCATTGAAAACGCTTTAGAAAAAGTATAAAAAAAGTTTATTACTATGGCAGTTGAACATGACAGGTTATTGTCTCTTATAGAGTTTGCACAACAAACTGCAATGCTTAGGCTTAATCCGATTACTGATGTTGCAAAACATAACGTTTTCCATGAATTTGAGCATTCTTTGCAAAGTTTGCCAGGTATCCACTTAAATTCTGGCGGTGACGAAGACGAGATATGGTTTGTCATTGACCGTTTGCATGAATCACCTGCACCTGCTCCCCAAAATGAACTTTTGCAAATTTGGATAGATTTGCCAAACACACCATTCAATGAGCCTTCACTTAAATCGGCAGTAGAATCGCAAAAATTGATTGATGGTGAGTTTATTATTCCTGATTTGGTTGCCTCTAAGAAAGACTTGGATGCAGCAAAGAAGTTGGTGCTATTTTCTGAATTTGAAAAATGCGAAGAAGTAGAAAAACAACTTAAATTATATATAGAAAAGCAGTGGAATGAGTGGGCAATTGCGGAAAAGAAACGCAGGCGTACCATTAGTCTATATGCCAAGTTATTTACATTAAAGCAGCAGTTAGAGGGGGCTATAACCGATGCACAGTTAGAACTGGTTTGTGGCTCTGGTGTTGCGGTCTGGAAAATGGGGAATGTTTATGTAACCTACCCGTTGGTTACACGCCTTGTTGAAATAGAACTTAACAGCAATATGGCAATTGAGATACGACCGCGCGATGTTGATTTCAGATTAGAATATGATATTTACGCAGCAGAAGACAATCTTGGTATTCCTGATTTAGATATAGCGTATAAAGAATTTATCGCCAAAGCCACCCAAACTTTTTCACCTTTTGACCGCTCATCTTTTGAGCCACTTTTACAATTAGCTGTAACATATCTTGATTCAAAAGGCGTGTATTGGGCGAATCAAACAACGCCTGATGACAGGCAATTACCCAAAGCAACCGCCGAATTAAAAGTTACGGATACATGGGTATTATTTGCCCGTCCTCGTAGCAAAAGTATTTTGATTCAAGACTTGGAAAGATTTAAGAAAACACTAAATTGTGAGAATGCCGCCGATATTTTATCGGACGCAATAAAGGCTATTGTGACTGACCCATCATCAGAACATAAGGAACTAGATTTGCCTAGTTTTCGTGGGCTTTCAATGGTTTGTGGTACAGATGCTGGTAGTACGAGCAAGAATGTTTCAGATTTATTCTTTCCACTTTCGTTTAATGATGAGCAAGTACGCATCGTTCAATTACTTGAATGTTCTAACGGTGTAGTAGTTCAGGGTCCGCCTGGAACTGGCAAGACCCATACAATCGCCAATATAATTTCGCATTATTTGGCATTTGGTAAAAGGGTTCTTGTTACCTCCATGAAAGACCCTGCATTGTCTGTTTTGCGTGATAAATTGCCAGAAGAAATTAGACCGCTTGCTATAAGCCTCCTTTCTAGTGAGCAGGAAGGGATGAAACAGTTTGAATTTGCAATTACCAAAATTGCTTCTGAGGTTCAACGTATTGACTGTTACTCGCTTGCACGGGAAATTAGCCAAGTAGAGCAAAAAATAGATTTACTTCATGCAAAACTAGCTAACATAGATAGAAATATTGCAAATTGGGCAGATAAAAATCTAAAACCTATAAACTTGGATGGAGAGCAAATTCACCCAGAAGTTGCAGCGCAAGAAGTTATAAAAGGTGTTGGCAATTATGAATGGCTTAGCGATAAAATTTCAGTTTCTTCTCAATGTTCGCCTCAGTTTAATGATGCAGAAATTGTAAGCTTGCGAGAAGCAAGGAGACATCTAGGTAAAGATTTAGAGTATTTGAATGCCATATTGCCAGAAATACATAAATTTCCTGATTCTCGTGAGTTACTAAAAGTTCATCAAGATTTATCGCGTTGCACTGAGCTGCAAGCATCTATTGAAGCTGGCGAAGTACCCCCTTTGGCAGATTCAACGGATAACACTTTTAAAAATGCCGAAATTTTACTTGAAACTATCCGTAAATTATATGTCGTTAATACACATATTGAGCAATCAAACAAAGCGTGGGCAGTATCAGTTCGCCAGCGAATTAAAAATCTTGAATCTCAACAAATTCTATCAATTTTTGAGCAGTTGGGTGATGAGTTAAAAACCGTAATTGCTGAACGAAGTGAATTTGTTGCGAAACCAGTTACTATTCCAGTTGGTATTGAAAAAGATGATGAATTGATAAAAGGGATTGCGAATAAAGCGGACGGAAAATCAGCATTTGGAATAGGCGGTATAATTGGCAAAGGGGGAGCTAAAAAGAAGCTAGAAGCAATACAAATTATCAACACTACCCCAAAATCAGAGGATGATTGGCAATATGTTCACAGATATGTTTCGCTGCAAAAGCGTATGTGTGAATTAGCTACTCGTTGGAATAGTATAGCTCAGGAAATAGAAATAGATGTATTTGCAGAAATAGAGCCAGCAGTAGCCGTTAAGGCATCGGAAAACTTTGTAACTTATTCTAAAATTAAAGAATCTGTTACATTGGAAGGGCAAGTTATAGATATATCGCAAATGGTTTTCCCATCATGGGAGCATCATCATAAAATTGCAGAACAAAAAGAGCTATTGGAGGAATTACAAAAAGCCTTAGAGCATCATTTCACCCGCAATCGTTTGTCAGAAACTTGGGCATTAAAAGAAAAATTGCAGCAGCTATTGTCACCTTGTTGTGGGTATATTGTTGATTTATTGAAATCTTTTGTTGCTCAAACTTTAGGCAATCCATCGATAGCTGATGCAGATATGCAAGCGCAATGGTCTGTGCTTATGGATGAATTGCGTAGAATACATGGGCTTAGTGGTTGCGTTGCTAATGTAAAAGATATTAGTAATCGGATTGCAGAGTCTGGTGCGCCAAAATGGGCGGAAATGCTAAAATATTCTGTCCTTGATAGCACAGTTGATAATTTACTCCCTGACCATTGGCAAATTGCTTGGAGACTTCGCCGTTTAGCTACTTATCTTAATGCTGCCGATGGTCGTGAGGAGTTGAAAGTTCTGACCCGTGATAGGCATGGGGCAGAGCGTGATTTGGCAAAATCGTACCAAGAAGTAGTATCTAAAAGGACTTGGCTTAAATTATCTGAAAATGCAACACCAGATATAAGGTCTGCATTAGAGTCGTTCCGAATTGCCATTGCTAAAATCGGCAAAGGCACTGGTAAGAGAGCTATAAGATACCGTCAAGATGCTCGTTACGCCGCTTCTCGTGCGAATAAAGCAATACCTTGTTGGATTATGTCGCATTATCGCGTATCTGAATCATTGCCACCAGATTTTGGTTGTTTTGATTTGGTAATAATTGACGAGGCATCTCAATCTGATTTAACTGCACTTCCAGCAATTCTACGCGCCAAAAAAATATTGATTGTTGGCGATGATAAGCAGGTTTCGCCCGATGGTATTGGTTTAGAAGAAGCAAAAATAAATAATTTAATAACTCGTTTTCTTGTAAACCAAGTTGATACTTATCGCCCACAAATGACACCAGAGCGTTCTATATATGATTTATTGAAGGTTGTATTTGCTGGTTCTTCTGTAATGTTAAAAGAACATTTTAGGTGTGTCAGCTCTATTATTGAATACTCAAAGCGTGAATTTTATAATCATGAACTAAAGCCTGTGCGATTACCAAGGTCATCAGAGCGTCTTGACCCGCCGTTAGTTGATGTCGTAGTAGAAGATGGTTACAGGAAGGGTGATGTTAATCCTTCTGAGGTTCGCTTTATTGTTGATGAAATAAAAGCAATCTGTGATGACCCCAATATGGCTGAGCGTAGTATAGGCGTTGTTTCTCTTCTAGCAGATAAACAGTCATTAGAAGTGTGGAAAATGCTAGAAAAAGAGCTAAGTGCTGAAATAATATCTCGCCACAAAATCGCTTGCGGTGATGCACGAACTTTCCAAGGTAAAGAACGTGATATTATGTTCTTGTCTATGGTGGTAAGCCCTCAAAATAATTCGGCTCTGGGCAAAGAATCATTCGCTCAGCGGTTCAATGTTGCTGCTTCTCGCGCTCGTGACCGCATGTATTTAGTTAGAAGTGTGGAATTGAATGACTTAAGCCCAGCGGATACATTACGTAGAGGATTAATACATCATTTTGCATCACCATACGCACAAAATGAAACCACTATTAAAGACTTACGCGAACTATGCGAATCGCCATTTGAATGCGAAATATACGATATTCTGATTGAGCGTGGCTATAAAGTCATTCCACAACTAAAAGTTGGTGAGTTCCGTTTAGATATGGTGGTAGAAGGTCATCACGATGCCCGCCTTGCCATAGAGTGCGATGGTGACCGTTATCATGGTATGGATAAATGGGCGGATGATATGAACCGCCAACGCATATTAGAGCGTGTAGGCTGGCGGTTCTGGCGTTGTTTTGCCTCTACTTATGTAATGAATAGAAAAGAAATTATAGAAGATTTAATACATACTCTGCGTGAGCATGGTATTGAGCCTATTGGCAGCGAAAATGCACCAAACAGCATACATTCAGAACAACGCCGAGTTAAGGCGTTTGCAACAGAAGAACAAACCCTATTTGATGAAGAGGATGTTGAGACTGCTTAAATAAAGCAGCAATTATGCCATATTTTATTATTAAGCCTTTGCCTGTTCTCGTATCAAAGGGGTCAGACTCCAATACTGCTACCTGAACAAAGTTATCTATTGAATACATGGTGTTATACTACAATCTCATACCTTGGCACCGTGAGTAATGGATAGGCCTTGGGTCTTCGTTTTACCGCCCGTGGTTGCCTTTTTCGCTTTTGCCGCCCAATCGGGACCGAAGCAATTGCTTTCAGTATCCCCAGCAATAGGCTTTGTCAGGTTTTACCGTTCCTCTTTAAAAAATCAGTGGTTATTTCACTGATAAACTGTACTGCCGACCTAAAACTGATTTGCCGCGGAATTTTGTTGCCTAGAATGGCTGCTTGGTAAGCGTACAACCCGACCGCGTTGATTCAGAGCTTGTTATGTTTAACGGTTTCAAGAAATGCCGGATCTAGGGGCAGCAGTTCATCAATGCGGCTGTTGGGCGTAAACATCGTAAACGTCTAGCCAAACCACCTACTCAACCCTGTTACGAACTGTCATCCTTGCCCTTTTGGATGGGGACTACCGATGACATTACCAAAGAAGTGGATTGGGCATATTGAGGCATGGCAGGCCAGCGGCCTAGCGCAAGCGGATTATTGCCGGCAACAGCAGTTAAACCCCAAAACCTTTGGGGCACGTTTGTGTGAATATCGTCATGGGCAACCGGTATCGCCGCCGTCCCCGTCGCTCATTCCGGTACAAGTCCAAGTGCCGGTATCCGAACCTTTGGTGCTGCGGCATGCGGGCGGCCACTGGCTTGAGCTGCCACCGGGCGTATCGGCGGCCTGGTTGGCGGAGTTGTGGCGTAAGCGTACAACCCGACCGCGTTGTACGCTTACGTTACATGCGTTGGGTGATTTAGAATCGCGCTTATACAAAATAGCCACAGGCTATGAAACGGAACTTAGGATTGCTTTTGATGCTTTAATTCCCATAAGTGTTTTTATTGATGATTTTCATAGCTTTAATGCACTGGAGTGTGGGACACGTATCCGGATCTCGGCAGAAACCCTAGGTGGCGTCTGGGAGGCTTTACGTGAAAACCGCGCTGAGCTGATTATCGCCATTGGCGATTGCCCTAATTGGGGCGGTTATCAAGTCCGCCAAATTGATACGGTTGAATTTGTATTTTGCGTGGCTCCCAGCCATGCTATGGCCAAGGCCGAACAACCTGTTAAAAGCAATGAATTACATGCGCATACGGTTATTGTGGTTGCTGCTAGCACCCGTTCCTTGCCGGCAAAAACGCTAGGCTTATTATCCGGCCAAAAACGTATTACCGTGCCCACGATAGATAGCAAAATACAATTTCAAAAGGCAGGTTTGGGCTTTGGTTTTTTGCCTAGGTGCTGGTTGAAAATGACTTAACAGCGGGCTTGTTGCTTGAGTTAGCTGTCGAAGAAGCCCGTCAACCTGAGCCGGTATGGCTGGCCATGCGCACGGCAGATAAAGGTGGCCGCCAGTTGGTGGTACAAACGCTTAGATTGTCCGTTGTTAAGCGACCTTAAGGCTTAAGTCAAGCAGGCGGCGCAGTTAGCCGTTAAGCCCGGCCGGGTAAAAAAGGCACAAAAACCACGGGTTCTAATTGCTCGATTTCATAATTGCTTGCCGTGCGGGTGACCCGTTGCAGCTGCTGGCTGTTACCGTGGCCTATGGGGATAACCATAACGCCACCTAAGGCCATTTGTGCCAGCAAGTTTTCGGGGATTTCAGACGGCGCAGCGGTTACCATAATGCCATCAAAAGGCGCTTTGTCTGGCCAACCCCAGCCGCCATCACTGTGCAGATAGCTGATATTTTTGAGCTTGAGGCTCCATAGATGGTCTTTGGCTTTTTTTTGTAAAGGTTGCACTCGTTCCACGGTGTAAACATGGTCGCAAAGCTGCGCGAGGATAGCGGTTTGGTAACCACAGCCGGTGCCTATTTCCAAAATTTTGGGGAGCCGTCCGGTTGCAAGCAGCAATTCGGTCATTTTGGCGACAATATAAGGCTGTGATATGGTCTGGTTATGGCCTATGGGCAGGGCGGTATCTTCATAAGCCCTACTGGATAAGGCCTCGTCCATAAATATATGCCGTGGTGTGTTACGCATCACTTCCAGAACCTGGTTGTTCTGGATGCCTTGTTCCTGCAAGCGCTCTATCATGCGGTTGCGGGTGCGTTTTGAGGTCATACCGATGCCTTCAAGGCTTTTAATCATGGCTATGCTCCCATGGCATTGGGCAGCCAATCTTTAATGCTGTTGAGTTGTGCATATAGGGTTAAATCCAGTTGTAGCGGCGTGACTGAGACATAGCCTTCAGCAATCGCATAAAAGTCGGTGCCGGGACCTGCATCTTGTTCGGCACCTGGTGGACCTACCCAGTAAATTTTACGGCCCCGTGGATCCTGGCTTTTAACTACGGGTTCTGATTTATGGCGCAGACCTAAGCGGGTGGCTTGATAACCTTTTAAATCGGCGAGTGCAATATCGGGCACATTAATATTTAACAAAGTATCTTTGGGTAAAGGTTTGGCGATCAGCTGTTGAAGCAAAGTCACGGCAACGTGGGCGGCGGTTTCAAAGTGCTCTGGGTTAGGCCCTGCCAAGGAGATGGCAACTGCGGGCAAGCCTAAAAAACGGCCTTCGGTGGCGGCGGCGACAGTGCCTGAGTAGATCACATCATCGCCTAAATTAGAACCATGGTTAATACCGGCAAACACCATATCAGGTTCATGCTCAAGTAATCCGGTAATCGCCAAATGCACGCAATCGGTGGGGGTGCCATCCACTTTAATAAAACCATTATCGGTTTCATAAGCACGTAAGGGCATTTCTAAGGTCAGCGAATTGCTGGCGGCACTGCGGTTTCGGTCGGGGGCAACGACTGAAATTTCAGCATATTGACGCAAGGCATGGGCGAGCGCGATAAGTCCCTCGGCCAAGTAGCCATCGTCATTGCTTAACAAAATGTGCATTATCAGTCGCCCTTGAGCTAAATAAACTATAAAATCAAGAATGTTAGCAACAATACATTACAAAAGCAGCTTTCGTGTCAAAAAAAATTATTCCACCAGAAGATAGTGATTTATTTCGGCAGGCGGTAGGCCCAGTGCAAGCCGTTAAATCCGATAAAATCGTGCTGGAAAATACCGGGAAACCTAAGCCTAAACCCTATCCAAAAGTGCAGCAAGTTGATTTGGAGGAGCAGCTCCAAGTTACCTCTAGCCCGGATTTAGAAAACCTTAGCCATGAAGATAGCTTGGGGTTTTTAGCGCCTGGCCTACAAAAAAATGTGCTGAAAAAATTGCGCAGGTTACATTATGGCCTACATGCAGAAATTGATTTGCATGGATTAAACAGCCATGATGCCAAACACCAATTATTGGCCTTTTTACACGACTGCGTTGAAGGTGGCTGCCGTTGTGTGCGTATTATCCATGGCAAAGGTTACCGCTCTGTAGACCAACATCCAGTGTTAAAAAATAATGTCAACTTATGGCTAAGACAGCATCGGGATGTGCAGGCTTTTTGTTCGGCCACGCCACAAGAAGGCGGTGCTGGCGCGGTGTTTGTTTTACTGCAGTTGGCAGAAAAATATGGCTATCAGGAAGATGGTGGGGTTTAACGTGCAAAGCTTAGCGTTTAAATTTGCCATATTGTGAAAATACTTTTTATCGGCGGCGTTAAAAGTGGCAAGTCAAAATTGGCAGAAGCGGCTATTTTGGCGCTGTCCGGTAATCTTAATCCGTATTATCTAGCGACCACCGAATGCCTGGATGAGGAAATGCAGGCGCGTATTGCCATGCATCGGCTACAGCGCCAACAACGCTTTATTACCTTGGAGGAGCCGGTCAAGTTATTGGCGGCTGTTCAGCAATGCGACCGGCCTGTGCTGGTTGAGTGCATTACCATGTGGCTTAATAACATGCTTTATCATACACATACAGAAGGGCAGATTTTGCAAGAACTGGAGGCCGTGTTGCAATTACCCGGGGATATGGTGTTGGTACATAACGAAGTCGGTTACGGTATTGTGCCAGATAACCGTTTAGCCCGGCAGTTTGTTGACCTTTCCGGTAAGGCGGCACAGCTTATGGCGGCAAATTGCGGTCAAGTGTACTTTTGTAGTGCAGGCTTAAAACTGCGGATGAAGTAAAACGCTTAAAGGCTAACCTTAGCTTTAGCCGAAACTGAGCTAAAGCTAGGGTTCAAATCGCTTGAGTAGGCGGTTTAGCAGCAGCTGCCACCTGAAGCATCAGATTGGCCTTGTGGGCCTGGGTTGCAGTCAAAAATCCCAAAGTGTGTGGTTTTATCTCCGAGCACTTCAAAATGCGGGGCATAACGGCTGCTGGAAATCATATCAGCGGTATTGCCACAAACCCGTAATGGCCGGCCGGTTTCAAAATGGTGGTGGTCGTCTAAATCAAAAGAGTGTAAATGTTCTGGTAGGGTACCCAAATAGCGGGCGACTTGGCCGTAATCTTCACAGCGGTCTTCTAAGGGCATTTTAAATGCCCGTACGGTGATGGATTCAAATCTGACCATACCCACTTTTGCTGCCACTTCAGGGTCATCTAAACTAATCGGTGATTGTTTGGCTATGCGTACGTCTGGGCAACCTAGTTCATGCAAGATACGGCGGAAGTCTTCCCAATACAAGGCGCCGCCTAAACATTCACCTAGCAATACAGGGTCATGGCGCAGATGGTGTGGGATGCGGCGGTCGGCGAAAACATCCGAAAAATACAGCTCACCACCGGGTTTTAATACCCGGAACACTTCTGCCAGTACTTTGGTTTTATCGGGTGAAAGGTTAACCACGCAGTTGGATACCACGACATCGACACTGTTATCGGCTATGCCTATAGTCGACAGGTCTTCAATTTGGCCATGCAAAAATTCAACATTGGAATGTTGATAGCCAAAGCGTTGGGCATGCCAGTCCCGATGGCGTACTGCCACTTCCAGCTGTTCTACCGTCATATCAACACCTATGACTTTGCCATGCTCACCGACCAATTTCGATAGCATATAGCAATCACGTCCAGAGCCGCAGCCTAAATCCAGTACTGTGCTGCCGGTTAATGCTGGCGGTAAGGGCGAGCCGCAGCCATAAAAGCGATCCGTGACTTCCGAGTGCAGTTCTTTTACGAGTGACCGTAAATACGTCGGCATCGCATCGGCCGTGCAACAGGCGCTGGTTTTTAAATCATTGCTGGATTGCAAGACTTGTCCATAATAATGTTGGACGGATTCCATAATTTCAAGATTTTGAGTCATATATTAAAGTCTTAAAGGGTTTAAATTAGGGATTAGGGCCTGATGTCCTGCCATCTGCAATGATCAGTTAAAGGCTATTAAACCAGAAAAAGGGTAAAAGGTTCCATGACTATGTTATTTGCCACTATTTTAAGCTGGGCCTAGACTTAAGGCTTAGCATCCGAAGGCACAGGAATCGGGGTAGGTGACGGCGGTGTTGGGGTCGCGGAAAGTTTTTGTGCTGCCGCGGTGGCTTGTTCTTGTTCTAATTTTTGCCGGCGATTGCCTTCGCCATACATGGTGGCGGTAATCATAACAAGTACTGTTGCGGTAACGACAATTAAAAAACGATCCGGTTTTTTTAGAAAAAATAACGGCCATTGCGGTTTATACAAACCGATAATCAAAAAGAGTAGGGTCAAAATCCCTATATCAAAAGAGCCATAGATTAAGGTGTTAGTCGACATTTAGGTTTACCTGTCAAGTTAGTTTTTACATTATTATTGTTACGTGCCAAGCTACAATTAAATAGGTAACGGGCATAGGCTTTATTTTAACGGGTTAACTATAATTTCATAATAATAAATCTGGGGGCAATATGGCTAGTTTTGGTAGTTTAGTTTTAGTGTTTATGGTGTTTGCAGTACTACTGGTTTTTTTAAGCGTTAAATCGGTACCGCAAGGCATGGAATTTACCGTTGAACGTTTTGGGCGTTATACCAATACATTAACACCGGGATTAAATATTATTATGCCGGTGATAGATCGGATTGGCAGAAGGTTAATTATGATGGAGCAAGTGATGGATGTGCCATCGCAAGAAGTGATAACCAAGGATAACGCCATGGTCACGGTGGATGGCGTGGTGTTTTATCAAGTCATAGAGGCGGCCAAGGCGGCTTATGAAGTCAATCAGCTGGATGTGGCGATTTTAAATCTGGTGATGACCAATATCCGTACCGTGATGGGCTCGATGGATTTGGATGAATTGTTGTCGCGTCGGGATGATATTAACGCGCGTTTGTTGGTGGTGGTGGATGAAGCGACTACACCGTGGGGTATAAAAGTAACCCGAATTGAAATTAAAGACATAGCACCGCCTAAAGATTTAGTTGAAGCCATGGGGCGGCAAATGAAGGCAGAACGTTTAAAACGCGCGTCTATTTTGGAAGCTGAAGGCCTTAGGCAGTCAGAAATTTTACGTGCAGAAGGTGCGCAACAAGCTGCGATTTTAGAGGCAGAAGGCCGTAAGCAAGCTTCCTACCGTGATGCAGACGCTAGGGAGCGGCTGGCTGAGGCCGAGGCAAAAGCCACATTGATGGTGTCTGAAGCTATCGCTAAAGGCGATATACAAGCGGTTAATTATTTTGTTGCCCAAAAATATATTGAATCCTTAAAAAGTATTGCGACTGCGGAAAACAGCAAATTAATTTTTATGCCGCTAGAAGCCGCTAGCGTGATCGGCGCATTAGGGGGGATTGCCGAGTTGGCTAAAGGGGCTAAGCAAAAAGCCGGGGGCTAAGTATGCTATTGGTATTTGAGTTTTGGTCATGGTGGGTTATTGCCTTAGCCTTATTAGTGATTGAGCTTTTGGCGCCGGGCTTTTTCTTTCTTTGGTTAGCTATCGCGGCATTTTTAACAGGCGCGTTGTTATGGGTGCTGCCGGTATTGGCCTTGGAAAGCCAATGCGCGGTATTTGCTTTTTTATCAATATTGTCAATTTTGGTTTGGCGGCGTTATGGCAAAGCGCAGCAACGCGTTACCGACCAACCATTTTTAAATCAACGTGGTGCCCAATACATAGGCCGGGTGTTTAATTTGTATGAGCCTATTATTAATGGCCAAGGCAAAATCAAAGTGGATGATGCTATTTGGAAAGTGCAGGGCGAAGATTGTAATATCAGCACACGTGTAAAAGTAACTGCAGTGCGTGGTTTGGTTTTTGATGTGGAAAAGTTATTGGATTGAGCCGTTTGGCCACCCGGGACGCGGGTGGCCAAGTTGGCTTAAGTTAAAGAAAACGCTTGCTATTTAGCCGTACTTTTTCAAAATCCAGCGGATTTAATAGTTCACCATTTTCAAACACAGTTTGTAAGGCGCTTGCCTTGCCGTTTTCTTCCGCACTATAAAATTGTTGCTTTTGTTGATCCCAAAACAGGCTCACACGACCGGCTTTTGAGTGTTTGTTTAAGTCAGTTACCGGTTGTTTCATTACATCTATCCATTCGCCATTGACGCAAGCCGCCGAGCATTTCATAGCGAATTTTTGGGTATCGCGGTCTAGTTGTTGCAGTAAACCACCGCCCATACCAAAAGCTATATTATCAGCTGACCAGCCGAAAGCTGAAAGTTGTCCTAGAATAGTGCTGATGGCTAATTCATTAACGCCATCACCCTGGATAATACGGACATGGTTAAGCACTTTATAGCCTTTTTGATTTACCGTGTAGCCGAATTTTTCGCCGAGGATTTCGATGAGTTTGGTGTTGACGCGGACTGGGTCACCTGAGTCGGGTCTGATGACTACGGTGGCACCAGAATCGATCACTTGCTGTTTTAAGGCCGTGCCCCATAGTTTTTCGGCAGCGTTAAAAATATCGTAGCTGTCCGAAACGATGGCGACAATTTTGCCAGACTGGGCAAATTGATCCAGCATATTTTTATAAGCTAAAACTTCATTATCCTTACCCCAAGCGGTAATCGTACTATGTTCAGCAGCGGGGATGCTAAAGCCGGGTTGCTTGGCGTCATAATAGGTTTGGGCATACAAAATACCTGATATGGTATCGGTGCCCATAAAGTTAATCAGGTGGGCTGCGCCGCCTATGCCTGCGCTTTCTTGGCTGGAAACGCCACGGGCACCAAAATCATGTAGTTTAAAGTCGATTAATTCTGGGCTACCGGATTGTTCCAAATGGTTTTTAATTAATTTTTTAATATGCCAGCTGACAGTGGCCACGGTGCTGGGATACCAAATAGCGCGTAATAAGGCGGTTTCTAAATAAGTGGTTAGCCAAAAACACTCAGGATCTGTATTTTCTATGGTTAATAACACGTTTTTAACGGGAATCAACAGGCCTTCTTCGACGGCTTTAATGCGTATAGGCAAATAGCCGCCATGTTGATCCACAATATATTGCCAGCCCGCTTTATTAAAAGGTACGCCATGCCATGAGAAAAAAGCTTCGGCCTCATTGATGTCGGCTTCGGTGATGGCTTGGGTAAAATAAGCTTTGAGGAAGCCCTGTAAGCCAAAAAATAAGGTCTGGCCATAACGGCCACCGCGCGATTCTATATAACTATAGACGCCGCTGGTGTGTTCTGGATATTGCCGGAACATACTGGCTTTATAGCTATCAGTGTTTAAGATAATGTTGTTGGCAACGGTCATGTTAAGCTCCTTAACTTTAAACTAAGGCACTAGCGTCTGTCACTAGTTGCCGATGAGGTTTTGTAAAATTTCATAATGGTCTTCAAAGCAGGCTGCAGGCTGTAGTTCTGCAATAGGTATCCAACTGGCTTTTTCTGCATGTTCCAAACCTTTAACTTTGGGTAGTTCGCCGTCCGGCAAGACAATTTTAAAGGCGTGGGTAATGGTACGGCCGCGGGCAGAACGATCGACGGCATCAAAAACCCGGTTGTCTACGATGTTGCCATAGAGTGCAGGTGTCGGTACTTTGATGCCGGTTTCAGCTTTTAATTTACGGATTGCACAGTCTTTAATGCTGCGGTCATGCTGGGCGTCTAAAAAACCACCGGGAAATGCCCAAAGACCTTTGCCCGGCTCAGCCCTGCGCTTAATCATTAAAACGTGTCCGGATTGGATTACCACCGTGTCTGCGGTCACAAACACCGGCGCATAAGGGGTGTGTTGAAATTGTTGCTGGTAAGTGGCTATAAATTCCCGTTCCCGGATAATTTGCCGGAAATCGTCAGTATTTTTAAATTGGTTTAAAAAATCGAAAGTACTGGCGGGTACAACACTTTTTAAAAAATTGAGGTTCGTGTCCGCTTTAAAAAACAGGTCGCGGATATTGCTGGCATTCAAAACTTCAATTTCGCCGACATCTTCCATCTGCCATTGCGGGAATAGGTCAAAATAAAACGATGAAAAATCTTTTTTATGGCCAATAATGGCAATTTTCTCGTGGGCTTTAGCATGCTTTGCCACGATGGCCTGGATTCTGACCGCCCATGCTTGGTCGTTGTAAATCGAATCTGGGTTGAATTCTAGCTGTAAGTTGTCATTAATGCCTAGCTCACGGCTGGCCGAAGAGATCATTAAGGCCCTTTCCGCAGAAGTGAACGGGTTTTTGTAAGTTCTGGCCTGGTTATCGGAACCAATAATCACAATGATTTTATTAGCTAACAACGCTGCCCGCTTGATAATTTCAAGATGGATGTTGTGTAACGGCTGAAAGCGGCCTATATAAATAGCCGCAGCATAAGGTTTTGACATTTTCTAAGCTCCTTAGAAATAACATGGCTAGAGTCTATCTCCAGCTGGGCGTATTTTATGCCAGGGTTGCGAAAAGTACAAATTAGGATTTTAACGCAGCATGGCAGTAGCAGTTGAAAAGCGGCCACCGGAGTTTTCGGTCAAACCTTAAACAGGGCTACAGATTTGCGGAATTGCTCAAAATCAGTCTTTTTAGGCTGTTTGCCATAGCGAAGTTTTAGATATAACGCGGTAATTTGTTTTATGGTTTCGGTGTGAGCCGGGAGTTGCAGACAAATCCGCTGGGCAAAGTCTTGAGCGCCTTCGGTTGGTTGCCGGATAAGGCCATGGCGGGTCAGTTTTTGGCAAAAACGCTGATAGATCAAGCCAACTTTATCTTTGCTCTTGGCTTGGTACAATAAAAATAGGCTTAGTAAGCCTGTTAGTGCGGCAATACTGCCTATTAACCAATAAATTAGGCTTTTTATATTGTTAATGCCTAAGCTTGCAAGCAATTGGTATTGGTTGTTATTGTCGTAATTGATAACCCAGCGTTGCCAGTTGTAATCGACACTTTGCCAAAATTGACGGGTGTGTTTTAGCCAATTTAAACCGGCATTCGCTTTAATGGTGTTGCTGCCAAAACTTAAGCGGCCATTGCTGATTTGCAGGTCGACATTAATGCCTTGTTCTATCCGCTCTGGCGCAATTGCTGCGGTAGGATCAAAACGTACCCAACCTTTACCAGCTAGCCAAACTTCTGCCCAAGCATGTGCATTGGCTTGCCTAATTTCCAGAAAATTGCCGACCGGGTTAAATTCGCCGCCTTGATAACCGGTAACAACTCGGGCGGGAATATGGGCAACACGCATAAGGTAGACAAAAGTAGAGGCGTAATGGCTGCAAAAACCATGGCGGCTTTCAAATAAAAACTCCTCTATTGGATTTTTTTGCATCACGGGAGGGGTTAGCGTGTAGTAAAAGTCTTGATCTTTAAAATATTGCAAGAGTTGGCTAATAAACTTTTCAGGTTTGCCGGTATAGCCATCGAGTTGTTCGACTAATTGTTTGATTTTATCCGAAACGTTATCGGGTAATTGCAAGTTTTGTTGTTCATCTTCAGCTGTCAAGTTCCCCGTATTATATTCGGGGTAAGAGGTTAGTTCATATTCAGCGCGCTTGTCAGGGTTTTCATCCGTGGTTAATTGGAAATTGGCATGTTGGCTTAAGGGCAAAGAAAAATCGCTAGCTAAATCTAATGCAAATACCCAGTTTTTAGCTTGTGGCTCCATTAGCAAAGTGTAATGGTAGGGCTCGCCAATAAAGCTTGGTTTACTGAGAGGGGTTTTGGAGTTGACAGGTAGCCACTGCCTGCCCGTGGTATGCGAAAAAACTGGGCCGCGCCAATAGCGTTCAGAAGGTGGTGGCATGCGGTTATTAAATTTTGCCCGAAAGACAAGCTCATCGGATAAGCCCAAATTGGTGATCGAACCGGCTTCCAAAGTGTCACTCAAGCCAGAATGGGCATGGTGGTCTTCATCAAAAATCAGCCATTGTGGAGCCTCAAGTCGGGGGAATAAAACAAACAAAACCACGGTCATCGGTAAGGCTTGGGCAATTAGGGTGGCGGCCGTTTTTAAGGCGAACTTGGTTTGTACATTGAGGCTGTTGATAATGATTAAAGTGGCAAACAATACCGTGCTGACTAAAACGATATACAAGGCCATGAGAATATTTTGTTCGTATAAAAACTGCGAGCTCGCGACGATAAAAGCTAAAAAAACAATTAAATAGATATCGCGTAGCGATTTAATTTCAAATAGTTTTAGGCCTAAAGCGGTAATAAACAAATTAGTGCCAGCATCTTGGCCTAGTAGGCCTATGTGCTGGCGGTAGATTAAAAAAATGCCTGCGCCAGCGAGGACAGCAATTAAATAGGGTTTAGGTAGCCATTTCGGTTGCCAAAGACACAGCATGCGCCATGCCCATAACCCATAAAAATAAGCAAACAAACTGGGTGGGATATGGTTGATGTGCGGTAAGACTATCAAACCAATGGCGCTGAACAAAAACAGTAAAGTGCTTTTTTGATTAGGCATGGCTTAAAATAAGGCTAACGCTTCCAGGCATTTTTTTAGGTGGCTAGTACCGTTGTCCGGAGCATGTTTAAGGCCGGGCAAGCTAAAACCATAACGGATACCGGCGGCCTCTGCATCCAGCAACCAGCGGCATAATTGACTTAAGCGTTCTTCCACGTGATGGCCGGGAGTTAGTGCATAATCTAGCCAAATTTCAGCGCTGTCCCCGCCGCCGTATTGTTTTTTTAATAAGCCTTGGCCTTTAGCAAAGGCTTTCCAATGGATATGATTGATTGCATCACCGGCTTGATAGCTTTGTAAGCCATAAAAATCATCAACACCTTTTTTTCGGTGGCCTAACGGGGCATGGTCCGCCGCTATTTCAGGCATGGCTAAATGGCGGCTAGCGGGTTTGGGGTAGACCAAAACCTTAAGCTTAAAACGCAATGGCGACCAAGCCCGGAACAGGCCTAAAGGAAAGGTGCTGGAGACGGTGACCGTGCCGGCCTGCTGCCAACCTCTACGCGTGGTGTCGGCAGGCAGGATAAGGCTAACTTTGCTGTTGGCTTCCAACGCAAAGGCAACGCTGGTTTGTAATTTGATGGTCAATAAGGTTTTGGCGCTCGTTGTTGGGTTGCTGATATGCAGGTTAAACCCTGCGCTTTCCCCAGCAAATACGGGGTTGCATAGACCGGCCTCTACCACTAGTCCGGATAATGCTTTAAAACAATGCAATATGCTGATAAAAAATACGCTGGCTAACAAAAAAGCCAGTAAATAAGCTAGGTTGTTATCATAAACAAAGGCAATCAATAACAGTAATAGGACTAAAAAGGCAAAACCCAAACCGCTGGCTGTGGGCAAAATAAAGATACGTCGGTGGTTTAAGGTAATAGCCCCGTCACTGGCTTTTTCACCACTGATAAAACGGCTTAATTGAAAGCGTTCTGTTAACGATATGGCACTCAAGGGATCGCTACTTTAGTTAAGATAGGGGTGATGATCGCGGCAGAGTTGGTTTGGCCTGAGCGTAGGCGGTGTCCCGCCACAGACGGCAATACCGCTTGTATATCTTCCGGAATGACCGCATCCCGATTATGCATAAAGGCCCAGGCTTTAGCGGCGGTTAACAAGGCTAAACCTGCCCTAGGGGAAAGCCCACAAGGATAATCCGGGGCTATTCGGGTAAACTCTAAGATGGCTTGTAAATAATCCAGTAAAGCATCGGCAGTATGGACTTGGGTAACCGCGTGTTGGATCTGTTGCAGTAGCTCGGGTGGCATTTGCGTGGCTAGCGAATCAATTAGATTTTGCCGGTTTTGGCCATTGAGTAAGGCTCTTTCTGCCTGATGATTGGGGTAACCTAGTTCAATCCGCATTAAAAACCGGTCTAATTGCGATTCGGGGAGCGGGAATGTGCCCAGCTGATAAGACGGGTTTTGTGTTGCGATAACAAAAAAAGGTTGTGGCAACGGGTAAGTTTCACCTTCAACAGTGACTTGGCGCTCTTCCATAGCTTCCAGTAAAGCGCTTTGTGCTTTAGGCGTGGAACGGTTAATTTCATCGGCTAAAATCATTTGATTAAATAAAGGCCCGGGGTGAAATTTAAATTGGAGGTTTTTGGCATCAAATATTGAGGCGCCAATAATGTCCGAGGGCAAGATGTCACTCGTAAATTGGATGCGTTGATAATGTAGCCCCAATAATTTAGCCAGGGTGTGCGCTAACGTGGTTTTGCCGACACCAGGAATATCTTCAATTAATAAATGGCCTTTAGCCAACAGGCAACAAAGCGCTAGTTTAAGCTGATGTTGCTTGCCTAGGATGACTTGATTAGCAGAATCCAAGAGCCGCTGAATTGCATTTTGCATGGTTGATGGTACGATGCTGTTTGAAATGATTTTAGTTTAGTACGAGATAGGGATTTGTTGTGGAAGAATATGAGCAAGTGCGCCGCAATTTGATAGTCATGCTAGAAGAATTGGATGAGCGCTTAAGTAAGATCGGTGATGATGTTAAGCATGTTGATGAATATTTAGAACAAGATTCTGAAGAACGTGCAACGCAGATGGAAAATGACGAGGTTTTGGATCAGTTAGGCAATGCCACCCGTACTGAAATTGAGGAGGTTAAGCAGGCTATTGCTAGAATTGATAAGGGTGACTATGGGCTGTGTATGGTCTGTGGTGAGCCTATATCTGCCGGGCGCTTACAGGCCATCCCTTATGTTGGCATGTGTATTAAATGTGCCAGTTTGTCGGGTTGTTGAGCAATTAAACCAGAGGCTAGGCTTAGTATTCTGCGCAGAACATTAAGCCTAGCCTCCGGTTTGGTGTGTTTTGCTTTGCGGGTATATTTGCTTTTGTCCCTGAAAATATGCGCCTTATTAAACTGGCGCGCATATTTGGCAACCAGGTTTTGTGCGGCCATAATCTGTGTGGGTGGTTGATTTTTATATTTTTTCATGGCTTACCTTTTATAATAAATTAAATTTGTTCCACGCTATTAAGGAAATAGCACCCATAAGAGTACAAGACATTTGTGAAATTCAAAAAAGATTTTGATGTAATTATCGTTGGTGGCGGTCATGCTGGCACTGAGGCGGCCTTGGCATCAGCCCGGTGTGGTGCTAAAACCTTGCTGTTGACGCAAAATATAGACACCTTAGGCCAAATGAGCTGTAATCCGGCTATCGGCGGGATAGGCAAAGGCCACTTGGTAAAAGAGGTGGATGCCTTAGGCGGCATTATGGCAAAAGCCATAGATTTAGGTGGCATCCAGTTTCGTACCTTAAATGCCAGCAAAGGCCCTGCAGTTCGGGCTACCCGTGCCCAAGCTGACCGTAAACTGTATAAACAAGCCGTCAGAAGCGCTTTAGAAAACCAAGACAATTTGGCATTATTTCAACAAATGGCTGCTGATTTGATCGTTGAAGGTGAGCGGGTAGTCGGCGTAAAAACCCAAATGGGCTTGAGTTTTAGCGCTAAAGCCGTGGTTTTGACGGCAGGTACTTTTTTAGGCGGCAAAATCCATATCGGTTTGGAAAATTATACCGGTGGCAGGGCTGGGGATCCGGCTTCCATAGCCTTATCGGAGCGCTTGCGGGAGTTGCCTTTAAAAGTTAACCGCTTAAAAACCGGGACACCGCCGCGGATAGATGGGCGCACTATCGATTTTAGCCAATTAGAAATCCAGCACGGTGATGACCCGCTACCGGTGTTTTCGTTTTTGGGTAAACGCGAACAGCATCCCCGGCAGATTCCTTGTCATATTACCCGTACCAATAACAAAACCCACGATATTATCCGTTCTGGATTGGATAGGTCGCCGATGTATTCCGGCATAATTGAGGGTATAGGGCCGCGTTACTGCCCCTCTATTGAGGATAAAATTGTACGTTTTGCTGACCGTGACTCGCACCAGATTTTTGTCGAGCCAGAAGGTTTGGACACCCACGAAATATACCCCAATGGCATTTCAACCAGTTTGCCTTTTGATGTGCAGTATGACTTGGTCCGCTCTATGCGCGGCTTTGAAAATGCAGAAATTTTGCGTCCCGGCTACGCGATAGAATATGACTTTTTTGATCCCAGGGACTTAAAGTCATCCTTGGAAACCAAGGCCTTGCAAGGCCTGTTTTTTGCCGGGCAAATAAATGGCACAACTGGGTATGAAGAGGCCGCCGCGCAAGGTTTAATGGCCGGCTTAAATGCGGCCAGATTAGTGCAAGGCTTGGAAACTTGGTGCCCGCGACGGGATGAGGCTTATATCGGCGTCATGATTGATGACCTGATTACCCGGGGCACCCAAGAACCTTACCGTATGTTTACTAGCCGTGCCGAATACCGCCTAATGCTACGGGAGGATAATGCAGATTTACGCTTAACTGAAAGCGGACGCGCACTGGGATTGGTCGACGACGAACGCTGGTACGCCTTTGAAGCGAAACGCGAGGCCATCGCCAGCTTACGCACCGATTTAAAAAAACAATGGATACGTTTGGATACGGAGGAAGCGGCTCAAGTAGAGGCCTATTGGGGTAAAGCCTTGCTGCGGGAAAGCCAGTTAATGGATTTATTGCGACGCCCTGAAGTTGATATTAAGCGTTTATTGAGCTTTGTTGAGCAAGGCGATTTAGTGCCAGAAGAGGTGGCGGAACAAGTAGAAATCCAAACCAAGTATGCGGGCTATATAGACCGCCAACAACTGGATATTGATAAAACCTTGCGCCACGACCATCTACGTTTGCCTGAGTCTTTAGATTATACCGGTGTACCGGGCTTATCGAATGAAGTCAGTGAAAAGCTTAAACGGCAACGTCCTGAAACTTTGGGGCAAGCATCACGCATACCTGGGGTTACCCCTGCAGCTATTTCATTACTGTTAGTTTATTTAAAAAAGAAAACTGCCTAATGGAAGCCTGCCACGACAATTTGGCTGCCGGTATGGTTGAGCTTGGCCTGCTGGCCGAAGACGATAAAATCAACAAAATGTTGGCTTTTATAACGCTGATAGAAAAATGGAACAAGGCTTATAATTTAACCGCAATCCGTGCCAAAGCCGACATGGTGGGGCTACATTTGTTGGATAGTTTGGCGGTTGCGCCTTATGTGCAAGGTGCCCGAATTGCCGATATTGGAACGGGTGCTGGATTGCCCGGCATCCCCTTGGCGATATATCAGCCCGAAAAAGCGTTTGTCTTGCTGGATAGCAATACTAAAAAAACACGCTTTGTGCAGCAGGTTATCCTTGAGCTAGGGCTTAAGAATGTTGAGGTCTATCACACCCGAGTGGAAGATTATCAGACCGATTTGCCTTTTGATACGCTAATTACGCGTGCTTTTGCCGGGTTATGGGATATAGTCGTGCTGACTTCGCACTTGTTGGCTGAGGATGGTCTTATGCTGGCCATGAAAGGTCAGGCAGCAAGTGTAGACTTTAGCGGCATTAATGCAAATTGCACGGTTATTCCGCTTAGCGTGCCTGGTGTGGCGGCTGAACGCTGTTTGGCAAAAATCGATTCATTGGCAAAAAATGAGAAAATCCTGTGGGAAAAATAATAGCCATCAGTAACCAAAAAGGCGGCGTTGGCAAAACCACGACTAGTGTTAATCTGGCGGCATCATTGGCAGCGGCCAACCGGGCAGTATTATTGGTGGATTTGGATCCACAAGGTAATGCGGCCATGGGCTGTGGGGTAGACAAAGAAGCCATTAAATATTCTAGTTATGACCTGTTAATTGGCGCGGCATCTGCAGAAGAAATAGAACTTAAACTTGCTGATGTTGGTTTTTCGATTATTGCCGGTAATACCGATTTAACCCGGGCTGAAGTGGAATTGATGTCTGCGGAGCGCAAAGAACAGCGATTGGCCGATGCCCTGGCGCCTATCAAAGGCCACTATGACTATATTCTGATTGACTGCCCGCCCTCATTAAATGTACTAACCTTAAATGCCATGGTGGCAGCCGATAGCGTGTTAATTCCCATGCAATGTGAATATTATGCCTTAGAGGGTTTGTCTGCCTTAATGGCCACAATCAAAGGCATACAAAATGCGGTCAATCCCAAGCTCCATTTGGAAGGCATATTAAGGACTATGTTTGATAACAGAAGCCGATTGACAAAAGATGTTTCCGACCAGTTGTTGGAATATTTCGGCGAAAAAGTGTTTAGGACTTGTGTGCCTAGAAATGTACGCCTAGCGGAAGCCCCCAGCCACGGCTTGCCAATATTGCTTTATGATAGGACATCAAGAGGGGCGCTCGCCTATCTGGCTTTGGCGGGTGAAATGATTAGGAAAGATAAATAGAGTCTATGACAGCAAAAAAACGTGGCTTAGGCCGAGGGCTAGATGCCTTGCTCGGGGAAATCTCTGGTAAAGAAGAGACGCCGCCTACGCAAGTGCAAAGTTTACCGATAGAATTTATGCAGCGTGGTAAATATCAGCCTAGGCTAGATATGGATCCTGTAAAACTGCAGGAGCTAGCCGATTCCATAAAGGCGCAAGGCATCATTCAACCCGTGGTCGTACGGAAGATTGGGCAGAATAAATACGAAATCATCGCCGGTGAAAGGCGTTGGCGTGCGGCTCAACTGGCGGGCCTGCAGGAAGTCCCGATTGTTATTAAGGACATGGACGACAGGACGGCTATGGCCGTGGCCTTAATCGAAAACATACAACGGGAAGACTTAAACCCGCTAGAAGAAGCCGGGGCATTAAAACGTTTGCTCGATGAGTTCGATATGACGCATCAACAAATTGCTGATGCGGTGGGCAAATCCCGCACCACAGTAACTAATTTAATGCGCTTAATTGAATTGGATCCTGAAGTAAAAAAATTATTGGCTAACGGGTCATTGGAAATGGGGCATGCCCGTGCCTTGCTGACATTGGATGCGGCCAGGCAAATCGGGATAGCCCAAAAAGCCGTTAAAGAAGGCTTAACAGTCAGGGCTGTAGAACGGCTCGCTAAAGAGCCTACTGCGCTGGCGGGTACGCCCAAGCCGAAGGCCTTAGACCAGGACACCTTAAGGCTACAAGATGAGCTTACGGCCAAATTAGGGGCAAAAGTCACCATAGACCATAAAGCTAGTGGTGCAGGTAAAGTTGTCATTGTATATTCTAATTTGGAAGAGTTAGAAGGTATTTTGTCGAATATTAATAAACAATATGATTCGTGAGTGAATTGCTAATCATTCTTGCTTTAGATATAGTGGGCAGATATAATTTCAAGAATTTGGGGTTGTTAGGTGATAGATAAGAATTTTTATTTGATAAATAAAATTCTAATCTATCAAGCCTTTGTCATGATTATAGTGGCATTGGTAAATTTTGCTTTAGGCGGCTGGCATAAAGCACTGTCCTCTATGATAGGAGGGGGTGTAGCTTTGGTGCCAAATATTTTCTTTGCCTTGAGAATTTATAAGTCAATTGGGCAACCCCCAAAAAAAATTGTTAGGTCGTTTTATGCCGGGGAATCTGGAAAGTTATTATTGACGGGGTTGTTGTTTTATATAATTTTCCAAATACCTAATATTGAAATATTACCGTTACTGAGTGGTTATGTAGCGGTGTTGTCGGTTTTTTGGTTTGCGCTAATTATGCGCTGATATTTGAATTTTTGAGGGAAGCAATGTCTACAGAAGCACACGCCGCAGAAGGTGCAACCGGATATATTATCCACCATTTAACGCCATTTAGTGTTGGCCATGGGTTTTGGACATTACATCTTGATACCTTGTTTTTCTCGGCCTTTTTGGGTGGCCTGTTCCTATGGTTTTTTAAATCAGCGGCTGATAAAGCGTCGGTGGAAGTTCCTGGCTTAGCTCAAAATATTGCTGAAATGCTCGTGGAATTTGTTGATAGCCAAGTCAAAGACAGTTTTCATGGCAAAAGTGCCCTGATAGCGCCTTTGGCATTGTCCATATTCTGCTGGGTGTTCTTATGGAATTTTATGGATTTGTTCCCAGTTGACATTTTTCCGTTGATCGGATCCCTGATGGGTATGGAATACTTAAGGGTGGTTCCTAGTACCGATCTAAACGCAACCTTTGCGATGTCACTGTCGGTGTTCTTTCTGATTATTTTCTATAGCATAAAAGTAAAAGGCGTTGGCGGTTTTGCCAAAGAACTCATGTTCCAACCTTTTGGGCCATGGTTACTGCCTTTCAATCTATTGCTTAAAGTGGTAGAAGAAATTGCCAAGCCTATTTCACTTGCTCTGCGGTTATTCGGTAACTTATACGCAGGCGAGCTTATCTTTATTCTTATTGCATTGCTGCCTTGGTTTATTCAGCCTGTTTTAAGTTTTCCCTGGGCTGTGTTCCATATCTTGATTATAACCCTGCAAGCGTTCATTTTTATGGTGCTGACAGTGGTTTATTTGAGTATGGCGCACGAGCATCATTAATTTTTTTAACTTTAATAATTAACAATCTGTAGGAGATATTATGGAAATTGCATCTTTAATTGCAAATGTGCAAGGTATGACTGCGATAGCAGTAGGTTTGGTCTTAGGTTTAGGTGCTTTAGGTACTGCGATAGGTTTTGGTTTGTTAGGTGGCAAGTTTCTTGAAGGTGCTGCGCGTCAACCAGAAATGGTACCTATGTTACAAGTAAAAATGTTTATCGTTGCGGGCTTGTTGGACGCGGTAACCATGATTGGTGTGGGTTTGGCGTTGTTCTTTACATTTGCCAATCCGTTCTTGTCTGCAGTACAAGCCGCAGTTGCAGGTTAACACGCCCCTTTATAATAGCAATAAGAGGATCGCGTCGTGAGCATAAATGCTACCTTGATCGGACAAATGATTACTTTTACGCTTCTGGTGTGGTTTACCATGAAGTATGTGTGGCCGCCGATATTTAATTCATTAGAAGAACGTAAAAAAAGGATTTCTGAAGGCTTGGCTGCGGCAGAAAAAGGTCAGGAAGAAATTATCCTGGCAGAGAAAAAAGCAAAAAGCGTTATAAAAGAAGCCAAAGATCAATCTTCTGAAATCGTGAATTTGGCTCAAAAGCGTGCCAATGAAATTGTAGAAGAATCAAAAGAAACTGCTAAAAAAGAAGGCGAACGTTTAATTTTGGCTGCACAGGCTCAAGTTGAGCAAGAAATGCAACAAGCGAAAGAAAGCTTGCGCAAGGAAGTTGCCAACATTGCGTTAGATATGGCTGAGCAAGTTTTGAATGCTGAAATTGATAGAAACAAGCATCAAGATTTAATCGAAAAAGTATCCAATCAATTAGGTTGAGCAAATGAGTGAATTGGCAACATTGGCAAGGCCTTACGCCGCCGCCGTTTTTAAGCGGGCAAAAGAAACTGGCTCAACACAGAAGTGGTCTGATAGCTTGTCATTTTTGTCGGCAATCATTGGTTCGGCAGAGATTTCCGCGGTTGTTGATAATCCAAAAATTGGACGCGACCGCGTCTTGGCACTACTTAGTGATTTGTGCCAAGGGCAACTAGATAATGAAGGTGTAAATTTTCTCAAAGTGTTGTTGCAAAATGGCCGTTTGAGACTGCTGCCTTATATTGCTAAAGGTTACGAGGAATATAAGGCAGAAGATGAAGGTTATGTAGATGTTGAAGTGATGTCGGCTTATGAGGTTTCAGATTCTGAACAAGGTAAGCTTGCTTCAACGCTGGAAAAGTTGTTAGGTAAAAAAGTTAATATGAATGTAACTATTAACAAGGCTTTGATTGCTGGCGTTTTAGTACGGGCAGGCGACAGGGTATTTGACGGAACTATTAGAGGCCAGCTTCAACATATGCGGAAGGCTCTACTGTAAAAGTGAGAAAAAGAACATGCAATTAAACCCATCTGAAATTAGTGATCTGATTAAGAAAAAGATCGAAAACTTCGATTTAAGCGTAGAAGCGCATACTGAAGGTACTGTAGTCAGTGTTACTGACGGTATTGTAAGGATACATGGCCTTTCTGAAGCGATGCAAGGCGAAATGCTGGAGTTCCCCGGCAATACTTTTGGCATGGCATTAAACCTTGAAAGGGATTCAGTGGGTGCTGTGGTGCTAGGTTCATACCAGCATATTTCTGAAGGCGACACCGTTAAATGTACAGGCAAAATTCTAGAAGTGCCTGTCGGCGAAGCGTTACTGGGACGGGTTGTTGATGCCTTAGGTAAACCAATAGATGGCAAAGGCCCTATTGAGACTTCTGAGACGTCGCCAATTGAAAAAATCGCGCCAGGCGTTATTGCCAGACAATCAGTTGATCAGCCAGTACAAATTGGCTTGAAATCAATTGATGCCATGATCCCGGTTGGTCGTGGCCAACGTGAATTGATTATTGGTGATAGGCAAACAGGTAAAACAGCTATAGCTATTGATGCCATCATCAATCAAAAAGGCACTGGCATAAAGTGTATCTATGTTGCGATAGGCCAAAAACGTTCTTCTATTGCTAACGTGGTACGTAAGCTAGAAGAGCACGGTGCAATGGACCATACCATTATTGTTGTGGCCTCCGCATCTGAATCTGCGGCACTGCAGTTTATCGCCCCGTATACGGGTTGTTCGATGGGTGAATACTTTAGGGACCGCGGCGAAGATGCGTTAATCATTTATGATGATTTAACCAAACAAGCTTGGGCTTATCGTCAAGTATCCTTGTTGCTTCGTCGTCCACCTGGACGTGAAGCTTATCCTGGTGACGTATTTTATTTGCACTCAAGATTGCTGGAAAGAGCTGCGCGTATTAATGCTGAAGAAGTTGAAAAGCTAACCGGCGGCAAGGTAAAAGGTAAAACCGGCTCATTAACCGCATTGCCGATTATTGAAACCCAAGGTGGTGACGTTTCTGCGTTTGTACCAACCAACGTTATTTCTATCACCGATGGTCAGATATTCCTAGAAAGCGGCTTATTCAATTCAGGTATACGCCCTGCAGTGAACGCTGGTTTATCAGTGTCACGGGTTGGTGGTGCTGCACAAACTAAAATCATTAAAAAGCTAGGCGGTGGTACTCGTTTAGACTTGGCGCAATATCGTGAACTTGCAGCGTTTGCCCAGTTTGCTTCAGATTTAGATGAAAGCACACGTAAGCAAATTGAACGCGGTCAACGCGTTACTGAATTAATGAAGCAAAGCCAATACTCACCGATGTCGGTTGCGCAAATGGCAGTGTCTTTATTCGCAGCGAATGAAGGTTTCTTAGATAACGTTGAAGTAAATAAAGTTTTAGCGTTTGAATCTGCTTTGCAGGCGTATATGAAATCTGAACATTCAGCGTTGATGGATAAAATTAATGCCAGTGGCGATTTCAATGATGAAATTAAGAATGGCATGTTAAGCGCAATTCAAACATTCATCAAAACGCATACTTGGTAAGGGTTTTCTTATGGCTGTTGGTAAAGAGATACGCACTAAGATCGGGAGTATTAAAAATACTCAGAAGATCACGCGCGCCATGGAAATGGTTGCCGCAAGTAAAATGCGTAAAACAAAAGATAGGATGCAGGCAACACGGCCTTATTCTAAAAAAATTGGCCAAATCATAAAACATTTGGCACATGCCAATCCTGAATATAAACACCCTTTTATGATAGTTCGTGAAACGAAGCGGATTGGCATCATTGTGGTAAGTTCAGACAGGGGGTTGTGTGGAGGGCTTAATTCCAATTTGTTTAGAAAGCTACTAAGCCAGTTAACACTATGGCAAAAAGCGGGCGTTGAAGTGGATGTTTGCACTATCGGCGCAAAAGCTGGGGTATTTTTTGGTGGCCTAAAAATAAATCTGCTAGGGCAAGTATCTAAATTAGGGGATGCGCCGCATTTGCAAGATATTATTGGGGTTATCAAGATAATGCTGGATGCTTATGAGGAAGGCAAAATTGACGAACTTCATGTGGTAAGCAATGAGTTTGTCAATACTATGACTCAGCGGCCAAATATTGAAAAACTATTACCAGTAGTCGCTAATGAAATTGAAGAAAAGCTTAGTGGGCATTGGGATTATATTTATGAACCTGACGCAAAAGAAGTGCTCGACGAGTTATTAACACGTTATGTTGAATCCATTGTTTATCAGGGTTTAGTCGAAAATAATGCGTGTGAACAAGCAGCCCGGATGGTGGCAATGAAAAGCGCTTCGGATAATGCGGGTAATTTAATCAAGGAATTGCAGCTAATTTATAATAAAGCAAGACAAGCTGCAATCACCCAAGAAATTTCAGAAATTGTTGCTGGTGCTGCTGCGGTTTAAACCAGTAAAACGATATAACAAAATGAGGACGAAACAATGAGTTCGGGTAAAATCGTTCAGATTATTGGTGCGGTGGTGGATGTTGAGTTTCCACGCGATCAATTGCCAAAAATATACGATGCACTAAATGTAGAAGGCAAAGGTTTGGTGCTGGAAGTTCAACAACAATTGGGCGACGGTGTCGTCAGATCCATTGCAATGGGTAGTACCGATGGTTTAGGCCGCGGTTTGCCAGTTAGCAATACCAATGCACCTATTTCTGTGCCAGTAGGCCAAGAAACACTAGGCCGCATTATGAATGTATTAGGTGAGCCTATCGATGAAAAAGGCCCAATTGGTGAAAAACAAACCTGGGCTATTCATCGTGACGCACCATCTTATGATGAACAAGCGGCTGCTAATGAATTGCTAGAAACCGGCATTAAAGTTATCGACTTGGTCTGCCCCTTTACTAAAGGTGGTAAAGTTGGTTTGTTCGGCGGTGCGGGTGTAGGCAAGACCGTAAACATGATGGAGCTTATCCGTAACATCGCTATCGAGCATAGTGGTTATTCCGTATTTGCGGGTGTTGGTGAACGTACTCGTGAAGGGAATGACTTTTACCACGAAATGACTGATTCAAAAGTTATCGATAAGGTTTCGTTAGTTTATGGTCAAATGAACGAGCCCCCAGGAAACAGATTACGGGTTGCCTTAACCGGTTTAACCATGGCGGAATTTTTCCGTGATGAAGGCCGTGATGTCTTGTTTTTCGTGGATAATATTTATCGTTATACTTTGGCCGGTACTGAGGTTTCAGCGTTATTAGGGCGTATGCCATCAGCGGTAGGTTACCAACCAACCTTGGCTGAAGAAATGGGTGTCTTACAAGAACGTATTACTTCAACCAAAACTGGTTCTATTACCTCAATCCAAGCGGTTTATGTACCTGCTGACGATTTAACTGACCCTTCACCCGCAACAACTTTTGCGCATTTGGACGCAACCGTTGTATTGTCACGGCAAATTGCAGAGTTGGGTATTTATCCTGCAATTGACCCATTGGATTCTACTAGCCGTCAGCTTGACCCTTTAGTTATTGGTCAAGAACATTATGATGTGGCGCGTAAAGTTCAAGGCACGTTACAACGTTATAAAGAATTGCGCGATATTATTGCTATCTTAGGTATGGATGAGTTGTCTGAAGAAGACAAACTAACAGTAGCTAGAGCGCGTAAAATGCAACGCTTTTTGTCACAACCTTTTTTCGTTGCTGAAGTATTTACCGGTTCACCAGGCAAATATGTGTCATTAAAAGACACTATTGCGGGCTTTAAAGGCATTATCAACGGTGATTTCGATTCAATCCCAGAGCAAGCTTTTTATATGGTGGGTACCATCGACGAAGTCTTAGAAAAAGCTAAAGGGATGAAATAAGTTACAAATATAAGGTAACAACTCATGACAATGACCATACATGTAGACATAGTCAGTGCAGAAAACGAAATATTTTCTGGCTTGGCTGAAATGGTATTTGCGCCTGCAGAGCTTGGGGAAGTTGGTATTTCCCCACGGCATGCCCCGTTTATTTCTAAACTTAAGCCTGGCGAAGTTAGGGTAAAAATCAATGACAAAGAAAGCTACCCATTCTTTGTTTCTGGTGGAATGCTTGAAGTGCAACCGCATTTAGTCACCGTATTAGCTGATACAGCAATACGTGCTAAAGATATTGATGAAGCAGCAGCCCTGGAAGCTAAGGCACGTGCAGAAGAAGCCTTAGCAGATAAATCTGGCAAGGTTGATTATGCAACAGCACAGGCTAGATTAGCTGAAGCCGTTATGCAATTAAGAACTTTAGATAGGTTTAGAAAGCGCGGCGGATAACAAAAATGGCTTAGGCCGACTATACTAAAGCCCAATATCGCATTGCGTTATTGGGCTTTTTTATTTGTGGAGCATTTGATGAAAATTACGACAATAATCCTCGCGGCGGGCAAAGGCACGCGTATGCGCTCGGATTTACCGAAAATTCTACATAAAATAGGGGGTAAAGCCCTATTACAACATGTCTATGATGTCAGCACACAACTAACCAACAATGCCATTAAGATTGTCTATGGCCATGGCGCCGAATTAGTCCGTGAAACCTTGAAAAACCTGGATGCCGAATGGATAGAGCAGGCGCAACAATTAGGCACGGGCCACGCTGTTCAACAAGCCAGTGGACAAATACAGGATGACGACATCGTACTGATTTTGTATGGTGATGTGCCATTATTAAAATTAGCTACCTTACTAAAATTAGTCACTAATGTGAGTGCAAAATCACTCGCTTTACTCACGGTACAGTTAGCTGACCCGATGGGTTATGGCAGGATAATAAGAAATAATAATGCTGATGTATGCAGAATTGTTGAAGAAAAAGATGCGACAGCGAATGAAAAGTTAGTTTCGGAAGTTAACACTGGAATTATGGCTGTGCAAGGTGGTGCGTTAAAAAAATGGCTAAGCCAACTGGAAAATAATAACGCCCAAGGTGAATATTATTTAACCGATATTATTGAAATGGCAGTCCACGATGGCATTGACATAATCACCACCCACCCAGCATCGGAAGATGAAGTCCTGGGCGTAAATAACCGTGTCCAGCTAAGTCACCTAGAACGTGTCTACCAATTAGAACAAGCTGTAAAACTAATGGAACAAGGTGTTACCTTATACGACCCAGCTAGGTTTGATAATAGGGGCAACCTAAAACTGCTAGGCCAGGATATTGAAATAGACATCAACACCGTTTTTGAGGGCGACAATAGCTTAGGCAACCGCATTAAAATTGGCGCTAATTGCTACCTTAAAAATGCGCAGATTGCCGATGATGTCGAAATCTTAGCCAATTCCCATATTGAAGGGGCAACCATAGGCAGTGGTAGCCGCATTGGGCCGTTTGCCAGACTAAGGCCTGAAACCGTATTGGCAGACCAAGTACATATTGGTAATTTTGTGGAGCTAAAAAAAACCACGGTTGCCACGGGCAGTAAAATTAACCATTTAAGTTATGTCGGCGACAGTACAGTGGGGAGCCAAGTCAATATCGGTGCCGGTACCATCACATGTAATTATGATGGCGCGAATAAATTTCAGACTATAATTGAAGATGGCGCGTTTATAGGTTCCGATACCCAACTAGTTGCACCAGTGACGATAGGCAAAAATGCCACCATAGGTGCCGGCTCCACCATAACCCGAAATAGTCCGGAAAATAAATTAACTTTAAGCAGGGTAAAGCAAATGACTGTTGAAGGTTGGCAAAGACCCGTAAAGCAGGAAAAATAATATGTGTGGAATTGTAGGTGGCATAGCGCAACGCAACGTTGTACCCATTTTGCTAGAAGGTTTAAAGAGACTGGAATACCGGGGTTATGATTCAGCTGGATTAGCTTTGGTGCATAACCAACAAATTTACCGTAAAAGGGAAGTTGGTAAAGTAAAAGGCCTAGAACTGCTATTACAGCAAGATCCTGTGCCGGGCAATATTGGCATAGCCCACACCCGTTGGGCTACCCATGGCAAACCCAGCACGGCCAATGCCCATCCGCATATTTGCCGTGATAGCGTAGCCGTAGTCCATAATGGCATCATAGAAAATCATGAACCATTGCGTAGTAACTTACTGCAAAACGGCTACGAATTTACCTCAGAAACCGATACAGAAGTTATCGTCCATGAAATTTATCGCGCTTTAGAAAGCTCAGTTAACCTATTACAAGCCGTTAAAACTACCGTTAAAAAACTGGAAGGTGCCTATGCTTTGGGCGTTATCAGCACTAACGACGCCAACACATTAGTAGCTTGCCGAAAAGGCAGCCCATTAGTGATAGGCATAGGTATTGGTGAATACTTCATCGCATCGGATGTTGCTGCCTTGCTGCCAGTAACCCAACGTTTTATATTTTTAGAAGACGGTGACATTGCAGAAATAAGCATCAATAAATTAACCATATACGATGCTGGCGATAATTTGGTCGAACGGCCTATAAAAGAAAGCCAATTAAAAGCTGATGCTGTAGATAAAGGCGAATATCGCCATTATATGCTTAAAGAGATCTACGAACAGCCTTGGGCCATATCACAAACCTTAGAAGGCCGTTTTGTTAACAATCGCTTACAAGAAAACGCCTTTGGCCATAACGCCAGCGAAATTTTTGATAGCATAAAATCCATCCAAATATTAGCCTGTGGCACCAGCTACCACGCAGGCTATGTTGCTAAATACTGGTTTGAAAAAATCGCCCGCGTACCTTGCAATATCGAAGTAGCCAGCGAATTCCGCTATAGAAAACCTGTACTGGCACCCGATAGCTTAGTGGTGACCATCTCACAATCGGGAGAAACCGCCGACACTCTTGCCGCCTTGCAAGAAGCCAAAAAAATAGGCGCTAAATACGCCTTGGCACTATGCAACGTGCCAGAAAGCTCGCTGGTTAGGGAATCGGATTTAGTACTAATGACACGGGCGGGTCCAGAAATTGGCGTGGCTTCCACCAAAGCCTTTACCACCCAATTAGCCAGTTTAATGTTATTGGTTATTGCAATCGGCCGGCGTTTTGGCATGACTGAGGCCTTAGAGCAAAGAATTACCTCGCAACTATTTCAACTACCTGGAAAAATTGAAAAAGTATTAATGCTGGATAATGACATTAAAGAATTGTCCGAACAATTTGCAGAAAAGCGACATGCCCTATTTTTAGGCCGCGGCACCCATTACCCCATAGCCATGGAAGGTGCCTTAAAACTTAAAGAAATTTCCTATATCCATGCCGAAGCCTACCCGGCTGGAGAACTTAAACACGGCCCATTAGCCCTAATTGATGCCGAAATGCCTGTGATTACCGTTGCCCCCAATAACAGCTTGTTAGAAAAACTAAAGTCTAACATTCAAGAAGTTAGCGCCAGGGGTGGGCAACTAATCGTTTTTATGGACGAATCCTTAGTGGCAACACCCGACAGCAATGTGCAAATAGTTAAAATTCCGTCCGTAGAAAAAGAAATAGCACCGATAATCTACACCATCCCACTGCAACTACTGGCCTACCACGTTGCCATATTAAAAGGCACCGACGTAGACCAGCCCCGCAACTTAGCAAAATCGGTTACGGTAGAATAGTTGGGGTGATATTTATAAGCTTTGGTCGGGGAGTAATAAGATTTCAAACTAAATAAGTCTTTTATCATATTCATTCTAAATCGAAATTAACTATATTTCAGCAAAGCAGCTGTTCAGATAGTGAAGGCGCAGGCTAATTAGCCAGTTGTCTAATGACTTATCGCTTATAGCGGCTAGGTATTTACGAAGGATGTGCATAAAAAATCGGTTTTTATAGGCATATTCTATTAACATGTATAAAAAACCCATTTTTCTATACATGTTATTTGTAAAGCTGCCTGCCCATGACGACGATTAAGCCTTTGGAACAGTTAGATGCCGGACGTTTTGAAACGCCCGCGATTTTAAAAAAGCTCGCCAGCAGCAGCCGGCAACTTGCAGAACTGAAAGGCATTGCGGCTGCTATTCCCAATCAGGCTATCCTGATCAATACCTTAGGATTGCAGGAAGCCAAAGACAGTTCCGAGATTGAAAACATTGTCACTACCCACGATGAACTATTTAAGGACGATGTGCTACCAGACACCTTTGCCAACCTAGCGGCGAAGGAAGTGTTGCGCTACCGGCAAGCCTTGCAATTGGGTTATGGGCTGGTTAAGAAGTCCGGCTTAATAACCACTAATCATATTGTCGAAATTCAAGTTGAACTGGAACGTAATAATGCGGGCCTTCGGAAATTGCCGGGTACGACACTGAAAGACGGCCTGGGCCAAACCGTTTATACACCGCCGCAAGATCCGAACGAGATTATCGGCCTAATGCGGGATTTAGAGCGTTTTATCAATGACACCGCCAGCTTTAGTGCTGATCCACTAATTAAAATGGCAATGATTCATCATCAGTTTGAGAGCATCCATCCGTTTTACGATGGTAACGGCCGTACTGGGCGCATTGTTAATGTGCTGTATTTGGTCAAAGAAGGCTTGTTGGATGTTCCAGTATTGTATTTGAGTAGCCATATTGTGCGTACTAAGGTGGATTATTACCGCCTGCTACAAACCGTGCGCGATGATGATACTTGGGAGGCCTGGGTACTTTATATGCTGGATGCTGTGGAGCAGACTGCAGGGCAAACCATTGCCACGATTCAAGCCATAAAAACGGCGTTGTTTAATTACAAGCATCAAATTCGAAGGGACTTTAAGTTCTACAGCCAGGATTTGATCAATAATTTATTTATGCACCCTTACACCAAAATCGAGTTTGTGCAGCGAGACCTGAATATAACTCGGTTAACCGCAACCAAATACATGGATGCGTTAGCTGCGGCGGGCTTGGTGCAGAAACAGAAAGTCGGCCGGAGCAACTATTACATTAACCGGGCGCTTAACCAGATTCTGATAGGTAACGTGTAATGACGGCCTAAGACCAACTCAACAGGTTTAAGAAACTTTAGCTAGCTGGCCGGTGATGGTAAGCGTCTGCTAGACACGAACTAGCCAGCCACTAAATTATCGGTTAAATACAGGTGTTAAGACAAATTGCCGTTTTTATGTCCGTTAGTGTTAATTTAAAGATGGTACAGCATATACAAGTTGATGGCTTTACAGTCACGAGTAATGCTTACACATCATACAAAGGGATTTTGAATTACAATCAAATATGATCAAGACTCGTGTTAATGCCGTATTCAATCCAATCGTCTATAAGTTTCCCGATATAGCTCACGCATTCGGATTAGGCTGTTATTGTCGATTGGGTCTTGGCCATAGCGGGCTTGTTCAAATAATAAGGTCATTTCTGCTGCGCAGTGTTGTAATTCTTTGCGGGTGCGGTTGATTAACCTAAGATATTCTTGGGTGTTGGCGGTTAAGGGTCGGGCAAGCTCGTGTAGGCTTAATATTCTTGCCATCGCCTTATAATATTGGCGGGCTCCGCGTTCCCCGCTTGCATGTTGTGCCAAAATGCCAAATCGTAGATATTCCCATTGCATCAGCAGCCAAGTTAGCCAAGAGATTTCTTTCAAGAGTGCGGCAAAAGCCAGCAGTATGGCTAATAGCATGATGCCTATCAGACTAAGTATAGTTGCAAGCCAATGTTGTTTAAGCCAGTGTTTTAATGCTTCCCAAAGGTAAAAAAACTGTTTAGTGTATGGTTTTAAGGCTTGTTGGGTTACTTCAGTAAGGTCAGCAGTTTTTCTAATCATGGCCGCTTGCCAGTCTGGTAAGTGCCGGTTGCTGGCTGTAGCCCGCATTTGTGTAAGTGTGGGCCAATGCTTCCAAGGGAATAAATCTTGGTTTCCTGCAGGCATAGGGGATTGCCCTGGGCCGGTATCAGGGGCGTCGGCTTTAGGGACGTCCTCATTTTGAGTGGAAGTGCCTAGACGTTCAAGGTCTCCGCCAGAATGTTGAGGAATAATCTGCCCATAACGCCATTCCAAATAGAGCCAATTGACTTGTGGTGTTATGACGTATATTCCAAAGCCGGTCACAAGCACTGATGCCGTAGCTGCTAGAATGGCCAGCCATTGGCCTTGTTTGCTCGGCTGCCCTAAACTGCTTTGTTGTGGGTCATAGTTCTGAATGTGGATTTGTTCAGCGGACAAAGTGAACACAACGGCAGTGACGTAGGGGAGTAAATAAAATAACATGCTCCAATCTGCCCGGTAATCAGATGCGGCAAACAAGACCAGTGTAAGTGATGTCAGTAAGCCGAGGTTAAATAGTCGTCGGGTGACCGTAACACAATTACTGGCAGCTTGTAACATGGCCAAAAAATAAATGCCGGCACGAGGGAAGCCCCATAATGGGATAAATGCCACTAAAAGCAAAAAAATACCTAACACCAGGGTAATTTTTAGCCAAGTCGTTCCTGGTGGCTTAGTTCGACGACTTTGTGACCAACCGATGAACAGCGTCCAACCGAAAACGCTAGCCCAAAAAAACATCTCCCGCCCAAAAGTATCGTATTGAATATCGAGAAATGCATTACAGGCAACAGCTAACAGGAGTGCTGCATATAAACCAAGATAAGCTGGTAAAGAGATGGCTGTTTGGTTCATAAGTTGAACAATTTCATTAGGTCATCCCCTTTATGGATGATTAAGGTGTGGGCACTTAATTCCAATAAACCTGCATATAGGGGTTCTTGCGCGATATTTTCTGTAGTCTGTCCACCCAGAAAAAAGCTGCTTCTGTCGAAAAATACCGCGAACAAATGTGCGCCCTTAGTACGTAATAAAGCCATGGCTTGTAACGTCGCTGCATTGCGTATAGGTGGCTCGGACAGTAACAACACGACAGTTTCTCCACGGCAGCAATCTAAGGCAATTTGCAAGAGTAACTGGGAATAGGGGGTTTTACCGTTGGCCTCTACTGTGGCAAGGGTGTCAAGTATGCATTGATAATGATAATCACCCTTACCGGAGGAAATCTGGATAGCAGCGGATTTGCCCTCTGCCATTAAACGGCTGTGCATATTTTGCTGGCAAGCATAGCCTGCGATAGAAGCAGCGATGCGGATGGCATACTCTAGGGTACTTTGTTTACCTTTACCAGCATTGGCATCAAAGGCAAGATCTAAGGCAATGCATAAACAAGCCGAAGCCAAAGGTTCGAATTCTTTAACCATCAGGTCATTTAACCGCGCCGTGGTCGGCCAATGAATATGGTGGGGATTGTCACCACGTCGGTATGCTCGCAAGCCTGAAAATTCTGCAGCACCAGCACCCTCAGGCAGTAAATAGCCACCACGATGTATTTGGCTTGGTGCGCCAAACAATGGCAAGTTCAGAATAGGGAAAACTTTAGGATAAATTGTAAAGCTGTGTAAGCTTTGTTTGGTAATTCGCTGTGCTTGTGCTAACCCCAAGGGAAAACTGGAAGCTAATCCGACTGGGCCTAGCGTATAAAGGCCACGTTTTTCACAGAGCACGGGTACTTCAAAACGACAGTTTTTGCCGCTAGCGATAGAGTTGATGTTGCCGAGTAATTGGTAGCTGTTGTTGCCCCTATTGCTGCTCTCATCGACAAAAGGCAAATGGTCTAGCACGGACACCATAAAACGTGGTAACCAGCCGTGATTTTTTACGTCAATCATAAACACAACGGTTTCATCTTCAATGGCTTTTTTGGGCCCGCTGCGGTTGACTGAAAGCCTTTGTAACAACCAGCGCGGCCAGAGTAAACTCGTAATTAAGCTGGCGCTGAGTAAGGCGGCGATTAGCCAAAGTAGGCTTGGGCCGCGGTTGAGTGAGCCAGCATAAGCGGCCAAGGTAAACAGTCCTAAAATTGCAAATTTAAGCTTGTGAGACATGTGATATTCAGGCTTAAGTGGCGATTAAAGTACAGGTGGCAGGATATGGTTGAGTATCTCTTTCAGTATTTCACCTGCGTTATGGCCTAAAACCGCAGCTTGTGGGCGGACAATTAAGCGATGTTCCAAAATGGCGGGTGCGATTGCCTTAACCAGGTCTGGCGTGACAAATTCACGGCCACGGATAAAAGCTAAAGCTTGCGCCCCACGCGCCAACGCTAAACTGCCACGAGGGCTTGCGCCTAGCCGTAAATCTGGGTGCTGACGCGTGGCAGAGGTGATACGGACTATATATTGGGCGACATCGGAATTGATATGTACAGCTTTGATTGTTTCACGCAGTTTTAAAATCTCAGCTTCGGTGGCTACCGCCGCCAGCGTTTCAATAGGGTGGACTTGCGCTTGAGCCACCATGATGCGAATCTCTTCATCTAGGCTAGGGTAGCCCATGCTTAAACGCATGAAAAAGCGGTCCAATTGGGCTTCTGGCAAAGCATGTGTACCTGCCATATCAATGGGGTTTTGGGTGGCCATTACCATAAACAACTTGGGTAGTTCGTAGGTGTTGCCATCAACGCTAACATGGAATTCTTCCATACATTCCAATAACGCTGATTGTGCGCGTGGTGTCGCACGGTTGATTTCGTCGGCCAAGAGCAGATGCGTAAAAACCGGGCCAGGCCTAAACTCGAAATCACTAGTTTTTTGGTTAAAAACCGCCACGCCGGTAATGTCGGATGGTAGTAAATCTGATGTGCATTGCAAGCGTTTCATATCAACCGCTATGGACTTGGCCATAGCTCTGGCTAGCATTGTTTTCCCCGTGCCAGGGACGTCCTCCAATAAAACATGGCCACGGCAGAGCAAGGCTACGGCAACCAGTTCGATAACTGGATGCTTGCCAATAATGACTTTTTCAACATTTTCAATCAGTGATAGGATAGTTTTCATCAAGCCAGAATTCATAGGTTATGCTAGTCCCAACAAACAAATTAAAATCCACTCTTTTAGCTTGCCACCTTAATATAGGGGGGATACAAAGATTTATGGATGAACGGTATTCATAGCGGTGGTGGAAATATATGGCTTTAAAAAGCATAGCAGAGGAACTAGGGCTTGCAACTGATTTGCCTTAGGCAATGTGATAGTGTTGGCAAAAACTTGATAAGTATGGCCGACATGGGTTTAATATAAAATATGACTATTGTGCAACAATTTGGTTGTGCTTTAGAGGGGCTATATGCAGTCTTCCACAAGGCCAGCCAAAGCTATTTAAACCCTTATCGAAGATGAACGCACCTTGCTAGTTTTTTGCGATGTGCATATACTAGCCTGGTAACACTAGCATTAGGTATTCTAAGACACTCTGTCTGATGAATTGAAACGGGAAGTGGGTGGTTTTGCTATATAGGCAAACCGTAAGCCCACGCTGCCCCCGCAACGGTAAATAAGTTATTGGTTTACACAAGGCCACTGTGGTTAACATGGGAAGGCGTAAATCAGGGTTGAAAGCCCGCTTATAAGCCCGGAGACCGGCCTAATGCGATGATCAGATTTGTACGCGGAGGGCGTTCAGATGGATTGCTGTTCCTGACTCCGTCTTTCTGTATTCTCCCCGCCCAGTAGTTAACCTATATCGTCTGCGGATCACTGTGCTTACAGGGTTTCTAAGGCCTTAGGGTTGAGCTTAATCGCTACCCAGGAGAAGACCATGTCCGTAATACCTTCAATAACTGAAAATCTTGAAACACAGCCGCGTTCAGCCAGCTTAAAAGATAGCGTGTTAAGTAGCCTGCTGTTGGCGGTATTTGCTTTAATTATTTTATATGGCGCAGGCTTTGCGGAAGCGACGCAACTACATAATGCTGCCCATGATGGACGTCATTCTGCCGGTTTTCCGTGCCATTGAAATGAGGGCACAGCAGTTGTCACATTTTAAGGCGATAGTGATCTCGGCATTATGGTCGGGACTTTGCGCAGGTTTGTTATTAACTGCTGTGCAACAGATGCAAGTTATCCCCATTTTATTGCAAGCTGAAGTTTATGAAGAACAAGCGGCCGCGGCAATTACCCAAACACAGTTAGCTGATACAACTAACCCACCGCATGGCCACGCAGCTGAAGCTTGGCAACCCCAAAATGGCTGGGAACGCACAGCTTATACGTCAGTTGCCAATATCAGTTTAGCGGTTGGTTTTGCCTTGTTAATAGGTGCTGCCAGCAATTTGCGTGGTGGCATTACGCATTGGCGTTACGGTGTGCTATGGGGATTGGCAGGCTATATGGTGTTTTTTGTCGCACCTTCATTGGGTTTGCCACCTGAAGTGCCTGGCACAGCAGCGGCAAACCTTAATGAGCGTCAACTGTGGTGGTTAATGACAGCCGCTGATACGGCCGCTGGCTTGTGGCTGTTGGTTTTTGCTAAAACCAAGCTTAATAAGTTTTTGGGCTTCGTGTTATTGCTGTCACCCCATTGGTTGATACACGCTCCGCAACCAGAGGCTCATGCCAGTGCGGCAGCAACTGAATTGGCACATGCATTTATTATCGCGACGACATGGGCTAATGCCGTGTTTTGGCTGGTTTTAGGGGGGATTATGGGCTTAACCCTCAGCAAATTTGAGCGTGTTAACAGCTAATGCAGGCCCACAATAAACATGTTTTTGTGTGCACGGGGATTTGTTGTTCCCATGAAGGTAAAAACAGTACAAAAATGTTTTTGCAGTTGGCTGAAAAAATCGACAGTAATCCAAACTTAAATATAAAACTTACCCGTTCCAATTGTTTTGCCGAGTGCGAAAATGGCCCGATATTGGTGGTTTACCCTGAAGGTATTTGGTATGGCAATGTCGATGAAGCTGTGCTTGAACGCATACTAACTGAGCATCTCCTGCATGATCAGGTGGTCAGTGAATATATTTTCCACCGCTTGGGGGAGGCCTGATGTCTGAGGTTGCAGGGCAAAACGCCGCTATTGCGTTACTCACCCATACCCCTAACGACTTAGCTGTATTGCACAGCGCCTTAACGCAACTGCCAAATAATTTTGCGCCTGTGATAGGGATCAATTTGCAGGTGCAAGATAGCGATACTTTATCGCCCAGTTTGCTAATTGAGCAACTGGCACCGGTACGGATTATTATTTTGCGTGTGTTAGGTCGGCTCGGCGGCATACCCGCTTTACCGGACTTGTTACGGCAGGTACAAAACAAAGCTCAGCACTTGCTTATTATTAGCGGTACTGGTGAGCCGGATCCTGAGTTTGTTGCCGCCTCTACTGTATCGGTGGATGTGCTGCATCAGGTGCTCACTTATTTTCAAGCGGGTGGTAGTGTCAATATGGCGCAGTTGCTGCGTTATTTGTCAGATCATTTTTTGTTGACTGGCTTAGGCTATGAGCCGGCCCAGGCCTTGCCTGAGCACGGAATTTACCATCCCGATCTAGGCCAGAATGCCGATATTAATGCTTGGCTTAGCATCCGCAACAAGGAATTGCCTAGTGTTGGTATCGTCTTTTACCGTGCCCATTGGATGAGTGGTAATACCCGCTTTGTTGATGCATTGATAGATGCACTGGAAAAACGTGGCTTAAATGTTTTGCCGGTGTTTACTGGATCTTTACGGGCAGGCGGTGGTGATGGCCAGAACTTACCGACTGCATTGAGCTATTTTTGTGACGAGGAACAGACGCATATCGATGTGTTGATTAATACCACAGCGTTTGCGATGGGTGAAATTAGCGCAGGCGGCATCACCCCAGCGGGCTGGTCGGTATCGGTATTGGAGCGGCTTAATGTGCCAGTTTTGCAAGCTATCACAAGTGGTATGACCCAAGCGCAATGGCGGCTTTCGACACGTGGCCTAAATCCACTCGACGCTGCCATGAACGTGGTTTTACCGGAATTTGACGGGCGTATCATTACCGTACCCCTGTCATTTAAGGCCAGCGCAAAAGCGCGTTTTTCGGCGGCCACTACCGCCGCTATGGCGTCTAATGAGTTGGTAGAATATGAGCCTATTACTGATCGCGTCAACCGGATTGCCGGTATCGCGGCACGTTTTGCCAGACTAAAATGGCTTAATAATGCCGATAAACGCATTGCATTTGTATTTACCAATTCCAACAGTAAAGCGGCCCAGATCGGCAACGCGGTAGGCTTGGACGCACCGGCCTCGCTAATGCATATTCTGGGTGCCATGCAAGCTGCAGGTTATCAGCTGGCGAATGTGCCCAGTGACGGCACTCGATTAATTCATGATTTGATTGACCGTTGTGCATACGATAATACTTTTTTGACTAGCGGGCAGCTAACCCAAGCACTTGGGCGAGTATCAAGCGCGCAATATGCCGCCTGGTTTGCGGAATTGCCGGAAGAAATGCAGGCAAAAATGACGGCGCAATGGGGCAAGCCGCCAGGTGCCGCCTATCTGCATGATGGGCAGCTGGCACTGGCTGGATTAGCACTGGGTAATGCCATTGTCGTGTTGCAGCCGCCGCGGGGCTATGGCATGGATCCCGATGCTATTTACCATCAGCCCGATTTACCGCCGACGCATCACTATTATGCTTTATATCGTTGGTTAAGGGATGAATGGCAAGCCGATGCTGTGGTCCATGTTGGTAAGCACGGTACCTTGGAATGGTTGCCAGGAAAGGGTGTAGGTTTATCGGAGCAGTGTTTTCCGGATGCCTTATTAGCGGACCTGCCGCTGTTTTACCCCTTTATTATCAATGATCCGGGTGAAGGCTCACAGGCTAAACGCCGTGCCCATGCAGTAGTCGTTGATCATCTCACGCCGCCGATGACTAGTGCGGACAGTTATGGCGCCTTGGCGCAATTAAGTCAATTGGTGGATGAATATTATCAAGTAGAAATATTAGACCCGGCAAAATTGCCCCTGTTACAGCAGCAAATTTGGGAGTTAGTTAAACAAACTAATCTGGACACTGATTTACAGGCACGCTTATTAAGTCACGATCACGATCACGATCACGATCACGGGCATCACCATACGCATGACCCTGATGGACTGGGGCAACATCATGGTCATGGAGCACATCAGCCAGCTACCTTAGGGCTAGCACCCGCGCCCCTAAACGCGTTGGCATTTAAACCGGCCCAAAAAGGCAAGCTTTTTTTAAAGCCGATAGTAAAACAATCGCATAGGCATAGCCAAGAGCCACATAACCCAGACAAACTACCCGATGTTTTGACCAAAATGGCAGGTTCAGACGTAGCCCACTTAATTGAAGATTTGGACGGGTATTTATGTGAACTTGGGGCGGCGCAAATTCGGGATGGTTTGCATATCTTGGGGCAAGCGCTGACGGATAACCAACAGATTGATATGTTGGTATCGCTTACACGCTTACCTAACCAAGCCATTCCTGGGTTGCAAGCCGAACTTGCTGCCTTGTTCGGCTTAGATCTCAATATTTTGCTGATGCACACAGGGCGGCGCTTAGCACAGCCTTGCCGGGAACTGGAAATATTGGCTGGACGCAGCATAGCCAGTCATGCTGATGTCATAGAAACCATCGACGCATTAGCTAAAAGCTTATTTGGCGCATTACAGCAACAATGCTTTAGGGCAAGCGCCGTTGACGATGTATTAACAAAAGTATTACCTGATAGCAGGACTGATTTTGACGCTATACGGCAAGTGTTAGCTTTTGCATGTCAGCAATTAGTCCCTAAGCTTGCCCGTGTTTCAGATGAAATAGATAATCTTTTATGTGGTTTATCCGGCGGCTATATTCCCGCCGGCCCAAGTGGCGCACCAACACGCGGTATGGCTGATATTTTGCCTACCGGCCGCAATTTTTACTCCGTTGATCCGCGTAGCGTACCTTCGCAATCCGCATGGCGGGTAGGCCTGCAACTGGCCAATGAAGTGCTGGGCCGTTATCAACGGGAAACCGGTGCTTATCCGGAAAGTGTCGCCATTAGCATTTGGGGCACCAGCGCCATGCGCACCCATGGCGATGATGTTGCGCAAATTTTGGCGTTATTGGGGGTGCGCCCGCTTTGGCGGCCTGAAAATCGGCAGGTGGTTGGTGTCGAAGTGATTTCACTTGCTGAATTAAAACGGCCACGTATTGATGTAACTACCCGTATTAGCGGTTTTTTTCGCGATGCTTTCCCGCAATTGATAGATTTAATCGATGATGCTGTTAATGCTGTGATTGCCTTGGATGAAGGCCCTGCTGAAAACTTTGTCCGTAAACATTATCTGGCTGAGTTAGGGGCGTTACTAGGCGAGGGTATACCCCAACCTAATGCCAAACTACGTGCAGCTTACCGGATATTTGGGGCAAAACCCGGTAGTTACGGTGCAGGCATTTTGCCTTTGATTCAGGAAAAAAACTGGCAAACCGAGGTTGATTTTGCTGAAAGTTACATTAATTGGGGGGGCTATGCTTATGCCCGGGGCGAACCCGGCAAAGATGAGCGAGATACCTTCCGCACCCGTTTAGCCGGCGTGCAAGTTGCCTTACATAACCAAGATAACCGGGAACATGATTTGTTTGATAGTGATGATTATCTGCAATTTCATGGCGGCATGATTGCCACTATCCGAGCCTTGACTGGGCAGCAACCACGGCATTATTTTGGTGATAGCCATAACCCTGGCCAGGTCCAAGTGCTCGATTTAAAAGAAGAGGCCTTACGCGTATTCCGCTCGCGCGTGGTAAACCCAAAGTGGCTGGCGAGTATCCAACGCCATGGCTATAAAGGGGGTTTGGAGCTGACCGCCACGGTGGATTATCTCTTTGGCTACGATGCCACCGCGCAAGTAATGGAGGATTGGATGTATGAGCAAGTGGCACAGGTTTATGCCCTGGATGCTGACATGCAACGGTTTTTGGAACAAGCTAATCCTTGGGCACAAAATGCCATCGCTGAACGTTTGCTGGAAGCGGCTAGCCGTGGCATGTGGGCAGAACCACAGCAGGCCACCTTAGACGCCCTGCAAGCTATCTACTTACAGAGCGAAACCCTATTGGAAGCCCGTGGGGAAACCCCGCGGGTGGCATAAACTGCTATGACATTCCCTTTTTCTGCCATCGTCGAACAAAATGCCACAAAGCTCGCCCTCATGCTGTGTGCGGTAGACCCTTCCATAGGGGGCGTGCTGATACGCGGTGATAAAGGTACGGCCAAAAGTACGGCAGCTCGAGCCTTGGCAGACATTTTGCCAGGTATAAAACGGGTGCCGGGCTGTGCTTTTGTGTGCGCGCCTGAGGCCCCTTCTGAGCATTGCAGCATTTGTACTGAGGCCAAAATTGTCCCACAGCTCACACAAGTGCCGTTTATAACCTTACCTTTAGGTGCAAGCGAAGACCGTGTGCTAGGTACTTTGGATTTAGAACTAGCGCTAAAAGGGGCAAAACGGGCATTTCAGCCAGGCTTATTGGCTGCAGCGCACCGGGGTATTCTTTACATTGACGAAGTGAATTTACTGCCGGACCATTTGGTGGATATATTGTTGGATGCTGCCGCAATGGGCGTTAATTCCGTTCAGCGGGAAGGTTTGTCGGTAACGCATGCTTCGCGTTTTACCTTGATAGGCACAATGAATTTAGAAGAAGGCGATTTGCGTCCGCAATTGCTGGATCGTTTTGGCTTAATGGTTGAGGTAACAGCACCCGGTGACAAAATCCAGCGCGCCGAGGTTGTACGCCGCCGTATTGCTTTTGAAACTGACCCAGCGGCGTTTGCCGCCTATTGGCAAGCACAGCAAGCCACACTCCGCGAGCAGTTGCTTACCGCACAAGGGGTATTATCTAAAGTTAGCTTAGCCGATAACTTGCTAGAACTGATTAGCCATTTATGCTGTGAGTTTGAGGTAACTAGCTTACGCGCAGACATAGTTATTTATAAGGCCGCGCGAGCTTTAGCGGCGTTAAATGGCCGCACACTCGTAACGTCTGATGACATCCGCACGGCTGCAGAACTGGCTTTGCCACACCGACGGCGGCGTAAACCCTTCGAGCAGCCAGGCTTGGATAAGGAACGTTTAGACCAATTAATGCAACAAGCCCAACAGCCACCTAATGGCACTAACATGCAAATGGAGGGCAGCCAGCGCGATAATGTGCCTGAAGCTGGGCCAGATGCAGCCATCGAGCCTGAAGTGTTTGCTGCCGTTGCCGCGGGTAATAACCCTAAAATTACAGTGGCTAGCCCAAGCTTATATGCCAGGGTTGGTAAGCGTAACCTGGCCAAGCTAGCCCCGCGTGGCCGAATTATCCAAGTTAAAGCTGACCAAAACCCTAGTAGCCTGGCCGTTGCCGCAACTTTACGCAGTGCTGCTGTACGCGACGGCAAAAACTTTAAAGTTACAAAAAATGATTTACATCAACAAGTCCGTAGCGGAAAAACAGCCAATCTGATTATATTTATCGTCGATGCGTCTGGTTCTATGGCCGCACAACAGCGTATGGAAGCTGTTAAAGGGGCGGTGTTAAGCTTGCTGACCGATGCCTACCAGCAGCGTGATCAAGTTGCGGTCATCAGTTTTCGGGGGGAGTTGGCACAGGTCTTATTAACGCCAACGCGTAGCGTAGACATAGCCGAACAGCAGTTACGTGAATTACCCACAGGTGGCAGGACACCTTTGCCGCATGCTTTAGAGCTCGTACAGGCAATGCTCAAAAACAGCCAACAAATGCCACCATTACTGGTATTGCTTACTGATGGTAAAGCTAATGTCGGGTTGGCTGAAGGGGCAGACCCGTGGCAAGAATCGCTCAAGTTGGCACAAGAGTTAGCGGAACAAGGCCTAGCCGCCTTAGTGCTGGATACTGAAACAGGCTATTTACGCTTAGGTAAAGCACAACAGCTGGCTCAGGCGCTAGGCGCGGATTGCTTAACGTTGGAGGAACTATCGGCGGAAAATTTAGTTTTAACTATACGTGGTTGCCTTAAACCGCAATAACAATCTGCAATAATCAAGCACAATGTCATGACAAATATGCCTGTAACAGCAAGCTTTAAAATTCAGCCATGATTATCTGTATCGGTGCAGGCCCTGGTGATTTGGGATATTTAACCCAGCGAGGTGCTGAACTGATCCGCCAAGCGGATGTGGTCGCAGGTTTTGATGCAGTGGTTAACATTGTGCAAAGTCTGCTATCGGCAAACGCAGAAACCGTGCTGATGAATTACCGAGACCAAACAACGCAATTGCAAAAAGTCGCTGATGCCCATCACACGGGCAAACGCTGTGTCGTTGTGTTCATGGGGGATATCCATTTTAGTGGTTTTCAATATCTGGAACGGGTCGAACGCGCGTGTGGGCATCCTGTGGAAACCTTGGCGGGCATTTCATCTGCGCAAATTCTGGCCTCGCGTGCCCGGGTCTGTTTTGATGAAACTACTTTTATTACCTTGCATCGGCGCGGTGATCTTGAACCGTTCAAGCGGCACTTAGTGCATGTCTTGCAAGACATGCGTAATGCTATTGTTATCCCGTGCCCGTGGGATGCAGCGCGGTCATTTATGCCGCGCCATATTGCAGGCTATTTGCTGGATAATGGCATATCCGCCGAGCATCCCACGGAAGTATGGGAAAACTTAACCCAGCCTGACACGGCAAGGCTTGCAAGTCCTAGCACAAATCCAGGCGCCATTGCGGAAGCAGAATGGCTGGGTAGTTTGGCAGATTGCAGCCAGCAAGACTTTAGTGATATGAGCATTATGTTAATCCGTAGCTTAAACCCTATGGCTAGCCAGATAGACCTCGCATGATGCCGTGCGTAAGCCCAAAAACTTTTGGTATTGTGCTTGCTGGCCATGGTAGCCGCGACCCTGCTGGCGTACAAGAGTTTGAACAGCTGGTCGGCTTGGTTAAGCAACGCGCACCTATGCAACAAGTGACCCATGGCTATTTGGAATTTGCTAGCCCAACGCTGGATCAAGCGATACAAGCGCAACTAGACGCGCATACCCAACAAATAGTGATGGTGCCAGCGGTATTATTGGCGGCCAGCCATGCTAAAAACGACATGCCCAGCGAATTGCTGGCGTTTGCCCAAGCCCATGCTGACGTCGGCTTTTATTTTGCCGCGCCATTGGGCTTACACCCATTGTTGTTACAAGTGCTGCAAGAGCGCATTATCGCGGCAGAAGCGCAAGCTATGCGGCTATTACGCCGTGATGATACTTGCTTAGTCCTGGTAGGACGCGGCACTACAGACTCCGATGCCAATGGTGACGTTGCCAAGTTTGCGCGCATGTTGCAAGAAGGTATGGGCTTTGGCACAGCCTTCGTCTGTTACGCAGGCACGGCTAAACCACTGGTTGCCGATGGTTTACGCACAGCTACACAACTGGGTTATGCACGCTTGATTGTGGTGCCTTTTTTTCTATTTGATGGCGTGTTGGTAAAACGCATTTACGAGGCCGCAGACGCTATACAGGCACGTGAACCTGCTGTTGATGTATTAAAAGTGCCTTATTTAGGGGTGCATATGGCAGTCGCTGAGGTATTGATAGAACGCGCACAAGAAGCTATCGATGGCCGTGCCGCAATGAATTGCGCCTTGTGCAAGTACCGGGTGCAAATTGTAGGTTTTGAAGCACAAGTCGGTGAGCCGCAGCGTGCGCACCATCTTAGTGTACGGGGTTTATTAGAAAATACAGCTGTAGCCTTAGCACCTACTCAAGGTTTTAGGGCTTACCAGGCACATCCTATAGAAGTTGAAAGTTTCCGTATTATTGCCGCCGGACGCGATTGGTCTAGTTTTCCACTGGCTCAGGTAACCATCTTACAACGCCTAGTGCACACCAGTGGCGATTTTAATGTAGTAGACGACCTTTATTTTTCAGTGGGTGCAGTAGAGGCTGGTATTAGGGCCATACTGCGCTGCAAGCTTATCGTCACCGATGTCACCATGGTACAAACTGGTTTAAAGCGTATGTTATTGGAGCAACTGGATATTAATACGTGGTGTGGCGTACATGACCAGGAAACAGTGTTATTGGCAGATGCGCAAGGCCTAACGCGCTCGGCAGCAGGTATACGACGGGCATGGCAAAAATTTGGTAATGATATGGTATTGGTTATTGGCGATGCGCCTACTGCCATAATGGAAGCCCTTTATTTAATTAAGCAACACGGCTGGCGGCCGCAGTTGATTATTGGTTTGCCGGTTGGCTTTGTCGGTACTTGCGAGGCGAAGGCGGCCTTAAAACGCTGTTTACAAGTCCCGCGTATCACTAATAGCGGAACCCGTGGTGGTTCACCTTTGGCCGCGAGTGTAGCGAATGCCTTAATGATTGATGCGGTAAATCAGCTTGCAGCCACCCAGCCAGAATGAATTAAACGAATTTTCGCTCACACAACGGGCAGCGAATGGTTTACGGCGTGGACGGACGACAGGGAGTTGCGCCACAGCGGCCGTTAAAGCTGCGGTGGCGCTAATGCTACGGGGTAAATACAGCGGTCAAATAGCGGTAACCTTGCCCGATAAGCAACATTATTTGGTGATCCCTATCCAAGCGGTGTACTGGTTAGATGCCCAGTCGGTACGCGCCGAGGTTATCAAGGATGCCGGGGATGATCCTGATAATACACATGGCGCCACCATTTTTGCCGAAGTTCGGAGAAACCACTTAAATGAAATTCGCTTTTTTGCAGGTTCGGGTGTTGGTACGGTAACGCAACCCGGTTTACGGGTCGCCGTTGGCGAGCCTGCAATTAACCCCGTGCCGCGAAAAATGATGCAACAAGCCGTCATGGAAGTGTTGGGCAATGATTTAGGCCTAGGTTTTGACTTGACTATTGGTTGTGAAAAAGGCGAGAGCATAGCCCAAAAAACCTTTAACCCTAAGTTAGGTATCGTCGGGGGTATTTCAATTTTGGGTACGACTGGCATTGTAGAGCCATTATCCTTAGCCGCCTGGATTGCTTCTATTGAGGTCTATGTGCATTTTGCCATGGCGGATGGTGCAAGCAGCATTGCATTTTTGCCTGGGAAAATTGGCCGTAGCTATGCTCAAGCAGCGCTAGGTTTGGCTAATCATCGTGCGGTACAAATCGCTAATTTTTTAGGTGATGCGTTAGATTTTTTGCAGCAAACCATGCAAGAACAGCAACAGCAACTGGATACATTATGGTTGCTTGGGCATCCCGGAAAATTGGCTAAGGTGTTAGCTGGGCAGTGGGATACCCATTCCAGCAAGAGCGCCATGGCCATGGCCATGGTTGCCGAGGTTGCACGAGATTTAGGTTTTAACCAGGATTTGGTTAGTAGCATCGCACAAGCTAATACGGTGGAAGCTAGTATTGGCCTGTTGCAACAGCAGGCTAAGGCACAAGTCTTATGGCTAGAGCTTGAATGCCGCATCGCCGCATTGGTACACCAGCGCATCCCTAAGGTAGGCCAAGTGCAAGTGCGTTTATTTAATTTGAATGGTGAAACCTTAGGAGCAGCATGAAGCAGTCGGGAACATTTTGGGGTATAGGTGTGGGGCCAGGACCTACCGGTTACCTGCCTATAGCCGCGCTTGAAGCTTTGCATAATGCGGATATCATTTATGCCCCACGGGCAACCAGCGCGGAAAGTTCGGTGGCCTTGCAATGTCTTACAGGTATCACAATTGCACAGGAAAAAATCCGTGAAGTCGCATTCCAAATGGAATCGGAGCGTTCGTGGTTAATCGGGCATTACACGCAACTGGCAGAAACTCTAGCAATAGAGCTGCGTGCCGGCCATAACGTGGCGTATTTAACGATTGGTGATTCATTAACTTATTCCACTTACGGTTATCTGCTGGCGGCATTATTAGCCTTATTACCTGGCTTAAAACAACGCACTTTTCCAGGTATCACTAGCTATGCCGCTGCTGCTGCAGCCTTGGGCTGGCCATTAGGTGAAGGTAAACAACGCACGTTGATCTTGCCGTGCCCAGAAAAAGCAGAAGAACTACGCGCTGATATTAACAGCCATGACATAGTCATCTTGATGAAAATAGGCCACCGTTTACCGTGGGTGCTGGCATTGCTGTGCGAAATGGAGATTAGCCAGCACTGTGCTTTTGCCCGCCGTATTGGTTTAGACAATGAAATGCTATCTAACGATGTTGGCCGTTTAGAGGCAACCGAGGCTATGGGCTATCTTGCCACCCTGTTAATCCGTAAAACGCCCACAGAAAAACGCTATATATGAAGCGCTCCCAAGTTGGCAAAGCAATTAAACGTAAGCACGGCATTAGGCAGGAGGATAGCTGGTGAAAGTCTATTTTATTGGCGCAGGCCCTGGCGCTGCGGACTTAATTACAGTACGTGGTGCAAACCTTTTAGGGCAGGTGGGCTTGGTGATGTATGCCGGATCTTTAGTAGCCAAGGATATGTTGGTATATTGCCGTGCCGATGCTGAACTTATTGATACTGCGCAACTTGATCTTGAACGGCAAGTTGCCTGTTATCAGCGAGCCCTGGCGCAAGATATTGATGTGGTGCGTTTGCACTCCGGTGATCCTGCTATTTATGGGGCGACCGCCGAACAAATGCGGCGTTTGGATGGCTTAGGCATCAACTATGACATCGTGCCCGGGGTGTCTTCGTTTACCGCCGCTGCAGCCAGCATTAAAGCTGAATTAACTAAGCCGGAAGTGTCTCAGTCCATTATTTTAACGCGGGTGTCAGGACGGGCCTCAGCCGTGCCAGAGCTTGAGTCAATCGCACTGCTGGCGGCACATCGTGCGACCCTATGCATTTTTTTGTCAGGCCCACATTTGAAAAAAATTGTTGCCGATTTGCGCTTGCATTACCCAGATGAAACCCCTGTGGCTTTAGTTTATAAAGCTTCTTGGCAAGAAGAAAAATCCTATCAAGGCCATTTAGGGACGTTATTGGCTGAAATTAAAAGCAGTGATTGGAAGCTTACTACCATGTTGATAGTAGGTGCCGCCTTGAGCCGGTCTGTAGCGACTGAATCGAGTTTATATGCGAAAGATTTTACACATATCTATCGGGTGGCGAAGAAAACTAATTCCAAATCTGAGCAATGAAGCCTTCACTGGGTATTTGGTTGGTGCGGCCAGAAAGCGAAAACTTGGCCCTGCGCTTACAAAAGCGTCTGGGAGGGAGCTTATATCTGCCTTGGTTAAATTCAGCCACACCACAAAAAGATCAATTCGCGAGCGCTTACCGTGGTCATAAACAGTGGGTTATGCTGGCGGCCAGTGGTATCGCGGTGCGTTTTCTGGATGGCTTAACGCACGACAAACACCATGACCCAGGGGTGGTGGTGGTGGATGAAGCAGGGCGGTTTGCAGTGTCATTGCTGGCAGGCCATGAAGGCGGGGCGAATCAACTGGCATATCGGGTGGCGAATGCGGTTGGTGCTGTACCTGTGGTCTCCACGGCGACAGAAGCTTTAAAACCGTTGGTGCTTGGTATCGGTTGCCGTAAAGGCGTTAGTTTGGAGGCTATCATGGCTGCTATAACGCTGGCGCTGGCGAACCGCGATATTGAAGAAATACGTGAGTTGGTTACGGTAGAGATAAAAGCTAAAGAAGCTGGTTTGCTGGCTTTTTGCGCGCTGCATGCCATCCCGATGCGGATATTGGCATGCGCAACCGTGGCGGGGCGGGCATGGCTTAGCCAGCCATCGGATTGGGTACAGCAGAATATAGGTTTACCTGGTGTTTGTGAGCCTTGCGCATTGATTGCCAGTCCGCGTGGTCGATTAATTGTGCCAAAGCTGACATTAAACGGCGTCGCTGTTGCGATAGTCGAAGATGATTATGGAATAAGTTAGTGATGAAAGGTATCTTAAATTTAGTGTCAGTAGGTCCAGGCTTTGCTGACATGATCGTGCCGCGCGCAGCGGCGGCATTACAAGCCAGCGATGTGATCGTGGCGTATGAGTTGTATTTACGCTGGCTAGGGCCGTGGCTGGCAGGTAAGGAAATTCACACACCGCCATTAACCCAAGAACGGGAGCGTGCTTTATTGGCGATAGAAAAAGCCCGTGGCGGAGCCATTGTTGCCCTTATTTCCAGTGGTGATATTGGTATATACGCAATGGCGGCCTTGGCGTTTGATGAAATGCGTGAGGAAGATACCTATGAAGTCAATGTGATACCGGGTATTACTTCGGCGAATGCGTGTGCGGCATTATTGGGTTCGCCGCTATCGCATGATTTTGCCACTTTGAGTTTATCGGATTTATTGTGTCCTTGGGATTGGATAGAACAGCGCGGTAAGCATATCGCCCAAGCCGACCTTGCCTGCGTACTCTACAACGTGCAAAGTGCAGGCCGGCCAGAAGGCATTTATCGCTTGCTTGAGATTATGTTGGCGTCAAAATCTGCCAAAACCTTATGCGGTGTGGTGCGTAACGCCTATCGGCCAGGGCAGTCAGTTAGTCTACATGAGCTGGGGGCGCTGCCATCTTTGCAGTTTGATATGTTGACTACGATAGTTATCGGTAATCGTTTTACCCGGCGCAAACGTGGTTTTATCTTTACGCCGCGAGGCTATAACCCATGGGATACGGTAACTGAAACTAAGCAGGTAGATGCTTTGCCCCGGTTTGCTATTTGGGTTTTTTCCGGGACTAGTGACGGCAACGCATTAGCCAATCAGCTAGCAGCGGACGGCTATCCAGTGGTTATTTCTTGTGCAACTGAATACGGTGCTGCATTGGCCGCAGAGCATTGCCCTGGGGTAGCCATTTGGGCAGGCCAACATGGCGTGGCTGCCCGCCAACTTATCATGCAGCAATATCAGGCACAGGCAATCATTGATGCGACGCATCCCTATGCAAGCTTAATGTCCGAGCAATTAATGGGCTTAGCGCCTAAGCTTGGGGTGCCATATTTGCGTTATGAGCGTAGTAGCAGTTTTTCTGCGGCGACTGCGCAATTATGCGATTCCCCTCAGCAAGCGGCTGCACGGGCAATCGCAGTAGGCAAACGGATTTTTCTGGCCACCGGCACTAAACATTTAGCGGCTATTTTGCAAACTCCGGGGGCTGAGCTAAGCCAGTGGTTTGTTCGGGTTACCCCGGAGCCAGCAATGATACAGCAGGCCATTGCGTTAGGTGTGCCACGCAGCCAGATCTGCGCAATGCAAGGGCCATACTCGACAGCATTAAATGTGGCTTTATGGCGCGATTGGGCGATTGATTGTGTGGTGACTAAGGATTCCGGTGATGTGGGGGGGTATCCGGCTAAAGTTGAGGCCTCGCAAGCGCTTGGAATTCCAATATTGGTGATTGCACGGCCAACACTAGTGTATCCAATGATAGCGGCTACTTTCGATCAGGTTTTACAGCACGTACAAGCATGGCCGTTAGCACATTAATCCCCGTCACTATCGTCACCGGCTTTTTAGGCTCGGGTAAAACCACCTTGCTTAGCAGTTTGCTTAAACATAAGCAAGATCGGCGATTGGCCTTGTTAATCAACGAATTTGGTGAAGTTGCTCTTGATGGCGCTTTACTGCGTAAGGACGTTGCAGATAGCGAATATGTGCAAATCCACGATTTTCCGCAAGGCTTGATTGCTTACAGTGATGATGAGTTATTTGTACCGACCTTGCGTGCTATTGCCGAACGCAGGGCGCAGATCGACCATGTGATAATAGAAACTTCAGGGCTGGCGTTGCCGACGGCTATTATGGCTTTGCTACAAAGTGCTGAATTAGTAAGCAGCTATATTTTGGACGCCACTTTAGCGGTAGTCGATACGCCGTTGTTGCTTACTGATGCATTTGAGGTTAATACCCAGACAGCCACAGCACAAGGCGCCGCTGCGAATTTGTTTGGGCAACAATTAGAATACGCTGATGTGGTGGTATTGAATAAAATCGACGGCTTAGATGAAGAGGCTTTGCTTAGTGCGGAGATGCGTATTCGGACACGGGCACCCAAAGTGCGTTTTTTAGAGCTGGCCTATCAAGCAAAACTGGATATTCGGCTAGCCTTAGGTTTACGTTTGCACCAAGCCACTTTAGGCCCACATAGCCATCGTTTTACGCCAATGGCAGCGCTAACTAGCGCCAATGCCAGTGTCTTGGAAAACCAGTATGTATTTGATGGCCACACACATTCGGGATTTGCAAAGCATAGCCATGGTTTGGCCACGCATAAGCATTTTCATGAACAAGATCCTGGTTGGTTATCGTTTGTTTTACGCAGTCCAGACAAACAGCAGCCTGAAGTACTTAAAAGCGCCCTTTCAGAAGTCGCTAAGGCGGAACCGGTATTACGCATAAAAGGTTTAATCGCAGCGGAACATTCAGAACAGGCCGTACTCGTACAAGGTGTGCGTACCCGGATGGTAATCAGCCAAACAACCGTCAATACATCAGTGCAACACGCTGAAATCGTGTTTATCGGTTATCATTTAGACCGTCATAAGGTTAGCGCGCATTTGTCGCGGCTAACGCAAACCTCATGGCAATAAAAAGGACTCATGCATGAACCCAGTGGAGACTACATCGCGTCGTTGCCCCGCCTTATTTATTACGGCGTCTGGCTCTAACCAGGGCAAAACCACGGTAACCGCCGCTATTGCGCGTTATCATGTAAACCAAGGCCGTAACGTCCGGGTATTTAAAACCGGGCCTGATTACCTGGATCCAATGATATTGGAACAGGCCAGCGGCCAGCCAGTATATCAATTGGATTTATGGTTAGTCGGCTTGGCCGAGTGCCAACGTTTATTGTATGAGGCAGCGCTAGATGCAGATTTACTCCTGATTGAAGGCGTAATGGGTTTGTTTGATGGCGAGCCTAGCAGTGCAGATATTGCGGAACAATTTTCAGTGCCGCTAGTGGCGGTCATCGATGCGGCTGGATCAGCCCAAACTCTTGGCGCGGTCGCTTTTGGCTTGGCAAACTATCGGCCGACATTACGTTTTGCAGGTATCCTAGCCAATAATGTCGCAGGGCGTCGGCATGAAGAGATGATTATCCAAGGTATGCCAGCCACACTGCGTTACTTAGGCAGCATGCCACGCGATGCACAATTTACCTTGCCGGAACGTCATTTAGGACTGGTACAAGCGCAAGAAGTTTTCGATTTGGATGCCCGTATTTCGGCAGCGTCGGCTGCCATCGCGGCAACCGAATTGGTGGCTTTGCCGGAAGCTATGATCTGGCCTAAACCTGAGCCTATGCCGCTGGCACCATTGCTAGCGGGCGTGCGCATCGGCATTGCCCATGATCAGGCGTTCTCATTTATTTATCATGCCAATCTGGAGATACTAAGCGCCATGGGCGCCGAGTTGCTGTTCTTTTCGCCGTTGGCAGATAGCCAGCTACCTGAGGTGGATAGCCTCTATTTGCCGGGGGGCTACCCAGAGCTGCATTTGCAAAGCCTGCAAAATAACCTGGCAATGAAACAAGCATTACACGCGCATTTTCTGCAAAACAAAGCTATCTACGCAGAATGTGGTGGTTTATTGTATTTGTTGGAATCCTTGACAAATAAAGCAGGGGAACGAGGTGACATGGTGGGGATAATTCCAGGCCATGGTGTTATGCAAAAACGCTTGCAAGGCTTGGGTTACCAAAGTGCTGCCATGCCCGGTGGTTTGTTACGCAGCCATAGTTTCCATTATTCATTGGTGGAGACTGCACTTGAGCCGATTGCCCAAGGGGACTGCTTATACAATACCTCAGCAGGTGAAAAAATTTACCAGTTAAAAAAACTAACGGCCAGCTATTTGCACTGTTATTTTGCGTCTAATCCAATTGCTACCGCGCAATTGTTCCTAAATTAACTTAACCCAAAACTTATCGCATGAGGAACACTATCTGCCATAACACCTTGTTTGCCCCACTGATTGAAGAATTGCGAGGAGCTTATCTTGCCTAAATTTGCTAGCGTAAGCCCTAAACACGCCTATTCTGAGGCCGAACGGGCTGCTGTTTATCGGGCGATTTACGAGCGCCGAGATATGCGCCATTTTTTGCCTGATGCGATTGAGCCTAATTTGTTAAGCCGAATTCTCAATGCCGCCCATCAAGCGCCTAGCGTCGGCTTTATGCAACCGTGGCGTTTTATTCGTATTAGCAACCCTGAATTACGCCAGCAAATCCAGCATTTGGTGGAACAAGAAAGAATCCACACAGCGCATGCATTACAAGAACGCCAAGACGAATTTATGCAATTAAAGGTTGAAGGCATTATGGACTGCGCGGAAGTATTTGTGGCTGCTTTGTGTGTTGGGCGGGAGCACTATATTTTTGGTCGCCGAACCTTGCCGGAAATGGATTTGGCCTCTTTAGCTTGCGCGATACAAAACATGTGGCTAGCCGCACGCGCAGAAGGTTTGGGTTTGGGTTGGGTGTCTATGTTTGAGCCAGAAGCGCTAAAAACGTGTTTAAACATGCCGGCAGACAGCCATCCTATGGCTATTGTTTGTTTAGGACATGTGCATGGGTTTTATGAAAAACCTATGCTAGAGCAAGAGCAATGGGCTAAACGCCAACAGCTTAGTGATTTATTATTTGAAAACAGCTGGGATACACCTTGCTCTATCGACCCCGCTAATGTATATCAAGACCACGGTTAAGCGATGAGCCATGGCGGTGATATTTATCGGTTTGCCCAACAATTGGGCTGCCAGCCGGAACAGGTGCTGGATTTTTCCGCTAACATCAATCCTGAACAGGCGGTAGCCCTGGATTGTTTGTTAAAAGTCCCGCTCGGGCCTTACGCAGATGCTAATTACACACAATTAAAATTAGCGCTTATGCGCCGTTACCCGGTTCCTGCGGGTGCTGACATAGAAGTGTTTAATGGAGCCAGTGCGGCAATTTTTGCTTTATTGCGCTATTTGCAAGCTAAAGATTGGGTTTTATATACGCCGTTATATGGTGAATATGCCAGGATTGCACAGCAGTTAAGCGCCAAGCTGCACAATATCAATCGGTTTAATGCCCTGGCCACAACTGTACCCCAGGGCAGTACAGTAATTTTTGTTAATCCTTCTACGCCCGATGGCCAGCTTTATGATATGCCGGCCTTATTGGCGCAATGGCAAGCGGCAAACTGCACCATCATCATTGATGAATCCTTTTTGGATTTTTGTGTTACTGAATCAATTGCCAAACATATTAGCCAATACAACAAGCTTTATGTCATCAAATCCTTAAGTAAATTTTACGGGTGCGCAGGTGTACGCATCGGCTTTATTATTGCGGCTGAGGACAACATTAACGCCTTAAAATGTTGGGAGCCGACATGGAAACTCTCTAGCTTGGATATGGCATATCTACAGCAGGCCTTGGCTAATACGCTGTTTATCGCGCAAACCCTGCAGCAAACCGAAATTCGGCGCACTATGCTACAGCAAACACTGCAAGCATCAGGCTTGTTTGAAAAGATTTTCCCCGGGCAGGCCAATTTTTTATTGGCTAAGCTCGCCAATAATGGCGATGCTTATCAGTTACAAGCGCAGTTAACGGCAGCACGGATATTAATCCGGGTATGCGATAGTTTTACGGGTTTGGATAAAAGCTATGTCCGCTTTGCGGTTAAGCAGGAAAACGCAATAGCGCAACTGGCTAAGGCATTCAGGGAGATAAGGCTATGAAGCCGTTAGCTGTTTTAGGGACTAGTTCGGATGCCGGTAAAACCACGGTAGTTATGGCCTTATGCCGGATATTAGCGGATTTAGGCTTTAAAGTTGCACCCTTTAAGGCGCAAAACGTATCGAACAATTCCGGAGTTACCCACGAAGGCCGGGAAATAGCCAGGGCGCAATGCTTGCAGGCCGAAGCGGCCCGGCTTGAACCGAGTTTTTTGTTTAATCCGGTGTTATTGAAATCCCATGGTAATGGTTCCGTGCAAGTGGTGGTCAACGGTTTGGTTTATAAAAATCAATCTATTGTTGATTATTATGCCGATATAGAGCACTTAAAATCGCAAGTGAAACAAGCTTTTAGTTTGCTGCAGCAAGACTATGATGTAGTGGTGGCAGAAGGGGCAGGTTCGCCAGTGGAGTTAAATTTATTACACAAAGACCTATCCAATACCTTTGTGGCAAAAACCTTTAATAGCCAAAACATCCTGGTGGCGGATATAGAACGAGGTGGGGTATTTGCGTCAATTTACGGCACGCTGGAATTGATGGATCCTGTTATGCGCAGTAATTTGATCGGTGTGGTCATCAATAAATTTCGCGGTGATCGGCGTTTTTTTGATGAAGGTGAAAAAATTATCAGCGAACGTTTTGGCGTGCCTGTTTTAGGTGTGTTGCCATTTCGGCCATTGAATATAGACATGGAAGATTCACAATCATTGGCTAATTACCGGCAGCGAATGAAGGATGTCAAAATCCGAATTGCCGTTATCGCCTACCCCGGCCTTAGTAATTATAATGATGTTGATGCGCTGATGGCGGATGAACAGCTGCACGTTGAATTAATACAGGCTTACCAGCCTTTAGCCAGCTTTGATATGTTGCTGTTACCGGGCAGTAAAACCGTAATGCGCGATTTGCAGTGGCTGCACGCGCAAGGGTTATTTAAGGAGCTGCAGCAGTTTAAAAAAGCCATTTTTGGAATTTGCGGCGGCTACCAAATGCTATGCGGGCACTTGCACGACCCTAATGCCGTGGAGCATGACAGTGCTAGCGTGCAAGCAGGGCTGGGGTTTATTGATGATGATGTGGTCTATCAACACCCTAAAATACTCACGCGCGGGCACTATCCGCTATTTTCCTATCCGGCGCTTAAAGGTTATGAAATCCATTGTGGCCGTATGGCTAAATATCCGCTGTATTTTCATCGAGGCAACATCGCAGGTACGCATATACATGGTGTTTTTGATGACGATAGCTTCCGTACCGATTATTTCAAAAATATCAATCCCCAATATCAGGGCTATGCCTATGGTCTATACCGTGACCAAGAAATACAGGGTTTTGCCGATATGGTCGCGGACAATTTGGCGATAGATACCATTTTAAAAGCCTTGCAGGTGCATTAATGTATTTTGAATTAGCCTTGCTGGCTTATTTGATCGATATGCTATTTGGGGAATTACCCTGCAAACATCCAGTAGTGTGGATGGGTGAGTATATCCATGCTTACGAGCGGCGCTTTTACAGTAAGCGGATTTTACCGGGGGCCTTATTGGTTATCAGCTTGCTGGGCCTAACTTTGCTAATTAGCCTACTACTGGTTTATGTGTGCCGACTGTTACCGGATTTTTTGGGTTTACTTTTAATGGCCGTATTGGCGTCTACCGGTTTAGCGATGCACATGCTGCATGCTGCTGTTGCCGCAATCTTAACCGCAGCACAGCCCAGGCAGGCTATAAGCCAGCTGGTTAGCCGAGATACTGAGGCGATGACAGAAACTGAAATTTATAAGGCAGCGTTGGAAACCTGGGCCGAAAACCTTAGCGATGGCGTTATCGCACCTTTGTTTTATCTACTATTGTTCGGTTTGCCCGGTATTGCGGTTTACAAAGCCATCAATACGCTGGATTCTATGATTGCTTATAAAACCGAACATTATTTCTATTTCGGTAAGACGGCAGCGATATTGGATGATGTTGCCAATTTTATCCCAGCACGCATAACCGCGCTACTGATGGTGTTATTGGCTAGTGATAAACCAAGGGCTTGGCTATGTATCTTGCGCGATGGCAAGAAATTGGAAAGCCCAAATGCAGGCTTTCCTATTGCCGCCATGGCTGGTGCTTTAGGTGTTAGTTTAGGTGGTAATGCCTATTACCATGGCCAATTAAAACAGAAACCAACCTTAGGCTTGCCGCTGAATCCTGTCAATCATCAAACACTGGTGCAAGCATTAAACATGAAAACGGGGTTTAATGGGCTGATATTGGTAGGGCTGGCGTTAGGCATGGCTTACGCTTGATAGTGCGCAGCCTACCTTCACATCTACAGCTATAAACAGCGGTTAAATGTCTGTTTATTCAACGGTGTCGCCTGACCAACTTAGGCATTTTTTTAGCCATTACCGGTTAGGCGATGTGCTCGGTTATGAGGGCATATTGGATGGGGTTGATAATACCAATTACCTTATATTTGCTACTACAGGTGACTATGTTTTAACCTTGTTCGAGTCACTTAGTGCTGATGCGTTACCGCACTATATCAATTTACTGCAAAATTTAGCTAAAACCAATTTACCCTGCCCATGCCTTAAACTGGACAAACAAGGCCAATCTTTAGGCTTATTAGGCAACAAGCAAGCAGCGGTATTTCAGCGTCTTTTTGGTCGTGCTACCTTAACGCCTTCAGTGCAACATTGCCATGAAATTGGCTGGCACTTAGGCAGGCTACATCTGCAAACCCTAGGCTATGATTTTCCTATGGTGAGCAACCATGGCTTAAGCTGGTGCCAGGCCGTAATGGACAAACTAGGCCACCAGCTTAGTGCCAGCGACCAAGCCTTAATCAATGATGAGCTGCGCTTCCAGGCTAAATATAGCGCTGTTGCTCTACCCACGGGCATTATTCACGGTGATTTATTCCGCGATAACGCATTGTTTATGGATAACAAACTCAGCGGGATATTAGATTTTTATAGCGCAGGCCAAGGCCTATTACTGCTGGATATTGCTATTACTACCAATGACTGGTGCCAGGAACAGGGTAAGCTAAACCACAAGAAAATGGCAACACTGCTATCGGGGTATGAAATGGCTAGACCATTAACAGCCTTAGAAAAACAATATTGGCCTGTACAACTGAGGTCTGCAGCATTACGTTTTTGGCTTTCGCGATTAGAATATCAGTTGTATCCCCGTGCAGGCGCGGTAATCCAACAAAAAGACCCACAGCTGTTTCGGCAATTACTGTGTCAACACCGGGAACGTTTGGGTTTTAATGCGGGTTGCTCAGGGTAGGTTCGCTTAGCCCATAATGCACAGGGAAATCAAAGATAAAACACTCAGTGTAAATAGCTGAATGCCAGTTTGATTTAACCCTGCCTTAGCCGTCAAATAATGGCTAGCGAACGGGGTTGGTCATCAATCTAATAGCAAATGTGCAAATCATCGATGCGCTATTCTTATACAGTGCAACAGGCGTGGGCATATAATTCCCTTCAAGGTTATTTTGAATAGGGGTTTAACAATGAGCGGATGTTGTGGCAATAATTGTTCTTTAGAGCAATTACAAAATCGGCAGCGAGGCACGCTAAAAGTTGTTCTTGCCATAAATGCGTTAATGTTTTTAGTGATGGCTATCGCCGCCTTGTACGGAAAATCCACTGCGTTACTTGCTGACAGCATGGATAATTTTGGCGATGCAATAACCTATGGGCTTAGTCTTTATGCGGTGTCAAAAAGTGCGGGTATTAAGGCAAAAGTAGCCCAGTTTAAGGGCTGGCTAATTTTTCTTGCGGCAATAGCAGTTGTAGCCCAAATTGTGTACAAACTATTCGTGCCGAGTATGCCTCAATTCGAGATTATGGGCGCTTTCAGTATCTTGGGCCTGTGCGCTAACTCACTGTGTTTCTTTCTGCTATGGCGGCATCGGAACGAGGACATCAATATGAGTTCCGTTTGGGAGTGCTCAAGAAACGATATTATTACAAACCTTGCCGTGTTTGCCACGGCCGGAATGGTCTGGCTTACGGGTTCTGCATGGCCCGATATTGCTGTAGCGCTTGTGCTTGTGGGCTACTTATTGCGGTCAGCCACGCGAGTGATTTATGCTGCGCGGGCAGAGCTGCTTAATACACTTTAATTGGGTAACAGCTCTGGCAAAAGCTAAATTGATGGCTGTTGGGTCAATATTTGTAGTGCTTGTTTGCACAACAACAAACGTAGGAGGTTTTAAGGTGCCATAACGCCCTTAGCCTGTAAATCGGCATGGTAAGAGGAGCGGACTAAGGGGGCGCTGGCGACTTGTTCAAAGCCTAAGTCTTGGGCTACTTTGGCGTAGTCGGCAAATTGTTGGGGGGTAACATAGGCTTTTACGGGCAGATGATCTTTGCTGGGTTGCAGGTATTGACCGAGGGTGAGCATGCTGCAGCCGTGCGCGAGTAAATCGCGCATTACCTCATGCACTTCTTCCGGATATTCACCTAAGCCTAGCATTAAGCCTGATTTAGTAGGGGTTTGTGGCTGGCTTAGTTGGTATTGTTGTAATAGTTTTAGGGATGCTTGGTAATCGGCACCTGGTCTGGCTTGTGGGTATAGCCTGGGTACGGTTTCTAAATTGTGGTTGAACACATCGCAAGGCTGGGTTTGCAATATGCTGACGGCTTTTTCCAGGCGACCCCGAAAATCAGGTACTAATATTTCAATTTTGGTTTTTGGGCTATGTAAACGAATGGCGGATATGCAGTCGGCAAAATGACTGGCACCGCCATCGCGGAGGTCATCACGGTCCACAGAAGTGATCACCACATAATTTAACTCTAGTGCTTTAATGGCGGTCGCTAGGTGCAGCGGTTCGTTGGGGTCTAAGGCTAGCGGTTTGCCATGGGCAACATCACAAAATGGGCAGCGGCGCGTGCATATATCGCCCATGATCATAAAGGTGGCGGTGCCGTGCTGGAAACATTCGTTTAAATTTGGGCAGGCGGCTTCTTCACACACACTGTGCAGCTGATGTTCACGCAACAGGCTTTTAATCCGGTTAACTTCTTCGCTACCGGTCAGTTTAATGCGTATCCAATCGGGTTTGCGTAGCGGGGCGTCGGTTGTTTCAACTTTTATGGGGATGCGCGCGAGTTTTTCAGCATTACGTTGATGGGATTTTGGGGTAAACCGCGATGGGGCTTGATTGCTCATGTTTGTAATGCCGTCGTGATTGTATTAACCACTAAGGTGGCTAATTCTGGATTGCTGAGGTTGACGCCTAAATCGGCAAGTTGGGTAACTTCAAGGCCAGCATAACCGCAGGGATTAATGCGCCGAAATGGTGTTAAGTCCATATGGTTGTTAAAACTTAGGCCATGATAACTACAGTTTCTTTTAATGCGCAAGCCTATGGCACCAATTTTTTTGTTGTCCACATAAACACCTGGTGCTTCTGGGCGGGCGATAGCGTGGATGTGATGTAGGCTTAAAACGCTAATCATCGCTTGTTCTAATAGGCTAACCAATTGCCGTATATTGAGTTGCTGCCGGTTGATGTCTAGCAAGGTGTAAACAACTAGTTGCCCTGGACCGTGGTAAGTGACTTGACCGCCGCGGTCGGTTTTAACAACGGGGATGTCACCGGTATTGAGCAGGTGTTCCGGTTTGCCGTTTAGCCCTAAAGTAAATGTAGGAAAATGTTCAGTAATCCAAATTTCATCGGCGGTATTGTCTTGACGTTGCAGGGTAAATTGCTGCATGTCTTGCCAAACGCGGTGATAATCTTGCAGGCCTAAGTCTCGGATGGTTATGGGCATGCTAGATGGTTTAAGGTTTAGAGTGCCATCATAATGTGGGGGCAATCGGTTAAGTCTTGGTAAATGGCATCTAGCTGTTGTTTACTGTAGGCTTCAATGGTAATAGTAACGGCAGTGTAATTGCCTGCTTTGCTAGGTCTAAGGCGCACTGCCTCAGTGTTTAGTTCTGGGCTATGGCGTTTGACGATTTCGATGACGATGATGTCCAATTCTGGCGACGTTTTCCCCATCACCTTAATGGCAAATTGGCAGGGAAATTCCAGTAGGGTATCTTCACTCATGGGCTTGAGTTTTATAAGCTTGAAAGATCTGGTTCATTTTGTCCCAAACAGGCCCCGGTTTGCCGCCGGAAATGATTTGGTTGTCCAAATTAATTATCGGTACAATTTCGCGGGTAGAGCTCGTTACCCAAATTTCACTGGCAGATTTTAAGGCGTCCAGTGTGATGCTGTGTTCTTGGCAGGCGATATGGTTTTTTTGCGCGAGTTCTAAAATCACATCGCGGGTGATGCCGGGCAAAATTGCGGGGCCTTTCGGTGGCGTGGTCAAGACGCCATCGATAACAGCAAAAATGTTACTGGCGGCACCTTCAGTGACTATGCCATTTTTAACTAAAAGGGCTTCTGCACTGCCTTGTTCAATCGCTTTTTGACGTAATAAAATATTGGCAAGCAGGGTTGTGGCTTTAACGTTACATAAATCCCACCGGCTATCATCCAAGGTAACGGCTTTAATACCTTCAGTACGGCCAGCAAACTGTTCTATATTGGAGCACATGGCAAATACGGTAGGCGAAATATGCTCAGGAAAAGCATGGTCTCTTTTTGAGCCCGTACCGCGAGTAATCTGCAAGTAAATATATTGATCCAGCGTTGGGTCTAGCAGGGGGTTTAAAATGTTAAACCATTGTTCTAGGGTATTGGGGTTAGTAAGGCGAATGCCGCTTAAGCTGTTATCTAAGCGCAGCAAGTGCTCTTTAAAATGGAAAAACTTTCCGCCATAAGCGGGTATGACCTCATAAACCCCATCACCAAACAAAAAACCACGGTCTAATACCGATATTTTAGCTTGATCCAAGGGTAAATATTGGCCATTCAAATAAACTGTTTGGTTTTCCATTATTTTCCTATCAGGCGTAAAGCCTGATCATAGATGCGTTCGAATATGTTACCTTTTTCCATGGCTTCCAAGGCAATTAAGTCTATATCTGTTAACGGCTCATTGGCTAGGGTAACATGCACGGTGCCTAATTTTGCGCCTTTAGTAATGGGTGCAACAAGGTTGGTATCCACATTTAAAGTTGCCTTAAGGTCATTATAATGCCTTCTTGGAATACTTACGAACAAGTCTTCTGATAAGCCGACCGGTAGTTTTTGGCTTTTGCCTTGCCAAATTCTAGCTTCGGCTAAAGTGCTTTGGCCTGGATATAGGCGGTGGGTCTCAAAAAACCGAAAGCCATAATTGAGCAAGGCTTCATTTTCGTTAGCCCTAATATTTGTGCTTTTAGTGCCCATGACCACGGAGATTAACCGCATTTCGTTGCGCAAGGCAGAAGCCACCAAGCAATAGCCAGCATCATCTGTAAAGCCGGTTTTTACGCCATCCACTGAAGGGTCGCGCCAAAGCAGTTTGTTTCGGTTTTGTTGGGTGATTTTATTGTAGGTAAATTCTTTTTGCGAAAACCAGCGGTAGTAATCTGGAAATTCTTTGATTAAGGCACGTGTTAAAACGCCTAAGTCACGTGCAGTGGTGTAATGGTCGGGATTTGGTAGGCCGTCGCTATTGACAAAATGGGTGCCAGCCATGCCTAAACGGGCAGCGTGTTGGTTCATTAAGTCGGCAAATGTAGCTTCATTACCCGCGACATGTTCTGCTAAAGCAACACTGGCATCGTTGCCGGATTGGATAATGACGCCATGCAGCAAATCTTCAATGGAAATTTGGTTGTTGACTTCAACAAACATGCGTGAGCCACCAGTGCTCCAAGCTTTATTGCTAATAGTGGCTTTGTCTTCCAAATGTAAATGGCCGTTGCTTAGTTCTTTAAAGACAACATAAACGGTCATGATTTTGGTGAGGCTGGCTGGCGCAACCCGTGTGTCGGCGTTATTTTCAGCTAAATATTTACCGCTGTTATAATCTAATACGACAAAACTATTAGCGGTAAGCACTGGCGCTGAGGGTGTAACAAGGTCGTTGTCGGCGGCCCAGGTGGGGTTAAGGTTGATCAGCAACCCAAAAAATAAAATTAAATAATAAGGCTTAAATTTTAGGATGGACGCCATTTTGATATAGTAAAACCCAGAGTAAATGTAGCCATTGTAACATGGCTAGGCCTAGTTTTGTCTGGTTTCAGTAACAAATTGAGTTTCGGTAATGCCGATTTGTGCCAGTTGTTCGCTAAGCACTTTAGCATTTTCACTCGGCGGAATAGGCCCCATTTGAACTTTATAAATGGATGCTTTTTTATAAGTAGACGCTAAAATTTTGGGTTCAGGCAATTGGTGGGAGGCAATTATGCTTTGTAATTTTTCGGCTTGATGTTTGTTTTTAAACGCACCCACTTGCAAGAACACGTGTTTGGCCTGGCGTGCCGCTGAAGCTTGTAACATAGGCAAAGCTTGTTCTTGTGGTATGGCTGTAATTTTTACCATGCCGGTACCGGATTCATGTATGCCAATTTTTTTAGCGGCAGAATACGATAAGTCCATGACACGATTGCCATGGAAAGGGCCTTTGTCATTAATGCGCACAATAACGCTACGTTGGTTTTCTAAATTGGTGACACGGGCATAGGACGCGATAGGCAAGGTTTTCGATGCCGCCGTCATGGCGTACATATCAAAAATTTCGCCACCCGCGGTTTTCTTGCCGTGGAATTCAGGGCCATACCAAGAAGCTATACCTTGTTTTGATTTAAGGCCTTGTTTTAAAAAGCTATCGATATGCGGTAATAAGTTTTCCTGTTCTTCGGACTGATCAGACAAAACATAGGAAGGAGATAGTAGCGCATCTACGCCAAATTGGTTGTCTTCCTCATCAATGCTACAAGATGGCTTGTGTTTTGATGCGACGTTTGTTTGCTCATGAGAGGCTTCGCTTGTTTTGATTTGTCCAGTTGAACAACTGCACAAAGCAAAAAAATAAGCTAAAAATATGATTTTATTCATAATATTAGGTGTGTTTATTTAAAATGGCCTGGCTTAACTGAAAAACTGCCATGGCGTACAACGGACTATGATTATAGCGGGTTATTACATAAAAGTTAGTAAACCCCGCCCACAGTTCTGTACTTTGGTCATGTTCAAAAGCCAGAAGTTTAATATTGCCGTTTAAAAATTTACTGCCTTTTTTTAGAGTAACGTTAACTGATTTTAACTCTGCCAATCTTAAGTTTTGCTTAAGGTCGTTATTTAATAGCTTTTTATACTGCTCACCTTGTGCAATTAAAGGTGCTGCAACGGGCTGTCCTTTTTGCCAGCCATGCTTAACAAAATAGTTGGCTACACTGGCAATCACATCGCCTGTGTTAAGCCAAATGTCTTTGCGGTTATCATGATCATAATCAGCAGCATAAGCTAAAAAACTGCTAGGCATAAATTGCGGCATACCCATGGCGCCTGCGTAGGATCCGGTTGGGGCAAGTGGGTTAATTTTTTCACTGCGGCAAAGCAGCAAGAACTTTTCTAGCTCAGCGCTAAAAAATGCACTACGGGGTGGGTACAAAAAAGCCAGTGTGGATAAGGCATCGATGACACGATATTTTCCGGTATGTTGGCCATAAGCGGTTTCTACGCCGATGATCGCAATAAGAATTTCTGCGGGTACGCCGTATTGTTGTTCAACAGCTGCCAATAGCTTTTCGTTTTCACGCCAGAATTTGACACCATTATCGATGCGGCTATCCGTTAAGAAAATAGCTTTATAGCGTGGCCATGGCAAGGCTTCTGCAGGGGATGAAATGGTTTTAATGATTTGCTCTTTGGTGTCTATCTGGCTAAAGAGCTGTTCTAACTCAGGTTTGCTAAACTGGTGTTTTTGCACCATTTGCCCAATAAAGGTTTGCGCCGTGTCTAATTGCTGGAGGTTTTGGCTATAGGCCGGTAAGGCGGGAAATAGGCAAAAAAAGAGGGTGCTGAGGGTTAGTTTTTTCATAAGGTTTAAGAGGGTAAAAATTTTTTGTGGGTGTGTATCGACATGAGTATGCCGAAGCCAGCTAATAAGGTAACTATGGAGGTTCCTCCATAGCTGATTAAGGGTAAGGGTACACCAACGACAGGAAGTACGCCCATAACCATGCCTATGTTAACAAAAACATAAACAAAAAAAGTAAAGGCCAAGCTGCCAGCCAGCAACCGGCTATACGTGTCTTGTGCTTGCGCAGCTATATATAGACAACGGCCGATGATCAGTAAATAAAGTACCAGTAAACCTAAGCAACCTAAGAGGCCAAATTCTTCTGCAAATACGGCAAAAATAAAGTCAGTTGAGCTTTCTGGTAAAAAATCCAGTTCAGATTGGGTGCTGCCTAGCCATCCCTTACCATAGATACCGCCTGAGCCTATGGCTATTTTGGATTGGATGATATGGTAGCCGCGCCCCATGGGATCTGCTTCTGGGTTTAAAAAAGTTAACACGCGGGCTTTTTGGTAATCAAACATCAAATGCCAAATAATAGGCGCTAGCCCCGCCAAAAGTGCCGCGATTGAAAATAAAAAGCGCCAGGATAAACCTGCAAAAAATAATACCGCAGCTCCTGAGCTGGCAACCAATAAGGCGGTACCTAAATCAGGTTGTTTCGCGATCAATAAGGTGGGTATCAAAATTAAGGTACCGGCAATCAAGATATGCCGCCATTTTGGTGGTAATGAGTGCTCAGCCAAATACCAAGCCATCATCATAGGCGTGGTGATCTTGATCATTTCTGAAGGTTGGAAACGAAAAAAACCGATGTCCAGCCAACGTTGTGCGCCTTTACCAATTTGTCCCATAATTAAAACGGCTAGCAATAGGGCTATCCCGATACCAAATAATAGCGCGGAATAGCGTTTAAATTGTCTAGGGTTAATGTGGGCAAGTAATATCATTAAACTGAATGCTAGGCTAATACGGACGGCTTGGCGCAATAAGACGTCCATTTGTTGCCCGCCAGCACTGTATAAAATGACAAAGCTGATAAACGAGGCTAAGAGCAGGGCGATAAATAATGGGATATCTATATGTAGCCAGCGCAGCAAGGTGCCAATAATAGAAGGTGGCTCAAATTGTTCTCGGCGGGTTTCAGTCTTCATGCTTATAGTTGCCTAGAAATTGTTTGATTACTTTGGCCGCAATCGGGGCGGCAACAGAACCGCCGTGACCGCCATTTTCAGCGATGACGGCAACTGCTATTTTAGGGTCTTCAGCAGGTGCAAAGGCAATAAAAAGGGCATGGTCACGCAGCTTAAATTCAATTTGGTTTTCATTATACTTGGCATCTTGTTTTATATTAAACACTTGTGCCGTGCCGGTTTTGCCGCCGATATGATAATTGATGCCTCGGCCTACGGCTTTGGCGGTGCCCCGCTCGCTATGCACGACATTAATCATCGCCGTCATAATGTCCTCAATATTTTCGCTTTTTAAAGGTATAGCCCCTTGATGTACTTCCGGCCCAGGTTCCATGGCACTGCTTTTGGCTATTTTATTAACTAAAAAGGGCGTCACAATTTCGCCTCGGTTGGCCAGGGTAGCGGTTGCCCTCGCCAATTGTAGTGGTGTCACTTGAAAATAACCTTGGCCGATGCCAGTTATTATAGTTTCACCAGGGTACCAGCCTTGATTGCGTTGGGCTTTTTTCCATTCGCGTGAGGGTAATAAACCGGATTTCTCGCCAACTAAATCGATGCCGGATTTTTCACCAAAACCAAATTGTTGTAGAAAGCTTTTTAAGTTATCGATACCTAAGGTCAATGCCAAACTATAAAAGTAAACATCGCAAGACTCGGTGATGGCATCATTTAAATTAACCGTGCCATGGCCCCATTTTTTCCAGTCCCGATAGCGGTGTGCAACATTGGGCAATTGATAATAGCCAGGGCAAAATAGCCGGTGTTGGAAGGTGGTAGCGCCATATTCTAACCCTGCCAAACCAATAAAGGGCTTAATCGTGGAACCGGGTGGATAAAGCCCACGTAAGGCCCGGTTATACAGTGGCTGGTTTTCTGACGCTTGCAAGGCCTGGTATGCTTTGTTGGAAATGCCAACCACAAACGGGTTCGGGTCAAAACCCGGGCGGCTAGCAAAAACAAGGACCCCGCCGGTTTTTATATCGAGGGCCACCACCGCACCATTATAAATATCGAGGGCGTCGTAAGCGGTTTTTTGTAATTCGATATCGAGTGATAAATACAGGTTAGCGCCGGGTGTCGGTTCATTGGTGCGTACCGTGTTTATGGCGCGCGCTTGGGCATTAGTTTCCACTTCAGCATAACCTGTTTTACCATGCAGCTCGGTTTCATAACTGCCTTCTATGCCAATTTTGCCGATATGGCTGGAACCTTGGTATTCAGCTTCGGGTAGTGATTTAAGTTCATTTTCATTAATGCGGCCGACATAGCCAACAACATGCGATGCCAAGTCGGCATAAGGGTAATGGCGCACTAGCTGGACTTGTATATCTACCCCTGGAAAATATGGCCTGGCGACGGCAAATTTGGCAATTTCCTCATCATTCATGCTAATGATTAGGGGAATGCTGGCAAAACTTTTTTCCCGTTTACGTTGTTTTCTGAACAAGTCTATTTTTTCATCAGAAATATCCAAGAGCTTTTTCAAGCGTGCCAGGCAGTTATCCAAATCTTCAACTTGTTCCGGAATAATCTCTAAATTATAAGAAGGTGTGTTTTCGGCTAGGACTTTACCATTACGGTCAAAAATCATGCCTCGTATAGGGACTAAAGGCTTAATTTTAATGCTATTGTCTTTTGCTAAGGTGGCGTAATGTTCATGCCCTACAATTTGCAGGTACACCAAGCGCGCAACCAGTCCAGCCGATAGCAACATAATGATGATAAAGGCGATGACGATACGGTTAATAAACAGCCGGTTTTCAAGGATGCTGTCCTTAATAGTGTATATCTTGGGCATGACAGCGCCAGTTTGTTTATTGGTTGCTGCGTAATAACCTGACAAATCGTAAGGTCATGTATACCATAGGCCAACATAATGTGCCGGTGAACACAGGCAACCAAAATGTGGCTTGTAATTGTGCAGGGTGTTGAATATTTTTGATTAAAAACAGCAATAGCTGGGACAGCAATAGGCAAAAGAAGATAAACATACCTTGTTGGAATATTGGGAACTGCCTTAGCCGTTTATGCAGTTTTAAACAAAGATAAATTATCAACGAATAGGCCAGGGCATATTGGCCAAATAAACGGCCTAGTAAAACATCGGTCAAGATGCCGAAAGTCCAAGCGTAAAAAATACCTACGCGTTCGGGCAAGGCTAATGACCAATAGATTAGCGCTAGCAAGACCCAATCTGGGTTTAACAAGGCTAACGGGGCCGGGAAAGGCATTATCCGCAAACTCATGGCAAACATTAAGGATAAAATGATGCGGCCATAACCGCCGTTATTATTCATCGCTGTTATTCTCAGACTCTCGCTCGTTATGTTGTGAGGTTAGCGGGATAGGGTTGCTGTTGCTCCAAACAATCAGAAGCTCGCGGTTGCGGTCCAGCAACGCTTTGGGTGTTGCGGTAATGCTGGCAAACGGTTTGTTTGGCTGGGGGTTAAATTCATCAACTACGGCTACCGGATAACCTGGTGGAAAAGTACCGCCCAAGCCTGAGGTGATTAACAGGTCGCCCGGTTTAATATCGGCGTTATTCGGTAAAAACGGCAGATTTAAGCGATTTGTTTGGCCGCTACCAACAGCGATAGTTAACAGGCCATTGCGGTTGATTTGTACCGGCACTGCATGGCTAGGGTCGGTAATGAGCATGATTTCAGAGCTCATGGGTAATGATCGGATCACTTGACCAACTATACCATTGGCATCCAGAACTGGTTGCTGTGGATGGACACCAAAACGGGTGCCTTTATTGACTAAGACCACATGTTCATAAGGTGCCATTTTTACTGATAACAGTTCGGCTACCAAGACTTGCTCACCCAGCTTGAAGGAGTTTTCCAATAATGCCCGCAGGCGTATATTTTCTTGCTCCAAGGCTTCAAATTTTAATAACTTGGTTTGGTCTATTAATTGTTGTTCACGTAGCTGGGTGTTATCTTTTTTTAACGTTTCATAGCTTAGGATTGAATCCGACAGGCGTTGGCTTAATGTCGATGGCAAGTCCACCAAGTATCTGATGGGGTCAACCAAAAAAGATAAGGCCGCACGCAGTGGCTCAAGACGTAGGCTTTGAAACTCGGTCGCCAGCAATGCAACAGAGATTAACACGGCCACTAACAAACGTGTGTTGATAGAAGGGCCGGCGGCAAATAACAGTTTTATAACAAGTGCCTCACTCAAAAAAGGTGGCAAGCAGCCAACTTAGGTCGGCTGCTTCTGTTTGGGTCTTCGCTTTCTTTTTAGATGGCTAAGGCTGCTTATTCTAGCGAGAATGAAGTGGCACCTTTTTTGTCCATCATTTCCAGTACGATACCACCGCCGCGGGCTACACAAGTTAAAGGGTCGTCCGCGATAAAAACAGGCAGGCCGGTTTCATCGGCTATCAAACGGTCTATATCTTTTAATAAGGCGCCGCCGCCAGTTAAGTATATCCCCCGATTGGCGACATCGGCACCTAATTCAGGTGGTGTTTGCTCTAGAGCTACCTTAACGGCGCCCACAATACCTGATAAAGGCTCTTGCAAAGCTTCCAAAATTTCATTGCTATTTAACACAAAGCTACGAGGCACGCCTTCTGCTAAGTTACGGCCTTTCACTTCAATTTCCCGAACTTGGCTACCTGGGTAGGCGGTGCCGATTTCAAATTTAATTTTTTCGGCAGTCGCCTCACCTATTAAAGTGCCATAGTTTCTACGCACATAATTGACGATGGCATCATCAAAGCGATCCCCGCCTATACGCACCGAGTTAGAATAAACGATACCATTGATGGAAATGACGGCCACCTCTGAGGTGCCGCCGCCGATGTCCAATACCATGGAACCTAATGCCTCATCCACCGGTAAACCGGCACCTATGGCGGCTGACATTGGTTCTTCAATCAAATACACTTCACGTGCCCCGGCCATGGCCGCTGATTCACGGATGGCGCGGCGTTCAACCTGTGTTGAACCGCACGGCACACAGATTAATATGCGTGGGCTAGGCCGCAGCAATTTACTTTTATGCACTTTTTCGATGAAAAAACGCAGCATTCGTTCAGTGACGGCAAAATCAGCAATCACACCATCTTTTAAAGGGCGGATTGCAGTAATATTGCCGGGGGTGCGGCCTAACATCTGTTTGGCATCGGTGCCAACGGCGGCTATGGTTTTATTGCCGCGGACTTTGTCTTCTTTAATGGCGACGACGGAGGGTTCATTTAGGACTATGCCTTGGCCTGGAATATAAATCAAGGTGTTGGCTGTGCCTAAGTCAATTGAGAGGTCATTGGAAAATAGGCCGCGGATTCGTTTGAACATCTGTGTGTGTATCCTAATTTAAGGAGTAGGGAGTAAATACTATTACTTTAGCAATCAAGCGGGTACTTGAGCAAGATATAAAGTATCATAATAAGATATTCTAAATACCTAGAGGTTTGGGGCAATACATGAGTTTAACAGCGGATGAAGTCAAAAAAATTGCGCATTTAGCGCGTTTAGGAATAGACCAAAATGATGTACAAGCCTATGCCCAAGACTTATCAGGCATGCTTGATTTAATGGCGCGTATGGCCGAAGTGAATACCAATAACGTCTTACCGATGGCGCATCCTATGGATCAAGTCCAGCGCTTGCGGGTTGATGCGGTTACCGAAGGCGATTTACGCGATAAATATCAGGCTATTGCGCCACAGGTTGAAGCTGGGCTTTATCTAGTTCCTAAAGTCATTGAGTAAGAGTATTAGGCATGCACAAATTATCTATTTCAGAATTGGCGCAGGGATTACGCTCTAAACAATTTTCTAGCGTTGAATTAACCCAAAGCTTTTTGGCGCGTATCAGCCAGCATCAGGCACTTAATTGTTTTGTTACTGTCACCGAAGGGCAAGCTTTGCAACAAGCCAAAGCGGCAGATTTGCGCTTGGCCAGCGGGCAAGCGACGTTGCTAACGGGTATTCCCCTAGCCCAGAAAGATATATTTTGCACAGATGGCATTAAAACCAGCTGTGGCTCTAAAATGCTAGATAACTTTATCGCCCCTTATAACGCCACGGTGGTTGAAAACCTTAACCAAGCGGGTGCTATTTTACTAGGCAAGCTAAACATGGATGAGTTCGCCATGGGCTCATCAAATGAAACCAGTTATTACGGCGCAGTAAAAAATCCATGGGATTTAACTGCCGTGCCGGGTGGTTCTTCCGGCGGTTCAGCGGCAGCGGTGGCGGCAGGTTTAGCGGTATGTGCCACTGGTACCGATACGGGAGGATCAATTCGCCAACCGGCATCACATTGTGGTATTACCGGTTTAAAACCCACTTATGGCCGAGTTTCACGTTATGGAATGATTGCTTATGCCTCAAGTTTGGATCAAGGCGGCCCGATGGCGCGTAGTGCAGAAGATGCGGCTATTCTTTTACAAACTATGGCGGGCTTTGACAGCAAAGACTCAACCAGCGTGGACCGACCTGTGCCGGATTATCAAGCGGCATTGGGTAATAGCTTGGCGGGTTTAAAAATCGGCTTGCCCAAAGAGTTTTTTGGTGAAGGTTTACACCCTGAAGTAGCTGCGGCCATTACTGATGCGGTAAAGCAATATCAAAACTTAGGCGCACAAGTAGAAGATATTTCCATACCCAATCTTAGCTTAGCAATTCCGGCTTATTATGTCATAGCGCCTGCTGAATGCTCCGCGAACTTATCGCGTTTTGATGGCGTGCGTTATGGCTATCGCTGCCAAAATCCAGAAGATTTGGCCGATTTATACACCCGTTCGCGGGGTGAAGGCTTTGGTAAGGAAGTTAAGCGCCGTATACTGATGGGAACCTACGCATTATCGGCAGGGTATTACGATGCCTATTACATTAAAGCGCAAAAAATCCGCCGTTTAATCAGCGAAGATTTTAAAAAGGCATTGTCACAAGTCGATGTCATCATGGGGCCGGTGGCGCCTACACCGGCATTTGGCATCGGTGAAATGATAGACGATCCCATCGCCATGTATTTATCAGATATTTATACTATCGCTATCAATTTAGCGGGTTTGCCGGCCATGTCCGTGCCAGCGGGTTTTGTAAACGGTAAACCCATAGGCTTACAGATTATCGGTGATTATTTTGCCGAAGAACGCTTGCTGAATGTTGCCCATCAATATCAGCAAGTCACGGATTGGCATTTATACGTACCTAAAGGTTTTGAATAAGAGGAGGCTAAAATGGAATGGGAAACTGTCATTGGCTTAGAAATACACACGCAATTGGCGACGCAATCAAAAATATTTTCGGGTGCGGCTACAGCTTATGGCGCTGAACCGAATACCCAAGCCTGTGCGGTAGACTTAGGTTTGCCAGGGGTTTTGCCGGTATTAAATTCCGAAGCTGTGGGCATGGCGGTTAAATTTGGCTTGGCTATCGAAGCCCAAATAGCGCCGTATTCCATATTTGCCCGCAAAAACTATTTTTACCCCGATTTGCCCAAGGGATATCAAATTAGCCAAATGGAATTGCCGATTGTTGGCATAGGCCATTTGGATATTGAAGTGGATGGGGTTGCCAAACGCATCGGTATTACCCGCGCGCACTTGGAAGAAGATGCTGGCAAATCGTTACATGAAGATTTTCATGGGCTTACCGGTATAGACTTAAACCGTGCCGGTACACCGTTGCTGGAAATAGTTTCCCAGCCGGATATGCGTTCCGCCAAAGAAGCGGTGGCGTATATGCGTAAGCTGCATGAACTGGTGCGCTATTTAGGGATATGCGATGGCAATATGCAAGAGGGCTCATTCCGCTGTGATGCCAATGTGTCAGTGCGCCGCAAAGGTCAGGCAGAATTTGGCACACGTGCCGAAATTAAAAACATCAACTCGTTTAAATTTGTTGAAAAAGCCATCAACCATGAAGTGGAACGGCAGATCGATTTAATTGAGTCTGGCGGCAAAGTTGTGCAAGAAACCCGGCTGTACGATGCCAACAAAGATGAAACCCGTTCCATGCGCAGCAAAGAAGAGGCTAACGATTACCGCTACTTCCCTGATCCGGATTTGCTGCCGGTATTTATAGATGAAACCTTTAAGGCGCAAGTACTCACCACCATGCCGGAATTGCCGGAAGCTAAAAAACTGCGCTTTAAGGGACAGTATGGTTTAGATGATGAGAGCACTGCGATTTTAACCTCGTCTAGGCCGTTGGCGGACTATTACGAAGCCTTGGTTGACGCATCCAAATGTGAAGCCAAACTCTGCGCCAACTGGGTCACTGGTGATTTATTGGGTGCACTTAACAAAGCCAGCTTGGACATTACCGAATCGCCAGTAAATTATCAACGTTTGGCAGGTTTGCTAGTGCGCATAGCCGACGACACCATTTCGGGTAAAATCGGCAAACAAGTCTTCGACTATCTCTGGCAAGGCAGCGCAACAGCCGATGACATCATAGCCGAAAAAGGCTTAAAACAAGTCACCGATACGGGTGCTATAGAAGCCATCATCGACAAAATCATTGCCGCTAACCCTGGCCAAGTTGAACAATACCGCAGCGGTAAAGACAAAGTCTTCGGCTTTTTTGTTGGCCAAGTCATGAAGGAAATGCAAGGTAAAGCTAGTCCGGGAGAGGTTAATAAAATGTTGATAGATAAGTTAAAGTGAGCATGCAGTTTTAGCTTGTAATCCAGAATAATACCTACTGGGTCAGTTTATGGGTCAAGACAGCCGCTTGCGGCAACGTTTTGCCAACTATCAAAATGCGTTGGCGCAATTGACCTTGTTTATTGACAAAGGCGTACTCAATGAGCTGGAAGAACAAGGCCTGATTCAAGCGTTTGAATACATCCATGAATTAGCCTGGAACGTGTTAAGGGATTATTTGCTGGCCAAAGGCCAGCAAGCCTCCACGGTACGCAATGCCACCCGCTTAGCGTCCCAGCTGGATTTAATCAACGATGGTAGGGCTTGGATGGAGATGATTCGTGACCGCATCCGGACGTCCCACACCTAAAATAAGGCTATTGCAGACAATATTAAAAACCGATTTTTCGAGTTATTTATTGAGCTAAAACAAACCCTGCATAATTTACCGGATGATGGAACCAGAGTTAGACAAAAAATCCGCTTTATAAAGCTGTAACGATTAACGCAATCAACAGCGTGCAGCGAAATACCCTAACATCCGGCAAGCTATTCTCTTCGGTTTCAGAGCGAAAGGTACACATCGTACTGGCCCTGATATCGACCTAACCTTAGTTGGTGATTTAAGTTTTGCCGGACTAAACCGGATTGAAACTGGTATTGATGATTTGCTGCTGTCGTATACGCTGGATTTATCGCTATTTAGCCAGATCGACAATCCTGAGTTGCTGGCGCATATTCAGCGGGTGGGGCTGTTTTGTATCAGGCTAAGCTCAAATGTAAGGGTTGATCAACATATAGACCATCGGCTATAACAGTCTGGCTTTGAATATTGTGCCAAATAAAACGTGACTTGCCCCGCTCTACGTTCTGTATAACGATCGAGCAAGTCGTGAAGTTAGTATAAACAGTAGGCTTTAGATTAGAGTGGGACTATGGTTTGTAGGTTTTTCTTCCTATATTTATAGATCAGCTTTCTGTCAAAGTATTCTCAAAGAAAAAGGTATACAATTTTCCATTGAATTTAACTAAATTATTTGGAAATTTACTCATTATGGCTAGAGCTGATGTTTTAGTTAGCCTAATTCGGTCGGGTTGCAGAGGAGACCAAATTGCTTTTCGAAAGGCGGCAGAATTATTAATAGCAGACGAACGTAATAAGGGGCACCGAATTTTAGCTGATCGGCTTCAAAATTCATTCGGAACTGAGTTACTAGCACAGCGACCTGTTGCGGCGCAAAAACAAAATGATTTGGTTTATGAAATAACGCCAAAACGTTTGTTAACGACAGTCTTTGTTCCAGAGCTAGCACTGGAACAAATTTATGATTTAATTGAAGAACAGCACCGTTCCGAATTGTTACACGCGTATAGCTTATCGGCCAGAAATAGAATTTTATTGGTTGGCCCCCCCGGTAACGGTAAAACCAGTTTGGCCGAAGCTATAGCGACGGAATTAATGTATCCCCTGGTTTCTATTCGTTACGACACGTTAATAGGCAGCTACTTGGGGGAAACAGCCAGCCGATTGAAACAAATTATCGATTACGTAAAAACCCAGCGTTGCGTTTTGTTTTTGGATGAATTCGAAACCATAGGCAAAGAGCGCGGCGATACCCATGAAACAGGTGAAATCAAGCGCGTGGTGAGTTCATTACTACTGCAATTGGACGATTTGCCGGACTATGTCGTGGTAATCGCCGCCAGCAATCACCCCGAACTTCTGGACAAAGCCGTCTGGCGTCGCTTCCAGGTAAAAGTTGAGTTGCCCCTTCCGTCACGGGATAAAATCGCTTTATTCATTGCCGCGATGGAACATAAGACATCGGTCAAATTCGGCTTTGCCGCCGAAACGATGGCTAAGAAAATGCTGGGGACAAACTTTTCCGAAATTGAAGAGGTCTGTCTGACTATTGTCCGGCGAGCAATATTAAGTAAACAAACCGATAATGCCAAAAATATCACCACGGCTGTATTGCATCAATGGCAAAGCCGATATAAGCCTAAACCACAAGGAATGGAGTAATGGCCGAATTACCGTTATTGATTTTTCCCCAAGCAAAAATTGTTGACCCTCCAAAGGGAAAAGCTGGTTTCCAGCCACTGAATGCACCGTCAAAACAAGTACAAATTTCACGGTTAGCACCACAGATTGAAAACCTGGAAAAACAATTTCGAGCCGACCAAGCGATGTTGTCGGGTTCGATCGCAGGCTTGGAGCCGGAAATGGTTTTGGTGATTGAAACGGCTGGGCGTATAGAAGATTTTCAACGTGCCATTGCCAATACGCCTGGGTTGGAATGGCTGGCCGAATGGGATGAGGAGTTCGAGCCAGACGAATATTTTTTCAACAAAGACAGCAAACAACAGAAAACCGATAAGCTTGTTAAAGGTCGGTTGTATCTTGCCATGACCAACCGACAAGGTTTGTCCGAATTGCTAGCCCTTTGGAAGCAATGGCAAAAAACAAACGATTTACCTCCGGGTAAAGCCAAATGGAGAGACGTATTTTCCCAAATCAAAGTTATTCGACGGTGGGGGATACAAGAGCAATTAATAGAAACCGGCGTTCTCGATATTTGGCGCGCAGATTTGGAGTACGAGGACGCCGCACACCAACACATCAATTTCCAAGTAGAGTTTTTTTACCGTAAGGACAGACAGACCAGGAAACAAAACGAAGCAAATTTTAAAACCTTACTGGAACAATTGTCCGGACAGTTAATCAGTCCATTTCTTGAATACTCAGAAATCGGCTTTCATGCGGCAAAAGCCCAATTATCCAGAGATAGTATTCAAACGATAGTCGAAAAGATTGATCGCAACGCGTTGGACATCCATTTATTGAAGCTGCCGTCGATAATGTTTTTTCGCCCAACCGGACAATCGTTGACCAGTTCACCCGATGAGTCCGGGCCGATACAAACTGCGCCGGAATATCCAGTCAGTGGTGAGCCGATAGTTGCAATTTTAGACGGCGTACCTTTCAGCCAACATACGTGGCTTAAAGACCGGTTAATTTTGGACGATGCTGACGAACTGGAAAACGAATATCAGCCCGGCGACAGAAAACATGGCACTGCAATGGCTTCGTTGGTCATACACGGTGAGTTGGATGCTAACGAAATTCCGTTAACTAGACCGGTTTATTTTCGGCCGATTTTGCAACCCGACCCACATGCGAGAAATCGGCGTGAACATGTCCCGGATGAGGTTTTTTATGAAGATCGCATTGAACGTGCCGTCCGGCGCATGTTCGAAGGCGAAGGCGAGATTCCCGCCCAAGCCAATACGGTAAAGATCATTAATCTGTCTTTTGGCGACCCAACACGGCCGTTTATTCACGCGCCGAGTCCTTGTGCGAAATTGTTGGATTGGCTGTCGTGGAAATATAGAGTGCTTTTTTGCGTTAGCACCGGCAACATCGGTGAGCCGATCAATCTTGGTGTTTCGGAAGACGAGTTCAATCGGTTGAACGATGCGAAAAAAACTCAAATAGCTCTAGCTAAAATCAACGAGACGTCCCATTTACGAAGAATCATTTCGCCTTCCGAGTCACTAAACGCCATTACGGTCGGAGCCAGCCACAGTGACAGCTCAAATGTTTCGAGTTTAGCCAGGCGCGTCGATATTCTGCCGGCAACCAAATTATTTAGTCCAATTGGTCGTTTAGGACACGGATTTCGACGGTCAATTAAACCTGACATTTTATTGCCTGGCGGTCGGCAATTATTTAATACTCCACCTATTGGCAGCTCTTTTAAGCCTTCTGAATCTATTTTGTCTCCCGGGCAAAAAGTAGCTGTTGAAGACAATACAGGTGACCAGTCCGCTTCGAGTTACACACGAGGTAGCAGTAACGCCACGGCGCTGGCCTCCCGTGCCGGAGCCAGAATTTACGAGGTCATCGATAGCCTTAGGCGGCAAATGCCAGACGCCATACAAGAAGATCAAATTGCCGTTCTGGTTAAAGCGTTATTAGTACATGGCGCATCCAAAAAGGATGTAGACGAAGTATTGAAACAACATTTGAAGCCAACGCCTGTTGCGCGTCAATTAAAAAACTTCTCCAGTAAATCCGCGGGCTACGGCCACGTAAATGTCTCCAGAGTGCTAACTTGCACGGAACAACGAGCCACAGTGATTGGCTGTGGGCATATAGGCGAGAAACAAGTCCACGAATACCGTTTTCCGCTACCTCCTTCCTTGGCAAACTCCAAACAGTGGCGGCGTTTAACTATTACTCTTGCGTGGTTCACACCGATCAATCCCAATCACCGCTATTTGCGTCAGGTTAAACTGTTTTTTGAAGCGCCTAAAAAAACTGATCCCCTTAATCTGGAACGGAATGAATCAGACTGGAATCAAGTTAGGCGAGGCACAGTTCAGCACGAAATATTGGAAAGCAGCAAGGTTTCGGATTATCAGGATGGCGATGAATTGGTCATTCCTGTGCAATGCAATGCCGATGCAATCGATAAGCTTGACGAACTTATCCCTTATGCGCTCGCTGTAACTATGGAAGTCAAAGAAGGAGTTTCTATTTCAATCTACCAAGAAGTTCGTAATCGTATTCAAACCGAAATCAAAGTTCAACCTCGCTAATACCACCCGTTACTAGCCGCTAGCTATCAGGTAGTTTCAGCCAATTAATCTCCCTAGCCTTCAGCCCGTAGGATACTGGTTTTGGGTTGTCTGGCAATTGGACAGCAAGCAAGCACTGTTTAGTTTTTTCTTGCCCCAATGTTTACGTGGAAAGCATATGGATTGAATCGAGACCGGCGATCAAAACGGTATTTTGTGAGGAAAAATAAAACCCAACAATCATCCTTTTTCGTTTGCTAAATAATCTCAATACACGTTTTATCTTCGGCTAGTAGCGCGCTCTCTATGGCTTGCCGATTATCCCGCAAAGTTTTAACCATAGTGGTTTTCGATTGATTCCCTATTTTAAGCCATATGATTTTTGGTGGTTGTCCTGTATTAAGCTCATTTTGTAAAAACCGGCATCGTGTGCTGAGTTTGGGGAGGTATCTTGAATAAACGGCACAATATGCCGGGATAATTTTCATCCAGTATAGTTTCACAAGGTTTTGATGGTAAATGATTGCCGTTCCCTGTCAGCGGCATATTGCAAGCAAGCGGTGATGTCGTCATCCGTTAATTCCGGAAAGTATTCGACGATTTCTGTCTGGCTCATGCCATTAGCCATCCACATTGGCACATCGTAAACTGTTATACGTAAACCTCTTATACAGGGTTTGCCGCTGTGTTTTCTGGGTTCAATTGTTATAAAGTTATGATAGTCAAGGTTCATTGCGTTATCTCAGAACAAATGACAGATTAAATTATAGCAAGTTAGCCGGGATCTAACGTCTTAGAATTCAGGGTTATTGACTTCACGCCGAATGCCATTTCACTTCATACGCGCACTTTCTACGTCTTAAAACACTAAGTCTTCTAGTTAAACTAACAATTACAAAGCCTTTTTTGGCTATCCGCGCAACAGCTAGGCACTAAACCTACATCTAGATAATATAGACCTATCTTAAAAAACAGCGCAGTAAAATATGGTTTAGTGATACAGGTAAAAAATGGCTTAGTCGAACTACAATACGAGGATCTTGAGCGCTTTTATTCTGCTAGCTGGCCGTGTATAGAAGATTTCCAAGGTATAAAACTGATAAAACGGGCCTCTGTCAGGTTTTCGACATTGTCAGGTTTGCGACACAACGAAAACCGGCGCAGTGCGTGGCAAACCTGCTGCACTGCATGTCCCTTGCCTGTTTGCGTGATCCCATTGCATTGGCGCGCTATTTGCTTGAGGCAAGGGCGTATTTTAAAGACCCATTGCCAATTGAGGATTATTTATGGTGGTTGTACCCGGTTATTTTGTGGATTGGAACGGTAACGCTCGCCGTACAGAGGATGCAGGTGGCGATTTCGTAGTAGATGTGGATATTTCGTCACGTTATGTTGCTTTGTACACGGTAAGTGGCACGTTGATGCATGAGGCAACGTTTTACAAAACCTTGGAAGACATGGAGAAAAAAGGCATAAATGCGTCTTTGGTTGACGGCACAGTACCCTGGGCTATGAAGGATGACGAGTGGTAAGTGTAAGGTTTTGCGCTTTATTTTTGGGCTAGACGAATTTTTCGGTTAGTTGCCACTCGCAATTTATAGCGGGTGACAGTCATGCTGGTATGGGAGATATGGCTTTTTATGCATCCCATACCAGCAGACATTTGATTTTCGTATCAGGCGGTTAAGCCTTGTGGCTTAAGTTGTTATATATTTAGATATACAAACAAACCGTAGAAGTTAAGCTATTACATCCGCTTTTCCTTTCCTTTCGTCCATCACTTTAGGTTGGTTGTTTTAGGTGATTTCAAATCAGCCGCTGCCTGCTTTCAGCGACACCATCTACTGCTTTCGTCAGGCACGGCGCTTATCTATCGATTGCACTGGTTTTCCCGGTAGCACTGCTGTTTATCACCCTGTAAGACGCTATTAGCGAAGAATGTCTAATGACAAAGTAGCGTGCTTGCATTTTATTACCCACTGGTGAGCGAACTTCAGTGCTAGTTTTCCGGTACATTTAACCAATTTATCTCTCTGGCTGTCTGCTCGCCAATCACACATTGGTTTAAGTTTTCGGCCATGCGGGAGCTGTTTTCCGTTACCGGCATGCGTACGGCCATAATTTCAGCTTTGTTTTGTGGCCAGAGTGGGCTGCGGTTTGGCTCGGCATAGCCTTCGGGGAAAACCGGTTCGCCGTTGCCTTGGTATTTATCCGTTGCGCCAACCGTGTGTAGCATTTCATGGGCAATAATGATGTTGTTTTGGGCATCTTGGTCTATATCGGCAAAGGCATGGACTAGCGATAAGAGGCCTTTATCCAAACCTAAGGAATGCTGTAATTTTAGGTTTGCACTGACTTGATGGTAGAGCACAAAAACCCGTATGCTGTGCTGCTTAGCATCCTTACTGGGTGTTTGTTGGTAAGCCCAGTAGCGGAATTTTAAACTCCACCAGAGGATGGCAGGTAAGCCTGCGCTAGGTAATGGCGCTGCCGGCGGCAGTTGGCTGATTTCTGCGCCCAAATGGGTTTTAACAGGCTGATGGGTGTTGAGTTGATAAATTTGGCCTTGTTGGTTAAAAAAACTATCAATTGGGCTAAAGACACTAGCATTGAGTTCTTTGATATAACTGTCGATTTCCGCATTAGGCTGCTCGCCATTGATGGGGTAAATAATAACGTCTAAGGGTTCAGACCATGATCTGGCGTGGAGTTTTTGAGTTTTGGCATAAAACGCAACCACCGCTAAAAGGGTGAGTAATGCCAAGATACGCAGGATTTTAAAAGGCAAGGTTTTAGTCTTCGCTTAATGCCAAAGGGATTTCCTGCGCTATTTTATTTTTAATAAAAAATCCGCGCATTTGTAGGATGCCTTTGGTATTTAACGAAATAATCAAATACAGGGCATCGGGATAAGCAGCCAGGTCTAAATCCGTCGGCGATGGTTGGGCGGGTGCGCTAGGGTGGGAGTGGTAGATGGCAAAAAGCTCTTCTCCGCGTTCTCGCATGGCGGCCATGGCAGCAATGTGTTCAGCCGGGTCTAGCTGAAAACGCTGGGCTGGTAGGGTGGCTATATTTTTAACCGGGTAGCATTGGCTAGCTAGGCCTTTGTTGTGGCTAACTAAACCGCAAATTTCGGCATCAGGTGAAATTTGCGCTAAATGTAATAATTGCGTGGTTATTTTCCTGGGAATTCTAATTTCTTTGGCTGTCATAGTCTATTTGTGGCTGCTGCGGGTCAAGTCCATAGCCCATATGTGACTCTAGGCTGGCCTGCTAAATCGTTAATGGTTTTGATACGGCTGTAGCCATACTGTCTAAAGATGTCTTGCACGGGTTGCTGCTGATTATAGCCATGTTCTAGCAGTAAATGCCCTGATTTTTTCAGGTATTGCCGGGCCGTATCAACAATGCTGGCTATGTCTGCCAAGCCATTATTGCCAGCTATTAAGGCACTTTTCGGTTCAAAACGGAGATCGCCTTGTTGCAGGTGTGGGTCGTTGTCGGCGATATAGGGTGGGTTGCTAATGATAAGGTCTAGGCTTAGTGGTGGCAGGTTGCTAAACCAATGGCTTTGGTAGAACGCTATATTGTCGATAGCATGGTGTTGGGCGTTATGTTGGGCGATGGCAAGGGCGTTGGCGCTAATATCGCTGGCATGTAATTTAACTTGGGGCCGTTCTGCCGCAACGGTGATGGCAATAATGCCTGAGCCGGTGCCTAAATCGAGAATTTGTGCAGGTTGATCGGGGCTGAGTAAGCCTAAACTTAGCTCTATGAGCAATTCGGTGTCAGCCCTTGGGATTAGTACGTCTGGGCTTACTTTGAATTGGCGCGACCAAAACTCCCGGTACCCGGTTAAGTAAGCGACAGGAACGCCCTGTTGGCGTTGCTCGATTAGCGTAATAAATTGTTGTGCCAGGGCTGGCGCTAGCTCTTTTTCAGGCCATGCGCGTAAATGTGAGCGCTCCTTAGCCATGACCCAAGCTAGCAATATTTCAGCATCTAGCTGTGCGCTTGGGGTGGTATCAGATAGTTGTTTTAGGGCATAGGCTAATAGCGCTTGGATGCTGGTCATGCCGTCTAATCGTCAGCCAGTTGGGTCAGTAATTCGGCTTGGTGCTCCCTGACCAGTGGTTGGATAATTTGTTCTAGGCCGCCTTGCATGATGTCATCCAGTTTATATAAGGTTAGGTTAATACGGTGGTCGGTTAACCGGCCTTGTGGAAAGTTATAAGTGCGGATACGCTCAGACCGGTCACCGCTGCCTACTTGTAACTTGCGTGTGGCAGATTGCTCGGCATGATGTTTTTCTTGTTCCGCCGACAATAAACGTGAAGCTAATAACGACATGGCGCGGGCGCGGTTTTTATGTTGTGAGCGTTCATCTTGGCATTCGACGACAACGCCGCTGGGGATATGGGTGATGCGTATTGCCGATTCGGTTTTGTTAATATGCTGGCCGCCCGCACCAGAAGACCGGTAGGTATCGACTTTGAGGTCAGCGGGGTTAATTTCAATAGCATCAACTTCATCAACTTCCGGCATGATGGCAACTGTGCAAGCGGAAGTATGGATGCGGCCTTGGGATTCGGTTTCCGGTACCCGTTGCACGCGATGGGTGCCTGATTCAAATTTTAATTGCGAGTACACATCTTGGCCTGAAACCCGCAAAATTACTTCTTTGTAGCCGCCATGTTCGCCTAGGCTTTCGCTGATGATTTCGGTACGCCAGCCTTGGCGTTCTGCATAGCGCTGGTACATGCGCGCCAAGTCGCCAGAAAAGATAGCCGCTTCATCTCCGCCTGTACCCGCGCGTACTTCTAAAAAGATATTACGGTTGTCGTTGGGGTCTTTGGGCAATAATAAGACTTGTAGTTCAAGTTCTTGGGCTTCGATTTGCGCCTCTGCGTCCTGCACTTCTTCTTTGGCCAGGGCGCGTAATTCAGGATCCGGGTCATTGGCCATCTCTTTGGCAGAGCTTAAGGCGTCCAGCGCTTTTTGGAATCTTTTATAGCTTTCCACCAGCGGTGTGATTTGGGCGTATTCTTGGCTAAGGCTACGAAACTTATTTTGATTGTTTTGGGTTTCGGGCTGGGATAGCAATGCGGCAATTTCATCATGGCGCTCGCATAGGTTCTCTAATCTAGTTTGTATCGATGCTTTCATTAGGATTTAGGTAATTTAAAAATTTCTCGGGCGGCAGCAACCAGGTCATGCCGCTCATTTTCACCGGCTTCCCGGATCTGTGCGCTGGGAGTATGGATGAGCTTATTAGTCAGGTTGTGGGCTAGACGGTTTAGGGCCTCTTCCGGCGCTAAGCCATGGTTTAATAGATGCAGCATTTTTTGTAAAGCTTCATCACGTATTTGCCCTGATTGCAGCCGATAGTCACGGATAGTAAGTTGGGCGTCTTGTGAGCGTAGCCATGCTAAAAAATAATTGACCTGGGCATCAATAATTTCTTCTGCCTGTTGCGCTGCTTGCAGGCGCGAGTTCATATTTTCGGTGATGGTGTTTTGCAGGTCGTCTACGGTATATAGGTAGACGTCTTGCAGTTGTTCTACTTCTGGTTCTATATCGCGGGGTACTGCTAAATCCACCATAAACATGGGTTTATGCTTGCGTTTTTTAATGGCGCTTTCCACGCCGCCTTTGCCTAAAATGGGCAGTTGGCTAGCCGTAGAAGAAATAACGATATCAGCTTCTGATAAGTGTTCTGGGATTTCAGACAAGGCGATCGCGTAGCCTTTAAACTGTGCGGCTAAGGCGTGTGCTTTGTCGTAAGTCCGGTTAGCGATAATGATACGGCCTATGCCTTGTTGAACTAAATGCCGTGCAGTTAGCTCTATGGTCTCACCGGCACCAATCAATAGCGCGGTTTGTTGGCTGAGTTTGTCAAAAATTTTCTGTGCTAGCTGAACGGCTGCAAAAGCAACAGAGACAGGGCTTGAACCTATGGCGGTGTCCGTGCGGACTTTTTTGGCGGCAGTGAATGTATGTTGAAAGAGCTTGCCTAAATCCCTGCCCAGGGTGCCAGCCTCATAGGCGGATTGATAGGCCGCCTTCATCTGGCCTAGGATTTGCGGCTCGCCCAATATCATAGAGTCTAATCCGCAAGCGACCCTAAACATATGGCGGATAAGAGCTTTATCGGTGTGGGAATAAAGGTAGGGCTGTAGCTCTGCAGGTTCGATTTGTTTATTTTGCGCTACCCAGTTGACCAAAACTTGCTGGTTAGCTGTGGTTGCCTTGCAATAAAGCTCGGTACGGTTGCAAGTGGATAGAATGGCGGCTTCACTTATTTCGGTAATGCGCCATAATTCCTGAAGTGAGCTAGATAAAATTTCAGCGGGGTAGGTTAGGCGTTCTCGAATGGAAACGGGCGCTGTATTATGGTTAATCCCAACTGTAATTAGTGTCATTGTTTTAATTTATACGGGCTAGGTGTAGCCGTTATCAGTTTAATGCCTATTTTAGGAAATTGTGTGATTTTATCCAAATGTAATAAATCAGTTGTCAGGAACAAGGTGTTTTTCTGATAATCTATGGCTAATTTTGTTTGAATTATATAGGACGTTTGTGTGCAAACTTTTAGATTGTTTTCAGTAGTTGCCATTGCTTTGCTAGCGGGCTGTAACGGGCCTTCAAATAAAATAAATGTCCAAGACACGCCGGAGGCTGTTGAATCGGACAAGTTGATCGGCAAACATGTTGGGGGCAAAAACAATCAAGTAGAAGCAGCCATTGACCCTGATATTTTATACATTTTACTGACAGCCGAATTAGCGGGTCAACGTGGCCAATATGATGTGGCATTAGAAGGCTATATGGAAGCTGCCCGCTTATCACATGACCCTAAGTTTGCCGAAAGGGCCTTAAAAATAGCGATTTATGTTAAAGATGGCAATAAAACCAATGAGGCGATAGCGCTATGGTTACAACAAGAGCCTAATAATCTGACAGTTAGAAAAATAGCCATGCTAGCAGCCTTAAGGGCGGGCAAAAAAGTTGATGCTATTGAGGATGCTAAGCTATTGATAGAGCAGGATCCTGCCGGTTTTGAAGGCGCCATGCTGGAGTTGGCCACGGTCATGGAAAAAGAGGGTAGGGTCAGTGAGCTTTATGATGTGTTGGAAACATTGTCCTTACAAAAACCTAACCAAGCATCTATTTATTATTTACAGGCTGTGCTTGCCAAGCAGCAAAAAAATAATGATTTGGCTGACAGCAAAATTCAACAGGCCTTATTACTGCATCCTGATTGGGATAAGGCATTAATTTTTCAAGCACAAAGTGCTGCTATTGCAGGTGATTTGGAAAAGGCCGCGGCAATTTTAAAAAATGCTGCTGGCAAGCATCCTGATAATATCAAAATAAAACGTTTTCTTGCCCAAGTGTTAATCCGCTCTAAAGAGTTTGAGCAGGCAAGTGAAATTTACAAGCAGTTACTCGCCGACAACCCTAAGGACGGTGAAAGTCAGATTGCCTTGGCGTTGGTTTATTTGGAGTTGGGACGTGAAAGTAAGGCTGAAGATCTTTTTAAAAAAACCATCGATTTACCGGAATGGCAAGCCCAAGCTTATTTCTATTTAGGAAAAATTGAAGAAAAACGTAAAGATACTAAAAAAGCAGTGCAGTGGTTCGATAAGGTTTCAGATGGGCCGTTTGTGTTTGACGCGGCGATTTCTGCTATTAGCTTATTAGTCAAAAATAAACAATATGATGAGGTTGAGGCGCGTTTAAATGCCTTACAAAGCCAGTTTCCGCAGCAAAAACTTCGGATAATGTTGATGCAAGTTGAAATTTATAATCAGCTTAAGCAATATGATAAGGCTTATGCCGTGGCAAGTGAGGCGCTGGCTTTAGAGCCGGATCAGCGTGATCTTTTGTATACCCGCGCTTTAACGGCAGATCGTGTGGGTAAAAAAGCAGTGCTTGAAGAAGACCTAAAGAAGATATTAGATAAAAACCCAGATGATCCAGAGGCTTTAAATGCCTTAGGATACTCATTGTTGGATAATCCTGCGCGCTATCAGGAAGCTGGGCTATATCTTCAAAGGGCTTTGCGTTTACGCCCAGAAGAAGCCGTGATCATTGATAGTTATGGTTGGTTGTTGTTTAAGGAGGGTCATCCTGAGCAAGCTTTAACCTACTTACAACAAGCGTACGACAAGCAACAAGAAAATGAGATTGCAGCCCATATAGCAGAGGTTTTATGGGCCTTGGGGAAAAAAGCCGAAGCTAAAAAAATCTATAATGAAGCCATTAAACGGGCGCCTACAGATGAATATCTTTTAAATTTCCAGCAAAAAATATTAAACGGCGCGGAATAGTTGACTACTTGAAATATTATTTTGATTAAGCATAAGTATTTATTGGCGCTATCTTGGGTGTTGGTTATGTCTGGCTGCTCGTTGATGCCGGTTGAACCAGTCCTGCAATATGGCAAAGTTAATACACGGCACTTAGCTAACTTGCCAGCGTGGAGTTTTGAAGGCCGCTTGGCCGTTACCGATGCCCGAGACTCTTGGTCGGCATCAGTCGATTGGCAGCATGCTGATTTGGCTGGTGAGCAAATTAAGCTAGCAGGCCCTCTGGGACAAGGTGCAGCCGTCATCCGATTAAAAGACCAAGTGGTCTCGATAGACCGTGGCGGTGGCAAAATTGAATCATCGGCTGATCCTGAGCAGTTTATCAGCCAGCAACTGGGGGTTTTTGTGCCCGTACAATCATTGCGGTATTGGGTGCTTGGGATGCCCGAGCCAAGCATGGCTTTTTCTGAAGATGCCGAGGGTTTTACCCAGGCAGGTTGGAAAGTCGCTTTTAAAGAGATGCAATTAGTCGGTTTGGAAACGCTGCCAAAAAAAATAATGGTCGTAAATAAGCTGGTTAAAATAAAATTAGTCATTGATGATTGGAATTTAAATGGCGCAAAAGCAAACTAATATTCGGCTGTGGTCAGAGCGCTGGCCTGCGCCAGCAAAATTGAATTTAATGTTGCGCATAACAGGCCGGCGGGATGACGGTTATCATTTGTTGCAAACAGTGTTTCAATTTATTGATTTGTGTGATTGGTTGGTTTTTCACCCAAATATAGAAGGCAGTATAGATTTGTTAAAGCCAACCCCAGGCGTGTTGGTTGCGGAAGATCTCACGATCAAAGCGGCTAATTTGTTAAGGCAAGAGACCGGTTGCACACAAGGTGTCACTATAGAGTTGGTAAAAAATTTGCCTATGGGCGGCGGTTTAGGTGGTGGTAGTTCAGATGCCGCAACGACGCTAGTTGTGCTAAATAAATTATGGGAATTGGATTTGCCGGTTGAAAAACTGATGCAACTTGGATTGTCGTTGGGTGCCGACGTTCCCATTTTTATATATGGTCATGCTGCCTGGGCAGAAGGTGTGGGTGAAAAACTGGAGCGGGTAACCGTGCCGGAACAATGGTGTGTAGTGATACGGCCTGATTGTCATGTGAATACCCGAGAAATTTTTTGTGATCCAGATTTGACACGCAATAGTAAATCGATCACAATAGCGGACTTCTTAGCAGGACAGCATCAAAATGACTGTCTTGATGTGGTTGTCCAACGTCATGCACCAGTAAGAGGGGCTTTGCAAGCATTGTCTAATTTTGCTGGAGCTAGGCTAACAGGGACAGGGGCTTGTGTGTTTGCATTGTTTGATTCAGAAAATGCAGCGCTTAAGGCCTATGAATCACTGAAAGATAGTTGGGATGTATTTCTGTCCAAAGGGATGAATGAATCACCATTGCAAACAAAGTTAAGTATTGGTTCATAGCATCTAAAGATTAATTGGGCCGTCGCCAAGCGGTAAGGCACGGGGTTTTGATCTCCGCATACCAAGGTTCGAATCCTTGCGGCCCAGCCATTTATTGCATCCGTAAAAACTGCGTGGGAGTGCCTTAGTGAGTGACGCCTCTATTATGGTGTTTTCTGGAAATGCCAATATTGCTTTGGCTGAAGGTATCGTCAGAAAACTTAATATGCGGCTCGGTATGGCAACGGTTGGCAGATTTAGTGATGGCGAAATTGCTGTCGAAATTGAAGAAAATGTGCGTGGCATGGATGTTTTCGTCATACAGCCAACTTGTGCGCCCACCAATGAGAATTTGATGGAATTATTGGTGATGATGGATGCGCTTAAGCGAGCTTCAACGGCTAGAATAACAGCTGTCATGCCATATTACGGTTATGCCCGGCAGGACCGGCGGGCGCGCTCAGCCAGGGTGCCAATCAGCGCTAAGCTGGTGGCAAAAATGATCGAACAAGCAGGTGCAAACCGGGTTTTAACCATCGATTTGCACGCGGATCAAATCCAGGGTTTTTTTGATATACCGGTCGATAACGTTTATTCATCCCCAATATTATTAGGTGATGTTTGGCGTCAAAAATATAAGAATTTAATTGTGGTATCGCCCGATGTGGGTGGTGTGGTGCGGGCGCGGGCACTGGCTAAGCGTCTGGATGATGCTGATTTGGCCATCATCGATAAGCGTAGGCCTAAGGCCAATGTCTCAGAAATAATGCATATTATTGGTGATGTTGAAGGCCGTACTTGTATATTGATCGATGATTTAGTCGATACGGCAGGTACATTATGTCACGCAGCCAATGCATTGAAAAAAAATGGGGCTATCAAAGTGGTTGCTTATTGCACGCATGCCGTCCTCTCAGGTAATGCCATGAAAAACTTGGCGGAATCTAAATTGGATGAGCTGGTGGTTACAGATACTATTCCGCTAAGTGAGCAAGCGTCTAGTCTGGGTAAGATTAGGCAGCTTAGTGTTGCAGAGATGCTGGCGGAGACAATAAGGCGTATAGCGGTTGGTGAGTCTGTCAGCTCGTTGTATGTGGATTGATATAATTTAATTTATGCAGGTGGGAGTTTTTAAGAATGGCTAACGTATTTGAATTTATTGCTGATAGCCGTGTAGCGTCAGGCAAGAATGCGGCAAGAGGTGTCCGTAGGCAGGGTAAGGTGCCAGCGGTGATATACGGTGGTCATGGTGAGCCAAAAATGCTCGAGTTGAGCCATAACGAGGTTGTTAAACATCTCGAGCATGAGGCTGTTTATTCTCATGTATTAGATGTAAATGTCGATGGTAAAGTTGAGAAGGCCATATTAAAAGCTGTGCAGCGGCATCCGGCAAAATTCCAGATTATGCATTTGGATTTTCTACGGGTTAGTATGACGGAAATGTTAAAAGCGCATGTGCCGTTCCACTTTATTAATGAGGCGACATCTGTCGGCGGCAAAAAAGGTGGTGTGGCGACGCATTCTTTAGTGGATGTGGAGGTTTCATGCTTGCCATCCGATTTGCCTGAATATATCGAGGTCGATTTATCAATGCTTGATATTGGTGATTCTATCCATTTATCGGATTTAACATTGCCAAAAGGTGTTGAAATTACTGAGTTGTCCCATGGGGTAGAGCATGATTTGGCGGTGGTTTCTATGGCTGCTTCTAGATCAAGTGTGGAAGGGTCTGCGGAATAAAGTGATCAAATTGATTGTTGGGCTAGGAAATCCAGGCCTACAATATGAACAAACCCGGCATAACGCCGGGTTTTTGTTTTTAGATGCCTTTGTTGCCCAAAACGGTGGTGCTTGGTCAGTAGAGGCTAAGTTTGATGGGGTTTTAGCGGAATCTCATATCGGCATGCAAAAAGTTGCTTTGTTGAAGCCGTTGACGTTTATGAACAAAAGTGGCTTGGCGGTAGGTAAGATCCTGCGCTATTTTAAATTCATGCCAGACGAGTTATTGGTAGTGCATGATGAGCTTGATTTGGAGGCGGGCGTCATTCGTCTAAAAAAAGGCGGTGGGCATGCTGGGCATAATGGGTTGCGGGATATAATTAGCCATCTAGGCACAAAAGAATTTTATCGGCTAAGGTTGGGTATAGGCCGTCCGTCGGCAGCGGCTAATGTTGCCGATTTTGTGCTCTCAAGCCCATCAAAACAAGAGTCAGTGCAATTGGTGCAAGCTATTGATTTAGGTATGCAATATATGGCTAAAATAGTTGCTGGGGATCTTGCTTCAGTAATGAATGAACTGCATACAAAATAATTTAGTTGACAAGCATATGACAACTAAATCATAATTGGAAGATTATACGATTATCGGAGGGGTTCCCGAGCGGTCAAAGGGGTCAGACTGTAAATCTGCTGGCTCTGCCTTCGGAGGTTCGAATCCTCCCCCCTCCACCACTTGAACATTTAGGAATCTGCGGGTGTAGTTCAATGGTAGAACTCCAGCCTTCCAAGCTGGTCGCGTGGGTTCGATTCCCATCACCCGCTCCAATTTATTTCTGTAGTTGCGCCCATATAGCTCAGTAGGTAGAGCACTTCCTTGGTAAGGAAGAGGTCACCGGTTCAAATCCGGTTATGGGCTCCAAATTGAATAATTGTTTATATAGGTACTGTAGACATGGCCAAAGAGAAATTTACGCGAAGCAAGCCGCATGTGAACGTCGGGACAATCGGGCACGTGGATCACGGCAAGACCACGCTGACAGCGGCGCTGACGAAAGTGATGGCAGAGTTGCAAGGCGGTGAGGTGAAGGCCTTCGACCAAATTGACAACGCGCCTGAAGAGCGCGCCCGCGGTATCACTATTGCGACTTCACACGTGGAATACGAATCGCCTAAGCGCCATTACGCCCATGTTGATTGCCCAGGCCATGCTGACTATGTCAAGAACATGATTACCGGAGCCGCCCAAATGGACGGTGCCATCCTGGTGTGCTCAGCTGCAGACGGCCCAATGCCTCAAACCCGTGAACACATCTTATTGTCACGCCAAGTAGGTGTGCCTTATATCGTGGTTTTCCTGAACAAGGCCGACATGGTCGATGACGCCGAACTGATTGAGTTGGTGGAAATGGAAATCCGGGAATTGTTGGACATGTATGATTTTCCAGGTGACGACACCCCGATCATCATCGGCTCAGCGTTGAAAGCTTTGGAAGGTGACACCAGCGACATTGGTGCGCCGTCTGTGGTCAAGCTGGTTGATGCTTTGGACAGTTATATCCCAGAGCCTGAAAGGGCGGTGGATGGCAGCTTTTTGATGCCGATAGAAGACGTCTTCTCAATCTCAGGCCGTGGTACCGTAGTGACTGGCCGTATAGAACGGGGCGTGATCAAGGTAGGTCAGGAAATTGAAATCGTCGGCATCCGTCCGACCATCACCACGACCTGTACTGGGGTGGAGATGTTCCGTAAATTGTTGGATCAAGGCCAGGCAGGTGACAACGTCGGTATCTTGTTGCGCGGCACCAAGCGCGATGAAGTTGAACGTGGACAGGTTTTGGCGCACAAGGGCACAATTAAGCCACATGCCCATTTTAAGGCAGAGATATACGTCTTGTCTAAAGATGAAGGTGGCCGCCATACCCCATTCTTCAATGGTTACCGCCCGCAGTTCTACTTCCGGACAACGGATGTGACTGGTGCTGTGGAATTGCCAGAAGGTGTGGAAATGGTTATGCCGGGTGACAACATTGCCGTAGAAGTCAAATTGATTTCACCGATAGCAATGGAAGAGGGCTTGCGCTTTGCAATCCGTGAAGGCGGCCGTACCGTTGGTGCTGGCGTCGTTGCTTCAATTATTGAGTAACTGGTTGAATAAGCGTATTATATAAAGTTCTCTGTAAATTCTGAAAAAAGGTCAGTAGCTCAATTGGTAGAGTAGCGGTCTCCAAAACCGCGGGTTGGGGGTTCGAGACCCTCCTGGCCTGCCATTCAGATATACCATTAATTCCACTTTGAAGTTAGCCCATGAATACTCAGGCAGAAACAGTAACCCCCATATTTGACATTGTAAAACAGGTGCTAGCTGTTGCACTGTTGATTGGAGGTGTTGCCGCTTTTTATTATTTTTCCGACGTACGCCTTTTATATCGTGTTTTAGGTTTGGTTGTTACCGTATCAGCGGTATTTGGCCTGATGCTGACAACAGAGATGGGCAAAAGCTTTTGGTCCTTTTTAATGGAATCAAAGCAAGAAGTAAGAAAAGTAATCTGGCCTACCCGTGAAGAAACCATGAGAACTACGCTGTTGGTTTTTGCGATGGTTTTTGTGGTTGGTATTGTCCTTTGGTTGTTGGACATGGTGTTGTTTTGGTGTGTAAGAGCCTTAACTGGCCAAGGGGGATAGTGATGGCACTACGTTGGTATGTGGTTCATGCATATTCAAATTTTGAAAATAAGGTAAAACAGGCTTTAGAAGAGCGTGTAAAAAGAGAAGGATTGGAACAGTATTTTGGAAAAATACTTGTGCCGACAGAAGAGGTTGTTGAAATGCGCATGGGCGCGCAACGCAAAAGTGATAGAAAGTTTTTTCCAGGATATGTTTTAGTACAAATGGAGTTAACTGACGAAACTTGGCATTTGGTTAGGGATGTGCCAAAAGTTCTAGGCTTTATAGGTGGTACGTCTGATCGTCCTGCGCCGATTTCCGAAAAAGAGGCCATGGCTATTCTTAATAGGGTTGAGGATGGGGTAAACAAACCTAGACCTAAAACTTTATTCGAATCAGGTGAAGTAGTACGGGTAATTGATGGCCCATTTAAAGATTTTAATGGCGTAGTTGAAGAAGTTAACTACGAAAAAAGTAAGCTGAAGATTTCAGTGTTAATTTTTGGCCGTTCAACCTCAGTAGAGCTTGAGTTTGGGCAGGTAGAAAAAAGTTAGGCAAAAAATTGATTCTCCGCTTAAGCGGAATTATTAAATCAGGGGAGCCTTAATCGGCGTTTGAACCCAAAGGAGTAAACATGGCAAAAAAAATCACAGCCTATATCAAGCTTCAAGTAAAAGCTGGTGAGGCAAATCCCAGTCCTCCCGTTGGTCCAGCTTTAGGTCAGCGCGGCGTGAATATTATGGAATTTTGTAAGGCATTTAATGCTAAAACACAGGAAGTGGAAAAAGGTTTGCCTTTACCCGTTGTCATTACTGTTTACAGCGATAAAAGTTTTACCTTTATTACAAAAACACCACCAGCTTCTATTTTATTAAAAAAAGTAGCAGGCCTTAAAAGTGGTAGTAGCAATCCCAATACTAAAAAAGTAGGTACAGTCACTCGTGCCCAATTGGAAGAAATTGCTAAAACAAAAATGGAAGATTTAAATGCTGCAGACCTCGAAGCAGCAATCAGGACGATTGCGGGTAGTGCCAGAAGCATGGGCTTGAATGTGGAGGGTCTCTAATGGCTAAGTTATCAAAAAAAGCAAAAATTATTAAAAGCAAGGTCGATAGAGCCAAGCAATATTCACTGCTCGATGCGGTTGCTTTATTAAAAGAATTGGGGGCGGCAAAATTTAACGAAGCCATAGATGTTAGTGTGAATCTTGGAGTGGATCCCCGCAAATCAGATCAAAATGTAAGAGGCGCGACCGTGCTACCAAATGGTACTGGAAAAACTGTCAGAGTGGCAGTTTTTGCGCAAGGGCCAAATGCAGATGCTGCTCGTGAAGCGGGTGCCGATATTGTTGGTATGGATGATTTAGGCGATCAAGTAAAAAAAGGTGAGCTAAATTTTGATGTGGTTATTGCTTCACCAGACGCCATGCGTGTGGTGGGTCAATTAGGTCAAATTTTAGGGCCTAGAGGCTTAATGCCAAATCCTAAGGTTGGAACTGTTACACCAGATGTGGCCACTGCAGTAAGAAATGCTAAATCAGGCCAAGTTCGTTACCGGACTGACAAGTCAGGTATAATTCACTGTACGTTAGGCAAAGTATCGTTTGATGCAGCTTCAATTCAAGGTAATTTAGAAGCACTGCTTGCCGATTTGAGAAAAGCCAAGCCAACTGCAGCAAAAGGGGTCTACATAAAGAAGATCACTTTGTCATCCACTATGGGGCCAGGGCTTTGGTTAGACCAAAATAGTATTGGTGGCTAAAACAGATTTATAAGGAACTTTGGGTTGCCGTTTTACGGCAACCGTCAAAGACCGCAGGCGTTGAAAAACTTAATATCTAGCCAGCGTAGACGGTAGCCTGACCTAATATTGGGAATGGGCCGTAAGGGGCATCATTTAAAGATGCAATTTATAAATCTGGATATTATCCAGAAGTCGGAGGTAAGTTGTGGCGCTAAATTTAGATAGCAAAAAAGCTGTCGTAGAAGAAGTTGCTGAATATGCCGCTAAAGCCCTTTCTGCAGTTGCAGCTGAATATCGTGGTTTAACAGTTACTGAGTTGACTGAACTGCGTAAAACGGCAAGGCAGACAGGTGTATATTTGCGAGTGGTAAAAAATACCCTAGCAAGGCGTGCAGTTGAAGGAACTGAATTTGAGTGTATGCAAGAGCAGTTGGTAGGGCCACTTATATTGGCTTTTTCAATTGAAGACCCAGGTTCTGCAGCTCGTTTAATCAATGACTTTTCCAAAGGTCATGACAAATTAATTACTAAAATCGTTGCAATCGGCGGTCAAGCTTACGATGGATCTGAGCTTAAACGTTTGGCAAGCCTGCCTACGAGAGATCAGGCTATTGCCTTGTTGATGTCAGTGATGAAAGCGCCTGTCGAAAAACTTGCGCGTACATTGGCAGCGCTCAAAGAGCAAAAAGAAGAAGCGGCTTAAGCTTATTCTTGATTCTAGTATATACAAATTAATCAAAGGTAGAAAAATGGCAATCTCACAAGAAGAAATCTTGGAAACAGTTTCCAACATGACTATTATGGAAATCGTTGATTTGATTTCCGCTATGGAAGAAAAATTTGGTGTTTCAGCTGCTGCTATGGCAGTTGCTGCTCCAGCTGCAGGTCCTGCTGCGGTGGTTGAGGAACAAACTGAATTTGATGTAATATTAAAAGCATTTGGTGAAAATAAAGTTGGTGTTATTAAGGCCGTACGGACTATCACTGGCCTTGGCTTGAAAGAAGCTAAGGATGCTGTTGAAAGTGCGCCAACAACTTTGAAAGAAGCGGTATCAAAAGCAGAAGCAGATGACCTTAAAAAACAACTTGAAGACGCAGGCGCTACAGTTGAAATTAAATAAAAAATTTGACTCCAGAATATAAGGCGTTTAGTTTTTAAAATAACGGCTGGTGGCTAAAAGTCACCGGCCTTTTTCTGCTGGCATTAGCCGGTAGAAAAAATCATTCATGACCAAAAAGTTCGGAAGCGATATGTCCTACTCTTTTACCGAAAAAAAGCGTATTCGAAACAATTTTGGGAAAGGAACGGAAGTTCTGGAAGTTCCCTATCTTCTTGCAACACAAATTAACTCTTATGCAAGTTTTTTGCAATCTGGTGCGACGCCTGAAAAACGAAAAGACGTTGGCCTGCATGCGGCATTTATTAGTGTTTTCCCGATTGAAAGCCATTCCGGTTATGCGGTTTTAGAGTACGTAAAATACCGCTTGGGAGAGCCAACTTTCGATGTTAGGGAATGTCAACAACGCGGCGCCACCTTTGCTGCACCCTTAAGAGTTCTGGTGCGTTTGGTGATTTATGACCGTGAAGCACCTGCAAATGCGAAAGTTGTTAAAGATATTCGTGAGCAAGAAGTCTATATGGGTGAACTCCCATTAATGACAGATAACGGGACATTTGTGATTAATGGTACTGAGCGCGTTATTGTTTCTCAGTTACATCGCTCTCCAGGTGTATTTTTTGATCATGATAAAGGCAAAACCCACTCATCAGGCAAGCTATTATTTAATGCTAGGGTAATTCCTTACCGTGGTTCATGGTTGGATTTTGAATTTGACCATAAAGATTGTGTTTACGTCCGTATTGATAGGCGTAGAAAGATACCCGCCACAATTCTACTGCGTGCATTAGGTTTCGATAATGAGGAAATGATTAAAATTTTCTATGAAACCAACAAATTTAACATCAGTAAAGACAAGTGTATCTTCCATATCGTACCTGAAAGGTTACGGGGTGAAATTGCGGCATTTGATATAAAGCATGACGGTCAAGTGCTGGTAGAAGAAGGCCGCCGCATAACATCGAAGCATATTCGAGAAATGAATAAAGTCAGCTTGACTGAGGTTGACGTGCCAAGAGAATACTTATTTGGCAAAATTCTAGGTCATAATTTGATCGATACATCTACAGGCGAATTAGTTGCCAATGTTAATGACGAAATTACTGGCGACTTGATCGATAAAGCTATCGAGAAAGGTGTTACCAATATTGAGACTTTGTTTGTCAATGACCTTGATCGTGGTGCATATATCTCCAATGCTATGCGCTTGGATGTGACGGCAAGTACTTTGGACGCATTGGTAGAAATTTACCGCATGATGCGCCCAGGCGAGCCGCCAACTAAAGAATCAGCTGAAAACTTGTTCCAAAACTTATTCTTTACAGACGAACGTTATGATTTATCACCTGTTGGACGGATGAAGTTTAACCGTCGTTTAGGGCGTCAAGAAGTCACTGGAACTGGCACTTTAACAAAAGAAGATATTATCGATGTATTAAAAGAATTAATTAATATCCGCAATGGCAATGGTAATGTTGATGATATTGATCATCTCGGCAACAGACGTGTGCGTTCAGTTGGTGAGATGATTGAAAATCAATTTAGGGTAGGTTTGGTTAGAGTTGAAAGAGCCGTTAAGGAACGTTTGACACTGGCTGATTCGGAAGGCTTGATGCCCCAAGAAATTATTAATGCGAAGCCAGTATCTGCAGCGGTTAAGGAATTCTTTGGGTCAAGTCAATTGTCACAATTTATGGATCAAAACAATCCATTGTCACAAGTGACCCATAAACGAAGAGTTTCTGCTTTAGGACCTGGTGGTTTAGCTCGGGAGAGAGCGGGTTTTGAGGTTCGCGACGTACATACCACGCATTATGGTCGAGTTTGTCCTATCGAAACGCCTGAAGGCCCAAATATTGGTTTAATAAACTCATTGTCTGTTTATGCACGTACAAATGATTATGGCTTTTTAGAAACGCCATATCGTCGAGTAGTTGATGGCCGGGTAACTGACCAGGTCGATTATTTGTCAGCTATAGAAGAAGGTGAGTTTGTAATTGCGCAGGCAAGTGTTGCTGCTGATGAAAACGGAAAGTTGGTTGATGGTTTGGTTTCTTGCCGTCATAAAGATGAATTTACATTGGCAATGTCAGATACAGTTCAATATATGGATGTATCTTCCCGGCAAATTGTGTCTGTGGCAGCATCGATTATCCCATTTCTTGAGCACGATGATGCTAACCGTGCATTAATGGGTTCAAACATGCAACGCCAAGCAGTGCCAACTTTAAAGGCTGAAAAGCCGTTAGTAGGTACTGGTATGGAAAGGACGGTGGCCAAAGATTCTGGGGTAACTGTTGTCGCTGCGCGTGGTGGTAGTATTGAAGCGGTTGATGCTGCACGGATAGTAGTACGTGTCAACGATACAGAAACAGAAACAGGTACACCAGGTGTGGATATTTATAATCTCACTAAATATACCCGTTCTAACCAAAATACCTGTATCAATCAAAAACCATTGGTAAAGCCAGGCGATATTGTTAACGCTGGTGATATTTTAGCGGATGGGCCATCGACTGATATGGGTGAGTTGGCTTTAGGCCAAAATATGTTGGTCGCGTTTATGCCTTGGAATGGTTACAACTTTGAAGATTCTATTCTGGTATCAGAGCGAGTTGTAAAAGAAGATCGGTTTACAACTATCCATATCGAAGAAAAAACATGCGTGGCGCGTGACACTAAACATAGTCCTGAAGAAATTACAGCGGATATTCCAAATGTCAGCGAAGAAGCGTTATCTAAATTAGATGAATCGGGCATAGTTTATGTGGGAGCCGAAGTAAAAGGTGGTGACATACTAGTTGGTAAAGTCACACCAAAAGGTGAAACGCAATTGACGCCAGAAGAAAAACTATTACGCGCTATTTTTGGTGAGAAAGCGGCGGATGTTAAGGATACCTCATTAAGAGTGCCTAGCAGTATTGAAGGAACCGTTATTGATGTGCAGGTGTTTACGCGTGATGGGGTTAAAAAGGATAAGCGCGCCTTAGATATTGAAGAAGCTGAAATTAAGCGCTATAGAAAAGACCTTGATGACCAGCTAAAAATATTAGAAGGTGACATATTTGCCCGCGTTGCCAAATTGCTGATTGGTAAAATAGCTCAGTCCGGAGCTGGACAATTGAAAGCGGGTACTGAAATTAGCCAAGATTATTTAGATACCATCAAGCATTCAGACTGGCTCAAAATTAAAATGAAGGATGAAGATTTAAACCTTCAGTTAGAAGCCGTAATAGAGCAAATTGAACAACAAAGAAAAGCATTTGATGAGCGATTTGAAGTAAAACGTAAAAAAATTACCATGGGAGATGATCTTCCTCCTGGTGTCTTAAAAATGGTCAAAGTGTACTTGGCTGTTAAAAGACGTATACAGCCAGGTGATAAAATGGCCGGTCGTCATGGAAATAAAGGCGTTATATCAATGATTAGGCCTATAGAAGACATGCCATATACAGCTGATGGTAATCCCGTTGATATCGTCCTTAATCCGCTGGGCGTCCCTTCTCGTATGAACGTAGGACAAGTGCTGGAGACGCATTTGGGATGGGCAGCAAAAGGACTCGGCATCAAAATCGGAAAAATGCTGGAAGCCAGGGCTAAAATAATTGAAATAAGGGATTTTCTAGAGAAAATTTACAATGGCAGTGGCCGTAAAGAAGATTTAAAGTCATTTACGGATAAAGAAATTATCGAACTTGCCAGCAATTTGGTAGGCGGCGTGCCAATGGCTACACCAGTATTTGATGGTGCCAGTGAAGATGACATTCGTACTATGTTAAGGCTTGCTGACTTACCAGAACACGGTCAAACAACCTTGTATGATGGCTTAACTGGAGAGCCCTTCGAGCGGGAAGTGACTGTTGGCTATATGTATATGTTGAAACTAAACCATTTGGTTGACGATAAAATGCATGCCCGCTCGACAGGTCCTTATAGCCTAGTGACCCAACAGCCGCTAGGTGGTAAAGCGCAGTTCGGCGGACAACGTTTTGGCGAGATGGAAGTTTGGGCGCTTGAAGCTTATGGCGCCGCTTATACCTTACAAGAAATGTTAACAGTTAAATCAGATGATGTTACTGGACGGACACGCATGTACAAAAATATTGTTGATGGTGATCATAAAATGGATGCTGGTATGCCAGAGTCGTTTAATGTTTTGATTAAAGAAATCCGGTCGTTAGCTGTCAATATAGAGCTGGAAAGGGAATAACTAAGCGCTATACAGCACAGTTTATAATAGCCCAAAATATTTAAAGAGGATAAGCTCTTGAAAGATTTAATGAATTTCTTGAAACGTCAAGGCCGTGCAGATGATTTTGACGGCATTAGAATTGGTTTAGCATCACCAGATATGATCCGTTCATGGTCGTATGGGGAAGTAAAAAAACCTGAAACTATTAATTACCGTACTTTTAAGCCAGAAAGGGATGGTTTGTTTTGCGCTAAAATATTTGGCCCCGTCAGTGATTATGAATGTTTATGTGGCAAATACAAACGTCTTAAGCACCGTGGTGTAATTTGTGAAAAATGTGGGGTTGAAGTTACCTTATCAAAAGTTCGGCGGGAACGCATGGGGCATATTGATTTGGCTAGCCCAGTTGCACATATTTGGTTTTTAAAATCACTACCGTCAAGAATTGCACTGTTATTAGATATGACTCTGCGTGAAATTGAGCGGGTATTATATTTCGAATCCTTTGTCGTTTTAGATCCCGGCATGACCCCATTAAATAAAGGTCAGCTATTGACGGATGATGAATATCTAGATGCGGTTGAGTTACATGGTGATGATTTTATAGCCAAAATGGGCGCAGAGGCCATTTATGATTTATTAAAGGCTATAGATTTAAAAGAAGAAGTAAACCGTTTGCGTGAAGAAATCAACGGTACTAATTCTGAGACCAAAATAAAAAAATATTCAAAACGACTTAAGGTGATGGATGCCTTAATTAGCTCTAGAAATCGTCCAGAATGGATGATTCTAAAAGTGCTGCCAGTGCTACCACCCGAGTTGCGGCCTTTAGTGCCGTTAGACGGGGGGCGTTTTGCGACATCTGATTTAAATGATTTATATCGTCGTGTGATTAACCGGAATAACCGATTAAACCGATTATTAGATTTGAATGCGCCTGACATCATTGTCAGAAATGAAAAGCGTATGTTACAAGAGTCGGTAGATGCGTTGTTGGATAATGGTCGGCGAGGTCGTGCAATTACAGGAACCAACCGCAGACCTTTAAAATCCTTGGCTGATATGATCAAGGGTAAGCAAGGCCGCTTCAGGCAAAACTTGTTAGGTAAGCGTGTTGATTACTCAGGACGGTCAGTTATTGTTGTTGGTCCTACATTAAGGTTGCATCAATGTGGTCTGCCTAAAAAAATGGCATTAGAACTCTTTAAGCCTTTTATATTTAGTAAGCTACAATTTCGCGGATTAGCTACGACCATTAAAGCAGCAAAAAAAATGGTGGAGCGTGAAGGTGCTGAAGTTTGGGATATTCTTGAAGAAGTGATTCGTGAACACCCTATTTTATTAAATCGGGCGCCAACCTTACACCGTTTGGGCATTCAGGCTTTTGAACCTACCTTAATTGAAGGTAAGGCGATACAGCTACATCCCTTGGTTTGTAGTGCGTTTAACGCAGACTTTGATGGTGACCAAATGGCAGTGCATATACCACTGTCCATTGAAGCCCAGCTTGAAGCAAGAACGTTGATGATGGCGACCAATAATATTCTTTCACCTGCCAATGGTGAGCCTGTCATTAATCCATCACAAGACGTGGTTTTAGGTCTTTACTACATTAGTAGGGAAAAGATCAGCGCTAAAGGTGATGGCAGCATTTTCGTTAGCGTCGGTGAAATACACAGGGCATTAGCGGCTAAAGCGGTAGAATTGCAATCAAAAATTCAACTCAGAATTGTTGAAAAAACAAAAAATGAAAGCGGTGATTTGATTGAAAAAACACATCGTGTCCAGACGACTGTTGGTAGGGCATTAATTTGGGAAATCGTGCCTGAATGTATGCCGTTTGAATTGGTAAATTGCGATATGACTAAGAAAAACATATCACGATTGATCAATTACAGTTATCGCTATTTGGGTAATAAAGACACGGTAGTATTGGCAGATCAATTGATGTATCTAGGCTTCCGGTATGCGACCATTTCTGGTGTGTCGTTCGGTATCGAAGATATGGCAATTCCTATTAAGAAAATTGACATCATTAATTCAGCAGAAGCCGAGGTTAATGAGATTCAAAGCCAATATGCTTCAGGCTTAGTTACCGATGGTGAGCGCTATAATAAAGTAGTTGATATTTGGTCACACGCAAACGATCAAGTGGCTAAGGTCATGATGGATGGGTTGGGTGAAGAATCGGTAATCGACGCTGAAGGTAAAACCGTCAAACAAAAATCATTTAATTCAATTTTTATGATGGCCGAGTCTGGTGCTCGAGGGTCAGCCGCGCAAATTAGGCAGCTTGCCGGTATGCGGGGCTTAATGGCTAAGCCTGATGGTTCAATTATTGAAACCCCTATCACGGCAAACTTCCGTGAAGGGCTAGATGTGTTGCAATATTTTATTTCGACCCATGGGGCAAGAAAAGGCTTAGCGGATACCGCATTAAAAACTGCCAACTCAGGATATCTAACGAGAAGATTGGTTGATGTAGCCCAAGATATCGTAATTACTAGTGAAGATTGCGGAACGGTCAATGGCTTAATCATGACACCTATTATTGAGGGTGGAGATGTGGTTGAGCCATTATCAGAAAGGGTATTAGGCCGCGTTGCAGCACATGACATAATGGATCCTGCAGCCGATAAAATCATTGTGCCAAGAGGCACTTTGCTTAATGAGCACTGGGTTGCAGTGCTTGAAGAGCATGGTGTTGATCAAGTATTAGTGCGTTCGGTTATCACTTGTGAAAACCGCCATGGTGTCTGTATTGCATGTTATGGAAGAGATTTAGGCCGTGGTCATTTGGTTAATATTGGTGAGGCTGTCGGTGTTATTGCGGCACAATCAATTGGTGAGCCAGGAACACAGTTAACCATGCGTACATTCCATATTGGTGGTGCAGCCTCTAGATCTGCGGCAATTAGTAATGTACAAGTGAAGTCGGCAGGTACCGTTAGGCTGAGTAATTTAAAATCAGTATTTAACAGGGAAGGTAACTTGGTGGCTGTCTCAAGATCTGGTGAAGTTGGTGTAGTTGATGAGTATGGACGTGAAAGGGAACGTTACAAAATCCCTTATGGCGCAGTCTTATCAGTGCAAGAAGGTGGGAAAATCAATGCAGGTGATATTATCGTCACGTGGGATCCACACACTCATCCAGTAATAACAGAAGTTAATGGTATTGTTGAGCTTATCGATTTTGCTGATGGTGTAACTGTACAAAAGCAATCTGATGAAGTAACAGGTTTAAGTTCCTTAGTCGTTACAGATCCTAAACAACGCGGTAGTGCAGGTAAAGAATTGCGGCCCATGGTGAAGTTGCGTGACCATGATGGCAATACAATCTATTTGCCAGGGACTGAGATACCTGCACAGTATTTTCTTCCTTCAGGTGCTATTGTCGGTATAAAAGACGGTGGTGAAGTTAAAGTAGGTGACGTATTGGCTAGGATTCCTCAAGAATCTAGTAAGACTCGTGATATCACGGGTGGTTTGCCGCGAGTTGCTGATTTGTTTGAAGCCAGGAAGACTAAAGATCCTGCGATTCTTGCGGAAACAAGTGGCACTATCTCTTTTGGAAAAGAGACCAAAGGTAAGCAGCGCGTTATTATTACAGATGCAAGTGGCGAACAGATAGAAACCTTAATTCCTAAATGGCGGCATATCACTGTGTTTGAAGGTGAATATGTTGAAAAAGGTGAAACGATAGCAGAAGGTGAATTGACGCCTCACGATATACTTCGTTTGCGGGGTGTTGAAGAGTTGGCAAACTATTTGGTAAAAGAGATTCAAGATGTTTATCGATTACAAGGTGTTAAGATTAATGACAAGCACATTGAAGCGATAATTAGACAAATGCTGAGAAAAGTTGAAATTACTGCACCAGGCGAGACTGGGTTCTTGAAGGGGGACCAGGTTGAACGTGCCGTATTAAGGGAAGAAAACGATAAGATTGAAGCAGAAGGAAAAATTCCAGCAAGTTTTGAGTCAGTATTATTAGGGATTACCAAAGCATCGCTTGCTACTGAATCATTTATTTCTGCTGCTTCTTTCCAAGAAACGACAAGAGTATTAACCGATGCTGCAGTCCGTGGCCTAAGTGATGACTTACTTGGTTTAAAGGAAAATGTTATCGTTGGTCGGTTGATACCAGCAGGTACAGGATTGGCATATCATGAAAGCAGGAAATTGAAATTTAGCAATATGAGTGCATTGGATAATGAAGCGCCTTCAGTTGTTGACGCCGATGATGTTGAAGAAGCTCTAAAACAAGCATTGAATACATAAAAATATAATAATGAAAATATGCCTTGACCAATTAGGATTAAAAAAGTATTATATTCTGCTCACATAAGCCAAAGTTGCTTATTTATAGCTGAACTTTCATAGCCGTCAGCGTGCTTAGCGTCTGGCGGTTGTTTTTTTTGCCTGGCAATTAATTTGTAGATTTGGAGTAAATAATGGCCACGATCAACCAGTTGGTTCGTAAGCCGCGTGCTAAAAGAATTGAAAAGAGCAATGTGCCTGCTTTGGACGCATGCCCTCAAAGAAGAGGTGTGTGTACTCGCGTCTATACAACCACACCTAAAAAACCGAATTCTGCATTACGTAAAGTTGCAAGGGTAAGGTTAACAAATGGCTCTGAAGTTAGTAGTTATATAGGTGGTGAGGGTCATAATCTTCAGGAGCACTCGGTTGTATTGATACGTGGTGGCCGGGTTAAGGATTTGCCGGGTGTGCGGTATCACGTTGTGCGTGGTAGTCTTGATACGTCAGGTGTTAATAACCGTAAATGCGGTCGTTCTAAATATGGCACAAAACGCCCTAAAAAATAAACAGCTGGTGATATAGATGTCTAGAAGAAGAGTAGCAACAAAAAGGGAGATTATTCCTGATCCAAGGTTCGGCAGTGTAATGCTGAGTAAGTTCATGAATATGATTATGGAAAGCGGCAAAAAATCAGTTGCTGAAGGTATTGTTTACGGTGCTCTTGGTGTGATTGAAGGTCGTGGTCATGCTGAGCCCTTAGAAGTGTTGTCGAAAGCGTTAGAAAATGTTCAGCCGCGTGTTGAGGTTAAGTCGCGAAGAGTTGGTGGTGCCACCTACCAGGTGCCTGTTGAAGTGCGGCCATCACGTCGTTTAGCTTTGGCTATGCGTTGGTTGATAGATGCCTCCCGTAAAAGAAGTGAAAAAGGTATGCCTGCAAAATTAGCTGGTGAGTTAATGGATGCTTTTGAAAATAAAGGTTCGGCGGCTAAAAAACGAGAAGATACCCATAGAATGGCAGAAGCTAACAAGGCGTTTTCCCATTATCGCTGGTAAAGTTTGCGGGGTGGTGCTGTGGCTCGCAAGACGCCTATAGAGCGGTATCGAAATATAGGCATCATGGCACATATTGATGCTGGAAAGACAACAACAACTGAACGCGTGCTTTTTTATACCGGTGTCTCACACAAAATTGGTGAGGTGCATGATGGTACAGCAACCATGGACTGGATGGAGCAGGAGCAGGAGCGAGGGATAACAATAACCTCAGCGGCTACAACTTGTTTTTGGCAGGGAATGGCAAAACAGTTTCCTCAGCATCGTATTAATATTATTGATACGCCAGGCCATGTTGATTTTACAATTGAGGTTGAGCGCTCATTAAGGGTTCTTGATGGGGCTTGTGCTGTATTTTGTGCGGTTGGTGGTGTTGAGCCGCAATCGGAGACAGTTTGGCGTCAAGCTGACAAATACAAGGTTCCAAGGATAGTATTTGTTAATAAAATGGATAGGTCAGGCGCTAATTTTTTAAATGTGATTGCACAAATTAAAGGAAAATTAGGGGCTAAACCGGTGCCGATGCAGTTGCCAATAGGCGCTGAAGAAGGTTTTGAAGGTGTTGTAGATTTAATATCAATGAAAGCGATATATTGGGAAGATTCCAATATGGGAGTTAGCTTTTATGAACGCGAAGTGCCAGATAATTTGAAGGTACAATGCGATGAATGGAAAGAATATATAATAGAGTCTGCTGCAGAGGCGACTGAAGAGTTAATGGAAAAATACCTCAGTAATGAAAGTTTTACAGAGGAAGAGATAAAGCAAGGTATTCGGGCACTTACAATAAAAAATAAAATTGTGCCGGCATTTTGTGGCTCAGCCTTTAAAAATAAAGGTGTGCAAGCTTTACTTGATGGTGTTATTGAATATTTGCCCGCACCTACAGATATAGCCGCAGTAAAAGGTTTAAAAGAAGATGGTGTAGAAGAAATTGAAAGGTCTGCAGAAGATGGAGTGCCTTTTTCTGCATTAGCTTTCAAGATTGCTACAGATCCTTTTGTAGGGGCTTTGACCTTTTTTAGGGTTTATTCGGGTGTTTTAAATTCGGGTGATAGTGTCTATAACCCAATAAAAATGAAAAAAGAGCGAGTTGGACGAATAGTACAAATGCATGCCAACAGCCGAGAGGAAGTTAAAGAGGTTTTTGCTGGTGATATAGCGGCAGCGATTGGTCTAAAAGATGTTACAACTGGGGATACCTTGTGTAGTATCGTTGAACCAATACTGTTAGAGAAGATGGAGTTTCCTGAACCTGTAATTTCAATTGCGGTTGAGGCAAAAACCAAAGCGGATCAAGACAAAATGGTGACAGCCTTAGGTAGGCTTGCACAAGAAGACCCGTCGTTTAAAGTTTCAACAAATGAAGAGTCAGGACAGATAATAATTGCAGGGATGGGTGAGCTACATCTTGAAATTATCATCGATAGGATGAAAAGGGAATTTGGTGTTGAAGCAAATGTCGGGGCGCCACAAGTGGCCTATAGGGAAACCGTAAAAAAACGTGTAGAACAAGAAAGCAAGTTCATAAGACAATCAGGTGGACGTGGTCAGTATGGGCATGTTTGGCTAAGAATTGAACCTAAGGAATTAGGTACTGGCTATGAATTTGTAAATGAAGTCGTTGGTGGGGTAGTGCCTAAAGAATATATCCCAGCAGTTGATAAAGGTGTGCAAGATCAGCTCAAAAGTGGTGTGTTAGCGGGTTATCCCGTAATTGATGTTAAGGTGACCTTGTTTGATGGTTCTTACCATGACGTCGATTCAAATGAGATAGCCTTTAAAATTGCTGGTTCAATGTGCTTTAGGGAAGGTGCCAGAAAAGCTGAGCCGGTATTAATGGAACCCATAATGAATGTTGAAGTTGTTACCCCTGAAGAATATATGGGGGATGTTATCGGTGACATCAACAGGCGACGTGGCTTAATCCAAGACATGGGCGAGACACCATCAGGCAAGATCATAAGCTGTGAGGTGCCACTGGCCGAAATGTTTGGTTATGCAACAGATTTGCGATCCGCTACACAAGGGCGGGCGACATATAGTATGCAGTTTAAAAAATATAATGAAACGCCTGCAAGTGTTGCAGACGCAATTGTAAACAAGACTTTTTAAATAAATGTAAAGGTATTGACACATGGCCAAAGAGAAATTTACGCGAAGCAAGCCGCATGTGAACGTCGGGACAATCGGGCACGTGGATCACGGCAAGACCACGCTGACAGCGGCGCTGACGAAAGTGATGGCAGAGTTGCAAGGCGGTGAGGTGAAGGCCTTCGACCAAATTGACAACGCGCCTGAAGAGCGCGCCCGCGGTATCACTATTGCGACTTCACACGTGGAATACGAATCGCCTAAGCGCCATTACGCCCATGTTGATTGCCCAGGCCATGCTGACTATGTCAAGAACATGATTACCGGAGCCGCCCAAATGGACGGTGCCATCCTGGTGTGCTCAGCTGCAGACGGCCCAATGCCTCAAACCCGTGAACACATCTTATTGTCACGCCAAGTAGGTGTGCCTTATATCGTGGTTTTCCTGAACAAGGCCGACATGGTCGATGACGCCGAACTGATTGAGTTGGTGGAAATGGAAATCCGGGAATTGTTGGACATGTATGATTTTCCAGGTGACGACACCCCGATCATCATCGGCTCAGCGTTGAAAGCTTTGGAAGGTGACACCAGCGACATTGGTGCGCCGTCTGTGGTCAAGCTGGTTGATGCTTTGGACAGTTATATCCCAGAGCCTGAAAGGGCGGTGGATGGCAGCTTTTTGATGCCGATAGAAGACGTCTTCTCAATCTCAGGCCGTGGTACCGTAGTGACTGGCCGTATAGAACGGGGCGTGATCAAGGTAGGTCAGGAAATTGAAATCGTCGGCATCCGTCCGACCATCACCACGACCTGTACTGGGGTGGAGATGTTCCGTAAATTGTTGGATCAAGGCCAGGCAGGTGACAACGTCGGTATCTTGTTGCGCGGCACCAAGCGCGATGAAGTTGAACGTGGACAGGTTTTGGCGCACAAGGGCACAATTAAGCCACATGCCCATTTTAAGGCAGAGATATACGTCTTGTCTAAAGATGAAGGTGGCCGCCATACCCCATTCTTCAATGGTTACCGCCCGCAGTTCTACTTCCGGACAACGGATGTGACTGGTGCTGTGGAATTGCCAGAAGGTGTGGAAATGGTTATGCCGGGTGACAACATTGCCGTAGAAGTCAAATTGATTTCACCGATAGCAATGGAAGAGGGCTTGCGCTTTGCAATCCGTGAAGGCGGCCGTACCGTTGGTGCTGGCGTCGTTGCTTCAATTATTGAGTAATAAAAATGTCAAACCAAACTATCAGGATCCGTTTGAAATCTTTTGATCATAAATTAATTGATCAATCGGCAGGTGAGATAGTAGAAACAGCAAAAAGAACAGGTGCACAGGTTAAAGGCCCTATTCCATTGCCTACTAAAAAAGAACGTTTCACAATACTTATCTCTCCACACGTAAATAAAGATGCTCGGGATCAATATGAATTAAGGACTTATAAAAGGTTGTTAGATATTGTAGAGCCAACTGATAAAACTGTAGATGCCTTAATGAAGCTAGACTTAGCTGCAGGCGTAGACGTACAGATAAAGCTGAATTAAAATTTGAGGGATTGACAAATGTCAATAGGTCTAATAGGTCGCAAATGTGGAATGACGCGGGTGTTTTGCGAAGACGGATCATCGGTACCGGTGACTGTTCTGCAAATTGACTCGAATAGGGTTGTCCAAGTTAAAAGTATTGAAGTTGATGGTTATCGCTCTGTTCAAGTAGCAGTAGGTGAAAAAAAGGCTTCAAGAGTTAATAAGGCAATGGCTGGTCATTATGCGACTGCTAATGTAACGGCAGGTCGAAGCCTTTGGGAATTTCGTCTTGGTAATGATGAAGGTGTAGAGCTGTCTGCAGGGACTGAATTGTCACTTGACATTTTTTCTGAAGGTCAGTTTGTCGATGTTCAAGGCAAAAGTATAGGTAAGGGTTTTGCTGGTGGTATAAAGCGGCATAACTTCCATATGCAAGATGCTACGCATGGTAACTCATTGTCTCACAGAGTGCTTGGTTCTATCGGTATGAATCAGACACCTGGACGAGTGTTTAAAGGTAAAAAAATGGCTGGCCATTTAGGTGCTGTAAAAACAACTGTTCAAAATTTGACTATCCATTCTATCGATAAAGAACGGAATTTGATTTTGATCCGTGGTGCAGTACCTGGGGCAAAAGGTGGTGACATAGTGATAACACCAGCTATAAAAAAGCTAAATAAGGTTAAGTCATGACATTACAGATACCCAATTTAAATGATCAAGCCGGAACATCAGTGATTGATGTTTCAGATGAAATATTTGGTCAAGAATTCAACGAGACGTTAGTTCACCAGTTGGTGACAAAATATCAAGCGAGTGCAAGGGCGGGTACAAAAGCTCAAAAAACTCGCTCAGAAGTCAGCGGTGGTGGTGCAAAACCATGGCGTCAAAAAGGTACAGGTCGAGCAAGATCAGGTTCATCACGTAGCCCAATATGGCGTACAGGTGGTATTGCCTTTGCAGCAAAGCCAAGATCTTATGAACAAAAGCTTAATAAAAAAATGTTCAGGGTCGGTATCCGTTCAATATTATCGGAATTGCTCCGTCAAGAACGTTTAATTGTTGATGATAGTTTCTTGCCGAAAACTGTAAAAACAAAAGAGTTTGACAAAAAATTAAAAACATTAGCTGTTAAACGTATTTTAATAATTGTAGATGAAGTGGATATAAATTTGGCGCTCTCTTCTAGAAACATTCCTTATGTCGAAGTTGTTGAGGCAGAAAACCTAAATCCAGTTCTTTTGGTGGCGGCTGAAAAAGTGATTTTATCTACGCCGGCACTTAAGTTTATTGAGGATCGTTTAGCATGAATGTTGAAATGCAACGTCGTCTTGCAGCAATATTAAAAGTACCAGTAATTTCTGAAAAAAGCACTGGTTCTGCTGAAAAAGATAAAACTTTTGCTTTTAAAATTGACAAAGCTGCAACAAAAACTGAAGTGAAATTAGCGGTTGAGTTAATGTTCAATGTTAAAGTTGAATCTGTCCGTGTCTTAAATGTAAAAGGTAAACAGAAAAGATTTGGCCGTACATTGGGACAAAGATCAGATTGGAAAAAAGCATATATAAAACTTAAGCCAGGACATGATATAGATTTTTCTGTGGTTTAAATTTATTAATTAAGAAATCAATAGGAATGGTAGAAATAAGATGGCGATTGTAAAGTCAAAACCAACGTCACCAGGTTCAAGATTCGTAATTCGCATTAAAAGTGAAGGTTTGCATAAAGGCAAACCTTACGCGCCTTTATTGTGTAAGAACGCTAAAAGTGGTGGAAGAAATAATCAGGGACGAATAACAACTCGTCACATTGGTGGAGGCCATAAAAAGCACTATCGTATTATTGATTTTAAAAGAAATAAATTTGATATACCTGCGGTAGTAGAGCGTTTGGAATATGACCCAAATCGAACAGCAAATATTGCGCTTATCCTCTTTAAGGATGGTGAGCGACGCTATATCATTGCTCCAAAAGATTTACAGGTAGGCCAAGAAATCATTTCATCAGAAGTCGCTCCAGTAAAGCCTGGAAACTGCATGACTTTGAGAAATGTACCGATGGGTACAACTCTACATTGTGTAGAATTAAAGCCTGGTAAAGGTGCGCAAATTGCTCGAAGTGCTGGCGCTTCAGTTCAATTGGTCGCAAGAGATGGCGCATATGCAACCATAAGATTACGCTCTGGTGAAATGCGGAAAGTCATGGCAGATTGTCGGGCAGTTATCGGAGAGGTTTCTAATTCTGAGCATAACTTAGCTTCCCTTGGGAAAGCTGGGGCTTCGAGATGGAGAGGCATACGCCCAACAGTCCGCGGCGTGGCAATGAATCCTGTAGATCATCCACATGGTGGTGGTGAAGGCCGAACCTCAGGTGGTAGGCATCCTGTGTCACCATGGGGTATGCCGACTAAAGGTTATAAAACCAGAAAAAACAAACGGACTGATAATATGATAGTCAGACGTCGTAAGCAGAAATAGAGAGGAATTTACCGTGCCACGTTCAATTAAGAAAGGCCCTTTTATTGATCATCATTTACTAAAAAAAGTGGATGAAGCAGTAAAAAATAATAATCGTAAACCCATTAAAACATGGTCGAGAAGATCAATGATCATGCCTGATATGTTGGGTTTAACCATTGCTGTTCATAATGGGCGGTTACATATACCTGTTCTTATATCAGAAAATATGGTCGGGCATAAGCTTGGTGAATTTGCTCCTACACGCACATATAAAGGCCATGTGGCCGATAAGAAATCTAAATAGGTTGGCTATGGAAATTTCCGCAACATTAAGCAACGCTCCTCTATCAGCGCAAAAAGCTCGTTTAGTTGGCGATCAAATTAGAGGATTGCCGGTAGAAAATGCTCTAAATATTTTACGGTTTAGTTCTAAAAAGGCTGCTGCTATCGTGCTTAAGCTTTTAGAATCTGCCATTGCCAATGCTGAGCATAATGACAGTGCTGATATTGATGAACTTAAAGTTTCGACAGTATTCGTAAATGAAGGCGCTACTATGAAACGTGTAAGGCCACGTGCAAAAGGTCGTGCAGATCACATTTTTAAGCGTACGTGCCACATTACGGTTAAAGTCACAGAGAATTCAGGTAGGGGTTAAAAATGGGGCAAAAAGTTCATCCAACTGGCATACGTCTTGGTATTGTAAAAGACTGGAATTCAAGATGGTATGCAAGTAGTCAAGATTATTCTGTATTTTTACACCAAGATTTAATGGTAAGGGAATTTATCAGGAAAAAGTTGGTAAATGCGTCTGTTAGTAAAATACAAATTAATCGCCCAGCCAATAATGCACACATTACGATACATAGTGCACGTCCTGGTATCGTTATTGGAAAGAAAGGCGAAGATATTGATGTCTTAAGACAAGAAATATCTAAAATGATTGGCATTCCTGTGCAAGTTAATGTTGAAGAAATTAGAAAGCCAGAACTTGATGCTCTGTTAGTTGCAGAAAGTATAGCGCAGCAGCTTGAAAAACGTATTATGTACAGAAGAGCCATGAAACGCGCGGTTACTAATACTATGCGGCTTGGTGCTGAAGGTATTAAAATAAATGTCGGTGGAAGGCTAAATGGCGCAGAAATTGCCAGAAGTGAATGGTATAGGGAAGGACGCGTTCCTCTACATACATTAAGGGCTGATATTGACTATGCTACTGCTGAAGCCAATACGACTTATGGCATTATCGGCATTAAGGTGTGGATATTTAAGGGTGAGGTTTTTGATATGGATGCACATATCGCCTCTATTAATTCAGAACCTAAGAAATAGTTGAAGGGACAAGAAAATGCTTCAACCTAAAAGAACAAAATTCCGCAAACAGTTCAAAGGCAGAAATACAGGTCTTGCAGTAACAGGTTCATCAGTAAGTTTTGGTGAATATGGTCTCAAGTCGGTTAGTCGCGGACGTTTAACAGCTAGGCAAATTGAATCTGCACGTAGGGCTATTACCCGTCATGTAAAACGGGGTGGTAAAATATGGATACGAATATTTCCTGACAAACCAATTACTAAAAAACCATTAGAAGTTCGTATGGGAAAAGGAAAAGGTAGTGTAGAATATTGGGTTGCCCAGATTCGTCCTGGTACAATGCTGTATGAAATACAAGGCGTTCCTGAAGAGCTTGCAAGAGAAGCATTTTCTCTGGCAGCTGCTAAATTACCGCTGAAAACACTTTTTACTGTTCGGACAATAATGTAATGAAAACGAGTGAATTGCGAATTAAAACTAAAGAAGAATTAAAAAACAGTTTGCTGGATTTGTCCCGTGAACAGTTTAATCTGAGAATGCAAAAAGGGACTGGCCAATTGTCGAAACCTGATCAAATTAAATTAGCTAGACGTAACGTCGCGCGTATTAAGACTGTTTTAGGTGAATTAGAGAGACAAGGCAATGAGTGAAAATGAAAAATTAAGAACAATTAGTGGCAAAGTTATCAGTAATAAAATGGATAAGACTATAACCGTCCTTGTCGAGCGTGTTGTAAAGCATCCCGTATATGGAAAATATATCAAACGTTCTACTAAAATGATGGCGCATGATGAACTTAATGCATGCCAAGAAGGTGATATCGTTTCTATTACATCTTGCCGTCCATTGTCAAAAAATAAATCATTTAAATTGGTTGAAGTTTTAGAAAGTATAAATAAATAGCGTTTCGTTATTTGTAATTATTATTTAGGAAAATATTTATGATTCAGATGCAAACTAGCCTTGACGTTGCCGATAATAGCGGTGCAAAAAAGGTAATGTGTATCAAAGTACTCGGCGGCTCGCATAGAAGATATGCTGGCATAGGCGATATTATCAAAGTTAGTATTAAAGATGCTATCCCTAGGGGTAGGGTAAAAAAAGGTGAGGTTTACAATGCCTTGGTAGTAAGAACAAGAAAAGGTGTTCGCCGGCCTGACGGATCTGTTATACGCTTTGATGGTAATGCAGCTGTAATTTTAAATAATAATTTACAACCTTTAGGCACTCGTATTTTTGGCCCTGTAACCCGTGAGTTACGCGGTGAAAAATTTATGAAGATTATTTCATTAGCTCCTGAAGTGTTATAGGTAATCGAAATGCAAAAAATTAAAAAAGGCGATGAAATAATCGTCAGAACCGGAAAAGATAAGGGTAAAACTGGTCGGGTTAGCAAAGTTATTGGTGACAAGATTTTAGTTGACGGTGTAAATCAAGTTAAAAAACATCAAAAGCCAAATCCAAATGCAGGTGTCTCAGGTGGTGTAATCAGTAAAGATATGCCTATCGATATTTCAAATATTGGAATTTACAATCCGCAAACAAAAAAAGCAGATCGTGTAGGTTTTAGGTATTTAGAAGATGGCACTAAAATCAGGTTTTTTAAATCAACAAACGAAAACGTTGATTCGTGAGGAAATAGAATTTATGGCAAGGTTACAAACAGAATACAAAGAAAAAATTCTTCCTGCACTTATTCAACAGTTTTCTTATAAGTCGATTATGCAGGTTCCAAAAATCACAAAGATTACACTTAATATGGGTGTAGGTGGAGCAGTTGCAGATAAAAAAATCTTGCAATCAGCACTAGGTGATATGGAAAAGATTTCAGGACAGAAACCGGTTGTCACGTTAGCTAGAAAATCAATCGCTGGCTTTAAGATTCGTGACGACATGCCTATCGGTTGTAAGGTGACCTTACGCAGTGATCGTATGTATGAGTTTCTCGATAGGTTAATAAATATATCAATACCTAGAATTCGGGACTTTCGAGGCTTAAGTCCTAAAAGTTTCGATGGACGTGGTAACTATTCCATGGGCGTTAAAGAACAAATCATTTTTCCTGAAATAGATTACGACAAGATAGACGCTCTTAGAGGTATGGATATTACGATTACCACTACCGCTAAATCCAATGAAGAAGGATTGGCGCTATTAAAACAATTTAATTTTCCATTTAAGAGTTAAAGGGATACTTCGGCATGGCAAAAAAGTCAATGATAGCACGCGAACATAAGCGTAAAAAATTAGTGCAAAAGTATCTTGAAAAAAGAAATTCGCTTAAAGAAATCATTAGAAATCCAAATAGTTCTTATGATGATAAAGAAACTGCTCAATTAAATTTACAAAAGCTGCCAAGAGATTCTAGCGTTTCAAGAGTACGGAACCGCTGTAATATTACTGGTCGTCCGCACGGCTATTACCGCAAATTTGGTTTAAGCAGGAATAAGCTAAGAGAGGCCACTATGAGAGGCGATGTACCTGGCTTAGTCAAAGCGAGTTGGTAATGGTAGCCGTTTTTGGAGAGATTAAATGAGCATGACAGATCCTGTTGCAGATATGTTAACCAGAATACGGAACGGACAATCTGCAAGTAAAAAAATTATTAAATTACCTTCCTCGACATTAAAAGTATCAATTGCAAAAGTACTTAAAGATGAAGGTTATATCACTGAATTTTCTACAGAAACAACAGGTAGTCACACTGAAATGACTATTGAGTTGAAATATTATCGGGGAGCTCCGGTAATAGAAGAAATTAAAAGAATAAGTAGGCCTGGACTTAGGGTGTATAAATCTAAAGATGAGTTGCCAAGAGTGTTAGGTGGTCTAGGAATAGCCATAGTGTCAACATCTAAAGGTGTTATGACCGATCGTGCTGCGCGAGCCATAGGACATGGCGGCGAAGTGATTTGTACTGTTTGTTAATCGTAGGCTGATTATGTCAAGAATAGCAAAAGCTCCTATTACGATACCTCAAGGCGTAGACGTAACATTGGAGGGAAATAATATGACCGTAAAAGGCGGTTTAGGTTTGCTCTCATATAGTTTAAATCCGATTGTTAACGTTGATATTACCGACGGTATTATTAATATGCGATGGGATAAGGATAACAAGATTGCAACTGCCCAAGCTGGTACTGCAAGAGCTACGATTAATAATATGGTTACCGGTGTTTCGGCTGGCTTTGAAAAAAAACTATCTTTAATCGGTGTGGGTTATAGAGCGCAGGCTAAAGGAAATATTCTAAATTTAGCGTTAGGTTTCTCTCACCCCGTTGATTATGAGGCGCCAGAAGGCATAGTCATAGAAACACCAAGCCAAACTGACATAATTATTAAAGGTAGTAATAAACAGTTAGTCGGTGAGGTTGCTGCTAAAATTAGGGCATATAGACCACCAGAGCCATATAAAGGTAAAGGTGTGCGTTATGCTGATGAATTTGTGATTAGAAAAGAAGCCAAAAAGAAGTAAGGTAAGATAATGGATAAGAAAAATAGTCGTATGAAACGGGCGCTTAAGCTACGCTGCAAAATTAAAAAATTAAATGCAGTTCGCTTATCCATACATAAAACTTCGCAACATATTTATGCTCAAGTGATAAGTGGTGATGGTGCTTCAACATTGGTCAGCGCGTCATCTACACAAGCTGAAATTAAACAGAATTTAAAAAACACTGGCAATATCGAAGCTGCTGCTGAAGTAGGGAAGTTTATAGCCCAAAAAGCTCTAGCTGCAGGCGTGACAGAAGTTGCTTTTGACCGTTCTGGATTTAAATACCATGGCCGAGTAAAAGCGCTTGCGGATGCAGCGCGCGAAGCCGGTTTAAAGTTTTAAGGGGATAATATGGCTACGGCACCTTCACAAGGTAGTACTGACGGTTTACAGGAAAAACTTGTTTCTGTAAGACGCGTTGCAAAAGTGGTTAAAGGCGGTAGGGTATTTGGTTTTTCTGCCCTCACAGTTGTTGGAGATGGTCAAGGTAGGGTTGGTTATGGCGTTAGTAAAGCCCGCGAAGTACCGATCGCAATACAGAAATCTTTAGAACAAGCCAGAAAGAATATGAGAAAGGTTTCGCTTAAGGGTGATACCGTGCAATATCCAGTTATGAATTCAACAGGTGCTGCAAAAGTCTATATGCAACCTGCTTCAGAAGGAACTGGGATCATTGCGGGTGGAGCTATGCGAGCTGTCTTTGAAGTTGTTGGTGTGCATAATATCCTTGCCAAATGCATAGGTTCTAGTAACCCAATTAATGTTGTAAGAGCTACAATAAATGGTTTGGCCTCAATGCATGATATAAATCAAATAGCTGCCAAACGTGGTTTGCCAGTTGATAATATAATTGGGTGAAATGATGTCAATCGGTAAATTACGGGTAACTATGATTAAAAGTAAGTTTGGACGCTTACCTGTGCATAGGGAATGTCTTAAAGGATTAGGATTAAGAAAAATTAACCAAACAGTAGAGGTTATTAATACACCTGAAAATCGTGGTTTGGTTAATAAAGTCTCGTATATGCTTAAAGTAGAGGAAATCTAATGTACCTTAACACAATTAAAGCAAGTGAAGGCTCCCGAAAAAAATCTAAACGTGTTGGCAGGGGAATAGGTTGTACTTTAGGTAAAACTTGCGGAAGAGGCCATAAAGGACAAAAGGCCAGAAGTGGTGGCTTTCATAAAGTTGGCTTTGAAGGTGGACAAATGCCATTGCAACGTAGGTTGCCTAAAATTGGTTTTATCTCAAGAACAGCCCATTTAAATGCTGAAGTAAGATTAAGTGAATTAAATTCATTTCAATCCGAAGATATCAGTTTAGAAGATCTTATCTTAGCCAATATTGTTCCTATATTTACTAAGTCAGCTAAAGTTATCAAATCTGGCGAATTAACAAAAAAAGTTAATTTAAAAGGGATTAAAGTAACAATTGGTGCTAAACAGTCTATTGAAGCCGCTGGTGGAAAAGTAGAGGAATAAATGAATGTTATAGCAGCCAAAGCCGTACAGCAAAATGATAAGTTTTCGGAGCTTAAAGCTAGGCTTCTGTTTGTTTTAGGCGCTTTTTTTGTATATCGCGTTGGTGCCCATATACCAGTTCCTGGTATTGACCCTAAAGCACTTGCAGCGATGTTTGCGCAGCAAGGCGGTTCTATTTTAGACATGTTTAACATGTTTTCAGGGGGCGCCCTAATGCGGCTTAGCTTGTTTGCATTAGGAATTATGCCTTATATTTCAGCTTCAATTGTTGTGCAATTGATGACTGTTGTAATTCCCTCTATAGAACAAATAAAAAAAGAAGGGGAATCTGGTCGCCGTAAGCTTTCTCAATATACACGTTACGGTGCTGTTGTTTTAGCAACTTTTCAGGCAGTTGGTATTTCGCTTGCACTGCAAAATCAGACAGCAGGTGGTCTTTCAGTAGTTTTAAGCCCAGGGATTGGTTTTATAATAGTAACAACCATTACTCTAGTTACCGGAACCATATTTTTAATGTGGTTGGGTGAGCAAGTTACAGAGCGTGGTCTTGGCAATGGTATATCCTTGATTATTTTTGCTGGTATCGTGTCTGGTTTACCAAAGGCTGTTGGTGGAACCTTAGAGCTTGCGCGGACAGGTGAAATGAACGGTGCTTTTATTTTATTATTGTTCTTATTATCTGTTCTAGTTACGGCTTTAGTAGTATTTGTAGAGCGTGGACAAAGAAGGGTTTTAATAAATTATCCTAAACGCCAGCAGGGTCGAAAATTATATGCTGGTCAAACCAGTTTTTTACCACTAAAACTTAACATGGCTGGTGTTATACCACCTATATTTGCTTCCAGCATCATATTATTTCCTGCAACAGTTGCGGGTTGGTTTGGTAAAAGCGATGGTTTTTATTGGTTACAGGATATAGCGACAATGTTATCTCCGGGTCAGCCTGTGTATGTCATGGTGTATGCGGCAGCCATTATATTCTTTTGCTTTTTTTATACAGCATTAGTATTTAATTCTAAAGAGACTGCGGAAAATTTAAAAAAATCAGGTGCTTTTTTACCCGGTATAAGACCTGGTCTGCAAACAAGTGCTTACATTGATAAAGTGATGACAAGATTAACATTGATAGGCGCCTTTTATATAACTTTAGTATGTCTTTTACCGGAGTTTTTAATTGTCTATTGGAATGTTCCATTTTATTTTGGCGGTACCTCGCTGCTTATCATTGTGGTTGTAGTGATGGATTTTATTTCACAAATGCAAACTCATATCATGTCTCAGCAATATGAAGGTTTGATGAAAAAAGCCAATTTAAAGAAATAGATTAAAGGAGATATATATGAAAGTTAGAGCTTCGGTAAAGACAATTTGCAGAAAATGTAAAATAGTTAAAAGAAATGGCGTCGTTAGAGTTATCTGTAGCGATGGAAGACATAAACAGAAACAAGGCTGATTTATTGTTATTTAATTTCATTAATGTTATTATTGAAGTTTTAACTTTAAAGGTTAACAAAGGGGATTGCCTAGATGGCTCGTATTGCCGGTATAAATGTACCTGACCACAAACACGCGGTCATTGCTTTAACTTCAATTTATGGAGTTGGAAGAAAAACTGCAAGTCAAATTTGTGCAGAAGTTGGGATAGAAAAATCTGTAAAAATTAAAGAATTAACTGAAGAGCAACTTGAAACCATACGTTCAGTTGTTTCTAAAATTACTGTTGAAGGTGATTTGAGACGTGAAGTCTCAATGAATATAAAACGCTTAATGGATTTAGGCTGCTTTCGTGGAATAAGGCATCGGAGGGGGCTTCCTTTAAGAGGCCAAAGGACTAGGACAAATGCCCGTACCAGAAAAGGTCCACGGAAACCAATTAAAAAATAAGATGCTTTACTAAGAGACTGATAAATGGCAACTCAAAATCGTTCTAGAAAACGAGTAAAAAAAGAAATTGCAGATGGCATAGCACATGTCCATGCATCCTTTAATAATACAATAATTACGATTACGGACCGAAAAGGAAATGCTCTTTCTTGGGCAACTTCTGGTGGTTCTGGTTTTCGTGGATCGAGGAAAAGTACACCATTTGCAGCTCAAGTAGCGGCTGAAAAAGCAGGTGCTGTTGTTCAAGAATATGGTATGAAAAATCTTGATGTTATGATTAAAGGACCTGGGCCAGGTAGGGAATCTGCAGTAAGATCCTTAAGTAATATGGGCTTTAAAATAAATAATATCGTTGATGTGACGCCAATTCCACATAACGGATGTCGCCCACCTAAAAAACGTCGTGTTTAGTAAGCTGGAGTAGTAAAAGATGGCAAGATATATAGGGCCCACATGTAAGCTTAGTCGGAGAGAAGGCACAGACCTTTTCCTTAAAAGTAGGGGCAAATCACTTGAATCTAAGTGTAAGTTAGAACAAAGGCCAGGCCAGCACGGCACTAAACGGACAAGAAACTCTGATTATGCATTGCAGTTAAGGGCTAAGCAAAGATTACGTAGAATTTATGGAATCTTAGAAAAGCAATTTAGAAATTATTATAAATCTGCTGATTCAAAAAAAGGGGCAACAGGTGAAAACTTGTTAAACTTATTAGAATGTAGATTGGATAATGTGGTATATCGCATGGGATTCTCCTGCACACGAGCTGAGGCAAGACAGCTAGTTGGGCATAAGTCAGTTATGGTAAATAACGCCTTAATTAATATACCTTCGTATCAAGTTAAACCTGGCGATGTTCTTACTATTAGGGATAAAGCAAAAAAACAACAAAGAATAGTAGACGCATTGACAGTTTCAGAACAATACGGCTTTCCTTCTTGGGTTGAAGTCAATGCTAAAATGATGACTGGAACATTTAAAGCTGTTCCTGATCGTGTTGATTTAGGTTCAGATATTAATGAACAATTGGTTGTAGAGCTTTACTCCAAATAATGTTTAACGGAAGAGTATAAATGCGGAATTCAATTTCTGGCCTGTTAAAACCTCAATTAGTTGAGGTGGTAAGTAAAAGTCCTAATCATTCAAGAATTGTTATAGAACCTTTAGAACGTGGCTTTGGCCATTCTTTAGGTAATGCTCTACGTCGTGTTTTGTTATCAACCATACCAGGATGTGCTGTTACTGATGTAGAAATTGAAGGTGTTCTTCATGAATATACAACTATTGATGGTGTTCAAGAAGATGTTATCGATATCATCTTAAATTTAAAAAAGTTAGCAGTTGTCTTACACTCAAAAGACGAAGCTGAGTTGCATCTTAAGAAAACAGGTGCTGGTGCTGTCACTGCTGCGGACATTACTTTGCCGCATGATGTTGATATTATAAATCCAGAATTGGTTATTGCTAACTTAACCCAAGCTGGTGCTTTAAGTATGAAGATTAGAGTTCGTAGAGGAAGAGGATACGAACCAGTAAGTGTACGAAAAGCAAGTAACGATTACAATTCTGCTGTCGGTGCCTTGCAATTGGATGCTTCATATAGCCCAATAATGAAGGTTGCATATCAAGTTGAAACAACACGTGTTGAACAACGGACAAATTTAGATAAACTTATCATTGAACTTGAAACTAACGGAACAGTAGATCCAGAAGAAACAATTAAAATGGCCGCTACTATTTTGCACGATCAACTATCTGTATTCGTTGATTTTGAAAAAGTCAAGGATAGGCCAGAAAAAGAAAATATAGCAGTTGAAGACACTTTTGATCCAGTTCTTTTACGACCTGTTGATGATTTAGAGCTAACTGTGCGTTCAGCTAATTGCTTAAAAGCCGAAAATATTTTCTATATTGGTGACCTAATTCAGCGCACAGAAGTTGAATTATTAAAGACACCTAATCTAGGAAAAAAATCTTTAACAGAAATTAAAGATATCTTGGCATTAAAAGGATTATCATTGGGCATGCGCCTTGAAAATTGGCCACCTGAAAGCTTAGCTGACCAACATTCTTAATAGTACAATTTTATAACATCAGGTTTTTGTAATGAGACATCGCAAATCCGGTAGAAAATTTAATATTGATTCAAGCCATCGTAAGGCTTTATTTAGTAGCTTAACAAATGCACTATTTAAACATGAATTAATTAAGACAACCCTACCAAAAGCTAAACAATTAAGAAGTATTGCAGAGCCTTTAATTACGCTTGCAAAAAATGACAGTGTCGCAAAACGACGTCTGGCATTTGCTAGACTACGTGATCGTGAGGTTGTAACTAAACTCTTCAATGAGTTAGGGCCTAGGTATCAAGCACGTCCCGGTGGATATTTAAGAATTATGAAATGTGGATTTAGGCCTGGAGATGATGCACCTATGGCTTATGTTGAATTAGTCGATAGAATTGAGCTAGATTAGTATTAAAAACAAAAAGAAAAGCTTACTAGTTAGGGTAAGCTCTTCATCTAATTTAAAATCATTTATAATTTTATAAAGTCTAACTTTGTACTTATCCAACACATATTTTGTTTTAGATTCAACTCTTCTAAATAAAATATATAGTCAATGTTAAAGCGCTTTAAAAAAACCTATAACTACTTATAGGTTTTCTTCTTTAAGTTTAAATTCATATCTTTCTTAGTGCCTCTTGTATATTGGGTAAGCAGTTTATTTTGCTTAACACTTCGCCTAATTGATCTGTATTCTCGACTAATATTGTTAAATTTAATGTCGCAGAAAAGTCTGAGTGTGTGTTAAGTAATGCTTCAATAATATGTATTCTTGCTTTAGCTAGTATTTGGCTAACATCGTTTAATACATGATGCGCACTATGCGCCTTAATCACTATTGGTACTGAGTGGCTAGTTTTTTGGTTGCCCCAATTTACAGGAATCAGCCTATTCTTTTTATCGGCATTAAGACCCAATATATTGGCGCAATCTTTTCTATGGATAGTAATCCCCTTCTTGATGGATATATAGCCAATAATTTCATCGCCTGGCACTGGCGTACAACAATTGGAATATGTAGTTAGAACATTATCAATGCCACTTACGGTTATAGCTGATTGTGCTTGTTTTTTTATTGATATGGTTTTTGTAAAAGACTCTTCAAGCTCACCATCTTGAACTTTGAAATAATTACTAATTTGCCTTAAATTTATATCACTACGACCTATAGACTCTAGTAGTTTATCAACAGAATGTACTTTAAAGTGTTTTGACATTTCTACTAGGCTTGGCTGTCTTATTCCTAAGCGTGATAGTTCTCTGTCTAAAATAGATTTCCCAGAGGTAATGTTTTGAGATTGTTGGCGGTTTTTAAACCAGCTTTTGACGCGACTGATTGCCCTGGATGATTTTAAATATCCTAAATTAGGATCTATCCAATTGTAATTTGGCTCTGCTTCTTTAGCAGTTAAGATTTCAACTTGCTCACCTGACTTCAAAATATATGTTAATGGTACAATTCGTCCATTAACTTTGGCACCACGGCATCTATGACCAATTTCGGAATGAACAGCGTAAGCAAAATCCAATGGCGTTGCGCCTTTAATCAAGTCAATAAGTTTTCCTGCAGGTGTTAAAACATAAACACGGTCATAAAAAATATTATTACCAAAATCTTCCAATAATGTTGCATCATCATCCTTATCAATTAACATCTTACGCAATGCTGCAATACTTTTTTCGATAGCAGCATTATGTCTCCCACCTTCTTTATAAGACCAATGAGCAGCCACGCCTAACTCAGCAAAATCATGCATATCACGGGTACGTATTTGTACTTCTATACGGTTCCCCTCGTTATCAATAATCACCGTATGTAATGATTGATAACCATTGGCTTTTGGGTTGGCAATGTAATCATCAAATTCTTTAGGTATGTAACGCCATAAACTATGTACTAAACCCAAAACGGCATAACAGGCCGATAAGCTTAGAACTATAATCCGTACTGCCAAAAGGTCATGAAGTTGATCTATTTCTAGATTTTTACGCTCCATTTTTCGCCATATGCTATAAATATGCTTAGGTCGGCCATAGACATCGGCTTGTATAGCTTCTATTGATAAAGCCTCCTGTAGTTCTTTGATAAATTGATGTATGCACTCTTCTCGGCGTATCCGATTATCAACCAAAGCTTTCGCTATTTTTCGGTAGGCTTCATTCTCTAGGCTGCGAAATGCCATGTCCTCCAATTCCCACTTTAAGTGGTGGATGCCAAGCCGGTTAGCAATAGGCGCATATATATCCAGCGTCTCTTGGGCGATAAAATGTTGGATTTCTTTAGATTCTTTATGTAAGTTTCGTAATCTTTGTACACGGTAAGCTAATTTAATTAATACTGCGCGTATATCTTGGGTCATAGACAACAGCATGCGCCGTAATATCTCAGCTTGATTAGGCTGATTAGCCATCTCTGTTGTGTAGACAGTAACTTTATTAAGCCAATTAACATCATTGACAAGATTGGCAACAGTGACGCCAAATTGTTGGCTAATATCCGGTTTAATAGCTAGGTTATCGAGTCTTGGATCGCTTAAAATGGCGGCCAGTGTTGTATTTAAATCGATATGAAATGCTGCTAATACAACGGCTACCTGAATACCTGTGGGTCTGCCATAGTGTGGGTCGTGCGGAATTTGGCCTATAATAGTGAGTGCGCGGCTGATTTCCAACTGGTCGGCATTGGAAAATTCTTTGAAAGAAAATAAATTGGCATCTATATTTTTTTGCATAAAATAAGACTAAAAGATTCGAAAAACGTGGTATTCATGCTAGCTTAGAAAAATTTTACATAAATTAAGTAGTGCTTTGTGTAAAAATGTTGTCATCAAATTTTTAATTAATTAGTGCTAAGCTTAGTCATTTTACAATTAATTGTTGTTACCATTTTTTATCTTTATTTTTAAAATAATTATTATGAAAATTACAGTGTTTGGTAGTGGGTACGTTGGACTGGTTACAGGGACTTGTTTGGCAGAGGTTGGTAATGATGTGCTATGTATGGATGTTGACAAGAATAAGATAGACAAATTAAAACAAGGAATTATCCCGATTTATGAGCCTGGCTTGGAAGCGATGGTTAAAGAAAACCAAGAAGCGGGGCGTTTGCATTTTACATCAGATGTCAACGAAGCGGTAACATTTGGCTTATTTCAGTTTATCGCGGTTGGTACACCGCCAGATGAAGACGGCTCGGCTGATTTACAGTATGTTTTAGCGGTAGCCAATAGTATCGGTGAGCATATGGAAGAATATCGTGTGATTGTTGATAAATCAACAGTCCCAGTTGGTACAGCTGATAAAGTGAGGGACGCTTTGCAGGCTGCATTAACAGCACGTGGAAAAAACATCGAATTTGATGTGGTGTCTAATCCAGAGTTTTTAAAGGAAGGCGCTGCGTTAAATGACTTTATGAAACCGGATCGTATTGTTATTGGAACTGATAATCCAAGGACAACTGAATTGCTAAAAGCGTTGTATGCCCCGTTTAACCGGAGTTATGAGCGGGTAATCGCAATGGATATTCGGTCTGCAGAACTTACTAAATATGCGGCGAATGCCATGTTAGCCACTAAAATCAGTTTTATGAATGAATTGGCAAACCTAGCGGAGCGCTTAGGGGCAGATATAGAGGCGGTAAGACAAGGTATAGGTTCAGATAGCCGTATCGGTTATAGTTTTATCTATCCTGGCTGTGGCTATGGCGGTTCATGCTTTCCTAAAGATGTAAAAGCCTTGGAAAGGACAGCTAAAGAAATTGGCTATCATGCTGAATTGTTGAATGCCGTCGAAAATGTTAACAATCGCCAAAAACATCGATTATTTGAAAAAATAAACGCCCATTACCCTGATGGTATAAAGGGTAAGGTATTTGCATTATGGGGCTTATCCTTTAAACCGAATACGGATGATATGCGTGATGCGCCTAGCCGTGTATTGTTGGAGGCCTTAATAGATGCGGGTGCTTTTGTTCAAGCCTTTGACCCTGAAGCTATGGAAGAATCAAAGCGAATTTATGATAACAAGCCAGGGCTTACTTATGCTGAATCACCTAAAGATGCTTTAAAACAAGTTGATGCATTAATTATTGTTACTGAATGGAAACAGTTTCGCAGCCCTGATTTTGAGTATTTACAGGGGCAGCTTAAAGACAAAGTTATTTTTGATGGAAGGAATATGTATGAGCCTGAAATTGTTAGGCGCAGTGGCCTTGATTACTATGCAATCGGACGTTGATATCGTCGATAAATATTGTGTCAACTAAGCCCTATCATATAATATACCCGACACATTAAGGCCATGAATATCATTCAAACTGCAATACCAGAGGTTTTGATTGTTGAACCTAAAGTTTTTGGCGATCAGCGTGGCTTTTTTATGGAAAGCTACAACCAAAATAGTTTTAATACCTTAGCAGGGATTAGCCCTGAATTTGTCCAAGATAACCATTCACGTTCGGCTAAAAATGTCTTGCGAGGCTTACATTATCAAATTAACCGGCCGCAAGGTAAATTAGTGCGGGTAGTGAGTGGCTTGGTTTTTGATGTGGCAGTGGATGTGCGGAAATCTTCAGCTAATTTTGGACGCTGGGTTGGTGTTGAGCTTAGTGGGGATAATCATCGGCAATTATGGGTGCCGGCCGGTTTCGCCCATGGTTTTGTAGTACTTACAGAAACGGCTGATTTTCTCTATAAAACAACGGATTATTATGCGCCTGAATGTGAACGGTGTATACGCTGGGATGATCCGGAAATTGCTATCAAATGGCCTGAAGGCATAGAGCCAAAGCTATCTGCTAAAGATGAACAGGGTAGTTTGTTAAAGAATGCTGAGGTTTTTGCATGAAAATTTTAGTGACAGGAAGTCAAGGGCAAGTTGGTTGGGAACTGGCTAGGGCGTTATTGCCATTTGGTGATATTATTGCTGCCGACCGTGACTTTATGGACTTGTCTAATTTAGCGGTGTTAAGGCAAACATTACAACAAATAAAGCCCGACATCATCGTTAACGCTGCGGCATATACCGCAGTGGACAAAGCTGAGAGCGATCAGGACGCGGCATTTGTACTTAACACCAAGGTACCTGAAATCATGGCGGAAGAAGCGGCTAAAAACCGTACGCTATTGATTCATTATTCCACCGATTATGTTTTTGATGGCAGCAAAGCAACAGCTTATAACGAAGCTGATAGCACTAATCCAATTAACGTTTATGGACAAAGTAAATTAGCGGGAGAACAGGCAATCCAGTCTACGGATGCAGATTATTTGATATTCAGGACGTCATGGGTTTACGGTCTACGGGGACAAAACTTTGTAAATACAATATTACGTTTAGCTGCAGAACGTGAAGAATTAAATATTGTTGCGGACCAAATTGGTGCGCCGACGTGGGCGCGTTTAATAGCAGAGACTACATCTCTTGTGTTAAAGCAAGTATTACAAGAACAAATACAAGGCAGCTTCAGTTCAGGCATTTATAATTTAACAGCGACAGGGAGCACGTCTTGGCATGCTTTTGCCCAGGCGATAGTAGAGCTTGCTAGACAACAAGGCGCGGATTTAAAAGTTCAGCAGATTAACCCCATTCCTACAGAAGCCTACCCTGTGCCAGCAAACAGGCCAAAAAATTCCCATATGTCTACGGCGCTTTTAGAACAGCGCTTTAATTTGCTAATGCCCGCGTGGGAGACCGCGTTAAAATTGTGTATGCAAGGGCTGGTCCTTAAACAGTAGTTTAATTTTAATTATTTAGCCTAAAGCCTATGAAAATATTAGTTACTGGCGGTGCCGGTTTTATCGGCTCAGCTTTAGTCCGGCATATTATCAATCAAACAGCTGACTCGGTTATCAATGTCGACAAACTAACTTATGCTGGCAACTTAGAATCGCTTAAGTCAGTTGAAAACAATCCACGTTATGCTTTTACCCAACTTGATATTTGCGATCCTGCACCGCTTAATGCGGTATTTAAACAACATCAACCCGATGTGGTTATGCATTTAGCGGCTGAATCGCATGTAGACCGCTCCATAGATGGGCCGGCAGATTTTATACAAGCCAACATAGTGGGAACATATACCCTGTTAGAAGCTGCCCGGGAATATTGGGTTACGTTAGCCGATGTCCAAAAACAAGGGTTTCGGTTTCACCATATATCAACTGATGAAGTTTATGGTGCTTTAGGCGAAACCGGATTGTTCACCGAACAAACTGCCTATGATCCAAGCTCGCCTTATTCAGCCAGTAAAGCTGCTTCCGATCATTTAGTTAGGGCTTGGCAGCGTACCTACGGCTTGCCTGTGATCGTCACAAATTGTTCAAATAATTATGGGCCTTACCATTTTCCAGAAAAATTAATTCCATTGATGATACTCAATGCGCTTGAAGGTAAGCCACTGCCGGTTTATGGCAAGGGTGACCAGATCCGGGATTGGCTTTATGTCGAAGACCACGCGCGCGCCTTGTATACAGTGGTTAAGCAGGGTGATATTGGTGAAACTTATAATATTGGCGGGCATAATGAAAAGACTAATCTGGACGTTGTAAAAACTATTTGTGCTATTTTGGACGAGCTGGTGCCCAAGCATCCGGGTAATATTCAACGTTATGAAGAATTAATCAGCCATGTGCCTGATCGGCCCGGGCATGACCAGCGTTATGCCATAGACGCCAGTAAAATTAAGCAAGCATTGGAATGGGTGCCGCAAGAAAGTTTTGAAACCGGAATCCGTAAAACGGTACAGTGGTATTTAGATAATCAATGGTGGTGGCAGGGCGTGCTTGATGGCAGTTATCAACGCGAGCGTTTAGGCTTAAGTTCAGGGGTGTCAGAATGAAAGGAATTATTTTAGCGGGCGGCTCAGGTACCCGGTTGCATCCTGTAACCTTGGCGTTATCCAAGCAATTGCTGCCAGTGTATGATAAACCGATGATATATTATCCACTTAGCATTCTAATGTTGGCTGGTATAAAAGACATACTAATTATATCGACCCCCCAAGATATAGGCCGTTTTGAACAATTGTTAGGTGATGGTAGCCAATGGGGTGTGCGCTTTCAATATGCGGTGCAGCCCACACCCGATGGTTTGGCACAGGCTTTTATTATTGGTGAAAAATTTATCAATCATCAACCTTGCGCCCTGGTTTTGGGTGATAATCTGTTTTATGGGCATGATTTGGAAAAAGTGCTTAAACGTTCGGCGCAAAAAACTGAAGGCGCAACGGTTTTTGCTTATGCGGTGCAAGACCCAGAGCGTTACGGCGTGGTGGAATTTGATGATAATGGCATTGCCATTTCATTAGAAGAAAAACCTAGCCAACCTAAATCACGTTATGCCGTAACAGGACTTTATTTTTACGATGATAAAGTGGTAGAAATTGCTAAATCAATTAAGCCCTCGGCACGTGGTGAACTTGAAATTACTGATATTAATAATTGTTACTTAGAACAAAACACACTTTCCGTAGAAGTCATGGGGCGAGGCATGGCATGGCTAGATACCGGAACCCATGAATCACTCTTGGAGGCATCACAATTTATCCAGACCTTAGAAAAGCGGCAAGGGCTAAAAGTGGCTTGCCCAGAAGAAATTGCCTATCGCCAAAAGTGGATAGATTCCGTACAATTGGAAAAACTAGCAAAACCATTAAGCAAAAATGAATATGGCCTTTATTTACAACGGCTACTCAAAGAGAAAATTTTTTAATAAAAAAATATGGCTGGTATAGCTGTTTTGTCTGACTAATTTATTATTATCTAGTAACAACACCTTTGTATTACACCACTCTGGCTTTAGTTTTTTGCCCTTACGTCTCGAATTTAATTGAGAGACTAATCTAGCCACCTTCCTCTTTTTAATAAAAAACTTAATCTTAAAAGATTTCAAGGTCTACCCATGCAACAATTTTCCATTGCCCCAAAAGAAATGGTGGCCAGCCTTTGGCGTAACCGTGGCTTAGTAATGGCTTTAACAAAGCGGGAAGTGATAGGCCGTTATCGCGGTTCTATGATGGGCATATTGTGGTCATTTTTTAATCCTGTGTTTATGTTGGCTGTGTACACTTTTGTGTTTAGCGTTGTCTTTAAAGCGCGCTGGAGTGGCGGCAGTGATTCCAAAACCGAATTTGCACTGGTACTATTTGCGGGTTTAATGGTGTTTAATTTATTTTCAGAATGTGTAAACCGTGCGCCTAGCTTAATCATTTCAAACGTAAACTACGTAAAAAAAGTTATTTTCCCGTTGGAAGTTTTGCCGTGGGTGGCCATGGGATCATCCTTATTTCATAGCTTAATCAGTTTATTTGTGTGGTTAATGTTCTATCTTATTTTTTTTGGCATACCCCATGTTAATGCGTTGCTGATTTTTATTATTGCTATCCCGCTAATTTTATTGACCATGGGCTTGTCTTGGATGCTGTCTTCATTAGGCGTTTATTTACGGGATATTAGCCAAATTATTGGTGTGATGACCACAGTATTAATGTTTATGTCGCCAATTTTTTATCCTGTATCGGCATTACCAGAACGCTATCAACATCTACTATTGCTAAATCCGTTGACCTTAGTCATAGAGCAGGCAAGAGATGTACTTATTTGGGGCAAATGGCCGCAATGGCAGTATTATTTTATTTATTTTGCAGTTTCAAGTTTGGTAGCATGGCTAGGTTTTGCTTGGTTTCAAAAAACCCGTAAGGGTTTTGCTGATGTGCTTTGACAGTATTACGCCTATAACTTACTTGGCATATCGAATATAGAAAACAAATACTGATTAGTGCCTATGTTCTTTCTACTCTAATGAGAGCAATTAAAATAAGGGGAACTAAATAATAATTGCTTGGGATTGAAAAAAATAAAAAACTTTTTAGGGGCTAGGTTGCTCGCATCGTTAAATGACAACTTTTTAAATTCTGGGGACATTAATGCTTATGCCGCAAAAAGGTTTTTTTTAAATGGGTTCAAATAATGATGGAATAAACCCTGTGCTTAGCGAACTCCAACAAGTTTTGTTGGAAACCGCAGATTTACATTTTGCGGTATTGGTAGGAAGCCGGGCTTACGGCCATATTACAAGTGAAAGTGATTGGGACATTGCCGTTCAATGGCAATATGATAATAGCCTAAAGCGAATTGCAATACATGAATCATTGCGTAGAAAATTGGCTCTCGTGTGTCACGTGTCTGAGGATAAAATTGACTTGATTTGGCGAACGCTCGCTTAGCGATGAAAGCCTTAGTTGCAGAAGAAGGGTATTTGTTGGCTTTAAACAAAGAATTAAGCTGGGTGAAGTTTCTTACCCGAACTTGGCGGGAATTAGAAGATTATTATTGGGATAAAGAGCATGCGCTTTGATCTTTATCAACGTGAGACGGAGCAGTTGGCGCTTATGCAATCTTGCATGCTAAATGAGGCGCAAGTAAAACTCCAACGCGGGCAAAACCTTAGTCTACTTGAACAAGGTGGTGTTATGCATGCACTGCAATTGTTAATAGAAAATGCCATTGGTAAGGCAAAGCATATTTTGAAAGCGCAAGGGGAGACTGTCCCCGTTTCAGCTTATGATGCCTTTAGTAGCATAATCCGGTTGGGCGTATTGCCTACTGATCAATTGAAAAACTGGAATGCAGTCATTGGCATAAGAAACCGTATTGTGCATGTTTATATGAATATTGATATGCAAGTCATCTTTGAACTGTTAATTAACCAACGCTACCAATTTGTGATCAATTTTTTAATGCAAGCTACGGACCTGTCTGGAAAAGCTAAATGATAGATGAAATTGCCATCAAAGTTGAAAATCTTAGCAAATGTTATCAAATTTATGACAAGCCGCAAGACCGATTAAAACAATCCATTTGTTACCTATAACGGTTGTTATTTGGAAAGTAGCCTAAACAAATATAAAAGTGAATATATGGATACTAAAGCCTTTGATTTAAACGATATCGAAAATGAACCTTCTGATGAGCAATTGCAAAGTTTGATGAAGGAAGTTTCGATTGAGGCGCAAAAAAAAGCTAGCGTTGCAAGACAACAACTAATGGACACTCTGCGTAAAGAGATCCGTCGTGTTAATCAAATGCAAGAAGGCGAATGAGTAATCGCCCCAGGTTGATCATCGTGGCTGGCCCAAATGGTGCTGGCAAAACCTCCATTACCGAACAATTGTTGCGGCATGAATGGATGTCCGGATGTGTTTATGTTAATCCAGACTTAATCGCACGCGACCAGTTTGGTGATTGGAATTCGTTAGAATCAATATTAAAAGCGGCTAATAAGGCGGCAGAAGTCCGGGAAAGTTGCTTGGTCGAATACAAAAGCTTGCCTTTCGAAACGGTATTGTCCGCGCCAGATAAGATCCAATTTATTCAACGGGCTAAAAATATGGGTTATTTTGTGAGATTGTTTTTTGTAGGGACAGATGATCCTTCCATTAACGCTAAACGGGTTGCGATGCGAGTGATGGAAGGCGGCCATGATGTGCCAATTGGTAAAATCATTAGTCGTTACGCCAAGTCGTTGGCAAATTGTACTTGGGTTGCAAAAATTGCAGATAGATCTTATTTCTATGACAACTCTGTTGAAGAGGAGCAAGCCCGTTTGCTTTTTCGAGTTGCCAATGGGATGTTAGTTAAATCTTACGGATCGATTAACCCTTGGGCACAAGAAATTGCTGATTTGTTGTCTATTTCTTCGATGGATTCTAGAGATTATAAATGACATTAGACTGTGATAAGGGCATTGCCATCAAAGTTGAAAATCTTAGCAAATGTTATCAAATTTATGACAAGCCGCAAGACCGATTAAAACAATCCATTTATCCGCGATTGCTACGCCTGTTTGGTAAACAACCTAAGCAATATTTTCGTGAGTTTTGGGCGCTAAAGGATGTATCGTTTGAGATAAAAAAAGGTGAGACCATCGGTATTGTCGGCCGTAATGGCAGCGGCAAATCCACTTTATTACAACTAATTTGCGGTACGCTTAACCCTACCAGTGGCAGCATACAAACTTATGGCCGCATTGCCGCGTTGTTGGAATTAGGTTCGGGTTTCAACCCTGAGTTTACCGGGCGTGAGAATGTATACATGAACGCTGCGGTATTGGGTTTAAGTAAAGCGGAAATCGATGCCCGTTTTGAAGATATTGTAACGTTTGCCGATATAGGTGAGTTTATAGAGCAACCGGTAAAGACCTATTCCAGTGGTATGTTTGTACGCCTTGCTTTTGCAGTGATTGCACACGTGGATGCCCAAATTTTGGTCATAGACGAAGCGCTATCAGTAGGCGATGCTATTTTTACGCAAAAATGTATGCGGTTTATTCGGGCTTTTAGAGAGCAAGGTACACTAATTTTTGTGAGCCACGATACAGCTTCCGTGCAGAACTTATGTCAAAGAGTGGCTTGGCTAAATCAAGGGAAGGTTAATTTGCTAGATGAGGCAAAGTTAGTGGTAGAAGCCTACTTACAATATACTTTTCAAGAAATCGGTGGGGAACAGATCAAGCTTTCGGCGATTGTCCACGAGGACACAAGCGAAACAGCAACACTTCAAGAAAAAACCTTATTGGATTATCAAGCAGAGGCTTCAGTAGTGGATAATAGTTTCGCTGCTAAAGGTTGGAAAACAGGCGAAGCTGAAATTATTTCATTGACACTTACGCATGTTGAGGGTGGCAATGAAAGCATTTTTCGCGGTGGCGAGCGGGTTTGTATGAAAATTACGGCGCTAGCGATTAAAGCCTTGGACCAACCCATTCTTGGTTTTTTAGTCAGGGATCGGTTGGGGCAAGATTTATTTGGCGAAAATACCCTGCCATTTACAGAGGCTGTACCTACTTTCATATCTGCCGGTCAAAGTTTTACTGGCGAGTTCGTTTTTAGGCTGCCGATGTTACCCAACGGACAATATGCTGTAATGGCATCTGTTGCAAACGGTAATTTACAAAGTAATGTGCAACATCATTGGTTGCACGATGCCTTAATTATTAATATATCCTCCAGCAAAATTCGCTATGGTTTGGTGGGTATTCCTTTCGAGCGTGTGGAACTTAAGGTAAATTAATTCATGGATAGCAAAACAACTAATACACTTGGCCAATTATATGCGGAGCATACAGGAAAGGTTTCAGATAAATGGTCATTGTATTTAACGGAATATGAGCGTTTGTTTAATGGGTTTCGCGAAAAACCGATTAGCTTGCTTGAAATAGGTATACAAAACGGTGGGTCACTTGAGATTTGGGGAAAATATTTCAGTAAGGCAGAAAACTTGGTGGGTTGCGATATAAATCCAGACTGTTCAAAGTTAGAGTATGAAGACCCTAGAGTTAAGGTGATAGTTGGTGATGCCAATGCCCTTGACATATATGCAAAAGTAGTCGAATGCTCTCCTAGCTATGACATTATTATTGATGATGGTTCACATTTTTCGAGTGATATTGTTAAAACATTTGCCTTGTATTTCCCAAAATTAAAAGAAGGCGGGGTATTTGTAGCGGAAGATTTGCATTGCAGTTATTGGGGTAGTTATGAGGGAGGGCTGTTCTATCCGTATTCTTCACTATCATTTTTTAAAAAACTAGCTGATATAATAAATTATGAACATTGGGGGGTGGCAAAATCTCAGAATGAGATCCTCAAAGGAGTTTTTGAAAAATATGAATGCGAAATAGACAATGCAGTTTTAGCTCAATTGCATTCAATTGAATTTATAAATTCGATTTGTATAGTACGTAAAGCGCCTACAAACGAAAATATTTTAGGCTCTCGCTTAATCAGTGGGAATTTCGAGCTTATAGTTCCAAATTTAATAAAATTGAATGATAGTCCATACAAGTTGGGGGTAAGTGCTGATCAATCAGGTAATCACTGGTCAACGAGACTAATGCCACCGGAAGAGAGTATTGAACGAACTGAACTTGAACTATTGGGGATCCGAAAACAGCTTGCAGAGGTTGATCAGCAGTTTTTTGAAATTAATCAAAAGGTCAAAGAACGAGATGATGCCATTAGTGGCTTAAGGCAAGTTTTAGAGGCTAAAGAAGATCAAATTGCACAATGTAAGCAAGAAATTCTCGAACTACGCAATTCAACAAGTTGGCGCGTTATGGCGCCGTTACGATTTGCTATTACTCGAGCAAAAATCTTAGCTAGAAGATTACAACAAAAAAATAATTCATCTGTTGATAAAAAAAAAATTAAAGCGATAGCCAACATCAAATCTAGGGAATGGTTGATACAAAAAGGCCATCGTGTTTATCGGGAGCATTTTAAAGCCACGAAAATTGGCCGCTTAATGGCTCAGAAAATTTTAAAATATGGCTTAGTGAGTGTTGCGGAATTGCAGATTTCGGCGTTGTCGCATCACCCGCTACCAAGTGAACATCAATCTGTTTCAAATTCTACCGAACTAACTGCTGAAACCGGGGTGCCTGGTTTTCATCTAAGCTTGCCGTTAAACTTTGAAACATCAGATAGGCTTTTTTTACGCCCGCATATTAACGTATTGCTACCTAGCTTGCGCTTAAAGCACATGTCAGGGGGGCCAAACACAGCCCTACTTTTAGCAGCATTATTGGCGGAAAAAGGTGAGCAGATACGAATAATTGCTTGCGATGCATCTGCTGAAGGTGAAGAATCCGCTTTGTTTCCGCATATGGATGGGCTACTTCAGCGCAAAGTTGCGCGGGGCCGAATAACTTTAGTCGATGCATTCGACCGCTCTGAAGCCACGTTAGTAGGGGTTAATGATGTTTTTTTAGCAACGGCATGGTGGACAGCACAAATTGCTAACTATGCATTAGCTAAGATGTTAAAGAAAACATTTATTTATCTTATACAGGATTTTGAGCCAATTCTACATGAAGGTTCTACATTCCAGGCCCGGGCGCTAGAAACTTATGGCTTACCGCATATTCCAGTTATCAATACCCGCTTGTTATTAGACCATTTAGTTCAAGAGCGTGCAGGGTGTTACGCTGACCCTTTATTTGCCAACAATGCACTTTGGTTTGAACCGGCTTTAGACCGCCGATATTATTTTCCAGAAGTTTCCGCCTCATCATCTGGGAAGAAAACTTTATTATTTTATGCCAGGCCTACTTCAGCGCGGCGTAACTTATTTGAAATGGGTGTTGTTGCGTTAAGAAAAGCAGTTGCCTCAGGTGTTATTGACAATAATACTTGGGAAATTTGGGGTATGGGTGAAAATTTTGCCCCAGTTGCTTTAGGCCAAGAGATGTACTTAAAGCCTTTACCTTGGTTGGCTTTTGATGATTATGCTAAGCAGGTAAGAAATGCTGATTTGTTACTTTCTTTAATGTTATCTCCGCACCCAAGTTATCCGCCATTAGAAATGGCTGCTTCAGGTAAGTTAGTGGTAACAAACAGCTTTTCAGTTAAAACTGCGGAAAGGATGGCGTTGTTTTCAGCTAATATTATCGTTGCTAAACCTAATGCAGACAGCGTTGCCGCCGCGCTGGTAAATGCGGCTGGACGCATTAACGCTGGTTTACAGAGTCATGATATGACTGGCAATATGGCATTGCCAGTAAACTGGGACGATAGCTTAGATGAAGTTGCAAGCGAACTAATAGCGCGTTTAAAGGCATTGCGTGCTAGTCCAGATAATATTCAGCAATTTGCTTTAGGTTATCCGACTATACCTAAAACTGATTATGAAGATTACCGTAGAATTTGTTTACAAAAGCGGCGGCATGCTGGGGAATATCATCAAGAGGCTGGCTTACTATCATTTGTCACCTCGGCATACAATACACCCCCAGAATATTTAGAAGAATTGGCGGTAAGTGTATTTTTGCAAGATGGCGGTACACAGTTTGAGTGGTTTATCCTCGATAACGGTTCTACTGATCAAGATACACGGCAAACGCTGCAAGCCTTGGCAGGTTTCCCCAATGTGTGTTTTGCCCGTGTTGAAGAAAATCTTGGGATTATCGGCGGCATGCGTTTTTGTCTTGAACAGGCAAGTGGCCGTTACATTATGCCATTGGATTCAGATGACCTTATTGAGCCTGATTGCGTAAACGTGTTAACCCGATATATTAAAGATAACAATTATCCCGCATTGTTGTATACCGATGAAGATAAATTGGCAGAAGGGCATTTTGGATCGCCATATTTCAAGCCTGATTGGGATCCTGTACTGTTTTTACATTCTTGTTATATTGCCCATCTTTGTGTAATTGATAGATTGTTGGCTCTTGAGCTTAAGTTGTATTCTGATAAGGCTGCCGAAGGTTGTCATGATTGGGATAGTTTCATCCGCTTTATGAATGCCGGTTATACACCCTACCATGTGCCTGAAGTACTCTATAGCTGGCGTATACACGGTGGCTCGACCTCAGGCAATATAGCGTCAAAATCATATATTACAGAATCACATCGTGCTGTTTTGCAACACTGCCTCGATTATCGGAAAACAGAAAATTTAGAACTCAAATTTAGCCCGCTGTTTAATTACAATGTCGATTGGTGGTTTCGGCGCAAGCAAGAGAAACCGGTTTCTTTAGCATCAGTAGCCATCAAGGGTAAAGTCCAAGCGGAATTGCCAAATGGCTTAAAAGTTATAGCGTCTCTAACGGCTGGCCGCGAAGAGAGTATTGCTAATTTTGCTGATGCCATTTTCTTAGCCGAAACTGAATTTGTCCATTTGTGCTGGAATGGCGTTTTTCCGGATGATTCAGAATGGTCTTGGGAAGCGGCGGGCCTATTTGAATTATTTCCAGATGCAGTTATGGTTGGCGGTACTTTGCACGATGCTCGTCAGGTACTTGATGGCCCCAGAATGTTTGGCTGCGGCGGAGGCTTTGATTGCCCTGATCGTGGCCGACCATTAGTGGATCCTGGTTATTCTGCGACTATGTGGAAATCGCGTTCAGTTTCTGCTTTGTCTTCCGGTCATTGTGTTGTGCGTCGGGACTTTTTGATGCAAATGTTACCAACTTTGGTAGCTGAACATATCTGCCTGGAACTGTTAGGCCCCTGGCTGGGTGGATTAGCCGCAAGGAATGCTAAACGAATTGTTTTTTCCCCATTCATGCGGGCTAAAGCTTCAATTATTCCAGAAGATACGGCACCAAGTAGTGAGGTTTCCAAGTTTTTGTCCCATTTTTGGGAGTTAATGCCAGACACGCGCTTTTACTCTAAGCACTTTGGACTAACTTTAGATACAGCCTATTTACCCATTTTTGTAGGCAATAGAGAGTTGCACCTAAAAACACTTCAGAGCCAAGGCTTATTAAGCTATGGTGAGTGGTTGGAACAAGCTTTACATAGCCGAAAAGCAAAGTATTTATTAGCAGAATCTACGGATTATCCAAAAATTTCAATTCTTACGCCGGTTTATGAAGGTAGCGATTTAGGCTTGCTCAATGAGCTTGCGATGGCAATTAACAAGCAATCTTTAGCGGCACTAGAGTGGTGGTTGATCATTAATGGCCCTATGCCCGAATCAAAGATGGCGTTTATAAATGCTAGGGTTGGTAATGAATGGCAAGCACGTTTAATCATAGAAACCCAACCTGTGGGAATAATACGTGCCCTACGTATGGGGTTAGAAGCCGCTAGCGGAGAATATATTATCCCGGTAGATGCCGATGATCTAATCACATTTGATGCTATCCAGATTATAACACACGAAATTATTCGCTCAGAGTGTCCCGATTTTCTCTATAGTGATGAGGATTTATTGGTAAATGGTAAGCCTGCTTTACCTTGTTTAAGGGGCACCTTTGATAAGGTGCTGGCACTTGAAAACTCAACCATTTGGCACCTTTGTGCAATGAAAAAAGCAACTGCGCTTGCTGCTGATGTTTATGGTGATTCAGCGGCAAATTGGTGCCAAGATTGGGATTCGGTATCGCGTATTGAAAGTTTTGGTGGTCGTATCCAGCATGTTCCAGAAGTGCTTTACCACTGGCGTCAACACAGCGGTTCAACAACCAATAACAATATAGGTGATCCCCGCTCATTAGAATCGGTCAGGTTTATTTTACAACGACATATTGCACAAAGCTCTAATCCTCAACATTTTAGTATTGAAGATTGGCCAAATTCTAGGGGGGCACGTGAATTGTATATTGCAAGGAAAGCCATACCGTTACCTAATTTTTTATGGTTTGAGGAGGTATTTAATGAGGGGGGGCAAGTTGATAATGACGCCATCTTAGTCTTCATTGGAAAAGGGGTTAGCATAACTTCACAGGCTGTCTATGAAGAAGTTGCACGGTTATTCGAATTGCACGCCAATCTGGCTGCTGTTGGCGGTTTGTTAGAAAGGGCGGATGGGATAGTTGTTGACGGCTGCTATTGCATTAATACCAGAGGTGAATTAGCAAGCCCTTGGTTAGGTCAGCTATCTACGGAAGGCGGTGCGTTTGCCTTAGCGCTGAAGCCCCAAAGTGTTGCAATGACTGGTCATGCTCTGGCGTTTTTCAGGGTTTCGGCCTTGAAGGATGCAGGGCTTTGGCCACAGCGGCTTCACAGTGAAGAAGCGGGCACTGCTTGGCAATTATGTAACAGGCTTATCGATAAAAATTGGGGTATTGCTTTTTCACCGTTAGTGCGCGCTAAAGCGGGTGTGTTATTCCAGACTAAAACAGCCGATAGTCTTGTCCTTCCAGCTAGCACACAAAAGATCAGCCATGCTTACGCTAGATATGGTTTAGCGTTGAACTATAGGATAGGTTGAATGCTTTGGTTTAATGCAGGCAGAAAATGCTGACATTACAGACGACAATATCCCAATACCTTGTGGGCTCCTGGTTGCCGCTTAGATTCAATTATCCGTGGTAAGGTATAGCTGATGATGGAAAAGCTAAAGCTGCAAAAAGGGTTGTTGTCACTACGGGTAATGTTGTTCATCTTGGCGGCTATACCTCCCCTTTACATTTTTTTGGCCATTCAATATTCGGCTATTACCGTGCCATTTTGGGATCATACTGAGCTGATACGGTGGATTGCGGCATGGTATGATGGCGACTTTAAGTTTTCAAGTTTGTGGGCGCCGCATAACCATACCCGCCCGTTGGTGTACCGAGCAGTTATGCTGTTTAATGCCGTGTTGACGGATTGGGATATCCGGTCAGAATATATTTATATGTATTTGGCTATATATGGAACCTTTGTTTGCCATATTTGGGCTTTGTTTAAAGTAACAAAGGGGTATTCCGGCAAGATTGTTTATCCAATTGTCCTGTTACTGGTTTCGCTAATTCTATTTTCACCTGTTGGTCATAATAATCATTGGTGGTCAATGATGTTCCAACTAAATGCAGCCAATTTTTTTATTGCTTTGGGATTGGTACTGGTTTTTATTAAGCCAGAACAATGGCCAAGCCAAGTATTAGCCGCAATTAGTATTTGGCTAGCCACGTTCACCTTAACCAATGGTTTTTTTGCCCTAATATCAGCTGGCTTAACGGTTCAACTAACTACAAAGCCATTTTGGCAGCCAACGCGTTGGTCGCTATTTTGGGCAATAAATTTATTGTTCTTAATGGTGTGTTACTTACCTGGTATTGCCTTATCCACCAGTGCTACTGCCCATCCTACACTAGTGCAGCTGGCTCAATTTAGTTTGGCTTATCTGGGAGTACCCGTTGCGGGTTTGATACGCTTTCCTTATCTTCACATGTTTGACTTGCCAAGGATTTTTACGACCAATGCTATTTGTGGTGGAATACTAATTGCCATTTGGTTAGTTTTAGGCTGGCATGCCCGCGATCAATTCCGAAAACAGCAGCCTGCTGCAATGGTTTTAATTGGGTTTGGGCTTTTTGCCATCATTTCTGCCTTAGCAACGGGTTGGGGACGAGCTGCGTTTGATGAATATGGGGTTGCTAACGGAAATTCCAGCCGCTATACGATATTTGGCGCCTATTTAGTCTTGGGTCAGTTATATTATTGCGCGGCCTGTTTTTCTAACGGCTTATGGAATCGCAAAGGTTCCCGTTTTATAGCAATAACAACTATTTCTCTATTTGTTAGTTTTGCTGTGCCAGCTTACATAATAGCAGCTCGGGTTTATTCCGATGCAAACAACTTCAATAATATTTTAAGGCATGCATTTCCTTGGGGGTTACACGCCACAGATCAGGATAGGCTTATTCATCCAAATCCTGAGTTTGTTAAACAATTAAAAAGTCATTTGCAAAGGCTTGAATTAGGGCCCTATAACAGCCGCCCGTATACTAACCAGTTTTTACCGGTCGAAAACTTTAAAATGGTAGGCTTGTTGTCTGCAGGGCGGCAAGTTAGCCAACGATTTATAGCTAGCGAAAATGGCTTAAAGGCCTTCGCCGTAACGTTTGTCACGCCAAATGGTATGCAGAAAAATGGATATGTCATTTGGAATATTGTTGAGACAGGAGCTGAGCAACCACTTGCTAAGGGTGAAATAAAGGCGGCAAATATCCATGATTGGGATGATGTACGGATAAAGTTGCCTTATTTTAGTGGGAGTATAGGTCGAGAGTACAAGATTAGTTTTTCGGCATTGGCAGATGACAAACATGCTTTAGGCATTGCGCTCTATAACCCGAAAGAAGGACAGAATGCGAGTGTTGACTTAATTGAACTGTCCGGAATAACAACAACACAACCCCTTTCTATGGCATTACGCTTGGATTATACAAAATGAGACACGAACATGGGGGGGTACCCCATTTAACTATTATTTGCCCGGTATATAACGAGCAAACTGTTGTGCCACTTTTTTTTGCGCGCGCGCAAAAAGTCATAGAGTCACTTGCGCCCCGTTATTGTGTGGATCTTTTATTTCTTAATAATGCCTCGACTGATGGCACTTATTTAGCTATCGAAGCATTGCGTAAGGAGCACGATTTTGTCTATGTGATTACACTGAGTAGTAATGTTGGTTATCAGCGCTCTTTAGAATGTGGGTTGCGAAATGCTAAGGGAGATATCATTATTTTTATTGATGTTGACTGCGAAGACCCGCCAGAATTGATTTTAGAATTTATCAATTATTATGAGCAAGGCTATGACATAGTCTATGGCGAGCGGGTAGACCGAGAAGAAATACAGATTATCAAGTTACTGCGTAAATTGTTTTACCATGTTGTTCAAAGTGTGGCCGATGAAGATATAATTTTGTATATGGCTGAGTTTTCATTGATGACCAGCGAAGTGCGCGATGCGATAGTACAAGATCATAATTCATTCCCATTTATCCGTAGCTCTATCGCTAGAGTGGGTTTTAGGCGTATTGGCATACCATACAAACGGCATCGACGGATAGCCGGTGAAACCCATTACAACTTGGTGGGCATGACGATTTTTGCTGTTGCTGGTATTTTATCAGCTTCAACCCTGCCGTTACGGGCACCAATTTATTTGTTGCCGTGGTGGCTTTTGGCAACTGCGCTGTTAGGTGCTGCACAAATTATCACAGGTAATTTGTGGTTTTTACTTGCCAATGTATTGTCTGCGTGCACTTTTTTAGGCGCAACCGCCGCCTTTACTGCACTTTATGTTGCCCGGACTTATAAGAATGGTTTGGGTCGGCCTAATTCTGTCATCCATCAACGCTATTCGCATACGCAGCCGGATGAGGCCTAGTTTGCTCAATAACCAAGAACCAACAAGGCTTACAAAAAGTCCTCAAACGGGCTGTGCTTTTGTTAGTTTTGACGGCGGCACAAAAGCCAATAGTCGGTTGGAACAACCTGATCGTTACCGATATTGGAATGCGGCATCTATGTTACGGCCGGGTATTTCTCGGGGCGCGGGGTTGTCATATGCAGCCGCAAGTTTTATCGATACAGGGCTCAGTGTATCCCATGCAAATTTTAATCGTATCTTAGGTTTTGATGCCAAAAGCAGAATTGTAGAAGTAGAAGCAGGCATTACGTTATATGCCTTATATCGCTTTCTAAGCCAGCATAATTTATATTTGCCAGTGCAGCCTGGCCATGGTCGCATTACTGTAGGGGGGTGTATTGCTGCTGATGTGCATGGTAAAAATCAAGCCCGCGATGGTACCTTTATAAACCAAGTTGAGTCTTTGTCATTGTTTCATCCCAGCCATGGTATGCTCGAATTGTCCCGTGAGTCCGAACCTGAATTATTTCGATTGAGTTGCGGTGGTTATGGCCTAACGGGTAATATAATTCGTGCTAAGTTGCGTGCCAGCCCAATCCCGGCATCCTTAATCCAGTTGAGTGCTGTAAAGTTTGAGGAAGTACAGCAAGGCTTACAGCAATTAGGTGAGCAAGCCCAAAATGCTGATTTTACGTATACATGGCACGATATGGCCAGTGCAGGCAAAAAATTTGGTAGTGGTTATCTCTATATAGCTAATTTTGTGGATGATGGCGTCGGTAGGATGCCGCAACCGGCTGATACTGAAGCACCGGAATTAACGTCTAAAACCCGCTCAGCATGGCCTTTAGGCTTGCTTAACGCTTATTCTGTACACTTACTAAATACTATTTACCGTTACCAACAAAAGCCTATTTTAGCGGGTAAGTTAATAACATTAGAGCAGGCTTTATTTCCTGTGCACAAGGCACAACTGTATTTCAAGTTGTTTGGCCGTCGAGGATTTCATGAGTATCAGGCGATATTACCGCAAGATGGATTAAACGAATATCTCAATATGATCGAAAAATATATTCGTGGGGAGGGCTTAGCAATTAGTCTGGCGTCAGCAAAAGCATTTGGGGGCAAACCAGAGCTATTACGGTTTACCGGAAAAGGCATATGTTTCGCGCTTAACTTTCCTAGAACCCGAAGCGTGGAAAAACTGATGCCTGTATTAGATAACTGTTTGATAACGTTGGGTGGTCGACCCAATCTGATTAAAGATTCGCGATTACCTCGTGCAGTTTTAGATGCTTGTTATCCTGGTGCAGAAGAATTCCGTTCCATATTAACCAACTTTGATCCAAAGCGTTTGTACCGTTCCGAGCTTTCAACCCGGTTAGATCTATGAGGGCAATAGTAGTTGGCGCATCCGCGGGTGTTGGGCGGGCATTAGCGGAGGCTTTGGCTGCTGATGGGGCGGCACTATTGTTGGTGGCTAGTGATTTGCAGGATTTGGAGGCTAACGCTATGCACCTTAGGCTCAGTTATAATGTCGATGTCTACGTGCTAGCTGTTGATGCTACAAACTTAGCTGAATACTTGGCTCAAGTTAGCCATGCCATAGCTAGCTTTGGTGCTGTCGATAGTGTATTTTTCCCTATCGGTGTGTCTTATGCGGAAGATTGTGGACTTTTGTCATTAGATCAAATTTGTGCGCTAATCAATAGTAATTTAACGGCTGTCATTAGTCTAACAACACAGCTTTTGCCGCAGTTACTTGATCGGCATGCCGCAAATATTGTCGGTTTTGGGTCTATAGCGGCTATACGGGGAAGACGGTCGAATATGGTTTATTCGGCCGCTAAGCGCGGTTTGGAGAGCTATTTTGAAAGTCTACGCCATGCAACAGTCCATTCGCAGGTACGTATACAATTTTATCGCTTAGGCTATGTTGCAACACAGCAATCTTTTGGCCAGCGTTTACTGTTTCCCGTGGTGTCTCCACAACAAGTCGCAAAAGCGGTGATAGCTAATTTAAACAAAGATTTAGGGAAAGTTTTTTTTCCTGGCTATTGGACATTCGTCGCTTTGGCTGTATCTTGGCTGCCTTGGCACTTCTACAAGAAATTGAATTTTTAAAAGTTAAATGACGATATTTACTTCTTTAAAGATGGGCAAGGTTAGGTCGTGAGTTTTATTAAGATGAGTTTTTTCATACTCAAACTAAGTGTAACTGTTGGTTTAATTTGGTTGGTTTTGAGCAAGGTTGATCTGGCACCGTTAGAAATGCGGTTTACTAGTTTACAAACAGGGCCAGTAGCCGCAGCACTGGTTATCTTGCTGGGGCAACTTGTGTTAACAGGCATTCGTTGGTATTTAGTTGCGCACATTTTAGGCATCAATATTAAGCTAGGGCTGGCAACCCAGTTGAGTTTGGTCGGGCAATTTTTTAATCAGGTATTGCCCTCCTCAGTAGGCGGTGATGGGGTCAGGGCCTGGTTATTATCACGCGAAGGGATCCCGGTAAGGCGTGCCCTCATTAGTGTCGTTTGCGACCGAGTTACTGCTTTAGTTTTGTTGGTAGTGATGGTGGCAGTTATCTTGCCCGTTTTTATTCTTTGCTATGGCTGGGAGATCTTCCCCTCAGCACAAGTACTTGCCATAGGCATAGGTGCAGCTAGTTTATCGGGGTTACTGTGTTTGTTTTTTGGGGGGGGCGCTTTAGCTGCAAAGTTAATGCATTTTCCTGCAGGGCGGCCTTTAGCGGTTTTATTTCGAGACCTTAGGTTGGTGCTTTTTTCATCTAAAAAAAGTCTATGGGTCGTGCTGTTATCTATTGTCGTACAAATATTGGTGATTGCCAGCGTGTTTTTTTTAGCAATGGCTATGCAGGTTAAACTGGGTACTGTCCAGTTGTTAATGTTACCCCTTATTTTATTACTGTCTTCTATTCCAATTTCATTTGCCGGCTGGGGCTTAAGGGAGAGCACAATGGTCATAGGCCTGGGCTTTGTAGGTGTTTCTGCAAGCGATGCACTAGCTATTTCGGTTAGCTTTGGCTTGGGACAATTAGTTATTGGCTTACCTGGGCTAATTTTGTCTGCATTGTTGGTCTATGGGCGGAAAAAAAACTTAGTTCAGTCTCCCATAGTACCTGTTAAATAAAAGTAGCGTTTTTTAATGTTTAACTACCTCGCGCAGCTTTTTTTATTGGTAATGATTATCGTCTTTGGATTTAGTACTTTTGAAGCTAATAGCAGACTAATTAATAATCTTGGCGATTTAAGCGTTGATGTGGCATTTCAGCTAGCACAGCCATATCTGATAGAACAGCATCTGCAATATGGTGAACAGTTAGTTTTTACTTATGGTCCTTGGGGTATTCTGTTAACGGCCTATTCAGGTTCGATCTATCATTGGATCGTTATTTTTTTCCGAATTGCATTTGCGGTAGCTGTGTTTTTAGCGTTGCGTCTTTCTGCCGAAAAGGCTAAAGGCCTAGCCAACAAGATTATTACGTGGAGTGGCATAGTGGTTATTATGTTGCTTTGGTTTACGGGGCAACGCGAAGGTTATTTTTTATTTCCAGCATTATATGTGGCCTATCACCACTTGGCAGCGGATATACGCGTCAATAATAACGGGCGGCGCTTTGCTGTCAGCAGGCCTACAAAATTACTCTGGTTGGCATTTTGTTTGTTGTCGGGTTGGGTTGCCCTCGCCAAATTCAACCTTTTTGTAGTATCCAGCGCGGCCTATTTAATGGTTTTGGTTAATGATATTAAGCATAAACGCGGGCCAATATTACCTTTGGCTTATGTAGCAGCGGTCTTATTGGCGTGGTTAAGCGCTGGGCAGCAACTTACAAACTTACCTATTTGGGTATCGCGTTGCTTGGATTTGTCAAATGGTTATGCGGATGCCATGGCTTTAGGCTTTTTGGAACCTTATAGTTTTGGGCTGGTTGCGGTTTATTATGTAGCTGTTCTTTTGATCGTGCTCTCCACTTTGACAGTAGCAAGAACATGTCGATGGCAGCCTGAGGCAGGGTTGATATTGTTGTTTACCGTATTTGTTTGCGCCGTTTCGGTTAAACATGGCATGGGGGGTAATCAAATTGAGCAATCCATAGGTGTATTAATAACGGTTATGTGGTTTATTGGGCAGCTGTTGCAACAACAGTTAACTATGAATGTTAAGGCAATTGGATCGGTGTGGGGCAAAGTTGATGTTATAACATTAACAACTGGCTTTGTATGTATCGCTATAGTGGCGGTAAATACCAATGTGCCTATCGTAAGCGTAGCGCAAGCAATGGCGGGAATGCGGGATAATTTTTCTCGTCTTGTGGCGGATGTGAGAGGTATATCTACCGATAAATGGCAAGCGACGTTGGCGGGCACCCATCAATTCTTGCCGCGTTCTAGTTTACCCGCTGGTCATACCATTGATATTTACCCACATCAAACGGGTTTGGTGATTGGACGGGAAAATTTGATTTATACACCACGCCCGGCATTCCTGTCGCTAAATGCACACACCAACAATTTAGCCTTATTGAATGCCAAGCATTTAGAAACAAAGTCAGCGCCAGACATTATTTTATTTCAAGTTCTGGCTAAGGATTTGAGCGTCAATAATCGGCACCCTGCACTTGCAGATGGCCCATCATGGCCTTTATTAATGTCGCTTTATGATTTGAATGATGTTTCATCTGGGTTTTTAGTGCTTTCAAAACGTAAGGATCCACCACAATATCAGCATCGCTTATTGCAGGAGCGGCGCATAACTTGGGATGAAGAGGTGTATTTGCCGGTCGCCCAAAGTAGTTTGATTTGGGCCGAGATTACAATCAAGCGAAGTTTTTTGGGCAAGATCATCCATATGCTTTACAAGTCACCGCATGTGTTAATCTCAAGCCAAACTGCTGATAAAACAGAGCACAGGTATCAATTAGTACCTGCATTGGCTGAAGCTGGTTTTTTTCTTTCACCATTGATTGAAAATACACTTGCATTTGCGCAAATTCAGCAAAGAGAAGTTCCTGTTGGCACAATAGTTCAACAGATTAAGCTGACTTCACCAGGCGCATTTCATGGTTTTTGGGAGCAAGATATAATATTGCGCTTATATGAACTTAATTTGCCTGAGGTAAGCCAACCTGACCTTCCTGATCAGGCTAGGCAACTGATGGCTCTTCAAGGGCTTGCGGGTAACACTGGCGCTTGTTTATTCCCACCGCATATACAAAGCCAAGGTAATGGCAAACAAGCACTGCTGACAATGCATGCGCCTTGCCAATCTGAATTAGTGGTGCCGCCTGCTGGCATTGGGATGACCATAAAATATGGCCTACAAGATGATGCCTACACTGAATCAAGTAAAACCGATGGTGTTCGCTTAGAGGTGCTGGCAATTCAGCCCAATGGTAAAGAATATAACCGTTGGAGCCGTATACTTGACCCCGTTAAGAACCTGGCGGATCGGGGGGAGCAGTATTTCACGATAAACTGGCAGCAAGGTTCGGTAGGGAAAGTTTATATCAACGTGTCTGCAGGTAATAACAATGACCCAACTTATGATCATTTTTATATACAAGAAATTTCTTTTATTGGGATCCCTTGAATAATTAAAACAAAACCTAGAAATGTGTTGGCGGTTATAAAAACTTTAATAATAACCGTAAATTATTAATTTTGGAGTGTTATGAAGGCAATAATTCTTGCGGGTGGGTTAGGCACCCGTATTAGTGAAGAATCTCATTTAAAACCTAAGCCCATGATAGAAATTGGTGGCAAGCCGATTCTTTGGCATATTATGAAAATGTACTCGCATCATGGTATTAATGATTTTGTTATTTGCCTTGGTTATAAAGGCTATGTGATCAAGGAATATTTTTCAAATTATTTTTTACATATGTCAGATGTGACTTTTTGTATGCGTGAAAATAAAATGGAAATACACCAAAAATTTGCCGAGCCTTGGAAAATAACATTGGTGGATACGGGTGAGCAGACAATGACTGGCGGTCGTTTAAAGCGGGTGGCTGACTATATTGAGAACGAATCATTTTGCTTTACTTATGGTGACGGGGTTTCTGATATTGATATATCGCATTTAATTGCTTACCATAAATCGGCTAAGCGCTTGGCGACGGTTACAGCCATCCAACCACCTGGACGTTATGGGGCATTGCAAATAGAAGATGGCGCAGTACAGCATTTTCAAGAAAAACCAGCGGGTGATGGGGCTTGGATTAATGGGGGTTTTTTTGTGCTAGAACCAGGTGTTCTGGATTTTATTGAAGGCAATGATACGGTTTGGGAGCAACAGCCTTTGCAGACATTAGCGGCAAAAGGGCAGCTTTCGGCGTATCGGCACGGAGGCTTTTGGCAAGCAATGGATACTTTACGGGATAAAAATCATCTTGAAGAACTTTGGTCTATGGGCAATGCACCTTGGAAAAATTGGTGATGTTTGGTCATGCTTATCACGGCCGTAAGGTTTTAATTACCGGTCATACGGGTTTTAAAGGTAGCTGGTTAGCCTATTGGCTACAACTTCTGGGTGCGGAAGTGTCAGGCATATCGCTACCGTCAGAAACATCGCCCAATCATTGGGGCATGCTTAACTTAGATATGGCATCTTTTTATATTGATATTCGAGATGAACACTTAATACACCAGAAAATTGCCGAAATTAAACCTGAGATAGTTTTTCATTTAGCAGCTCAGCCGCTGGTTCGGCGGTCTTATCAGCAACCGCTTGCAACCTGGGCTACCAATGTAATGGGTACGGCAAATGTATTGGATGCGTGCCGCCAGCTTGAAAGTTTATCTGCCATAGTCGTGGTGACGACTGACAAATGTTATGAAAATAACGAGTGGGTATGGGGCTATAGGGAAACTGACCACCTAGGCGGGCATGATCCTTATAGCGCCTCTAAAGCAGGAAGTGAGCTTGTCGCGCGTAGTTATCGTAAAGCATTTTTTAACAATCCTAGCAGTCCATTATTGGCAACGGCAAGAGCGGGAAATGTTATTGGTGGTGGCGATTGGTCTGAGGATAGGTTGATTCCAGATTTAGTCCGGGCATTGGCAATAGGGCAAGCTTTAGAAATACGCTCACCTAAGTCAACGCGACCATGGCAACATGTCCTAGAGTGTCTTTCAGGTTATCTCGTGCTAGGCCAACAATTATTAAGCGGTAATACAGCCTGTGCCGAGGCTTGGAATTTTGGCCCCGAAAGAGAGGGTAACCGGCAAGTCCAACACGTTTTGGCGGCATTACAATCCAGCTGGCCTTCAGTCACTTGGCATTGTTGTGACACACCTCAACCGCATGAAGCCCAATTATTACACCTTGATAGTAGTAAGGCCAGGGATACATTGCAGTGGCGGCCTGTGTGGACATTTGAAGAAGGCATTGCCGAAACCGCAGCCTGGTATAAAGCTTGGTTAGAAGATAATGCGATAATGACAGGTTCACAGCTAGAAAGGTATTACCAAAAAGCGCAAGAAAAACAGCTTTGTTGGGCAGGGGAAGCGCTGTTGTGAGTATTAATTGTCGGACAACATCTATTCCAGATGTGATGGTTTTGGAAACAGGTGCCTTTGAAGACCATCGCGGTGCGTTTGCCAGGTTATTTTGCCAGCAAGAATTGCAATCGGTACTTCAAGGGAAGCCTATTGTACAGATTAATCATTCGATTACCCACCAAATAGGTGCGGTTAGAGGCTTACATTACCAAAATCCACCACACGCAGAAATAAAAATTGTGCGTTGCCTTAAAGGCCGTGTTTTTGATGTGGCTGTTGATCTTAGACAAGGTTCAGCAACATTTCTAAAGTGGGTGGGGCAAGAACTAACACCTGATAACCGCTTGGCCATGTTGATTCCGGCGGGTTGTGCGCATGGTTTTCAGGTATTGGAAGAAAAGAGCGAATTATTGTATTTGCATACCGCGCTTTATACACCAGCAGCAGAGGGTGGTTTGCGTTTTGACGATCCTGCCATCAACATTGATTGGCCATTAGTTGCTGCGGATATATCATCAAGGGATATAAGCCATCCCTATTTAAAAGAAGACTTTAAAGGAATAGTTTTATGAAGTGCCGTCACTGTCAAAATGAATTGCAGCATGTTTTTCTGGACTTGGGCTATGCACCACCCTCAAATGCGTATTTATCCAGGGATCAACTACAGGCACCGGAGTTGTCATTTCCTTTGAAATTATATGTTTGCGAACATTGCTGGTTAGTGCAAACGGAAGATTATACGGCTGCAGAACTTTTGTTCGCTCGCGATTACGCTTATTTTTCCTCAACCTCCCAAACTTGGCTGGCACATGCGGCAGCTTATGTCGAAAGTATTAGCCAGCGGCTTGGATTAACGCATCAGAGTTTTGTTATCGAAGTAGCCTCTAATGATGGTTATTTATTAAAAAATTTTGTTGCGGCAGGTATTCCCTGTTTAGGCGTAGAACCAACCGATAGTACCGCTGATGCTGCTGAAACAATGGGTGTGCCCGTATTACGTGAGTTTTTTGGTGTGGTTACAGCTACCGGCATTGTTGAAAGTGGCCAACAAGCAGATTTGATTTGCGGTAATAATGTATATGCCCATGTCCCCGATATTAATGATTTTACCAAAGGTTTACGCATCGCCCTTAAAGCGGGTGGAACTATTAATTTAGAGTTTCCGCATTTGTTGAACTTAATTGAACAAAATCAATTTGATACTGTTTATCATGAGCACTTTTCTTATCTTTCGTTAATTACCGTAGCCAGCATTTTTGCAAACGCAGGCTTACGGGTGTTTGACGTCGAGCAATTGCCTACTCATGGCGGTAGTTTACGTATTTATGGTTGTCATCAAAATGATCCCAGGGCAACCGAACCCACAGTACCTGCCTTATTGGAAAAAGAAAAAGCGTTTGGTCTACAAAATCTGGCGATATATCAAAAATTTCAAGGTCAAGCGGATAAGGTCAAAAACGATTTTCTAGCGTTTCTCATTGAACAAAAACGTGCTGGTAAATCCATTGCCGCCTATGGTGCGGCAGCAAAAGGGAATACTTTAATCAATTATGCAGGTATTAAACATGATTTAATTGATTTTGTCTGTGATGCAGCCGCGTCAAAACAAGGCAAATTTTTGCCTGGTAGCCATATCCCTATTTTGTCGCCTTCAGAAATGGCTATCCGTAAACCTGACATTATTATAATTTTGCCTTGGAACATTGCCGAGGAAGTGATGCGCCAACAGCAAGACGTACAGTCTTGGGGCGGCCAATTTGTCACTGCAGTACCTGAACTAAGGCTTTTGCCATGCGGGTAGCCGTTACCGGGGCGACTGGTTTTGTCGGTCGGCATGTCACCAGTGAATTATTGGCCAGAGGCCATAGCGTGGTTGCTGTTGCAAGGGACAGTGCGCGTGCGCAAGCTATGCCCTGGTATGACAGTGTTGAATATATCCAATGTGATTTACATCATAATTTTGATACATTATTAAAGATTTCTGATTGCCCCAAAATTTTAGTACATTTGGCTTGGCCTGGATTACCCAATTACCGCGATTTTTTTCATATCAGCCAGAACTTGGTGGCAGATCTTGCTTTTTTACAAGCTGCAGTCAGCGCTGGTGTGTCCCAGGTCATCATTGCCGGTACTTGTCTGGAATACGGAATGCAGTTCGGGCCGTTAACGGAAGATATGGACACCCATCCAACGACACCTTATGGTTTTGCTAAAGACGCTTTACGCAAATCATTGCAGCTTTTGCAAAAGTTACATCCGTTTACTTTACAATGGCTAAGGCTATTTTATATGCATGGCGTAGGTCAGAATGCCAATAGCTTATTAGCCCAGTTGGATAGGGCAATTGATGAGGGTCAAACTAGTTTCAATATGTCGATGGGCGATCAATTAAGGGATTATTTACCGATTGCCCAAGTGGCACGTAATTTTGTAGATGTACTGGAGCACCCAGATTGTCATGGGGTAATTAATTGCGCCAGCGGTACGCCAATTTCAGTGTTAGATTTAGTCCAGCAGCGTTGTTTGGATAAAGCAAGCGCTATCCAATTAAATCGAGGGTATTTCCCTTATCCAGATTATGAGCCGCTAGCCTTTTGGGGCGTACCAGCAAAACTGATGCAGCTATAAGCATATCGAGTTATGGCCGTTGCTGTAGAAATTCTGTTATCAACTTACAATGGTAGTGCCTATTTGGATGAGTTGCTAAGTAGTCTTTTGCAACAAGACTTTACCAATTTTACAGTGCGTATTCGGGACGACGGTTCCACGGATAGCACTTTGGATATAATCGCTAAATACAACGCTAAACTAACGATAAAAGTAACCGCCGGTTCAAATTTGGGGGCGGCTAAAAGCTTTTTTGAGTTGTTGGAACACGCCGACGCAAACGCAGGCTTTTATGCTTTTTGTGATCAGGATGATGTTTGGTTGCCTCAAAAACTCAGCCGGGCAGTGGCCTGTTTACAGCAAGAAGATAGCAGTCAAGCATTATTGTATTGTAGTCGCCAATGGATTACCGATAAGGCGCTTCAGGTTAATCGACTGTCAGAGTTACCCGGTCGACCGTTGCAATTGGGAAATGCCCTAATAGAAAATGTAGTCACAGGATGTACCGTGGTAATCAACCAACAAGCCCGGCAGTTATTGGTTGGACGCATAATCCCCGCAGATGACATTATTATGCACGATTGGTGGTTTTATATTGTTATCAGCGCCTTAGGTAAAGTGATTTTTGACCAGCAAGCATGTATTTTGTACCGCCAACATGGAGCAAACACGATAGGTGCTAATCAAGGTATTGTGAGATGGTTGGCGCGCATTAAACGCTTTATGGTGGGCAACAGCCAACATAAGCTGGAGCTGCAGGCATTTTGTTTTTTGCAACGTTACGCTGACGAGTTGGATGCTATGACCAAGCAACGGATTAAGCTGGTTTTTGGCGGTTACCAAGTCTGTTTCCAGAAATGCAAAGTCTTGTTTTGGGAGAAATGGGTATATCGGCAGCGTGCTTTGGATTCATTTTATATCCGTATTATGTTATTGGTAAAAAATTGAAGCCCTCAACTACGGGTTAAAAATGATGGTTGAAACTTATTTGCAGCGATACACTTTTTGCCTAAAGGGACGTCTGTTTTGCAAAAGATGAATGATACCTTGACATTCGTTTATGTAATTAACGTAGATTGGTATTTTAAGTTGCATTGGCTAAAACGTGCTCTGGCCGTGTTATATTCAGGCGCTAAGGTGCATTTGGTCTTGGGCGTTACTGATACAAAGCTAATGGATGAGTTTACAAATTATGGTTTTATTTGCCACCCTTGGCAGCTAAATCGCAACTCTATAAATATTTTTGCAAATATTAATGAGCTAGTCGGGCTTTTTAGGTTACTTAAAAGCATTACACCGAGTTTAGTTCATGCAATTACCATAAAGCCTAATATTTATGTTGGTTTAATTGCGTATTGGATTAAAGCACCTTATGTTTTAAGTGTTACTGGGACTGGTACAGTCTTTTCCAACCAACATTGGACTATCAAATGCATTCGGCCTTTGGTCAGGCTGTTATTTAAATGGCTAAAAACTGGCCAAAACATCCGCAAGATCATTTTTGAAAACAAAGATGACCAACATTATTTTGTGACTACCCGCTTATGCCATGCCTCTGAAGCAGTGACAATTTTAGGCGCTGGTGTCGATACGGCGCTTTATTATCCGAGCCCTGAAATGGTCAGCGATACCCCCGTTATTTTATTTGCCGCGCGTTTATTATGGGATAAAGGTTTAGGCGATTTAGTACAAGCTGGCCGAAATTTACGCACACTTGGGGTAAAGTTCATCATACAAGTGGCTGGTATTATTGATGCGTCATCAAATAGGGCCATTGCTATACGTGTTTTAGAGGACTGGCATAAGGAAGGGGTTATCGAATGGTTAGGCATGCAAACTAATATGCCTGAATTAATTAACCGCTCTCATATTATTGTGTTGCCGAGTTTTTATGGTGAAGGTGTGCCGAGAATTTTAATTGAGGCGGCAGCTTGCGGAAGGCCGATTATCACCACGAACATGCCGGGTTGTCGTGAAATTGTCCGGCAAGGTATCAATGGTTTTTTAATTTCGCCACATGATGTTGATGCCTTAGGGCAAGCACTGCTAGCATTGATTAATAATCCTGAGTTAAGGCTTTCTATGGGGGCGCAAGGTAGGGAGTTAGTTGTAAGCCAATTTTCAGAAGCCCAAGTAATTAAAGAAACCCTCGTGTTATATCAAGAGCTGTTGCCATGAGTAAAGTTTTGGTAACAGGCGCTACTGGTTTTATAGGCCAAGCGTTATGCGCAAGCTTAATCGCCCAAGGCCATCAGGTAAATGCAGCTGTCAGGAGTCTATCTGCTAATTTGCCTTTAGGGGTACGCCTATTTAGCTTGGCTGCGTTGGACGGGCGGACAAATTGCAAGCCTGCCTTAATGGGGGTTGATGTAGTTGTGCATTTAGCTGCACGGGTGCATGTTATGCGAGAGCGTGCGGCGGATCCGTTGCTGGCATTCCGTAAAACCAATGTTGAGGGTAGTTTGAATCTTGCCCGGCAAGCGGCACGTGCTGGCGTAAAACGCTTTATTTTTTTGAGCACGCTTAAAGTCAATGGTGAATACACATTGCCTAACCTGCCGTTTACGGCCGACGATAAGCCCAATCCGGAGGGTGCGTATGCCCAGTCGAAATATGAAGCTGAGGTTGGTTTACATCAAATAGCTTTAGAAACGGGCATGGAGCTAGTGGTGATTAGGCCGCCTCTGGTTTATGGCCCGGCTGTTAAGGCTAATTTTCATACGCTGCTAAAAGCTATACATCAAAGTTGGCCGCTACCTTTAGGCCGCATTAATAATTGCCGTAGTTTGGTTGCCTTGGATAATTTGCTTGATTTAATAATGCTGTGTTTACAGCATCCATCTGCGGCCAATCACGTTTTTTTAGTCAGTGATGGCGAAAATGTATCAACTACTGAGCTTATCAAGCGCCTTGCCGCGGCAATGGGCAAACAACCTAGGTTGCTGCCAGTGCCGATGCGTTGGCTGCAAGGCTTATTATCAGTCCTGGGGAAGGCAGGGTTGGCGCAACGCTTATGTGGTAACTTACAAGTGGATGTGGAGAAAACCTGCGCTTTGCTGGGCTGGTCACCTAAAATTAGTTTGGATGAGGCTTTATTGCAAACCGCACGGCATTATGTAGATAACAGGTTGAAACGTCTTTAAGCTAGTCTGTTTATATGGGGATTGCCGAATCAAACAAGTTTTGGGCAATAAGGGCTTTACCAGCGGCATGCTCGGGAGTCTGTATTTTAACCGTTTTACATTGGCGTAGTGACAATATGAGGGCTTATTCTGATGGGGCTAGGCAGCCGGGCGTTCAAAGATAATTTATGCCTAAGTGCAGTAGTCCATTATTTTGATAGGGCCATCATGACTAGATTTATATTGCAGGTTAAAAAAATATCGTGTCAGGATTGTATAGCCACTGTTTAATTCCTATGTTCTCTTGGCTAGGCTTAGTGTTGTGTGTAGGCATTTTTTTGTTTTCGTTGGGCAGCGTTTGCTTGATTAGGCAATACGCGCTTAAAAAGCTCTTGGATGTCCCTAACCCACGAAGTTCCCACCAAATGCCGACACCAAGAGGTGGTGGCTTGGCAATTGCCCTAGTGTTTTTCTTAGTTTTAGTCTGGCAGTTTTGGGTTGGCAGCCTTAAATGGGCAGATTTTATAGCGCTGGGCTTAGGTTTAATGGTAGCGGCTATTGGCTTTTGGGATGACCATCAACATGTGCCGGCGCGTTGGCGGTTTGCTGTGCATTTAATTACGGCTGTGGCAGCAGTTTATGGGTTAAACGGTTTGCCCTTGCTAGCAATTGGCCCTATTAGCCTTAATTTAGGTTTACTTGGTGATATGGTTGCCGTGTTAGGTTTGGTGTGGCTACTCAATCTGTATAATTTTATGGATGGTATTGATGGCATTGCCGCTTCCGAGGCGATCTTTGTTTCAGCGGCATTGGCCTGGTTTTTATGTGATTTAGATCCGCATTTGAGTGTTATGGCGTTGAGTTTAGCCTTAGCATCTGCGGGTTTTTTACTTTGGAATTGGCCGCCAGCTAAAATTTTTATGGGCGACGTAGGCAGTGGTTTTTTGGGGTTTGTGTTAGGTGTACTGATTCTGATGTCTACGCAACTCAGTGCTAACTTGCTTTTTGTCGGGTTAATATTACTCGCTGTGTTTATTAGTGATGCCACTGTCACCTTAATTCGGCGTTATCTGTCCGGGCAAAAATGGTATTTAGCCCATTGTAGCCATGCTTACCAACACGCGGCTAGGCAATATGGGCATCTTAAAACCCTCTTGGCAGTAGCAGGGATAAATGTGTTTTGGTTGCTACCGTTAGCATTTTTGGCTGCAAAATTCCCGGTTTTTAATGTTGCTGCTTTAAGTATGGCTTATTTACCGTTAGGTATTCTTGCCGTTAAGTTTAATGCCGGCAAGTCCTAGCTAGTTAAATTTGCTATACTGCGGCGCTTTATATATTACTTTAGCGTCAAATTTGTGTTGGCAAAATTTAAATTTCGTTCGCGTACCACTATCTTTCTCCACGATTTAATGATGACGGGTGCTGCTTGGGCAGGAGCCTATTGGCTACGCTTTAATTTGGCCGAAATTCCAGGCAATTTTTTGCTAGATTTAAAACGGGATCTGCCTTATGTCTTATTAATCCAAGGCGTTGTGTTTTGGATGCTGGGTTTATACCGAGGCGTTTGGCGGTTTTCGTCCATGCCCGATTTAATCAGGATCAGCAAATCTGTTCTTATTGGTATTAGCCTAATATTAATCAGCTTTTTTTTGTATGACCGGTTACATGGTGTTCCCCGTGCCGTGCCGCCGTTGTATATGTTTTTATTGCTGTTATTGTTAAGCGTACCGCGCATGTGTTACCGTTTTTGGAAAGAAAATGTGCTGATGGAGCGTACCGGTAAACGGGCGTTAATCGTGGGTGCTGGCACTGCGGGTGATATGTTGGTAAGGGATTTGTTGGGCGAACGTAATTCAGGCTATGTACCGGTCGCTTTTGTTGATGATGCGGCACACAAACGCAAATGCGAAATTAGGGGCTTACGGGTAGTAGGTGCAACCGATAAACTGCCTGAATTTGTCAAACTTTTGAATATTGAAGTTATTTTGATCGCTGTGCCGTCAGCGACGGATAGGCAAATGCGTCATATCGTGGATGTGTGCGAATTATGTGGGGTGCCCTTTCAAACCTTACCTTCGGTAAAAGATGTTCTGGCGGGCACAAGTACTCGCGAAATATTGCGTGATGTCTCCATTGAAGATGTTTTAAGCCGGGAGCCTATTCAATTGGATTGGCCGCGTATTACCGAAAGTTTGGCGGGTAAACGTATCATGGTGACCGGCGGCGGGGGGTCTATCGGTTCAGAACTTTGTAAGCAATTAATGCGTACTAAGCCCAGTAAATTAGTTGTATTTGATCAATCCGAGTTTAATTTATATAAGATTGATAATGTGCTGAAAAAGCTAGGCTCAGAAAATACCCATGTCGTGGTTTTGGGTGATATAACCAATCGTTTGTCCATCCAGAACGCAATTGAAAATTTTAAACCCCAGGTTATATTTCATGCTGCGGCGTATAAACATGTACCGTTATTGGAAAGCCAGGTGTGTGAGGCAGTGCTTAATAATGTGATAGGCACTAAAGTTGTTGCTGAGAATGCGATTGCGGCTGGGGTGGAAAAGTTTATTCTCATCTCCACGGACAAGGCCGTCAACCCCACCAATATTATGGGGGCAACCAAAAGGGCGGCAGAAATTTTATGCCAAAATTTAAACAGTGAAACAGCTACCCGATTTATTACTGTGCGTTTTGGTAATGTATTGGATTCAGCAGGTAGTGTTGTACCTCTGTTTCGTGAACAAATTAAGGCGGGCGGGCCAGTAACTGTCACCCATCCAGAAATTAGCCGCTATTTTATGACCATACCGGAAGCGTGCCAGTTAATCATGCAAGCGGAAGTCGTAGGCCAAGGTGGTGAAGTTTATGTACTAAACATGGGGGAGCCGATTAAAATAAATTATTTGGCGGAACAAATGATTAGACTAAGCGGTAAACGTGTTGGCGACGATATTGAAATAAAATATATTGGACTGCGGCCGGGTGAAAAATTACATGAAGAATTATTTCATGAGCATGAATTATTACAGGCGACAGGTTATGAAAAACTTTTATTGGCGCAAGCTAGGCTTTATAACAAGGCTGCTTGGGCTACGCACATAGAACAGCTTGATCGGGCTTGCCAAAAAAGTGGCGCCCAGGCGTTATTAGGGATATTACAAGAATTGGTTCCTGAGTATCAGCGGATGAGTTGTGACGAGGGTTGAATAAGCTGTAGTTAATGCGGTGGAATAAAAAAAACCCCTCAGTGCAAGGCAAAGAGAGGCTGAAAAATCAAGCAGAATATATGAGGAGGATCTGCTTGTAGGTACAACACCAGGAGGTGTACAGCATTAATAGGCTAGATTTGCAACCTATTGCTTTTCAATGGCCAAGGCTACATTGAAAACATGGTGCTAGTATACAAGGATCTTTATTGGATACAATTAGGCTAATAATAAATTTATTGTTTCCTTTTAGAATATAAAACATAATATTAACTGTTCAATCTTTTTGGTCTGGCTAGTTTATTTCTAAATTAGCGATACACTAGCCAGACGCCTGAAGGATTGCCGCTTCATACTTTATATCAGTGGCTTAGGGGTTTTTGTGGATAAATTAACAAGCATGAATGTATTTGTGCGGGTAGCCAAGTCCGGCAGCTTTGCAGGTGGTGCCCGTGATTTAGGCATTTCTAGGGCGATGGCGACTAAGCATATCATGCAACTTGAGAGCAATTTAGGCACCCGATTATTCAATCGGACGACACGTAGCTTAAGTTTAACGGAAGTGGGGGCATCTTATTTGGAGCGCTGCCAGCAAGTGCTGGCCGATGTTGATGAAATGGAATCAGCAGTAACTCATTTACAAACTGAACCACGGGGCTTGTTAAAAATTAGTGCGCCACCCGTGATAGGTGCCACCCATATTGCTAGGGCATTATCGGAATTTTTAAAACTACATCCTGATCTGACAGTGGATATGGTTTTACAGGGCAGCCCGGGTGATTTGATTGATGAAGGTATTGATGTAGCTATCCATTTAGGTGCTTTAGAAGATACCAGTATGGTCGCCAGAAAATTGGCAAGTTCACCGCAAGTGGTTTGTGGTTCACCAGAATACTTTGAAAAGTTTGGTATTCCTGAAAAACCAGAGGATTTGGTTAACCATAGCTGTTTATTCAATTGGGCGATACCACCTAGAAATAAATGGCAATTTAAAGGTGAGAATGGCTATATTGTGATGAATGTGTCAGGCCGGATTCAAGCGAATGCCGCCCACCCTATTCGGATTGCCGCCTTAAATGGTCTAGGTCTGGTCATGTTGCCCACATATATTTTGGGTAGTGACATAGAAAAAGGTAAATTGAAAGTGGTCTTGGAAAACTATGCCTTACCGCCATTAGATATACACGCTGTTTATCCGCACCGCAAATATTTATCGGCTAAAGTACGCAGTTTCATGGATTTCTTACAGGCCTGGTTAGAACATCGGGCGAGTATGCCTAGCCTTGAGTAATGCAGGCTTTAAGCAATAAATGGGATCAAATTTATAGTACAGCTGACAAGACGCAAATTACACCTGCCCAGGTTTTAGTGGAAAACGCTTTTTTATTGCCTAAGACTGGGCTGGCGTTGGATTTGGCCTGCGGTTTAGGTGCCAATGCCATGTTTTTGGCCAAGCAAGGCTTAAAGGTGATGGCCTGGGATATTTCTTCTGTCGCGATTAGTTGGTTAGCTAGCCAGGCTCTTGCACAAGGCTTGCCTGTAGAGGCTTCGGTAAAGGCGGTAGAGCTTTTAAAGCTAGAAAAGCCATGTTTTGATGTAGTTATTATTGGCCGATTCCTTGACCGTACCTTGAAGGATGCGATAATAGGCGCACTTAAGGACGGTGGCTTGTTGTTCTATCAAACCTATACTTTCGATAAGACTAGCCAGCGCGGCCCAAATAATCCTGCTTACTTACTCGCTGATAACGAGCTGTTAGAATTGTTTTCGCCACTCAAGGTGCTCTTTTACAGAGAGAATGGGCAAATAGGCAATAGCAACCAAGGTTTGAGGGGCGAAGCCCAATTCATTGGCCAAAAACGTATCTGTGGGAAAGCGCTATGATAGAAAATTTGCAACCTAAGGCTTGCTGGGATTTATTGCAAAGTAATAACCAGGCTGTGCTGATTGATGTCAGGACAAAAATGGAACATGGTTTTGTGGGGCATCCCATTGGTGCTATCCACATCCCCTGGAAAGAATCTCCCGATTGGCAGGTTAATAGCCAATTTGTTGCTGAGGTAAAAAAACAGGTGCCCGATTTGGCTGTGCCAGTTTTATTACTGTGCCGTAGCGGCCAACGCTCACTGGAAGCCGCCAATGCCTTAGAGGCCATTGGTTACCAACATCTTGTCAACATTGTAGACGGCTTTGAAGGCGCTTTAGATGGCAACAAGCACCGAGGGAATCTGGGTGGTTGGCGATTTAACGGCCTACCCTGGGAACAGAGCTAAAAGACGAAAAGTCAACGGTTTTGACCAAACCTGCTTAATCATTCGGTTGCTTATACATTTTTTTATCTTTGCTGAAAAGCAGAGCCTAACCCTATTTGTTTAAACTTAGAGTACATTAAAGTGATTGAAAAATTAAGGAATATTGCAATTATTGCACACGTTGACCATGGTAAGACGACATTGGTTGACAAGCTGCTACAGCAATCAGGTACTTTTGCTGCGCATGCAAAACTTACAGAACGGGTGATGGACTCTAATGATCTGGAAAAAGAGCGCGGTATTACCATTTTAGCCAAAAATACGGCGTTAGATTGGAATGGCTATCATATCAATATTGTTGATACGCCGGGTCATGCTGATTTTGGTGGTGAAGTCGAGCGCGTTTTGTCGATGGTGGATTCTGTATTGTTGTTAGTGGATGCCGTTGATGGGCCCATGCCGCAAACCCGTTTTGTTACCCAAAAAGCCTTTGCTTTGGGATTACACCCTATCGTCGTGATTAATAAGATTGACCGTCCAGGTGCCCGCCCTGATTGGGTGGTTGACCAGACCTTTGATTTGTTTGATCGACTTGGCGCTACGGATGAGCAACTTGATTTTCCAATTGTGTATGCTTCGGCGTTAAATGGTTATGCAGGTCTTGAAGTAACAGTCGATGATGGTGATATGACGCCTTTGTTTGAGACCATTATTGACAAAGTCAGCCCACCAAAAGTTGACCTTGAAGGGGCTTTCCAAATGCAAGTGACTACCCTGGATTACAATACCTATGTCGGTGTTATAGGTATAGGCCGTATCCAGCGGGGTACAATCAAACCAAATATGCAAGTGGTCATCGTCAGCCGCGAAGGTGTTGAGCGCCGAGGTAAAATTTTACAAGTGTTTGGCTTTCACGGCTTGGATCGTGTGGAAGTTGAAGAAGCTCGGGCAGGTGACATTGTTGCCTTTACCGGCATTGAGAAATTAGAAATTTCCGATACGCTGTGCCATCCTGATTGCATTGAAATATTACCGCCATTAACGGTAGATGAACCTACGGTCACCATGACCTTTCAAGTCAATAACTCACCTTTTGCCGGAAAGGAAGGTAAGTTTGTTACATCAAGGCAAATCCGTGACCGTTTGGAAAAAGAACTCCAGCATAACGTGGCCTTAAAAGTGGAAGACACGGGCGACCCAGATAAATTTAAAGTTTCTGGCCGTGGTGAGCTGCATCTTTCGGTGTTAATTGAAAATATGCGCCGCGAAGGGTTTGAGCTTGGGGTTTCCCGACCTGAAGTGATACTACGGGAAATTGATGGCGAAAAGTGTGAACCCTTTGAAATGGTGACAGTTGAAGTTGAAGAAATTCACCAAGGCTCCATTATGGAAAAATTGGGTGAACGTAAAGGTGACTTGCTAAATATGGTGCCTGATGGCAAAGGCCGTATTCGTCTTGAATATATGATGCCATCACGGGGATTGATTGGTTTTCAAACAGAATTTATGACAGCGACTTCAGGTTCAGGGCTGTTATATCATGTGTTTGACCATTATGGACCGATGAAAAAAGGCGAAGTTGGCACACGTAAACGTGGGGTTTTAGTTTCCATGGTGCAGGGTAAGGCGCTGGCTTATGGTTTGTTTGCCTTGCAGGAGCGTGGTGAATTATTCATCGTACATGCGGAAGAGGTTTATGAGGGCATGTTGGTCGGTATCCATTCCAGATCCAACGATTTGGTGGTTAACCCAACCAAGGCAAAGCAGCTGACTAATATTCGCGCAGCTGGAACTGATGAAAATTTAATTTTAACGCCTATCCAAAAAATGACCTTAGAGCAGGCCTTGGAATTTATAGACGAAGATGAATTAGTCGAGGTTACGCCAAAATCTATCCGTTTACGTAAAAAGTTGTTGACTGAAAACGAACGTAAGCGCGCTTCGAAGTCTTAAGCTAAACTTAGGTGCGCCTTAAACCAAGATGTATGGTTAGGCGCATTGGTTTATCGGCAAGTTTTTACGGTGAGCAAGCAATTTTGCAAATTCATAGTAGAATGATTACAGGTATCACCCATATAATCTAGGCATGGAACAACGTACGGCTGAAGTAGAGCGTAATACGCTTGAAACTCAAATTAAGGTTAAGATTAATTTAGATGGCACTGGCCAATCTTCATTTCAAACTGGTGTGCCTTTTCTTGAGCACATGATGGATCAAATTGCCCGGCATGGCTTGGTTGATATGGCTATAATCGCTAAAGGCGACTTGCATATTGACGACCACCATAGCGTAGAGGACATCGGTATCACTTTAGGCCAAGCTTTTGCCCAGGCCATAGGCGATAAAAAAGGTATTTATCGCTATGGTCATGCTTATGTGCCGTTGGATGAGGCGTTGTCGCGGGTTACCGTCGATTTTTCGGGGCGTCCCGGTCTGTTTTATGAAGTCAAATATCCCAAAGCTATGATCGGCCGGTTTGATGTCGACTTATTCCGTGAGTTTTTTCAAGGTTTTGTTAACCATGCCGGCATAACCTTGCATATTGACAATTTAAAAGGTGTCAACGCCCATCATATCGCTGAAACGATATTTAAGGCGTTTGGCCGCGCATTGCGTATGGCGATGACGGCGGATGCGAGGATGCAAGGCATTGTGCCTTCAACCAAAGGTAGCCTTTAATTTACGAAACCTATGTCTTCTGTAGCAATAATCGATTACGGCATGGGCAATTTGCACTCGATTGCAAAAGCCTTACAGCACGCTGAGCCAGCCACAAAAGTTCTGATTAGTGCCGACCCAGCTATTATTTTAGCAGCCGAACGGGTTGTTTTTCCGGGCGTAGGTGCAATCAGGGACTGCATGCAAGCACTGAATGACACGGGCTTGGCTGCTATAGTCCGGGAAACGGCCGCCAGCAAAAAACCGCTGCTAGGAATTTGTTTGGGTATGCAAGCGTTATTGACAGACAACGAAGAAAATAACCATAGCCAGTGTTTAGATATTATTCCCGGCCACGTGGTTAGGTTTCAGGAAGGCATTGTGGACGCGCAAGGTTATCGCCTTAAGATACCGCATATGGGTTGGAACCACGTGCAGCAACTGCCACACCCGTTATGGGAAAATATCCCGCAACACACACGTTTTTACTTTGTACACAGTTATTATGCCAAACCTGACAACCAGGCCGCAGTTGTGGCAAGTGCCGATTACCCAACAGCGTTTGCCTGTGCCTTAGCGCAAGATAGTATATTTGCTGTGCAGTTTCACCCAGAGAAAAGCCATACCGCAGGATTGCAACTGCTGAAAAACTTCCTGCATTGGGATGGCTCGATTTAATGCAACCCCCCCAAAATAGTTTTGCTGCAATATGTTTACCGAGGTTCAATGAATTATGCTATTAATACCTGCAATTGATTTAAAAGAAGGCAAATGCGTCCGTCTTCGGCAGGGGCGAATGGATGACAATACGGTGTTTTCTGATGATCCCGTCGCGATTGCGGGGCGTTGGGTTGCGGCAGGGGCAAGGCGGTTACATCTAGTCGATTTGGACGGTGCGTTTGCGGGTAAGCCAAAAAATGCAGAAGTCATCCATGCCATAGTTGAAGCGTATCCTAATATTCCCGTGCAAATAGGCGGCGGTATACGAGATGAAGAGACCATACAGGCTTATTTGGATGCCGGGGTTGAATATGTCATCATCGGTACTAAAGCGGTTAATGAACCTCACTTTGTCCGGGATATGGCGATGGAGTATCCGCGCCGGATTATTGTGGGGTTGGATGCTAAAAACGGTAAAGTAGCCATAGACGGGTGGTCTAAACTATCCAAGCATGATGTGATTGATTTAGCCCAACATTTTGAATCTGATGGGGTTGAAGCCATCATTTATACTGATATCTCCCGTGATGGTATGATGCAAGGGGTAAATGTTGAGGCTACCGCGCGCTTAGCGAGATCTATAAAAATTCCAGTGATCGCGTCGGGTGGCATCACCAATATTGATGATATACGTAGCCTGGGTGCTGTTGCCCATGAGGGCATTATGGGGGCTATTACCGGCAGGGCAATTTACGAAGGTACTTTAGATTTTGCCGAGGCCGAAAAATTGGCTGAAAGTTTTTGATATGAGCTTGGCTAAGCGCGTTATACCCTGCCTGGATGTCGATAATGGGCGTGTCGTTAAAGGGGTAAAGTTTGTTGATATCCGCGATGCAGGTGATCCTGTCCAAATTGCCCGGCGTTATGATCGGGAAGGTGCTGATGAGCTAACCTTTTTGGATATTACGGCGACCCATCATGACCGCGAGACTATGGTACATGTAGTTGAGCAAGTGGCCAGTGAAGTGTTTATCCCGTTAACAGTAGGCGGTGGTATCAGAACATTGAATGATATTCAGCATATGCTCAAGGCAGGTGCTGATAAGGTTAGCATTAATAGTGCCGCAGTATCCTGCCCAGAGTTTGTGCGTGATGCCTCAGACCGATTTGGTGCCCAATGTATTGTGGTGGCGATAGACACAAAAAAGGTCAGTACCCCAAATGAACCTGATAAATGGGAAATTTTTACCCATGGCGGACGTAAAGCGACAGGGCTAGATACCATTGAATGGGCAAAAAAAATGGTGGCTTACGGTGCCGGTGAAATTTTGCTGACCAGTATGGATAGGGATGGTACTAAAGCGGGCTTTGATTTAGCCTTGACTAGGGCGGTAAGCGATGCTGTAGCGGTTCCCGTGATTGCTTCAGGTGGTGTTGGTAAACTGGAACATTTGGCAGAAGGTATCATAGAAGGTAAAGCTGAAGCCGTGTTAGCGGCGAGCATTTTTCACTTTGCTGAATTTACTGTGTTGCAAGCTAAACAATACATGGCAGATCAAGGCATAGAGGTTAGGTTGCTATGAACACCTTATGGCTAGACGAAATTCGTTGGACTGCTGAGGGTTTGGTACCTGTAATTACCCAGCAAGTTGGCTCGGAGCGGATTTTGATGTTCGCCTGGATGGATAGGGAAGCGCTGTCCTTAACGGCAGCCGAGGGCTATGCCGTATACTGGTCTAGGTCGCGTAAGAAATTGTGGCGTAAAGGTGAGGAATCCGGACACCGCCAAAAAGTGTCGGCAATTTTTGTAGACTGTGATGAGGATGTTATTTTGCTTAAAGTTGAACAGCAAGGCGGCATTGCTTGTCATACAGGACGGGAAAGTTGTTTTTACCGGCGTTTAGTAAATGGGCTATGGGAAACGATAGAGCCGGTTTTAAAAGATCCAGAAATAATCTATAAAAAATGAATGATGTATTGGCGCAACTTGCGCAGATTTTGGAGCAGCGTAAACTTGAGCCGGCAGATAAGTCTTATGTCGCTAGCCTTTATACTAAAGGCATAGATAGTATTTTAAAAAAAATAGGCGAAGAAGCAACTGAAACGGTCATCGCGGGTAAATCAGGTGATAAGCAACAAATAATTTATGAAACTGCGGACCTGTGGTTTCACTGCATGGTGTTGTTAGCCCATCAAGGCTTACATCCTGAGGATGTGTTACAGGAATTACAGCGCAGGTTTGGTTTATCCGGCTTGGCAGAAAAGGCAAGTCGCACCAAATAAGTGGACTGTTAAAATTAATTCAAGCAATAAGGAGTCGGTATGGGGTTTAGTATTCCGCATTTGTTAGTGGTGTTGGCCATTGTTATCGTGGTGTTTGGCACCAAGCGCCTACGCAACCTGGGTTCAGATTTGGGTGGGGCCATTAGGGGTTTCCGCTCCGCGATGAAAGAAGGCGAAGACGATAAAACGATGGCAGGACATGAAAACCCTACCATTGATGCTGAAGCGACGCCAAAAAATAACGATAAAGTTTAATCTTTTTATGTTTGAAGTCGGCTTTTCCGAAATTTGTATGATAGGTTTAGTGGCTTTACTCGTTATAGGGCCTGAACGCTTACCCAAAGTGGCTCGTTTGGCTGGGTTTTGGTTGGGTAAAACCCGCACGATGGTGGCTCAAGTCAAAGCTGAAATTAAAGATGAGTTACATGCTGAAGAAATGCGTCAGATGCTTAATGCCCAAGAGTCCGAGCTTAACAGCATACAACAAACTGTAGTGGATGCGAAAGCGGCATTGCAAGACACGATGTCTAGCGACAAAGTTTTGTTAAATTCAAGTCCAAAACCAGCAAAAACTAGTACGGAACAACATGAGCAACAATGAGTATCATGAGTCGGCAGAACAGCCGTTTATGAGCCATTTGGTAGAGCTGCGTGATCGGCTTTTGCGTATAGTCCTAGTGGTGTTGCTGGTTTTTTTAGGTTTGGCTACCAAAGCTAATGAAATCTATAGCTTATTGGCGGGGCCATTGTTAAAACACATGCCAGCCAATAGTACGATGATAGCCATAGATGTAGCGTCGCCTTTTTTTACGCCATTTAAATTAGCTTTAGTTGTCGCTGTCTTTATTTCAATACCGTTTATCCTATATCAGTTTTGGGCCTTTGTAGCGCCGGGCTTATATAAGCGTGAGCAGCGCATGATCTTCCCCTTACTGATTGCCAGTACATTATTGTTTTTTACTGGGGTTGCATTTGCTTATTTTGTTGTGTTTCCTTTGGTTTTTGGTTTTTTAACTGCCGCTGCACCCGCCGGTGTGGCAGTAATGACGGATATTTCTAAATATTTAGATTTTGTATTGACGCTGTTTTTTGCGTTTGGTATTTGTTTTGAGGTACCCATTTTTACTATAGTGATGGTGTGGGCGGGCTTGATAACCCCGGCGGGCTTATCTGAAAAACGACCATACGTGATAGTTGGTGCCTTTGTTGTCGCCATGTTTCTGACTCCGCCAGATGCTGTTTCCCAAACCTTACTGGCAGTGCCTATGTGGATGCTATTTGAGGTGGGGTTATTGTTTTCACGTTTTTTTACACCGAAAGAAGCCATTGATTATAGTCAATTTGATATGGCTAATTTCCATGACCAACCAGAAGCGATTGAAAAAAAAGATGATTAATTAACTGCTGGGATTTAAGCCGCTAAATATCGGCGTGAACGTAACTTAATACGACAGTTCTTATATATAGCTAAACCAGGCTGCCTAATTCCAAACGCGTTTGCCTTAAGTTGGTTTTATCAAAGTTTTGCCAAAGCGTAGCATAGCTCTGCTGGCTGATGGGGTGCGTTAAATCCGGCGCTATTTCTGCCAAGGGTTCTAAAACATAGGCGTAGCGTTCTATATCCTGATGTGGTAAACGTCGGCTATCTTCATTTAAGATAAGGTCGCCGTATAAGATTAAATCTAAATCTAATGACCGCGACGAGAATTTTTTACTCACCAATGGCCGGCCGTGATCAAACTCAATTTGCCGTAATTGTTTGCCTAGTGAGTCCACATCTAACGTGGACTCAAAACCAGCGACTAGGTTATAGAACGGGTCTCCATTAAAACCGATGGCTGCGGTCTCATACAGACTAGAGAGGGTCAAGTTGCTGAAATCCCGTTTTAGTGCGGCTAAGCCCGAATGGATCATTTGGCGGCGGTTAATGTTGCTGCCTATGCTAACGTAGCATACTGGCATGGCTTATTTTTGCCCCCGTTCAATACAAATGCCGACATCACTGGCATCGTAGATAGCACCTTTTTTATTGAGGGTAATTTTAACCCAAGGTACATTAAATTCGTTACGGATAATATTGGCAATTTCCACGATTAACTTTTCGACTAAGTAAAATTGGCTGTTTTCTACAAAGTTAATGACCCGGTCTGAGACTTTTTTATAATCCAATGCGTGGGTTATATCATCTGTTGCCGCCGCTAGTGCGATATCAAAAGCCATTTCTATATCCAGTACTACCGTTTGTTTGGTGGTACGTTCCCAGTCATAAATGCCGATAATGGTCTGAATCTGCAGACCCCCTAAAAATATGATGTCCATAGTCATTTCCGGTTATTATGTGCGCTTTCAAAAAAAAGTCTAAGTATCGGGGAAAAGCACGATGCTTACAAGTATTGCTGAAAGGTATCTTAATGATAGAGTGGTTGGTAGTTCCATTTGCTTATTTACTAGGCTCAATTTCAAGTGCTGTTGTCACTTGCCGGTTAATGTCCTTGCCTGATCCTAGGGATGAAGGGTCAGGAAATCCTGGCGCGACTAATGTGATGCGGATTGGTGGGAAAAAAGCGGCTGCAGTTACGTTTTTGGGTGATTTGCTGAAAGGCCTAGTTCCGGTTGGTTTGGCGCAAGTGTTAAAGTTTACACCAGAAATAATAGCCTTAACTGGTGTGGCGGCATTTATTGGCCACCTTTACCCCGTGTTTTTTGGTTTTAAAGGGGGTAAAGGCGTTGCCACTTCGGTTGGTGTGTTACTGGGCTTTTCCTGGTTACTGGGCTTGTCTTTTATGTTGACTTGGCTTGCTGTTTATAAGATCGGTAAAATTTCATCGTTATCAGCCTTGATAGCAGCCATTTTATCTGTACCTTTTGCTTATTTTATTTTGCCTGATAACGCGCGCATCATTGCGGTTACCTTGATGATGGTATTTTTATTATGGCGCCATAAAAGCAATATTCAGCGTTTAATGGCTAAGCAAGAAACCTAGATTATTAATTAGTCACTAGGAGCCTGCCCGTTTTTATTAAATACCTAGCGCATGTTTGCGAACCGGCTAGTTAATATCATCAATCATTGTGTGGCTTAGCCTAATTAGCTTAAGTTGTAACGGTAATTACCTAGGCTGCACAGTTTGTTTCAATTTTATCCAAAAGCGTTCACATTTTTAAGTATTGCGGTTGCGCAGGCGCTTAATTAAACGGTAATGTGTTATGTGAGTTTAACAAAACATTTTTCTTCAATAATCTGCCTATCTTGTCTGCAACTTTGGCCTAAAATTTTTATCTTAAAGGGATGGTTTTAGCTAATTTCTAGTAAAACTGCTGTTGTGTCGCAGGTTTTATAATTTAAAACCTATCATCCCACTGATAATAAGGAGAATAATGTTTTTAAAAAAACTAGATGATCAGATTTTTTTTTGGTTGAAGGCCAGTATTTTTTTCTTGGCTTTATTACCATTTATTAAATTAGGCTTTAATACCGTTGAGGACCAGCTGGGTGCAAACCCAGTAGAAAAATTGACGCGCACCACTGGCTATTGGACACTCACGTTTTTATTAATTACCTTGGCGTTGACGCCTTTAAGGCTTATTTTAGGTTGGGCTTGGTTAGTACGTTTACGTCGCATGCTTGGGCTTTATGCCTTTTTTTACGGATGTTTGCATTTTTTAACTTATTTAGTGCTGGATCAGTATTTTGATTGGGCCAGCATTATCGAAGACATTGTTAAGCGGCCTTATATCACGGTGGGTTTTCCAGCGTTTGTCCTATTAATTCCATTAGCTGTCACCTCTAATAATTATGTGATTAAGCTATTAGGCGGTAAACGCTGGCGATTATTACACCGATTAGTTTATTTGATTGCGATTGGGGGGGTGGTGCATTATTGGTGGCTAGTCAAAAAAGATATTACCAATCCACTAACTTTTGCTCTGTTGCTCGCTATTCTATTGGGGATACGTCTGCTATACCGGTTTCGTAAGACAAGCTAAATGCAAGTAGTGGGCTTAGGGCTGTGTGGTTAATTTTTCTCCACATTGATGCCTAAAATAATGCCGTTGTTTAGGCTAAATGAATTTTAAATTGTAGGCAGAGGAATGAAACAAATATTAGTAATAGAGGATGACCCCGATATTGGCGATATGCTAACCATAAATTTACGTGACGAAGGTTACTCTGTGGAAGTCTCTACGGATGGACGGGAAGGCTTAGAGCGCGTAAAAGCCCAACGTTATGACCTTTTAGTTTTGGATTTAATGCTGCCGGGCGTAGATGGCTTAGAAATATGCCGGCAATTACGGAGTATGCCTAATTACCAACCTATCATCATCGTGAGCGCCAAATCGGCTGAAACGCAAAAAGTCTTGGGCTTAGAGCTGGGTGCAGATGATTACTTAGCTAAACCTTTTTCAGTGCTAGAATTAATTGCACGGATTCGGGCCTTATTTCGGCGTATTGAAGCCATAGAAGGTAAAACGACAGAAAAGCCGGACGGCATAGCGTGCGGAAGAATGACCATTAAGCCCGATGGGCATGAAGTCAAATTAGCGGGTAAAACGGTACCTTTAACGGTTAAAGAATTTGATTTATTACTCTTTTTTGCCCAACATCCGGGTAAGACCTTTACTCGCTTGGAGTTGTTAGATAATGTTTGGGGGCACACCCATGATGGTTATGAACATACGGTTAACTCCCATATTAACCGTTTGCGCGCAAAAATTGAGCAAGACCCAGCGCAACCTGAATTTATCCAAACAGTATGGGGTATAGGCTACAAATTTGCTAATTTTGGAGGCAACCATTGACTTACGCCCTACGTAAAGGCCCTTTCAAGGCCTTTTATTCCCTTTATAGCCGCTTGGCTTTAATTTTTGCTGTGTTAATTTTGGTATTTGCCGGCTTATGTGGTGCGCTGAATTTCATATCGGCAAAAAATCACCAGCAAGAGATTATTCAGCGCCTAAATTGGGATTTAGCGGAACATATTGCTAAAGAATGGCGTTTACCCCGTGGTGAAACATGGAATGATTTTGGTTTTAATGGCTTATTTGATATGTTAATGATCGTTAATCCGAGCATAGAACTCTATATGCTGGATAATAACGGTGCCATACTGTCAAACAATGCGCCACCAGGCCGTGTCCAATTAAACAAAGTGTCGTTGGCCCCAATACAAGCTTTTTTAAATAAAAACGCTTTGCCAATTATTGGCGATAACCCCCGTAACCCGGATAGGCAGGAAATATTTAGCGCGACCGTCTTAACCGATAAAGATGGTGTACAAGTGGGTTATTTATACATTGTGTTGTCGGGGGATGATTACCAACGCTTAGCCGATGATGTTTGGAAAGGCCATGTCTTCCAGAGTGTCATGTGGACAGGCGCGGCAATTTTGTTGCTAACCTTGATTGTAGGTTTAGGCTTGTTTTTTGTGGTAACCCGTCGGCTTAAGGGACTAATAAGCGGTATTGTTACCTTTGATGCATCAGGCTTTTCAGGGGAATTAAAATTGGAACCTGCGGTGCTGCAAAGCCCCGATGAAATTGGCATGTTGGCTTGTACGTTTACCCGCATGGCTGAGCGCATTACGACGCAAATGCACCAAATTAAATGCCAAGATGAAATGCGTAGGGAAATGGTGGCTAATGTATCCCATGATTTACGTACACCGTTAACTTCTATGCAAGGTTATTTGGAAACTATGTTGCGTAAGTCGGACCAATTATCTTGGCAAGAACAGCAAACTTACTTAAAAGTTGCCGTGCGGCAAAGCCAACGGGTTAGCCATTTGGCACAAGAACTGTTTGAACTGGCTAAACTTGAGTGCGAAGAAGTTAAACCTGAATGGGAACAGTTTTCAGTGCAAGAGTTAATCCAAGATGTTGTACAAAAGTTTGAACTGACCGCTAATTCAAAAAAAGTACAGATTGGCGCATTGTTCTTAAAAAGTGTACCTTTTGTGTATGCTGATATCGAGATGATCGAACGGGCTTTAACAAATTTAATTGATAATGCCTTACGTTACACGCCTGAGGGTGGCAAAATTGAACTGGCGCTAAGCCATGAAGAGGGGACAGTCTCAGTACGGGTTAGTGATAATGGCAGCGGCATACCTGATGAGTATTTACCAACCTTGTTTGATAGAAATTGTCCGCTGCGTAAAGTACGGGAAAAACATCAAGGTAGTGGTTTAGGGTTGCTTATTACTAAACGTATACTGGAATTGCATCGCTGCAAAATTAAAGTTTTCAGCCGTGAAGGCAGCGGCACTACGTTTACCTTTAGCCTACCTACTTATCCTTCAGGGCGCTACGTTTAGTGCCTATTGCAGCCGGGCATAAGCTGTTGCCCGGTGACCTTGAATCGGCAAGTCTGCCTAAGCTTTGCTTTGCTTTGAAGTCTGCACCTCAATACCTATATTTACCCATGTAAAGCTTGTAAACTGATTTATAAAGATCAATCCAGATAGGTTGGCTATGTCCTATTTCTTGTTTCAATCCAGACCCATAATAAAGGCTTTGCTAAGTGTGGTTTTGTTGTCTTCTTGCGGGCAAAGCCAAACAACACAACAGACGTATCAAGGCTATGTGGAGGGGGATTACCAGTTTTTAGCATCACCCTATGGCGGCTTTTTGGAACATTTAAATGTTGAACGTGGCGCTCGTGTAAACGCCAATGCTTTACTCTTTAAGGTTAACGATGAGCTGGCGCGGCATGAATTAAATGAAGCACAGGCGCAATGGCAATCTCTGCAAGATAAGGTGACAAACCTTAACCTGCCCCGCCGCAAACCCGAAATTATGGCTATGCAAGCGCAATTAAAAGCAATGCAGGCAAATTTACAGCTTTCTGATCAGCAATTGCAACGCGCGCTAAATCTATTTAAAAAGGGTAGCCTTCCGCAAGCGGAACTCGATAAGGCTAAAGCAACTAGGGATGGCGATGCTGCTCGGGTGACATCAGCACAAGAACAGTGGTTATCAGCAAAAAATAGCTTAGGGCGCAGTCCTGAAATCAAAAGTGCGGATGCTGATTTAAAAGCGGCTGAAGCAAGATTAAAGCAAAAGCAATGGCAAGTTGATAACACAGCTATTTTTGCACCGGTGGCGGGGCAAGTGACAGAGACTTATTTTTTACCGGGTGAATGGGTGCCAGCAGGTCAGCCTATTGTTAGTTTTTTGCCTGATGAGCGTCGGCGTATCCGTTTTTTCGTGCCGGAAACTGAGCTCACTAAGCTAACATTGGGGCAGGAAATAACGGCCAATTGTGATGGCTGCCTGACAGCTGTTAAAGCCAAAATTGTGTATATAGCTACTTTTGCCGAATACAGTCCACCTATAATATACAGCCAAGATGCCCGTGCTAAGCTGGTGTTTCAAGTGGAAGCTATACCAACAATAGAAGTAGCGCCCAGCTTGCATCCAGGCTTGCCTATGGACGTGCAACTAGCGGGTGCGCTTTAATATGGATTTTGCGATCGATGTAAAAGGTATAAACAAGTTATTTGGCGATAAGCATGTAGTGAGGGATTTAGCCTTGCAAGTTAGACAGGGCGAGGTATTTGGTTTTTTGGGGCCTAACGGGAGCGGAAAAACTACATCTATCCGTTTATTGTGTGGTTTGTTAACACCGGATAGTGGTTCAGGACAATGCTTGGGCTACAATGTTTTAACCCAAAGTAAAGAAATCAAACGGCAAGTCGGTTATATGACGCAAAAGTTTTCTTTATGGGAAGATTTAACCATTGCTGAAAACCTTGATTTTATTGCCCGTATGTTTGGTATCAAACAGCGAAAGTTGGCAGTTAGCAAAACCTTAGAAGAATTAGGTTTAAGCGGACGTCAAAAGCAATTGGCCGGAACCCTTTCTGGGGGTTGGAAACAACGCTTGGCGCTGGCATCTTGTTTAATGCACAAGCCCAAATTGTTATTACTAGATGAACCAAGTGCTGGCGTCGATCCTAAAGCGCGGCGGGATTTTTGGGAACAACTGCATTTGCTTTCCACCCAGGGCATTACAATTTTAGTGTCCACCCATTACATGGATGAAGCGGAACGCTGCCATCGTTTGGCTTATATAGCCTATGGCAGTATTTTGGCCGCAGGTAGCCCTGAAGAAGTGGTTAAACAACAAAACATATGTACTTGGGCAGTTAGTGGCGATAACATTCAGCCTTATTCTACCATCTTGCGGGAACTCCCTGGCGTGGAGCAGGTAGCTACTTTTGGCGCGGTGTTACATGTCAGCAGTGCGGCAGATGCGGATCCTAGTGCGCAAATTAGCCAATTTGCCAGTAAGCACGGCTTGCAAGTACAACAAGTGCCACCTACGCTAGAAGATGTTTTTATCCATTTGATGCAGCATAGCCAAGATCCTTTAGCGGGTTAACTATGGGGCAACTTGCGCTAGGCCGTTGGGTAGGCATTATTGTTAAGGAATTTATCCAGCTGCGCCGCGATCGCTTAACCTTTGGCATGATTATCGGTATTCCGGTGATGCAACTGATGCTATTTGGCTTTGCGATCAATTCTGACCCAAAACATTTACCCACATTATTAGAAGTTGTCGAAACTGGGCCGTACGTGCGCGACTATATCGCAGCTATGAAAAATAGCGGTTATTTTGATATAGTCGGCACAGTAGCGGATAAGGGTGCAGGAGATAAGCTTTTGGATAGCGGTGATGTCCAATTTATAGTGACTTTTCCAGCGGGATTACAGCGTGAACTTATCCGAGGCGCACACCCCGTCGTGTTCGTACAAGCTGATGCGACTGACCCTATTGCGGCAAGTGGCGCAATCTCAGTGTTAAACCAATTAAGTGATAAAATCTTCCTGCGCGATTTACCGGGTTATCACCGGGCTGTTACTTCACTTGTCGAGCTACGTGTGCATAGGCGCTATAATCCAGAAGGGCTTACCGCTTATAACATAGTGCCAGGTTTAATGGGGGTAATCTTAACTATGACAATGGTGCTTATGACCGGGCTCGCGATGACCCGGGAAAAAGAGCGTGGCACTTTTGAAAATCTGCTGGCTACGCCTGCGACGCCATTTGAGGTGATGACAGGAAAAATTGTGCCCTATATCATGATTGGCCTTATCCAAGTAAGCTTAGTGCTATTGGCCGCACGCTGGATATTTGGAGTGCCTTTGTTGGGCAATTTGTGGTTGCTTTATACCGTGGTGTTTATCTTCATTTGCGCTAATTTAAGTCTAGGCATTACCTTTAGTTCTATAGCCCGCAACCAGCTCCAGGCAATGCAGCTAACGTTTTTCTTCTTTCTGCCCTCCATCTTATTGTCAGGTTTTATGTTCCCGTTTAGAGGTATGCCAAATTGGGCGCAAACCTTGGGCAATGTTTTACCGCTCACCCATTTTTTGCAACTCGTACGTGGCATTATGCTTAAAGGTAATGGCTTAAGTATACTTTGGCCTCATCTTTGGCCATTGTTACTGTTTATAGCAGTTGTGTTAGCGGTAGGGCTGCGTAGCTTCCATAAAACCTTGGATTGATGGCTACGCATAACTTATGCTGCTAGATATTTTTTCACGCATTTTGGGCAAGTGCCGGTATTTGCGTTGTCATTGTCTTAAAGCACCGGTTGTCTCATTAGTTGGCCTGTTTTCGGATCAAATTAAGCAGAATACCTGGTTCTAGTGGAACTAAGTGCTAACCTTTGCAATCAACCCTTCTTTAACGAAGGGTGATGAAAATGCAAAGGCTTTTGATCAAACAAAAACTATTTACTGTGTGTTGTATGCTTTTGCTAAGTTTTCAAGCTTACCCGCAGGAACAAGCCACGCCTCGTTTCAAGGCGATAGCATTTGATTATTTTGTGATTTTCGATCCCAATTCGGTTGTGCCTGTCGTAGAGGATGTTTTTCCTGGTAAAGGGGTGGAATTTACCAAGCAATGGCGGAGTAAGCTATTTGAATATAGTTTTTTACGGTCAATAACCCAGCAACAAAACGATTTTTTTAAGGTGACAGAAGACGCACTAGTTTATGCCGCAGAAGCTATGAAATTGGAATTGACGGCAGCTACTAAAGCAAAGCTTTTAAATGCGTATTTAAACTTAAAACCCTGGCCTGATGCGGTGGAAGCATTACATAAGTTGAAAGCTGCGGGTATTCGGATTATTACTATTTCGAATTTTAGCCAAGCTATGCTGGAGTCTAATGCTAAAGCTGCGGGTATTAGCGATCTATTTGATAGTTTGTTAAGCACAGAAGTTAACGGTTCTTATAAGCCTGAACCACAGGCTTATGCATTAGGCATGAAGAAATTAAGCCTCAATAAAGAAGATATTATCTTTGCCGCTTTTGGGGGGTGGGATGCCTATGGTGCAAAGCATTTTGGTTATACTACATATTGGGTTAATCGATTTAATCTGCCTATGGAAAGATTGGGCATAGTCCCTGATAAAACTTCAACAACAATGGAAGGCTTACTGGAGTTTGTGTTACCTGCCCCAGTGCTTGAATAGTGTTGTTGACAAAGCGTCTAGGTTGCTTGCTTTTAAGCTGTTTTATTTTGGCCTGTGTTTTGTTCAGTGGCCAAAATACAGGTGGTAATAATAGTCATGGCAAGACCCAAGCATAACCAGCGTTCGTCGCCTTTAATTTGGATAAAATCTAATAGCCAACCATCCGGCCAGATCAAACCTATAATAACGACAACCATATAAAAATAACCGGTAAACAGGATAACTAATTTTTCGTAGTTTTTATATTTGAATACCCCCCAAAAAAATAAGGCGGCAGTTAATAAATGCACAAGGCATAGTGTTGAGTTGGTCGGCCATAATCTAGTCTGGATTATGGTTGGATTATCTATAAAACCTGCGAGACCGATTAGCGTAAAAACTATGCCAAAAGTGATGGCAATTAATCGGGCATTGAGCATATAAAGTTCTCCTTTATGATTAGGGAGCATCTTGATTTAATCTAAAAGGTGCAATAAACAGCATTTATTACACCTTTTAGGCTTAGGTGCCAAATCTTAACGTATATTTAATACTATGACAATTAGTGAGGTTATTTTTATACCGTTTTAACCCTTAGGCTAATCGGCTTCTGAATTAATTCTGGTACTAAAGTTAGCTAGCTTGAATATTGACAAGTGGAAAATCAATTTCAGTTAAGGCAGTTTCATTTAAGTAATTAGTATATGTGTTTAAAGCCACATGCGCCAAAATCTCTATGATTTCCTCATCGCTAAAACCTGCCTCCCTAACAGCATTTAACTCGCTGAGGCTGGTTTTGCCTCTTTTTTCCAATAAAGCTAAGGTAAAATTGATAGCTGCTTGAGTTTTGCTGTCATTGGATAGGCCTTTGGCATTGGCCATTAATTCAGCTTTGTCTACACCCGCTTTGCCGCCAAGGAAAACATGGGCAGAGGCGCAATAGTTACAGCCATTATAGGCCGCAACAGTGACCGCTAATTGATCCCTAAGTGTCGGAACTAACACACCCGTGTTGAGCGCACTATTAAAGTTTAAATAAGCCTGTAAGGCAGCAGGGGAATTTGCAAAGGTTGTAAATATATTGGGGATAGTACCCATTTCTTGCTTAATGGCGTCTAGTAATTCTTTAGCTTTGCCTTGAGCTTGGGTAACTTTTTTTATACGCTGCATAACATTGGCTCCAAATTTATTTTAAAAAACTAAAAGTAAACCGATCGGTTTATATTGTTAGCTTAGACAAGAGCAAGCGTGCCGTCAATAAAAATAAACCGATCGGTTTACTTTTGCGTGGTTTTTGTTAAGCTGGTTTCAATTTGAGGATTAAATTAAAAATATGTGTAGTGAAACCGTGATATCAAAGGGAATAACCGCTAAGCAATTACAAATTGTGCGCGCTGCCTATGATTTGTTTAAAGAAAATGGTTTTTATGCAACGGGTGTGGATTTGATCATGCGTAGGGCACAAGTTTCTAAGCGCACAATGTATAGCTATTTTGTCACCAAAAACCAGCTGATCTTGGCTGTGTTGGGGCATTACCGTAATAATTGCCAAGACGAGATTAATCAAATATTGCAGCGACCTGAATTAAGCAGTCAGGATAAGATTTTGGCGGTATTTGAAAATGCGGAAAAATGGTTTGTTGATACTAAATTCCATGGTTGTTTAGCCGTAAATGCCATGGCTGAATTTGCCGGTAAGGATGAGGCTATAGAGCAAGCTTGTCATCAATTTAAAGTTTGGGAGTTAGATGTGTTACGTAGCTTATGTACTGAATTAGGCGTGCAAAATTCCGCGAAGTTGGCTTATAAGCTTCTAATTTTACTGGAAGGAATGGGTGCTATAGCGCAATTCGTCAAGCAACCATGTCTGATAGACATTAAACAATTAGTCCTCCAAGTCATGGATAGCCACACGATGGAACAAAACTAAGTCGTGTAAGGGGGGCTGATTTTGGATGCTTACTTTTCGGCGTTAATGCAGGATGTACGTCATTGCGTGTTGTGCCAAAAAGACTTGCCATTAGGTGCAAGACCCGTATTGCAAATGCATCCTGACGCCCGTATTTTACTGGCAGGTCAGGCACCGGGGCGAAAAGTCCATGAATCAGGTATTGCATTTTCCGATGCGAGTGGCGAGAGGCTACGTGATTGGATGGGTATTAATGCAAAGTTATTTTATCAACCACAGCGGGTTGCCATTTTACCGATGGGTTTTTGTTACCCAGGTACCGGTAAGTCTGGGGACATAGCCCCACGGCCAGAATGCGCCTGCTTATGGCGTGCGAGCCTATTGGCAGAATTGAAAAATATACAACTTACATTGGTGATTGGACGTTATGCACAGGCCTATCATTTGCCCAATACTGGTAGGACGGTTACAGAAACAGTCTTACGATGGCGCGAATATGGGCCTAGTGTTCTACCACTGCCGCATCCCAGTCCCCGTAATAATCGTTGGTTACGGAAAAACCTTTGGTTTAGCACCGAATTATTGCCGGTTTTAAAGATAAAAATTAGTCAAATTTTCTCAGATTGAAAATATATTAAATTGGTTGATTTTGGATTAATCAAGCTTTAAGCACTAACCAATGCGTGGGAACGTTTAGAGTTGAATATATCTACGCAAAAAGCACCTGCAATTAAAGCAAACTCTAACGGCCTAACCCAATAAGGATGTTGATAAGGGGCGGATGCAATTGCTTCAAGATTAAGTTCAGTGGCATATGCTAAGCAGATGGCTGCTGAGGAAAACCAAGCGCAAAAGCTAGGATAAATACAGGCGAAGGGCAATAGCCAAAGTAGATACCATGGGTTAATAACCGGAGCAGCCAATAATAAACCGCCAAACAGCCAATCGCCCCTAGGTAGCTTATCAAGGCTTGGGCGTTGCCGCCAAAAATGTCGGAAGTAGATTAAGCCACCACTAAGGCATAGTATGGCTAATAGTTTTTTTGCAGTGTCGGCCTGAAAAGCAAGCTGGGTAATCGCATACAGTGCCGAATTAAATTCAAAGTTTTTATAAAACTGCTGTAGGCTGGAAAATTCGGTTGCACCTTGAAGCAAAAAAGGCGCATATAAAAGGCAATAAGTGCTGATAAAAATAAATGTTGTGCTGTAGTTAGCAATACTTAGCACGATAAATGGGGTTAATAACCAAGTGGATGCTTTGGTTGCGGTGGCGAAAGCTAGGGTAAGGCCTGCCGCTAAATAATGGCGTTGTCTGGCAAGATACCAACTGCCTAATAATAAGGCGGGGATTAAGCCATCAGGATGTGCGGTAAAGGCTATTTCTTTAAGCACAAGCGGGTTCCAAGCATATAACAACACGAGTTTAGGTCTGGTTAAGCGTAATAGGACAAAAATCAATAATAGGTCGGCAGTAATTAGCAGCAGCTTTAGCGGCCACAATTGCCCAGGTGCAAGCCAGTAGGAAACTAGAAAAATCAGTTGGAAGCTAGGGCCATAAATTGTTGCCAGATCAGGGTGGTTGATTTGGTTTAGGGCGGGGAGTAAAGCTTTGGTTACACTGATATCACTAAAATATGCGGCTGGTGCGATACCGTAAGGCGTACCATGAGTTGCATAGTGATAACCGTCCCACAAATAACGGAAATAGTCATCTTCAAATATTGGCTCACCCCAAAAACCAAGGCCACGAAAAACAATACTCCAGATGATTAACGTGGTGGCGTTAAATTGTTTAACTTTATCGGTATTAAAATAGGCAAACGCGTAAAGCGTAAAAGCTAAGCCAGTTAAGCCTGCATAAAGCTGCCAATTTAAGACTGATTCCTGGCGGGAAAACCAAGCCAAAACCCCATAGATTACCGCTAAGCAAAAAGCAAAATAATGGATTGGGTGAATGGCCCTTAACATGGCTTAAGCTAAATCTAACGCCATAAGTTCAATAACCTCGTGATAGGTAATGTGTGGCAATACTTTGCCAAGTGACACACCAGCCACCAGTAACTTATGCTTTTAAAGCCCCTCGGCATGAGCTGCCTGAGCCTGCGGTACAGGCATAGCAATGGTCGTCGATAGCAATGGTTTTACCCGTAAGTTCGGAAATATTAATCTCGGTGATATGTCGTTTAGTCGCGCTATCACCTAAAGGCAATTCAAGCATTTGGTTAAAATCGCAGTCATGCACGTAACCTTGCCAATCTATACTAATGAGGCTGCGGCACATGACAGCGTCTAAATTTTCGATACGATGTGCACTTTTCAGCAATGCCATATAGTCATGTAATTGACCTTTTGCTGCTAGTGAATTACTAAAACGCTGGATAGGCACATTAGCCAAGGCAAATAGTTGATTAAAGACGATGCCAAAATGCTCAAATAACTCATGATGGTAAGCGGCTTCCAATTCAGCCTGATTGGGTGGTAGGGTGGCGCCTTGTGGGTTGTATACTAAATTCAGTTTTAGCCTGCTACCAGCCTGGCCATAGCCGAGGGTGTTGAGTTTCTTTATAGCGCGTATGCTGCTTTCAAAAACACCATCACCACGTTGGCGGTTGACATTGTCTTCGATATAGCATGGCAAAGAGGCTGTGATTTCAACTTGGTGGTCTGCTAAAAATGTGTGTAAATCTTCATAACCCGGTTCTTCTAAGATAGTCAAGTTACAGCGGTCTATCACGTGCACACCTTGGTTACGTGCGTTGATGACCAAATAACGGAAATGCGGATTCATTTCTGGGGCGCCGCCAGTCATATCCAAGATGCCAATTTTGGAGCGCTCCATCAAGTCTAATACTTGGTTGACCGTTTCTAATTCCATTAATTCTTTGCGTTTGGGGCCGGCATTGACATGGCAATGTCGGCAAGCTTGGTTACAGAGATAACCTAAGTTTACTTGCACTGTTTCTAGCTGTTTACGGTAAATGACTGGAAAATCAGTCGTTTTTATCAGTGGTTGGGTTGCCTTCATAATGCTAAATACCTTTCCCGTCCATAATGGAGTGTGTGGATGATGCCCAGTTTATCATCAGTTATGTAATTGAACCTTCCCGCATGAGGACAGGTGATGCTTGTAGTTTATCAGGCATTACTTTGCCTGTGGCATCAAGCCTGCCAAAACTGAGTGTCCCGGTAGGGCAGGTATAGACACACGCTGAACAACGTACGCATTCTGGATCCTGCATGGGTAGGCCTTTGTTAGCAAAGTTCATGACATCAATGCCTTGGTGGCAGATGGAGGTACAGGCATTACATGATATACACTTTTCTTTTTCAGTAAAAATCCGGAAACGGCTAAAGCGTGCGTAAATATGCATCAATGCCGCCAATGGGCAAAAAAACCGGCACCATGTACGGCCACTAAAGTGGAAATAAAGGCCTAAGCCGATAATGCCCGCTAAAAAATAATCGACCACAATCTCGTAGCTTAATGGCAAACCGAAAAAGCTCAGACCAGTAAAGCCATCATTAAAAATGGCTTCTATCATTTTTCCGGTAGGGCTGCTATTTAACAACCAGCTCGCAATGCGCAGTAACAATAAGCTAAATACAATAGCCAATATAACTTGCCCTGCGATATTTAGTTTATTCCAAAATGGCCCGTGTGGCATTTTAGAGCGATGTGCATCGCCTAGTGTTTCCGCCAACGCACCGCAAGAACAAATCCAGCCGCAATATGCCCCCTTGCCATAACGGTAAACTAACCATGGGATTAAAACAAAGGTCTGGAAAAAAGCAATGGCGATCCACATGGCGTTAGGTGAGGGTGTGAAAACATTCCATACAAATAGCGGCCAAGCCAGGATAAAGCCAACACTACGCCAATATTCGCGGATTTCGGTTCCCGGAATGATAGGAAACAACTGGTCGGCAAGCCATGCGCCGGCACCGGAATTGAAAACTCCCGAGTCACCAAGTATGGGCAGGATAAAATTAGGCAATAAAAATAGCGGAAAAATTTGTACCGTCATTAAAGACAGTGTCTGCCAGCGGATATATGGGGTTTGATAACGAAGGATGCGGCGGACACCAAATACTAAAATGGTGAGTGAATACAGTAATTCATAATAAAACCCTGGGCTGGCTAAATGATGCTGTAAGAGGTGGCTGAGAATATTTGGGCTAGTCCAGGATGAGAAATTAAGGTTAAACGGAAACCAACCTTGTTCATAAAACCAGTTGGAAACTTCGGTATTAGATTTTTTCCAGCGATATAGCAATAAGATAGCGAGGAATGCAAAAGCAAAACTGGCGATTTTTTTACCTGACCAAAGGCCATGGACTTCAAGCCCGCTACGCTTAAAAAAATCTACGGGCGCTTCTCGTCCAAGGCAGACAAAGACAGCTTCATTGGCTAAAGTTTGTTCGCTTTGTTTGTTTTTTAAAACCACAGAATCAGGTTCAATACGCACAATTTGGCTTTCAAACAGAATATTGTCGCCGAGAATGCTCAGCGCATTTTCTATATTTTCTGGCTTGGGTCGGGTAAATTCGGCGCCGCGATAGCTTAGCTGGATATCGGCCTGGGCTTGTTTTAAGCTGATAGCCGTTTCTAAAGCGGAATCGCCACCGCCGACAACCAACACTTTTTTATAGGCATAATCTTTAGGGTCAAATAAGCGGTTGTGGACTTTTTCTAAATCTTCGCCAGGGACATTTAATTTATGATAATCGCCACTGCGGCCAGTACAGATAAGCACCCTTTTTGCCCGTGCGGGTTCTTTACCTTCGGTAAAATAGACTTCTACCTCATTGCCTTTACGTTGGATATGGTCGATACGCCGGTTTTCAAAAGGGATTTCTGCGTTTTCTGCCTGGCTACGTAGTTCGGCCAGCAAGTCTTCTTTGTTGTTGGCAGATAACTCCACATCACCTGCGGGTTTCATGGCGCGCGGATATGTAAATATGGGTTTCTTGTTGGTGAAGTTAACAATGGTGGAAAAGGGTTCGCTAGCCTCATAGACCACAAAGTTCAGGCCTGCTTTTTTAGCCTCTAAGGCGGCGGATAAGCCGGCAACACCACCACCAACAATAGCAAGATCAATTAACCCAGCTTTTGGGTTTTCTATAATAAAAGCGTTTTCAGCCAAAAATGCCTGAATAGCCCTGGCGCCAGAATCGGCTGCAAATTTAAGTAATGGTACGCCAAGTAGGTCTCCGGCTATGCGTACGCCCTGGATTGAGGTGGTTCCATCTTGACCGACAACAGGTAAAGATTCAGGAATACCAGAAGGCCAACGTAAATGCAACCAATGGGCATAGCTACTTATTGGGGAAATTAATTTTTGCAGAAAAGGCATAGGTTTTGTCCAATTTCGAGGATGACTAAATTGCAACCAATTTTTTGCTGGCCAATTGTTCGTTAAAGGAAATATGAGTTACTGGGTAAGTGTTAAAGGTTACAATAATTTGGGCTTATTTATGGATTCTTGCCATCGCAACTTAAATACCATGCTTAACATGCCGTAAGCTGCACCAATAACACCGCGAATAGTGCCGCTGACTTTGGATTGCCCAATCCGGACTCTACAATCAACAGGGACTTCACTCATGATCAAGTGATGTTGTAAAGCCTTAGCTTGCATTTCTACCGTCCAGCCATAAGTTTGATCTTGCATTCCAAGTGATAACAAGGCCTGGTATCGGATTGCCCGAAATGGGCCTAAATCGGTGACCTTTGCTTGCCACAGTTTAGCAATTATGCCCGCGATTAAGCCATTTCCAATGTGCTGTGGCCACGACATAGCGCCTGGTTCTATATAACCTTTTACGCGGGAACCGATGACTAAGTCTGCGCCATCGGCTAATGCTTCAAGTAGGGTAAGTGTTTGTCCTACTACAATTGAACAGTCACCGTCAACAAAGACAACAATATCTGTCTTATCAATATGCTTAAGGGCAGCCTGACAGGCGGCGCCATATCCTTTTTTAGGTTCAAAGATGACTAGTGCCCCAGCATTTTCAGCGATATGAGCAGTTTTATCAGTGGAGCCATTATCACCCACAATAACTTGGTCAATAATAGTCAAGCCCTCGTTATCCTTAAGCTTGAGTAAGTCGCTAACAACCTGGCCTATGGCATCTTCTTCATTAAGGGCAGGGATAATGGCAGTAATATGTAATCCTGAATACATGGTGTGCTGGGGCTTCAAAGTAGTTTGGTTTAGTAACGTATCTGCTTGCTTAGCAGTAGTCAACAGCGTTGCATAAAAACCTAAGCAATCGTCAATAATCTGTGGGCTAAGTCGATTTAGGTTTCGAAAAGTTGAGTGTTATTGTGTTTTAATTTCATAACGTTTTTGTAAATAGAAAAATACAGCATCACGTTCGTTGTCCGAAAGCGTGGGCACTATATCTGGGGTGCTGGACAACATCTGAATAATGCTTTTTGCGGCTTGGCCATCCATTTCGTCTTGGTGTAGTGGGCAAGAAGAGCAAGTAATTTTTCGATGAAATGTTGATTTGCCCAAATCATAAAATTCATTGGTAGGGTCATTCCCAGAAGAGCTAATCTCATATGAGCCAGAAGCAAGGCAAAAGTCCAAGGCAAAGATACTCAGTAGTATTGCGCTTAAAAAATAAAGTACAAGTCTATAAGCTATTTTTAACACTATTCGTCCTTATATAATTGAGTTTTGTGTGAATTCTGTATTGCTAACAAATTGTTCATATGATCCGATTACATGTAGGGGGTATGCAACCATACTTGTTTTTCGGGTAAGGCAATAAAAAAACAAAAATGTTCAGTTCTAATGTGACATTTTAGCCAGTTTAAATACATGCTTTATCGATAGCGTCTATGATAGGTCAGCTAAAACACATCTACAACATGGGCTAGTTAGTGATTGAAGCTATTTTTTTAGAAAGAAGGCAATGCCTATGAATAAATTCTCAGTTATGGGTTTGACAGCGTTAGCTATGATGGCTTTCGCGGGTAATTCGTTATTGTGTCGTCTAGCATTAAAACAAGCGGATATTTTCGATGCAGGCGGTTTTTCATCGTTGCGTTTGCTGTCAGGGACACTTACTTTGCTACTAATTGTTTGGCTGCGTGATGGTAAGTTAGGGTTAAAGCAAATTGTAGCCGGAGGTAATTGGGTGTCTGCTATAGCTTTGTTAGCTTATGTTGTTGGGTTTTCGTACGCTTATATCAGTCTGCCTACATCCACAGGCGCGTTAATTTTATTTAGTGTAGTCCAGATCACCATGATTGGTTATGGATGGTTTGCTGGTGTTAGGTTAAACCAAATACAAGTAATGGGGATATTGTTATCGTTTGCCGGTTTTATTTACCTTCTGCTACCTGGAATTTATTCGCCATCACTAACTGGTACAGTGTTAATGACGGCTGCGGGCATAGGCTGGGGGATTTATTCATTACAAGGGAAGGGAGTTGCTGATCCAATTTTAGTCACTGCGGCTAACTTTCTTCGTGCAACAACCGTAGCTACGCCTTTAGCTATTTACACCTTAACAGGAATGTCGTCTGAAGTAATGTCTTATGCGATCTTTTCCGGTGCGTTGGCATCCGGCCTTGGTTATGCGATTTGGTATATGGTATTACCCTATCTGATAGAACCTTTGGCAGCAAGCATACAACTTAGTGTACCCCTATTAACTGCTTTAGCCGGCATGGTTTTACTTGGGGAATATTTATCCGAGCAATTTATAGCTGCTGCTATTGCCATCCTGGGTGGTATAGCAATAGTCACTAAGGCAAAAAACTAAGCCGTGGCTAGTGTAAGAGGTGTAAGTTTTAAGGTAATTAAATAACCTTATTAGATGCCAGAAAGGCCATCAAGAGACCAATTGTTGATGTCTAAAGCACCTTCTTCATTACCGCCATTTTTATAGCTAATTTTGCAAATATATTTTTTTGTTATGGTGCCCGCATTGTTACTGGTTATATCTACTGTACCATTGATAACATACTGATAATTACCGGTATCCCAGGAATTTAAAGCTTTGTCCGCGAATGTTGGGGTAAGTTCGTCTTTTAGCTTTGCTTTAATAAGATTATTGCAATGTTTAAAAGCTATTTTACTTAAATTGGTGGATACGGGAACAATATCGCCTTTGTCTGGTGTGTCAACAAGAAATAAATCAGATTTAATAACTTCATTAACAAGTGGCATTACAACTTCTTTTTGTAAAAGAATTAATGCTAGTAAACCAAGTACAAATAAAAGCATTGGGTATTTTTTCATAATTCTTATCAACTCCAAATTAACAGGCAAACTGGTAATTGATTGTATCAGAAAGCAAGATGAAGATTAATTTATAAAGAAACTCCTAAGTCAAGAAAAGTGGATATTTTAAATCTTGACAAGACAATTCGTAGTGATAGACTGGTATCTCATCAAATAGACTTGGTGGGTTCTAAATCAAATAGATTTAGAACAGCAAAGAAGGGACTTTACTTAAAAGGCTCTCAACAAAATAGTTGGGGATTAATAATTTTTAGGAGGTAGAAATGGCAGCTACAACTGAATCAGTGAAAGCTGATGCCGCGGAAGCACCGCTATTAAATAAAAGAAACCTAATTGCCGGTTCATTACTTTACATTTTGTTCTACGGTTGGGTTCGTTGGTATGAAGGCGTTTATGGCTGGTCAGCTGGCTTAGACTCTTTTGCACCTGAGTTCGAAACTTACTGGATGAACTTTTTGTACATCGAGATGGTTTTAGAAGTAACAACTGCAGCTGTATTGTGGGGTTACCTTTGGAAAACTCGTGATCGTAAAGTAATGTCTATTACACCAAGAGAAGAATTAAGAAGACATTTTCATCATTGGGTATGGTTGGTAATGTATGGTTGGGCTATTTATTATGGTGCTAGCTACTTTACTGAACAAGATGGCACATGGCATCAAACTATCGTTCGTGATACTGACTTTACACCAAGCCATATCATTGAATTCTATTTGAGCTATCCAATTTACATCATCACTGGTGGTGCTGCTTTCTTGTATGCTAAAACTAGACTTCCTACTTACCAACAAGGATTGTCATTACAATACTTGGTATCAGTAGTTGGTCCTTTCATGATTCTTCCAAATGTTGGCTTGAACGAATGGGGTCATACATTCTGGTTTATGGAAGAATTGTTTGTTGCTCCTTTACACTATGGCTTCGTATTCTTCGGATGGGCTGCTTTAGGTGTATTAGGTGTTGTAAACACAGAAGTTGGTGCAATATCTAAACTTCTGAAAAAAGACTTAGCTTAATTAATTAAGCAAAAGTTTTTTAGTTGTATGTAATAACTATCTGCCTCCTGTTGCCCCTTCTTAATTGAAGGGGCAACGAATTGGCAAGATAGAATAAAAATAATTTAAATCCCTTTAGGAGGTAAGCTAATGAGCGCATCTCAATCAGCTGTACGGTCACGTGCTGAAGCCGTTAAAGTTTCACGCACTTTCGACTGGATGATTTTGTTTACGTTGTTTTTCGTTGTACTTGGTGGTTATCACATTCACTATATGTTAACTGGTGGTGACTGGGATTTCTGGACTGACTGGAAAGATAGACGTCTATGGGTAACTGTAGCACCAATCGTTTCTATTACATTCCCTGCTGCAGTTCAAGCATGTTTGTGGTGGCGTTATCGCTTGCCATTTGGTGCTGTTGTTGCGGTTTTAGGTTTGTTGTTAGGTGAGTGGATCAACAGATACTTAAACTTCTGGGGCTGGACATATTTCCCAGTAAACTTCGTATTCCCATCACAATTGATTCCTGGTGCTATTATACTGGACGTCATTTTGATGTTGTCAGGTAGCATGACTTTGACTGCCGTTCTTGGTGGCTTAGCTTATGGATTAATATTCTACCCAGGCAACTGGCCAGTTATTGCTCCTCTACATTTGCCAGTTGAATACAATGGCATGATGATGACATTGGCTGACTTACAAGGTTACCACTATGTAAGAACTGGTACTCCTGAGTACATCCGTATGGTAGAAAAAGGTACATTAAGAACTTTCGGTAAAGACGTTGCTCCAGTATCAGCGTTCTTCTCTGGTTTCGTGAGTATCCTGATTTACTTCTTGTGGCATTTCTTTGGTAGATGGTTTGCTAGCACCAAATTTGTTGACGCTGCATAAGATCTCCAAAAAGAATTTCACGTAAAAGGCTAAATAGTAAAACTACTATTTAGATATACTCATAAAGCTATAGATTCTCTATAAATAGAGGAGGATATATGAAAATAATAAAAGACAAAGTTGGGAAATTTTCCTTTGTCGCACTGATGTTAGCTCTTGCTGCAACTGTGCTTTACACACCAACAGCGTCTGCGCATGGTGAAAAGTCTCAAGCGGCTTTCATGCGTATGCGTACTATTCACTGGTTCGATTTGAATTGGTCAAAAGAAGAAGTTGCTGTTAATGACACAATGACTATTTCTGGCAAGTTCTATGTGTTCGAAGGTTGGCCAGAAACAGTTGATAAACCAGAAAGCGCGTTTTTGAACATTGGTATTCCAGGTCCTGTATTTATACGTGCAGGTTCATGGATCGGCGGTCAATTAGTGCCACGTTCAGTTTCATTGGAATTAGGTGAAACTTATGAATTCAAAGTATTGTTGAAAGCACGTCGTCCAGGCGATTGGCACATCCATACTATGATGAACGTTGAAGGTGGTGGTCCAATTATCGGTCCTGGTAAATGGGTAACAATTACTGGCTCTATGAGTTCATTTGTTAATCCGATTACAACTTTGACTGGTGAAACATTAGACTTAGAAACTTGGAACTTAAGCAATACCTATTTCTGGCATGCATTTTGGTATGCTTTAGGATTGGCTTGGTTAGTATATTGGGCTCGTAAACCAATGTTCGTTCCACGTTCTATCGCTGTTGAATCTGGTAAAGCTGATTCTTTAATCACACCAACTGATAAAAAAGTTGCTATCGCATTTATGGTAGGCACCATCGTTATAGTTGCGGCTTCAATGAGCAGTACAGATGCAAAATATCCTGTTACTACTCCATTACAAGCTGGTTTATTACGTGGAATGAAACCAATTGAAATGCCAGCTGCAACTGTTAGTGTTAAAGTTGAAGATGCTAGCTACCGTGTACCAGGTCGTGCTATGCAAATGACATTGACAATTACCAACAATGGTGATTCTTCAGTGCGTTTGGGTGAGTTCAACACTGCTGGTGTACGTTTCTTAGATCCAAAAGTTCATGAAGATGAAACTGGTTATCCAGATGACTTATTGGCTCCAGAAGGCTTAACTGTTAGCGATAACAGTCCTTTAGCTCCTGGCGAAACAAGAACTGTAAACGTTGTTGCATCTGATGCAGCATGGGAAGTTTACCGTTTAGCTGACTTGATCTATGATCCAGATAGCCGTTTTGCTGGTTTGTTATTCTTCTGGGATCAAGCTGGAAACCGTCAATTAGTTAAAGTTGATGCGCCATTAATTCCATCATTCATCTAAGATAGATAGAGTGTTGTTATTAAAGGTTAGCAGATAGTTTAGTTAACTAGTTATGAGACCCCTGTCACTATTTAAGTGGCAGGGGTTTTTTTTTTAATAAAAATAATTGAATAAAAAAATATTAAGATGGGAAAAATTTAATGTTAAATAGACAAAAAGATAAATAATTAGTATAGATAGTAGAATATGTAGTAAGCAAAATATAGATGAATAAGAGATGACGATTCTATAGAACAAATATAACTAATGAATTAATAGTCATAATTTATACATAAAGAATAATTTGCTGAAAAGATACTAAGTAATAACTTATCCCACCTGTATATGGTTAGATGTAATCTTTAGAAGAGTTGATCAACAAATAATGATTTGTTGATAGCTGCAGTATAAATGCAAAGAAATGTAGATACTCAAGGAAAAAGAAAAAGTTCAAAAGTAAGATATTTCAACTATTAAAACATTATAAATAAGAGTAGTTATACTTAATAGGAAAAAAGGAAATTAAGTCTTTGTTAAGACTTTTATGGCGGGTTAATTGCTGTTAAAAGATAAGATATATCTAATGATAGGTAAAAGCTAAAGAATAGACATTGAGTCGACAATAATCATAAAGGTAATTTATGATTTTGCAAAACAGCTTAAATTGTGAAAAGAATTCAACTTAGCTTTTTTAATATAAATTTGATTTTATAAATAAAAAAGCCCAGAACAAGCTGGGCTTTTTATCCTTAAAATTAGATCTTAAAGGGAGATTGAGCTAGAAACTTTTTGTTTTGAACCATCTGGATCATCCATGCAGCCAGCTAAGCCAGCAACCATCAATGCAACAGCTAATATAGACAATAATTTTTTCATAATATCCTCCAAGGGTGAATTATTTTATTTATATGCGCTAAATTAATAAGCACAGGTAATTTATAACATGAGCAGATTAATGATGCAATATAAATGATAAAGATAAATCAATAAGACAAAGTGAAGGTATTGATAAGTATGTAATTTGGGTTTATTTTAGAAAAATAGTTATAAAAATTTTCTAAACTTTAATTAAAACTTGTCTATATCAGATGGTAAATTAATAGAACAATGGTTATTGGTCCAATTAACACTACCGATTTCAGTCCAAGGTGCAGTCATATTGTGTTTTCTTAGGTCATATATCCAACTGTTAGGGGCAGATATATGTTTTATAAGTATGTGGAATGTAACTTGATTAAGATCTAAATTTTCGTTTGCGCCCCAAAAAGCTGTTGTCTTCATTAAAAACTTATCTAGGCGAGTTCTATCTAAGGTTGGAGTGACAGCTATATTAGCCCACATAGAATGTACTCTACCCCAATTCGGAGCGAGTAAACGGCCTTCCTGATTAATAAAAGGTAGCCAGTATTGGTGTTCAGAATCATTATGTGTATAAGTTATAGCAAGGATATGATCATAACCTGCAAAGTGATCATGTAGATATAAAGCATGAGGGACAATACCAATAAATGCTTGTGATAACAAAAGAATGGAATTGCTAGCTTGAGAGAGTCCATAGATTAAAGGATTATTCGTTTGTATATTAAGCCTATAAAAAATACCATAATGGATAGTACTATTAAGTTGTAATGCAGATATTAAAATTAAAATCTTTGTTAATCGACTTTTATTAATTCTAAAACTTGATGGTGTACAGTCTTCAAAAAAAGATTGGTATAAAGTGTTAAATTTTATGGGTGCTGTTAAGATTAAACATGAAGTATTGTCGCAAGTTTTTCTAGCGCGTGAATCTGCTATATGACGGTATTTTTTACGGGCTAATTGAAATATGCCTGGGCAATATAATATAACGCCTAGAGGCGCTAAATAGCGCATAGTTATGAAGATCTTAATGTAGGTCCTAATTCCTGAGTATACATTGCCTGTTTTAATCTCTAAAGAATATAGATCCTTGAGTAATTGATGTTGTGGTAAGTTTGCAATTTCAGGAAAGTTAATGGCATGTGACTGGGCGGATTTAAATTCTATACACTTAAAGATATCAAAATGATTAATGATAGTTACTGTTTTATTGCAAAGAGGGCATTGATCATCAAAAAAAACAATTAATGAAGCAGTTCTTTCGGTTAGGTATTTCGAAAGGCTAGTCCACCAGCTTGACGGGATAAGTAAAGTGTAAAAACTCAGCATCCCTAAGCCAAAAGGATAAATATTTAGTGTTAAGGTAATGCCTAAATGTAAGCTAAAACCAATTATTAAATAGATAATTTTTAGTCGTTTCTGATTGAAAAAAAATGGAAAACTAAACTGAAATAGAATGATTAGATAGCCAATAAATTTTTGGAAATATTCATTATTCAAAAAGACTGACATATCGATTGCCGATACATAATACGGCTGGGTAGCAGGCAGCCAAGAGCCTAAGCCATTCATCCAATGTGGTGCAAAGAGTTTATGAATTGCAGAATCAAAGTAAAGAAAGCCCAAGCATATAATTATAGGAATATAATATGCCAGTATAGTTACAGTTTCGGGATAAGTTGTCTGCTGGTTAAAGGGTAGCTTTAAGCGTTTTCGGAGATTATCAATCGAAAAAGCTTTTTCACCTGGCATGAATAATAAAAAGAAACCTACCCCTATCATAAATGGATCAAAGCCCCCGTCAAAATCACGCTGCATAGGTGTGAAATTAACAAATATAATCCAGAATAAATAGTTGCTATAAGCTGCTAATTGATAGCGGTAACCAAAAGTAAGGAATAGGGCGAAAAGTCCCCAGAGGCATAAAAAAAAAGGAATTAAAGGAAATTCAACGTCTATATAAGGAATCGGATCAAATATCAGATGCCTGAAATAAAAAAGAAAAACGATTTCTTGTAAAGTAATTAAGCCATAAAGGATTCTAAATAGCCCGATACCCGTCGCTGCGACTTGTATGTGAAAAAGAATTTCAATTCTTTTGCGGAGTAATTTATACATTTAATATTCGGAAAGCCGATAAAATGTATAAACTATAATTTTTATGAGATATTTACTAGTCTTAAATACAAAGGCCGCACTAAATTAAAGGATTTAAGCGGCCAGAGCACAACAATGAATCTTTGATTTATTTTTCGTCGTCTGGTTTTTCAGTGAAAACCCATTTTACAAAAAAATAGCCAACAGCAATAATAACAATTGCACCAACCATGCCAGCCGGTGATTTTAATGATTCTGTTAAGTCTAAAATCGCTCCCATGAAAGTCCTACCTATGATTTTTGTATTTAGAAAATGCTAATAACTAGCGAACGGAAGGACTATCATACTGTATGAAAGGATAAAGTCAAGATTCATAAACACATATTTTGCTGGAACAACAATCAGGGTATTAAAATATAAGCAAAATTAAGTTCGATAACACAATCAATAAACTGTTAAAATCAAAGATAGGGATAATAAATATGAGGAGGATAAATATGGCACAATATATAAAAATAAGGCATCTGTTGATAGCCTCATTGGCATTGTTAAATGTCGCTAATGCTGATGTTATGTTAAAAAATGAAGCAGATATAATTGGCAAGTGGGATTTATATGCTGAAGCCGCTCGAATAGATGGCGAAAAAAAGCAATTAATGGTGGAGTGGGACTTTCAAAACGGCGGCGTTTTACAGACGACTGCGACCGATTCTTTTGGTAGAACAAAAGAGTTTAAAACGGCATTAAAATATTCGGTAGTCGATGGTGCTATAAAAAAACAATCTACACCTGGGCGCGAAAAATATGAATCGTGTATGGTGGTCGAAAAAGATAGTAAGCAAATGGTTTTGAAGTGTACATATCTTTATTTCTTTCTAACAAAAAAATAATTAAATAGGGTAAAGCTAAATGATAGGTGGAATCATAATGATATTTGTTGCTCTCTGGATTTATCAGTCAGCGATGAAAGCTAAAATAAATAATGCATTAATTTGGGTGGGCATTTGTGTGGCCACTTTTTTTATAGTGCAGATGCTATTAGTACAAGTTAATGTCTATATTCTAGAAGCCTTTCGAAGTGGTGATAGTGTTGCAGGTTATGAACGGGACTTAACAAGTGTCGGTGATAGAAAAAATGAAGGTGGATTTCAGGGCTTTGGTGGAATTTTATTGTCTATATTTTTTGAACTGATGCCGCCGTTAGTTGCTTTTGTAGTTGTAGCGGTAATACGAGTAAAGTTTATAATGAAATATGATTTATCTCTGGCCACTTTATTCGGCGGCCTAACTGAAGTAATTGATAGTGTTAAGCAAAGTTTTAAAGCGCCTGAAAAATAAGTAAACTCATGGTAGGAATAAAAAAGCCCAAGCATTTATTGCTCGGGCTTTTTTGTGTTTGTAAATATAATTAGAAGGTTTTTATTGTTGGTCTGGTTTTAGCGTTATTAAAGTATGATGCTGGTTACTAAAAATATTAGGCCTAAGACGAACAATGCTGTAAACACTATACCTACGATAACGTAAGCAGATAATGAACCTTTTTCAAAATCTTCGGTTCTGGCAGCATCATTTTGAATACCAATAAAAGCAGATAGTACACTCTTTATTACCTGGATAAAGTTTTGTTTAGCCATGTGGGGGCTCCGTATTTATTGTTATGAGTTTGATTATGGCAAAGTTATCATTTTATATTTAAGTAAGCTTAAAATATATAAAACTATCATTCCTAAACATTGTAATGAATAAAATAGATCACATTAAAAATTTATTGTCCCAACGTATTCTATTTCTTGATGGTGCTATGGGAACCATGATCCAGAGCTACAAGTTGGAAGAAAAGGATTATCGTGGCCAACGTTTTAACGATTGGGGTGTCGACCTCAAAGGCAATAACGATCTATTATCATTAACACAACCTGACATTATTGCCGCTATACATAAAGCTTATTTTGAAGCGGGTTCTGATATCGTCGAAACCAACACCTTTAATGCAACCAGTATTGCTATGGCAGATTATGGCATGGAAGCGTTAGCCTATGAAATTAATCTTGAATCGGCCCGCTTAGCAAAACGGGTGGCTGAAGAAATAAGTTTAAAAACGCCAGATAAGCCCCGTTTTGTTGCCGGTGTGTTAGGGCCAACCAATCGCACGGCTTCAATGTCACCTGATGTTAATGATCCTGGCTTTCGTAATATAAGTTTTGACGAGTTGGTTGCAGCTTATATTGAATCAGTAAAAGGCTTAATTGATGGTGGCGCTGATCTGATTTTAATTGAGACGATATTTGACACCTTAAATGCCAAAGCTGCAATCTTCGCAGTTGAACAGCATTTTGAAGACATTGGTTTTAAGCTACCCGTAATGATTTCCGGCACTATAACAGATGCTTCCGGTAGGACACTGTCCGGCCAAACGGTAGCTGCATTTTGGAATTCATTAAATCATGTCGAACCTATTTCATTTGGATTTAACTGTGCTTTAGGCGCAAAGGAATTACGACAACACATCGATGAACTGTCAACGATTGCTAACACATGTGTGTCTGCCCACCCTAATGCAGGCTTACCAAATGAATTTGGGGAATACGATGAATCCCCAGAAGCAATGGCAACTGAAATAGCAGATTGGGCTCGCTGTGGTTATTTAAATATCGTAGGGGGTTGCTGTGGGACTTCGCCAGCACATATAAAGGCGATAGTCGATGCCGTTCAACAACACTCGCCTAGGACTCTGCCGCATATAGAAAAAGCTTGCCGACTAGCGGGTTTAGAACCAATGAATATTGGTGATGATAGCTTGTTTGTTAATGTCGGCGAACGCACTAACGTGACTGGCTCAGCCTTATTTAAACGCTTAATCATCCAAGGTGATTTTGAGACAGCGTTAGATGTGGCTAAACAACAAGTAGAAAATGGTGCGCAAATTATAGACATCAACATGGATGAAGGCATGTTGGAGTCAAAAGAAGCGATGGTTAGATTCCTAAGTTTAATTGCATCAGAGCCTGATATTGCTAAAGTGCCAATTATGCTGGATTCTTCTAAATGGGAAATTTTGGAAGCTGGCTTAAAATGCATACAAGGTAAGGGTGTTGTTAATTCAATTTCGCTAAAAGAAGGTGAAGATACCTTTATAAAACACGCCAAATTGATACGGCGTTATGGCGCCGCGGCTATAGTGATGGCATTTGATGAAGTTGGCCAAGCCGATACGAAAGAACGAAAAGTAGAGATTTGTCGGCGCGCTTATAAACTACTGACTGAACAAGTCGGTTTTCCTGCTGAAGACATCATTTTTGACCCGAACATATTCGCGATTGCCACTGGCATCGATGAGCATAATAATTATGGGCAAGATTTTATAGCTGCGACACGGGAAATTAAACAAGGTTTGCCACATGCACTAATTTCTGGCGGTGTTTCCAATGTGTCCTTTTCATTTCGAGGTAATGACCCCGTTAGGGAAGCCATCCATGCCGTATTTTTATACCATGCTATTCAGGCAGGAATGGATATGGGGATTGTTAATGCGGGGCAGTTGGCCATCTATGAGGATATTTCCTTAGAATTACGTAACGCCGTCGAAGATGTGGTTTTAAATCGGCATAATGGCGCTACAGAAAAATTATTGGAGCTGGCAGAAAAGTATCGTGGTGATGGACAGCAGACCGTAAAAATCGAAGATGCGGAATGGCGCGCTTGGCCAGTAAACAAAAGGCTGGAGCATGCTTTAGTAAAAGGTATTGCAGATTTTATTGAAGAAGATACCGAACAAGCTCGGCTAGAAGCGGAAAGACCGTTACATGTCATTGAAGGTGCTTTAATGGATGGCATGAATGTGGTCGGTGATTTATTTGGTTCAGGTAAAATGTTTTTACCACAGGTGGTTAAGTCAGCCCGGGTTATGAAAAAAGCCGTGGCTTATTTAATGCCTTTTATGGAAGCAGATAAATCAGGCGACATGAAGACTAATGGAAAAATCCTCATGGCCACGGTTAAGGGGGATGTCCATGATATCGGTAAAAATATAGTCGGTGTCGTCTTGCAATGTAATAACTATGAAGTAATTGATTTGGGCGTCATGGTGCCGTCGGAAAAAATTTTACAGACTGCACGGCTAGAAAATGTTGATATTATCGGCCTAAGTGGCTTGATAACGCCGTCATTGGATGAAATGGTACATATTGCTAAGGAAATGGAGCGTCAAGGTTTTAATATCCCCCTTATGATAGGCGGCGCAACAACGTCGCGCGCGCATACCGCGGTAAAAATAGAACCTCATTACCATGGCCCTACAGTTTATGTCACCGATGCTTCAAGAGGGGTTGGTGTTGCAAGTAACTTATTGAGTTCAGATTTAAAAGCTGAGTATATTAAAAAAATCCGGGAAGAATATGAGGAAGTACGTGATAGGCATAAAGGGCGGGAGGCAAAAACACCTCAGCATAACCTCTTAGCGGCGCGTTTAAATAAACATGTACTATCTGAATATGAGCCTGTAGAACCGACGTTTTTGGGCATCAAAGTTTTTGATAAGTTCCCGCTAGCTACGCTGGTAAGCTATATTGATTGGACACCTTTTTTTCAAACCTGGGAAATGGCTGGAAGTTATCCAAAGATTTTGGAGGATGCTATAGTTGGAAAGGAAGCTAAACAACTATTTGCCGATGCTAATACCATGTTGCAGCAAATCGTTGCAGAAAATTGGTTGGAGGCTAGAGCCGTTATTGGCTTTTTTCCAGCCAATAGTGATGGCGATGACATTTATCTTTACACCGATCAATCACGGATGGAAAGGTTAGAAACCTTACACCACCTTAGGCAGCAAAACATGAAAGCGCCAGGGCGCCCTAATTACTGCTTAGCAGATTTTATTGCTGCTAAAGATAGCGGTAAATCAGATTACCTGGGGGCGTTTGCGGTGACCACCGGTATTGGTATAGAAGTAAAACTTGAAGAGTTTGCAAAAGACCATGATGACTACAGTGCCATCATGTTGAAGGCATTGGCTGATAGGTTGGCAGAAGCCTTTGCTGAATGCCTGCATCGTTTGGTTAGAAAACAATATTGGGGGTATGCTAAAGATGAAGGTTATGATAATGAACAGTTAATTAAAGAAGTATACCAAGGTATACGGCCTGCCCCAGGTTATCCGGCTTGTCCAGACCATACTGAGAAAGCCAAGCTATTTAAGCTACTAAATGCCACAGAAAACACCGGTATAGAATTGACTGAAAGTTTTGCTATGTATCCTACAGCAGCTGTTAGCGGGTGGTATTTTGCGCATCCAGAGTCGCAATATTTTAATGTGGGAAAAATCAATCAAGATCAATTACAAGATTATGCAAGCAGGAAACAAATGCCTGAAGAAGTAGCGCAGCGCTGGCTGGCAGCTCATCTACATCATTGATCTGCAAGGGTTGAAGATAAAAATGGCGAAATCAAACAATCCTATCGAACAGTACTTAGAACGCGTTATGTACGCAAGCCGTTGGGTTTTGGCACCCGTTTATTTGGGTATGAGTTTAGCTTTAATTGCGTTATCAATTAAGTTTTTTCAAGAGCTTTACCATTTTTTGCCGCATATTCTGGAAGTCACAGAAACGGATTTAATTTTAAAATTACTGACCTTAATTGATTTATCGTTAGTGGCCAATTTAGTTATCATCGTAATGTTTAGTGGTTATGAAAATTTTGTTTCGCAAATGAATCTACACGAAACGGCGGAAAAATTGGAATGGCTAGGCACACATGATTACACATCTTTAAAATTGAAGGTGGCATCATCTATTGTAGCGATTTCATCAATTCATTTATTGAAGGTGTTTATGAATATTCAAGCTTTGCAAAATGATAAGTTATTGTGGTATGTCATTCTACATCTTACCCTTGTTGTTTCAGCGCTTTTGATGGGGTATTTAGATAAATTAACAGACCACTAAGTATGCAGCTATTATTATTTGGAACGACTGGTTGCCATTTGTGTGAGCAAGCTAAGCTTAGCCTGTATCATTATTTGCAGATAAATAAAACTGAGCCGATCATCTTAGAAGAGATTGATATCGCAGAACAAGAGGAATGGCAAGTCGATTATGCGCTACGCATTCCTGTGTTATTTCATCCAGAAACAAAACAGGAGCTAGGCTGGCCTTTTGATGGCGCTGATGTGCAATCATTTATTGATGGTTTAAAACAGTCGAATTCAGTTCATTCTCGATGATTTTAGTAAGTTGTTGCTTGTTAAATTCTCCAGGATGGATGAGGATAATCTGGTTTTGACGGTTGACTACTATGCTAAAAGGCACGGCATTAACAAGATTCCCTAGTTTTTGTGAAATCGATATCGCCGCATTTTCACCGGCTAACATCGGGTAGTTTATTTTATTGTTAGCCATAAATTCTTCTATTACAGCTCTATCTTCTATAGCTATACCGATAAATTGTACGCCATGATTAGCGTAATGCTCCTGTAGCTCAACAAACACAGGGATTTCTTTCAAGCAAGGTGGGCACCAAGTTGCCCAAAAGTTGATAATCAACAATTTACCTTGCCACTCTGTAATTGAGTGCGGTGCACCAGCAACGTCTGGAAAGCTGAAATCCAGTAATGGCTGGTTTTGCATAGGCTGAGCCAACTGAGGATGTTGGCGGCTTAAAATTCCGGCAAGTAATGCCGCCATGGCGACTAAAACAATTAAAACAGAGCGCTTCATAATTTAACTTTTTGTAGTGTTTTTATAAAGGTTTCCGCATCTTGATAACCTATCACCCGATATTGTGCTTTTTCCTGTTGGTCTGGGCCAAAAAACAAGATTGCAGGAGGGCCTATCAAGTGAAACTTGTCCAATAAAGCCTTATCGTTATCAGTATTTTGAGTCACATCGGCTTGTAGTAACACAAACTCAGCCATGGCATTACCTACTGCGCTGTTTGTAAACGTATAAGATGCCATTTCTTTGCAGGAAATACACCAGTCGGCATAGTAATCTAGCATCACTATTTGGTGCTTGGCGCTAGCTTCTAGAATGCGAGTTTCTAATTCGGCTACCGAGCTGATACGGGTGAATTGCGGGTGCTTTTCAACTGCAGCTTCAGCCCGCGATAAACCAAGACCTTGGAGTGGTTTTAAAGGATTGGCATTGCCTAAGCTAATGCCGATTAAAAGTAGTAAACCGTAGCTTAGCATCATCAAACCAATACCTTTCCACAATTTATGCCATCCTGAACTGTGTGCAGGTAAAGGGTCTATGGCATTTAAGTAAATCGCTGGAATGACCAGCAACATGGCCCAAAGTAGCATGCTAATAGTGCTAGGTAAGATACGTTGTAGCATCCACACCGCAACTGCCAACATAATCACGCCAAAAACCGCTTTAATTGAATTTAGCCACTCACCGGATTTAGGCAATAACTTACCGGCAGAGGTACCTAGGATTAATAATGGCACGCCCATGCCGATACCCATAACAAATAAGGCACTACCGCCTAGCAAGGCGTCCCCAGTTTGGCCAATATAGATAAGTGCGCCTGCAAGCGGCGCAGCTACGCAAGGGCCTACAATTAATGCAGAAAGGCTGCCCATGATAGCGGTTCCCCAAAGAGAACCATTGCGATGGCGCTCACTGGAGTTGTGTAATTTGGCTTGGAATGATTTAGGCACTTCCAGATGGTAAAAACCAAACATAGAGAGTGATAGCAGGACAAATACCGTGCTAAAGCTGGCTATTATCCACGGCTGCTGAAAAACCGCTTGTAAATTGCCGCCAAAAAATGCGGCTAAGACGCCAAATACTGTATAAGTTATGGCAGAAGCAACGACATAGCTTAACGATAATACAAACCCTCTAAAAGTACTAATGTTGCCCTGGCCTATGATTAGCCCAGACAAGATAGGCAGCATTGGAAAAATGCAGGGTGTCAGCGACAATAACAAACCAAAACCAAAAAAACTCAATAACGTTAGCCATAAACTGTCTTGTTTTAAGGCTTGTGCAATTTGATCGGTTTCGGAGACCGCTGTTGAAGTATTTTCAATTACGGTCTTAGTTAAGGTTTCAGCTGCGGGTAACGAGAGATTAACTTGTTTACTCATCGGCGGGTAACACACGCCACGGTCGGCACAGCCTTGGTATTTTGCCAATAAGCTGATGGACAGGCTGTCAGGGTTGGTCCGCTTTAAGGGTAAGTCAAAACTAAGCGTATTACGGAAAATTTCCACATTACCAAATTCTTCATCATGATAAGGGGAACCGTGCGGGAGCTGATAGTCACCAACCATAGCCCCTACCGCATTGCTTAAACTAAGCTGGATTTGTTCCCGATACAAATAATACCCCTCCGCGATGTTCCAGTTGACCCGCAAAGTATTACCATCTTTGATGGTGGCAAAAAATTGAAAGGCTTGTTCTGCAGGTAATAATGCCGCTGTAGTAGCAGATTCGGGGCTAGAGGTGTTTGTGTCGCTTAATAATTGGCTAAGCGGACCTAAAGTGGATGCTGTGGGTAAGTCTAGGCTTAAAACGGTTTTTTGTGGCGGATAACAAATACCTTTATCGGCGCAACCTTGGTATTGCGCCAAGACTTGTAGCTGTGGTTTGTTGTCAGTGTTTTCTAGAGTAAATGGTATTTTAAGGATATTCCGGTAAGTGACTACATCACCAAAAAATTCGTCATGTTTAACTATACCCTCAGGTAAGATGGGTTCCGCCAGCTTAACTGACGCTGTTTGCGAGGCAAAATGTAGTTTGCTTTGATATAAATAATAACCTTTGCTGATGTCAAAACTTATTTCAAGCTGATCTGCACTTAGGACTTTTGCTGAGATTTTAAAGGCTTGCTCAGGCGGTAAAACATCATCCTCTTCAAGCGCGTATAAAGGCGTGGAAAATAAGATAAAAACAATCAGCAACATTATTTTTTTAAATGACATGAATCTATCCATTGCAAGTATTCTAAAAGACCATTTTCGATGGCTACGGCTATAATCTCAGGGGTTTGGTACGGATGGTTTTGCCGTATCAAAGCTTCAATGTCAGGGTATAAACTTTTATTGGCTTTTATGAGCATAAGTTGTTCCTGAGCAATTTCAATCGTATCTAGCCAGCGATAAATAGATGTCAGATTAGGCAAAATGTTCACACAAGCAGCCAATTGATGACTAACCAACTCAGTAGCAAGTTTTTCAGCGCTCTCCTTGTCAGGGCAGGTACATAAGATTAGTTGATGTGAAACAGGCATTTATAAAACCATAATATAAAAGCGCTATATTATCCTAGAAATTAAAGCGCATTGCCTTTATATTGAAAGAATAATCTGCTTATCCGAGATCTTGATGAAAGTATTTCAAATTTTATTTTTACTATGTCTGCTAATCCCCTTTGCAGAAATTTATTTGTTGCTGCAAATTGGCGCGGTTATTGGGGTATTTCCAACGATTATTTTGGTTGTCTTTACAGCAGTATTGGGAGCCTGGCAGTTACGCCAGCAAGGCTTTGAAACCTTTCGTCGCTTACAAGCCAGTTTAGCGCGCGGTGAGCTGCCTGCTTATGAGATGATAGAAGGCCCTATCTTGTTGGTGGGAGGGGCTTTTTTATTAACCCCGGGTTTTGTTACCGATTGCATAGGCTTTATGTGTTTAATTCCCTCTTTACGCCGAAAATTTGCAAGCTATTTGTTGGAAAAACATTTGGTTAAAATGGCAAACCGTAATGGCCAGCAAGCCACGCAGGTGATAGAAGGTGAATATCATAAAGAAGAGTGATGGCGCAAACGCTGTGGGTTTACGCCATTTATGGAAATCAGCTATTCGTGTTGTTACTGGTTTTGGTATTTTTGTTAAATCCGGAAAAAATTGGGCACCAGCCGGAATAGCCGGTCGCAATCAGAACCAAACCCACTAGCAACAAAATAATTTTAGCGGTAAAGATTGAAATAAAAACTAAGGCGGCACCAATGGCCATGCGTTGATTTTTTTCTTTGTCGCCAATATTGTATTCAAATTTAATCATGCGCTTATAATCGAAATTCATTTTAAGACCTTCTGGTGTAGTTGTTATAGTCAAGCGCCCGAGTTTGCGCCATTGCTCTCCTGTCAACAATATACACAGCTCCAAAAATTCTGCAAGTGATAAAAAGCAATGGATGTTACCGCAATAATTGATCCTTTAAATGATGCCCAAAGGCAAGCTGTTTCAGCACCAAACCAAGCAGTACTAGTGTTGGCTGGCGCTGGCAGTGGTAAGACCCGGGTTTTAGTACATCGTATTGCTTGGCAAATTCAAGTAGGTGGCCTGTCTTCGCACAATATTTTGGCGGTCACCTTTACTAACAAGGCGGCAAAAGAAATGCGCCGTCGGGTTGAGGAATTGTTAAAAATATCAAGCCAAACCATGTGGATCGGTACTTTTCATGGTTTAGCGCACCGTTTGTTAAGACGCCATGCCAAGCAAGCCAAGTTGCCCGACACTTTTCAGGTTATGGATTCGTCAGATCAATTAAGGTTGATCAAAAGACTGTTAGCGGGCTTAAATTTAGATGAGGCGCAGTGGCCGGCTAAGCAGGTCCAATGGTACATCAATGGCCAAAAAGATGAAGGTGTTAGGGCCAGGCACATGGCGGAAACGGGTGATTTGTTCCAGCGCCAAAATTTATTGATATACCGGGCATATGAGGAGCTGTGTGAGCGTTCAGGCTTAGTTGATTTTGCCGAATTATTGCTGCGGGTACACGAGCTATTCCGTGACAATCCTGAAGTGCTGGCGTTTTATCAACAACGTTTTAAACAGGTGCATGTGGATGAGTTTCAAGATACCAATACCATTCAATACGCTTGGTTACGCTTATTAAGCCATGAACAAAACAACTTATTTGTGGTGGGCGATGATGACCAATCCATTTATGGTTGGCGTGGTGCCAGAATTGAAAATATTTATAGCTTTAAAAAACATTTTCCCGATTATCAGCTAGTCAAATTAGAACAAAACTACCGTTCCACGGGCAATATCCTTAAAGCTGCAAATCATGTCATTGCCAATAATGATGGGCGCTTGGGCAAAGAGTTATGGACTAATGCCGGGGAAGGCGAGCCAATCTTATTATATGCCGCCTTTAATGAACAAGACGAAGCGTATTTTGTGGTTGAGCGTATCCGGACATGGATAAACGAAGGCGGCTTACGTGCAGAAATGGCAATCTTATACCGGTCTAATGCGCAATCCCGTCAATTTGAAGAGCGTTTGATGGCATTAGGCATTCCTTACCGGGTTTATGGGGGCTTGCGATTTTTTGACCGGGCTGAAATAAAAAATGCCTTGGCTTATCTCCGCCTGATGTCAAACTGTCATGACGATACCTCTTTTGAGCGCGTTGTTAATTTACCAACCCGTGGTATTGGGGCAAAAACCGTCGATGATATCCGCATGCTGGCCCGTGAGCAAAGCTCATCCTTGTGGCTTGCCGCTTCCGCATTAATACAACAAGGCCGCTTGTCAGCGCGGGCAAACAATGCCTTAGCAGGGTTTTTAAAGTTAATCAAACAACTTACCGTTCAGGCTGAAAATTCAGCTTTGTTTGAAAAAGTGAAGCTGGTGATAGAAATCAGCGGTTTACTAGAAATGTATAAAAATGATAAAGCCGAACGCGGCGAAGAAAAAGTTGAGAACTTAGAGGAATTGGTCAATGCCGCGCGCTTGTTTGAATACACCGAAAGCAATGAAGAAAACTTAGGCGAATTGGATATGTTTCTGGCCCATGCAGCCTTAGAAGCTGGCGATATGCAAGCTGATGAATTTGAGGATTGTGTGCAACTGATGACTTTGCATTCTGCTAAAGGCTTGGAATTTAAGCAAGTATTTTTGGTTGGTATGGAAGAAGGCCTATTTCCATCTATGCAATCATTGGAAGACCCGCAACGTTTAGAAGAGGAACGTAGGCTTTGTTACGTAGGCATTACTAGGGCGCGCCAGCAATTATATCTGTGCTATAGCGAGTCTAGACGGTTGTATGGACGTGAAAGCTATCCTAGGCCGTCGCGTTTTTTACGTGAAATTCCCGGTGATTTTATCCAGGAAGTGCGCTTACGTGCCCAAGTGAGCCATCCATCCAGTGTGGTTAAACCTAAGCTTGCCGCTACGCTGGTGACTCGGCAATACAAGTTAGGGCAACGTGTTAGCCATGAAAAATTTGGCGAAGGGGTGGTGTTGCAAATGGAAGGGGACGGTGCTCAAGAAAAAATCCAGATCAATTTTCAAGGCGTTGGTGTGAAATGGTTAATGTTGGGCTATATAAAATTAACCGTGTTAGATTGACAAAGTAAGGCAGGAGTTAAGCCTGCTGCCATTAGCTAGGCAGCAAGCCGTATTAAAGTTTAGGTTTATAACGAGCCGGTAGCATTCAATTCACGGAAAGCTTGTTCTAAACGTAATGCCATACTGGTTTGTGCGGCCCTTACCCAAACTCTGGGGTCATAATATTTCTTATTGGGTTTGTCGTCACCTTCGGGGTTACCAATTTGGCCTTGTAAATAGCCTTCATTATCTTGGTAATATTGTCTGATGCCGTTCCAATAAGCCCATTGGGTATCGGTATCGATATTCATTTTAATAACGCCATAACTGATAGACTCTTTAATTTCTTCAGCGCTGGAGCCTGAACCGCCGTGAAAAACAAAGTCCAATGAATTTGCTGGTAAGTTAAATTTCTCAGAAACATAGTGTTGGGAATTAGCCAATATTATCGGGGTCAACTTAACATTACCAGGCTTATACACACCATGGACATTGCCAAAAGACGCAGCAATTGTAAAGTTCGGGCTAATTTTAATCAGTTGCTCATAAGCATAAGCGACATCTTCAGGTTGGGTATAGAGCGCAGATTGATTAACGTGGCTGTTGTCAACCCCATCTTCTTCGCCACCTGTCACGCCCAACTCAATTTCTAAGGTCATGCCCATTTTTGCCATTCGGGCTAGATAATGGCCGCAAATTTCAATATTTTCTTGCAAGCTTTCTTCGGATAAATCCAGCATATGTGAGCTGTATAACGGTTTACCGGTTGCGGCAAAATGTTGTTCACCGGCATCCAATAAACCGTCTATCCAAGGCAGCAGCTTTTTGGCAGCATGGTCAGTGTGTAAAATTACCGGCACACCATAGGCTTTAGCAACTGCATGAACATGTTGTGCGCCAGAAATGGCACCTAAAATTTGGCTTTGTTGGCCCTCAAGTTTAAGGCCTTTGCCAGCAACAAATTGCGCGCCGCCATTGGAAAACTGGATGATAACGGCGGATTTGGCAAGTGCGGCTGCTTCTAATACGGCATTGATGGAATCGGTACTGATAACATTAACGGCAGGTAAAGCAAATTGGTTTGCTTTGGCAATAGCAAATATTTTTTGCACATCTGAACCGATAACAACACCAGGTTGTACCGCATCTAAAATTTTTTGAGGCATGTTTTTGCTCCTGATTTTGAGAAATCGCATTAAACCTGTATCGTCAACAATAACAGGGAATACCGCCTTAATAATGTAAGTTTGATGCATTCGTTGGCATCATTTATTGGCTGAGCAAATTATTGCATGGCTAGTGGCAAATGGTGAATTTATTTGCGGGCTGTTAGCCAGAGATTAAAAAGGCGGCAAAATTAAAATTTAACTGGAGTATGATGGCAAGATTTATCAGCTGAAATTAAATGCAAACATTTACGAGGCAGTAATGAACGTCACACTAAGGCAATTGGCGGTGTTTGAAATGGTAGCCCGGCATTTAAGTTTTACCCGTGCAGCCGAAGAGTTATTTTTGACACAGCCAGCAGTATCCATGCAAATCAAACAAATTGAAGAAGAAATAGGTTTGAATTTGTTTGAACGTTTGGGTCGCAAGATTTATTTAACCGAAACAGGTCAAGAATTATATCGCCTTAGCCGGGAAATAACCGCTAAGTTGTCTGAAGCGGATCTGATCATCGATGAGATTAAAGGTGCTGATGGTGGGCGTTTGTTAGTGTCGGTCGCCAGTACCGTACAGTATTTTGCGATTCGTTTATTGGCAGGTTTTTGCAAACGCTACCCTAAAGTCAATGTTAACCTTAAAGTTACCAATCATAAAGGCCTTATCCAATTGATGGAAAACAATGAAACCGATGTTGCCTTAATGGGTGAGCCGCCAGAGGGCTTGGACTTGGTTTCTGAATTGTTGCTTGATAACCCCTTAGTGGTTATAGCGCCAGTTAACCATCATTTACGGGACAAAAAAGCCATAAGTTTGGATGCATTAAAAGATGAAGTGTTTCTAATGCGGGAGCAAGGCTCTGGCACACGTACGTCAACCGAACGCTTTTTTGCGGAAAATTCGTTAAAAATTTCAGCCAGTATTGAAGTTAACAATAATGGCGCGGTCAAGCTAGGCGTTGAGGAAGGCCTAGGTTTAGGTATCGTATCCCAACATACCATTGATATTGAGGTTAATACGGGGCGCTTAGTCATTTTGGATGTGCAGTTTTTTCCTTTGGTGCGTAAATGGTACATGGTGCGGCGGGCGGGTAAGCGTTTGTCCGTAGTGGCAATGGCCTTTGAAAATTTTGTACGCACGGAAAAACAGCGTTATGTACGCTTGCCTTAATGTCGGGGCGTTAATGTTTTATAGATGATTAGAGGGAGGCTAGCCTAAAACAGCACTTTAATATTCTCGTATGATACGGTAGTAGGGAAAACCAAAATACTTACAGTAAGCATTGGGAAATGCCTAAGTATTGTTATGTTTTCGCTCACCCTCCCTAATACCCCATTAAAAACCCTGTACCTCGTTTGAGGAACAGGGTTTTTTGGGTTAAGGGGTTAGGCCTTGGCCAACGGTAATTACTTTTAAGGCACTGGTGCCGCCTTGCACACCGGTTAAATCGCCTTTGGTGATAATAAAACGGTCACCCATTTTAGCGTGGCCACGTTTTTTTAGTTTACTGACAATTTCTCGGTTAATCTCAGCATGGTCTTGTGCTTCATGGCTAAAATAAACCGGGAATACACCACGAAATAAGGTGACTCTGCCTAAAGTTTTGTGCTGGCTACTAAACGCAAAAATCGGTATGGCAGAACTAATTCTAGACATCCACAATGTAGTGGCGCCAGATTCAGTCAATGCTGCGATACCATGAATTTTACTATGGTTGGCCATATACATGGCGGACATTGCGATAGCCTCATCGACGCGTTCAAACTGCAAGGTGACGCGATGGTCAGAAACCCGAACAATGGGTTGTTTTTCGGCTTCTATACAAATGCGGTGCATGGCCTCAACGGTCTTGATCGGATATTTCCCCGAAGCAGTTTCGGCAGACAGCATAATCGCATCCGTGCCATCATAAATGGCGTTGGCAACGTCAAACACTTCCGCACGTGTTGGAATCGGGTTTTCTATCATTGATTCCATCATTTGTGTGGCCGTAATGGCGATACGATTTAATTCACGGGCGCGTTTGATCATATGCTTTTGTTCGGCCGGTAGTTTGGCGTCGCCAATTTCTACACCTAAATCACCGCGTGCCACCATAATGGCATCAGAGGCAAGAATAATCTCATCAATCACTTCTATGGCTTCAGCACGTTCCACTTTGGCAACAATAGCCGCCTCACAGCCTGCTTCCAACAGCAAACGGCGGGCTTTGTGCAAGTCATCAGCAGAGCGCGGGAAGGACACTGCGACATAATCAGCGCCGATTTTAGCGATGGTTTTGATGTCTTCTTTATCCTTGTCGGTTAAAGCGGCTGCCGATAAGCCGCCGCCCAATAAATTGATGCCTTTATTGTTTGAGAGCTGTCCGCCGACGACAACCGTGCAATTTACCCTAAGGTTATCCACTTGTAGCACATCCAACACCACGCGGCCATCATCCAGTAATAAGCGGCTGCCAGGTTGTACTTCTTGAGCCAATGGCGCGTAAGTTATCCCTACTTGGGTATTGTCACCGGCCAGCGGATCAAAATTGATGTCCAAGGCAAAGTTTTGGCCTTCGTTAAGAAAGACTTTATTGTCCTTGAAGCGCGCTATGCGAATTTTTGGGCCTTGCAGGTCAGCCAAGATGCCGACTAAGCGCCCAGTTTTTTCGCTGAGTTCACGCACGGCATTAGCACGGTCAATATGGTCTTGGGCAGAGCCATGGGAAAAGTTTAACCGGACTACGTCTACACCCGCTTTAAATAAACCTTCCAGCACGCCTGGCTTATCGGTGGCGGGACCGAGTGTCGCTAATATTTTGGTTCGTCTAAGCATGGGTGTGTAATACCATCAATTATTGTGCGTTGATAAGGGCGGCAGTCGTATCCAACATACGGTTAGAAAAGCCCCATTCGTTATCATACCAGGACAACACTTTAATAAAATTGCCGTTCATGACTTTGGTGGAAGGCGCTTCATAAATAGATGAAGCCGGGTTATGGTTAAAATCTATCGACACTAGCGGTTTATTGTTAATGTCCAAAATGCCTTTGAGATAGGTTTCTGAAGCGGCTTTGAGAATGTCATCAATTTCTTCTTTACTGGTATCTCGGGCAGCCTGGAAGGTTAAGTCTACGACAGAAACGTTAATGGTTGGCACACGCATGGCGAAGCCATCCAGCTTGCCGGCAAGTTCAGGTAAAACTAGGCCAACGGCAGCAGCAGCCCCGGTTTTGGTGGGTATCATAGACTGGGTTGCAGAACGGGCACGGCGTAAGTCGCTATGATAAACATCGGTTAACACTTGGTCGTTGGTATAGGAGTGGATGGTGGTCATTAGGCCATGTACTACACCGATAGCGTCGTGCAATGGTTTAACAATCGGCGCCAAACAGTTGGTTGTGCAGGAGGCGTTAGAAATGACCGTGTCTGAAGCTTTCAAACTGTTGTGGTTGACACCAAAAACGATGGTGGCATCGACATCATTTCCACCTGGTGCGGAAATAATTACTTTTTTAGCGCCTGCGTTGATATGTGCAGTGGCTTTGGCTTTGCTGGTGAACAAGCCAGTGCATTCATGCACAACATCAATGCCTAACTCACCCCAAGGTAGTTTGGCTGGGTCACGTTCTGAAAACACTTTAATTTTATCGCCATGGATAACGATGTAATCCCCATCGACACTGACGTCAAATGGGAATTTGCCATGCACGGAGTCATATTGGGTTAAATGGGCGTTGGTGTTGGAATCACCCAAATCATTGATGGCAATTATTTGAAATTCACTGGTACGGCCAGTTTCATATAAAGCGCGCACAATATTGCGGCCAATGCGGCCATAACCATTAATTGCAATTTTTATAGGCATAGAAGAGTCTCCAGGTGAGGATTTTGTGTTGCGTGATAGAAAAAGCATGGTGGGTCATTGCACGTTTCATGACTATACCAAAAGCTATGGCAATTAGTCCATTGAAAGGCAAGGGCCATCTAACGGGCAGCCATTAAGCTAGCGATTAAGCAGGCCTTCAATTTTTTGTTTAAAGTCTAAATAATGGATGGATTGCAAATCACGCTGTTTATCCAGGTGAAAGGCAGCAAGGGGTAAATCGATGTCAGTTATATGCACAGGGTATTTTTGTTTACTTTGACGAAATTGTACGACATGGTCATAAACCGCTTGAAAAACGTGGTTACCATAGTCCAGGGAGGAAAATTCGTGTTCATTGCTATAAATGGTGTAAACCAGGCTATCGTTAATAATCTCAGCAAAGATGCGCAGTTCCAGTTCTTGCCTAAACGTCGCATTATGTAAAATTACCGGATTGCAAGATAAAACACCAGCGGAGTTTTTTATTATTTCGTAATATTCAAGCGTTAATTTAGTTTCATTCAGATTGCGGTTAAGTACGTTTAGTAGAAAAGTGGAATATTGGTTTAGCAATTGTTTAATTTCTGTTTTTTGATGTTGTTGGCTGAATAGCGAGCCTTTTTCATCAATAACATAAACCTGTACGGCATTTTTGAGTTCTTGGTAAAAAACTTGGATGGAAAGAGCCTTATTAAAGGCATACAACAGCGGAATCGGGCTTTGGCTTAGGACGTTTTGGTCAAAAAACACGGCACTAAATTGGCGTTGGGTGCTTTTTAGCTCATGCATTAAGTCAATCTCGGTGCTCAAGTATTGATAACCGAGCAGGCCATTATGGTGTTGAAAAACATAATAGGAGGATTCAGCTGGCAAAATAAAACGGGGCAGTCGGTTTTCAGGGGTCTTGGCAAATATTTTTAAGAGCAGCCCAAAGACCGATTGGATGCGGCGGATGATACCTTCGGCGCGCGCTGGCGTATGGCAAACAATGGTTAAATCGTCAACACTTAGTGGTTTCCGGTGGCTATTGAATAGCTCTATCAGACAACTGAATAGGCCATTAATGCCTTGATAAGCGAGGCAGGTAATTTCTCCCCAGGTTGAAATTGAAAGGCGGTCTATAGACTGGATAAAACATAAGCGGTGGGTGCCATAGCTAAAGACATCAGAACGCTCACTAATAATATGGCTGCCATCGTCTTTAACATCGTTGGAAATACTGCCCAAGTTGATAATCAGCAGCGTTGCCAAGGGCTCAGTGTGTTGCTGATAGGCTGTTAAACTATGGCTATCAGGCAAGTTAGTGGTTAGAAAAGTGTTTAGGCGGGTCAAAAGGTTGTGCAGGGTATCTTCGCCCAGTTTAACGCTACGCGCGCTAAAATACAGTTGTAAATGCGAAGAATACAAGCTATTGCCGACACTCCAGGCCAACAGTTCCGGTAGGCTTCTAAAGCTTTTGATGGGCTCTAAGTCTGGTGTGCCTGTTAAATTGGCCTTACCTAAAAATAGGCACCAACGATTGGGGTCAATTTCAACGACTGAGAGTTCTTGAGGTTTTTTTATGGTTGCCCGTGTTGTGAGATACTCGATTTTGCCGGGTTTTTTTTCCAGAAAAGAATTGAGTTTTCGGCTGATCAGCTTGAGATCGTCATTGTCTTTTTTAGGCTCATGGATATGCGCATTGGCAAAGCTTTTGATCATACGGTAACAATGCCCTAATTGTTTTAAAATCACCGTGTTCTCTGCAACCGCTTTTTGTACATCCCCTAATTTTTGTTGTTGAAGTTCTGTCAGTGTATCGCTAGGCCATTGGTGTTGTATGGCAATGTCTTGAAGGTAATTTAACTTAAATAAATGGCTGTCATTGTCAGATTGCTTATCTGAGGTGTCCATGGTTTTTAAGTAAAAGCATTTACGCACCAAGGCTAAACGCTCGGAACTGCCTGCGTGCGATAAATAGCTTTCTATTTTTTGGTAAATCAAAAAATAGGCATCAAGGTCTGCTCCTAGATAACTGCCATCATAAATCGCTCGTTTAATGGTTTGGGCTAACCATTGTGTGTTTGGGTATTCGCTGGCGTAACATTCCATCAGGAATAGTTTTAATAGGGATTTATGCGGGGAACCTATGGATTTATAGATATGCCATAGGGTTGCGCTGGTAAATTCTTCCGCAGGAATATTATCTAAACCGCCAAAGTCAATCAGTTCATGTTCTTGCACAAAGCGGTTGTCCTGAAGGTGGCGGACATACTCGGCATAGCGGTGTTCTTGGTGTGGGGGGACAAACCACCATGCGGGGCTTTTTCCGGCAATATAGACACTAGTGCGATAAAACTCTTCTAAAAGTAAATAATGCTGGGTTTCTCCACTGCTTTCCGTAGAGATCGGGGTGGTTTGTCCGAGCCGAAATTGCTCGTTGTCCATAAGAAAGAAATGCACTTCCAAATTGAGTTTAATGGCCCATTGCTCAATACTCTGGGCTTTTTGCCGCAACTCGTCTAAAAGGTTGTCGGCTAAGTTAGGGCGATAGCATAACCAAATATCAATATCACTGGTTTTAGAAAAAGCGATACTGCCAACACTACCCATTAAATAAATGGCTTCTATGCAAAAACTGGGGATGGCGCGTGGGCCATAGGCCAATTTTTTACTAAATTGTTTCGCAGCCCGAAGGGCACGGTTGTCGGGACTATAATCAGGGATGCCCGATGGCGTTTCCGAAGAAATAAAACCCGGTAACAAAGGGTGGTTATAATGGAATAATAGCGGTAATAAATCTAAAAACACTTGTTGACGGGGTTGCAAAAATTCTTGTACGCGTTGTTCACGCATTTGATGCAAATGTTTAAAGCGTTGTTTGATGGCTTGTATGTCGCGGATATGAATATCCTCGCCGGGTGCACCTAAATGAATTGGAGGCTGGGAATTGGATGCTGTCACGGAGGTTGTAATTGAGGCTATTGAGGCTAATTTAAGTATAGCAGAGCAGCGAGAATACTTGTTTTAAGCCATCTTTTTCATAAGGGAATTCCGTGGGTTTTTGGGCGTGATTAGTTATTGCAAGTTTCAAACAAATCCAATTGTTTGGCTTTTGCACCTGAATTGGCTTTTAAGGATGATAAGGTAATGCCTAATAAACGGATGTTGCGTTCACCTACTTCGGTATTTTTAAGTAATTCCAGTAACAGTAACTTAGCATCTACGCGTTTATCCAAGGCATAAGGGTAAGTTCGGCTACGGGTAATTTGGACAAAATCATGGTATTTAATTTTAACGGTTAGGGTATGCGCCAACTGGTGGCCTGTCAGTTTACTAAGCGCTTGCTGAAATAAAGCTACTAAATGTTGTAGCACTTCTTGTTTGGCCTTTATGTCTTGTTGGAATGTGGTTTCTACACCGATGGATTGGCGAATCCGGTGTGGGTTGACAGGCCGATGGTCTATGCCGCGGGCAATTTGGTAATAATATAAGCCAGATTTGCCAAAATGGAGTTGCAAAAATGCCAGGGACATGTTTTTTAAATCGTTACCGTTATTGATGCCTAAGGCTTGCATTTTTTGCGCAGTCGCTTTACCAACACCATGAAATTTAGCGATGGGTAGCTGCTCAACAAACTGGCTGCCCTGCTCAGGTGTAATTAAATAAAGGCCATCTGGTTTATCAAGGTCAGAAGCAATTTTAGACAAAAATTTATTATAAGAAATGCCAGCCGAAGCGGTCAGTAAGGTTTTATTTTTGATGTCCGCCTTAATGGCTTTAGCAATTAACGTGGCTGAACCTTGATGTAACTCGCACTGGCTAACATCTAGATAAGCTTCATCTAGGGATAAGGGTTCGATTAAATCAGTATAGCGGGAGAGTACAGCGCGGATGCTGTTTGACGCGTCTTGATAGGCTTCAAATCGGGGTTTTACAAAAATTGCTTGCGGGCATAAGCGGTAGGCTTGGGCGGCGGGCATGGCCGAATGGATGCCATATTGCCTGGCTTCATAGCTACAGGTGGCAACGACACCCCGGGAATTGGGTGCGCCGCCAACAATCAGGGGCTTATTACGGTATTGAGGAAAATCACGCTGTTCCACCGCCGCAAAAAAAGCATCCATGTCGATATGAATGATTTTGCGGATAGTGGACACGGTTGTTACGGAATATTGTTTTTTTCTAGGGTGAGTGCCATATCGGTAGTGCTGTTCCAATCGGCAAAAGGGAAGGGCAAATTGTCGCTGTTATAGGTTAAAAATAACAGGATGTGGTAAGTGTATATTGAAAGGTGACGGCCAAATGTTAGGATGTTGGGATTAACTTTACCGGTTAATAGGGTAGACGCAATTTGTAAGAAAATAACTGCCCATACCAGCATTCTAACTAAGCCACCTATAGCTGCAAAAATCAGCATAAAAAAGATGCGCTTCCAAGTGCTAAGTTTTTTTAAGTTCTCGTTGATGTCATCTTGCATAGTGATTAACCACGGTTCATGATGTCGCGTAAGTCCAATGCCGCAGCATTGGCCCGTGCAATATAATTGGCCATCGATAAGGAATAGTTGGCAAACAAACCATAGCCACTGCCGTTTAAGACCATAGGGCTAAACGTTGGCGCTAGCGCGTTTTCAAGTTCCTTAATCATAATGTCAACGGTATTCATGGCGCGTTTATCGAGCAAAATATCATGAAAATCGTATTTAATGGCCTTAAGGATATGCAGTAAAGCCCAGCTCGCACCGCGAGCTTCATAGAAAATATCGTCAATTTCTAGCCAAGGGGTTTGTCTTATACGGCCATACTTAATGCTTTCTGGCGCGCTGGTTAGTTCAGCCGGTGCAATCACGGCAACCCCAGGAATTTCTGCTGCGCCGGAGACACTGGCTCCTAAGCGGGTAGACAAGCCACCCAAGCGCTTAATGACTACTTCTACATATTGCCAAAGGTTATCAGCCCTGGAATAAAACTGGGCGCGTTTTACGGGGCCACCGTAATGCTGTAAACGCCCCATGTATTTATGTAAGGCTTCCACACCTTTTTCATATTCAGCTTCGGTGGAAGGCAAGGCCCAAGAGTTATGCTCGTAATAGAAATAAGGTTCTGCTATGGCAAGGTCTGGATCTTCTTCGGACTGCGATTGGTCGCGGGCAAAATGGTTTCTTAAGGCTGAGGTGGCATCGCGCAACATCACCAAAGCGCCGTATTCAAAATTGGGAATGTTGTCCAATAAAACCCCGGGTGGGGCAACATCATTGGTTAAATACCCACCAGGTTTGTGCAGTAATACTTCGGCAATATGGGCTAAGGTGTTAGCGTAAGTGTAACCTAATGGTAGGTCGGTAGTATTGCTATCACTGGCGGTGGAATGTTCTTTAATTTGTGCTAAGGCTTCTTCCTGTACATTAAATTGTTCAGGTTCCTGACTCCACCATTCTCCTAGGATAAAGATGACGATAATGACGACCAGCGTAAAAACGCCAAGGCTCCAGAGTATCCCTCTTGATTTTATATCGTCTAATGCTTCGCTTGTTGCCATTTACTGTATCCTATTTGAATGGGCCTGTTTGCGAAAAACAGATTGTTCACTGAATAAAAACATTTTTCATGGTAACAGATTTTTTGGCTTTTTGCTGTCGGAAGGGCTATCAGGGTCAGGTTTTTTTTTGGCCCGAGGATGCGCTTGGTCGTAAACAGCCGCTAAATGCTGAAAATCTAAATGGGTATAAATTTGTGTTGTGCTGATGTTGCTATGACCTAAAAGTTCTTGTACAGCCCTTAAATCCTGGCTGGATTCTAACAGATGGCTGGCAAAGGAATGCCTTAACATATGCGGATGGATAGTTTCATCAATATGTTTGGTTTTGCACCATTGCGACAAGCGTAATTGGATGGCCCTAGCACCTAGACGCGTGCCACGGGTCGATATAAATAACGCTAGTTCAGTTGTTTTGAGCATGCTGTCACGGTGCGGCAGCCATGTCTGTATTGCCGTTATGGCTTTGCCACCGATAGGCAATAAGCGTGACTTATTACCTTTACCCGCTATCACTAAGACTGAGCGGTCGTGTAGGTCTACATCCTGAATATTTAGCCCGCTCAATTCACTCAAGCGTAGGCCTGAGGAATAAAGCAGTTCAAACATTGCTAAATCCCTAACTTCCAGAACCGAATCCGCACTGGCTTCGAGCAGGCCGGTAATTTGATCAACATCGAGGGTTTTAGGCAGTTTTCTAGCTTGTTTAGGTGCGCTGACGTGTTGGGCCGGATTTTTGCTGACCCATTGCTGTTTTAGCAAAAAGCCATAAAAGCTACGGATGGCCGATAAGCCGCGTTGTAAACTTTTACTGTTGCTGCCTTGGCGGTGCCGGCCCGCAATAAATGTCCGTATATCTGATTGGCTGATTACAGGCCAATGGTTAATCGATTGGTTTGGGCAAAAATTGGCTAATTGCATCAGGTCGCGCTGGTAATTGCTGATGGTATGGCCTGAAGCCCGTTGCTCATATTTAAGTTGGTCTAAAAAGGCGTTTAACCACTGTTCAGCTTCGGGATGCATTGTTATTTACAATAGGTTAATCAACCGGGTGGCTATAATTTCACCCATTTGGGTTAAAAATACATGTCCCATGCTGTAATGGAATCGGCCTTCTTGTCGGCTACCGATGGCTAAAATACCTTCCAGCTTGTTAAAGTTTAGCGGGATGATGGCACAAGATTTAGCTTCCAGCGCGGCATCACCAAACAAAACCTTAGCCTGCGCTAAACTTGGGCGGCCGCATCTGGGCTGGTTAGAGGCGAGTTCGCGGGCGAAATGTTCCAAGTTTTTGTCGTAAGGGTCCATAAACAGATTGCTGATGGCGCTATCCTCATTACTGGGACGGATAATGCGTAGGGCGATAAAATCGGTAAGGAAATGTTCAGCTAAGACCAGTTCTAAGTTGGCTACGGCGTCCTCTAAGTTGGCCGATTCTAGCATGGCTAATGTCAGCTGGTGCATACGGTTGATCGAGGTGTCGTTTTCGCGGGCAATTTCTATCAACGCGATGAGCTGGTTTTCTTGTTCTTGATGTTTGCTTCTAAAAAGTTCCAGTTGTTTTGAAATTAACGAGACAGCATCACCACACGGATGTGGGATGTGCATTTTCTCAAGCAAGTTAAGATGTTCGTTAAAAAACGCTGGATGTTGCTGTAAATAATCTTCAACCGCACTGGCGGATAAAGTTACTTTGGCGGGTTCAGGTTTGCTCATAACGCTATGTTTCCATCAAATACAGAGATAGCAGGGCCTGTCATAAAAACGGGCTGGCCGCGTCCCGCCCAGCTTATAGTAAGCTGGCCACCGGGTAGTTCAACATTTACTTCGTGGTCTAAGCGTTGTTGCTCAATGCCAGATACCACGGCTGCACAAGCGCCACTGCCGCAAGCTAGGGTTTCTGCTGCACCACGTTCGTAAACCCTAAGTTTAATATGTTGGCGGTCAACAATTTGCATAAAACCGATATTGGCACGTTCAGGAAAAATAGCATGGCTTTCTAAAGCTTTGCCTAAAACCTGGACGGGTGCGCCCGTTATATTGTCCACTAAAATAACAGCATGCGGGTTACCCATAGAGACCGCGGCAAAGCTGATTTCGCTATGGTTTACTATAACCTGATAAGTGCAAGATGCTTGTTTTGCCAGCATAGGGACTTGTTCCGGGTTATGCTTGGGGACGCCCATATTAACCGTTACTAAGCCATTGCTGTTCAACATTAATAACAATGTGCCAGACTGGGTGTCAACTAAAATATCATCTTTTGTAGTTAAATTTTTATCACGTACAAAACGTGCAAAACAGCGCGCACCATTGCCACATTGGCTAACTTCACTGCCATCAGCATTAAAAATACGGTATTTAAAATCAGCTTCTGGGCTGGCAGGTTTTTCAACCAACAGCAACTGGTCAAAACCGATGCCAAAATGGCGGTCGGCCAGTTGCCGTATTTGCTCAGCCGATAATAAAACCGCTTGATTTATGGCATCTATTACCACGAAATCGTTGCCCAAACCGTGCATTTTAGTAAAGTTTAGCATGTTTTAATTTAACCTAGGCTAAGGCAAATGGTGTTCGCCTGTCCAAAGCTGTGCCATAGCTTCGCGTTCGCGTATTAAATAAGGTTTATTGCCATCTACCATAATCTCAGCCAGGCGCGGTCTGGAATTGTAGTTTGAACTCATCGAAAAACCATAAGCACCTGATGAACGCACCGCTAATAAATCGCCTTGATGTAATTGCAGTAACCGGTCTTTACCCAGAAAGTCACCCGTTTCACAAACCGGGCCGACAATGTCCCATGGCAGTTCTGGCGCGTCGCTAGATTGATTGACCGGAATAATGTCTTGCCACGCGCTGTACAAGGCTGGCCTGATTAAATCATTCATAGCGGCATCAACAATGGCAAAATTCTTTTCGGCGGTAGGCTTTAGGTATTCCACTTGGGTGACTAAAATTCCGGCATTACCGACAATGGCTCGGCCGGGTTCCAGCAGAATTTCATAATCCGTGTTGCCTAATTGTTGTAACAAGGCTTGTATATACTCAGCAGGTTCAGGTGGTTGTTCCTGTTGATAGCGGATACCTAAGCCACCACCAAGATCAAGGTGATGTAGCGTTATGCCATCGGCTTTAAGCGTGTCAATTAACATTAACAAGCGCTGTAAAGCATCCAGAAAGGGTGCGGTATCAGTCAGTTGCGAGCCGATATGGCAATCGATACCAATAACATTGATATTAGGCATCGTTTTGGCCCTGCGGTATTCCGCCAAGGCTTGATGGATTTCAATACCAAATTTGTTTTCTTTAAGCCCGGTTGATATATAAGGATGGGTTTTAGCATCCACATCAGGGTTTACCCGAAACGAGACAGGCGCGATAACCCCCAATTGCGCGGCCAAACTGTCTATACGGTCCAGCTCACCACTCACTTCAATATTAAAACAACGGATACCGTGTTTTAAGGCCGCTAAAATTTCATCTTCGCGTTTGCCGACACCGGAAAATACTATTTTTTTAGGGTCGCCACCGGCTGCGATGACGCGGTTAAGTTCGCCTATTGAAACAATATCAAAACCAGAGCCTAAGCGTGCCAGTAGATTTAAGACAGCAAGATTGGAATTGGCTTTTACGGCATAACAGATTAAATGGGGGGTTTGCCCGAAAGCGCTGTCAAAAGCTTGCCAATGCCGTTCAATCGTGGCTCGGGAATAGATAAAGCAAGGGCTGCCATATTGATAAACAATATCTTGGACGGCAACGTTTTCGGCATAAAGCTCGCCATTTTGGTAATTAAAGTAATCCATTGCTTATTTATTTTGATCCTTAGGGACAGTTTGGTTAGGTGGCGCTTTGCCGGGTAAGTATAGTGGCCCTGGTTGGCCGCAACTTGTGATGACGGTGGCCAGTAGGAGTGGGGCTAACAATCGGTATAATTTCATGGGCTAACGTTATGCTTTTATAGTCTTCAACATGATAAGCTGAAATATAATAAAAGGCACTTTTTAACACAGATTCTATGGGGAAAGGGCATGCATAAACAATGGCAAGCGCTTGCAGAACAAATACAAGCGGCAACCGGCGCAGCCTTTAATATAGTGGCAACACACGCGGTTGGGGGTGGTGACATTAATACTGCGATACACTTGCAAGGCCAGCATAAAAGTTATTTTGTTAAACTTAACCAGCGGCATCTGGCGTCCATGTTTGCCGCAGAATTTGCTGGCTTGCAAGAAATGGCCGCGCTTAAGGTGATACGGGTGCCGCAGCCGATAGCCACTGGCCAAACTGAGGCCCAAGCTTTTATCGTTTTAGAACATATTGAATTTGGTGGCAGTAACGCCACTTCAGCGCGTTTATTAGGCCAACAGTTGGCGTTAATGCATCAGGCCGTGCAACCGTTTTACGGCTGGCATAGGCAAAATACCATTGGTAGCACGCCGCAAATTAATACGCAATCCGAAGATTGGGTAAGTTTTTGGCGCGAACAACGTTTAGGTTTTCAGCTTAACTTGGCCAAAAGCAAGGGTTATGGCGGCCGTTTACAAAGCACAGGTGAGCGCTTATGTGAGCAATTGGCGGCGTTTTTTGATAACTATAAGCCTCAGCCTTCACTCCTACATGGCGATTTATGGGGCGGCAACGCCGCTTATGACCGGCAAGGCAATCCAGTAATCTTTGATCCCGCTTGTTATTATGGCGACCGGGAAACCGATTTAGCCATGACTGAATTATTTGGCGGTTTTGGCAAAGATTTTTTTGCCGCTTACAATGATTTTTCTTCACTAGATGCAGGTTATGGCACACGCAAAACGTTGTACAACCTTTATCACATCCTAAATCATCTTAACTTGTTTGGTGGTGGTTACCTAAGCCAGGCAGAAAGCATGATTGCAAGGTTATTAGCTGAGCTTAAATAAACAGTCGTTCAGGGGATAAGTATGGCCTATGAAAACCTGGGCATTTCCCTAAAGCTAACAGGGCTAGGGCCGTTTAAGCTGGCGAGTAGCTAAAGTAAGGTAAAACTGACTAGCAAGAAAGACTGATGCGCTTATAAAGCGGCTTAACTTAAATGTAATTAAAACCTAATCAAATTGTCATATTCGTTTTATAAACTAGGCTCTTGTTTGTGCTATTTTGCAGACAGGTGTTTTTAGCCGTATTAGGCCATTTCGTCTAGGGAATTAAGTATGTTGAATTTAACACGCTGCGTTTTCATGCGCAGCCGAGTCGGTGCTGCCAGCTTCGCCTTGTTCGCATTGTGTTGCAGCGTAACCCTAGCCGCTGAGCTAAAACAGCCGACCTTTAAATATCCAATAACAAAATCAACATCCAGGGGTGACGGCCAATTTAGCGTAAAGCCGGAAATCATGCGCAAAATTGATCCTGAGCTACTCAACCTAAAGCTAGAATATGACGCCCATTTAAATCTAGGCAAAAAAACAGGCAAAGCCTTTAAGCCGTTCAATAACATGTTAAACATCAAAGAAAATCGTTTTATTGTTGTGGATATCACCGCTAAAACGGATATGGCAATCACCACAGCGGCAATAAAACAAATGGGCTGCCGTCAATTAAGTGCATTTCAGCACATGGTTTCAGCGCAATGCCCTATTGATGCCATAGAGCGTTTAGGGCAAGAAAATAGCATAAATTTTGTCCGTCCAGCGATGATGCAGCGGCATTCAGGGTTAGTCAACAGCCAAGGTGACCAAGCCACGCGTGCGGATTTAGCGCGTACCAACCTTAAGCTGAGTGGCAACGGCATTACTGTGGGTGTGTTATCGGATAGCTATAACTGTAACAGCGCGGCCATTACCCATGCGGCGGATGATGTGGCCAGTGGTGATTTACCTGCCGGTGTGGTGGTGCTCAGTGATCTGGCGGTAGGAACAGCAAATTGCGTAGACGAAGGTCGGGCAATGCTACAGTTAATCCACGATTTAGCCCCGGCCAGTACCTTGGTGTTCTATACCGCTGAATTAGGCGAGGCGGCTTTTGCAAACGGCATCTTGGCGTTGCGCAATACTGCCCATGCGGATGTGATGGTTGACGATATTATTTATTTTACCGAACCTATGTTCCAAGACGGTATTGTCGCCCAAGCGGTAGACCAAGTGGTTAATAATGGGGTGGCTTATTTTTCTTCAGCTGGCAATGAAGCACGCAAATCTTATCAGGCGAATTATAACCCCAGTGGCCAGCTTGATCAGTTTGGCAGCCCGCTACATGATTTTGACAATGGTCCAGGCGTTGATGTTTTTCAAAGGATTAGTTTGCCGACAGGGCAAACAAGCCCAATTTCTTTTCAATGGAATAGCGCGTTTTTTTCCGTGAGTGGTGCGCCTGGGGCATCATCCGATTATGACATTTGGCTATGTTTAAGCGATACCCAAGCGGTAGATACTACAAATTGCCCAATTAATGGTATCACTTTAAATGTCGGTAACGATGCGGTGGAAATTATTGTACCAACAATAGCTGGTGCCAGTGGCGGTGTGTCCACCATGTATTTGGCGATAGCCCGTTTTTCAGGGGCTAACAATAATGTTTTAAAATATGTCGTGTCAAATTCTAACGCCAGTATTGATGAATATGATACTGCTAGCGCGACTGATTACGGTCATCCCAATAGTAATGGCGCGGAGGCTGTTGGCGCGGCAGCTTATTTTCAAACACCGGCCTTTGGTACTACGCCACCGTTGTTGGAAGCCTTTTCATCGGCCGGTGGCGTGCCCATATTAATCAATGCCAGTGGGACGGCAATCAGCCCCGTGATTAGGCAAAAGCCCGGGATAGTGGCACCAGATGGTGGTAATACCACCTTTTTTATTGCTGATGTGCCGCAAGATGCTGATAACTTTCCTAATTTTTTTGGTACCTCCGCGGCTGCCCCGCATGCTGCAGCGGTAGCGGCTTTAATGTTAGAAGCTAATGGCGGCCGTGGTTCCGCATCACCTAAAGCGATGTATACGGCTATGGAAACCACTGCGATTAATATCAACACGGTGGGCTTTGATTTTGATTCCGGTTTTGGCTTGATACAAGCCGACGCTGCCGTTAAAAATTTGGCGGACCCTGATGGCGATGCCTTGTTGAATCGCTTGGAGATTCCAGGCTGCACTAACCAGTTAGACCGCGATAGTGATGATGATGGCCTTGCCGATGGTAGAGAAGATGCCAATCTTAACGGCATTATGGAGCTAGGTGAAACCAACCCTTGCAGCGTGGATAGCGACAACGATGGCATCCAAGATGGCACAGAGCTTGGCATAGTAACGCCAATTGCTGACCCCGATGGCGCAGGGCCGTTATTGGGAACTAACCTAGCTGTTTTTATACCTGATGCTGATCCCGCCACGACTACCTCACCGATAAATTCAGATACTGATGGTGATGGTTTTAGCGATGGCGTGGAGGATGTCAACCACAATGGCAAATTTGAAACCGGCGAATTTAATCCGCTCAGCGCGGCTTCAAAGCCCGCGCTAGCTAAGCCACTACAAATACCGGCATTACCGCAATGGGCAATGCTTGTGCTAGGGCTATGGCTGATGCGGTTGCAAATATCGGGCTACCTTGGCCGGATACCCATTACCACCGTGTGAAATTAAGTTGAGCCATGAAGGCAATTTATTAGGGCTAGTTTTAGGGCTTCTTATCTCGAACGCTGAGCATTATGCGTGACAAGCATTATGTGTATTCGATTTCAGCACTATCAAACCGCCTTGGGTCAATGCTTTTAGTTCTGATAACGCCAGGGTAGGGGGCGGAGCAATTAGCATCCATTGCCAGCATAGCTTTCCCGTAGTCTGTTGATTATAATACGGGCATCGTACGTGACATCCGACTAAAGTGATCTTACGGAGCAAAGCTATGAACCTTTGGAGCCAACACGACCGCCTGCTCAGGCTGAGCACCCCGCTGGCTGCCGACACCCTGTTGGCGGAAAGCCTGGACGGCCTGGAAAACCTTGACGGCCAGTGCCGCCTTGACATCACCGCGCTT
>JBAZXA010000003.1:291444-381384 GCA_041660045.1 Methylococcaceae bacterium | reverse complement strand
GGCCTGCCATGCCTCAATATGCCCAATCCACTTCTTTGGTAATGTCATCGGTAGTCCCCATCCAAAAGGGCAAGGATGACAGTTCGTAACAGGGTTGAGTAGGTGGTTTGGCTAGACGTTTACGATAAAGCCGCGCAGCGCCGGTTAGCTCTACGTTGGGCTTTAGTGCAGTGTCGCGTTTGAAGGGAATAAATATGGGAATAATTAATAGAAAAGAAATATTTAAAGTTGAAGATTCAACTTTGACTTTTGAAAAATTAATTGGTGATGCTTCTCAAGAGATAGCATTGTCACTACAAGATAAGAGCGTTGTGATTTTGCCATCACATGGACATGATGATGCTTATTATGCTGGAACATTAGATACGTTTGATTACTTAAGCGAAAATGGCATAGATACCGGAATTTACTCAACTGATGATGAGTACAAAGAATTAGGATTGCATGGTGCAGATATATGGTTGGGTACATTCTTTGTTAAAGATTATGTAATTCCAATTTTTTGTAGCATTGTTGCTGCATATGTTTATGACAAGATTAAAGCAAAAAAAGGTGACAATATTTCTTTAGAGTTTATAGCTGAGAAAAAAGATGGGAAAGCTGTTTCAGTTCAGTATGATGGAGATGTAGAAGGGCTTGGTAAAGTATTGGACACTATTAAGAGCATAAATGATGGAGATTGAATTAATAACGCTGGAAGACACTCAAAAACCAGCTATAAATCAAATTATTGATTCGCTAAAAGACGAAAAAACAAAAGCCATTAAATGTGGTGATGAAGCCAAGGCAAATGCTTGTTGGCGTGAATTGGAAGGACTTGAATTAAATTTACTATATATTCAGGCTTTTCATAATATAAAAACTGAAAAATATAGAGAAGCATGGATTCAGCTAGAGCAGTGCGAAATCAAGTATAAGTTTTTGAGCGAAAATTCAACCGAAGACTATTTGTGTGATTCAAGGGCTGTGTTCATAGAGAATTACGTTTCTAAATGGCAATCCCTCTACCCCTATTGTGTTTTCGCTAGCCCAGGCTTTAAAGTTGGTTATTACACTTGCAGTATATGCAATCATAAAATTAGACCTCGATCTAGGTGTGAGCACAAAAAAGGCAAGGTTTACAACGGCGAACTATGTTTGCATATTGGACATGAGTTGGAATTCTTAGAAATATCAATAGTATCAACTCCTGTTCAGAAGTACTCAGTAATGCATAATGATGAAACTTTGGATTTTACTCTTTTAAAATATTTGTCAGATATATTGGAAAATGCGTTTGAAGAATGGAATGTGAATTGGACAACAATGAAATTTCCAGCAGAACGTTTTATTAGTGTAAAAACTGGAGATAAGTGCCCTTGCAAAAGTGGCAATAATTTTGAAGCTTGCTGCATGGGTCAAGATGAAATTGAAATACCTCATGTTGACTTTATTTTTTCTAAGCAGCTTCCAAATGATAAACAAGCTATCATTTTTCCATATTAAAACGGCTAGTAATGTCATTTTTTGTTGGTGAGCAGTTGCGGTTTCAGCCCAACAGGGCATTCGAGTGGACTGCGCAAAAGCGGCGCAGCCGCTCAATTTGAACATTAGGAGTGTAAATGGTCTTACAAAAGATTCAGTATCAAAATTTGAGTCCTAAGCAGCAGGAGATTTACAATTTCCAAAAAATTGCCTCGGTATTGGCGGATTACGGCTTCAACTGCATAAAGCTATCTGATGACTGGCAGGGGGCGGATTTTCTCGCCTACCATGTAAATGGTATGGATACACTTAAGGTTCAATTGAAAAGTAGGGTTCACGTCGCAAAGAAATACCAGAACAAGAACCTGTTTTTGGCTTTCCCAATTGGCGGGGATTGGTATCTTGTTGAACACGACGAACTACTTAATCTCGTATCCAACAACACTATATGGCTAAACTCAGTTGCTTGGAATAAAACAGGGGCATACTCGTCAGGTTCTATTAACAGGCAACTAAAAGAAGCATTGCAGCAATATGCGCTTACCTGTCACCGGCAATGTAAAAATGACCCATTAACGGCAATGTAAAATTGACCCACCTGAGACAAAATAGCTGCTGTTAGTAATTAGCAGTGGCGGAACCTCATGTTGGCTCAGGAGTTATTAGTGGACATTCATGTATTATCCAGCTAGATTAGACACCGAGACATCAGATCAGTTACCGTAAGTTTCATGCTTGCTCGATACGTTGTGCTTGCAAACGCTTCAGAGTGCCGTACCACACAGGCAAAAGGTGGTTTGCATCATGCTTCAAATTAGGCAGGAACAGTTCCGGTTGTTAGAATTGGCGCAACGTGATCGTTTTCTTGACGATTGTGTACGCACTCTACGCTCTGACTACCTAAAATGGTCAAGCAACCGTCTCATTTGACGCCTCACCGCCGATGTTTTATGGCTTGTATAGTACGTCGATCCATTAGCAGCGCCTTAAGTGACTATTAGGGCCTAACCAGCCCAGCTGAAATCCAAGAAGATGCATGCGCCTGGAATTGATGGCAAGTGAACATTTTTAATCGGAGAAGCGAATGAATGCATCTTTAATTTGAAAAAGTCACCATCTTGCTATACGCCTAGGGGAGCGGCCGCAACCAAGCCAAGCATCACTTTCGTCTACGGAACGTGACTCTTTCGTGTATCAACTTCTCCTAATAGTTTGAAAATGTAAAGGAGGGTTTTTGTGCATCTTTACTCGTATCGCCTAAAGAATTTTCGGCGCCTTAAGGACACTTATATTGAGCTAGCTGACGACATATCCATATTCGTAGGATCTAATAACAGCGGGAAAACGTCAGCAACTCAGGCCATCCATTCGTTCATCACGGGTGGAAGGGATCGTTTCAGCCTCTATGATTTCAGCTCTTCGTGCTGGAAAGCCTTCGATGAAGCTGGAAATATCAACCTGACTGATCCGATTCCGGAGGTTTTCTCACTTCCAAGCATAGATCTCGATCTCTGGTTCGAAGTTTCAGCGTCCGATCTCTATCTGGTGATTCCATTGCTTCCGAGTACACTATGGGAGGGAACCAAGGTTGGCATACGAGTTTCCCTGACAGCTCGAAACCCCATCAACGTAATTCAAAACTTCCAAGAAGCTAAGGCCAAAGGTTCTGAACAGGCTGGGGAACTGTCGCCAGAGTCGCAATATGTTCCTTGGCCTCGCACCATGACGGACTATCTCCAACGCGAGCTCAAGAGTGAATATGAGCTGCGCTACTTCATCTTGGACCGCACGCAATTTGACGAGAAATTCCGAGAAATCGGGGACTATGTACCAGACGAATTAGGTGGAGAGCCGGGCGGAGGAACGATTCTGAAGTCGCTTATCCATATCGACAACCTAGGGGCTCAGCGACACCTTGCTGATCCTAATCCTGAAGCCGGTGGCAGAACTGAAGACCTGTCAAAGCGTTTGAGCCGCTTCTACAAGCGCAACCTAAATCAGAGGCAAGACGATCACATAGCCCTCAAGGCGCTGTTCGACTCCGAGCAAGCTCTGAACGTTCACTTGGATGGGGTATTCAAGCCGATGCTTGATCGGCTCGCCAAGCTTGGCTACCCGGGCATCAATAATCCGCGACTGAAGATCATGTCGGCACTGGACCCCGCCCACGTTATGAGCCAGGATGCGAGGGTCCACTACCAGATTGGAGATGGCGAAGACACTGCCACCCTTCCTGACAGTTATAACGGGCTCGGATTCAAAAATCTGATCTACATGGTTGTGGAGATTCTCGACGCCCAAGCCAGGTGGGCAACGATGGACATTCGCCCCCCATTGCACCTGATTTTCGTGGAGGAACCAGAGGCCCATCTGCACGCCCAACTTCAACAGGTCTTCATCCGTAATGTTCTTGAACTCCTGAACATAGAGGGCGACGACGGGAGTATTTTTGGCAGTCAAATGGTCATTACGACCCACTCGCCGCACATCCTTTACGAGCGAGGTTTCAAGCCTATCCGCTACTTCCGACGCAAGAAAGTAGGCAAGGAACAGTTGACAGAAGTTCTAAATCTATCGGCGTTCTACCAAGCTCAGCCAGATGATCGTGATTTTCTCGAACGATATCTTAAGCTGACTCATTGCGATCTCTTCTTCTCGGATGCCGCTATTCTCGTTGAAGGCAATGTTGAGAGATTACTAATGCCCGTCATGATCAGGAAGGTCGCGAAGACTCTCCGTTCAGCCTGTCTCTGCATTTTGGAAGTCGGTGGTGCCTTTGGGCACCGCTTTCAGTCGCTTATCGAGTTTCTCGGTCTGACAACGCTGATTGTCACCGATATTGATAGTGTCGCCCTTGTGGATCCGGCGGCGGGCGGTGCCGTTGATGACGACGAGGAAGTCGAGGAGTTCGAAGTTCCGGCCGACGCGGAAGAAGGCGTCGCTGTGCCGGCTCAGGGTGATGAACAAGATTCGGTCGGTGACACTGCGGCTCCGGCACCTAAGAAGAAATACGGTAAGGCTTGCTTGCCCAATGAGCCAGACGCTGCGACCTCGAATCAAACCCTCATAAAATGGCTTCCAGGCAAGCTCACAATCGAAGACTTGCACAACGCCTCGGAAGCGGACAAGACTCACGAGCTTGAAGACGGTGCGAAAGTTCGCGTGGCCTATCAGACTGAACGGGCTGTCACTTGGAACGGAGCCACTCAAACCCTCTGCGGGCGCACGCTTGAGGAGGACTTTGGCCTAGAAAACCCGGAGTGGTCTCAAGCTGCGGCGAGGAAGCCTCTTGGCCTGATTGTGACGGGTGGAGCTGCCAACCCTAGTGCTCTTGCTAAAGGTCTTCATAAGAAGGTTTCGCGGAAGAGCTTCGATAAAACGAAGTTCGCGCTCGCTGTTCTCACCGAAGACGAAATTGCCTGGCATGTCCCGGCTTACATCCGTGACGGGCTTGTTTGGCTGAAGGACGAAGTGCGGATCGAACTTGAGACCGTATTGCCCGACGGCGTTCCCATCGCCGAAGGTGTCGCGATAGTGAGCGAGCATGAGTAGCCGGGCGAACAAGCCGGACACCCAGGCCGACATCGACCTGCGAAACTGCCTTGGAGATGTTCCACCGCGAAGCTTCATAATGAAAGCCGGCGCCGGTTCCGGGAAAACCACTTCTCTCATCAAGGGCCTGTCATCGGTCATCCGAATGCATGGTGATAAGCTGAAGAAAGCCCGTCAGCGCGTTGCCTGTATTACCTACACAGAGATCGCAGCCGGAGAAATCTGGAGGGACGTCGGTAGTGACCCGCTGGTTCATGTCTCGACGATCCACAGCTTCATGTGGCTGCTAGCTAAGCCATTCCAAAATGACATTCGCGTCTGGGTTGCTAGCCGCATCGCGGAAAAAATTGAGGCGCTTGAAGAAAAGCAGGCAACCTACGGCCCCAGGGTTCAGCAGCGTACGAAGGATAAAGACACCCGAGACCTGGAACGCCTCCATCGGCAGTCAAAACAGATTGTTGCAGTTAAGGGCTTTCGGTACGGAACAGGTAGCAAATACGCAAAGGGGATTCTGGGTCACGACGACATTCTGAAGCTCGGGACTTATCTCATTGTCGAACGACCGCTATTCCGAACCCTTCTCGCGCGCCAGTTCCCTTTCGTCTTTGTGGATGAGAGCCAGGATACGACTACCGAGGTAGTGGAAGCTTTGAAGACCGTCCATAGTGAACCCGGCGTTACACTTTGCCTCGGTTTTTTCGGCGATCCGATGCAACGAATTTACGCCACGGGAACCGGACTGGTAGACGCGGAGCCCACTTGGGCAGAAATTCCGAAGCCCGAAAATTTTCGGTGCTCAACCAAAGTTCTGAATCTCGCAAACGCCATTCGTCGTGACGGTGATGATCTCGTTCAGGTTCCTGGCCAACGCCTAGGTCTGGAGGGCATCATTCCGACCCCTGAAGGTTCGGCCCACCTTTTCATTTTACCTGCGGACGATACGCGAGATGCCAATTTGGTTCGAGTACGCGAGTGGATGGCGGCGAGAACCGGTGATGATTATTGGCGACCTGGTGATGATGACCAGGAGCGGGTAAAGCTTCTCGTCATTGTTCATCAGATGGCCGCAAGGCGCTTAGGGTTCGGCGACCTCTACGCTGCGCTCAACTCCAAAGCCCCGTCAGCATTCAAAGATGGTTTTTTGGACGGCTCTGCATGGCCCATTTCTCCGTGTGTGAAATTCCTGATTCCGATAGCGATTGCCCACACTGACAGCAGACAGCTCGAAGTAATGCGACTGATCCGGGAATATTCGCCTCTTCTCGATAAAGATTCCCTCGTCGGGGTAAACGTAGCAGAACGCCTTAAATCACTTGGAGAGATTGTTGATTCAATCGCAGAGGGCATAGCAGGGAATTCCAACGTAACGATCGGTGGCCTTCTGAAGCAAGTGCATGCCGCAGGTCTACTGATCCTCGATCCCCGGCTGGCATCCTATTTGGACCAGGAAGCAGCCGCGTCTGCCCATCCTGAGCCTGAAGAAGGGACGGACAACGACGACGATCAAGAAGACGATGAGTCTGACAAGGAACAGGCGTCAATGGATGCTTTTCTAGCGTGTCCCGCTAGCCAGCTTCTGGCGTACCAGACCTACATCTCGGAACGCTCACCCTTTTGGACTCAGCAAGGCATCAAGGGAGCCGAGTTCGATAGGGTGCTGGTAGTCCTAGACGATGCCGAGAGCACCCACTTCCAGTTCTCCTACGAAAAATACCTAGGCCTAAAACATCCCTCTGAAACCGACCAAAAGCATATAGATGCTGGTGAAGAGACAACTTTGGATCGAACCCGTCGTCTTTTCTATGTGAGTTGCACAAGGGCATTGAAAGACTTAGCAGTCGTCCTCTTCACCACCGATCCTGAAAAGGCAGAAGCGCATATAAGCCAAATTGATCTTTTTGAAGGTGAGGCCATCCACACAGAAGCTGTTTTCGAAGCAGTGTAAATCGGCTAAAAGAAATTTGGATTCGGTACCGTCTCAAGGGCTTTCGTTGCAATAGCACAAATCTGAACTGAACGGCAGGTAAGCAACACATTGCTGACCGCGACAGCAGGGCACATGATGGCTTTAGCGATTGCCCTCATATTACCAACGAGAGCGTGCAATGATGCAACCCACTTTAAATCCAATTCTCAGCGCTATATGAACAAATCACTTTTATTAATCGAAGGGGTCGGACTCGATTGAAAATAAAGTCCACGGGCATGTAATCGACAATCAATCGAGTCTGAACCCTAGACATTTTTAATCGGAAATACTGGCCTGTATTTCAGTCTGATCTGACTGTCGCCTATTTAGCTTTCTATAACCAAATCTTGGTCAAGAGAGCGACGGTCGAGCAATCCGTTATGATGATGAAGTCCGCATCTGGTGACCAAAATTTCTTCTACACAAGCGGGCAGCAAATTAAAAACCAAAAGTTTTATGAGCTTTCCAAGGGTTGGCAAAGTCCACGTTGGGAAACCGGAATCTAACACTACGCTCAACCGGACCTGGCGAAAAGCCGCGCAGGCCGGTTAGCTTCACGTTGGGCGGCTATTTTACTACCCATTGTTTAGTTTTTTTGTGTTACGGTATTTACATGCTCATAAAAAGCCATATAATAACTTTAGCGTGAGTAAATCCTAAACTATCCGCGACGCACTTAGTGTATCGTAAGCGTTTGTCAAGAACGTCGGATTTAGGGGTCACGCTTTTTTTTGCCTAAAATTTACCAAGCCACATGGAAATATATCTTGATGAAAGTGGCGATCTAGGGTGGAAATTCACAGCCCCCTATCGCAAAGGCGGCTCAAGCAGGTATTTAACTATAGCTTGTTTAGTCGTAACGCCGTCAAAATCACACCTTCCCAAACGGTTGATTAAAAATCTCTATAAAAAATTTAAGTGGCATCCAGGTACAGAAAAGAAATGGTCTGGCATGTCACTAGATGAGCGGATATGGTTTGCAAAAAAAGCAAATGAACTTCGCACCAAACACAATCCAGATATAAAGTTCCTATCCATAACCGTTAATAAACAAAATGTTAAACCTCATATAAGAACTGATTCAAATAAATTATACAATTATATGATCGGGTGTTTATTGCTGGACGAAATGAGTAAGCAACAACGTGTTAAATTTATTCCAGACCCAAGGAGCATTAAAGTAAAATGCGGTAACAGTATGCACGATTACTTGCAAACTAAGTTATGGTTTGACAAAAACGCAGAAACCATATTACTAACAACCCCAGGTGACAGCTCAGCAAATAAAAATATTCAATTTGCTGATATGTTATCTGGAGTGATTCAAGGTCATTTTGAAGACGGCAATTCACAGCCTTGGCATCAATTAAGAAACAACGTAAGTTATAAAACATTGTTCTTTTAAATAACAAGCCCAACAAGTCAGTCAAAGCGACAGGCCGCCCGTGGCGACTGTCAAGGTTAGTGGTTTATCAAGCCTCTTGGCTTCGTTAATCTTCATCGAGCGGCCTGCGCCTTACTGTAACGTTGGGCATAACCAGCAAAACCCACCTCAGCTCAAGCTATAATATTAAAAACACACTTACGATTTGCAAGGTGGCATATGAAAAAACTGGCTACAAATACATTCCGAGTTAAGCTCTTCAATAAACTGATGGGCTTTGCCAGTGCGCTTCAAAATATACCTGCGAAGATAACGCCACCGCCCTTCAGGCTAATGCAAATTGGCTCTCTGTTCTGGCAGTCCCGTGCATTGTATGTGGCAACCAAGCTCGAATTGGCTGATGTGCTTGGCGATGCCGAGAAAAGCACACAAGAAATCGCCACGGCTTTACAGCTTCATGAAGACCACCTTTACCGATTGATGCGGATGTTGGGTTCGATGGGGATTTTTGACGAAACTGCTCCTCGCGTGTTCAAGAACTCCAAAACATCTGCGTTTCTGCGTCAAAGCAACCACAAAAATGTGCGTGCCATGATCTTGATGCACAACTCACCGGAAATGACCAAACCGTGGATGGAATTTTTGGAAGAAAGCATCCGTGATGGCGGTGTGCCATTTGCCAAAGTACATGGGGTTGATGTCTTTAGCTACATGGATCAGCACAAAGACTTTGATTTACTGTTCTCCCAAGCAATGGACAGCGTGGAAAACCTCACCGGTAACTTATTTTTGGAAGACTTCAACTGGGGGCGATTTGACCGCATTATTGATGTAGGGGGTTCTAAAGGCAGCAAAGCCTTGTCCATTCTTAAGTCACACCCCAATTTAAAAGCCATTGTGTTCGACAGGCCACAGATTATCGAAACAGCCAAAACTCATTGGAACGGTAAAATAGCCGCCGATATACTTGCGCGTATTGATTTTCAGGGTGGCAATATGTTTGAGTCCATGCCAGCCGCGACCTCAGATAATGATCTCTTTATGTTTTCTGCCATATTTCATTGCTTAAGTGATGAAGAATGCTCAACCGTATTAAGCAACCTGAAAACAGCCATTGGTACCCACCAAGCATTTGTACTTTTTGCTGATGCCGTTGCTGAGGAAACCCAGATTAATCCAACCATAGCCGCTTTCGATATGCAAATGTTAATTGGCACAACTGGGCGTGAGCGTACTCCGAGCGAGTGGAAGCAGTTGCTGGAAAACGCTGGATTTGAAGTCGTGGAAATAATGAATGTGCGAACCTTTGCCAAATTTATTATTGCTAAACCATTCCAATCTGGTCTTCATGCCTAACATTGCGCTCAAGCGGAGAGCGGTTATAATGCCGTTTTACTTTTTCTGCTAACCGGGCCGCGCCCGGTTAGCGCCACGTTAGACCCGCCATATGAACCGACTCATCTCAATCGGACTTGCCATAGTCGTTGCCCCGGCAATGCTTCTTGCCGTTGGCCAATGGACAGAATTCGCCGATATGATTTATGTGTCTGAGGTGGCACTGTATGACATAGCGTTGCCCATTGGAGGGCTGCTTGTCGTGGTCGGCCTGTTTAAGAAAAGAGTTATGTCAAAATTACAGTTGGCCAAGGGTACAGCAACCGAACGCTGCCTAAATGTACACCGCAGACTCTGGGGGCTTTCAATCACAGGACTGGCCAACGCATCTGCTCCCATCTTCGACAAGATCTACCTAAAGCTCTTTTGGACATCACTTATTGGGCTGATCGCTTTTTCAATCGCGTTCGGAACCCCCTTCATAGGTACAGTTAATTCTGGCAAAGTGATTGCTATGGCGGGGTGCAAGCCGCCTGGCTTTGACTCCCCGGCAGTTTGCCCTTCGGGTAGTTTTGCATCTCGTTTTGCCCCACTCACCGGCTGGACGAGGATCGTATTGCTTGCACCAGTCGTGCCGATCATTTTTATTCAACAATTCTGGGACTTGCTGCTTGGATGGTTGCTAGTTACTCTGGTTTTCTATTTCAAAAGCGGAAAATGGCTTCATAAAGTGAATTAGCTAGGCGCTAAACCAAGATAAATGCCTAGCCCGGCTGTTAATCACCATCCAAAAGTTTCCACCTATCACCACCAAATATTTTCCAGTTTAGACTGTAGGGTTATTAGTTTTCTAACCGTTTTTTTCGTTGATGAGTAATCCGCTCCAGTAAGGCGGTGGTCATTTTTGCATCCCCGAAGGAAATCAAAGGGGTCAGATTAAATTGATTTTTACTCCGATAGTTTTTAACCCGCAATCAATCTAGTCTGAACCCATTATTGTACTGGAACCAACGTAAGCGCCAGTCACCCATTATTGCCCGTCTGTTTGTCGGCTTTTATATGCTAACTCAATGCCTTAAAGCGAGATTTATCGCTTTTTTAACACCAAAGGGTTTAGACTCCAATACTGCTGCCTTAAAATAGACCTATTAACGTCATAGGCTTAAACAAGCCTCGTGTCTTGGTACAGTGAGTAGGGGAAAAGATTTGGGCCGGCGGGGGGTGCTGCCGATGGCCTTAGTGAGCGCCAACAATGCGTTGGTTAACGGCTTTCCTACGAGGCGGCCTATTTGTTTGGGGGCTTGGCCAATCAGTTATGCTGACGACCTAAAACTGAGCTGGCGTGGCGTCTTGTCATGTAACACTGCGGTCTGGGCCAGATTGCCGCGAATAATGTTGTAGGCCAAAAGATGCACGGCGATTTCCTTTTGCACCCTCTGTGGCGTTTTACAGCGCAGCATTTCCATGCCCATGTAAGTTTTGATGGCACGGAAATCCAGTTTGATTTTCCCGCGTTCTTGGTAAAGGCCGGCCAGCGCCTGTTTAGGGAAGCCTTTGGCATCCAACAAGGTGGCCACATAGACGATACTATTCACAGAGGACTACCTGGCCGTGATAACCGCCGGCAACCCGGCCTAGGCCTGCGCCGTTATCCACACCGGTTTCCGTGGCGGTTTGTGCCAGTCGACCTCGTGATTCCGGGCAGCAAGCTTTCGGCCTTGACGAAAATCGGCTTTTTTGTTGGCATGCAGCAGGGACAGTACAGGAATGCCTTGGGCTTGTAACAACGCGACAATGGCAAAGGTGCCGTAATAACGGTCAGCCAGGAGCAAATCGCCAGCTGACAGGGTCTGCATCACTTGGCTGAACAGCGAGGTTTCACCAGTGCCCTTGCCTTGATAAGACCCCAGCGGGTAATCGATGACGGTTTCCGTGGCGAGAGGGATTAACGCCAGCAAGCGCACACTGGGAAAGCCCAAGCCGGATTTTTTGCTGGCTTTGTTGGCGGAAAAGCGCTTAAAACTAGTATGCTTTAAGGTAGTGGTATTGAAGCCCGACCCCAACCGCTAATCGGTCAATACAATTTATGACGGAACATAAATAAACTAAGTCGAGAAAATCCCGCTCACTCCATCCGGCCGCAAAAATTGGTGCAACATCAGCCCCATTAATTTGCCAAGGGGTTAAAGTCAGTTTTTTCAAAAAAAGCCTTAATGGTGCTAACTTCCTGCTCGTTTTTACCGCTTTCTGGGTTACATTTGATTGGCGGTGTTTTTGGCTGTCAGATGCCAATTCCTCGGCGGAAAAATTTCTGGCGTCCTGTTCATTCAGTGTTGCGATATACTCAATGATTAATTCTCTAAGTTCTTTGGTTAATGGCGACCCATCACTTTCGTTGTGTTCCAATAACTTGTACAACAAAACACCGCGACGTGGATATTTTGTAAGTAATTTTTCCATACTTGAAAGCTCAGGATTTGATGGTAAGTACGACATAGCGATTCTCTTATTTCCCATCGATTTTAGTAGCGGGTAAGTTAGGCCGGAGCAATCCCTATCGTCCCGGCAAACCGGAGGCCAAGGCGTTAACCTTTAGTAAATAAAAAGGCGGTTTGGCAGCCAGCACGCCATCGTTTAGAGTGGCTGATTGGTGCAGGCGATTTACGACGGCGTATAACTGACCGTTCGCGCCAAAACTGAAAGAATCCACCCACGACAATTTTGGGCCTTGTGCTAAGCGAAGGTATTTCCGGTCTGAAGCAATCACACCAATTGCGTTTTCAGCTAATTCGCCCAGATAGATATTCCCAGCTTTATCAATGGAAATACCGTCTGAGATTGGCTTATCACTGTAGCGCTCAACTCTTGTGGCCAGCTCGTCCCCACTTAGCGTTTTGTTAGCCAGGTCTTCCGCTTTAACCCTATAGAGGCTAAGGCCATGCATGGGGCCAAAGTAGACCCATTCGTTATTCAGGTCTTCGGTAATGGGATTCACACCAATGTGTGGACGGATTAGTTTGCCGGATTTATCCTTAAGCTGTATGGCAGTTTTATCGATAATCAGGTCGATATTTTCCGGAACAACGCTCTTGCGGCCTTCCAATACCCGCCTTGCCGTTCCCGTACTTAGGTCAATAACAATCAAGGCGGCATTAGTGCCGCCCGCCGGGTCGCTAATGAAAATATGGTTGTGCTTGGTATCGACTGCAAAGTCATTCACAAAAGAATCCTTATGGGATACCGGTTCCGGTAATTCAATCATCTTATACAGCTTATTAGCTTGCGTATCCCAACCGACCAGTTTCGGCGTAACGCCACTACGCATACCGTTGTCTAGCATCCAGACGATACCATTGGCGGATCGAATTCCCAGCACGGAATCAAGTTTCAATTTTGATATAGAGTCCGCAGCCGATAGCTCCTGGTTAGGAAAAGGTATCAAGCTCCCATCCTTGTATTCCATGACAGAATATTTAGGCTCGTAGAATTGATGCAGGCTCAAAATTAACCTGCCATCTTCGGTTGCGGTGACGTTGCCTGGACCACTAGCGAGTTCAGCGATAATCTCAAAGTTTGGTTTAGCATTCGCCCCTATCGCGAACAAGAGTAGAAAACCAAGGGCTGTCAATATCGGTAACGTCTTCATGTGTCTCTCCACTTATAACAATGAATTTAGCAACAAAGTACGCTATCGCATGAGCACTGTTAAATGATCTTTATTCATGGTGGCATTCATGAATTTTATAATTGGGTATCGTAATACAGTCCTTATAGCAATTCCGCGCGCGTCGTCACTGATATACTGATCATCGATGGCATAAGTCCAGCCACTTTAGCCTCGATGCCATGCTAATTGCCTTTGATAAGGTAACTCGCCTTATCGGTATCCAAGCTATGCAGCATCACATGCCGTCTTGATAAAGTTCATCATCAAATAGACTGCGTTTTTGTGCCGAAACATTAATGGCCGGTCAAACAGATAATCGGCTACGTCATTTAAGGCACGCGCCAACTCGCAAAACTCATTCCAGATTTTGGCTACCTGACGAGTTGACAGTATTACATCAGCGGTTGCATTTTTATGGTTATCGAGATTGTTTTTTAATGGAATACTGCTTGCACAAGGCATACAGCGCAGGAATGACAATCAACGTCAACAGTGTTGACGACAGCATGCCACCGACCATCGGTGCAGCAATGCGCCGCATGACTTCCGAGCCGGTGCCGGAACTCCAAAGTATGGGCAATAGCCCAGCCATAATCGCTGTGACAGTCATGATTTTTGGCCGCAAGCGTTCCGCTGCACCTGTCATTAACGCAGCATAAAGATCGGTTTCTGTGAACTCGCGCATTTGCGCCAAACATTGTTGCTGCTTTTCCCGGTAGGCCTGATCCAGATAAATCAACATCACCACACCGGTTTCGGCAGCAACCCCCGCCAAAGCAATAAAACCGACACCCACCGCCACGCTGACATTGTAATCTAGGAACCAGAGTAACCAGATGCCGCCGATCAGGGCAAACGGCACGGATAACATAACTATTAAGGTTTCGGTCAAGCGGCCAAAGTTTAGATAAAGTAAGAGGAAAATAATACCTAATGTAAGGGGGACTACCAGTTTCAACCGCTGCTTGGCCCGTTCCATGTACTCGAACTGGCCACTCCAGGTGATGTAGTAGCCTGTAGGAAACTGTACCGATTTTAGCAACGCTTGCTTGGCATCCCGCACATAACCATCAATGTCACGTCCACGCATGTCAACATAGATGTAAGCCGACAGCAACGCGTTCTCGGTGCGGATCGACGGCGTACCTTTATCCAGGCTTAAGTGCGCCAATTGCCCCAATGGTATCATTGCCCCGCTGGCTGTCGGCACCAGAATATGAGTCGCGATAGCTTGCGGACTGTCACGCAGTTCACGCGGGTAACGTACGATGACGGCAAAGCGTTCGCGTCCTTCTATCATAGTGGTAACGGTCTCGCCGCCGATGGCAGTGGCGATAACATCCCGTATATCGCCTATCAATATTCCATAACGTGCCAAGGCTTCAAGGTCAGGGCTGATATTGAGATAATAACCGCCTGTAATACGTTCAGCATAGGCGCTAGTGGTGCCAGGTACGGTTTTAACAACCTGTTCAATCTGCTGCGCCAAGCGCGCCATTTCCGTCAAATCTTTGCCAAACAGCTTGATACCTATTGGTGTACGGATGCCAGTCGCCAACATATCAATGCGGTTTTTGATCGGCATAGTCCAGGAATTGCTGACACCTGGGATCTGCAAGGCTTGATCCATCTCGGCAATCAGCTTATCAACAGTCATGCCCGCTCGCCAGCTGGACTCAGGTTTTAGGTTGACTAGGGTTTCTGACATTTCCAGCGGCGCAGGGTCAGTGGCGGTTAACGCCCGCCCGGCTTTACCGAACACCGATTCAACCTCAGGAAAGCTTTTGATGATCCTATCTTGGGTTTGCAACAACTCGGCAGCTTTTGTTGGTGATAAACCTGGCAAGGTGAGCGGCATGAACAATAAAGTGCCTTCGTTGAGCGTTGGCATAAATTCACCCCCTAAGCGCGAGGCTGGATACCAGGAAAAAGCCAACATTAGCAATGCGAAGACTAGCGTCAGTTTTTTATAACGCATAACAGCGGCAATAATAGGGCGATATAGCCAGACCAGGAACCGGTTGATAGGATTTCGCTGCTCTGGTAGGATTTTTCCGCGTACAAATAACCACATAAGAACTGGCACGAGGGTGACTGACAACAATGCCGCACCAGCCATAGCAAAGGTTTTGGTATAGGCCAACGGATGAAACAAGCGGCCTTCTTGCGCTTCCAGTGCAAACACCGGCAAAAATGAAACCGTGATAATCAATAAGCTGAAAAATAACGGCGGCCCAACTTCCTTACTGGCACTAAGCAATATTTCTGAACGCGGCAGAAGACCGGCATCACGCTCTAAGTGTTTGTGGGCATTCTCAATCATAACAATGGCGGCATCAACCATTGCGCCGATAGCAATGGCAATACCACCTAAGCTCATGATGTTGGAATTCATACCTAGCGCTTGCATAATAATAAAGGCAAACAGGACACCCACAGGCAGCATTAAAATCGCCACCAGGGCGCTACGCACGTGTAGCAGGAAAAGGACACAGACTGCGGCGACGATTATGCTTTCTTCCAGCAAAGTATGGCGTAAATTGTCAATTGCCCGGTGGATCAGTTCGGATCGGTCATATACTGTTTGCACACTGACACCAGAGGGTAATCCGGCGGTGATGTCCCGCAAGCTTGCTTTGACATGGCTGATCACTTCAAGGGCATTCTGGCCATAACGTGCCAAGGCGATACCAGACACCGCCTCGCCTTCCCCATTCCATTCGGTGATGCCTCGGCGTTCATCGGGAACCAGCTCTACCCGGGCTACGTCGCGTACTAACACCGGGATAGCGTTTTCGACTTTTAACACCAGCTGTTCCAAGTCAGCCTGGCCACGCAGATAGCCGCGACCGCGCACCATATATTCGGTTTCAGAGAGTTCCAGCACACGGCCACCGACATCTCGGTTGCCATTCTGGATTGCATTGCTCAAGGCCTTTAACGGGATGGCGTAGGCCTGCAGCTTGTGGGGATCGACAGTTACCTGATACTGCTGCACAAAGCCACCAATACTGGCTAGCTCAGCTACGCCTTGGGCTTTAGTCAATTGATAGCGTACAAACCAGTCTTGCAAGGTGCGCAATTCCACCAGCGAATAGTTTTTTGCCAATAATGCGTACTGATATACCCAGCCTACCCCTGTCGCGTCAGGCCCTAGTTTAGGCGTTATATTGGCTGGCAAACCCCCAGCGGCAAAGTTGAGGTATTCTAAAACCCGCGAACGCGCCCAGTAAATATCAGTGCCGTCCTCAAAGATGACATAGACGAAGGAAGCTCCGAAAAAAGAAAAGCCACGGACCACTTTTGAGCGCGGCACACCTAACATTGCCGTGGTCAACGGATAGGTTACTTGGTCTTCAACAACTTGCGGTGCTTGGCCAGCGTAGTCGGTGTAAATGATTACTTGCACATCGGACAAATCCGGCAACGCATCCAACGGCATTTTAGACAGTGCGTAAAGTCCGCCGCTGATAATGCCCAGTGTTACCAACACAACCAGAAACACGTTACGCAAAGACCAGGTGATTACATGCTTTAACATGGCTATTGCTCCCCTGGCCCGGGCTGCGGCGTTGCCGCTGGCATTACCGGGCTAGGCCAGCCCCTGAAAGGGTAAAACTCTCCAAAGCTGACTTAAAATTACTTTCCGCATCGATCAGGAAATTAGCGCGGATAACAACTTCATCGCCTGCCTGTAGCCCCGCGCTGATTTCCCGGTATCCGTCTGCCTGTAAGCCCAGCGTGACCCGGCGTGGCTCAAACCGACCCTCGCCACGTTTTAGAAACACAATTTGCCTTTCCCCGCTATCAATAACTGCTGAATCGGGAACCACCAAACGGAAGGGTTTAGTAGGCTGCGTTGCAATGGTTACCTTGCCATACAAACCTGGCTTTAATAAACCACTGTTATTTGGCAACTCAATTCGCACTTTGACCGTGCGGGTTTCTGTTGCTACGGTTGGATAAATAAAATCAATCTTGCCGCTGAATGGCTTGCCAGGATAGGCGTCTATGAGCACCTGTATGGCTAGGCCCGGATAGACTAAACCACTATCTTGCTCAAATACTTCGGCTATTAACCATACCGTGCTTAAATCAACAATGCGAAACAATACTTCGCCGGGCACAAAACGCATACCCTCAATTGCGGGCTTCGCCAACACCACACCATTAACCGGTGACAGCAAAGGCAGTGTTTCCAATATTTTTTCCTGATTTTGTAAACGCTTTAATTGCGCATCCGCTATATCCCAATAATGTAAACGTTGTAAGGCGTTATCCGCCAACCTCGCCTCTGTTTCACGTGCTTGGGCACTAGCTTGTTGCATGGCTTGCAGGCCTTGCTTGGCAATTAAATATTCTTGTTGCGCGCTAATTAATTCCGGGCTGTATATCTCCAATAAAGGCTGGCCTCGGCTAACGCTTTGTCCGCTGGTGTTGACATGCAAGCGCTGGATCCATCCGCCAAACTTTGGCGCTATGGCATGTATGCGCCGTTCATCTACCTCAACCCCCCCTTGTGCCCGTATGCTGTAAGTTAGGGTGCGCTTTGCCGTAATAGCTGTTTTTACACCCAGTTTTTGAATTTTTTCTGGACTAATTATAATTTGCCCGGCAGTGTTAGCCTCATCTGCAAAAACCGGCAAATAATCCATGCCCATTTCGTCTTTCTTAGGCACAGAAGAAATGTCCGCCGCACCCATCGGGTGCCGGTAATAAAGGACTTTGCCGGACTGCGAGACGGTATCCGGTAAGCTTTGGCCTTCCTCGTAAACCGGAAGGTAAGCCATACCCATCTCGTCCTTGGCAGGTGTTAAGGAGGTTACTTTAGGGTTCATAGGATGACGGTAATACAACAGCTTTTGCATTGTTGCCGCTGACATAACTGGCGCTTGCGCAGCCTGTTTTTGCCCTAACCAAATCCCAAGCCCTATGCCGGACAAAAACAGACCCATGAGTCCAAGGTATTTAATCATGACTCAACTCCTCGCCAACTTCAGCGGACAACTCGGCAAGTATTTGCTGGGTATTGCTCAATGCTAGCCAATATTGGGTCTGGTATTGGAAAAAACTCAATTGTGTCCGCAGCAGGTCACTGAACTCCATTTGGTTGACCTGGTAACCGGCTAGTAAAGAATCCAGGGTTTGCTGTGCCTGTGGGATAATTTCATGCTCAAGTAGAGATAACTTTGCTTTAATATTTTCATAATCGGCAACCTTAGCGGCTATCTCGGCCTGCGCCTTTTGGTGGTCACCCTGTAAAGCATAACGCTCCTGTAAAAGCTCACTCTTACGTTGGTCTACCGCCTTGCCTAATTTACGTTCCACATAAATCGGTAGGTTCATACTCAGTTGCACACTGGCAAAATCGCTACGGCTTTGTCCCGATAAGGTATTTTGCCGCGCATCGTAGAAGGCACCTAGAGTAAAATCTGGATAAAAACCTTTGTTTGCCAGATCAACTTTGGACTGCGCAGCTGCCAGCATTTTGCGGTGTTGCGCGAATAGCGGACGAAGTTTAATGGCCTTATCTTGCAAGACGGAGGCAACAATATCTGGTAACTTAACTTCGGCTTCCGCCGGAATCCTTACGGTTTTTTCCGGTGCTCTAGCCAATAAGGCATTGAACCTGGCTTCTTGTCCGTGGCGCATACTGGTCAGGTTGAGTTTTTCAGCTTTAAGTTTGGACAGTTCAAGCTGGACTAGCAGCACATCGTTCTGCGTCCCCTGGGCCACCCTGTATTTAGTCTGGGCAATGTCGATAAGTTGTAAGAAAAAACGGTCGGCTTCATCCAATAACTTTAAGGCACGGTCATAATAAAATAGCCGCCACCAGCCGGTTTTTATTTCCTGTACCAATCTTAAACGCACTTCATCCACTGAATCGGCGGCGGCCAGCGCTTCTTGTTCAGCGATTTTTTCCCGCAACGCCAGTTTGCCAGGAAAAGGGAGCTCTTGGCTGATGCCCACTTCAAACATGGTGAAATCATCTTGCTGCAGGTTAAAACTGTTGGTCGGTAAGTACAAGGCACCGAATTTGATCTGGGGATCGGGCAAAGTACCTTGTTGCGAGGGTATGGCCGCCATCGCCTCGGCGCGTGCCTTGATTTCACCTAGGCCTGGGTTACCTAACAACGCTAGTCCTAGTGCCTTGTCCAGTGTCATGAGGGGATCATCGTCCTGTGTGGCTTGCGTTTCGGCGCGCGCCTCAAGCCAAGCTAGACAAAATAACCCGCTAGAAATAGGGATAAGCAGGCCGGGTGATAACAACGCCAACCCGAAAATAACTACAGCCCTCACCGGAACAGCAATGTGCCGAGGTGACGGACAAAAAATAATAGACATGGGGGTTTCTCTCAAAACGGAACAAACTAACCCTGCAAAGTGCAAGGCCGCCATATGCCAAGCCGATTAGTGGCCAGGCAAGGTTCGATTTCGGGAAGTGGCTAATTCAGTAGGCTACAAAACCAATAAATCAGCAGGACTTGTCGCCCAGGCGGAAATTTGGTTTTTTGGGGGGGAATAATGCGTAGAAAGAATTGGATTAGGTAAACAATCATCCAAGCTATAGCCAGGATGAAAACTGGCAAATCAGGATGGGCAAAACAATTGAAATCTGGGAACGGATGGGTTTGCGAGTCTAGACACGGCTTGAGTGTACAATCCTGCATCGTCTTGGAGATATGCTTAAGCACACCGGATTCCGAACACCCGGGCATATGACCAGACATTGCCTGCAACGCCGATGGCATAGGCATGGTACAGGTTGCCGAAAGCGCTAAAGCAATCCAGCTCACCAGCAACACAAATATTAGTGTATGTAGGTAAGGTCGATTTTTTTTGGAATGCCACGCGGTGATCAAAATGCAAGCCTAAGTTGAAAGCTGGGTTCCTTTATAATCTAGCATAGGCTGGTAGGTACAGCAATTTAATACAGGCCTCACTGCCATAAACACTAGTGCTAAGGCATAACAAAGCATGCACGTTACGCTGTTAATCATTGTCAGCAATACAACGTACTTATCATTACCGAATCAAACTGGGATTAAAAACATTTCTACAACATCATTAATTTGTTGAATACAACTATTTAGACTAAGTGTGATTAACTGAAGTGGTTAACTTACCGGGACAAATGCACTAATTTTCAGACCTTATTTTCGGCATAGTATCTGCTTAACATTAAAATGTGAGCGATTTGCCGCTGTACCACATAACAATACGCTCTACCGGCAAAATTTTGCAGTGAAAGCCGGCAAGTTTTTGCCATTTCATTAATTCAAAGACAGGTAAATATTATGAGTACATCTGCCATCAGTGCCTTTAACTCAATCACTCAACCCTTGTCCCAAATCAGTGGAACTTCACTAAAGGCAAGAAATGATCAAGATGGGGATAATAATGGCGCAGGCCGTATATCCGGCAGGGGGCATCGCCAAGGTGGGGATCCATTTTTTCAAGATGTCGTGCAATCATTACAAAGTTTAGGGATTAATTTGTCCGGTGCTTTAGCTAATAATAGCTCAACTTCAACAACCACAGATAGCTCCAGCACACAAGCTCAAGGCACAACTTCGGCAAGTGAGGTAAGACAAGCCCTACATACTTTCTTGAGTGACTTACATCAAGCTTTAAAACCTGGCGGCGCACAAAAACAAGCAGCAGCCGGCACAAATAATGACGGTGCTAACGATGGCAGCAGCGCATCTTCTTCCCTACAAGATAGCTATGGAAGTTTCAGCGCCAACTTACAAAACCTGATTAGCTCACTTTCAAGCACTGGCAATACCAATAGCCCATCAAATGGCAGTAGTAATAGCAGTGCCAGCAACGCGTTGCAAACCGACTTTAGTAATCTAGTCAATGCTCTTGGCGGCTCTTCATCTTCATCATCCCCGAGTTTGCAAAGCTTTTTACAGCAATTGGCTAACAATATTGGTAATAATCCTGGGCCTACTGGATCTGGGGTAATCATAAAAACCCAAGCTTAATTAGGTTTTTCACTGCCTGCGCTACCGCGTTGGTTCCTTGCCCTCATCGGAGCTATAACTTTGCCTTTCACTTTCAAGCTATCATGCTAAAGCAATTAAAGGCAAACTTGATCTTAGCCTACATAACGTGAAAAAGATCAAACTTTGAGTGTATGGTAAAGCTCTAATGCGGTTAAACAAAATAACCAGCTGACGTATTTTAGCTCAAACTGGCAGATAGACTTTTGCCACAACAATCAATGTTCTGTGGATATCCAGAGATTGTTACTAATGTAGCTAGCACTAAAGAATTTAATTTCCTCAACAAGGTTTTCGCAAATCTAAAATCCGGTTAACACCGGAGATTTACTAATGATAATAAGAGCAAATCACACGAATCCTTCAAAACTGAATATTGCGGCATCCAGTAGTGTGTCTCACACTTGCCGTTACACCGTCGTGGGTTGCCGCAAGAGATAAGGATACGCAAGAAGATCAAACTGAGTTACGCATAAAAGAAATGCATGCCAAATTAAAATTGCGCCTGAACAAGAAGACCAATGGGCAAAGGTTGCCCAGGTTATGCTGGAAGAAGCAAAATTGGATACTTTAACTCCAGCTCGGTTTAATCATGCTAAAGACATGTCCGCAATTGATGATCTTAAATTTTATGGCGAAAATGCTGACGCACATGGCGAAGGTCTTAAGCAATTGCTTGCTGTTTTTTCGGGACTGTATGAGCACATGCCAGAAACACAAAAAACAAGCTGATTTTTTCCGTGAAGGCAGACCATGATGGCTGACGGGGCGGCGGTTACGGCTATAGACAACAATATCGGTACCGCTATCAGCAACCCTATCGCTATAACCAACCTTATGGTTATGCCCAGCCAATCTATGCGCCGCCACCCGTGTATTATCCACCACAGCCATCGCCCGGTATCAGTTTATTTTTACCACTCAATTTTCGTTAATTATTATCACCGATCAGGATCTTGGCTAGTTGCCAACATTTTGCAAAGCATTTAATAGCTCCAAATCTAACGACATGACCGTCGCTAAAATGCATTTATCATAATTACGGCACCAGGCGTAAAAGCGTCCACGTTACGCAGTTAATCATTGTCATGCACATAGCTTTCCCATCATAAATTACAAAACGGTATAAATTTGGCAATCTTCCCGTAAGCTCATTTGGCATAACCTATGTTGCAGGCTTGGTTTTCCAGCTAAGTACAGTGGTGATATTAATTTGAACAAAGAGGTAGTGATGAACACGGCGCAACAAGAGACCCTAAGCAAGGTAGCAGAAGTGACATTAGGCTTTTGGATCATCAAAATTCTAGCGACAACCCTAGGCGAGACTGGCGGAGATGCCGTATCCATGTCGATGGACCTTGGCTATCTGGTCGGTACAGCCATATTTGCGGCCATCTTCCTGATCATGGTGTATGCGCAAATTTCCGCCAAACAGTTCCGCCCTATTATCTATTGGGCAACCATTATTGCCACCACGACAGTTGGCACCACATTAGCCGACTTTGCCGACCGTTCTTTGGGTATCGGTTATGCCGGTGGCACAGCCATACTTTTTACATTATTAATGGCGTCCCTGTTTATTTGGTATCGCGCACTTGGGTCGATAGCCGTTAACACGGTAAGCTCACCGAAATCTGAGCTGTATTACTGGCTAACCATCATGTTTTCACAAACCTTAGGGACCGCCTTAGGCGATTGGACGGCTGATACCGCAGGTCTTGGCTATGGCGGTGGTGCGCTTGTGTTTAGCGTAATGTTGGCGATGACGGCAGTAGCGTATTACTGGACAAAAATTTCCCACACGATACTTTTTTGGGTCGCATTTATTCTTACCCGACCACTGGGTGCGGTGGTGGGTGATTTCCTGGACAAACCTATCAGCAAGGGCGGACTGGCGCTAAGCCGCTATTCTGCTTCAGCGGCATTATTCCTGTTAATCGTTACCTTTATCTTCATGTTTTCGCATAGGCCAGCAAAAAAAGCGCATTAAGGCTCTTGTAGAGCTAGCGTTAGTTTCTGCTTAGCCGCATGCGTATAGAGTACGGCCATCACTTTAGGCAGCGCAACGGAAACTGGAACCAATCCGTAGTCATGCTCCGATGGCAAGCTGTTATCGCTAACCTATCATCAAGCTTACGGGTAATTTATAGCTTTAGCGGGATAAGCTCACCTAAAGAACAGCCAATTTTAAGTGGGGTATTTTGTGGCAATGCCGTGGTGACTTAGTTATTAAAAAAGGGAGGCTGAATGGCAGCCTCCCTTAGTAATTGGGTCGTTCGGATAACTTAAAGCCTATGCCGCTTTAATCGTAATAATAATGTTTACGTAAAGGTTTAACAACTTCCCATTCGCTGTTGAGGCCTTCGTGGAACATCACCAGATCACCCGGAACGATACGTACTGGTTCACCGCCTTCAGGCGTCACTAAAATTTCACCCTCTAAAATATAAGCGGTTTCTGTTTCATCAAAATCAATGGTAAATTTGGAGACTTCCTTTTCCCAGATAGGCCAATTTGACACATCGAGTTCTTTCAAGCGTTGTTCGCCTGGGTTATGCTCAATAGTAATTTTGCTCATGGTTTTCCTGTACACGTAGTTAATGGATGGCAGCAGTGCTGTCCGTCAAATTATAGGGCTTAGTGGCTTACTGAGCAAAATTAAGCGGACTACGCCTAACGGGTGCCAAACACGACTATTGTCTTACCATGGGCTGTGATCAGTTGCTTATCCTCCAATTCTTTTAATACCCGTCCCGCCATTTCCCGGGAACATCCGACTAAACGGCCAATTTCTTGGCGGGTGATGCGCAACTGCATGCCATCAGGATGAGTCATGGCATCAGGCTCCTTACAGAGGTCTAGCAAGGTGCGGGCAATACGGCCTTCCACATCCATAAAGGCAAGGTCGCAAAACTTGCGGCTGGTGGTCAGTAAGCGCGTGGATAATTGTTCCCCTAAGAAAAACAATAAATCTGGCGCATATTCCAATAACTCTTTTTTTAGCACTTGCCGAAAACGCTCATAGCTAATTTCAGCCAACTGGCAATCAGTGCGGGTTTTTACACTCACTTTACGTATTTCTGTGCCTTTAAAAACCCCTACCTCGCCAATAAAGTCATGCTTATTCAGGTAAGCTAAAATTAACTCCCTACCATCATCACCCTCAACACTGACTGTCACTGAGCCTTCAACAATAAAAAACAGACGGTCGCCCGAATCACCTGGCCTTACGATGCGGATCTTGGCGGGATAAGACTTTTTATGGCAAAAATGCAAGAGCTCATCTAGTGCTGTTTTATAGGTTTCTTTTTTCAAATTGGCTATCATAACGGTGACTAGGTTAACTATATTGAATTTAAGTGTAGCAGTTGTTTTAAATTTTTATGCGAAATCAAGATTGATTCACTCTCAAATTGACATTTCTATGCTAACCTATGCCCCATTTTTTTATCCGGGGAAATAAATGCAAGCAACGATCAAATGGGTTGATGGCGTGATGTTTGTCGGTGAAAGCGGAAGTGGCCACAGCGTTGTCATGGATGGCCCGCCAGACCACGGCGGGCGCAACATGGGGATACGGCCAATGGAAATGATTTTGATCGGTGTTGGCGGCTGTTCATCCTTTGATGTCGTGCAAATCTTGCAAAAGGGTAGACATGATGTGGTCAGTTGTGTCGCGGAATTAACGGCTGAACGGCTGGATAGCGTACCCAGCTTATTTAGTAAAATTCATCTGCATTTTGTTGTTAAAGGCCACAACCTTAAAGCATCAATTGTGGAAAGGGCGGTTAAGCTATCTGCGGAAAAATATTGTTCAGGCTCTATCATGCTGAGCAATGCCGGCGTAGTAATTACCCATGATTTTGAAGTTATAGAGGTTTAATGAGTTGAAAAAATTGCAATTACAAGGTTTTAACAATTTAACAAAATCGTTAAGTTTTAATATTTATGATGTTTGTTATGCCTCTGCTGAACTGCAGAATGCTTATATTGAATATATTGATGAAGCCTATAATGCAAACCGATTAACGCAAATCTTAAGGGATGTTGCCGAAATTATTGGCGCGCAAATACTTAATATCGCCCATCAAGACTATGACCCGCAAGGTGCAAGTGTAACCATGCTGATCTCGGAAGGGGATGTGCTGCCTCCCGCCAATATGAATACGCAATCACCCGGGCCATTACCCGACACGGTACTGGCGCATTTAGATAAAAGCCACATTACTGTGCACACTTATCCTGAAAGCCACCCCGACAATGGCATCAGCACATTTAGGGCCGATATTGACGTTTCTACCTGTGGCCAAATTTCACCGTTAAAAGCCTTGAATTACTTAATCCATAGCTTTGAATCCGATATTGTGATCATGGATTATAAAGTCCGCGGTTTTACCCGTGACATATCCGGGAAAAAACATTTTATAGACCACAATATCACCTCTATCCAAAACTATATTGCTAGGGACACCTTAGAAAGTTATCAATCGATAGATGTTAACGTGTATCAGGAAAATATTTTCCATACCAAAATGATGCTTAAGGAAACTGAACTAGAGAATTATTTGTTTGAAAAAGAAAGCAATTTGTCCATCGGCCAAAAGCTAGAAATAGAAAGCAAATTGCAAAGGGAAATGTCAGAAATTTTTTACGGGCATAATTTTCGCCGTAAATATGAAGAGATTATTTTCTGACCTACGTGCGCACACCTTGCTAGTTTTGCAATTTAAAGGCCTAGTCTGGCTGGTTTTGACGCGCCAAAATAATCGTTAATAGCTCATCCTGTTTAGGTCGGTGTACATACAAGCCAAGGGCAGCCAGGCCGGTAAAAATATAAAGTGTATTCATGCCATCGCCAAGCATAAACATAACCATGCCAAACACCCCGGTGGATTCGATAAGCACGAGGGATACTAACACGGTAACAGCATAGCGTTTTTGGCTAGCATCTTCACCCGGCATGGTCTGGTTTAAACGTAACAGGATAAAACGGATTAAGTTAGTTAACGGAAACAGCACGATTGCAAGCACATAAAAAACGGTTCTGGCCAGTTCCAGTTGGTCTGGTGCTAACCCGATTTGCTGCAGCTGCTCCGCAAAGAAATGGCAGCTTGCGATATAAATCACCAATAGGCTTGCCATGCCGGCCATGGTTATCCAAAGGCTTAAAAATTCTGTTGCTGGGCGTTGCTGGAACATTTTATCCTGTGGGCTTATAAAGTCTTGCGAGACTGGTACGTGCGCATTATTATGACAAATACGATGAAATCGTAAAGCCCATGTATTACCATAGGGGTAAGCACATTTCTCTCGCTGCCATAATCCATGGCCAATCCTAGGTAAATACCGATTAAGAAGGCCAATACGGCGTATAAAGGTGTTACCGCATGTACCAGCCCAAAAATAAGATTACTAACGATTAAACCCGCTGTATGGCCCGATTTTGATTCTAGCCAAATTTGCAAAAAACCACGGAACAGCAACTCCTCAGAAAATCCTGCTATTACCGATAAGGTTAACAAGTCTGTCCAGTGCCGATGGCACAAAGCCGGGCATAAGGTCTCATCTAATAGCGTCCTAATGCGCTGTATGCCGCTAAACTGGCAACCTTGCAAGGCAAAAAACAGTAAGATTAAGGGTATGGTACCAATCAGGCCTAGCGCAATAGCTGGCTCAGAAAAACGCAGGCTGGCAAAAAGCTCTAAATCGGCAAACCAGCTTAAGACTAACGCAAGCACGGCTAAAAAACTTTCAAAATAACAGGCTTGCCTAAAAAAATAGGAATATCCTAAGGGTGTCTTGCTCATAGCGCTTTAAATTTAAACGGGCGTGGCCTTTTCATTAAAAAAAGTTAAAATCGTATCTTTTCAAACATCAGGAATGTTATGCAGTGTTTTATCTATAAAAGCCTTAAAAAAGAATTTTTGTATTTATACCTGGATAAAAAAGATGATTTTTCAAAAGTGCCAGAAACCTTATTAGCCAGCTTAGGCCGCTTAGAATTTGTAATGGCACTGGAGCTGACAGCCGAGCGTAAGTTGGCCAAGGAAAATGCCGCAAAAGTAATCGCGAGCATCCAAGATAAAGGTTTTTTTGTACAAATGCCGCCAACTAACATACCGGCACCCGCCTCTATACACTAATTTTTTGCTGGCTCCAACGGCTTAAGCCTTGGGTAAGGTTACCCCGGTTTGGCCTTGATATTTGCCACCACGGTCGCGATACGAGGTTTCGCAAACTTCATCCCCGCCAAAAAACAGCATTTGTGCAACACCTTCGTTAGCATAAATTTTTGCAGGTAACGTAGTCGTATTGGAAAACTCCAAGGTGACATGGCCTTCCCATTCTGGCTCCAACGGCGTTACGTTAACAATAATACCGCAACGGGCGTAAGTTGATTTGCCTAAGCAAATGGTGAGCACATCACGCGGTATACGGAAATATTCAACCGTGCGGGCTAACGCAAAAGAATTGGGCGGAATGATGCAAACATCGGATTTAACATCAACAAAGCTGCTTTCATCAAAATCTTTAGGATCCACAATAGCAGAGTTGATGTTGGTGAAAATCTTAAACTCATCAGAACAACGCACATCATAACCATAACTGGATGTGCCATACGAGATAACCCGGCCTTTACCCGTATCACGGACTTGACCTTTTTCAAATGGCTCAATCATGCCGTATTGCTCGGCCATACGGCGTATCCATTTGTCAGACTTAATGCTCATGTGTATGTTTTTAGGCTAAAAAGACAATTTTTACATACACCATGCCTTAGACACAAGGAGCAGGCCAAAACTTAAAGACCTGACCCGCTCCTGGCCACTTAGGTATTTTGTATAACGATATTCGGAAAACGGCTGCTGAAGTCTTTGGCTTTTAAAGCTAATTTGGCCGCAACTTTACGGGCGATTTCCTTGTAAATTTGTGCTGGCCGACCATCAGGGTCAGCAACCACAGTGGGTTTGCCGCTGTCAGCAAATTCACGGATATGGATATCCAATGGTAACGCCCCTAAAAAGTCTATCCGATTGGTTTCGGCCATCAGTTTACCGCCGCCATGACCAAAAATTGCTTCTTCATGACCGCAGTTGCTACAAATGTGCATACTCATATTTTCTACCAAGCCCAATACCGGCACGTTGACTTTTTCAAACATGGCCAGACCGCGCTGGGCATCAATTAAGGCTATATCCTGTGGGGTGGTGACTATAATAGCGCCGCTGACCGGTATTTGTTGCACCAAGGTCAATTGGATATCACCCGTACCGGGTGGCAAATCAATAATAAGATAATCAATTTCTGACCATTGGGTATCATTAAGCAATTGTTGCAATGCGCCAGTGACAACTGGGCCACGCCATATCATGGCTTGGCCAGGCTCCACCAAATAGCCGATAGAAATGGTTTCCACATCATAAGCAACTTTAGGCAACATGGTCTTGCCGTCATCGGTATCGGGGCTACCCGACAAACCCAGCATGGTGGGTATGCTTGGGCCATAAATATCGGCATCCAAAATACCCACTTTTGCGCCTTCTGCACTTAATGCTAATGCCAAGTTGACTGAAGTCGTGGATTTGCCCACACCACCTTTGCCGGATGCAACGGCGATAATATTTTTAATATTAGGCATGGGTTTTAGGCTTTTTTGCACGCTATGGGCAATCACTTTGGCAGTGGTTTCAACGCTAATGCTGCCTACGTCAGGCAATGCTGTTAAATACTGTTCCAGTGATGCTTTCAGCGGGCTTAAATAACTTTGTGCGGGATAGCCCAATTCTATCTTAACCTCAATATTGTTATTTTCGATATTGATGGCCTTAACCGCTTTAGCTGTGATCAAATCGACCTCATTATGTGGATCGATATACTGTTTTAAAAGATTTTCAACATCAGATTTTTCTATCGTTGCCATTCTTGGCTCCATTTTTAACATTGGCAAAGGTTTGTTCTGGTTTGCAACTTGGCTGTCAGCATCATTCTACACGTCAATTTTGCATTTACACTTACCTTTAAAAACTAAATACAGTGTTTAATGTAATGCCTATAGACACGCTGAATGCACCAAACCGCAGCTGCGGAATGAGTCCTGCAATCTGATCGGCCACATACAGCCCGCAACAGCCGTGAGGCCAGGCCATGGCAGCTAAGCTAAAACAGGCGGCTCACTGGGTTCTTGACTTACTCGTTGGATTCAATTGCTTGCGACAAACTTTCAAAACGCTGCCGGGCTAGCTCGCGCACATCCTCTTCGGGATCATCCAGCATAGTCTGCAGCAAGTCGAGTGGCGCCCGGGTAGCCACCTCATAACGGACCGTCCAATCACTATCCTTACTAATCAGCACCAAATCTTCAGGATCCATGCGTTCCGCCACTATCCGGCGTATGGTCACTTCATTATCGTTAACCATCAAACCTAAACTAACTGAAGGGATACGCTCAACTACTGTGCGCCGCACCTGGTTATCAGGATCGGCAACGAGACGGAATAAACGGCCTTTAGGCAAGCGTTTGGCCACGTAGGTGCGTACCAGATAATCCGGGTCATTTGCCATAATTTCTAGCTTTTCCACCGGTAAGCGGTCAGCCACGGTGATCCGCACTTCACGGTCCGTATCATTGCTAAGACGCTCCAACATATCGATAGGCAACCGGTAAGCCAAGACGCGCCTGACCACTTCGTCAGGATCGTTAAGCATGGCTTCTAATTGGCTGGTAGGCAGATAACGCGCGGCAATGGCCCGCCGTTCCCAAAACGCATCGGCTGCATAATTAGGGGCAAGGCTTGGGTTAGCACGAAAAAACCGGTCGATTTGTCGGCCACTTTCTGCAACAACACAACAATCGCCCCGTTTGCAACGGCCTTCAACCAACAAGGTTTCCTGAAAACCGCAAAGCGAGCAATCCGCTAGCGGGGTGAGGTCTTCTTCTTCCGGCTCAGAATTCATGGTTTAGGCCGCTGCTTGGGTAATTGCTAATAATTGCGGCGTAACTTGCTCTAACCACGCTTTTAGACGGTCATCAGTAAGGTGCGGTTGGGTGCGTTGGTCTAGCGCTAAGCCGACAAACTGGTTATCAACCACAGCTTGCGAGTTTTCAAATTGATAGCCATCAGTGCTCCATTGGCCGATCATATCAGCGCCATAGCCACTAAAAATCCGATGGAGATGGATCATTGAACTGGCAAAGCGATCGGCATAACGTTCTTGATTGCCCATGCCATAAAGCGCAATACGCTTACCTGAAAGATCAACACCTACCAAATTAGGCACAAATTCTTCCCAATTTGTTTCTGTGCAGCCAACTGACTTACCAGGTAAATCACCAATCCCATAACTGGGCGTACCTAAGATTAAGGCATCATATTGTAAAAGTTCTGCCACGCTAGTACGGTTAATATTTTTGGGCTTTTCAGCCACGCCTTCACCCAGTAAGCTGAAAATCTTTTTAGCCACCAGCCGTGTGCTTCCGGTATCAGTTCCGAAAAAAATGCCAATTTTGCTCATAAATTACCTGTGCTCATGATTGCTGGACGCGTGTTAATTACAGTATCTAAAAAACATGCAAAATTTGCTCCATGGCAAGTATAAATTTTTTCACATTTAATATTAAACATTTAGGACGCATTAGCTAGCCATTGCCGATTTGCAAATTGGCTGTATTCCGACAATTACGACAGAATTGGTAGACTTAGCACTATCCCCGCTTGTTAACCGAATACTAGCTACTTACGCTTTAATTAATACAAAACGCATTATTCTATGCAATAATAGAAGGTTAAATTTATCTTAGCTTTTAGTCATCCATATGCTGAATAGAAAAATTTTAGTCACTAGCGCCTTGCCTTATGCCAATGGCTCTATTCACTTAGGCCATTTGGTCGAATATATTCAAACTGACATTTGGGTACGCTTTCAAAAACAGCGCGGCCACCTGTGCTACTACGTGTGCGCGGATGACACCCATGGCACTCCAATTATGCTTAAGGCTGACCGTGAAGGCATTACCCCAGAGCAGTTGATTGCCCAGGTAGGCCAAGAGCATTTAGCGGATTTTACGGCATTCGGTATTGCTTTTGACAATTATTACAGCACCCATTCAGCAGAAAACAAAAGCCTTTCATCATTGATTTATAAGCGCTTGCGGGATGCCGGCCATATTACAACACGCACCATAACGCAAGCCTACGACCCCGTTAAACACATGTTTTTACCGGATCGCTTTATTAAAGGTGAATGCCCTAAATGCGGTGCTAAAGACCAATATGGCGATAGCTGCGAGGCCTGTGGCGCCACTTATTCGCCCACCGAACTAAAAAATGCGGTTTCTGCGGTATCCGGTGAGAAACCCATAGAAAAAGATTCCGAACATTATTTTTTTAAGCTCACCGATTTTTCTGACATGTTACAAGCCTGGACCAAGGCTGGGCATTTGCAGCCTGAAGTCGCCAATAAATTAGCGGAATGGCTGGAAAGTGGCTTACAACAATGGGATATTTCCCGTGATGCGCCTTATTTTGGCTTTGAAATTCCGGATGCACCAGGCAAATATTTTTATGTTTGGCTGGATGCGCCGATAGGCTATATGGCCAGCTTTAAAAACCTGTGTGACCAACAAAATATAGATTTTGACGCCTATTGGCAGCCTGGTAGCGAGGCCGAACTCTATCATTTTATTGGCAAAGATATTATTTATTTCCATGCTTTGTTTTGGCCCGCGATGCTGCATGGCGCAAATTTTAGAACGCCAAATGCTATTTTTGCCCACGGCTTTTTAACCGTTAACGGCGAAAAAATGTCCAAGTCCAGAGGCACGTTTATTACCGCAAGGACTTATCTGGATCATCTCAATCCGGAATATTTACGCTATTATTTTGCCGCTAAACTAAGCGCAGGTGTAGATGATATCGACCTTAATTTTGATGATTTTAGCCAGCGCGTCAATTCTGATTTAGTAGGTAAGGTAGTTAATATTGCCAGCCGTTGCAGCGGTTTTATCCATAAGCGTTTTGCCGCCATGCTGGCAAGCCTATGCCCAGAAACCGAGTTGTTCCAAAGCTTTTTAGCAGCCAATACACAAATTGCCGATTTTTATGAGACGCGGGAATACGGCAAAGCCATGCGCGAAATTATGGCACTAGCCGATAAGGCCAACCAATATATCGATGATAAAAAACCCTGGTTAATAGCCAAGGAAGAAGGCAAAGATGCCGAACTACAGGCCATTTGCTCTATGGGGATCAATTTATTTATGGTATTAGCCGCCTATTTAAAACCTGTGCTGCCCACCTTGGCGACCCAAGCAGAAAGCTTTTTAAATATTGCGCCGCAAGTTTGGCCATCCACTGCCATGCAGCCTTTGTGCGGACATCAAATTAATGAATTTAAAGCCCTGATGACGCGGGTTGAAGCGGATAAAATTTCTGCTATTGTTGATGCGTCTAAAGACAATCTAGAAAAAATAAGCCCTACGCCTACGGCCCAAAAAACCACGTGTGAACCAATCGCGGAAACTATTTCAATTGAAGACTTTGCCAAATTAGATTTACGCATTGCCAAAATTCTAAATGCGGCACATGTAGAAGGCGCGGAAAAGCTTTTACAGTTAACCGTGGATATTGGCGATAACACACGCACGATTTTTGCCGGTATAAAATCAGCTTACGCGCCAGAAGATTTAGAAGGCCGCTATACCTTAGTGGTCGCCAATTTGGCACCTCGAAAAATGCGCTTTGGCGTCTCTGAAGGCATGGTTTTAGCAGCCGGCCCAGGCGGTAAGGATTTGTGGCTGTTAAGTCCGGATCAAGGTGCCGCAGCTGGCATGCGCGTTAAATAAAGCAACCGGATACCGTAGCCATTAGGCTTTAGGGCTACCATACATTAGCGTAAGGTTTTTGCACAATTAATGAAAGACTATCTTATTATCCTGATCAGTACGATTTTGGTTAACAATTTTGTACTCGTCAAGTTTTTAGGCCTATGCCCTTTTATGGGCGTTTCGCGGAAATTAGAAACCGCCATGGGCATGGGCTTGGCCACCGTGTTCGTGCTGACCCTATCGTCAGTGTGTAGCTATCTGGTTAACCATTACCTCTTAGTGCCTTTAGGTTTAGCCTATTTGCGCACAATTTCTTTTATTGTGGTGATTGCCTTTGTTGTGCAATTCACCGAACTGGTTGTCCATAAAACCAGCCCCTTATTGTATCGGGTACTGGGGATTTTTTTGCCGTTGATTACCACCAACTGCGCCGTGTTAGGGGTAGCCTTATTAAACGTGCAAGCGCAACATGATTTTATGGCATCTTCCTTATATGGTTTTGGCGCTGCTGTTGGCTTTTCTTTGGTACTCACATTATTTGCCAGTTTGCGTGAACGCTTAGATGCCGCCGATGTCCCAACACCTTTTAAAGGCAGTGCTATTGCCTTAGTGACTGCAGGACTAATGTCTATGGCTTTCATGGGATTTAGTGGTTTGGTGAAAGGTTAATGCTAATTATTTGTTTATTATTTGCTGTTTTTGGCCTAATTTTAGGCTATTCCGCGTTACGTTTTAAAGTTGAAGGCAATCCGATAGTTGAAGAAATCAACGCGGTCTTGCCACAAACCCAATGCGGCCAATGTGGTTTCCCCGGCTGCCGGCCGTATGCTACCGCTATCGCTGCGGGTGAGGCTGATATTAACCAATGCCCACCTGGTGGCCAAGATGGTGTTATCGCTTTGGCGGATTTACTGGGGGTAGAAGCCAAACCCTTAAACGAAGCCTTCGGCCAACCTAAGCCTAAAAGTGTTGCTATTATTATCGAAAAAGACTGCATAGGTTGTGTCAAATGCATACAAGCCTGTCCGGTAGACGCCATTTTAGGCTCGGCCAAGCATGCCCATACCGTGATCAGCGCTGAATGCACCGGTTGTGAACTTTGTCTTGAACCCTGCCCTGTGGATTGTATTATTATGCAACCTATCGCCCAAAGCCTAGATAACTGGCGTATGCCAGAGCCGGAGCAAGGCCATGGCTAATCTTTGGCGCTTTAACGGCGGTTTACATCTGAATGAACACAAAGAACTTTCCACCCACACACCTTTGCGCGCTGCTGAAATACCAGCAGAATTAGTGTACCCCTTACAACTGCGGCCAGGCATACAGGCTACCCCTCTTGTTAAGGTAGGCGAACGCGTGTTGCGAGGCCAATGTCTAGCCGATAGCGGGCATGGCTTTGCCACCCCGATACATGCCAGTACCTCCGGCATTATTAAAAGTATTGAAAACCGGCTGGTGCCGCATCCCTCTGGCTTAGCTGGTGAGTGCCTCGTACTCCAGTCTGATGGCAAAGACGACGCGCTAGCCGTGGAGACATGTGGGGATTTTCGTAGCCTAACCCCAGAAAGCGTACGCCACTTAATCCGTAATGCTGGTATTGTTGGTTTAGGCGGCGCAGCGTTTCCTACTGCCGTTAAACTAGCGCCGAAAATGCCACAACAAATTGATACCCTCATTATTAATGGTGCGGAATGTGAACCGTATATCACCTGTGATGACAGTTTAATCCGCTCCACGCCTGCGCAAATCATCGTCGGTGCCCAAATCCTAATGCATGCCTTAGGCATCTGGCGTTGCCTGATAGCGGTGGAAGACACCATGCCACAAGCATTGGCCGCACTACAATTGGCGCAAACTGAAATCGGCGATTTACGCATAGAGATTATTGCGGTGCCTACTGTTTACCCAACCGGCGGTGAACGCCAGCTGATTAAAGTGCTAACGGGTAAAGAAACCCCTAGCGGGGGCATTCCTGCAGATGTTGGCATAGTTTGCCAAAATGCCGGAACTGCCGCCGCAGTTTTTGAGGCTATCGTCAATGGTAAAGCATTAACTGAACGCATTATAACTGTCACGGGACTAGGCATTAAATCGCCACAAAATTTACGCGTGCGTATCGGCACACCCATTAAAGACCTAGTCCAGCAATGTGGCGGATATAGCGCACAAGCCCAGCGCCTAATTATGGGCGGGCCTATGATGGGATTTGCCTTAGCGCATGATGATATTGCGGTTGTTAAAGCCAGCAACTGTATTTTGGTGACCAGCGCCAGTGAAATCCAGTCAGATGCCCCAGTACTGCCCTGCATCCGCTGCGGCGAATGCGCCAATGTTTGCCCCGTACAATTATTGCCGCAGCAACTGTATTGGCATAGCCGCTCAGATCAAGTTGAAAACTGTAAAACATTTAATTTGTTTGACTGCATAGAATGTGGCTGCTGTAACATGGTTTGCCCTAGCCATATCCCATTAGTGCAATACTTTAGGTTTGCCAAAGGTAAATTAATGGCGAAAGTGCAAGACGCCACTAAAACCGAAAAGGCCAAATATCGGCATGATGTCCGCAGTTTACGCAAACAAAAAGAAGATCTTGAAAAAGCCGAACGCGCCAAAAAGAAAAAAGCAACCCTAGAAAAAATGCAGGCTAAAACTAGCCTAAAAGAAGGTGATATTTAGTGCAATTTGAAACCGCTGCAGCCCCACATCTTCCCTTACAAAATAGCGTTAGCCGTGTTATGTGGCAAGTCCTACAGGCGCTATTGCCCGGTATTTTGGTAATGGCTTGGTTTTTTGGCGTTGGTGTATTCATCAATATAGTCTTGGCCATCTTCACCGCGCTGGCTGCAGAAAGTCTGATACTGTTAATAAGAGGCCGCGCCGTTACACCTGCCTTAACTGATTTAAGCGCAGTCCTTAGCGCGGTCTTATTAGCCCTGTGCTTACCCGCCATCGCGCCCTGGTGGCTTGCCGTGCTCGGCACTTTATTTGCAATAGTCATCGCCAAACAACTCTACGGCGGCTTAGGCTACAACTTATTTAACCCCGCTATGGCAGGTTATGTTTTTTTGCTGATTTCATTCCCAAAACACATGACTGGCTGGCTAGCACCGGGTAGCATTAACGCCGTGCCATTGAGTATTGCAGATACCTTTAACCTAATCTTTTCTGGGCAACTGCCTGCAAACGTCAGCTTTGATGGTATCACCATGGCAACGCCACTAGACACTATAAAAACCCAACTAGGCTTACAGCAGAATATCGGCCAAATTACTACGGGAACTGGCTTTGGCTTAATAGCTGGCAAAGGCTGGGAATGGGTGGCTTTAGCTTATCTGTTGGGTGGTATTAAACTGCTACGGGATAACGTGATCAGCTGGCATATTCCGCTTAGCTTTTTAGCCAGTTTAGCGCTATGCTCAGGTTTGTTTTATTTGTTCGACAGCAAACATTTTGCATCACCGCTATTTCATGTCTTCGCTGGCGGCAGCCTATTGGGCGCCTTTTTTATTGCCACCGACCCGGTAACAGCCGCCACCTCCAACCAAGGCCGTATCGTCTTTGGCATATTAATTGGCTTGCTGTTATACATTATCCGCGTTTGGGGCGGCTATCCCGACGGTGTCGCTTTTGCTGTTTTATTAGCCAATTTAACTGTACCCGCCATCGATTATTTCACGCGTCCACGCGTGTTTGGAATACGCCCATGACGGTATTGCCACAACCGCTTTTAGCAGCCCGTATGCTAGGTTTATTTGCACTTATAGGCATTGGTTTAGTGAGCTTATTTTTTTACGCCACCGACCACCGCATTAGCCAAAACCAGCATAAGGAATTATTGCTTAGCCTAAAGACTGTGCTTGCTGACACCGAATATGATAACGACCCGACTGAAGACATTATGCAGGTTAACGATATCCGCTTAGGGACCTCGGATGCAGTCACTCTATACCGTGCCAGAATCGACGGCAAGATAGTCGCCACCGTCATTGCCGCCACGGCGCCCGATGGCTACAACGGCAATATCAAATTGCTTATCGCTATTTTAGCCGATGGTCAGCTAGCCGGCGTGCGCGTAGTAGCGCATAAGGAAACCCCAGGCTTAGGCGATGATATAGAAGCTAGCCGCTCCCATTGGATTTTAAGTTTTAACGGCAAATCCTTAGGCCAGCCAGCAGAAAAACAATGGGCCGTAAAACGTGATGGTGGTGATTTTGACCAGTTTACCGGCGCCACCATTACCCCGCGGGCCGTCGTTAAAGCGGTCAAAAATAGCTTACACTATTTTGCCGAAAACAAGTCCCTGATTTTATACGACACGCCATAATAACTTTATGATTCCAGCCGAATATACCAAAATCATCAAAGATGGCCTTTGGCATAACAACCAAGCCGTGGTTGCCTTACTCGGGTTATGCCCGTTATTGGCCGTTAGCAATACCCTAATTAACAGCTTGGGTTTAGGCCTTGCCACCACTATGACCTTGGTTTGCTCTAATGGCATCGTAGCGCGCATAAGGCATTGGGTTTCCGCTGAAATTCGGCTACCCATTTTTGTATTAGTGATAGCCTGCGTGGTTACCGCAATTGAATTAGTCATGAACGCCTGGTTTTATGATTTATATAAAGTGCTAGGCATTTTTATCCCGTTAATCGTTACCAATTGCGCCATCATAGGCCGGGCTGAAGCTTATGCCTCAAAAAATAGCGTCGATAAAGCCTTGTTGGATGGCCTGGCGATGGGCTTAGGGTTTACGCTTGCCTTAGTTTTGCTAGGCGGAATGCGCGAACTTATCGGTTATGGCACTTTATTTGCCCATGCCGATTTAATGTTTGGCGAAGCCGCCAAAAACTGGCAATTGAATGTTCTGGACGATTATGACGGGGTATTACTGGCTATTTTACCGCCCGGGGCTTTTTTAGGCTTAGGCCTGTTGATTGCGCTGAAAAATGTTATTTCCAGCAGATTTGGTTAATGCTTGCTAACGTAGCTAGCATAGCGTACCGCTGTGGGTGTTTTTACTAAGTGACTTCTGGGCAAATTGCCTTTGGAAGCTTACTACTAACTTCGACAAACTCAGCACCCACTGTTATCTCCCGTTTATGGTTAGCCTGGTCTTACCCCTAATAGGATCGGCTTGTTAAAGGTTTTCTAAATCGACAATCATGCAATTTCGACCTCGGGCTTTTGCATAGTATAAGTTTTCATCCGCTTTTTTTACCATTTCAGTAAACGTATCATTCAAGATTTCAGTCATACCTATACTTATGGTGACTGTAACATCCTTACCCGCAATCCTGATTTTTGTGTTTTCAAGCGCTTGGCGAAAATTTTCTAAGCGCTGTTTAGCTGTATTAAGGTCTACCGTATTGAATAATACCGCAAACTCTTCCCCGCCCAAACGTCCTAACAAGGCATCCTGTTGAAAACTTTGTTTTAGCAAAGCGGACACTTCTACTAGCACAAGATCGCCCCCATCATGCCCATACAAGTCATTTATTTTTTTAAAGTAGTCTATATCCATAACGGCGATAACTAGGGCTGCTTTAGTTAGTTTGGCTTTTTTAAATAAATGCTGGCCTTTTTCAAAAAAGAACCGGCGGTTATACAACCCCGTCAAATAATCGACATAAGCAATTTGCTGAATTGCATCCATCTGATCCAGCATACTGAGGTTTTGGTTGATGCGGCAAAATAACTCCTCATAACTATATGGCTTATTCAAATAATCATTGGCGCCATGTTTTAAGAATTGGGCGGAAATAGCTGTATTATCAGATGCCGATAAACCAATAATACAAAGTTGATGCCGGGGATAATGTTTTCTGACATTTAAAGTAAGTTCAAAACCATCCATTTCCGGCATTCTGTAGTCGGTTATAATTAATTTTATATCGGGTTCTTGTGCCAATATACTCAGTGCTTCCTTACCATTTTTTGCAGTTAGGATTTGAAACAACAAGGGGCTAAGCATGTTCTGGAGTAGTTGTAGCGCACTTTCAGAGTCATCCACCAATAAAATTTTAGTGCTTTTGTTCTTTTCTAAGCGCTCAATCACATCGCCGATATACTCATAGGTGTTCGGGCTATTTTTAAGGATATAATCTACCGCACCTTTATTTAAAATAGTCGCCCTAGTCGCTTCATTAAAGCTCGCACTCAATACAAGAATTGGAATTTGGGCTTGTAACAATAAGTCTATAATTTCATCATCCTGTGCATCCGGTAAATGCAAATCTGTCACTGCAACTTGAAAATTATTTTTATGCTGCTCAATTAAGGCCCGCGTGCTTTTATAATCATGGCTTAACATGACCTCGCACTGCCAGCGTTCTTGTAGCTTCGCTTTAGTAAATTTTGCAACTGACAGTTGATCTTCTACAACCATAATTGGTTTGTTGAAAATAAGTTGTGGATGGATAAACTCTAAGGCCTTTTCCCGATAGATATTTTTTGTATGCATTAAGCTATGTTACAGAAATAATAACCAAGTTAAAGACTAGCTTATTAATACCAAAACAACAGGAAATATATTTGCATAAGTAATGGCTTTAAAGCTGGATTAACCAAGAACAAGCTCATTAAAATAGGTGCTAACTATGCTACAGCCATTAACATAAAATGAACCCACAAAAAAGATTGGCCATATTTGATTGCTTGGCCGCGGCCATACCCGAGCCGACCACAGAACTTGAATATACCAGTGTCTTTGAGTTATTAATCGCCGTTGTGCTATCGGCACAAGCGACCGACAAAGGCGTAAACAAAGCCACCGCTAAATTGTTCCCGGTTGCCAATACCCCGCAAGCGATTTTGGACTTAGGTCTGCAAGGCTTAAAAAACTATATTAAAACCATAGGTCTATATAACAGCAAAGCGGCTAACATTATTACCTTGTGCGGACAATTATTGGCACAGCATCAAGGTGAAGTACCGCAAACTCGTGAGCAATTGGAAGCGCTGGCTGGTGTTGGCAGAAAAACCGCTAATGTCATCCTAAACACCGCTTTTGGCCAACACACTATTGCTGTCGATACCCATATCTTTAGGGTTTCCAACCGCACTGGAATAGCGCCGGGTAAAAATGTACTTGAAGTTGAGAAAAAACTTGATAAATATGTCCCTAAGGCCCATAAAAAAGATGCGCATCATTTACTGATTTTATTGGGCCGTTATACCTGTATAGCTAGGAAACCACTATGCCAAACGTGTGTTATTGAACCGCTTTGTGAATTTAAAGCAAAAAACCTGCTCTAAGTGTTAACAAAATAATGTTATTTAACGGCTTAATTTAATCAAGGTCAGAAAATTCATTTTTTGTTCATCTTTGTTTGGTAACATTAACTAGCCTGAATCGTTCTCGATTGAGGCCATAATTATTATAATTGGAGCTTTAACGTATGAAAAAATTAAATAAAACCCCATTTGCAGCAGCTATGGGCACTGCTTTTATTTCTACCTTAGCCATGACAGCAGTACAGGCTGACACCAACCCATTTGGCATGACAGAACTATCAGGTGGCTACATGCAAGTTGCTGAAGCCAGCAAAACACCTGGTGTAAAAGAAGGCTCTTGCGGTGAAGGCAAATGTGGCGCCAACATGAAAAAAGGTACCTCGAGTAAGATTGACGAAGGTACTTGCGCCAGCAGCAAAGCAGGTACTGAAGCCAAATGTGGCGAAGGCAAATGCGGTGAAAGCAAATGCGGAGCTATGATGGAAAATGGCAAAATGAAAAAAGGCATGGAAGGCAAATGCGGCGAAATGATGAAAGGTAAAGAAGGTGCTTGCGGCGAAATGAAAGATACCGCTAAACCAAAAGTTGAAGCCGCACCAAGCAAATAAGCACTAAGCTTTATAGGCATATGTTTGCGTACGAAGGGCATACTGTGCCCTTCAGCGCCATTCAAGATAATTAAACATAGGTACTGCTATGGCAGCAACAGGCATTTTTGGGGCGGGCTTAGGACTGCGCCGCTCATTTTTAGATGAACTGCTAGACCTCTCTCCAACGCAAGTCGGCTTTTATGAAGTTGCCCCTGAAAACTGGATTAACCTAGGCGGTAAATTGGGCCGCCAGTTTCGGACGATGACAGAACGTTTTAATTTTATTTGTCATGGCTTATCGTTGTCTCTGGGTAGTACAGATCCACTCGATGAAAAATTGGTTTCCGACATTAAAGCCTTTATGGCCGAACACCAAATCCGGCTGTATAGTGAACATTTAAGCTATTGCAGTCATGCTGGCCATCTCTACGATTTAATGCCAATACCCTTTACTGCAGCTGCCGTGCAGCATGTTGCAGCACGTATCCGGCGCGTACAAGATATCTTGGAACAAAAAATCGCCCTAGAAAACGTGTCATATTACGCGGCTCCCGGCCAAGAAATGTCTGAAATTGATTTTTTCAATGCCGTCATCTGCGAGGCCGATTGCGACGTTTTGCTAGATGTTAACAATATTTACGTTAACAGCATAAACCATGGCTACGATGCCGAAGCCTTTTTAAAAGCGGTGCCAGCACAACGTATAGCCTATATACATATCGCCGGGCATTATGTTGAAGCCGAAGATTTCTTAGTCGATACCCATGGCGCCGATGTGGTTGATCCCGTTTGGCAGCTATTACATAAAACTTACCAGCATGTCGGTGTCTTGCCTACCTTACTGGAGCGCGATTTCAATATACCACCACTGGCCCAGTTGCTGGAGGAAGTGGATAACATCCGTCATATCCAGTCAGCTTACACCCAGCCTCTCGCCCAAAAACAGTGTGCTTAAAGATGGCGCTTGATTTTAAAGCCAAGCAAGCAGAATTTACCGCACATATCCGTGATCCCCTTAACCATCCGGCACCGGATGATGTTAACAGCCAACGCATGGCAATGTATCGTGAGCTGATTTTCAACAATGTTGAGGGCTTTTTGGCGACCAATTTCCCAGTCATCCGGCATATCTTGGATGAAGCGTCCTGGTTGGCTTTAACCCAAAACTTTTTACAGCAACATCGTTGTGAGTCACCGTATTTCTCTGAAATTCCCGAAGAGTTTTTGGCTTATTTGCAAAACCACCCGTATAATCCAACAGACTGGCCTTTTTTATTGGAACTGGCGCATTACGAATGGGTGGAAATGGCGCTATCCATAGCAAAAGATGAAATAACGCCAAATCCTATTATTGAATTAGATTTGCACCAACACAGCCTCCAATTGTCGCCCTTAGCTTGGCCATTGGCTTACCAATATCCTGTACAAAAAATAGCCCCTGACTTTTTGCCCACTGTTGCACCTGAGCAAGCTACATTTTTAGTGGTTTACCGCGATCAAGATGATGACGTTAATTTTTTGCAAATTACCCCCATTACCTATCGCTTATTGCAAATTATCGAACAAGCTGGCCAAATTTTGGCAGACCAATGTCTGGCCCAACTAGCAACCGAATTTAGCCTTATTGATGCGGCTATGCTAAGAGAAAATGGCTTACGCGTTTTGCAGGAATTAGCCGAAAAAAACTTATTGTTATTCCAAACCCAATAAATTCCCTTAGTCCCCCTAAGCCATAGACAGTAGCTTGTGATGCTAGGGCTTGAAAACTATGTATTGGGATTTGTATTTGTCTATTTAAGCCGAAATAAAAACTGCCGCCCTGCCAAGAAGGCACTAGGCAGCAGTTAAAACAATTATTGCGCGGGTTTAGTAAACTGTGGCCCTTTAGGATGGGTAGTCGCTTGCAAACAATGGTAAGCGGCATTTTGGTATTTAATTTCTAATGAATGCGCATTTTGATGTTCATCTAAAAATTTCTCAGCCTCTTCACCGGTTAAATCCCGGGTCATAAATTTAGCGATACATTCGCAAGGGCCTTTAACCCGGTCTTTATCAATATCCGGATTAGCTGAGTTTTTCAACTCCCGGGCGACACATTGTTCGGTAAATTCATCTTCAAATTTTTCCTTTTGAGCACTGGTGATTTTCATATCATCCGAATGGTCAAACGGATTGGGGTTATGGCTTTTCTGCGTTTTGGCCATAGCTGGCTTATTGGCGCCCTCGTTTTTAGCCTCATCATCTGAACAGCCTGCTAACAGGCCGACCAGACTCATGGCCAACAAGGCCGAAAGTAATCGTGTTTTTGTTTGTATTGAGTTGTTCATATCTTGCAATTCTACATTGTTAAAAATAGCAGTTAACTCTACCATTTTACGGGTTTGCATGCCACTGCTAACAAGCTGGCCAGCACTGGGTTGTGTCTTAGCACAGAAGCATACGCCTGTCTTTATTACAGCAAGGTTTTAAGCTGTGCCCAAACTTTTTCCATAATTAAGGCTTGCGCCTTGGCATTCGGATGCAAGCCATCCGCTTGCATCATGTCTTTATCTAGGGCGACATCTTCTAATAAAAATGGAATGCTCGGTATTTGCAATTCTGTCGCCAGTTTAGGGTAAATGTTATAAAACATATCCACAAAACGTTTGCCATAATTGGGAGGAATTTTCATGCCTAAGAGCAATACTTTTGCCCCAGCTTGTTGCGAACGCTGTATGATGGTTTTTAGGTTAGCTTGCATTTGCTCTGGCGGCAAGCCACGTAACCCATCGTTAGCGCCTAATTCTAACAAGACAATATTTGGCTTGTGGGCGGTCAACGCCCGGTCTATCCTGGCCAAACCGCCTGCGCTAGTATCACCGCTAATACTTTCGTTAAATACACGGTAGTCTAACCCTTCCTGTTTTAACTTTGTTTGCAACAAGGCCACCCAACCTTGCTCCACCCCCATCCCATAAGCTGCACTTATACTGTCACCCAACACCACAATTGCTTTGGCAGTGGTTATACTGGGTAACAGTGCAATAGCAATAAATACTAAAACTTTAATCATAATAATTCCTTAATTAGGCAGACACAGCGCATGATTGAAACAGAGAATCTTGGTAAATCGGTTACCACGGCCGATGGTTTATTACATATCTTGGCATCAGTCAATTTGATAATCAAACCTGGTGAAAGCATTGCGATTATTGGTGAATCGGGCTCCGGCAAATCCACTTTAATTAGCTTATTAGCTGGATTAGACACGCCTAGCACAGGAAAAATCCGCATTAATGGTCAAGACATCACAACCATGGATGAAGATGGCCGCGCTGCGTTGCGAAATCAACTGATCGGCTTTGTATTTCAGGCCTTTCAATTGTTGCCCGCGCTAACCGCTTTAGAAAATGTCATGTTACCGTTGGAATTAAACGGCGATAAACAAGCCAAAGCCAAGGCCACTGCCTTATTAGACAGGGTTGGGCTGGCGCACCGTTTAAACCATAAAGCCAAGCAACTCTCCGGTGGTGAACAGCAACGTGTGGCACTGGCACGGGCCTTTGTCACCCAACCGGCACTGCTATTTGCAGACGAACCCACTGGCAATTTAGATAGTAAAACCGGTAGCCATATCATAGAACTTTTATTTGAAATGAACCGCGAACATCAAACAACCTTAATTTTAGTGACCCACGACAAGCAATTGGCCGAGCGCTGCCAACGCAGTATCCGCTTAGCGGCAGGGCAGTTGATATGAGACATTTTAGCCTAGCTTTAAAACTGTTATGGCGCGATGGCCGCTCTGGCGAGCTTAGCGTATTAGTACTGGCATTAATTATTGCAGTATCAGGCAGTGCCGGTATTACCTTGTTTGCCGACCGTTTACAAAACACTATGACCAACCAAGCTGCTGAATTTTTAGCGGCCGACCTGGTTATCACCAGTTCCGCGCAAATCCCAGAAAGCTGGTTACAGCAAGCCCAACAGCAACACTTGCAACAAGCGCAAAGCGTAGAGTTTTCAAGCGTGCTAGTCGAAAACAACAGCTTGTTGTTAGCCAGCATAAAAGCGGTCAGTGCGGCATACCCGCTACGTGGCTATTTAAAAACCAGTGCCGCGGATTATCAACAAGAAGCTATCAGCTATCAAGGCCCTAAAGCTGGCACAGCCTGGGTTGAGCAGCGGGTGCTGGCCAGTTTAAACTTAAAACTGGGTGATACCTTAACAATCGGCGAACAAGCTTTGCTAGTCCAACGTGTTATTACTTATGAACCTGATAAGCGCGGTGATTTTTACAGCTTTTCACCGCGGGTAATGATTAATCAACAAGATCTACAGGCCACGGGCGTCATCCAACCCGGTAGCCATGTGCATTATTTTTTTCAATTTAGCGGTAACCCGCAAGCGCTAGCGGATTTTAAGCAATGGCTTAAGCCACTGTTGACCCCGTCACAACGCCTAATGGATATTCATGAAGACCGGCCAGAACTTGGCTCTGCGCTAGATCGGGCTGAACGCTATTTAGGCTTATCCAGCATTGTTATTACCTTGATTGCCGGTGTCGCGATAGCCATGGCCACTCGTCGTTATAGCGAACGGCATCTAAATGCGACCGCGATTTTGCGTTGTTTAGGCTGTAAGCAACAGGAAATTTTATGGTTATACAGCTATCAATTTATAATACTCGGTGCCCTGGCGAGTTCGCTGGGCTGTGGGTTAGGCTGGCTAGCCCAAGATGCGCTATTTGTTATGCTGAAAGATCTCTTACCGGCGCAATTGGCCAGCCCCAGTTTACTGGCGGTCTCTTTTAGCTTTGCCACCGGCTTTATGATCTTGCTAGGTTTTGCCTTACCGCCATTGCTACGGCTAAAAAATGTCACCGCCTTAAGTGTTTTACGCCGTGATCTACAACCTTTGCCTGTGGCGGCATGGCTAGTTTACAGCTTAGCTGCAAGCCTGGTGGCGTTACTGATTTGGCGTTACACGCAAGATTTAAAAATGACACTCACGCTACTAGGCGTAGGGTTTGTCACATTACTGGGCTTTGCTTGGTTATTAGGCAAATTGCTATGGCCGCTGCAACAAGGCTTACCCAAATTAAGTTTGGTATGGCGTTTTGGCTTACAGGGCTTAGTCCGCGAACCACCTGCAAGTGTCACGCAAATCATGGCATTTAGCCTCACTTTGGCGGCCATGATCTTAAGTTTTAGTGTGCGTAATGATTTAATTGCCGATTGGCAGCAACACTTGCCTGCACAAACGCCAAATTATTTTGCACTTAATTTAGCACCTAACCAACAAGAACAATTTGCACAAGACTTGCAAAGCCAAAATATCGACAGCAACATTTTTTTTCCCGTCACCCGTGGCCGTTTAGTCACCCTAAACAACACTCCCGTGCAGCAACACGTTAGTAAAGACAGCCAAGGTGAGTCGGCCACCCACCGCGAGCTTAGCTTAACTTGGTCAAAAGAGCTGCCTGAAGACAACAAAATTATTGCCGGGCAATGGTTGCCTTCTAGCCCAGCCGGTCTAGTGTCAGTAGAAGCCAAATTAGCTGACAGCTTAGGCATTAAAGTGGGCGATGAACTAGGCTTTACTGTCGGTAGCCAGCAGTTTAGCGCCAAGGTAAATAGCTTACGTTCGTTGCAATGGGACACTATGAAACCCAATTTTTATATGATATTCTCGCCCGGCACTTTAGCCGCGTTTCCCAGCACCCTATTAACCAGCTTTTATGCTGACGGACAACAAAAATCCGCCCTGTCTGCTTTAGCAAAAAAATACCCAAGCATCACTTTATTGGAAGTTGATTTAATCCTAAAACAACTACAAAACTTATTAAGCCAACTTACCCTAGCTATCAATTTTTTGTTGTGTTTTGCCTTATTGGCAGGCTTTACCGTTTTGTTTGCAGCGGTATTAACAACACTGGACGGGCGCATTTATAGTGGCGCTTTAATGCGCACATTGGGCGCTAATAGTCAGTTTTTACGGCAAATACAAATCATTGAATTTGCCGCTCTAGGCTTTATTTCAGGCGTACTCGCAGTTTGTGTCTCCGCTGCTGTGTTATATGGTTTATACAGCCAAGTATTACATATGGCTTATCAACCCAAATGGCTTTTATGGGCAGGCGTACCACCGTGTGCTACTTTTATAATAGGCATGGCGGGTTACCAAGGGCTACGACGTGTCCTTAGCTACGCACCTGCGCAAGTTTTAAGGGAACTGTAATCACCAATCTTTATCTTATTAAGCAATACCTGGCTGCATTCATGAAATATTCATAAGCCATAGCGTATTCTGAACAAAACAACAAACGAGGACATGCAATGAACAAACTTACCACAGCTGTTATATTTAGTGCCACACTTGCAGGCTGTGCTAGCCAAACTGGCTGGACGCCGACAGTAGACGCCTATAATGACAGGCACGCTGACCATATCAATCAAGATACCGCGCAATGCCAGCAACTGGCTGAACACGCATCGGGTGGCACCGTTAAAGAAACGGCCAAAGGCGCTGGTGTTGGCGCCTTAGCAGGCGCCGCAGGTGGCGCGGTATTAGGCGCCATTGCCGGTAATGCCGGAACGGGTGCCGCGCTAGGTGCCGCAGTAGGCGGTATTGGTGGTGCAGCCCATCAGGGCACACAATCAGACGCGCAATATAAACGTGCGTTTATTAACTGCATGAGGGGCCGCGGCCATCAGGTTGTAAATTAAAGGCTGGGCGCTTGAAGAGGAGATATGACGCTCCTCTTCAAATCCGTAAAGTCTACCTCAGTGTTTATTTAAGCAAGGTTTTACGCTTTTTAAGCTTGAAAGCCTGTTTATTTTGGAAAGGCTTCATCACATAAAAAATAGTTAATATCTGCTATAAGCAACCGTAAAACTCTTATTGGCGCCATTTAGTTAGTGATGACGAATTGAAAAGAAAATTAAACCTGTTATTTGGCAGGGCGTGTTTGATGGGCATAGAAGCCTTTCCGTGTATTACAGCTTCTAAAAAATAGTGCAGAAAGTTAGATAACGCCGTAACAGCCAAGTTACCAATGCCTTGCTGGAGAGGAGCGGTTAGCTTACAAACGCCCCTTCCAGCTTAGGACTTTAAGCTTCTTGTGCCGCTATCTCAGCTCGGATGGTTGCCATATCCAAGCCACGGGCATGTGCGATAACTTCTTCCAGAGCACTGGCAGGCAGCGCGCCGGATTCACGTATTACTACGATCTTCTCCCGCAAAACCATCAAGGTAGGGACAGAACGGATGTCAAACCCCTTGGATAACTGTTGCTGGGCATCCGTATCAATCTTCCCGAACACAATGTCCGAGTGTTTTTCGGCAGCCGCCTCAAATATAGGCGCGAAAGACTTACACGGCCCACACCAAGTAGCCCAAAAATCTAAAACGACGATAGGGTTTTCTTCAATAACCTGGTTGAACGTGCTGTCTGTAACTTCGACAATAGCCATGTTTCACCTCTGTATGGTTGTGAGGTGGCAATCCGCCACCGTTTAAATAAAAACGAACTGAGCCTGTTCCAAAGTGGGGTAATTCTTGCGTAAGGCATTGGCTATGCTGGCAACCAATTGCTTGTCACCGGCAGCGGAAGGCCCGACAAAATCGGTACCTTGATGCCATAACTCAAAGTAACAATGCAGATTAGCATCGTAATCAGCGCCTGTTGGGTGTGCAGTCTTGTCCTGCAAACTTGCCATGCCCGCCTTATCCACTTCCAAACGCCAATCACGGTCATCTTCAACTGACGATAGCAAAGCCGCCACGTCGGCATCAGACCATTCATTTTTCAGGTCGAAAGCCATAAACACTCCTAATAAAATTTAAAAAAATACCTTAACCCAACGCGATCGGGATGTAAGCCCGTTCTACGCTAATGTCCACATGTCCATGCTGTCCCCAATACGCATGAGATACTTTTTTATCTGCTATCCAGACGGCTACAGGCATTGACCGTTGCGGGCTTCAGACCCAAGCCTGGGTAGCACATAGAGGAATGTACAGTTTAAATCTCCCGCCTTAGCTCCCTTTGCGCGGCCAGCCTACTTGCTACGCTTTAGGCTAACCGCTATCAAGCCGCATTATGACGATCTTATCGTGCCCCAAAAAGGAATTAACTCAATTCACCCCTCAGGCTTGTTTACCAGTAGTTTAAAACGCCATGGGCTTTCAAGCAGTTATGAAAACACTTAGGCCGGCGCAAAAAAATCTACCTTAAATTAAGCTTCCACGGCTCCAAAAACAAATTTCGAGTCTACCATCGGGCGCTACATTAGTACCGATGATGATGCTATTACGCAACAACGTCCGGGGTAATAGTACGATACTGAACCCTATCAGGCAAGATATTACAGCTAAAATACAGAATATACTCATCCGTGTCCTATGCCCAGCAATCACCCTTGAAGCATTTTGTTAAAGTATTTAATAATCAATATCTTAAATAAATACAACCCCGGCTTTAGGTATTACCGATAAGCATCGCATTTAGAAAAAAGCACTGAGTTATGCCTTGCTGATACTTTCTTAAAAGCTACGATTTAAGCTCAACAGAATGCTTATCGAAGCATCGGGCACCAATGGCTAGCCTCGGCAACAACGGTTTCAATAGCTGGTAATGCCCAATTATCCTGTTCTATGAAATAAATTCGCTCATCAATGGGCTTTCTTAGGATATCCACAACACCTCTGTCTAAAAGGCCAACCGCCGCTAATGGCAAAGGATGTCCCCAGCGGGTTAATCTTAAGTCCACCATGTCTTGATCTGATAACTGATAGTAGGGATAGATTTCTTGTTTGATTTGTGCAGATAGCTTCTCTCGCATATGCGCATAGGCATGCTCGGCATACAATTGCGCCCTACCACCAGGATAAGGGAACGCTTGGTAAAAACTTAATACGCTCTTGATCGGATCAGGGGAAGCAAAGTTAGCATTGATAATATCAGTTATACCGCGACTTTTTGCATAAGCAGCAATATGGTTAGGATCACTCTTACCAGCGCCAAGCCAATACAGATCATAATCTGATTCCTTAATTGGGTGATTAATAAGCAAATTGGCCACCATATAAGCCCGGTATTCTAATTCTGCGATCGCCGCTAATTTCTCAGCGGGCAGGGCATCTATCAATTTTGCAGCAACAAATTTAGGGCATGACATAATTACTTTCTCAGCCCAGATGCTTTGCGCTTGCTTATTGGCATCAACATAACTAACCAATACGCCATCATGTTCCGCCCTAACATCAAATACCAAACATCCAGACAATAAATGCTTGGCAGGTAATTTTTGATGCAAGTGTTTTAACAACGCTTCTGCAATATAGGCATTTCCGCCTGGAAAAACGGCGATATCCGAGAATTCCGCAGCAAAAAAATTGATACCGGCAGCTGCTGAGATTTCAGACGCAGAGCCACCTAGAGATGAAAAACAGTAATGTTCAAGTAATGTTGCTAAATGTGGCGGAAGTGCAGCCCCGATAATTTTTTCTAAATGGCTTTTAAAATCCTCCTGGTCAAGTTTGTTGATATATTCCCTTAACTTGCCATCTTCAGTTGGGTAGTCCGGAAAAATATTCCCACCCTCGTTGATGAATGACATAAAGTAGTCATAAAGTTTTTTATAACTGGCGCGGTATTCCGGTTCGTTGTTAGCCGCCCAAAACCTTTCTATCAACTTGCCATTTATGACGACATGACCATCCCCACCTTTTTTTATAGTCCAATCCTTAATTATGCCCAGATCGGAAAGCATCTTATAAAGGGCAGAATCCTGTTCCGGCTTTACCAAATAGGCAGCGCCGATAGAATATTGCAAGCCGTCCCATGCCTCCCCCTTGGCATTACCGCCAAAACGGCTAGCTTGCTCTAATAGCACTGGTTTTTTATCGGACAAAAGATAAGCGCTCATCAGCCCGCTCATGCCCCCACCAATAATCACTAGTTCTTCCTTGCGCTTAGGTTTTGGTAAACCAGCAATAGTCTTAATATAAGCTGATTTTTCCCATAAAATCTGATGTGGCCGTGTAAAATCATCACCGGTAAATCTGTTTGCTACATCAACTTTAAGCGACCTATCGATGGGGCCAATTTGCTGCAGATAATCAAACTCAGCGGACTGAAGGGCCTTTGTTGATAGATTACAAGCCGGCATTAAAGGCAACAAAGGGACAATCCCAAGTCCCTTTAGTAATTTTCGACGGTTTACAGATTGAATATTATCAGTTCGATTCGATTTTTTAGTCATCTTAGAAATTTATTCTGTTTAAGGAATTTTGTTGATCTAAGCCAAAGCACTTTTCTGGGTTTGCAATCAAGTTATACTCAAGCATATGATTTATAGTAATACTAAAATCAAATAAGATACGGGACAGAATAAGCCTGTCGTTAAAGGGATTTTATATCTGCCTGCATGGGTAATAGCCTAGTGTATTACCTGCTAGGATTTTAGTCGGCTTATTAACAAATAATAAGCAGTAAACCTTATATTCAAACACACTTAAGCGTTTTACTTGAATATATAGATTTTGAGATTAAGAACTGACTTGAATCGAATTTAATCTGACAGCTACTTAATAAGTACGGTAACTGCCAGATTAAGTCTAACTTACATTTTACAAAATATTAATGCGCTCTAAATAAGCCGCAATTAAACATTTAATCCTTTTGCGCGCTTCATAGCCGCAAGCCCTAACGCACTAAGGCTTACTAGCATTAGTATTGATGGCTCAGGAACATTATCTTGCGGTTGACTTGTACTTGTTACAGTAATACTGGCCGTATCTACGGTAAAGTCTAAACTAGTTGCTAATAGCCCCGTTAAGTCACTAAAAGAAAAACTTAGCGTTGAGTTGCCCTGGCCAAGTGTATTAAAAACAATGGTAGCTAAAGTCACACTATTACCCTGTATAGCTTGCAAAGATGCGTCAGTATCAAAGGAAAGGCTATTCCAATCAATCTGTCCAGCTGAGTTGGTAACCGAAAAGAAATTAGGGTCCAGAGATAATCCAGAAAACGAAAACACATCTAAAATTGAACTATCGAATGTTAAGCTCAAATTGTATCCAGCAATAATTTCATTTAAACCCCCATCTTCTAAGCCATTGACCACAACGTCTATGCCAACTTGACTGCCTAAATTGACTGATTGTGATGTGGCATTAAACGTCAGTATCGGTGTTGCTTCTGCTGTTTGCCATATAAAGCTAGAAAAAATCGCTATAGCTAATGTTTTTTTAAACATGATCAATATATCTCTTATTAAATTTAAGAAACCCGGAGACAAGAGCCTCCGGGTACTGTTTTTTTACACTATTAATTTGCACAAGCTGGCAGGGTACACTGCAATACGCACCCTCTTGTATCTTGAGTTGTAATACGGCCATCACCGTTGATATCACCCAAAGTGCCCGCAGGAACCGTGCTACGTAAGTTCCGGCTAAGAATCGAAATATCAGATTTTGAAACAGAACCATTTTGGTCAAGATCACAAACTGCAAATACCGGTTGCCCACAATCTAAAATCAAAGACAAATCAGTCACGGCTGGTGGGATAGTTAATACGTCTGACTCTACAAAACTTTGACTAGGATTATTGGGTGCATTACATCCAGTTTTTTCAGCACGTACTTTATAAAACCCAGAGATGACATCCCAACCAAACAGGCCGCGTGAGCTTGTAAGATCAGGGTTGATACGGTTGACAGGCGACATAATGTTGGAACCGTTGGGAACTGTCGTAAATGGGCCGGCGGAACTGTCAGAACGTAAAAGTGTAACGGTTGCACCACCAACTGCGTTTCCAAAGGTATCTTTAACCTCACCACTTGGATCAATATACAACGTAAAAATAATATCGTTTGAGCCGCCGCCTAGACAATTGGTGATATTTATTTCCACCGTTACTAAGCCACTGTTAGGAAATAAGGCTGGGACAATTGTAGAATACACGCCTGAATTGAGCGAACTTTCGGCCAATGAGCCTAGCCCTATTACTGCGTTGGTGTCATTATCGGTTATTGTGTAAGTTGCAGAGCCACCTTGGCAGCTATGGGTGCTTAAGGTAAGGTTGCTGTTCCAATTAACGGTGGGGACGCCACCATCGCTGATCCGTAAATTGGGGATAATTGTAGTACCACTAGGCAATGGTTGAGGACCTAAAAGCGTAATGTTTTGTGCTACAACATCTGCTCCTGAAATTACTGAAGTAATTGATCCTGTTTGAAAATTTGTGTTGGCTGGCGGAAATGCCGTAATTTGATAATTGCCATCACTTAGACCGCCAATCGTATAATTCCCCAACGAATTTGTGCTCGTCAAGCTGCAAAATGTATCCTGGTTGGTCGTACAAACTTGCACTAGGGCTGACTCTAATGGATTAGTAATCTCATTACCGAAAACGGTTCCTGATAGATTGTGGCCTACTGGCGCATTACCATTACGGACTTCAAACAGATAACGGCCATCCTGAAGGGAGTTTCGGCTATTGTAGATTAAGCCGGTAACCGTATTACTGTCTAAAAAAGTACCGCTAACACCAGAACCTGACAGCTCAAATGAATTGCTTGAACCATTGGAATAACCTATACGGACTGGGTTACCGCCTTGACAAGTCGCATCTCCGCCACTTGCCCTGCCCGTTTCCCAAACGATAGAACCATAGTTAAACTCAATATCGAAATCTCCTGCACCAATATCTGAACGGTCAATCAACACCATTTGAAACGTATTGTAACCGCCATTAACCGTACTAAAGCAGGCAACATTTATCCAGTTAACCGCAAAAGCCGGGCGTGAACCAACCGTACCTTGGCCATAAGTGACTGGATTACTGCCATCTACACGAGTATCTACGTCCGCAAAAAAGGGGGCAATTATTTGACGTTGTGTGGCAGTCAGCCCAAAAGGCGTAAAAGTTCCTAATGGACTATCAAAAGTCATATTGCCGTTGTTATTGACATAGCCTTGGTTAAAGCCATTACCAAAAAAATTAATGCTAAAACCTAGCGGCACTAAACCACTAGAACGATCGTCATTCGCTGCTAGCGTGTTACTGTCAAAACCACTTCTTATTGCATTAGTAGCCAGGGCTTGGCTACTTACTGAAGAGATAGCCAAAACAAAAATCAACGAGGTTATTAACTTAAAGCATTGGGTGATTTTTGTTATTTCCTTTTTAACGCTTATCTTAGCGTTGTTCATAAAAACTCCTGATAAAGATTGCAGAATATTCAGCCCGCTAAGATTAATTGCTTTTAGAAAGAAATTAGCCCCAACATACAAACTTGGCTAGGTTATAGAAATGGCTGTAACTGTAAAAAAAACTGACACACGCTAAACTCATTCTCCTAGTCACTAGACACAAGCCTCTAGTAAGTTATTTTTAAGAAAATATTGCTATAAAATCGAAAAATGACAGTCACACCCAGTTCTACGCAATGCTTAGTCAAATACCATACCAATAGATATACTTTTTAATATTATTAGTAAGTTATTAAGAAATTAAAATTGAGCTTTGTGGCAAAAGTGTAAAAATAATTGACACTTTTTTTGTGTGTCAAAATGACATTCTATAAATGGAGGATATTAAGAATATTCTCACGTTATCAATACTTAAGCTAATTGACTTAGCTATATATTTGCAAACTCGACGCTGATTTAATTTTAAAATCTGCCCCATGTAAATCATGGCTTGGTAGCCTAAACTATCTAGTTTACAACCCGAGTTTTTTGTTGGGTTTGACTGATCTCCTCGGTAAACAAGGTAATCGCGTTTGACGGCCCCATCACCACTAATACATCGCCAGCGTTCAAGTAATGTTCTTTTTCGCCAATGACAAAATGCAGTTCCTCACCGAGTTCTTTATCGACTACACCTAACACCAGCAATTGGTGTTGGCTCTCACGCGTAAGTTGACTGATTTGGATATTTTCCAGCCATGAGCCCAGTGGGATTTCTATTTGCGCAATATTCAAATCGTGTTGGCCAAAAACAGTTTCGTCCAATATTTGGGTAATCTCAGGTTTGGTGAGCATTTGGTGGGTTTTAGTACCGCAAATTTCATAGGGGTCAATAATTTTATTAGCCCCGGCCGCCAATAATTTTTCTGCCGAATCAGGGTCATCCACTATGGCAATGATATTCAATTGCTTGTCGATGGCGCGTGCAGAAATAGTTAAAAACACATTATCTGAATCTTTAGGGAAAAAACAAAACAACACATCAATATTACGGCCTATACCAATTGCTTTTAATTCATCGTCATTACGGAAATCCAAACTAACCGCGGTGATGCCTTGTTCCTTGGCTTGCATGGCTTGGGCGTTATCCTTAACAACAAAAACAATTTGGTATTGCTTAGGATTTAGCCTACGCATGGCTTCAAAAGCCATGAGGCTATAACCAAAAACGGCGATGCGCATCATGATTTTACCTTTCTTTTTAAGCGGCTTTTTTCAATTTGATCACGAAAAAAATCTATCCCTAATTTTCTGCCTAACACCACGAGGATATCGCCAGGTTGTAGTTCAAAATTGACTTCTGGGTTAAAGTAAAAACATTGGTTATTTACCGGATAGCTGTTTTTATGCAAGTGATGTAACGGATTATTGCTGATAATGCCAACCAACATAAGCTTGCGTTGTGCTAAGTTTATATCCGCTATGGTTTTTCCGGCGATAAACGCATTGTTAAGCACGGGGATAGTTTCCAAGATAAATTGCTTTTCTTCATTTAAAATGCCTACGATGGCCTCAAAAGCCACAGGCTGGCCAACATATTCTGCGATAACCATACCGGCAATTTCAAATGGTTGGATAACGTTATTGGCACCCGCTTGATAAAGTTTTTTTACCGATTCCAATTTATTGGCGCGCGATAAAATACGGATTTGTTTGTTTAAGTGACGGCTAGTTAAGGTAATGTAAACATTCGTCACATCATCACCAGTTGTACACAAAATAGCCGAGGCGTTGCTATTAATGCCGACGTTAAGCAATATTTCATTTTTACTGGCATCTTCGTGTATAGCTAGGTATTTAAGTTGCTTAGCCTGGTTAATTTTAGTTTCGTTAGGGTCAATCACCACAAACGCTTGTTGGTCTTTTTGCAATTGTTTGGCTATGTGCTGGCCCACCCGGCCAAAGCCACAAATAATCACAAAGCTGTCGTAGCGCTTAAGTTCTAGATAAACTTGGCTAGCCCGTATATTTTGCATTTTGTCGCTGAAAGCGGACACAATGATTGAAGTAAAAAATGAAATAAAACCTAAACCGGAAAAAATCAGCGCTATGGCAATTAAGCGCCCACCCGTGGTATGCGGTGAAATATCGCCATAACCCACTGTAGACATGGTAACCACAGACAAATAAAAAGCATCAAACAGGGTTTTAACATCGCCGCCATTGGCTGGGTTTTCAAATAAATACAGCGCGGTGCTGCCAATAAAAATTAAAAAACTTAGAAAAATAGCTAAGGTGTATAGCTCAAATCGCTTATTCGATAAAATTTCGCTAAACAGTTTGATGCTACTTAAATAGCGGAACAGCTTAAATAAACGGAAAATAATAAAAACCCTTAAAACCCGCAGTTCACGGTAACTCGGCAAGATCGCGAGTAAATCAATTAAGGCTAAGGGGCTAAATATATATTCAATTTTTTTGGTGATTAAGCTTTTGAAAATTTTACTGACTTGAAAGGGTACGCCGAGATATTGCACCTTCTCGTAGTACTCAATTATCATTTTATGGTTATCGCTATAAATCCAAAAACGTAACAAATATTCCACGACAAACAGGCTGACGATGCATTGCTCATACCAATCCACATAGTCTATGGCGCCGCTAACCTCATTGATCAGTAAAAACACACTAAGGATAACCAAGCCGATCATAAACACGTCAAAATACGATTTTAAACGGCTGTCCGGGCTCTCCAACAAGTTATAAAAAAACTTTTTAAGGTTTTGGTAACGTGTTGAGGTTTTTAAAAAATAGGCAAAATAAATCAGTGCTCGCGTTGGCATATGTCGCTCAATCGGTATCAAATTCGGCATTTATTTTTACCCGTTGGGAGCTGCCCGCTTGGGTTTCCACATTAAAAATATCGGTTAACTTGTGTTTGACAACAAGCACAGCTTGCTTAGTAAACAAGCCCACTTTAGCACCAACGTAAAAATCTTTGCTCAAATTTTGGCCTATGGATAATAGGCTTTTTTGCAAGGTTTCGCCTTCTTCCACCTCTAAAATATCCACACCAAGTTTATCTGCTAACCATGCGGCTTGTCCTGAGCCATACGCCAGCGCTGCGCTGGCCACGGCATTACCATCAGATTTGCCGAGCTGGTCTAAGCCTTGGCCGGTAATCAGATAGGCCAAGGCTTCAGTCTCGGGTAAGGCTGGCTCTGAAAAGATACGCGTTTGTGGCTGTTGTATGGATCCTGATAGGCTAAGGACAGCGGTGATTTTTTTATTTTTAGATAACCTGATTGCCTCTACATCCAGCCAAGGGTTGTCGATAGGACCATTAAAGATTAAGCGGCCTTTACGCACCGATAAGTCTTGCCCGTAGCTTTTGTAAGTGGCTTTAGCCATATCAACATTGCCTTGCAAATCAGTTTTGCCCTCTGCTTGCTTAAGTTTTAAATTACCAGATAATTGGGTTTCCAGGCCTTGGCCAGAAAAACTCACCTGTTGACCCAGCGCTATCGCTACAGACACGTTGATGCCCTCAGCGGCAAAGCTTTTTTCAGCTGGTTTAACTGTCCCTAAAATATGCTCATCTGGGCTTACCGCCACCGCATTGGCAGGCAGTTGTTTAAGCTGGATTTTAGCTTTAGGGATATTTAGTTTGCCGGTAACTAAGCCTTGGCTTTGTGAAAACGCTAATTTAAGGTCGGGTGAAACAGCCACTTCCGCTTCGGGTAATTTGCTGACCTCAAAATTATCGCCAATTAAGCTAAGCATTAAAGGCCATTGCGTGCTAGTTTGCAAATCCAAGACGCCATCAAGCCGCACGCTACCCTTTCCTGATTTGGCTGAAGCAAAAATTTTGATAGCTTCTGTACCGATACCGGGTGAGGTGGCCTGAAGGTTAACCTCACGGAATTCTAAACCAAGTTCTGGATACTTAGCCCCGGCTTGCGTTAATGCCAAACTGCCTTCAAGCAAAGGCTGTTTTAAGGTTCCGGCCAAATTTAAATCCGCATTAAATTTGCCTTTTAGCTCAGTTAACTGGGGCACAAAAGCATTCAGCAAAGCAAAGTTGGCAATGGCGGCATTAATATGCCCCGACAACGTTTGCGGCGTTTTCGTGTCGAATGCCAAAGTGCCGCTGATTTGATCGTTTGCCGGCAAGGCTAAATTAAAACGGCTATTGATTTTACCCGCATTAATTTCACCGGCTAATTCTGTTAGCCTTATTGCCAATTCTGTTTTAATTTCAGAGGGGAGTTTAATCTGGGCAGGTTCTGGCATATCCAAATGATAGTTGCCATTTAACGTACCGCGTTTTTGGTACACGTCCGCAGCAAGATTTATGCTGCCATTTAACAACATTTGTTCCGGTAAAAAAGGCTGCAATAATTGCGTGGGTAAGTGCCTGGCATTTAGGTTAACTTGAAAATCACCATTGGCCTTGTAATAACCCGCGCTGCAGATCTTAGCGCCGTTTTGGCTTAAGCAAAAATCGGCTAAATTAACATCCACACCTACATCTTTTTGCCTTATTTCTATGGGCAGTTTTTTGTCTAATTGCCATGCCCCTATATCTGGATTGGCCAAGCTTAAGCTAGCCAAGTTACCTTGCCAAAGCCCCTTATCATAGCGACCTGCCAGATTGCTGGAAAATTCGCCATAAACACTATCCGCACTTAAATTTAAGCGATGCGCTAAAGCTGTACCCTCGGCATTTAGCGTAAGCGAAGAAAGCAAGGTTTTACCCGCATTTTTTATAGCGCTGCTAGAAAACATTAAGCTTGATTGCAGCTGGGGCTCTGGATGGTAATCCAAGTTTATCGCCAATTGTTGGCTGCTATAACTGGCAAAAGCAAGGTTTTTGCCCTGTGCTTGAAAGTTTACTGCAGGATTTTGCAAGCTACCTTGCAATTTGGCCATGCCCGTTAGTTTACCTTTTAAGCCAGGCCAAAGGGTATCCAAGCGCGCCAAGTTTAAGTCTACGTTTAATTGGCCTTGTTGCTCGCCTAGGCTGCCGTTTGCGATGATTTTGTTAATTCCCGATGCTATTTCCAGATCTTGCACGTTGACTATTTGCTTGGCTAGCTGCAGATGACCTTGTGCGCTAACCGCCGTGCCACGTAACTGGCCTTGTAATTGATTAATAGCCAGCTCCAATTGCAGGGCACTGCCCGCCCAACTGCCTTTGCATTGGCTGTCAAAAGTTATCTTGCCCGGCAACTCGGCATTAAACACGGCGGGGTTAAAGTTTTCAGCGTTAGCACTAACATCAAACATAACAGCATCCGGCCAAGCCACCTGACCGGTGAGCAAAAATTTGCCATCGGGCGAATTAAGCGCAAGTTTATTCAGCTGGATATGGTCTATACCCCCTTTAGCATCGAGTATCAGTTCAGCATTATTTAAATACGGTGGATTAATTTGTGCGTTTAGCATAAGGACATAGGCGCTTAAACCACCCGCTAACTTAAAGTGTCCTGCGTTACTTTTAAAAACTGCTTCAGCGCCTACCCAAGGCCATTGCAAATGTTGCCAATCGCCGCTGACATCAACATGAGCATTATTGGCCACATCATCAACTTGGCCTTGTAACTGGACATTAACAGGCCCTGACAAGTCACTGCTCAGCAATAATTTTTTAAGGTCACCTTTTACCTTAGCTTGACCTTGCCATAATTCACCCGTACTGGGTTTTATCTGCCAAACTGCGGTTAAGGTAACGGGCAAATCTTGGCTGAGTACCAGTGTGCCGTGGCTACTCACAGCAATAGGCTCAGCCGCGATATCCAGGCTTGTGATGTCCACTTGCCCAGGGTCTAACACGGCCTTGAGCACTAAGCTTTGTAGCTTATGTAGCTGGCCGTTTTGATGCACGGCCAGATCAGTCACACGCAATTGCCCGATAATAATGCTTAGCGGTAAAAATGGTTTTATTTCAAGCTTAATGGGCTTTTCATCTACAGGTGGCTCTGCTTGTGCAAGTTCCAAGTCTATAGCGTTGATGTCCAAGGCGCTGATCTTGACGACACGCCGGGACAACAACTGCACTGGTTGCCAACTGAGTGTCAGCGAATTTACGCTGAGTTTTTGTGTTGGGTTTTGGTAATTAATACCGTTTAGCCTAAGGTCTCCTAGCAGCGTGCCATGCACCTGATCTATAGACAATGACAAAGGAAGGCTATGGGTTAGCGACAGGATTAACCAGCGGCTACCTGCCGCAGTGCCTAATAAGCTAAAGACGCTGCCCATTATCAAGCCGATAACTAGCAAGCTGATAATCCCAACTCGCTTCATAACCGTGAACCCGCTGAAAAATGGATCTGAAACGATGACTTGGATTCGTTAAGGGGAATGCCGACATCTAAACGCACAGGCCCTATGGGTGAAAACCATCGTATCCCCAAACCGACACCGGTTTTTAAGTTGATTTTGCTGGAATTATAAGCATTGCCACTATCAATAAACGCGGCCAAGGCCCAATCTTTCAAAATCGGCTGCTCATATTCTGCGCTAAGCGTAGTTAAATAGCGCCCACCTTCAACCGCACCTGCGCTGTCTTTAGGGCCTAGTTCGCGGTAAGCATAACCCCGCACACTGTTTAAGCCACCGGCATAAAAGCGGTAAGTGGTAGGTAAGCGCGCAAACGGATCGGCAAGCGTAGCGCCTAAATCAGTATGGGCTATCCATTTAGCGTCTCCAAAGGCCGGGTGGATTAAGGTACCAGAAAATAAGGCCTGCGCAAAACTAACGCTGGATAACAGACTTTGATGACTGCCACTAACATCAAATTGCACCCGGTAGCCATTGCTGGGGCGTAACAAGTCATCGGTTTTAGTGCGTAACCAACTCGCGCTCGGCACCAATAAAAAAGTCTGCCCGGAAGTGGCGCCGGTGACAAAATCTTCATAGCTCAAATCTAAAGCTAAAGTCTGCTTCCAGCCATCACTATAGGCGTGTTTTAAGCGGCCGGCCAATTTTGCCGAAAGTGAGCGGTAACTTTGGTTATCTTCGCGCTTAAGCCCGCCACCCAAGCTAAATGAATCGGTAACGGGATGGCTTAAAGGGATATTGTACTCAGCATCTGCCGTGGACAATACTGGCGATATATCAATATTGGCGGTCAGATAATGTCCGCGACGGTTTAACCTGCGGTTAATAAAACTGCCACTTAATAATGGCCCTATATCGGTATCAAAACCTAAGCCCCCGCTATAGTGATATTTAGGTTTAGGGGTTAGCGTTATGTTGACCGGAATTTGATTGGCTTGTATCCCTTCAGTATCCGGACGTATGGCTATGGTTTTAAAATAATCACTGTTAGAAAAAACGGTGTAAGTTTTGGCAAGACCGGCGCCGGTATAATAATCACCGGTTTTTATGGGTAAATATTGCTTAACAAAATCAGGGTTTAAACTATCTTGCTGAATAGTAATTGCACCAAAAAATAAGCGTTTGCCGGACTCAAAGCTTAGCTTGATGGCGGCGCTATTGTTGGCTTTGTCTATTAATAACTGATGTTCTGTAAACTGGCTTTTTAAGTAACCTTTTTCTTGCGCCAACGCGTCTATCCGGTGCTTCATTTTTTCATAAAAGTCGTGGTGTAACACCATGCCTTTAGCCGCCGACAATTTAGCCAACAATTTTTGAAAGTCCGCATCATCCTTAGCCTCACCGCTTAACGCTATACTAACTGATTCAATCAAGGTGGGCGGGCCTGCCTTTACGTTAAAGTCAGCCTGCCAGCAGGCCTCTTTAAAGTTTAGCGTTTTACTGATTTCAGCGTGGTAAAAGCCTAATGCCCGTAACGCTTCATCAATATCAGCATCGGCATTTGCAAAAAGATGACGGATTTTCCACTCAGGGCTGGAACAAGGCTCTTTAGCCAGCGCCATCGTCAACAGGACATTCTCATGTTCTGCCGATTGCAGGCCACTAACATTAACTTCAGCTTTAGCACTAGCTACCGTTAAACAAACTAACAAAAACGGCAGTGACTTCATCTTGGGCATAGCGTTTAGCAAACTTGCTCCCCGCTTTGGGCTAGCCCATGAGCTGGTTTTATTCAACATTTCCAAAATTAGCCGTACTTATTCAAATACTAGTAGCCTATCACGCTGACTGGATAAAAGAAGGCTTTAGCTTAGCCTATTACCTATTAATTAAGTAAGCATATTTTGTTTGCTGTAAGCCTAGCTAACATAAACCGATTTGATTGTATTAAAACGGCTTGGCCAACACTAAACATAATAGACGGCATAGCTAAAACAATTGTCATACAATCTTAAAGGTTTTATTAAGCCTTAACCCTTATCATGCCCGGCTTAATCTTAATCTTTAGGTAGAGCCATGAAATTGACAGTTGCGGGACGCATCTATAACCGCTGTTTGCTAAACATCTGTACGCTGGTGTTGCTTTTTACTAGTTTTAATACCAGCGCATTACCCAGCTTTACCCGCCAAACCGGGGTGGCTTGTAACCAATGCCATACCCAATCATTTGGCCCAAACCTGACCCCATTTGGCCGCAGTTTTAAGTTAAATGGCTATGTCCAAGGCGGCGCTAGCGGCTTGGCTGAAAAGCTACCGCCGCTTAGCGGTATTGTTCAAGGTACCTTTACCCATACCGATAAAGGCCAAGACGGGCTACCTGCCGAATTTAACAAAAATGACAACTTTACATTTGACCAAGCGTCCTTGTTTTATGCCGGCCGTATTTATGGCAAAACCGGCGCTTTTAGCCAGTTAACGTATGATGGCGTAGCGCACGCAGTAGCATTGGATAACACCGACATCCGCTATGCCGACCAGTTAGATTTGGATGATCTACAACTTAGTTATGGCATTTCCCTAAACAATAACCCAACCGTACAAGACTTGTGGAACTCAACCCCAGCCTGGGGCTTTCCGTTTAATGGCTCAGCCTTACAACCTGCACCTGGCGCAACCGCCATCATTGATGGTGTGCTGGGTTCACAAGTGGGTGGTGCCACCGCTTATGCCTTAATAAATGACCTGGTGTACTTAGAAGCTGGCGCTTATGACAGTTTTTCAACCAGCTTCCAACGTAGTTTCGGCATAGGCGCAGCCGACCGCATTAGGCTGGATGGCCCCGCCCCTTACTGGCGCGTGGCTTTGCAAAAAAATTGGCAAGGCCATTATTTTAGCGTAGGCCATTATGGCTTAAAGGCCAGCTTATTTCCTGGGCGGGATGCCTCAGAAGGCGCAGACCGTTATACCGATGTCGCTTTTGATGCCAATTACCAGTACTTAGGCAACCTTAAACATATCTTTGAAGTCAGGACCACCTTTATCTACGAAGATCAAAACTTGGCGCCCGCACGCTCTTCCGGCGTCAACACCTATCTGAATACGTTTAAGTTTAATACCGCCTATACCTATGAACAAACCTATGGGGTAACGTTTGCCTATAACAAAATCGATGGTTCTAACGACAGCGCGATTTATGCCAACAACCGGCCCAATAGCGAATATTTAACGGCTGAGTTAGTTTATGTGCCGTTTGGTAAATCAACCTCAACGTCATTACTAGGCTCATTGCTTAACCTAAGGATGAGCTTGCAATATATCGGCTATACCCAGTTTGATAATGTCGGGCAATCGGCTAATGCCAATAATACCTTTATGCTAAATGGCTGGCTGGCGTTTTAGGCGGGGTTACTGGCCTGCAGACTAAGGCTCAGGTTTTTTAAAGCGAATTACTTTATTCAAGGGGTTTAAGTTTAGCTCGTCGATAGTCATCGACGGGCTGGACTTAAGTACATAATCGATGGCTTGGGCAACCTCTTCAGGTAACAAAAAATTGCTAGGGTCCTCGCCTGGGGCAAAATCTAATTGCTCAAAAAACTCTGTTTTCACCATACCGGGGTTAATTAAGCAAACTCTAACCCCACTTTTACTGCACTCTTCCCTTAACGCTTGGGCAAAACCACGGATGGCAAATTTACTGGCGCAATAAATAGCCCCTTTACGGCTACCTTTAAGGGCCGCTTCGGAACCCATAAAAATTACATCACTATGGCTGTTACGCTTAAGCAATGGCAACAAAGCACGCGCTATAAACGCCTGGCTGGTAAAGTTAACGCTGAATAATAACTCTATCTGGCCATACGAAAACTGTTCTAGCATGCCAAATTGACCATATCCAGCTGCTAATATCAACGTGTCCAGCGCAGGGAAATTTTTTTTGATGGCCTCAAGCTGCGCAGGTAAGGTGGTTAAATTGCCTAGTTCAACCTGTATTGCCGTAAAACCCGGCATGGGCTTAACAAATTGGCTAATATCACGTGACAAACCAATAACTTGATGGCCTTGTTGCAGCAATAGCCTAGCAATAGCGCGGCCTATGCCGGAACTGGCACCTGTGATTAAGGCGGTTCTTTTTATGCAAGACATGGGAAAAACTTAGCTTTAGGTAAGTAATTTAGGATTTGCTCCGTGCAAAAAGCTAACAGCTCTTGTTCTAAATCCCGCTGATAGGACACCATGCCTTGGTGCTGCGTTAACGGCCCGGCCAATAACCGCGCGTCTGGATATAACTTATGCATTTTTTTAAAATAAGCTTCTGGCAAACGAAAACTACCCAAACTAACCGAATGCAGCCGCTCTAAATTAAGCTTAGCAAACACTTGGGCAAAAAAAGCCCGGTACAATGGCTGATAATCGGTTTGGTAAATAATTGGGTCAAAGCGTAACCCCACCTGCCAACCCTGCGCTTGCAGTTTAAGCATAGCCTCTAGCCGGCGCTGCAAGCTAGGCGCTTTGTCTTCCACTTTATTGGCAATGGCCTCAGGGCTTAGGCTAAACGCCACTATGCATTGGGGTAGAACAGGGCGGGCCAGCAAGCTTCTAATTTGAGTGCTTTTAGTACGCAGTTCCAACCACGCATTGGGAATACCGGCAAAAAAGTCTAAAAAAGCTTCCGCAAAACCAGAGACCGGCTCTAAAGCCAAGCTGTCGCAATCGTAACCCGAAAAAAAATGGTTGGCTTCTTGTGGCGTATTTTCGCAAAGCTCCTTAATCGCCTGTTGAAAGCCTTCATAATTAACAAACAGCACATAATTTGCCGAGGCGTACATGCCTTGTAAAAAACAATACCGGCAATCGTATAAACAATTTAGCATGTGCGAAAAATAATAATTCCGGCTGGCCCCTATGCCATAACCGGCAGGCGTTTCCAAAACAAAATTTTTATATTTTTCGGCCAAAATTAAGGCAGGCTTTTGTTTTTGTAGCCGAAAATTTTGGGCTTTGGCATTAAATACCTCGCTATAGCGGCTACAGGTAATTATCCTAGCCTTAGGAAAGCGATTAATGATGCTTTGCACGCGCGGATGTTGGTGAATATTGTCTTCAATATAAAGCGTTTCTATCATAAGCTTAAGCAATGTGACTATGGGCTATTTTAACGTAAAATCTTGTGATTTCTTGCACTGGCTCCATTTAGGTTAAAATAACAAAGCTACGGGAAAAATAATGAAAACAGAAAAAATTGGCTTTATCGGCGGCGGCAACATGGCTTCCAGCTTAATCAGCGGCTTGATAAGCAGCGGCCATGCCGCGGAACAAATTTGGGTATCCGATGTTAACCCAGATACCTTAACGGCGTTAGCCAATACCTTTGGCGTACACGCCATTGCTGATAACACGGCTTTGGTTAATGCCGTCGACGTGGTTGTGTTAGCCGTTAAGCCACAAACCTTAAAAGCAGTTGCACAAAGTTTAGCTAGCCTAATACAGCAGCAAAAGCCACTGGTCGTATCCATAGCCGCAGGTATCAGCCAAACCAGCTTATCGGCTTGGTTAGGGCTAGACATTGCCATCGTACGCTGTATGCCCAACACCCCTGCCTTGGTGCAAACCGGGGCGACCGCTTTACATGCCAATGCCCAGGTTAACGCTAAACAGCATGATCTGGCCGAAAATATTATGCGCGCTGTCGGCATATCGCTATGGGTAAGCGATGAAGGCGATTTAGACGCTGTTACCGCAGTTTCCGGCAGCGGTCCGGCTTATTTTTTTCTATTGATGGAAGCCATGGAAAAAGTAGCTATAGAGCTGGGTTTAAGTGAACAAGTGGCGCGTTTATTGGTGCAGCAAACAGCTTTAGGAGCCGCTAAAATAGCGCTGGAATCCACCGAATCACCGGAACAGCTGCGGACCCGAGTCACTTCGCCAGGTGGCACTACAGAACAAGCCTTAGCCGTGTTTAAACAAGGTGACTTTACCGGCTTAGTGGCCAAGGCATTACAGGCGGCACGAGACCGCTCGATTGAATTATCTAAATCTACGGAGAACAACTGATGGGTTATAACTATGTCATAGACCCGATAATCTTAATTATCGACTCTATCTTTTCGCTGTATATCCTCGCTATCGTGTTACGCTTTATGTTGCAATGGTGTGGCGCGGATTATTACAACCCCATCTCGCAATTTTTGGTTAAAATTACCCACCCACCGCTACGCATATTGCGGCGTTTTATCCCCCCTATCGGCAAAATTGACACCTCTTCCATTGTGCTGGTAGTTGCCTTACAAATGTTGGCCGACTTTTCGGTTTTACTGTTAAAAGGTGTCAGCATTGGTGTAGGCGCGTTGGCGATTTTAGCCTTAACCCAACTTATTACCTTATTAATCAATATTTATATTTTCTCGGTCATCGGCCAAGCCATATTAAGCTGGTTTAACCCCGGCTCGTTTTCGGCAGGCGCATCTATCCTGTACAGTATAACCGCACCCTTGCTGAATTTATGCCGCCGCTTTGTCCCCGATTTAGGTGGCTTAGATTTATCGCCCGTACTCGCACTGTTATTTCTACAATTGGCCAAAATGATTATTTTGCCGCCCTTGCATGAATTGGCCAGCTTAATTGGTTAAGCTGGCGGGGGAGGGAATAAAGTTTCATACTAGACGCAAGTGAGGCCCCTAAAAGCGGCCTTTCACTAATTCATGCGATTTGGTGCTTTTGGCCTTGAGCGGAATTAGATGTTTTCGATAGCCGTAACAGGGATTGGGAGCTAAGCAGACCTTCCGCGGGGCTGTCGATGCTTGATGATAAGTCCTAAACTTGTGGCTTTTGCTAGTTCAGAACCAGAATGGCTCATATTTGGCGGACTGCCTTAAATTATTGCGCGCGCATCAATTTAACTTAAAGTTGGCTTTGGCTCGCTCCGCTCGCCTTGCCCGGCGATCCCGCCGGGCTAGCGGGTACCTGACCGGACTCGATGGACCTCAGGCAAAAACGAAAGCCCAGGTCGAAGCTGGCAAGGCTGGGAGGGAAGGCGTCGCGGTAGGCCGAACGCGTCCTCCCGGCGTAGCCGTACCAAGAACCGCCGCGAACGGAGCGGGCCTCGTCACCGGTTACTTGCCCCAACGGGTCGACTTGCGCTTGCCCGCTATAAGCCCGTTCGCCGCCCTTACACCATTCCCAAACATTACCGTGCATTTCGTAAAGCCCCCAAGGGTTGGCAGGCAGTGATTTTACTGCGACGGTTTTTTCCCGGTATTCACCTTGCTCGCCTCCAGGGTAGGGGTAGTCACCATTATAGTTGACTTGCTGAGGGTTAATGTTAGCCCCGAAACTGAACGGCGTGTGGCTGCCTGCGCGACACGCGTATTCCCATTCGGCTTCGCTAGGTAAATCAAGTTGGCAACCCGGCAGGGATTTTTCTAATTTGCGTAAGAATTCTTGTACAGCATGCCAAGTGATGTGTTCCACGGGTAAGTTGCGGGCATCTGTAAAATAACTGGGATTATTGCCCATCAGCGCTTGCCATAAAGCCTGGGTGCAGGCGGTGTCGGCCAGCCAAAAGCCTTGGCTGATAGTGACTTCGTGACATGGGCCTTCTTTACCCAATCGCTCAGGCTCAACGTCCGGCGAACCCATGATGAATTTGCCCGGTTCGATCCAACGGCAGTTTTGCACCACCTGCTCACCGCCCGCTATATCAAGCCTAAACTCAGCCCAAAGCCCAAACTCATCATCGCCCCAAGCACAAGCAAAAAACGGCGGGAATGGGTTAGGAAATCGGGAACTTGCGTTCATCGGATATGTACTCATTCGTCTTGGCTCCTTTTAAATCCGCATCCTGGCTCGCTCCACTCGCCTTGCCCGGCGATCCCGCCGGGCTAACGGGTACCTGACCGGACTCGATGGACCTCAGGCAAAAACGAAAGCCCAGGTCGTAGATGGCAATTCCGGGTTGGTGGGCGAGGCGGTAGGCCGAACGCGCCCTCCTGGCGTAGTCGTACCAAGAACCGCCGCGAACGGAGCGGGGCTCGTCGCCAAGTACTTGCCCTAACGGGTCGACCTGCGCTTGCCCGCTATAAGCCCGTTTGCCGTCCTTACACCATTCCCAGACATTACCATGCATTTCGTAAAGCCCCCAAGGGTTGGCAGGCAGTGATTTTACTGCGACAGATTTTTCCAGGTATTTACCTTGCTCGCCTCCGGGGTAGGGGATGTCACCATCATAGTTGACTTGCTGAGGGTTAATGTTAGCCCCAAAACTGAACGGCGTGTGGCTGCCTGCACGACACGCGTATTCCCATTCGGCTTCGCTAGGTAAATCAAGTTGGCAACCCGGCAGGGATTTTTCTAATTTGCGTAAGAATTCTTGTACAGCATGCCAAGTGATTTGTTCCACGGGTAAGTTGCGGGCGTCTGTAAAAAAACTGGGATTATTGCCCATCAGCGCTTGCCATAAAGCCTGGGTGCAGGCGGTGTCGGCCAGCCAAAAGCCTTGGCTGATAGTGACTTCGTGACATGGGCCTTCTTTACCCAATCGCTCAGGCTCAACGTCCGGCGAACCCATGATGAATTTGCCGGCTTCGATCCAACGCATGCTTTGCATTAGCTCACCTGCCGGGAGAATCAAATTCAAATTGGCTCGCACTCCGTATTCATCCAAAACGAAACTAACGCGGGTAGTGAAGTTTTCAACATTGTCGCCAATCTGGTTACTAGTGCTAATGTCATAGGGGGCAGCTTGTTTGGAAAGCGGATTCTCCAACAATAGGTATTGACCGTTTTCCGCCAAAACCGTTTGTAGTGTCGGCTCTATAGGGATAGGCCTGGTGCTCCATTCAAATGATTGACCGCAAAGCGCTGCCGACTTTACCCTAAGTTCTGGGCGGGCGCTATCATAACCCCAAGCAATAGCCCCACGCGGTCTTTTTACGCTGGCCAGCGTGAGCGTTTCCTGACTGGTGGTGAGTTTGATTAGGGCTTCATCCTGTAATCCACATACCCGGTAAGGCAGGTCCTGAAAAGTGAGCAACATTCTTGAATTTGCACTTTGGATGCGTAGACCACCTCGGTCAATCGGCAACGCTTCGGTTAAAACGCTTTGGTTTTGTGCAGGTGGCGTCGGCTGCAACACAACACTGCCTGTTGCCGGGTCACGCACTAGCCAGCAATGGCTAGCGTTAGTGTCATCGCCTGCCAGGTGTGCAGGGTCTACCCAATCAGGTAGTTGTAGCCAAGTGCCGCGCACTTCGGCAATCGCCAGCACCAATGGTGCCAGCAAATCCGAATATTGTTCACCCATTGTGTGGCCTGCACGTTGCACGATGTCCTGTGCCACGTGCCACCAGATTCCGCCCTTTTGCAAGCCGTTCGGCTGTGTTAAGGTGGCCGCCAATTGGTGCATGAATGTTTCTGCCTTTGCAAGGCGTTGTTGAATTGCCGCCGTGGGTTTTGTGCCGTTTTGTTTAACATGCGCGCCCCACAACAAGGTTTCTTCATGGTTTAGCACGGCACGCAAATGGGCATGGTGACAGTAACGCAGTTGCTCTAGTTTGATATGGTCGTCAACCAAGTGTTGGGCATAATGCGCCAGATGTTTGGCTTGTGCCTGTTGGCGTATATTTGCTGCACTCCCGGCTTCAACATCGGCATGACACCAAAATGCCCCTTCAAGGCCAGCATTGAACGGTGATTTCGGGTTGAGTCGGCGCATCTCCCGTAATAATGGTGGATCAACTCGGCGTGTAACAGCAGCCATCGCCAATAAATCGGCCAAGCCATCGGGAACAGCTTGACCCTTGCCCAAGGCGCGCTCCGGATGGATACGGGCATCCGGACTCCAGCGCAATAGCGTCAAACTGTTGGGCAGCCCCACATCGAGCTGCTCTGAAGCTAGCGGTAGCAATGCCAGTGGTTTGGTTTGCGCGTTACTCAGCTGCCGGATAAAGGTTTGCCAGGCTTGGTGCACGTTGGACTCGGAGCCTTCCAATAAACCTAAATCACTGACCAATAGAATAGGCGTATCAGCAACTGGCATGCGCCAAGCATTTTTGCTGGGCAAAGGGCCTCTGCTTTGTTGTTCTACTACCCAGTCGGTCCAATGCTGTAACGGCCCGTGATTGATGATTCTTATCGAAACACCAGCTTGGCCGCAAGCCCGCAGCAGCTCTTCGGCTAATTGGTGCATGTCTTGTCGGTAAGGCTGTAGCCGTTTGCTAAAGTCTAATACCACCACCCACTGCGGATGCCAGCTTTTGAGTTGGCGGCGCGGTAAATGCCGTGGCAGTTGTTGTTTGGCAATTTGTTTGACCAACAAGGAGACGTCCAGACCTGCCCTGCGGTTGCTGGACAAATAGCGCTTTAGCGTGGGCAATAGGCGAGCCTTGGGCACCAAGTCTTGATAGTTTATCAGTCGACATTCTGCAGGCGGTTTGGCATCCTCTTCACTGATGGGTTCATAAATAATGTCAGTCTGTGTTGAGTTTTGCTGTTGCTTCGGTAACTCGCGCATATTGCGGTCAGCCACAATATGCACGAAGGGCATTTGCAGCGGCAGTTTGAAATTGCTGGTTTGCTCAGCTGAGCTAGGTGCCACCCAATCAACTTGCCTGCCTCCGGTTTGACTTTGACCGATTGGCTTGTTTTCTTGATAAGCGAATTGATTATCACCATCATCATCCAGCACCAAGCATGGGCGCGGTGCCGTCGCCAGTAGACGTAACAGATCGGCTCTGCCAATTTGGCCTGTCGCTGCTGAAGAGCTGCCTAGGCGCATGCCTAGCCTTCCTCTGACACGCTCGGATTCGAGGGGTTAACGGGCAAACGCGTCTGATCCTGCTCTGCGTGTTTCACTAGGCCATAGGCACTGAGTTGCTGTAACCAGTCCATTTGGCTTTTGTCGCTTTTAGTTTGCGTTAATTCGTGCAAAGCAGTGAGTAAGTCTATGTATTCTGCCAGGCCGACTTTGGGATAGCCTGCGCTTTGCGCGGCTTTGCGATCATCCAATACTTGCTCGGCGGCGGTTTGGCGCGCACTTTCTTCAATAGCCAGATGTTGGTGTACACGGCCACGCTGGATCAGCCAGTCTATAAACAGCTTGTCGTCTTTAGGTGGATTAAGGTTAAGCACAGCGCATCGGCGAATAAAGGCTGGCGGCAATTCGCGTTCTTCGTTGGTCGTGATAATAATCAGTGGCCAGCGCTGATCGGGTGCGCAAATGGTACGATTGTCCAGTGGCGGTACCTCGAAGCTGCGATTACCCAAGACGTCCAACAACGCATTCGGCAGATCGGCATCGGCTTTATCAATTTCATCGATCAACAGTACCGGTGTTATAGCTGGGCTTGCTTCCATCCGTTCCAGCGTTTGCCAAAAACGTCCAGCTTTGACGTACTTAACATTGGTCTTATCTAACTGTTGGATTTGCGCATCAGCCAAACGCTCTACCACATCAACACGGTACAACAAATCCAGGGCTTCAAAGCGCGGGTGTATGACTTCTACCAACGGGTCGCCACAGTTAAGGTGCGCTGCAGCTGCCCTGGCGATCTGGCTTTTACCGCTACCCGCCTCGCCGCGTACAAGTAAAGGTCGACGCGCAGCAAAAGCAAAGATTAGCGCATCAATTTCCGGTTTACTCCAGTAGTGGCCAGCGGCTGGAAAGCGGTTTCCCTGTTTTAAGGACGCAGCGCTGTCTGCGGTTAAGTCGATAAACGGGTTAGTTGTATTCATGCTAGGCGGCATTCAGGGTTTAGAAAATGGATGAAAGTATTGATAACAGCGGCAAGGCTTTACTACAAAGCTCGACGATTTTTTCGCCGCCTTCGATGCCATCACCTACCTCCTTGACTAATGCTAACGATTTTTCAATCAGGTTTTTATCTGGCTTAGGCTTCTTTATCTCTTGTTGGGCCGTTGCCAAATACGATTTCAATGCCTTTCTTGATTCCTCAGAGGGGAGAGCGTTGATCGCCTCAATCATATGAAGATTAATCAGATCGCTTATTTGCAGACCTGTTTGCTGGTTGCCTGTATTCGATTGTCCGTCGCCTACACTAGCAATTGCTTTTTCGCCTTTTGCGGTCGCTAAATTAACCTGCGTTGCATTGATGATAAATTGGTCACCTTGCATTTGCTGCACCCCTGGATTAGTTGGTTTGGGTATGTGTTCGTTTCGAAGCTTATTAAGTTGCAGCCAGAACTCCTTAATTTGCGCGGTTAATTGAGAATGCGTCATGCCTAACAACACGTTGGCCGTATCATCCGACTGAAAAAGCGTTGGTATTTGATATTTGTTAGTAACTGGCACAGCACTATCAGGGGAAATACCCGCAGTCACAACCAAGCAAAGATTTTGCTCATCAATCTCGCGTATCGATTGTAATCTGGCGACCAAATCACTGTATTCTTCTTGGTTCAAACCCTGTGAGTCAAGCGCACTAATATCCACTTTCCGATTGTTTTGAAAGATCGAGGCATACATGGCCCGTTCGAAACTCTCTGTAACATAATCGCCTGCCGCAGAGGCAATGACCTCAAAAACATACTCCGGTTGTGGAAGTGGATAGCTGTAATCAGGCACTATTTTTATACTGCCACCAAACAGCGCGGTGGCAATAATGGCGCAAACAATTTGTTCGTTACGGGGTACAAAGATTATGTGACCATTTTGTTTTGATGTGGTGTTAACCAAACGCATAGCAGCAAGCAGATAAAGAGCCGTAACGGCTTCAAACACCTCGTGCTTATCCGCTTCTTTGAGGTCAGTAAAACGAACGGTATTCAAGGCCTTACGGGAGGAAACAAACAGACTAGCAACAGTTTGCGGCGGGCTAGTGCTGAAACGGTTGATGATTTCAGCGGCATCCGAGCATTTCATCTGTGCCTTCAACTCACTCAAATAGGGTTGTGATTTTTCCAGTAAATCAAAAGCTAGTTTTTTATGTAACTCGTCTGTATTACCAGTTGATTCTGACGAAGTATCAGGATCTTCTGTGGCAGAAGTTTGATCCTTTTGAGTTGAGTCTATGTTTTCAAGCAAATAGTAATCTTTGGACCTGCCTTCGTTATCGGCAAGGCGTTGAAGTATCAAGGTGGCAAACTGTTGAGGTGTTTTATTGTCGAGTTCAATAAAGCCCGCCGCCGGACTTAAGCCATCGGGTAATACAAAATCAAAACGACTGAGCATTACGCGATGACCGTCAGCTTTGGTCAATAACCCATAGATATGAACCCATTCCCAACCTGTCCAGCGTTTTTGGTCGTAGTTTGCACAGAACACGGGCACAATCAAATCGGATTGCTCGCCATAAAGTTTAGGCAAATATATGCCTAAATTGAATAGGGCAAATTTCTCTTCATGAAAGCTATCATACAAAATCTTTTCTTCACCAAACCGCTGCGCCAAAATCTGTGCGGTTTCTGCGACAAAGTCGCGCTTTTCTCCAGCAAAAGAAAAAGCAATACGAAAACTTTTTACAGTGGTTTTAGAATTCATTAACTGGCGCTCAACGGATAATCATCTTTTTGGAATTATAACTTTACCCTGTATACGCGCAAATAGGTAGTTGGTCTTGCAACCGAGTATTGCCGCTATGAAAACAAACAAATTGAAACTTTGAATTGCTTGCTAACTCATGGATCACCGAGTAGATTTCTGGCGATTACAATCAAAAATACTTGCTAAAACCCACTCGGTTTCGGCTATCACGATAGAGGAAATAAAAACCTTATCAGCTGAATTAACCAAGGGCTCTGCCGCATCAACTTGCCATTTCGGGTTTTTACTATCGACCGGTTTAAACAAAAATCGAAGCAGAACATTTGTCTCAATTGCAATCATCAGCTAGAACCTTTTTTGCTGCGCGTTGTTTTCTAGCGTTTTTGATTTCTTCAGCGAATGGAAATTCTTTGTCCTTGATCAAATAATTAAACTTACCCGCTAAGTTATAGGAATTCATCTTGACGATATGCGCTATGCCGTCACGCGTAAACACCTCAACATAGTCACCGGGCTGCAAGGACACGGCATTGCAGACAGCTAGAGGTAATCTTACTTGCCTTTTCCGGGTTATTTTCTGCATTTTTACCGCTATAGTATGACTAATGGCAAATAGTAATACCTGGTATATTATGAGGTCTACCTTACCTCAGTTTAAAATACAAAATACTCAGCATTTAACAAATATGGCGCGGTTAAAATTTTGACGTGCCTGTCTCTTATTGCAATCTTAAAGGTTTTTTAATGCCTGCCTTAAGATTAGGTTTTAGCCCAGGCCGTGTAAAAACATCGTGGTAGGGCCGCTTTACTTAATTTAAATGCCGTAACACAGAAAAGAAATACAGGGACAAACTGCCGCCAAAGCGGGGGTTGATTTCGAAGATATAAGGCTTGCCATCGATAATTTTAAAGTTTAGGCAGCATAAACCTTGGTAGTTGAGCGCGCTAAGCATGTCGGCAAACAGGGCTAAAAAGGGGCAATCTACGATACCCGCAATATGGGGGTCTTTGCCATGGATGGAGGTTTCACCGGCAAATGTTTTCTCAATGGTGAGGGTAAAAACAATTTTGTTATCCATAAACAAGATGTGGGTGCCATATTCAACCTGGCCTTTAACGCAAGTTTGGCAAAAAAATTGGTCTTGTTCGATGCTGTTTAGTTTGGCTTGAAACTGTGCATCGTTTTCAATCAGAAAGGTATTTGCCCCCCAGGTATCTATTTTCTTTTTTAGAAAAAAAGGGTAGGCCAAATTATCGCCAATTTCTGGTATATATTCACCAAATCCAAGGCTATGCATTTTTTTAGAAAAGATGAATTTGTCATCGCATAATTGAATGCATTCTAGGCTGGGGATTGGAATTTGATTGCTATTTAGGTTATGTCCTAATTCATGCATTAGCATAACGTCTTCAATTGTTAATGGCACGATTAAGTCATAATCCGCTATTTTATTTTTATCGAAGCTGGCAAATGTCAGTTTATGGCCAGTAAAAACAAAGCCTTTTTTGATGGGCTTTTCCCATTCTGGCTTTAGGCTAAACAAGATATTGCGTTTTGGTGTTTTGCTAATGTAGGCTTTTAGGGTTTCTGTTACTAAAAATTGATATTTCTTAGCCGCATATTTCAGCTTTAATTGAAGTAGAGATCCATTCATTGCACTATTAAGGTGATTAGTTCCAGATTATTGATGGCTTTAATCTTAACATTTAAGTTAAAAAAATAAACCCATTAAAACCCATCATTAGTTGTCGGGCTTTGCCCAATAGCAATGTTTTTTTATGGCGTGGTGACCGGCTTGTATGCGTATAGACTGTATTATATTTGATTTAGATGGCACCTTGGTTGACAGTGAAACGCTTTGTAACCAGGCGTTTATTGATCTGCTACCTAACCTGACAGTTAACGTTAAGACACTAGTCCAGCTTTACCGCGGTAAAAAACTAGCTGATATTTTAGCGGATATTGAACAACGCTTAGGCATACGCTTACCGGATCAATTCGAACAGCAATACCGCCAGCATGTCGCCGGGCTATTCGCGCGCGAATTAAAACCTATGCCGGGTGTGATTAACATGTTGGCGGAAATACAGCTGCCGATGGGTATCGCCTCACACGGGCCATTATTAAAAATTCGCCAGGCCTTGCAAGTATGTGGCCTAAGCGCTTTTTTTGGTGAGCATATATTCAGTGCTTACGAGGTCGGCTGTTGGAAGCCGGATCCTGGTTTGTTTTTGTTTGCCGCACAAGCTATGGCGGTTAATAGCCCGCATTGTTTAGTTGTAGATGATAGTGGCGCGGGCATAAAAGCGGCTATTGCAGCGGGCATGCCAGCATTGCTCTTTGAACCTGAACCATCCAATCAATTTTGCCCACCAGTGGCCAAATTTAACCATATGTCACAGCTGCCAGCGCTAATCGCAAACTGGCCTCCTGAGTTTGCCTGATGTACTGCGTAAGGTTTAGCAAAACGACAAAGCGTGGGTACTTGGATACGGCTAAAAAGCCTATTTATGTTGTTGGGGTGCCTACGGATTCTTCAAACCATGCACTGATTGTTAAACAGACTTCACTTAAATCAATATGCTGCACACAAAGGCAGTTATATTCGGATTTATTACCTAAACAAGGGGTAGTACTTTTTAGTAATCTCACAGCCCGCCCCACCACTGCCCAGCGCTTAAAAACAACGGGATCAGATTGGTATAGGCCTAAGGTATTAATGCCCAAGGCGGCTGCCAAATGTGCAGGCCCAGTGCTGCTAGCCACCAAACCATCGCAGCCTTGCATGAGTGTCAACAATTCATTTAAGCTTAATAAACCAACCGTATCTACTTTATCAACATTATCATCTTCGGTTAATAAGTCCTTAAGGTAGTCTTTGTCCTGTGCAGTTCCGGTTATTATCCATTGATAGCTAGCTTTATCAAATGAGCGCATCAAGGCTTGGTACTTAGCTAGTGGCCATTGATGGCTTTTAGCTGTGATTGAAGATGCATGTAGAATTATCCTACGCTTATCAGGAGCCAAGCCTAAGTGGGTAAACAGTGCTGACAAGTCAGCTTTGGAGAATCGATACAAGGCAGGCAAATCCTCAATAGCCACCCCCGCTATCCCTAATGGCCGCAAATATTCTAAGTCTAGTAAGCGTTTATTTAATTGCTTATGGCAACGTGTAATTGCAACACGATGGCTACACAACAACCAATTATACCAGCGAAATGACGAACCGATGCGTACCGGTATCCGTGCCTTTTTTGCCGCCCTGGCTAATTTTTCGGAGGTATTGGCTTGAATAAACACGTCAATTTGTAAGCTAACTAATAAGCCCACCAGGTCTGCAAACTTGTCCGGCAAGGCATAGGCGGCATCAACATCTAGGCAACGTACAGCTACATCCAAAGTCCTAGGATGAGTTAAAAATAGCACCTTGCAATCTGGAAAATGTTGTTTAAGGCTGGCCGCCATCGGCAGGCTAATAACGAGATCGCCTAAATGACTGGTTTTAGCAATCAATATGCGTTTAAACAAAGTAATTTTTTTCATTTCACATAAACATTATGATCAGAAAGCCACAACTACGTCAGTAAAGCAGGATAAATGCTATAACAAACGATGCGTATGATACGCTGAATTAATTTATTGTGAACCGATTAACAATTTAGGCTCCCATCGAAACTGCCGCCTGTGTTAAAGCATAGCGTAATGAGTGACATAGAATCGTTTTAGGCGCTGCCAACGCTAGCCTAGCGTCCTGCTAAGCCCAGTATTAAAGCAATTTTGTGCTATCTTTAAAGCTATTAAATGGTTGTTACTCAAGGTTATGCGTACGTTTATTTGTTTAATGGCGATATGCTTTATTTTTATAGGCTTATTAGGTGGGCAAGCGGCCTATGCCAAAAAGTTATACAAATGGGTGGATGCCAATGGCAATACCTATTTTTCCGACCAAATACCACCAGAACATGTGCAATACGGGCGGCAAACCCTCAATCAAAAAGGGGCTGTTGTTGGTGTGTTGGAGCAAGCCAAAACCAAAGAACAACAAGAGCTCGATCAGCGTTTAGAAAAACTAAGGGCACAACAACAGCAAATTATTGCCGAGCAAAAAGCCCATGATAAGGTTTTGCTCAGTACATTCCGCAGCCTTGATGATATGGAAGCCATGCTAAATGGTAAAAAGCAAGCCATGGACGCTCAGCTGGGTGTATTAGAAGGCAATTTAAAACGCTTGCAAGATTTATTGGATAATCAGCATAAAAAAGCCGCAAGCCATGAACGTAATGGGCAAAAAATACCAAAAGCATTACTGGCGGAAATTAAAAACATAGAAAGCCAAATTGCCAGTACCCATGAAGAAATAGATAAGCAAACGGATAAAAAAACCCAGGCTATGGCCCTGTTTGGCGGTGATATGGAACGCTATAAATTTTTAACCCAGGATGTCGCCCAAACCCAAAAACGTAGCGACACCACTGCGCAACTAAAAGCAGCTGATGAACTGGGCTTATATAATTGTAAAAACGAGGTGGACTGCAACAAAGCCTGGCAGGTGGCACATCAATTTATCCAGCTGCATTCAAGCACACCTAAAGATATTGATAATGACAAATTAGTGATGTCCTTAGCGCCCATTAAAGACAGCGATTTAAGTTTATCTGTGTCTAAAATTGCCGTGGGCAATAATACCCAGCAGCTGTTTTTGGATATCCGCTGCCGGCAATCTTCTTTAGGTGCAGAGCTATGCGCCAGTGATAAAATTAAAGCCATCCGCTCTGCTTTTAGGCCCTATATTGAAGCTGGCCTTGCTAGCGATTAATCAGCAAAGTGCCCACACCCTGATCGGTAAACAATTCCAGCAAAACCGCATGGTCAACGCGGCCATCAATGATATGTACGCTGTTGACACCGCCTTTTAAGGCGTCCGTAGCACAACGGGTTTTCGGAATCATGCCACCGTAGATAGTGCCGTCTGCAATCAATTCATCGATTTTCTGAATTGATAATCCTGTTAGCAGCTCGCCTTGTTTATCCAGTATGCCGGGTATATTGGTAAGTAGCATTAGTTTTTCCGCTTTTAGCACTTCCGCCACTTTACCGGCCACCAAATCGGCATTGATATTATAGGAGCGGCCATCAGTACCCACACCTATCGGGGCTATCACCGGGATAAAGTTACTGTGCCCAAGCATGTCCACCACGGCCGGGTCTATGCTGCTGACTTCACCGACATAACCTAAATCAATGATTTCAGGTTCGTTGAATTCGACAGCCGCCTTGGTGATATTAATTTTTTTGGCCCGGATAAAATCCCCATCTTTTCCGGTAAGGCCTACCGCTTTGCCACCATTTTGGTTGATTAGGTTAACAATTTCTTTATTGACCAAGCCACCTAAAACCATTTCCACCACATCCATGGTTTCACTGTCTGTGACCCGCATGCCGTCGACAAAATCTGAGGTTTTCCCTAAGCGCTCCAACAAACGGCCAATTTGTGGGCCGCCGCCGTGCACCACTATAGGGTTAAGCCCAACCAGTTTCATCAGCACAATATCGCGGGCAAAACTTTGTTTTAAACGGTCATCAACCATGGCATTACCACCAAATTTAACCACCACGGTTTTACCTTTAAAGCGCTGGATATAGGGCAGCGCTTCGATAAGCACACTAGCAATTTGGTGGGCAGTATTTTGTTGTAGCATTGATTAAGTTTCCGTAATTAAAAAGGCAAGACAATATTGGGTTTAATACTTTTGAGCAATTTCCGGCATTGCTCTTGAATGTGTTCTAAGCTCGCTTTGGTGTCGGCGCCAAAATTAACTTTTAGCGCGGCTGTACTGGTTGAAGCTTGCACTAGCATCCAAGCGTACTGAAATTCAACGCGCACACCATCAACATTAATTACCTTGGCATCACTAAAATTAGCTGTAGACGCTATCGCTTCCAATAACCGGGCAGGCTCACCTTCAGCCACGGGCACTTCCAGCTCGGGGCAATGTATCGGTTCAGGGTATTCTGCAAACACCTCCGCGCTGCTCCGGCTATCACGGGACAATAAACTAGCCAAGCGGGTTGCCGAGTATATGGCATCAGCCGTTCCAAACCAACGGTCATTAAAGAAAATATGGCCGTCTGCATTACCCGCCATTTTAGCGGCTGAGTTTTTCATTTGGCTGCGCAAAGCCGCAGGTGCAATTTTACTGATCGTCGCTTTACCGCCTAATTTGGCAATCACTTTTGCCAAATGGGCATTGCAATTAACCGCATAAAAAATTTCCGCACCGGGCTTTTGCTTTAGCAGGTCTTTGGCTAATAACATCATAAACCGATCAGGCCAGATAATTTTCCCGTTTGAGTCTACCGCGTTAAAACTTTCGCCGCTGCCATCCAGCGCTATACCCAGATCGGCTTGGTAATGTTTTACTGAAGAAATAAGATCAGCCAAGTTTTCGGCTTTACTAGGATTTGGCTTATGGTTGGGGAATTGGCCATCAACATCACAAAATAGCTCAATAACTTCATTACCCAGCGCCGTCAATAACTCATAACCCAAACCTCCCGCTGCGCCGTTGCCGCCATCGAGCACGATTTTTAAAGGCCTGTCAAATTTGATGTCCTCAGAAATTGAACCGATATATTCTTGAACAAACAGATTATTTTGCTCGATAGTTCCCGCAGGCCCACTGGCATAGCTTTGGGTGCTGACAATCTGCTGCAGCTTATTGATATGCGCACCAATTAACAACTCACCATTAAGCACCATGTTGATGCCGTTATATTGTGGCGAGTCTAGCCCGCAGCTAACCATTGCCGCAGAACGGCCTTCAATATGCTGGCAAACAAAATACAGTAGCGGGCTAGGTACTAAACCCAAATCTAAAACATTAAGGCCTGTGCTAACCATGCCTTTAGCCAATGAATTTGCTAGCCATGGCCCTGAAAGACGTGCATCGTGGCCGATCACAAGACTTTGGCAAGCTTGGCCTTTTGCCTCGGTTGCCAAAGCCCGGCCTATATCAAAAGCGATCGCTTTAGTCAGCTGTTTTTCGGCTATCCCTATAATGCCATCCGCGCTAAAGACAGTAGACAGCTGTTCCTGTTTTGACGGGGTAGGCTTAAATTCATAAGCATCCGGCGCAACAACTTCAGCGGCCGCTGAAAAAGCCGCTGGTGCAGTTTTATCTACTGGCTCAGGGCTGGGGACTGCTGGTTTAGCCGTTGGTTCCGGGATATTGGGGATGCTGCCGGGGCTGTAACTTTCGTCCAGATAATGGCTTAAGCCAAAATCTGAGGATTGCTCGGCAAAATCGTATAATTCCAAATCTAAGCTTTCGGTTTGGGTATCCAAACCTTGATTCTCATATACCCGTTTAAATTGCGCCAAGGTTGCAACAGCAGCGTCCATCTCATTTAATTTGACCGGGTAACTGCCTTGTAATTTTCCTGAAAATAAATCTTTAGCCGCTTTCAGCACGCTATTTAAGTCATCACTAATCAGCGCTGAAAGCTTGCGGAAGCCTATAAAATGAGCCAGTAACACCAGCACTAAGGGTAAAAACCAACACACCAATACTAGCGCGTCAATAGATCTAGCTTGGCCGGGCCAATGCATTAGCGTCCAATGGCTATTGGCAATTTTAGTTTCGATGGCATCGGCGCCATCTTTATTATTTTGATCGCCGGAAGCAGCCAAAACCAGGCTTTCTTGTTGTAGTTCCAAATAACCGGCTTTTAAGGCTGTTGTTTGTACACTTTTACTAATAAATTGGTAGCTACAACTGGCTAATAAAATACCGATAACATGCTTGTTTTTAATAATTCGGCTGGCAATGGCCAAATGACGGTCTTCACCATCACCTTGAATGGCTGGTGCTTGTTTGGCGGCTAACGATTCACGCACCATGTCTAAATCGGCATAGCCCATGCGCGGCAAGTGTTGCTCATCCAGTTGGTTAACGCTAGGCAGCAACAAGCGGATCTTTAAGACGCTGGGCAGCAATTGTTGCAGATTATCCGCCGTGGCATTTATCAGCCCGGGGTCTGCAGTTTGCATGGCGGCGATAACTTCTGGCCGTCCTGCCATTTTATTTAGACTTTGCTCGAGCAGGTCAATTTGCCCACTAATTGCGGCCGCCACCGCGCTGTTAGTCGCTTGTGCCGTTGATTCCTGGGCTTGTTTGATATTGGCGGCAGTAAGCCAATAAACACCGCCGCCTGCCACTAAAACCATAACGCTAGTTAGGGCAGCCAACAACAGGAAGATTATTTTCATACTGTCCCCTAATCCCGACCACTATGGCCAAAACCGCCGCTACCGCGCTGGCTGGCCGTAAACTCAGCAACTTGCTCAAATTCAACTTGCACAACCGGGACAAAAACCATTTGCGCAATACGCTCACCCACATTAATGGTAAACCTGTCATTACCACGATTCCAGCAGGACACAAACACTTGGCCTTGGTAATCTGAATCAATCAACCCCACCAAGTTGCCTAGCACTATCCCGTGCTTATGCCCCAGCCCGGAACGGGGCAGCAATACGGCAGCCAGCGTAGGCTCACCGATGTATATGGCCAAACCGGTTGGGATTAATACCGTTTCACCCGGGTTTATGTCCAAGGCCGCATCTAAACAAGCCCTTAAATCCAAGCCAGCTGAACCAGTTGTGGCATACTCTGGCAGTGCTATTTCCTTGCCTAGGCGCGGGTCAATAATCTTAAGCTGTATTTTTGTCATAAAAACGTTGTGCAATCAGTAGGATCAGTTGTTTGGCAAGTTCTGCCTTATCGCTCATGGCTAGGCTTTGTTTGCCATCATGCCAAAACACTTCCAAGGCATTAAGGTCACTTTCAAAGCCACCTTGCTCTTGGCCGACGAGATTAGCTGCGACCATATCCAGCTTTTTATGCTTTAACTTGGCTAGCGCATAGGCTTCAAGATCTTGTGTTTCTGCGGCGAAACCCACGGTAAACGGCGGTACCGCCAAATGCGCAACATCCGCCAAAATATCTTGGGTTTTTTGTAAGCTCAGGCTGCTTTCCTGCGCTTGTTTTTTTATTTTTTGCGGCTGCACCTGTGTTGGGCTGTAATCGGCCACCGCCGCCGCGCCGATATAAATATCATGGCTAGCCGCCAGTGCCAACACAGCGCTGTGCATTTGCGCCGCCGTTTCGACCTTAATTAGGTTAACACCGTCAGGCGCTGGCAAATTCACAGGACCTGATACTAAACTGATTTCTGCACCCGCCGCTTGTGCGGCAAGCGCTAAGGCGTAGCCCATTTTGCCGGAACTGCGGTTGCTAATATACCGCACGGGATCAATAGGCTCACGGGTGGGGCCGGCACTGATCAGGACTTTTTTGCCGGCCAGACTACCGACAGCCGAGGCCCCTAACACAGCCAGACAGATCGCGGCAGGTTCCGCCATACGGCCATAACCTTGTTCACCACAGGCTTGTTCGCCTTGCTCAGGGCCAATTAGCCTAACCCCTTGTTGCTGTAGTACGGCAATATTGTCTTGGGTAACCGCTTTAGCCCACATGGCTTGGTTCATCGCGGGCGCAATAAACACAGGGCAGGTGGCCGCCAAATATAAGGTGGACAATAAATCATCCGCCAAACCATAACGGCATTTGGCGATACAGTTGGCGGTGGCCGGGGCTATCAGTAAGACCTCAGCCCAGCGCGCCAAATTTATATGCCCCATGGCATTTTCTTCGGCAACATCGAGTAATTCAATATGCACGGCTTGGCCTGACAAGGCTTGGAAAGTCAGCGGAGTGATAAATTTAGTGGCGGCATGGGTCATCACTACCCGCACTTGGGCGCCTTGCCGGCGTAGCAATCTGACCAGTTCAGCCGATTTGTAAGCCGCTATACCGCCGCTGACAGCCAATAAAACACGCATGTTAATAAGCAATACCTATGGTTAAGCTGATCGATTATTATGGCAAGTATAGAAGAATTCTTCTATGCTTTAAAATTATGCGTTGTTTTGGTCTAGACATGGCAATTAAAGATTGGCCTGCTGATGAGCGGCCGCGTGAAAAATTATTAAAAAAGGGCGCCAATGCCTTAACCGATGCGGAACTGTTAGCTATTTTTTTACGCACGGGTACGCATGGCAAGACGGCGGTGGATTTAGCGCGGGAATTATTGGTCGATTTTGGCTCCTTACAAGCCATACTAAATGCAGATCAACAAAGGTTTTGTCTCGGTAACGGCTTAGGTTCGGCCAAATACGCCCAGCTGCAAGCCGTTTTGGAAATGGCAAGCCGGCATTTTGAAGAAATCCTGCACCGCCAAAGCGCCTTAACTAGCCCGGAGGCGACGCGGGCGTATTTAAGCGCGCATTTGCGTGGCTACAGTTATGAAGTGTTTGCCTGCTTATTTTTAGATAACCAGCATCGGGTGATCCAATTTGACGAGCTCTTCCAAGGCACCATCGACAGCGCCCCGGTGTACCCCCGGGAAGTGGTAAAACGTGCGCTGCAGCACAATGCCGCCGCGGTTATCTTAGCGCATAACCACCCTTCCGGCGTCTCCGAACCCAGTGCAGCAGACCAGCACATCACGGAAAAAATTAAACAAGCCTTAACGCTGTTTGATATCCGAGTACTAGACCATTTTATTATTGGGGATGGCTCGCCCTATTCCTTTGCTGAACATGGTTTAATTTAGGCAGGCAGGTTAGCCTCACCTAGCATAGCCGCATCATCAATATCTTCATACGCTAGCTGGGTAAAACGTGGGCTACAAATCGCCAGAAAAATTAGCTCTTGCTCGCCAATATTGCTAATACGTTGCCGGCATAAGGGGGGAATGATAACCACATCACCCGGATAAACCGTTTGTGGCGGCAACTGGCCGATTTCAACCAAGCCTTTGCCAGCGATCATCACATAGCGCTCAGTTATCCCTAACAAGCGGTGCCACCGGGTAGTTACGCCTACCGCTACCCTGGCGCGGGCTATAGAAACGCTCGGATCCGACGCTGTGTTGGACAATTCGGTAATGTAACAATGCTCCGGCGTGTCAAACTCTAAGCTTAAATCGATAGGCCGTATTTCTTCTTTCATTAATGCTCCCAACTTGCGGACTACTGCCCTAAATTAAGATTTCAAACCTAAACTGTAATGTAGTTGATTCCAAAGTACACCAAATTGGCCAGCGCTAACGCTATCAAATTAAAAATGGTAATTTGCATGCCTAATATCCGTAACGGCAATTGGTTTTTTATTAAACCATAAGCATGTAATAAACGTCCGATGACGGTTGCGCTACCGCCTAGGTGCAAAATTAGTGTATAGGCGTGATTGCTTTCCAACAAAAATAATAAAATAAGGCTAATCGGGATATATTCAGTCGCATTGGCCTGTGCCCTGATGGCAACTTGCAGCTCCTGGTCTTGGCCATCACCTAGGCGAACTTTTTTTATACCGCGTAGTTTGATGACCCTTAGCGATAAGTAAACAATTAATAACGCGAGAATTGCTGCATAAAATGCACTAAGCATGGTTTCTCCTATAGTGGTAGGGCAATCATAACGTTTACGGCTGCAAGTTTAAAGCCTGCGCTAGGGCGCAGCATGACTCTGCCGCGCTTAAAAAGAGCACACTCATGCCTAGCTTAACATTGCTTAAGCACAGGCATTATTAGGCTAAAACTTAGCATGACGGCTTATTATGGTTTAACTTCGGCTTGTTTTTGTAAGCGGGCTGGCGGGTATGCATGTTGGCTGCTACGGTATAGCCCCAGCACTTTTGCAACATATTGCTGGGTTTCAGGGTAGGGCGGCACACCATGGTACTGGTCCACCCGGCCTTCACCGGCGTTGTAACCGGCCGCAACCAAGGCAATATCATTTTGGTAACGGCTTAACAACCAACGTAAATATTGCAACCCCGCCTTAAGGTTTTGGCTGGCATTAAAGGCATCTTTAACGTTAAAGCGCTCGGCAGTTTCAGGAATCAGCTGCATCAAGCCCATAGCATTCTTAGCTGAACGCGCCGTGGTTTCAAAATTGGATTCCACACTGATAATTGACAACGCCAAGCGCGGGTCTACCGCATACCAAGGCGCCATGGTTTTTACCAAGTCAATAATCCAATGTTTGTCGGCGGGTAAATGCTTGATGCGTTTTTCTATATCTAGAGTATTGGCCATAGCAAGGCTCGCGTATTGCGGTTTTTCTGGTAGTTGCTCCGGATCTAGAACGCAAGCTGGCAAATTGGCGGAACTCATCGCCATGGTTTCCAGCATACTTTGGGCTTGGTAATGGCCTTGTTGGCCAGCCAAGGAAAATAGTGCTGCAGCCAAGTTTGGTTTTAATGGCACACCTTCCCCAAATGCGTACAGCATGCCAAGCTGATATTGGGCTTCGGTGCTACCTAAGCGGGCAGCTTTACAAAACTGTCCTGCGGCAAGCCAAAGCGCTTGCTGGCCACGTGCAGATTTAGCCAGTTTTACCGCGTTGCTGAGCAATTGCCGCGTAACAGGTGGCTCTTGGCTAAGTTCTACCGTTATCGCAGCAAGGCTAAACTTTGGCAACCCTAGCAACAGCGCAATGGCTAAAAACATCTTAAGACTCTGGTTTTGGCTCATGCCTAATAGTAACAGGAAGCGCACAAAATCATAAATCAGTCTGTGATAAAGCACTTTCAATCAGCGCCTAGTTCCCCTATGCTAAGTGAAATAACACAGACCAATTAGAGAGATTATGACTGCAGCAACTGTTTTATTTTCTGATGCCAAACAATATATCCCAGGTGGGGTTAATTCGCCGGTACGTTCATTTAGCGGTGTCGGTGGCACACCCGTGTTTATCGACCATGCTTTGGGCGCCTATTTGTTTGATAGCGACGGCAACAGCTATATCGATTATGTTGGTTCTTGGGGGCCTATGATTTTAGGCCATGCCCATCCTGAGGTCGTGGCTGCGGTTAAAGCTGCCGCTGAAAAAGGCTTAAGTTTTGGCGCGCCCACTGAAATTGAAACCGCCATGGCTAAACGCATATGCAGCCTGATGCCCGCAATGGATATGGTCAGAATGGTCAGCTCCGGTACTGAAGCCACGATGAGTGCTATCCGTTTAGCGAGGGGCTACACCAAGCGCGATAAAATCGTTAAATTTGAAGGCTGTTATCACGGCCATTCCGATTCCCTTTTAGTGAAAGCCGGTTCCGGTGCATTAACCTTAGGTGTGCCCAGCTCGCCTGGCGTGCCTGCCGCTTTTGCCGAAAACACGATTACCTTAAGCTATAACGATAGCGCAGCGGTTGAGGAAACTTTTGCCAGTCTAGGCGAACAAATCGCTTGCATTATTGTGGAGCCAGTAGCCGGCAATATGAATTGCATCCCACCTGTGCCGGGGTTTTTAGAAAACTTACGCAACGTCTGCAATCTTTACGGTAGCCTGTTAATTTTTGATGAAGTGATGACCGGTTTTCGGGTTGCCTTGCAAGGTGCCCAAGGTTATTACCAAATTGAACCGGACTTGACGACACTCGGCAAAATCATCGGCGGCGGCATGCCAGTTGGCGCTTTTGGCGGTAAACGCATGATCATGGAACAACTTGCCCCGTTGGGGCCTGTGTATCAAGCCGGAACCCTGTCAGGTAACCCCGTGGCCATGGCGGCTGGCTTAAAAACCTTAGATTTGATTGAACAACCCGGTTTTTATGAGCGCTTAACGGCAAAAACTGAAAAACTCACAACTGGCCTTAGCCTAAGCGCAGACAAGGCTGGAATCAACTTTACCACCAATTCTGTAGGGGCCATGTTTGGTATGTTTTTTAGTGCAGAAGAACGCATCAACAGCTTTGCGCAAGTCATGCAGTGCGACCAAAACCGCTTTAAACGTTTTTTTCATGCTATGTTGGAACAAGGCGTGTATTTAGCCCCATCCGCATTTGAAGCCGGTTTTGTCTCGGCTGCGCACACTGATGAAGATCTGGACAGGACGTTAGATATCGCTGAAGCGATTTTCAAGCGTTTATAATTGCCAAACCACATGCTGGCTTTATCTGAATTATGGTTACCCGCGCTCATGCTGATAATCGGCCTGCTATTAGGCCTGTTAGTGCAGCGTTTGGGTTCCAACAAAGTACGTTTAGCCTTACAACAAAGCCAAACTGAATTGGCCGTGGCGCAAGAAAAACTAAAACAGTTGCCGCAGTTAGAGATGGAATCTAAACAATTACAGCAGCAGCTGTTTGAAGCGCGCACTAAAACTGCTGAGTTGCAAACGCGTATGGCGGAGCAAATCAAACATAATGATGAAAAGCTAACGCTGCTACAAAATGCCGAGGCCCAGCTAAAAACCCAATTTGAAAATTTGGCCACACGTATTTTTGAAGAACGCAGCAAGCAATTTAGTGAGCACAATAAGACCAGCATGGAATACATCGTAACGCCGTTACGCGAACAATTGGGTGAGTTTAAACAGCGCATAGAAACGGTTTACGACAATGAAAACAAAGACCGTATTTCCCTGCGCGAAGAGATCATCTCGCTACGCCGAGACACCGCTAAAATGAACCAAGAGGCCTTAAACTTGACACGCGCCTTAAAAGGCGACAAGAAAACCCAAGGCAATTGGGGTGAAATGATCTTGGAAAAAGTCTTGGAAAAATCCGGTTTACGCAAAGGTGCCGAATATGAAACCCAAGGGGCTTTTCGGGATCAAGATAACCACTTATTTAAACCTGATGTCATTATTCATTTGCCTGAAGATAAAGACGTCATTATTGACTCCAAAGTCTCATTGCTGGCCTATGAGCGTTATTGCTCCAGTGACGACGACAACGAACGTAGCCTAGCTTTAAAGCAACATACCGAAGCCGTGCGCGAGCATATTAAAAGCCTAAGCAACAAAGACTATTCCAGTTTAAAAGGCATACGCTCCTTAGATTTTGTGTTACTGTTTATGCCCATAGAAGCCGCTTTTATGGCCGCATTCCAAGCCGATGAACGTTTATTTAGCGATGCTTTTGAACACAAAATTATCGTAGTAACACCCACCACCTTACTGGCGACCTTACGTACCATCGAAAATATTTGGCGCTACGAACGCCAAAATGAAAACGCCCGGGCAATTGCCGATAAAGCCGGCGTGGTTTACGACAAAATCCGCGGCTTTGTTGAAGAGTTAGACAAATTAGGCAAACAACTCAGCACCGTTAACCATACCTATGATGGCATAATGAACAAACTCACCCAAGGCAACGGCAATTTAATCCGCCAAGCCAGCAGTTTTGTCGACCTAGGCGTTAAAGTCAAAAAAGCCATCCCAAAACAACTCACCGAACAAGCCGGGCTAGAAAGCGAACCGGAATGACACCTCACTATATTGCAGGAGTTACTGACAGAGAAGTACACTCTGCGCTAATCCCCCCTAGCCCCCCTTTTTCAAAGGGGGGAATCGGTTTACGATGCTGGTCTACCCACTTAATATACCGAGCCCGCCCATTTATGGATTAAAACCTAGCCCATTAGGAACTTGTTTACCCCTAGCTTCATATCTTCGGCTTCTAACCGATCATTCCCCCCCCCCCCTTTGAAAAAGGGGGGGGGGATTTTAGAAATACACTCAAGCACCTCTTCAATCTCCAACAACACCTGCCGATTGTTAAAGCGCAGCACCCGCAGCCCCAAACCGTTAAGATATTCATTCCTGAGTTGATTAGCCTGTTGAAAAAAAATCTTAACCATCCCCCAAACCACGTTTTGTTTTGCTAATCCCCCCTAGCCCCCCTTTTTCAAAGGGGGGAATCGGTTATACGATGCTGGTCTACCCACTTTATAAACCGAGCCCGCCCATTTATGGATTAACGCCTATCCCATTAGGAACTTGTACCACCTTGCTACATCGCTGACAAAAGCACTGTTAATTCCCCCGTCCACCCTATCAAACTAATCCTCCCTACTTTTTTAAAGGGGGGAATCGGTTATACGATG
>JBAZXA010000003.1:0-291344 GCA_041660045.1 Methylococcaceae bacterium | reverse complement strand
ACGCCTATCCCATTAGGAACTTGTACCACCTTGCTACATCGCTGACAAAAGCACTGTTAATTCCCCCGTCCACCCTATCAAACTAATCCTCCCTACTTTTTTAAAGGGGGGAATCGGTTATACGATGCTGGTCTACCCACTTAATATACCGAGCCCGCCCATTTATGGATTAAAACCTAGCCCATTAGGGACTTGTACCACCTTGCTACATCGCTGACAAAAGCACTGTTAATTCCCCCGTCCACCCTATCAAACTAATCCTCCCTACTTTTTTAAAGGGGGGAATCGGTTATACGATGTTGGTCTACCCACTTTATAAACCGAGCCCGCCCATTTATGGATTAACACCTATCCCATTAGGGACTTGTTTACCCCTAGCTTCATAGCTTCGGCTTCTAACCGATCATTTACCCCCCTTTGAAAAAGGGGGGTTAGGGGGGATTTTAGAGATACACTCAAGCACCTCTTCAATCTCCAACAACACCTGCCGATTGTTAAAGCGCAGCACCCGCAGCCCCAAACCGTTAAGATATTCATTCCTGAGTTGATTAGCCTGTTGAAAAAAAATCTTAACCATCCCCCAAACCACGTTTTGTTTTGCTAATCCCCCCTAGCCCCCCTTTTTCAAAGGGGGAAATCGGTTATACGATGCTGGTCTACCCGCTTAATATACCGAGCCCGCCCATTTATGGATTAAAACCTAGCCCATTAGGAACTTGTTTACCCCTAGCTTCATAGCTTCGGCTTCTAACCGATCATTTCCCCCCCCTTTGAAAAAGGGGGGTTAGGGGGGATTTTAGAAATACACTCAAGCACCTCTTCAATCTCCAACAACACCTGCCGATTGTTAAAGCGCAGCACCCGCAGCCCCAAACCGTTAAGATATTCATCCCTGAGTTGGTCAGCCTGTTGATGTTTCAGCTCATAATGTTGGCTACCGTCGATTTCGATCACTAAGTGAGCCGCTGCACAGTAAAAATCGACTATATAAGACCCTAGTGGTTTTTGCCGGTAAAACTGCCAGCCGTTGATTTGTTTACGGCGTAAGCGTTGCCACAGCTTTTGCTCGGCATCGGTCATATGGTTGCGCAAAACCCGGGAGTTGGCTTTTAAACGGCTGTCATAAGGCAACATCAACGCGTTTTCTCTTTTAAGTCGTTCATAGCTATACCCTCCAATTACGCCAATTGCCAAAATGCTTTTTGGCAACATGTGCTGGTTTTTCGATGTTTTTTAAGCAACATGCTGTATTTTTGGCTGCTGTGCCGCAGCGATTAAGGCCTGTCCCAGTGCTAGGCCGCCATCGTTTAAAGGATAGCGGCTAGGGATTAGCACATGTTTACCCTGTTGCTGTAATTGTTGGGAAACACCTTCTAAAAGTAAACGGTTTTGAAATACCCCGCCAGTTAACACAATACAGTCGGTCGCCGTGCTAGCGCTTAGCTTAAGCAATAGCGCCACGCTACCTGACACCAGGCTTTGATGGAGACGGGCGGCTATTTGGGCGTTATTAATGCCTTGCTTAAGATCGTCTAATACTGCTAGCCATAGGCCTTGCCAATTGAGTACTAATAAATCCTGTTGGCACTCAATAGCGTATGCCTGAGGATAAGCTTGGGCTAAGGCGAATGCTGGTGCGGCCAGGGTTTCTAAGGCGATGGCGGCTTGGCCTTCGTATTGGATACGCTCAGCATGTAAACCAAGGGCTGCGGCAAAAGCATCAAACCAACGTCCGCATGAGCTCGACAAGGGTGAATTAAGCTGGTTTGCTATCATGCTGTCTAGCGTAGCCAAGGGCTTACTGGCCAGTAGTTTGATGATGTCTAGGCCACCATAGCGGTGCTGCAAATCAGGCCACGTAAAATAATGCTGTAAGTGGGCATAGGCATTACGCCAAGGCTCTAGCATGGCTTGGCTACCGCCAGGCAACGCCATCGCCTGGAAATGGCCTAACCGGATACAGTTTTGGTAATCCCCTAACAAAAACTCCCCGCCCCATAATTGGCCGTTTTCAGCGAATCCCAAGCCATCAAACACAGCCGCCAACACTGGTGCTGCGCTTAAACCCACACCGTGTTCAGCCAACACGGCGGCCAAATGGGCGTGATGGTGTTGAACTGTAACCACGTTAGCCTGATGGCGGTTGGCCAATTCATGGCCGTATTGGCTTGATAAATAACCGGGATGCCAGTCCACGGCAACCGTATCCACCTGGGCGGCATACAATTGCAGGTATAGCTTGATAGCTAGGCGGTAATCCTGTTGCACCGCGGCATTTTCCAAATCGCCGATATGCTGGGAAACTATGGCTAGGCCATTTTTAAGCAAGCAAAAACTATTTTTTAATTCAGCACCCATCGCCAAGATATTATCGGCATCTTCAAAACCCGGCGGCAAGGCCAATGCTTCTGGGCTGTATCCGCGGCCTCGGCGCAGTACCCGCAAGTCACCAGCCATTGTGCGCACGACTGAATCGTCCAAACGGTTAATGATGTCACGGTTATGCAGCAACCAATAATCGGCTATACCTAGGAGTTTTTCGTAACCGTCCTGATTGCTGATACATTGTGGCTCATCGCTGATATTGCCGGAAGTTAACACGATGGGATAGGCCAATTCCTGTAACAATAAGCTATGTAGCGGTGTATATGGCAGCATAAAACCTAGCTTGTCATCGCCCGGAGCCACATCTGTGGCAAGTTTTGCACCTTGCGCGGCCAACAGTACGATAGGGGCCGCTTTGTCCTGCAAGGCTAGTGCGTCTAGCTCCCCTACTTCGGCATATTGGGCAATCATATCAATATTTTTTGCCATTAAGGCAAACGCTTTGGCGTAACGGCGCTTGCCTGTGCGCAAACGGCGAACAGCATCTGCATTATTGGCATCACACGCTAAATGAAAGCCGCCCAAACCTTTTATCGCAATGATATTACCTTGTTGGATTAGTTTGGCGGCGTGCGCAATTACCGCGTCAATATCTAAACGCTGGCCAGTACGATCTTGCAGCCATAGTTTAGGGCCACATTCGGGGCAGCAATTCGCCTGGGTATGGAAACGGCGGTCGGCAGGGTTGTCGTATTCCTGCTGGCATAAGCCACACATGGCAAACTCCGCCATACTGGTATGGCAGCGGTCATAAGGCATGGCGTTAATAATCGATAAGCGTGGCCCGCAGTGCGTGCAATGGGTAAAGGCATAACCGTATCGACGATTATTAGGGTCGGCAATTTCTGCCAAACAAGCGGCACATGTGGCTGCATCAGCGGGGATTAGGGTATCTACGCCAGTTTGTTGGCTGGCAATAATGTTAAATTCAGCACTATCAGGAAGCAGGTCCAAACTTTGTACGTCTAGGCTATCAAGCTTAGCCAGCGGCGGCAGTTGCAAAGGGATTTGCCGGATAAAGCCTGCAAGCTCCAGCTCGCTGCCAAAGGCATGGATCATCACACCTTCACCATCATTCCAAACACTGCCGCTAAGGTGATATTGCTTAGCCAGATGCCACAGCGCTGGGCGCATGCCCACGCCTTGCACGATACCGCGTAGCCGGATGGCCTTAGCCATCATTAGCAAATACGTGGTAGTTGTTCACCCACGGGCCAATCGACAATACGGCGGCCACCAAAACTGGTGGTCATTTGCACAAAGCCGTGTTCATCGGCAATAACGCTACCAATTATGGCGGCATCATGGCCTAAAGGGTGTTGCCGCATCACCGTCAGCAAGCTTTCGGCCGCTTGGGGTGTGCAGATACATACCAGCTTACCTTCGTTGGCGACATAGAGCGGGTCTAAACCTAAGATTTCACAAGCCGCTTTAACTTCCGATTTGACGGGGATATGTTGCTCATCAATTAGCATGCCTACCCCTGATTGCTGTGCCAACTCATTCAAGGCTGTTGCCAAGCCGCCACGGGTGGGGTCACGCAAACAGTTGATACCGGCAGGTGCCGTCTTGACCATATCGGCAACTAGTGAATTCAAGGCCGCGGAATCCGATAGCAGCGTAGTTTGAAATTGTAAGTTTTCGCGGCTAGCCATAATCGCCACACCGTGGTCACCTATGCTACCGCTAAGTAAAATAGCATCCCCAGCCTTCGCCCGGTCACTTGAAATATGTACGCCTTCAGGGACGATACCGACTCCGGTTGTGGTAATAAACACGCCATCGCCCTTACCACGCTCCACCACTTTGGTATCGCCAGTAATGATAGGTGTACCGGCCAGTTTGGCAGCAGCAGCCATGCTGATAACAATACGCTCCAAATCCGCCAACGCCAAACCTTCTTCCAAAATAAACCCAGCCGACAAATAAAGCGGCTGCGCGCCGGACATACAAACATCATTTACTGTGCCGTGCACCGCCAACGCGCCAATATTACCACCTGGAAAAAACAGCGGCGAGATGACATGGCCATCGGTGCTAATGGCTAATCGCCCTGCTGGTACGTTGAATAAGGCTTGATCATTATGCTGGCGCAGTAAATCGTTATCAAAATGTTTAATGAACAATTCATCAATAAGCTGGGCCATCGCACGGCCACCGCCACCATGGCTGAGGTCGACCTGGCCGGTTTTAAGGTTTAAAGGGTAAGTATAGGGTTTAGCCACTGGGTTTTTATCTCGTGTCTGGCATAGGATTGGGAAATAGTTGCTTTAGTTGGATAGCTTGTATTAGCCTGGGCCTTGGGTTAATTCTGATCAGATCTATCAAAACCGAAGCCAGCTGAGCTGATTGCTAAGAAAATCCTGACAACTTTAGCGTTAGTTTAGCTTTGCTATTCCTAAATAGTCTTACGGCTATTAAACTTAGCCAACAGGCCTTAACCGCGCAGCCGCCCATACGACCAATACGCCGCGCATGCGCCTTCAGATGAGACCATACAGGAACCCATCGGATTTTCAGGTGTGCACACCGTACCCAGTAATTTGCAGTCTTGCGGTTTTTTAGCGCCGCGTAAAATAGCTGGGCATTCACAACCTTTAACATCGGATGCGGCAATGGCGGGCAGGTTAAAACGTGGTTCAGCATCAAAATCGGCATAAACGGCTTTGAGTTTTAAAGCGCTGTTTGCAATTAGGCCTAAGCCCCGCCATTCAAATTCAGGGCGTACTTCAAAAACTTCTTGCATTAAAGCTTGGGCTTTTTGGTTGCCTTGTGGTGTAACTGCACGGCTGTATTCATTTTCTACTTGGTGACGGCCTGTGTTCAACTGGTTTATTAGCATCAGCGTAGATTGCATAACGTCCAAGGGTTCAAAGCCTGCAATCACGATAGGCTTAGCATAGTTTTCGGCAAAACCTTGGTAAGGCTGGCTACCAATTACAGTGCTGACATGGGAAGGCCCAAGAAAGCCATCAATCGCGATAGGCTCTGCAGCATCCAAAATTGCCTGCATGGCAGATGGCGTTAAAACATGGTTGCAAAACACGCTAAAGTTAGCCAGTTGCTCGGCTTGTGCCTGCTTGATGACAACCGCGGTTGGCGGCGTGGTGGTCTCAAAGCCTATGGCAAAAAACACTACTTGCCGGGACGGATTGTCACGGGCAATTTTTAAGGCGTCTTGACTGGAATAAATCATCCGGATATCCGCACCTAGTGCCTTAGCTTTTAATAGGCTAGTACGGTTGGATGCCGGTACCCGCATTAAATCCGCGTAGGTGCAAAGTATCGCGTCATGCTGTTCCAGTAACTGGATAGCATTGTCGATGCGCCCGGTAGGCAAGACACACACTGGGCAGCCTGGGCCATGGATAAATTCAACATTGTCTGGCATCAAATCCTGCACACCATAGCGGTAAATGGCGTGGGTGTGGCCACCGCAAAATTCCATTAACCGGTATTGCCGCCCAGTATCAGCTGTTTGCGCAATGGCTTTAGCCAATTGCTGGGCTAGGCTCTGCTGGCGGAATTCATCAATGTATTTCATGCCTGCGAGGTTAAGCCAGCTTCGGCAAATAAAGCCAGGGTTTTGATGGCTTCGTCTTCGTCGATTTTCTGTAGCGCATAGCCTACATGCACCAGCACGTAGTCGCCTATGGCAATATCGTCCACCAAGGCGAGTGAGACTTCTACCTTAACATTATCTACCGAAGCCGTGGCCATATCAGTCACCGGGTCTATAGCGACAATTTGCGCTGGCAAGGCTAAGCACATAGTTTCACGCCTTGTAAATGCTGCAAAAAAACACGGCTAAGCATAATTGATCCGTTGCAGGTCTAATTCCGCTTTTAGCCAACACAGCCAGCTGTCCATGCCTACACCGGTTTTAGCAGATAAAGGCAGCACTTTAATCTTAGGATTAACTTGCTTGGCATATTGGATACATTGTTCGCTATCAAAATCCAAATACGGCAACAAATCGGTTTTATTTAAGATCATCAAGTCGGCGGCATGGAACATGTCGGGGTATTTAATCGGTTTGTCTTCCCCTTCGGTCACCGACAAAATCACCACTTTGTGCGCTTCGCCCAAATCAAAGGCCGATGGGCACACCAAATTGCCGACATTTTCGATAAATAACAAGCTGTGCTCTTTCGGTGCCAAGCTGGTTACCGCTTGGCCGACACGCTGGGCGTCCAAATGGCAGCCTTTGCCGGTATTGATTTGCAACGCAGACACGCCAGTAGCGCGGATACGGTCAGCATCGCGGGCAGTTTGTTGGTCACCTTCGATCACCGTAATATCCAGCTGGTCTTTTAAACGTGTGATGGTTTCGGTTAACAACGTAGTTTTACCTGAACCTGGGCTGGACACCAAATTAAGCACCAACATACCGCGCTGGCTAAAAAAGTTTCGGTTTTCGTTAGCATACTGATTATTTTTAGACAGGATATCCTGCTCAATCTGCACCATGCGTGCCGGACTTAAACCGGGTGCATGGGCATGCTGGGGCTTAAGCACAAAAGCATGCTTATGCTCGTGGTTATGCCCATGGTCGTGCTCTTCATTGTGCGAGTGGGAATGGCCCTCGCCGCAGCCGCATACGCCACACATTACTCTACCTCCAATTCTTTAATACGCATTTGATCTCCACTATTCACCTGCAATTGATGGCTACCGCACAGTGGGCAGACATCGTATAACTGTTCGACGGCCACATTACAGGCACATTGCATGCACCAGGCCTGGCCCGGTAATTGGATAATCTCAAGCTGCGCCTGTTCCGCCAACGAACCTTGCATGACAATATCAAAACTAAAGCGCAGCGCCTCCACCTCAATGCCAGACAGCGCGCCTATCTCCAGCCAAACCGTTTTGACTTTATGATATTGCTGAACCTCAGCCTGCTGCTCTAAAACTTGTAAAATGCTTTCGCACAGCGACAACTCATGCATGCTTAACCCTATCTTTCAGCTTATGCTTAAATATCTGATTGTACAAGCCAGTATTAACCTGCATAAGCCGGAGTCCTTAGGTCTAGGTCAGTAAAATGTAACGCGGTTTGCACGCAAGGGTCGATGGCGTTGATTATTAATTCGGCCTGTGCTTTTAGTTTATCTTGGTTACTCGCCTGTAATTGCTTAAGGCTATGCGCCACAACCCCTTCTGGGTGAAAGTTCCACTCAGTCGGGGCAATAATGTGGTAAGCCTTGATCAATCCCGCGCCTATTTCTGCCCTATGCAGCAGCAAGCCACGCGCAGCTTGCACTTGCCCTAAGCCGATACCCGCGTTTTGCCGCTGCGCTCCTGGCATTGCCGAAGCATGGCCCTGCTGCCCGCATAGCTGTTGCAATTGTCTAGGGATACTGGCGACTGCCAACAGCCGTGCCACTAAACGTACGATCAAAGCATTGCCATAATAGCTCGCCAGGTCAACTATCAAAGGTGCGCTCTTAAGCTGCGTTAATATGCTGCTTTCTTGGCAACTGCCTTGCCACTTAGGTTGGCTGGCAAAAGCCTCAGCCCCTTGCGCATGCATTTCCTGGTTAAGGTCAGCCGCACTTAGGGTATCCGGTAAACAAGCCTGCGTGTTGTTACCGCTGGCACACCAATTATTCTGATAAACCAAAGTCAGCAACTGCGCGGCTACCGTAGGGCTTTTTTGTAACCAGTGCTGTAACTGCATTTGGTTTTCCAGTGCTAAAAATCCGTTAAGCTCCCCGGCAAACACGGCAGCATCAACTTTAGCTGTGACCGCCTCTAGTATTTGGCTAACGGCGCTAAGATCTGGATTAGCCGGGTTATGCCATTGAAAAGCCTCAGCCGATCCAAACAACGCATGCTTTATTGCACCCTCAAATTGCATTAACGCAGCTAAGCTAGCTTTATCTGGACTTAAGCCGATAAACCTAGGCCAATCCAACAAAATCCGCCAACATTGTTCACGCCAGCTTTCTACTTGTACCAATAAGTTCTGGGCGGCATTAACGGCGGTGTCCGGCACTATGCCTAAAGCCATTTGGCAAGCTTGCAAGGCGGCATAAGCTTGTGCATTTCGGCATAAACTAAATAACAGCGGTACTTTTTGCAGCGCCTGTTCTGGCGTGTTGCCGCACAGGACACGGGCAATACCCGTTGGCCTGCTAGACGCTATAGTGACTTGGCATACCCTACCAGACTGATGTTGAATATCAATTTGTAGGTTTCCGGCCAGGTTCACTTATGTGCGCCCTGAACTCAATTTACCGCGCAGCAAGTCCCGACGGCTAATTGCCTGCGCCTTAGGTGCCTCAGGCGGTGTCAGCAAGCCCTGTATAGCCGCTTGCGCCGCGCTGACCGCTTCAGCTTGGCCAGCAAATTCAAACATTGGTGAAAACAATGAGCATAGTGCGTAAACACCCAGTTGTGCGTCATGGGCAACGGTAAATTCAAACACGCCATAAGGAAAAGCGGCGCTAAATTTGTTGCCCGGCGCTTGCTGATGCCAAGTGCTGGGCAAGTTTGGCAACAACACTAAATTCATAAACCAAGGCGTAATCAAAACCCCTAGCCAATCTTGTTGATAACGCTTAAAGGCCAAGGCTTGCACGGATAAAGCCGGGTTCAGTACTGGCATGTCTTGCATACGGGTATGCTGAATCCTGTTAAAAGTCGCTTCCAAGGCTAGGCCAATTTGGTCGCTATCTAGCCAAACCACTTCACTCATCCAAGACTAAAAAATCTTGTTTTTTGCTGCCACATTCAGGGCAGCTCCAATGCTCAGGCAATTCAGAAAACGGCGTGCCTTTGGCAATTTGCCAAAATTCATCGCCTTGCTCGGGATCATACACATGCCAGCAAATTTTGCATTCCAAACGGGTTTCCGGTGGCAAATTGGCAAAGTTGCCGCCATAAGCGCTTGCGAAAAAAGCCTCGCTCATAAATAGACCTTTAAAATTTCTGCTAAGCGCTGCGCACTATCGGCAATATCTTCCGGCGATGCACAAGCGACATTCGGTACATCACTAACTTCCAAGGTATTTAAGATCAACACGTCTTGCGAATTGAAATAATGTATCCACCAAAGATTTTTGGTAGCGGTTGCCGTGATCCTGCAATTACCATAACCCCGCGATAAAATTGTAACCACACCCAAGCCTAGGCGTTGCTCCAAAAAAGCCAAATCTTGCTCGGTTTGCGGCAGCAGGCTTAAGTTGATGCAGTGCGGCTCCATACCCGTTTGATAGTTGGCAATTTTGGCATTTAGCTCGGCTAAAACCGGTGGCGCATTCATCACACCGTCTGGCAAGCTAGTCCAATGTGTATCAATTTGGCTGGCCGCCTGGCTAAATGTAGATTGCAGCAATAAGGTCGGGATAATGCCAACTTCTAAGTTATCCTTCAGCACTTGCTTTTGTTGGTTTAGCTGTTGCACGCGCCAAACCCCAGCCAGCACCGATTCTTGAATATAAAACTTTTCTGTACCGGAACAAATTATGCTGACTTCGCCTTCCCCCAAGACTTCATCAATAAATTGCCGGTTGATAGTCCCCAAGCCAGTTAATGCTATGCTAGGCGCCGCCGTGGGATACCTATTCAGAGCCTGTTCCAACTGCTGTAAAACTGCTTTGGCTTGAGCTAAATCAGCATGGTTTAAATCTACCGACACCTCTGGCATGCGATAAGTCGCCATTTCCGCAGGCATCGCTAAATAGTCAAGCTCTGCGCCGTCTTCCTCTGTAGGCTGTGAGCCGACACCAATAATGGGGATAGATATAGAAACCATAGTTTTGTTATTTAATGTAAATGCTGCGGTGAACTGTTTAGCAGGGCTTAAGCCAATACCATTAATGGCCAGCCTTACAGACCTTTTCTAAATCAAAGCCAGGCGGGCTAGATACTTCAGCAGCTAAAACCTGGCCAATTTCAACAATATATTCCTGCCAATTTTTTATGCCGGTAACCACGCCTAAATACTCCCCGCCACGCAAAAAAACTAACGCTGGCCAGCTGGTAAAATGGTATCGGGCTTGCAGTTCACGTTCGATAGCCTTGCTGATAACGCCGGCCTGCATGCGGCCACTAAAGGTTTTAAGCAATTCCGGTAAGATCACGGCTACATCATTACTCTCCGGAAATTGTACCGGATCGTTGCTAAAAAACAGCAAGACCGTGTCATTGCCGTAAACAAAGTGGTCAAAGTTGTCGGCATCCAGCAAAGGCAAACCATGGCGGGTTTGTAGCTGTTCCAATAAGACAGATCTCATGATTTTAAAAACTCCGGCAATTGTGGTTCGCGGTCTATCAAATCGGCAAACAAGTGGTCTAACTGGGTTTCGCCTTGCATCGCCAATTGCATGGCGAGCAACGCATCATTAATTTGTTGGGCGGCTTGTTCGCTAAGCACTTCCCTGGCCGTTTGTAAAAACACCAGCACCCAAGTGCCAACAGCTTGCTCTCCAACCAGCATCATGTCCACTAGGCTGGTGTCGCCTTGATAAGCGCATAAGGCTAGTTCGCCACGACGTTCTAGCACTTGCATGGGCAGGCCTATGCACATCAGTATTTACCCCGGTAATCAACGTCAATTTGCAAACTAGGCAAATCAGAATCTTGTGGCTGCTTTAACTCAAACGCATCGGATAACAACACCCGCTCATCACCAATACGGCAGGCAAGCTCAGCGGCAGGACGCTCTTGCTCGTAGCGCTGGATGTCCATAATTGGGTCGGCTAATTCTGCGGTATCCGCCACCGCATCTACCTTAACCCCAAAATCTTGCAGATAAGCTAAGGCAATATCGATGGCGGGCTGGATTTGTGCTTTTACACTAGGCCGTAAGCTACCACCGAAATCTTCCAGCTCTTCTGGTTGCACGCCGATCAGCAGCAAATGCTCAGGGTAGTCCCCAAGCATTTGCGCCATAGCCAAGACTTCCTGAAAGCCGGTTTGATGTAAGCTCATTTTTTTGGCACCCATAAAATTAGGCACTTCGGCATCATGGATACATTTTAAGGTCGCGGGCGGCAGGCCATAATCTATCGCATCAAACACAATAAGCACCTCGGCAGCTTGGACATGTTCCACCAAATATACGCCTTGGGTGCCGCCATCCATGACAGACACGTTATCGGCAAAACGATAACTTTTTTGTAAGCGTTCAATCACGCGTACGCCAAAGCCTTCGTCCGCCCATAACAGGTTACCTATCCCTAGCAGTAAAATTTGCTTGCTTGCCGGCATGATTAATGCGCGTCGTCTACTGGTTTATCGTCTTTAAACGTGCGCCAGCCGGTTACTATGGTTGACAGCACGCTTTGCCCGGAAAGTTTATCTTCCCGTATCGCCACGTAAACATGGATCAGCACAAAGCAAACAATCAGCCACATCACTAAATGGTGCCAGCTGTGCAAGCTTTGGCTATCACCAAACAACGGCAACACCCAAGCACTAAACAGGACATAAGACCAATGACCATGCCCAGCGCCTTCGCCATACAAAGCAAAGCCCGTGACGATCATAAATAAGACGCCCCAGACAAAAGCAAAATGCATGGCCAAAACAGCTAACGGATTATGGCCAATATATTTGCCGGGTGCTTTAGCAATAAAGCCATACCATAGCAGCTCATGCCACACGCCTAACCAAAATTGCCGGTTTAATAATGGCGGTAAAAAGATTTGCCGGGCATGTTCGTTACCGACTATTGCCCAATACAAACGGACAATTAAGGCTATGGCTAAAATATAACCCGCAGCAAAATGGGCAAACCGGATGTAGCCCATTAAATAATGCTCAGAAGCCTCACCCGTGACTGTGGCTAAAGGGGCTGCGATTAAATAGCCGGTAACCGCCAATACCACGATAGCAATGGCATTTAAGCCATGCCAAAGCCGTACTGGTACTTCATAAACATAAACAGGTGGTGTAACAGCAGCTTGGGATTCGGACATGATAATCCCCTTACGCGGTCAATAATAAGCCAGCGCCAAGCACGCCAGTTGCTATGCCGTATACGCGCAGCAACAGCTTAGCGTAACCACGGTTTAGGCGCTTACCTAGGCTTAAACCTAAGCCATGCAACAATACGGTGGCTGACAACATGCCGACTAAATAAGCATAAGCTGAGGCAGTAGACGGAATTTCACTGCCATGTGCCAAACCATGCATGAGCCCGCTGCCACCGACTAAGGCGGTGATAACTGCGTTGGACAGGGTTAATTGATTAACCAGCAACAAGCCGCCAATTACCATTAAAGACAGTAAAATGGCCGTTTCTACATAAGCGAACTGGACGCCATACAAACCTAAACTAGCCCCTGCCAGCATTGCCGCTAAAAATACCAGGACTATTTTTTTGGCCACGACCCAAGGCTGGGTTGCCGCTAATAAGCCCACACCTAACATAACCAGGCTATGCTCCAAGCCCATAAAGGGGTGCAGAAAACCATCGCTTAACCCAGTGGCCGGTAACACACCGGTATGCGCCCATACTGGTGTTGACAGACCCCAGAAAGCGGCTATCGATAACACTACACTGTAAATTTGTCTCATCACGTTCTCCTTATCGAACTTTAACTTGGGTTAATTCGGTACCGTCTGGGCTGATAATATGTGTAGAGCAGGCCAAGCAGGGATCAAAACTATGCAAAGTGCGCAAAATTTCAACCGGTTCTTCGGGGCGTTCCACCTTGGTATTCATCAAGGCCGCCTCAAAAGCACCGATATTTCCTTGCTCATCGCGGGGCGAACCATTCCAAGTTGTCGGTACTACGCATTGATAATTAGCAATTTTAGTGTCTTCAATTTTTAGCCAATGCGCCAATGCGCCCCGTGGGGCTTCAGTAAAACCAATACCTTTAACACTGCTAGGCCAGGTTTCTGGATCCCATTTGGCTACATTGGCCGTGGCTAAATCGCCGGCTTTGATGTTAGCAATGAGTTTATCCATAAAATAGCGCATTTTGCCGGCCGCCCATTGTGCTTCCAAGCCGCGTGCCGCAGTCCTGCCTAAGGTTGAGAACAAGGCTGTAACAGGCAGGTCTAAGGTTTTTAAGACAAAATTGATTTGTTCTGTCATTTCCTTATGGCCTTGGGCATAGCCCACCACATAGCGCGCTAAAGGCCCAACTTCCATGGCATGGCCACGCCAGCGCGGCGCTTTAATCCAGGAATATTTGGCCGCCTCATCCAAAGCTTGGATGTGGGTACGGTCACCTTTGGTATTAGGCCCCAATTTATAATTGGCTTCGGTAATACCATCCCAAGGATGTAGGCCTTGGGATTCGTCTGGATATTTGTACCAAGAATGCGGGATGTATTCTTTAATTTGCTCAGGGTCAGCCAAATCCACTTCATGGACTTTAGTTAAATCGCCGTTGATGATGGCGCCACGCGGCATTAATAAATTAGCCGCTGAATAATCATTGGCTTTATCAGGGATATCGCCATAAGCCAACAAACTTTGCCCTGATATACCGCCGCCGTACAGCCAACCTTTATAAAAGCCTGCGATAGCCAATATATCTGGAATATAAACTTGGTCTATAAAGGTGATGGTGCGGTCAATAATGGAAGAAACTAAATTTAAGCGCTCCATGTTGATGGCACCAGTAGCCCCCACATCATCAACATTGATGGCGCAAGGCACACCGCCCACCAGCCAGTTGGGATGCGGGTCTTTGCCACCGAATACGGCGCGGATTTTCATAATGTCTTTTTGAAAATCCAACGCTTCCAAATAGTGGGTCACTGCCATCAAATCCGCTTCTGGCGGTAATAAATAGGCAGGGTTAGTCCAATAACCGTTTTTAAACGGCCCTAACTGCCCGGATTCAACAAACTTGAGCAAGCGGTTTTGGATATCACGAAAATAGCCCGGTGACGACTTAGGATGATGCGGCGAAATCGATTGCTGCAATACCGAAGTGGCGTTCGGGTCAGCTTTTAAGGCATTGACCGGATTGACCCAGTCCAAGGCATGCAAATGGTAAAAATGCACCAAGTGATCGTGGACTTGCAAACTCAACTGCATAATATTGCGGATAGAATTGGCATTTTCCGGAATTTGGATTTTCAGTGCATCCTCAACCGCGCGCACCGACGTTAAGGCATGGGTACCCGTGCAAACGCCACAGATGCGCTGTACAAATGCCCAAGCATCACGTGGGTCGCGGCCTTTTAGGATAACTTCCAAGCCCCGCCACATGGTGCCGCTGGATACCGCATTGCGGATAAAGTTGTCCTCATCTATATTGACTTCACAGCGCATGTGGCCTTCGATACGGGTAACCGGGTCAACCACAACGCGGCGGCCTGTGTCATTTAAATGAAATCCGTTAGGCGTGTTTGAGACTGTCATTATTGTTCTGCTCCTGGTTGTTTGTCGCTAGCTTGTTTCGAACGGTTTAATGCCGTTAAACCGGCATGGGCGGCTATACCTGCGCCAACAATAGTGGCTGCGGTACCACCAACGGCATCAGCATTGGCTTCAATGCCAAATTGGTTGATGTCGGTAAGACGTTGGTAAAAACTGCCTTTATCCCAAAAACCATCTTCGGAACAACCTATGCAACCATGGCCCGCTTGTATTGGAAACGAAGTGCCTTCGTTCCAGCGCACGGTGGAGCAAGCGTTATAAGTGGTTGGCCCTTTACAACCCATTTTGTATAAGCAATGGCCTTGGCGGGCGCCTTCATCATCCCAATGCTCCACAAATTGGCCCGCATCAAAATGTGGCCGCCGGTAGCATTTGTCATGGATGCGTTGGCTGTAGAACATTTGTGGGCGGCCTTGGCGGTCTAAAGTAGGTAATTTTTCAAACGTTAACAAGTAAGTCACCACCGCCGTCATTACCTCGGCAATGGGTGGGCAGCCAGGTACTTTAATAATCGGTTTGTCCGCCAAACCAGGGATTTTATGAACCGGGGTTGCCCGGGTAGGGTTAGGATGTGCCGCTTGCACGCAACCCCATGATGCGCATGAGCCCCAGGAGATAATGGCTTTGCAGTTTTCCGCGGCATATTTAAGCTGGTCAACAAAAGGCCTACCGCCAATGATGCAATACATGCCGTCTTCTGCTAACGGGGCATTGCCCTCAACCGCCAAGATATAGTTGCCTTTGTATTTTTCAACAATTTCATCCACTATCGCTTCGGCGTTATGGCCTGCAGCAGCCATGATAGTGTCATCATAGTCCAGCGACAGCATCGATAAGATCACATCTTTGGCTAAAGGATGGCCAGAGCGGACAAAAGATTCGGAGCAGCACGTGCATTCCAAGCCATGTAACCAGAGTACCGGTATGCGCGGCTTAGTTTCCATGGCGTGGGCAATTTTAGGTGCGAAAGCCGGCGAGAGCCCTAAAGAGGCGGCCGTTAAACTACAAAACTTAAGGAAACTACGGCGGGTTATGCCTTGCCTACGCATGACATCGTAAAAGGTTTCAATCATTTAACAACTCCTAGTGTTTGGTCTGCCGCTAAAAACTCATTTAGGCCATACTAAGTGGCCTGCTATATTTGTTTTAACTGCTAGGTTTCCAACACACCACGCTAAACTAGATTAATCAGTGATGCTAGCGTTTTACCATTAACCGCGTCGTGGTTGGGAAACGTTCTTTGTTATTATTTAGGTCTTACCAACGCAGAACAGTAATAGCCCTAAGTTGATCGAGAAAGCCAGAAGCAATTTTTGTACCGGATTTAGGCCGGCTTAAAAACCTTGTGAATTATAGGAGATATAGCCAAAAAAAGAAATTTGAGTTTTCACACAACTGTAGGCTTTTTAACAAAGCGCACAAAATGTCGACAATTGAAACAAAGCTTACATAGTCATTGGACATGAATTAATGTTGTCGCAAAGCAGGCTTTCCCGAGCTCGGGGAAGCCTGCGGAACCATAAATACAGGTAAGCTCACTACCCGTGTTTAAGAATAGCGGTTTTAGGATAATGCCAAATAGGGTAAGCTTGGCTAAGGTGAGAAGAATCATACCTGCCGCAGGGATTTTTTTATTACATTAGCGGATTATTTCTAGCGGATTTAAAATTAAGCCCAAGCTAATCGAAAGGGTTTATATCGTATTAGCTGTCGTTAGATAAAAATTTGCCATAACATTGCACAGATAGTCCGTGTCAACCCCAGTGTTGTCATCCCGTATTCCTAAATAACGAGGTCTGTCCATGGCTAGAACCCGTCGTATCCACCTGATTAACCCAAGGGCAGACACGTTTGCCACCCGGCCTTTATTTTTCGGCAAGGCGCTTTACTCGCCAGTAGCTGGACTGCTAGCCGTAGCAGCGCTAATCCCTGAACACGAATATGAAATTATCCTGACCGACGAGAACATAGAACCTATCGATTTCGACTTGCAGGTCGATATGGTGGGCATCTCGGCCATGACTTCGTATGTCAATCGGGGCTATGAGATCGCCGATGCGTTTCGCGCACGCGGCATCCCAGTCATCATGGGCGGTGTGCATGTCAGCTATATGCCACATGAAGCGCTTAAGCATGCCGACGCAGTCGTGGTCGGCGAAGCTGAACTCCTCATGGGCAAAATTCTGGAAGACCTCCGCCACGGCCAATTAAACGGTATTTATAAGTCTGAAACGCTACATTCGATGATCGGTATGCCTAACCCAAGGCAAGGCTTGCTAAAGAGCAAGCGTTATATTAACAAAGGTTTTGTCCAAACTTCCCGGGGTTGCCATCACGGCTGTATGTTTTGCGCTGAACCGACGATGTATGGCTTGCGCTTTCGCTACCGGCCTGTCGAGGACATTATCGCCGAGATCGAACTCATCAAAGAGCGTGTGATCTTGCTTAACGATGCTGACTTTTTCGGCACACCGAAACGCGCTATGGAAGTCATGAAAGCCTTCAAAGGTCGAGGCCTGCAATGGCAGGCGGCGGTAAACAGCCGTGATGCAAATGATGACCAGCTGTTGGAATTGGCGGCGGAAAGCGGTTGTTTTATGTTGTCCATCGGCTTTGAATCCATCTCCAAGCAAACCCTGCGTAATGTGCACAAATGCCAGAACGATCCGGAGTCTTACCACAAATTGGTCGAGAAACTCCATAAATATGGCATCATGGTACTCGGCCTGTTCATGTTCGGCTTTGAGGGCGATGAGCCATCGGTGTTTGAAGAAACCTTGAAATTTAACATCGAGGCTAAATTTGATATGTGCGGCTATTCACTGCTGACACCTTATCCTGGCACAATTACCTGGTTTGAGATGATGCGCCGTAAACAGATCGTCTCATTTGATTGGGATAAATACGACCAATCCCACATAGTCTTCAAACCGGGAGGGCTCTCGGCTGATCAACTTTATCGCGGCTATCTGGATACCTATGACGGCTTTTATACAATACCTTCGATGCTTCGCCGCTTTCCCTGGGATGGTTCCCGCAACCCTGCCAATTGGGCAATTTACAATGCCTTCTTCCGTAAGGGCGGCGTGGTTACCCGTGATTTCGAGCAGCTCGTCGCAAAGCCAACACCAGAACCCGAATTCATGGCGGTACCGCCGCTGATGCCACAAAAAGCGGCCTGGAAAGAGTTGGTATTGGAAGGCACAGCCTCAGGGTAAAAATCATCGTTTTGTCACCGCTATTGCTGGCTTGAAAGCTACTTTTGCGCTTTCAACAACAAGAGCGCAGGCGCAACTTAACGCTACCCACGACTAATCAGGGCTGAGCTTATAGTAAACATTACAGCCCACACAGTGTAGCGCGCGTTATGAGTGTGGATGCCAGTATCGCCAGGGCTAGCATGCTGCCGATACATTTTCTAACAGCCTTTACCGCATTCAATTAAACAAAACCCAACGCCTAAATACGCCGTGCAAGGAGTGCAGTAGCTCAGGCAACACGGTACTCTTTGGATTATCACTTAGCGGAGTTTTGCACGGGCGCTGGAAGCGGGCCCATGTTTAGAATTGAGTTGTCCACAGGCGGCTAATACATCATCACCTTTAGTGCCTCTTATCAAGGTTGGTATCTTAAACGTATCTAAAACTGCTTTAAACCGTTCAATTGTATCCAAGTCCGGACATTGGTAATGTGATTCAGGAAAGGTGTTAAAAGGAATTAAGTTAATGTAAGCCCGTTTACCAGCCAGTATCTCACCCAGTTTTTGGGCATCCTCTGGTGAATCATTAAAATGCCTTATCAAAATATATTCATAGGTAATAAATTGTTTTTTATGCAAAGGTATCTGGTCAACATATTTCAGCACCTCATCTAGCGGATACTTCATATTAATGGGAATCAGTTCATTGCGCTTTTCTTCAAAAGGTGAATGCAACGACAAGGCAAGGTTTACGCTAGGAATTTCCTTGCTCCATCGCTTAAGACCAGGAATATAACCGGCTGTTGAAATAGTAATTTTTTGCAAACCTATTGACGTGCCGTGTTGCGATAAAAAGATTTCACAGGCTTTTTTGACAGCATCAAAATTATGTAAAGGTTCGCCCTGCCCCATAAAGACTATATTTAAAATACGCTCTTCTCCAGGCCTATTTTGCGCTAACCAGCGCCAAGCCTGTAGAAATTGGCCAACAATTTCACTGGTCGTCAAGTTTCTATTAAACCCTTGTTTTCCAGTGAAACAAAAAGAGCAATTCATTGCGCAGCCTACTTGCGATGAAAGGCATATAGAATATTTTTTATGAAACGGAATCAGCACCGTTTCAATTTTATGTTGATCTTTAAGCGTAAACAGAAATTTTACGCTACGATCTTTGCGAGACTCCTGAATGGTATCAAATTCGGGTAGGGAAAAATCGAAATTATCTTCAATAAACGCCAATGAATTTTTAGCAATATCAGTTGTGCACTGCACCTGTTCTTTCTTCTTATAATGCCAATTAAACAGCACTGACGCGGCAGAATCGTTTAAATCGTTCTGACGTAAAAGCGTTTCTAAATCAGAAAAATTTAAATCATAAAAAGATAGTTTCAAAAGTATCTCCAAGAAATCTCAATTGCTTAACATACACCACAGGTATTCAACATGCGTACCTATATTGTTTTAGGGGATAAGTTAGTGAATGAAGCGGCAGTTTGACTGGTATTCATGCCAAATGGGAATTGCTTAATCTAGCGCTAAAAGAACTCGTGCAAATTCGTAAAACAGGATTTGGTCAACTGGCAGGATAATCAGACTTGAGTGACAATTTTGATCCTAAAACAGCAATAAGCCTGCCTCACGATTTTGATTGATACTTCTGTATTGATACGCTCAAGTCTTATCAACCTAAAAAGAATCATCTAACGAGCGTAAAGCCGGATCAGGACAACATCACTTGGCTTTGGTTAATAGCAGACCCTAAACTATTCATTCTAATCCTTGCGTGTATTCTGGGCATTTTTTCCAGTAACTCAACACATTTTTATGCCTGCCGTTACTTTCAAAATCCGCACCGAACTTTTTAAGGCGACGCAGTGCCAATATTACTTTGTTGTTTAACATAAGCCTCGATAATAGCTTTAATCATCATGCCAAAGCGGTCATTCAATTCAGTACAACGGGTAGAATTGATCAGCTCTACGCCTTTACGCTCACTACGGATTAAACCTGCCTCGCGCAAGATACGAAAGTGTTGGGATAAGGTGGATTTGGGTAATAGCCGTTTTTGGATAGTTAAAAACGTGGAGCAGTTTTTTGCGCATTCTGCGGAGGCCAAGTTGGCGTATATTTCGATGCGTACGGGATCAGAAAGCGCATGCAAAATGCCTTCTACGGTAATTTCTTCTAGTGCTGGATGATAGGGGGTTCTCATTGTTCAAGCATAGCATAGCTTGACAATATAGTTTATTAGTTCCATAATCCTGAACAAATAAACTATAGTTCCGTGGTTCCACCTTTTGCAACTGTTGACTATAAGCAGACTGAAGGCTCTACCTTCGGTTTTGTCAGTTAAACCGCTGTAACCTAAATATGCCCAATCGACAATCACCACATCACAACCTATGAGGAAACCCTATGAGTAAGCTTTCTGGAAAAATCGCAGTCGTCACCGGCGGCAACAGTGGTATCGGCTTGGCTACCGCTAAATTATTTGCTAGCGAAGGCGCTACAGTGGTTATTACAGGCCGCAGGCAAGCTGAGCTGGATGCTGCTATCGCGGACATTGGCGGCAATATTGTTGCTGTTCAAGGCGATGTTGCAAACCTGGCTGATTTGGACAAGTTATACAGCGTAGTTAAAACTAAATTTGGCCATCTTGATATTGTTTTTGCTAATGCCGGCATAGCCGAACCAACCCCACTAGAGGCGGTAACAGAAGAACATTTTGACAAACAATTTAATATTAATGTTAAAGGTTTGTTGTTCACCGTCCAAAAAGCCTTACCGCTAATGCAAGATGGCGGTTCTATTATTCTTAATTCATCTGTCGTTAATACCAAAGGTATGGGCGGCTTTAGTGTTTATGCCGCAACCAAGGCTGCTGTGCGTTCCTTTGCACGGACATGGACCGCCGAATTAAAAGACCGCAATATCCGCGTTAACGTGGTTAGTCCAGGCCCAATTGAAACACCTATCTTTAATAAAATGGGTATGTCTGAGGAACAAATGCAAGCCATGGGTTCAACCATTGCCGGACAAGTCCCTTTAGGTCGTTTTGGCCGTCCAGAAGAAATTGCCCAAGCTGTGTTATTTTTGGCTTCATCCGATAGCAGCTATGTTGCCGGCGTTGATTTATATGTCGATGGCGGCATGGTTGCCGTTTAAACGTGCTACCAGAAATTGCTTGCGTAGCGCTATTACAGAATAGTTTTTTTGTATTTTTATAACAGGTTAATTACCATGAGCGGACTCTTACACACCTCTGTCACGTTTGGCGCATTACAGCTACCTAACCGGATTATTATGGCACCGCTGACCCGTATGCGGGCACCAAATAGCATCCCCACAGAAATGATGGCCATTTACTACGGCCAGCGTGCCTCTGCCGGTTTAATTATTTCTGAGGCCACACCAATATCACCCCAAGGTGTTGGCTACCCGTCTACACCAGGTATTTGGAATGAGGCGCAAATTCAGGCCTGGCGTAAAATTACCCATGCTGTCCACGAAAAAAACGGCCGTATAGTTTTACAGCTTTGGCATGTAGGCCGCATTTCCCATCCTGATTTTCACGATGGCGCTTTACCCGTTGCCCCTTCCGCCATTACCCCTAAGGGCGATGCCATCACCCCAACTGGCATGAAGCCCTTTGTAACTCCGCGCGCCTTAGCCAGCGATGAACTCCCAGGTATTATTGCAGCCTATCGCTTAGCGGCTAAAAATGCCTTGGCGGCAGGTTTTGACGGTGTTGAAATTCACGCAGCCAATGGTTATTTATTAGACCAATTTTTGCGTGATGGCAGCAATCAACGTACCGATCAATACGGTGGCAGCTTAGAAAACAGGTCGCGCTTATTATTGGAAGTAACCAGGGCGGTGATTGAAGTTTGTGGCGCTGAACGCGTGGGCATCCGTTTGTCGCCTAGCGGTACTTTTAACGATATGGCCGATTCTAACCCTGAAGCCATATTTGGCTATGTGCTAGCAGAACTGTCAGGCTTTAAGTTAGCCTATTTACATCTAGTCGACGCTTTAGAAGGTGATATTCGCCACGGTGCAAAAGTGATAGACCTTAAGGTTTTACGCAAGGCCTACCAAGGTAATCTGATCATTTGTGGCGGTTATGATCAAGACCGCGCGGAGACAGTCCTTAGCAACGGCATGGCTGATGCAGTCGCATTTGGCCAATGGTATATTGCTAACCCTGATTTGGTCGAACGTTTCCGACAACATGCAGGCATCAATAGCCCTGATGTCAACAGCTTTTATGGTGGTGATGAGAAAGGTTATATTGATTATCCCAGTTTAGCGGGATAAACGGCTAAGATTTTAAAATCCTGGCATGTATTCAGGAAACTTATTGCTGGCAAAACACAGCTTTAAATAGTTTAGCCTCGCCACCGCCTATGTGATTGGTTCGCCCATGTAGGTGTTGGCGGGTTTAAATTAAGCTTGGCTTTATGCTAGCAAAACACGGCTGTCCCTAGTGGGCAACGGATGGGAACAGAATATTATGTATAAAGGCCAGCCAATCCGTTTTCTTAGTTTTTATAGAGTTATCAATTTTGATGATCGCTTCTAAAAGCTGGTCATCATTAATTTCTTTATCCATGTGATAACGATAAAGGCTAGACTTATCGCGCTGTTGGATACAGGTCTCAAGTTGCTCGTTACTCATTTTTGCCTCCAGATAAGCCCACTTTATCCGCGATGATAAACGTCGTTGTCAGCGTAGTAATATAGGGGCTTAGCAAGGTATCAAAGGTTTCGTAGATTTCATCAAAGTGATGCAATTCGGTACTGTCTATCGTTACTATCGCTAAGCAGTGGTCTTTATTATAGTTTAAAACCGGGATTGCCATAAAGCTCTTATAGCGCATTTCCCGACTATTATCTATATATTTTACATCGCCGCAATGTAAAGGTTTTTTTGTTTCCAACACTTTGCTGCATTGCAAGTTACCTTTAGGGTAGCGGGTGCCATCTGCCCTATCAGGCGCATTTCTTATCGCTACCACTAAATCGTCATGATCCAGAATTAAAAGATTGGAAAAAATTTTACTGCCTTGTAAATCGTTACGGTAAGCCCTGATCGTATCTACAATACAACGCAGTAGTTTTTGTCGTATTTCTTTAATTTTTTCTGGCGTGGCATAGTCAATATCCACCAAACACCGATTAATTTCCATTAAACAGGTGTTTGATTCTATTCGCCGCTTTTTTAAAAAATTAAGTTTATTTTTATCGCCTTTCCAAAACGCTTTAATTACCGGGAAGGCACGGGCAGCTAGCATAACCAAAGCACAAACAATAATTGCAAGGCTAGGGGTTTTGGATGAGATCAGCAGGTAAAACCAGGAAATTAAGGCAAGGAAATCCAGGCTGTATTCCATTGAGGATTTTGAAAAACGTGCCGATAGCGCATGTTTTTTTCTATGCCAAACCCGGCTAAAAAATTGTTTTAATATTTTCAAAAAAACTCCGCGGATGGCTTAAAGGTTAATAGCGTATTGTCGCATACGGCTAAATGTTAGGCCATGAGGCATGGGCTAATATTTAAGCCAGTAAACAACCTTTAAACTGGGGCTAACCGACACAAGAAAATTAACAACAGGCCTTAAAGTGCGGTTTTTTGATAAACATCAAGCATCGTTTTACCATCCCAAACATAGCAATAATGCCCGCCCTGTTTTACTGGCGCTAACGCTTTAGGCTTAAAAATGGCGACACATTCACCTACCGGGTCTCTGACACTGTCGTAAACAATCCCATTTGAACCTAGATTGCGCAGTTCTTTTGCCAATGCTTGAGCCTGGCCATATTGGTCATTGTGGTAAAGTTCTGGCCAGTCTGGCTGCAACTGCCTAATATCATGTAGCTCAGCCTTAAGGTCTGAGGCATAGCTGCGCATATCAATCTGGATAGGGGGCTGTTTAGTGGCAGCCAAAAACCTTGCCCGATGAAATTTAGTTTCGGCTATTGCCGTCTTAATGTCCCGCGCTGCGTAATAAACCCCATAACTACCATCGGTAAAACGGCTGCCTATCGGGTTAAGATGCGTGAAAGCGGCCATAATAGGTGTCGTGCCTAACCCCGTAACCCTTTCATGTACCGGCACCAGGGTTATATCGCCAGCCTCATCCCGTAAGCGGTTATTGGTTAATGCTTCAATTTGAAATATGATGTCTAAGTCTTCTGGTTTGGCAACACGGTCATACAAGCCAACTGGCGGAAATAAACTAGGCACCAAACGCCAACAGGGTAGCCATTCAATAAGGCTTAAACGCGGCAAAAAAATCATGACCAGCCACGTTGCGCATCCAAATATTGTTTAACCACAAAAAGATCAGCAACCTGCCCGCTTAACATCCGTTCAAGGGCAGACTTACCTTGAAATGGCGCGGCTGTGTTGGCTTGCTTAATCCAATTATCCGCTGCGTCGACATTAGGCAGTAAAATTTGCAGGGCTTTATAAATGCCAAAAATATAAGATAAGCGTTCTAATTTATCTAAGCTCAGTTTTGCGGTTTCGGGTTGTTTTTTCCATTTAAAATAAGTGCTTCTGGAGTCTAGTCCCAACAAGGCCATAGCTTCATCAACATTAAGTTGCCATACCTGGGCGATATTAAAAAAAGTCTGTAAAGCCGCCCTTGAACCGTTACTGTCCAACAATGGCTTTACTTTATTTGGCTTTAACATGGACACCTCCCTAAAATAACACGCGCTTAAACCGCTAGCGTTCTAGCTATTTTAGTCTAAAAATAGACTTTCTACCATTTTAGTTTATTAATGGATTTTTCTACTGCTGCGGCTGTAACACCGTTAGCTTAGCTAACTTACTTACCAATGCAAAAACTAGAAAAAATTTCGCCTAGCAAATCATCTGAACTGAACTCACCCGTGATTTCGGCCAAGGCGAGCTGGGCTAGCCTTAAGTCTTCCGCAACCAGTTCGCCGGCTTGAATTTGTAATTGCTTTAAGGCATTAAAGACGGCCTCGTAAGCTTTATTCAAGGCCTCAATATGCCGCCTTCTGGCAATAAAGACGTTGTCGGCTTGCTCTTGATAACCCATGCATTGCTTGAGATGTTGCTTAAGTAAATCCATGCCGTCACCTGTTTTAATGGACAGGTACAATGCCGTGCCTAAAGCGGAGTCTTGAATTTTGGGCTTGCTATTAAGCAAGTCAATTTTGTTGTAGATTTTAGTCAGGCTGATGTCGCTGGGGAAATAATGTGAGGTTTCATCTTCTTCCGTATCCCGGCAGTCCAGCAACCATAAAATTCTGTCGGCTTTTTTTATTTCTTCTTTCGCCCTGCGGATACCTTCTTGCTCTATTACATTTTCAGTTTGTCGCAAGCCTGCGGTATCAATAATGTGTAAAGGCATGCCATCTAGCTGGATGCGCTCCCTTAAAATGTCACGTGTGGTGCCGGCAATATCAGTAACAATCGCGGCATCATGACCTGCCAAGGCATTTAGTAAACTAGATTTACCGGCGTTGGGTTTGCCGACTAGCACAACCGTCATGCCATCGCGCAATAAGCGGCCTTGCTGTGCGGTTTGTTGCGTCAAGGCGATGCGCTGTAGTAACGCATTTAAACTCTCTTCTACACCACCTTCACTTAAAAAATCGATGTCTTCATCGGTAAAATCTATGGCCGCTTCAACAAAGCTTCTTAGTTTTACCAACTCTGCAAGCAGTAAGTTGATTTGGGCTGAAAACTCCCCCTGCATGGATTTTTGCGCTGAACGCACGGATTGCTCGGTACTGCTGGCTATTAAGTCAGCTACAGCTTCCGCTTGGGCCAAATCAATTTTATGGTTTAAAAAGGCGCGTTCGGTAAACTCACCCGGCTTAGCTAAACGGGCACCGAGTTTAATTACCCGCCGCAATAGCATATCCAGTAAAACTGGGCTGCCATGGGCTTGCAATTCCAACACGTGTTCTCCGGTATAAGAGGCAGGGGCAGGAAAGTAAAGGGCAATACCGTGATCAAGAATTGCCTGCTCAACATCGAGAAAGGCAGTAAAGATAGCCTGCCTAGGTTGCAGGGCTTTGTTTAGGACTTGCCCTGCGATAACAGGTACCGCAGGGCCGGATAAGCGGATGATGCCGACACCTCCGCTACCGGGAGGTGTGGCAATAGCAGCGATGGTATCTTGGGTGGTCACGCCATTAGCTGGTGGATTCAGCGATTTTTTTGGTGATATACCATTGTTGCACAATAGACAGGGTATTGTTGACTATCCAATATAAAACCAAACCGGAAGGGAAAAACAAAAAGAACACGGTAAACACAATCGGGAACATTTTAGTCACTTTGGCTTGCACAGGATCTAAAGGTGCAGGGTTTAAGCCTTGCTGAATCTTCATGGTGATGCCGTATAGGATAGGCAAAATATAAAACGGATCTTGCGCCGATAAATCTTGTATCCATAACATAAAAGGTGCTTGGCGTAGTTCAACCGTCTCAATTAAAACCCAATATAACGAGATGAAAACCGGGATTTGCACCAGCATAGGTAAACAACCACCTAAAGGATTTACTTTTTCCCTTTTGTACATCGCCATCATTTCTTGGTTAAAACGCTGGCGGTCTTCTTTATAACGCTCTTGCAGCTCTTTTAATTTAGGCTGGATTTTGCGCATTTTAGCCATGGATTGATAACTGGCTTGCGATAACTTAAAGAACAGCAATTTAATTACTAAGGTGACGCCTATAATGGCTAATGCCCAGTTATCAACCAAGTTATGGATTTGGTTAAGCAACAGGTAAATGTATTTAGCAATAAAGGTTAACCAGCTGTAATCCACTGTTAATTCTAAGCCTTGGGCAATGCTAGCCATCATCGGCTGAATTTTCGGGCCGGCAAAAAGCTGGCTAGTGAAATGCGATTCTGACTCGTTGGCAATATTGATTTGTGGCGAGTAAGAACCAATTACATAACGAAAATCTTTAAGTTCTTTGCTGTAAAAATGCGTTTCATCATCTACCGGTGGAATCCAAGCAGCCGCAAAATAGTGCTGGATCATAGCCGACCAACCCTGTTTTGAAACAACATCCAAATTTTCTTTGGCCATGTCATCAAAACTGATTTTTTGATATTTTTCTTGCTGCGTATAAACCACGCCACCGGTGTAAGTCCGGATAAAGGTATTATTATTTTCCTCTGGTGGTGGCACCCTTAACAATTGGGCATATTGCCGGCCTGTCCAATTTTTACCCGTGTGATTTTGGATGCTTTGGTCTTCGCCTATCAGATAACTACCACGTTTTAAAGTGAACGTTTTAGTGACCTTAAGGCCATTGTCGTCAGTCCAGCTTAACGGTATGGTTAGGCTATCTTGCCCTTCAGCTAAGCTATATTCTGTGTTTTCGCTAGAAAAAACGCTATGGTGATTGGCCGCTGGCACAGAATTACTGTCCGCAATTAGGCCACTTTCTGCAACAAACAACCTTTCCGCATTAGCATTAAATAACCTAATAGGCGCTAGGTTTTTTTCCGACACCTGCAAACCCAACATATCCCGCAGCTTATTTACAACGGTGTTTTCTTTTTCTACTGGATAAGCCAATAAATCCAAATTGCGTATAGTACCGCCAACAAGGTCTATATCCAACGCCAATACATCAGTTTTTACATGTATTAATTTAGTTGATGCGGCAACCGCATCAGTTATAGGCATGGTACTCGCTGGCTCGGCCTTGGTCATTTGTTGTTCTTGCATAGGCGAAGTGGCCGGCAAGTCTTCTTTGGGATTAGTCTCTACTAAGGCGGGTAATTCGGGTTTTGGGCCGTAGTCCAGTTGCCAAGCCTGCCAAAGCATAAAAATGAGTGTTGCAAATGCAACGATCAATATAAATCTTATGTTACCTAAGTTATCCATTTTTTTTACCAAATTTTTCTGGAACAGGATCAATGCCACCCGGGTGGAAAGGTTGGCATTTTAAAAGTCTTTTAAGCGTGAGATAGGAGCCTAGCAAGGCGCCATGGCGTTGGATTGCTTCTAAAGCATAACTGGAACAGCTGGGATAAAAGCGGCAGTTTTGGCCAAGTAATGGGCTGATAAAATACTTGTACAGCTTTATAATTGTAATTAGCAAGAATCGCATCGGGTTACCAATTTTAGCCAATGCTTTTCCAAGGACTTTCTTAACAAGTCCGGGTGGGCATAAGCAGCATCCTTGCGGGCCAAAACAACAATATCGATATTGCCCAGGCTTTGCTGTTGTAATCTGTAATTTTCCCGGACGGCGCGTTTAATGACATTCCTATGCACTGCTTTTTTTATACTTTTTTTTGCAATTGCCAAACCCAGCCGTGGATGACCCAGATCATTTTTTATGGCCAATAAAGTAAAATATTGGTCACTCGATTTAATTGGGTTAGCAAAGACCTTTCTAAATTCCTCCGGTTTCTTTAACCTTAAACGGGAGGGAAAAGCGAAACCGTTGCCTGCCAATTAAACTGAAAGTTTAGCTCGACCTTTTGCCCGGCGGGCATTTAGCACTTTTCTGCCACCAACAGTGGCCATTCTGGCACGAAAACCGTGAGTTCTAACGCGTTTAATTTTGCTGGGTTGGTATGTTCTTTTCATAGGATTTTGGCCTGGATAAGTAAATTAGTAAAACAGATAAAAAAGACTCTGGATATTAAAATAAATTTGCTACGCTGTCAATTCTGTAGCGTATTGTCTTATTGCTGTATAGTGGCATGCCCTGCCAAGTTTTAAAAAATGGTAACCCTTTTTACAGGCTAAATCCTAAATGAGCGCGATTTGGAACAATTGTCTTACAAAACTTGAAAATGAAATCGCCAGTTCGGATTTTGGTACTTGGATTAGACCGCTTCAAGCCATAGAAACAGATGGCCAAATAAAGCTGTTGGCCCCCAACCGGTTTGTCTTGGAGTGGGTCAAGCAGCATTATTTTGCAAAAATTGAACAAGCCATAGGCGAGTTCTCTAATGGTGACTGTAGCCTAGATTTTGAAATTGGCTCAAAAAAATCGGTCATACCCATTAATAAGCCGACCAAATTAGCCGAGAACAAAAAAACCTCGCCGTCGTTTTTAAACAAAGCGTTCACCTTTGACAACTTTGTTGAAGGTAAATCCAATCAATTAGCTAAAGCGGCCTCTCTACAAGTCTCTGAAAATATAGGTAAAGCTTACAATCCCTTATTGATTTATGGTGGCTCTGGTTTAGGTAAAACGCATTTGATGCATTCTATCGGCAATGCTTTTTTACAACTAAAACCTTCTGCGACCGTGGCTTATCTGCATTCGGAAAAATTTGTCCAAGACATGGTTAAAGCGCTGCAACAAAACGCTATAAATACCTTTAAGGAATATTACCGTGGCGTTGATGTGTTACTTATTGACGACATCCAATTTTTTGCCGGCAAAGAACGCTCGCAGGAAGAATTTTTCCATACCTTTAATACCTTATTAGAAAAAAAGCACCAAGTAGTTTTAACTTGCGATAAATACCCTAAAGAAATAACAGGCTTGGAAGATCGCTTAAAGTCCCGCTTTGGCTGGGGGCTACCGGTTTCAATTGAACCGCCAGATATGGAAACCAGAGCGGCCATCCTCATGAAAAAAGCTAATTTGGCTAGCGTTAACCTTAGTCAAGACGTGGCTTTTTTTATAGCCCGACGTATCCCATCCAATGTCCGCGACTTAGAAGGTGCGTTAAGGCGGGTTATCGCTAATTCCCAATTTACCGGGCGCGAGATCACAATTGAATTCACCAAAGAAGCCTTGCATGACCTTATTTCTTTGCAAGACAAGCTGGTTAATATCGATAATATACAAAAAACTGTTGCTGAATATTTTAAAATTCGGGTAGCAGATTTATCATCAAAAAATCGACGCCAATCGATTACCCGACCACGGCAAATGGCAATGTGTTTAGCCCGGGAATTAACCTCACATAGCTTTCCAGAAATTGGCGATGCCTTTGGCGGACGTGACCATACCACCGTCATGAATGCCTGTAAGCGCATTGGCGAACTAAAAGAGTCTGACACCAAGGTTGCCGAAGACTATTCTAATTTATTAAGGACATTATCACATTGAGTTCAATTAGTGCGGCCGCCCCGTTTAAACACAGCTTTACTCACCATGCTAGGGTTTAAAAGACAGCTATCTGTCTAGGCAATGGATCTATAGGTTAAATTTATCAATAAATCACTATGAATTTTATTATCGATAGAGAAGACATTTTGCTACCTTTACAGCAAATTGTCAGCGTTATAGAAAAACGGCAAACCATGCCAATTCTTTCCAATGTATTAATGGTTGTCGACAACAACCAATTAACCATGACCGGCACGGATCTTGAAATCCAAATTGTCGCTAAAATTAATATCAGCCACACCGAGACTGGCGCAATAACAGTTCCGGCCAGAAAGTTTTTAGATATTTGCCGTTTACTGCCTAGTGGCTCGCAAATAAAATTTGAACAACATGAAGACAAAGTAAAACTCATTGCCAATCGCAGCCGTTTTTTACTGAGTTGTTTGCCAGCAGAAAATTATCCTGATTTTCCTAATTCCGAACTTGAATGCCAATTTGTTATTAACGCTGGCAAATTAAAAAAGGCCTTAGAAAAAACCGTTTTTTGCATGGCTAACCAAGATGTGCGTTATTACTTAAACGGCTTGTTACTGAATATTTCAAACAGTAAACTAAAATTAGTAGCTTCGGACGGGCATCGCTTGTCAATTTATGAAGACCAGCTTGACCAACCTACGGGCTATGAAACAAAAATAATCTTGCCTAGAAAAGGCGTGTTAGAGTTAGCCCGTTTGCTAGATGACCCAGAGGCTGAAATAAAAGTTGAGTTTTCAAGCAACAACATTCGCATTGCCATCAATAATCTAGTGTTTTCGGCCAAGTTAGTTGATTCTAAATACCCCGATTTTAGCAAAGTATTTCAGCAAGAATTTTTAACTCCCTTATTAATCCAACGGCAACCGTTAAAAGAAGCACTCACGCGCGTGGCTATTTTATCCAATGAAAAATTTAAGGGCATTACCCTGGATATTTCAGCCCAAAGCATTACCATCAGCGCCCATAACCCTGAACATGATGAGGCCGAAGAAGAACTGGCTATCGATTTTATGGGCGATGCCTTATCGATTTCCTTTAATGCGCAATATTTATTGGACGCGGTCAGCAATCTAGATTCTGAACTGGCAGTATTGACCATAGCAACTAACGGCAGTAGCTGTTTTATTGATGAACCCAATAATCTGTTGTATAAATACATAGTCATGCCCATGAGGTTGTAATAATTCAGCTATGGGCCTCATTAGGCTGGATATACACTCCGTAAGAAATATCCAGAAACAAACCCTACAACCCTGTCCGGCTGTCAATTTTTTGATTGGCGAAAATGCCAGCGGCAAAAGCTCGTTTATAGAAGCCATTTACATCTTAGGCCGGGCTAAGTCTTTTCGTTCCGCCAGCATCAAAACCGTCATCACAACCGGGCAGGATCACCTCATAGTGACTGCCCAAACAGCGCATGCCGATGGCGTTTCCCACCTGGGCATTAAACTCGACGGCAAAAATTTTGCCATTCGGGTTGATAAACAAACCAAACAAAAGCGTTCAGATTTAGCCTACGCTTTACCGTTACAACTTATCCATCCAAAAAGCTACGAACTGTTAGACGCCGGCCCCCAGCTGCGCCGGGAGTTTTTAGACTGGGGCGTATTTAATAGTGATGAGCAATTCTTGCCCGCGTGGCGTAAATTTAAAAAAGCCCTTAGCCAACGCAATGCCTTATTAAAATCCAGATCTGTCCGCCAACTTAATGTTTGGGATAAAGAATTGCTTAATTACGGTACAATAGTCAATGTTTGCCGGCAACAATACCTAGAAAAATTTAAACCTGTTTTTTTAAGCATTGCTAATCAATTTTTGTCTGTCGATAACATCGATATAAATTTTTTTCCCGGCTGGAACACTGGCTTGCCATTGCTGCAAATTTTACAAGACGATGTAGAAAAAGATTTGCGATATGGCTTTACCCGCAGCGGGCCACACCGGGCAGATTTTTACCTGATGGTAAGCGAGCGCTTAGCACGGGATTTTGTATCGCGTGGGCAAGCAAAACTTTTAGTATTAAGCTTAAAGCTTGCACAAGTACAGCTATTGTTAAATGAAAAGTCTGATGCCGGCTGTATATTAATAGATGACTTTGCCGCTGAACTTGATGTTTTCAACCGGGCAAAATTACTGGCTTATTTGGCGGCCATGCAATGCCAAGTTTTTATAACCGCGACCAACAAAACAGATTTAGGCGACTTAAGCCAGTTAGACAGCTATAAAATGTTTCACGTGGAACAAGGGCACATAAACCCGCTATAAGTTTCACGTGGAACATAATAATAACCGCAACTAGGAAAACCCATGACTCAAAATAACAATCAGTACGACAGCACCAACATACAAGTATTAAAAGGACTGGATGCTGTGCGTAAACGTCCTGGCATGTACATTGGTGACACGGATGACGGTTCCGGGTTACACCATATGGTTTTTGAAGTCGTCGATAACTCCATAGACGAAGCCCTAGCTGGGCATTGTAAAGAAGTTAAAGTCATCATTCATAGCAATGGCTCAGTAACCGTTGCCGATGATGGCCGCGGTATACCCGTAGACATCCATGAAGAAGAAGGCCGCTCCGCCGCAGAAGTCATCATGACCGTACTGCACGCTGGCGGCAAGTTTGATGATAATGCCTATAAGGTTTCTGGCGGATTGCATGGGGTTGGCATCTCCGTAGTAAATGCCTTATCGGAAGAACTACACCTAGAAATACGCAAAGATGGCTATTTACACAAACAACAATACAAAGTAGGGGAGCCGGTATCACCCTTGGCGGTAGCAGGTCCTGCCCAGGGCACTGGAACAGCCATAAACTTTTTGCCCAGTAAAATCATCTTTACCGATGTAGAGTTCCATTACGACATATTGGCTAAAAGATTGCGGGAATTGTCATTCTTAAATTCCGGCGTGCGTATAAGCTTGCTAGATGAACGCACAGACAAACAAGATGTGTTTGAGTTTGAGGGCGGTATCAGCGCCTTTGTAGAACATTTAAATAAAAACAAAACCCCGTTATTTCCAGAAGTCTTCCATTTCATTACTGAGAAGGAAGGCATGACCGTTGAAGTGGCTATGCAATGGAATGATTCATATCAAGAAAATGTATTCTGCTACACCAACAACATTCCGCAACGCGATGGCGGTAGCCATTTAGCAGGTTTTAGGGGCGCCTTAACCCGCACCATCAACCAATATATCGAAAGCAGCGGACTAGCCAAAAAAGAAAAAGTCGCCACCACCGGGGATGATGCCCGCGAAGGCTTAACCGCAGTGTTATCAGTAAAAGTACCGGACCCTAAATTCTCTTCACAAACTAAAGACAAGCTGGTTTCCTCAGAAGTTAAACCACTGGTTGAATCAGCCATGAATGAGAAGCTGCAAGAATATTTGCTGGAAAACCCACAAATCGCCAAAGCCATAGCCGGTAAAATTGTTGATGCCGCCAGAGCCCGCGAAGCCGCCCGCAAAGCACGGGAAATGACCCGCCGCAAAACCACACTAGATATTGCAGGCTTACCCGGTAAATTAGCCGATTGCCAAGAAAAAGACCCAGCCCTGTCAGAATTATTTATCGTCGAAGGGGACTCCGCTGGCGGCTCTGCAAAACAAGGCCGAGACCGGCGCACACAAGCCATCTTGCCATTAAAAGGCAAAATCCTTAATGTCGAAAAAGCCCGCTTTGATAAAATGATCTCGTCTGAAGAAGTCGGCACCCTAATCACCGCCTTAGGCTGTGGCATAGGTAAGGATGAATACAACCTGGCCAAACTGCGTTACCACCGCATCATCATCATGACCGATGCCGATGTGGACGGCTCACACATCAGAACTTTATTGCTAACATTTTTCTATCGGCAATTACCTGAAATAATTGAAAAAGGTTATATCTATATTGCCCAGCCGCCGTTGTACAAAATTAAAAAAGGCAAACAAGAACATTACGTTAAAGATGATTTTGGCTTGAATGAATATTTAATCCAAATGGCGCTAGATAAAGCCCAATTATTTATCAACCCAGAAGCACCCGCTATACAAGGCGTAGGCTTGGAAAAACTGGCTAAAGAATTCACCAACATGGCCAGTAGCGTTAGCCGATTATCCACGCGATATGATGAAAACTTCCTAGAACAATTATCCAATGCCGACATAATTACCGAAACCTACAAACAAGACCCAGCAAAATTAACCACCTGGATAAGCGCACTAGAACAACGCCTTAACTTGGTAGAAAAAAGGACCTTATACAGCATCAAACTGGACTATAAGAGCGTAGCGGATTTTACAATTGAAGTCACCAAACGCCAGTATGGCATCAATAAAATATTTATCCTGCAAGCCGGATTTTTCAATAGCAAAGATTACAAACTCATCAGCATTTACGCCGAATCAACCAAAGACTTGTTTACTGAGGAGTCATTTATCCAAATGGGAGAACGGCAACAAGCCGTCACCAGCTTTAAAGAAGCCTTTGAATGGATAATGAAAGAAGTTAAAAAAGGCCAACACATCCAACGCTACAAAGGCCTAGGTGAAATGAACCCCGAACAACTCTGGGAAACCACCCTAGATTCAAACAACCGGCGTTTATTGCAAGTAAGAATAGAAGACGCCATCGCTGCCGATGAAATCTTCACCACCTTAATGGGCGACGTAGTTGAACCAAGACGCGACTTTATCGTTAAAAATGCCTTGGACGTGAATAATTTGGATGTTTAGGTGATGCCGGAAATCAGAGTAGAGCATAAGCCCAAAGAAGACTGTTTGAAGGAATTAGGGTAGCCAATTGGTATAGGAATAACAAGAAGCAGCCTAGCTCCCCACCGACTTTGAGCAAACAGAAACCATCTATATCTTGAAAAGCGAAATTTTGCTTACCCGTAAAGGCGGGGAGCCTGTTCAAATCACACCTGAAAACCCAGTCGTTTTCCCGGAAGGTCTGAACAGCCGCAGGCAAGTCGTCAAGCCATTGCGCAATCACAATAGTTACGACTAAATACATAATTTATTGATATGTATTACCAACTACTAACTTCATACTTCAAATAATTTTTACAAATCAGCCTTCTGGCAGCCGACCTGTAAACGGCTGCAGACTGAAACGTCAAAGACGTCTAAACATTATAGGGCACAAATAAGCATCTAAAAGTTACCTCTTGGTTTGATGTGCGAAAAGGCTTTTATCAACGTCGTTAGTTCCCGTAGCAAAGCTAATTGCAATAGTACGATCAGGCGCATGTCACTAATCCCAATACATCAGCGCTTTTCTAGTCTACTGTCAAGACACAGGAAGCCGCGTACCGACCGCTAAGTCAATAAAAATTAATTAGAAACAACAAGAAAATGCATAAGCCATCATGCAAAATGTCATTACGCCCCGTTAATTAGGAGATTATGGATATGCCGAGGTAAGCAGGTGCAGCGCTCGATCAACAAACACAGCATGATAGAATATAGAAGTTTTCACATGCCAACAGCATGTAAGGCAACTCCAAACTTAACACATCTAAATTAGCAAAGCTTATCGCGTTAAAATTGGCCTTATGCAGGCTTTAAGAAACTCGTCTTGTTTATAGGGTAGTGCCCGTAAAATATTTGGCTACTATGTTTGCAACAAGTGATTAGATTAGAGCGCCATTGCCCATTAAAATGCTAACTTGCTTATGATCTCATGAATTATCAAAACGCATTAAAACAGGACAACACCATGACAAGTACCCAACAACGTGCAGAGCTACAACGCCAAATTTGGCAAATTGCTAATGAGGTTCGTGGCTCGGTCGATGGCTGGGATTTTAAGCAGTATGTATTAGGCACGTTGTTCTATCGGTTTATTAGCGAAAACTTTGCCAGTTACATTGAAGGCGATGATGAAAGCGTTAATTATGCTGCGCTCCCCGATAATGTCATCACCACAGAGATTAAAGACGATGCCATTAAAACCAAAGGCTTTTTTCTTTACCCCAGCCAGTTGTTTGCCAACGTTGCCGCCAATGCCAATAACAACGAAAACCTCAACACCGATTTAGCCAAGATATTTTCCGCCATTGAAAGCTCAGCCAATGGCTATCCATCTGAATTAGACATTAAAGGCTTGTTTGCCGATTTTGATACCACCAGTAACCGCCTGGGCAACACCGTTACCGATAAAAACATCCGCTTAGCCGCTGTACTTAAGGGCGTAGAAAAACTGAGCTTTGGCAAGTTCCACGAAAACCAAATCGACCTGTTTGGCGATGCCTACGAGTTTTTAATCTCTAACTATGCCGCCAATGCCGGTAAATCAGGTGGCGAATTTTTCACCCCGCAAAATGTGTCCAAGCTGATTGCGCAACTGGCCATGCACCAGCAAAAAAGCGTCAATAAAATCTACGACCCAGCCGCAGGTTCAGGCTCGTTATTATTACAAGCCAAAAAACACTTTGATGCCCATATTATTGAAGATGGTTTCTTTGGCCAAGAGATCAACCACACAACTTTTAACCTTGCGCGTATGAATATGTTTTTGCACAATATTAACTACGATAAGTTTAATATTGCGCTGGGCAACACGCTGTTAGATCCGCATTTTGGCGATGAAAAACCGTTTGATGCCATTGTCTCCAACCCGCCCTATTCGGTGAACTGGATTGGCAACGACGACCCCACCCTGATTAATGATGAACGCTTTGCCCCCGCAGGCGTGTTAGCGCCCAAATCTAAAGCCGATTTTGCCTTTGTGCTGCATGCCTTAAGTTATTTGTCCAGCAAAGGCCGCGCAGCGATTGTTTGCTTCCCCGGCATTTTTTACCGTGGCGGTGCAGAGCAGAAAATCCGCCAATACTTGGTGGATAACAACTACATTGAAACCGTGATTGCCTTAGCCCCCAACTTATTTTTTGGCACCTCCATTGCCGTCAATATCCTGGTGCTGTCCAAACACAAAACCGACACCAAAACCCAGTTTATTGACGCCAGTAAGTTATTTAAGCCACAAACCAATACCAACGTATTAACCGATGAATACATCGCGCAAATTATGGAGGTTTTTGATAATAAAGCCGATGCTGACCATTTTGCCCACTCCTTAGAACACGCTGCGATAGCCGCCAACGACTACAACCTGTCGGTAAGCAGCTATGTAGAAGCCAAAGACACTCGCGAAGTGATTGATATACATAAGCTTAATGCCGAGCTTAAAACCACGGCAGCCAAAATCGACCAGTTACGCGCTGAGATTGATGCCATTGTGGCGGAGATTGACCTGCCTGCCGGCAGGTAGGAGGCGTAACTCATGTTTTATACATATGTGTTGCTTTGTGATGATGGATCATATTACAAGGGTTTTACCAATAACCTTGAGTACCGTTATCAACAACATTTGAGTGGTAATGGAGCAAAGTACACAGCAATAATAAGCCCGTGAAAATAGCTTATTACGAAACCTTCAATACAGAACAAGAAGCTGTTGCAAGAGAAAAATACTTCAAATCTGGTTCTGGTCGTGAATGGCTGAAATCCCAAATTCATGACACACCAAAGGGCACAACATGATTCTGGAAAACAAATTAAACATCACAGATCAAATCGAACTGGCAAAAGCCGAAGAAAAAATCAGCAAACAAAAAGCCAAGCAACTTTTTGACTCGGGCGATATTACCAAGGTGGAAATAGGCACTTTCGCCGGACTGTCCTTTATTCATGCCTATTTATTTGGCGATATTTATAACTTCGCTGGCAAACTCCGCGATGTAAATATCGCCAAAGGTAGCTTCCGTTTCGCGCCGCTGATGTATTTAGACGTATCGTTAAAACATATCGACGCCATGCCGCAATACACCTTTGACGAAATCATCGAAAAATATGTGGAAATGAACATCGCCCACCCGTTTCGCGAGGGCAACGGACGCGCCACCCGCATCTGGCTTGACCTCCTACTCAAAAGCCAAATCAAACAAGTGGTGGATTGGAATCAAGTCGATAAAGAGGATTACCTCTCCGCCATGCAGCGCAGTGTCGTGAAAGACATTGAAATTAAAGTACTGCTCAAACAAGCCTTAACCGACCAAATCCATGACCGTGCGCTGTTTATGAAAGGCATTGATGTGAGCTATTACTATGAAGGCTATAGCGAATTTAAAACCGAGGAGCTGTAGCCATGAGCAATCAACACGCCGCCTTAGAACCAATGCCACAGCAATATACTGAGTGGCTCAAAGATTTAAAACAGCGCATACACACCGCCCAACAACAGGCCATATTGCAGGTGAATAAGGAGCTGGTGTTATTGTATTGGCAAATAGGGCAAGACATCTTGAACCGACAACATCAGCAAGGCTGGGGCGCAAAAGTGATCGAACGGCTTGCCCACGACTTACGCACTGCCTTCCCACAGATGAAAGGCTTTTCGCCGCGCAACCTAAAATATATGCGTGCTTTTGCAGAGGCATGGCCAGATGCCGAGTTTGTGCAACAGGCTGTTGCACAATTGCCGTGGGGGCATAATCTGGTACTACTGGATAAGCTACCTAATCAGGAAACCCGTCGCTGGTACGCTGCCAAAGCCATAGAACACAACTGGTCGCGCAATATACTGGCGATGCAAATCGAAACCCAATTAATAGCGCGTCAAGGCAATGCTGTGACTAATTTTGAGCAACGCCTGCCCAAACCTGACTCCGACCTTGCTCGTGAATCCATCAAAGACCCTTATCGCTTCGACTTTCTGGGTTTGACGGATGAAGCACAAGAGCGCGAAATTGAACGTGCCTTGGTGCAGCATGTGACGCAATTTTTGTTAGAACTGGGCGCGGGCTTTGCTTTTGTAGGTCGCCAAGTCTTATTGAAAGTGGGCGAAGAAGAATTTTTTATCGACTTATTGTTTTATCACCTCAAATTGCGCTGTTATGTGGTGATTGAACTCAAAGCAGGGAAATTTAAACCTGAGCACTTAGGACAACTGGGTTTTTATATGACCGCAGTAGATAGGCAGATAAAAACTGAACAGGACAGCAGCACCATTGGCTTATTGCTGTGCAAAAGCAAAGACAAAATCGTTGCCGAATACGCCTTGGGCGATAACCGCCAGCCGATGGGCATTGCCGAATATAAGCTATTAGAAGACCTGCCTACCAACCTGCAAACCCAACTACCCAGCATCGAGGACATAGAGCGGGAATTACAAGGCTATAATGGAGGAGAAGATGAGTAACATCATGGACAGGCTCAACGGGGTTGAGGTGGAATGGAAGGCGTTGGGGGAAGTGGCGGAGTATTCAAAAACACGCATTAATTCTGACCGACTAGATAAAACAAATTATGTAGGCGTTGATAATCTCTTGCAAAATCGAGCAGGGAAAACAGAATCCAATTATGTGCCTACTGGGGGTAATTTAACTGGGTATTGTGATAATGACATCTTAATAGGCAATATTCGTCCTTATCTAAAAAAGATATGGCACGCTGATCGTATTGGAGGGACAAATGGCGATGTGCTGGTTATTCATCTAACTGGCGATACGGTAAATTCACGGTATTTATATCAGGTTTTAACTGATGAAAAATTCTTTGATTACGCTATGCAACATGCTAAAGGCGCGAAAATGCCTCGTGGTAATAAAGATAAAATAATGGAATATAGCTTTCCCATCCCACCCCTCAACATCCAAGGTGAAATTGTCCGAATTTTGGACAATTTCACCGAACTGACCGCCGAACTGACCGCCGAACTGACCGCACGGAAAAAACAATACAACTACTATCGCGACCAGTTATTAAGCTTTGAAGATGGTAAAGTGGAGTGGAAACCCTTGGGAGAACTTGGCGAATTTATTCGCGGAAAACGTTTTACCAAAGCGGATTATGTGGATGACGGCATCAGCGTCATCCACTATGGCGAAATTTATACTCGATATGGTGTTGCAACCACCCATGCGCTATCACAAGTTCGCGCGGAAATGGCAACGACATTGCGCTACGCAGAACCGGGTGACGTTGTAATCACCGATGTTGGAGAAACCGTAGAAGATGTTGGCAAGGCCGTCGCATGGCTTGGCAATGAGAAAGTCGCTATTCACGATCACTGTTATGCTTTCCGCCATTCGATGAATCCGAAATTCATTTCCTATTGCATGCAAACAGCTGCATTCATTGACAAGAAAGCAAAGTATGTCGCCCGAACTAAAGTCAACACACTGTTGATTAAAGGGTTTTCAAAAATCTGTATTCCTATTCCAACACTCGCCGAACAAGCCCGCATCGTCGCCATCTTAGATAAATTCGATGCCTTAACGAACTCCATCACCGAAGGCTTGCCGCGTGAAATTGAATTGCGTAGGCAGCAATACGAATACTACCGCGATTTGCTGTTGCTCTTTCCCAAGCCTGAAGAGGTAACGGCCTAACATGAGCAAGACGCTAACGGAAATAGCACAGCTGTTGAAAGACGCCAATAAAAAGGTGCAACTGATCTATGCCTTTAATGGCACGGGCAAAACGCGGCTTTCTCGCGAATTCAAAGAACTGGTTTCGCCGAAAAATGGTGATGAAGACACGCAATTCTCAGCGTTAGCACAAAAGAAAATCCTTTATTACAGTGCGTTTACGGAAGATCTGTTCTATTGGGATAATGATTTGCAGCTTGATGCCGAGCCGAAATTAAAAATCCATACCAATGCTTTCACTCGATGGGTTCTGGAAGAGCAAGGCCAAGATCAGAACATTACCGCTATTTTCCAGCACTACACCAATGAAAAATTAACGCCGCATTTTAGTTCGGATTTTTCGGCAATCAGCTTTTCATTTGAGCGTGGCAATCTTGAGCAAGAATCAAACATTAAAATTTCAAAAGGTGAAGAAAGTAATTTTATTTGGAGCGTATTTCATTCGTTGATTGAGCAAATGATTTCCGAATTAAACATTGCTGAAGCTTCCGAACGATCAACTGAAGCTTTTAATAATTTGGAATACGTTTTCATTGATGATCCCGTTAGCTCGTTAGATGAAAATCACTTGATTGAATTGGCAGTCAATTTGGCGGGCTTGATTAAATCCAGCCATTCCGACTTGAAATTTATCGTCACGACACACAGCACGCTGTTTTATAACGTCCTATTCAATGAACTGAATGGCAAAGCCTGCTACATGTTGGAGCGTTTTGAAGATGGCACTTTTGCCTTGACTGAAAAGCAAGGCGATTCCAACAAGAGCTTTTTCTATCATCTACATTTGAAGCAAACCCTTGAGTTGGCGATTGCTGAAAATAAGGTCGAAAAGTATCACTTCACGCTGCTGCGTAACCTTTACGAGAAAACGGCCAGCTTTCTGGGTTATCCTAAGTGGGCGGAGCTGTTGCCCAATGACAAACAGCTCTATCTGAGCAGAATTATTAATTTTACCAGCCATAGCACGCTGTCCAATGAAACCGTTGCAGAGCCGACACCAGCGGAGAAGGCGACGGTTAAATTATTGCTCGATCACTTGAAAGACAACTATGGCTTTTGGCAGCAGGTGGGAAACTAATGATTAAATTTTCTGGCACGCTCGTATAAGGAAAGGGCTTATGTCCAAGCATCTAAGTCTGCAAGACCAAACCACGGAATTCCTGCTCTACACTGCGCCCAATGGCGCGATCAAAGTGGAAGTGTTGCTCAGTAATGAAACTATCTGGCTAACGCAGGAGCGTATGGCTGAATTGTTTGGCGTGCAACGCCCAGCTATTACCAAGCACCTCAAAAACATTTTTGAAAGTAATGAGCTGCAAGAAGATGTGGTGAGTTCCATTTTGGAACATACCACTGCCCATGGGGCGATTGAGGGCAAAACCCTTTGCGGAATATGAAAAATTTAACAAGCAGCAACGCATCGAATCTGATTTCGACCGTGAAGTGAAAAAACTACTGCAAAAATGGGACACAGAGGAATGAGCGAAATTACCCACCACAGCGATTATCGTCAGGGTCTGGCAGTCATTAAACAGCGTATTCAAACATCGCAAACCCGTGCGGTATTTGCGGTTAATACGGAGTTGTTGAACCTGTATTGGGACATTGGCCGCCAGCTGGAGGCGTGGCAACGCGAGCGCGCTTGGGGTTCGGCGGTAGTGGAGCAAATGGCGCTGGACTTGCAGGCCACTTATCCCGGCATGAAGGGCTTCTCTCGTACTAGCCTGTTTGCCATGCGGCAGTTTTATGCCTTCTTCAGTCCGCAGTTTGAATTTGTCCCACAGCCTGTGGGACAAATGCCGTGGGGGCATGTGCGCACCTTGTTGGCCAAGGTCAAGTCGGTGGAGCTGGTTTTGCTGTACGCGCAGGCCTGCATCGAGCATGGCTGGAGCCGCACGGTGCTAGCGTGGCAAATTGAGCAGCGTTTTCACGAGCGCGAGGGCAAGGCGATTGGCAATTTTGCTCAAACTTTGCCAGCACCCCAATCTGAACTGGTGCAACAGAGCCTGAAAGACCCTTATGTATTCGATTTTCTGACCCTCGCACCACAGGCGATTGAACGCGATATCGAAAACCAGCTGGTGGCACAGATCACCCGCTTTTTGCTGGAGCTAGGCAAGGGCTTTGCCTTCCTTGGGCGGCAATACCCCTTGGCCGTAAATGGCGTGGAATATGCCTTGCGTGACATCAACAAGCCCATGGGGGTGAGTTCGCTCATCACCAAAGATATTCCCTTGTCAGTGCAGTCACAGTTGCCAACGGTGCAAGAGATTGAAAGCGAACTCGCACAGGGATACGGAGAATCAAACCAGTGACCGACTATAAGACCATTGCCGAATCTAATAACTTCATCGTTCTGGATAAATACATAAAGGACTATAAAGTTAGCGAAAGCTACCAAAGCGAATACGATTTGGAGCGCGAATTCATTCAGGATTTGCAGAATCAGGGTTATGACTATGCGCCCGATTTAAACACGCCTGAGAAGCTGCTGGCCAATGTGCGAGTGGCTTTGCAAGCCCTGAACAATGTGCAGTTTTTAGAGGGTGAATGGCTGCGTTTTGTTGTGGAATATTTAGATAAGCCTAGCGATAACCGCATTGATAAAACCCGTAAAGTTCATGACGACTATATCCACGATTTTGTCTTTGATGATGGGCATATCCAAAATATTGTCCTATTGGATAAGAAAAATATTGCCCGTAATAAAGTACAGGTGATTAAGCAGTTTGAACAAAAAGGCTCGCAGGCTAATCGTTATGATGTCACCGTTTTGGTAAATGGTTTGCCCTTGGTGCAAATTGAGTTGAAAAAACGCGGTGTGGCCATACGCGAAGCCTTTAACCAAGTACACCGCTATAGTAAAGAGAGTTTTAATAAAGACAATTCACTGTTTAAATATTTGCAGCTTTTCGTGATTTCCAACGGTTCCGATAGCCGTTATTTTGCCAATACCACCAAGCGCGATAAAAACAGTTTTGATTTCACCATGAATTGGGCGAAGTCAGACAATACCTTGATTAAAGACTTAAAAGATTTTACCGCGACGTTTTTTCAGAAAAATACTTTGTTGAATGTGCTGCTTACATTTTCTGTGTTTGATGTCAGCAATACGCTGCTGGTGATGCGCCCCTACCAAATTGCCGCAACCGAGCGCATTTTGTGGAAAATAAATTGTGCTTATCAGGCAAAAAACTGGAGTTCGCTTGAAGGTGGTGGTTTTATTTGGCATACCACGGGTTCAGGCAAAACCTTAACCAGCTTTAAAGCAGCGCGCTTGGCGACCGAGCTTGCGTTTATTGATAAGGTTTTTTTTGTGGTGGACCGTAAAGACCTCGATTACCAAACCATGAAGGAATACCAGCGCTTTTCGCCGGAAAGCGTTAATGGCTCAGACAGCACCGCCGGCCTCAAACGCAACCTGGATAAGGATGACAACAAAATCATCGTCACCACCATCCAAAAACTCAACAACCTGATGAAAAGCGAAGGCGACTTAGCCGTTTATAACAAGCAAGTCGTCTTTATTTTTGATGAATGCCACCGTAGTCAATTTGGCGAAGCCCAAAAAAACTTAAAGAAAAAATTCAAAAAATTCTACCAGTTTGGTTTTACCGGTACGCCTATTTTTCCACAAAACGCCTTGGGTGCAGAAACCACTGCCAGCGTGTTTGGGCGTGAGTTGCATGCTTATGTGATTACTGATGCCATTCGCGATGAAAAAGTCTTGAAATTTAAAGTGGACTACAACGATGTACGCCCACAGTTTAACGCGATTGAAACCGAACAAGATCAGACGAAACTCACGGCGGCAGAAAACAAACTAGCCTTATTGCACCCCGAGCGTATTCGAGAAATTTCGCAGTACATCTTAAACAACTTTAGGCAAAAAACGCATCGCCTGCAAGCCAATGGTAAAGGCTTTAATGCCCTGTTTGCCGTGAGCAGTGTGGATGCAGCCAAGTTGTACTATGAGGCGTTTAAGCAGTTACAAAAAGACAGTAATAATAAAACGTTTAACATTGCCACCATTTTTTCTTTTGCGGCCAATGAAGAGCAAGATGCGGTAGGGGATATTCTTGATGAAAGCTTTGAACTCTCAGCAATGGATAGCAGCGCTAAAGAGTTTTTAAGTGTGGCCATTGCGGACTATAACGCGCTGTTTAAAACCAATTACGGCGTTGATAGCAAACAATTTCAAAACTATTACCGCGACCTTGCCATGCGGGTAAAAAATCAAGAAGTTGATTTGCTGATTGTGGTAGGTATGTTTTTAACAGGCTTTGATGCGCCCACCCTGAACACCTTATTTGTGGATAAAAACCTGCGCTATCACGGCTTGATACAAGCCTATTCACGCACTAACCGCATTTATGATGCCACCAAGACCTTTGGCAATATCGTCACCTTCCGCGATTTAGAGCAAGCCACAATTGATGCCATTACCTTATTTGGTGATAACAACACTAAAAACGTGGTGCTGGAGAAAAGCTACAAGGAATACATGCAAGGCTTTACCGATGTGGCAACAGGTGAAGCACGGCGTGGTTATTTGGAGGTGGTGGCGGAGTTGCAACAACATTTTCCTAACCCTGAGACAATCGTTAAAGAAAAAGACAAAAAAGACTTCGCTAAATTATTTGGTGAATATTTGCGGGTTGAGAATGTACTGCAAAACTACGACGAATTTGCGGGCTTAAAAGCCTTACAAAGCTTAGATATAACCGACCCTACAGCCGTAGAGGCTTTTAAAGCTAAGCACTATTTAAGCGATGCCGACTTAGTGGCTATGCAAGCGATAAAAACACCAGCCGAGCGCACTATTCAAGACTACCGTTCAACTTATAACGATATTCGTGATTGGCTGCGCCGTGAAAAATCTGCTGCCGAAAAAGATACCTCTAGCATTGATTGGGATGATGTGGTGTTTGAAGTTGATCTGCTTAAATCACAAGAGATCAACCTGGATTACATTCTGGAATTAATTTTCGAGCACAATAAAAAGCTTAAAGATAAAGCGACATTGGTTGAAGAAGTGCGCCGTTTAATTCGTGCCAGCTTAGGCAACCGTGCCAAAGAAAGTTTGCTGGTTGATTTTATTAACCAAACCAACTTGGACAACATTATCGACAAAGCCAGCATTATTGATGCTTTCTTTAGCTTTGCCCAAGCTGAACAACAACGTGAAGCAGAAGAATTAATTAGTGCTGAAAACCTGAATGCAGAAGCCGCTAAACGTTATATCAGCACATCGTTAAAACGTGAGTATGCCAGTGAAAACGGCACTGAGCTCAACGCAATCCTGCCTAAAATGAGCCCGCTTAATCCGCAATACTTAAGCAAAAAACAAAGTGTCTTCCAAAAAATTGCCGCTTTTGTTGAAAAATTTAAAGGTGTAGGTGGGCAAGTTTGATCCAAGCTTTATAAGGTAAGCGTTTAAACTAAGGATCATGAACTTCTCAATTAAGGTTTTTTAGTGACAGGGTAACTTTAATGGCGCTTGTCATACGCTAGTTTTCATGGCATGACTCAAGCCACAATAATCATTGCCTATCATCCGCTGTCATTAAGCGTGCAGCTAGCGCGTGATCAGAAGAGGTTGCCAACGCTTTACCTATAGTCTGACAATGTCCGCCCTGAGCTTCATAGTCCAGACTAAAATCGTGGATAAATTCCATAACGGTATGATCGATTAGGTAACCGTCTGTAAAATCAAAAATAATCGTTTTGCCGGGTTCAAGGCCTGCAAGCGCATTTTTTAACGGCAAGAAGTTTGAAAACAATGCCGAACCGGACAACGTGATCAGCAATGTATTATTATCGGGTTGCCGAACGGTAAAATGAATCTTAAACAAATTGCTAAGCCAAACGCCCCGCTTAAGGTTAATAGCCAGCTTTACCACTATGCCCAGGGCGACGCCTGCCAATAAATCGACCGCCAACACGCCGATAATGGTGACCACAAACATTAACAACTGTTCTTTGCCAACATCCATGACCCTGGCAAATACTTTGGGCGAAGCCAAACGATAGCCGGTAACAACTAATACCGCCGCTAATGAAGCCAAGGGGATGCTCTGGATCAATCCTGGAAACAAGACTAAAAACAGTAACAAACAGACGCCATGAAAAAAATTCGCCCAGTTAGTTTTTGCCCCATTATTAACATTCTCTGAGCTACGGACAATTTCAGCAATCATGGGAAAGCCACCTATAAAACCAGCCACCATATTGCCGATCCCCACTGCGCTTAAATCACGGTCAAGATCACAAGTGCGTTTATAAGGATCCAATTTATCAACTGCTGTAGCACTCAACAATGTTTCCAGGCTGCCCACCAAACTGATACTGACAACTGCTTCCCAAAAGGCGACGGTGAAAAATTTGGAGAAGTCAGGGAAGTAAAAGTCGGCCGAAAAATTATCGGAAATCGACACCAGGAATTTCGATCCGTTAGCAGCCCTAACGTGACCCAAATCAAAATGCCACGCGAACAACATACCCACCAGCACTACAATGATAGGTGCTGGAACGTTGCTTCCGACTAGCGGCCAAATAACCAGTATCAATAAGCTTAAAAAGCTGATAAGAAAAATTTCCGGCTCAATGTTAAGCACACTATGCGGAATTTGTAAGATAGTCGAAAACAGGCTGCTGGAATCTGGTGTGACACCCAACATAACATGGCTTTGGGTGGCAATGATGATCAGACCAATCGCAGCTAACATGCCATGCACCACGGATGCGGGGAAAAAGGCACTTAACTGGCCTGCCTTAAATTTCCCCATCACTATTTGTAAAGCACCGGAGACAACAATTGCCGCCAAGGTATAGCCGTATCCAGCCAAGGCATCGCCTTCGCCCAAGGCTTGCACGGCTGCTAATATAACAACTATTAATCCTGCAGCCGGGCCGTTAATTGTTAGGTGTGAGCCGCTAATCCGTGACACCAATAAACCCCCGACTATAGCGGAAATAAGGCCTGCCGACGGCGGAAAGCCAGCAGCGATAGCAACCCCAAGGCTTAACGGTAAAGCAATTAAAAACACCAGAAAACCAGACCGTAAGTCCGCTTTCCAGTTCTCTTTTAAGCTAGCCAAACCAGTTTGTTCAAGTGTGGGCAGAGCAGATTTATTCATAGGGATTTCAGTCCTTTCAAGATGACCCGAAGCACCTAAGCTAGCGAGTTTAGTATTTGCTTAGAATATGCTCCACAGCATATCTTGCGATGTGTATCCATTTTTTGTGCCGTGTAGTCAATAATTAAGAGACGAATAAACACAGATATCCAACCGCCTATCCCATCCCTATTTTCCTAAACACAGAAGCCGTAACATTGTGTTGTTTGACATAGGCATGGCGTTTATTGGACCTTTGCGCCGGCATGGCCGATAACGATTTTTCAACTAGCCGCCGGCCTGTACTTTGCCTATCAAAACTGCGCTTGACCGCTAAATGATATAGTAGCCTCGTCTGCTTTCTTGGCCTGCAAGTAGGGTACCGACCAATAGTTTATAGTTTTGCCCAGCCGCAAAACAGCAGTTTAGGTTTCTCTCCAGTAAACGCTTAAAGTTTTCAGGATAGCCTACCTCCCGCAAAATGATGCCCTTAGTAAAATTCCACAGGGCATTGGTGGCAGAAAAATCCTTGCCTTGTAAGGTAGCAATCTCAACTGTCAATGCGTTCTTCTGCCAATTTTTTTAGGTCAATTAAATCAGAATGCTGGTCAATGTAATCCCTGATCATTTTGCGCACTACTTGAGACGATGTTAAATCCTGGGCGGTGCAAATCTGCTCGAATTGCCGTTTTTTTTCTGGGTCGATCAACAAAGTTAAACGGGCAGTATTAGTTTCCATTGGGAATTTTAGGCATTAATTAAAAATTAAAATACTATCATAAAATGTTAATTATATTAATATTATATGATAGTTATATGGTCATTCTAAAAGTGAACACATCAGTTAATAATCTGGCTTAGAAAATTTAGGCTGTATGCTTAACGCAGGCTGTTGCCTCATTTAGTACTAATGCACCCGCATTGCCTAACCCAAAATCCGGTTCACGACCTCCCGACCCTTTACCAACCGTAAAAAAGCTCAATCCGGCTTGTAATGTTCCGGCCTGATCGCGTTTATACATAAGCACCGCGTTGCCGGTTGGAGCGTTGGTCATGGTAAAGACTGCCCCTTGATCATTTTCATCACATTGGGCGAAATGGCTGCACTTCCAATAATCAATGAAAAAAACTTAACGTCAGATAAAACTTAAGATGTTTTTTAGTATTTGTGTGGGTATTCATTTTAAGCACCCTAAATTGTTCAGCATTAAGTTCAAAAACTAAAAATTTGCACTGGCCTAAGCACTCATATTAGTGCCAGTATCTGGAATAAAAAACGCTGTCGTTTTGTTAAATGTTTGACATTATTAAGGCATTCCCCAATCATGCTTTGCTGAATTTAGCCTTGGAATGCCGACCCTTTATGACAAAAAATTGGGCATTGCTTTAACAAACAAATACAAAATAATATTCATAAAAGCCTTCCCCAAAATAAATTTTGATTTTTTTGTAATTATTCACTAAATTATTACGAAATTTTCACGATTTTTTAGTGCCTTACGCGCACGTGGTTTTTAAACCGCGGCTGTGCTAATCAGTCTCTTTTAAAACTTGGTTTATGCCCCTAGCTAATCTCATCCAGCTGTCATTTTGGCGGAAAGTAAGCTGTTCACGCGATCAACGCTTTACCGTTGGTAACAATTAAAATAATTTTATTAACAAGTACTTGATTAGCAAAGGTTATAAAGTTGGGGACAAGTATTTTTGTTTAAACCCTTTATCCCCTTAGCAAAAACCATAGTGGCTCGTTTGACGCCATAAAACCTAAAATTCCAGCGCTTAATGCTTTAACGAAGTTCATAAGTCTACAAAGTTCTGTGGTGTAATCCACAATAGTGGCCTTTGTTTAGCATAGTTTTTTAATATTTTCAGTTAATTAATACTCCATACCAAAATAAGGTATTGGATATGCTGGCGTTGAATACCAAAAAAACAACTCATAAACAACCACAATTGAAATTACCTAAACCAGGAGAAAATGATGAATGAGCTAGGCCATGGTACAGTTGGTAAACATGAAGCATCTTTCACAGCATTATTACCCCTCAGAAAACATCCCTATAACCCACGTGCCCTAGCCAGACTTGCTCAGGCAATGAAAGGTGAGGCAGATACCGTAAAAGATGGCCCTGATCCAGAAGAAAATATATTAGTCCCGGCCGGATATACATACTTTGGCCAATTTATCGATCATGACTTAACATTTGATAGCACCTCTACGCTAAACTCTAGCAAAGGAGGCCCACAACCTACTAATCTTAGAACACCCAGGCTAGACTTAGATTGCCTATATGGTGATGGCCCAGACGCACAACCCTATATGTATGATGGTGTAAAATTGCTTTATAAAAACGGCCATTTACCTGGGGAGCCAACAAACGTTGCAGAAAAAGACCTGCTCAGAAACCCGTTAGGAAGAGCAATCATCGGAGATAAACGTAATGATGAAAACTCTATCGTCAGCCAAATCCATTTGGCCTTTATTAAATATCACAATGCTGTTGTTGATCAGCTTAAAACCTTAAGTCCAGAAGACTGGAATACCCCCAACAAACTTTTTGAATCGGCCCAAAATGAAGTGCGCTGGTGTTACCAAAAACTCATCACCGAAGACTTTCTTCCTCGAATTATTTCAGCTGCTGTACTCAGCAATTTGCAAGCAAAAAAACCTAATGATAGGGCTTGTTGTTATGCCTTATACACTGAAGATAAACGCGGAAATCTACCGCGTGAATTTGTTGCCGCGGCTTACCGTTTCGGCCATTCAGGTGTTAGAACCGGCTACCGCATGAATTATGTGCCGACAAATCGCTTTGATATTTTTCCAGCCAGCGGAGATCCAACAGATTTGGCAGGTTCAGAAAGCCTCCTAGGTTTTGACCCTGTACCCAGTACTCAAGTGATAGACCATTGGGGGAGGTTTTTCCCAGACCAAGCCCATGATATTAATTTTGAACCTCAAGAAGACCGAAGCCAAGCAGCAGATAGAACCCCAGATGGCAATGTCCGCCTGCAATTTGCTTATAAGCTCGATCCAACCCTAGTAGACCCATTAGCGGTTTTGCCACGCAAGGAGGTTGCAGGGGAACAAACGACGCAACAAGCAGCCGCCGCCATTGCACCGGAAACCCTGCCAGATAAAGTTGGTGAACCGCCACGCCCATCTTTAGCCCTACTTAATCTTTTACGCGGAAATACTTACCTTATACAAGGTGGCCAGGCCATTGCAAACGTACTCATAGAAAAAGGGCTGCCTTGTAAAATCTTACAAAAAAAGCATATGGTAATCCGCCAACCCAGTGAGAAAAGTGGGGATTTTAAGTTTTTGCCCATAGAACCTGAACTGGTCGAAGACACCCCGCTTTGGTTTTATATTCTTGCGGAAGCGCAAGCACCTTTGGTTGAACATTTTGGTGACAAAGACTTTAATGAAACGAAAATGCTTACAGGTATAGGCGCAAAAACTCAGCTAGGTTGGGTTGGCGGACGTATTGTCGCCGAAGTGTTTTATGGCTTACTAGATGCCGATATGCAATCCTATGTTAATGCCGCCCCTGAAACTTGGGAGCCTATGCTTGGCGGTGACAAGACTGTTATTTTTAGGAATTTGCTTAAATTTGCAGACCCTACTAACGCCTAACTGAAATTGATATTTGCTACCCACCACACCTTAGTATTTAGGGTGCGGGTTCTATCCAGCTTTACTGCTTGGGCGTAAACACCACACAGGTTTTTGCGTATCAGGCAGTAAACAATAGCATCAAAGCGCCTACAGCTTATTTTACCCTATCAATATTTGTTAATTTGGCCTGATATGCTTTACAAGGCAAACGAATAGCTATTAACTAGGCCAACTGAAATTAACAAACACAGCCCTAAAACATTGAGGCTTAATGTCTATACCGCGCAGTCTATTTTTTCTTGGTTTTTTAATCTGGGGCGTTGGGCAAACAGCACAGGCACAAACTAAACGAAAAGCGCATATTAATCTGCCGGACATCACAGATACATTGGAAAATGTCTTATCGGTGCATGAGGATTTTAATTTTTATGCCGACGTACCGGTTGCCTTAGCCACCACGACGTTTGATTTTGGTTTAACTGATAATTGGGATATAGGCTTAGGCGTTTTTAATTTTCCCCTGGACAGCTTTCAAGATTACAGTATTCCCGTATTAATTAATGTGGAAAAAAGTATTACTCTGCATCCCAGGTTCTCTATTTTAGCCGGTACAAATATAGGCTGGGCATTAACTGCAAAAAATGTTGGTAATGGCATAAACAGCTACAACTATATTACAGGCAGTACGCTAATCTACAATATAAACCTAGGTTTAGGTGCTTATTACGCCAATCAATGGTTTGCAGGTTATAACTCTGTGGGTATCAGTGGCAATTTAATAGTGCCCATCAATAATCGCTGGAAACTTCAATACGATTTTCTTAGTGGCACCAATAATATTAGCGGCTCTAATTACCAATTTTTTTATAGCCTATCGCACGATACTAGCCTAGGTTTTGGCATTCAAATGCAATACAACAACCGCCAAGAAGTTTTATCAGGAATATTATCTATTAATTACCGCTAATCTCTATGCTAGATAAATATACCTATGCCTTAAACAGACCGGACATTTTCGGCCTCTAGAAGCCGAAGATCATATTACCTTGTTACTAAAAATTGTATCTTTAGCCGAATAGGCCGTTACCGTTACAAACCGTAGGCAATCACCCCTGCGTATAGCCTCTTTGTCATTTTGTCTAAATTCTACTACCCTCAAATTGAACACTAGAAAGCAGCCAAACTAGGTTAGCTATTGTGATAAATTTAATACTAATACCCCCTATTATTTGCCTGAATATCACGAAATATTACATACCCATAAATTGTGCCTAACCCAGTTTATTATTTATTTCTTTATAGAATACATAAACTAATAAATTGTTTTTAAGAAAAAAATTTTCAAACAATCTCATAAAATATACGCGAAGTCACGAATAAATTGTGTGAAATATTACGTACTATTTTGAGTTGTTCTAGTGATATTTGCGTGATACTTTATTGCCACCTGAACACCTACAACCTAAACGTAGGCAACAGGGAATTTGCTCTCTTATACAGCCACTTAGTTAAATAGTTAGCAAATATTAATTAATATTAAGGCAAACTTGTTCACAACCGTTAGGCCTGAATATTTAAATCCGACATATTTCTAAAACTTAATAAGGAACACTCCATGAAAGTTAAACTTTTACAGCGATTAGCCATTTTGGCTGTTGCTGTCAGTGGCTTAGCCATAACTTCAACTGCTTGGTCTAAAGAATTTAAAGGCTTTGAAGGCGGTGCTAAAGAGGCATTAGGTAACCATATAGATACTGAATCTGGTTTCTACGGAAATCATGAAAACTCCTATGTGAGAACTGGCGCTGTTAAAAATACACCAACCAATTACTTACGAAATTGGAATCGAATTGCAATTGATGCGACTGGCTTGGACCATACCCCAGTAGCACCTGGCGAAACACGTATTTTCGGCGAACAATTTGGCCCTACTCGTGCTAGCCGTGCCATGGGTATTGTTCATATCGCCATGTTTGATGCTTTAAACGCTATAGACAATAAATATGAAAGCTATACCGGATTGTATCCTGCCAAAAAAGCCACTAGTAGAAGAGCGGCAATTGCCCAGGCTGCGCACGACACCCTTGTAGCCTTGTACCCGTCACAAACCAAAACTTTTGATACTCAATTGGCCTTGGATTTACATCAGATCCCTTACAGCAAACAAAAAACACGCGGTATTGAACTGGGAAAATTGTCTGCCAGCACAATATTGTCCTTACGTGCAAACGACCAATCGGCTATACCAGAACCAAGGCTTAGCACAGAAGGTGGCACATTTGTCACTAATCCAGCTCCTGGTTTTTGGCGTCAAGACCCTATTAGCCGTGCACCCATTGCATTAGGTGTGCATTGGGGCGAAGTACAACCTTTTGTTATGACATCAGGTAATCAATTTCGCTTGCCGCCACCACCTGAGCTGAACTCAGTTCAGTACACAACGGCTTATAATGAAGTAAAGGCTTTGGGCGGTGATGGCATAACCACCCCAACCATCCGTACCCAAGATGAAACAGAAGCCGGTATCTTTTGGGCTTATGATGGTGTGCCTAGCTTGTGTGCGCCACCACGGTTGTATAATCAAGTAGCTGTTAAGATTGCAAGCGTTCAACACACCAATAATGCATTGAAACTGGCTAGATTATTAGCATTAGTCAACACTTCCATGGCCGATGCTGGTATAGCTAGTTGGGATTCAAAATGGTATTACCAACGTTGGCGACCAATTGGTGGTATCCGTGGGGCTGATACAGACGGCAACCCAAACACACCTGTAGATACAAATTTTTCCCCATTAGGTGGGCAAGCCACAAATTTAACCGGGCCGAATTTTACCCCGCCATTCCCTGCATATCCATCAGGACATGCAACTTTTGGAGGGTCTCTGTTCCAAATGTTACGCAACTTCTACGGTACTGACAACATAAGCTTTTCCTTTGTATCAGACGAGTTCAATGGCGTAAATAAAGACAACAGTGGCAAAATACGACCCCTGAAACCACGCAGCTTCACCTCATTGTCAGACGCTGAGGAAGAAAATGGACAAAGTAGAATTTACTTAGGCATCCATTGGAACTCTGACAAAGTAGGTGGAATTACCCAGGGAAATAACGTAGCCAACTACGTTTACAGCCATGCTTTCAGACCTTTAAATAATCGTAATGAAGACAATTACGACAACAACGACCATGATGAATAATCAGTGACTTTCTTGAACTAATGTTTTAATCAAAAACCGCATAGGTATAAACACTATGCGGTTTTTTTACTAAAAAAAACGTCAATATAATTGTTAACCGACTCGCATTCAGTAAATAAATGCACATCACAAATGTTTATCCGTTAAATATCCCAATATAATTACAACTGCTCATTACAAATGTTTCTAATTAGAAACAAATAAACTTAATACAAAATGTAAATTGAAAATTAAATACATGATAAATATGATTTACTAAGTTTTATCCACAGAAACATGTCAAAAATGTGTCAAATTTAATTATAATTTCATGATTTTATAGTGAAATATTGTATTGATTTAGTGATTTTTTAGTGATAATTTAACACCACCTGTTCATCCATCGGTATCCATTCAGTGAGGACTTAACATTCACTAGTTCTAGATAATCTGCTTGTTGATTTATGGGTAAAGATAAACACAGTGCAGGGGTATTAACCTCCCCCAAGCTTGAATATTTAAAACTGCTGTATTTCCATTTTTTTAAACTATAGAGGTACCCCCATGAAAGTTAAACTGTTTCAACGGCTGGCTGTTTTAGCCGTAGCCGTTAGTAGCTTGTGCGCAACGGCACCGGCATGGTCTAAAGAATTTAAAGGTTTCGAAGGCGGCGCAAAAGAAGCTCTTGGTAATCATTTTGATACCGAATCACAATTCTACGACAATTTCGAAAAAGCCTATGTTAAAACTGGCCGCGTTGCCAATTCACCAACAAATTACTTGCGAAACTGGAACCGTATAGCATTAGATGCCACTGGTTTAGACCATACTCCTGTAGCACCAGGCGATTCCCGTATTTTCGGCGAACAATTAGGCCCCACCCGCGCCAGCCGTGCTATGGGTATTATCCATATTGCTATGTTTGATGCCTTAAACGCCATCGACAACAAATATGAAAGCTATTCTGGTTTAACACCAGTTAAGCAAGCAACTAGCAGAAGAGCCGCCATCGCACAAGCCGCCCATGATGCTTTAGTTACCTTATACCCTTCACAAACTGCAACATTTGATACCCAATTGGCATTAGATTTAGGTCAAATCCCAAATACTAAGCAAAAAAAACGTGGTATTGAATTAGGTAAATTGGCAGCTACCAGCATTTTAGCTTTACGTATTAATGACCAATCCGCAATTACTGAAGAAAGACTAAGTACAGCTGGCGGTACTTTTGTTACCAACCCAGCCCCAGGTTATTGGAGACAAGACCCTATCAGTTTAGTTCCTATCGCTTTAGGTGTCCATTGGGGTGAAGTACAACCTTTTGTAATGACATCAGGCAGCCAATTCCGTTTACCACCACCACCAGCATTAAACAGTGCAGAATATACTGCAGCTTATAATGAAGTTAAAGCACTAGGCGGTGATGGTATTTCTACACCAACTATCCGTAACCAAGATCAAACGGAAGCTGGCATATTCTGGGCTTATGACGGTGTCCCTAGCCTATGCGCACCACCAAGATTGTATAACCAAATTGCCATTAAAATCTCTAAGGTTAAAGGTACTAACAACGCCCTTAAATTGGCTAGACTCTTAGCTTTAGTCAACACATCATTAGCAGATGCGGGTATTGCTAGCTGGGATTCAAAATGGTATTACCAATACTGGCGCCCAATTGGTGGTATCCGTGAAGGCGATACAGACGGCAACGCTAACACTGCACCAGATGTTGCTTTCTCACCATTAGGCGGCCAAGCTACAAACTTAACAGGCCCTAACTTTACTCCACCTTTCCCAGCATACCCATCAGGTCATGCTACATTTGGTGGCGCATTGTTCCAAACCTTGCGTAACTTCTACGGCACTGACAATATTCCTTTTACCTTTGTATCGGATGAGTTTAATGGTGTTAACAAAGATCGCAGTGGTAATGTACGTCCTTTAAAACCAAGAAGTTTCTCCACATTGTCACAAGCTGAGGAAGAAAATGGTCAAAGCCGTATTTATCTAGGTATCCATTGGGTATTTGATAAAACAAGTGGTATTACCCAAGGTAATAACGTTGGTAACTATGTATACGGACATGCCTTTAAACCTTTAAAAAATCGTAATGAAGACAACTACGATAATGATGACCATGATGACTAAAACATGAGTTAGTTTATTACGTAATAACTAGTTGCGTATTTAAACTGAGTTCATCTGTGGCTTAACCAACTCGTTTGGTTAAGCCTTAAATAAAAAGCCCACATATCTATCAAGCTATGTGGGCTTTTTTTATTTTATTTAATTTATAGCGTAAACGGTAAATTATGGCTACTTAGCCTCGCTGCGCTTGTACATAATAAGCGCTAGGCATTAAGTGATGAACTGGGTATAAAGTGGAAATAAGCCAGCCAAATACATTAATAAAAGGTAGTGATAATACTATCAAGGGTACAAAAAATACCCGCCAACTTTTTTGCGCGATTGCTTCAATGCACGCTTGCGTAAGTGTTAGCACAAGTAGGCTGGTAGCCGCCTGTATCGCTAAACCTTGCTCCTCTACAATAATTTTGCAAAAACCAGCTTGTTTTAACCGCTGAGCTATTCCATGCTCAGTATACCGTTGATAGTCATAGGGTTGATCATGTAACGGATAAGCAAAAGGTATGGTTAATAAAAGTATACCACCACTACGCAGTGACCTAAATGCCTCATGCAAGGCCAATTCTGGCTCAGCTAGGTGTTCTAAAACATCCAACATGAGCACACTATCAAAGCAGGAGTCAACAAAGGGTAAGTGACTGGCATTTGCAAAAACATTAGGTTTTGTACCATACAAATTATTAGCCGTTGTTGGAAAATCAATTCCAATATAACTTTCACAAGTCAGCAATAAGTGGATGGAACAATCGGCACAACCAACATCAAGGACTTGCCCTTTGGCCCGTTGGGAAATCCAAGCTCCTCTTTTTTTTCCTAACAGTGATACCAACCATTGGGGATGTAGTGGTGTTGTCCTCAATGGACGGAACCAATACCGTAATAACTTTCTAAGGGTGTCAGCGTTTTTTATCATATCAACCTAACTATAAAGTTTTAAAAAACTGCTTCAATTCTTTACTATATGTATGGCCCATGGCTATATACCCATACAAAAAGTTACCACTGCTTAGGCTTTCCTGACTTTTGCCTTTCTTGTTGGCTGTATTGATATAAAAACTTACGTTTTAACAGGCCTGCCGGATTATCTGGAATACGGTTTAACCATTGTTGGTTGGCTTGTTGATTTTCATCATGGCTTTCTTGTTCAGTTAACGTTGGTTTTGCCTTGCTTTGCTCACCTTGAGTTTCTTGTGCCTGTTCGGCAGCTTGATCAGCAGTAGGCTTTTGTTGGGCTTGGCTGGGTTCAGTTTGGGTTTGTTGATGCTGCTGATTGTTTTGGTCTTGTGATGGCTGTTGTTCCGAAGCCTTAGGTTGCTGGTCAGATTCTCCAGATTGCCCTTGTTGATCTGCCGAATCGGTTTTTTCGCCGTTTTGTGCTTGCTGCTGTTGCCCTTTGTCTTTAGAATCCTGTGATTCTTGATCCTTCTTATTAGCTTGTTTATTGTCTTTGTTTTGCTCTTTATTTGCTTCTTGTTGTTGTTTTTCTAACGCTTTTTCAACCAATTCTTTGTTGTATTTGGCATCTTCATCATTGGGCTTTAGTGCCAACGCTTGTTCATATGCTTTAATGGCCTCAGGTAATTGGCCGGCTTTTGCCAAGGCATTACCTTGATTATAGTAGCTGTCTGCGCTATTTGGCGTTTGTAAGTTTTCCAAAGCCTCTTTAAACTGTCCCGCCTTGTATTGCGCAGCAGCTTTCCAATCTGGGTTTTCAAATTTTTCCGCAGCAACAGGATAATCGCCTTTTTTAAAGGCCTGATACGCCTGTTGATTTTTGGTTTGCCATAAATCGTCCCACGTCAAAGCCTGGCTAGGTTGGGGCCAAGGCAACACGATTAAACCTAAAAAAATAATCAAACCTCTTCTAAACAATAGCGCTGCTAATGGTAAAACCAACAATAATAGCCAAGGCCCTTTGTCATCCCATTGTTCCAATAACAGGTCTTTTTTCTCCTGACCTTGACGGGAGCTAGATGTATCAATACTGGCTAAGATGTTTTGCACATCTTGGTCATTACTGCTAAGTAATTGAAAATCACCATGCCCTTCGAGTGCGACTTGTTTAAGTTCTTTAACATTAAGCCTGGGTATAACTATTTCACCGTTGTCATCTTTAACAAAACCGCCAGCGCCTGCGGCTATCGGCGCGCCATCTTCCGTGCCTACAGCCAATACTGATAAACGGTAATCTGCTAACGCTTTAATGGCAGGTAAGGTAGCGTTCAAATCTACGCCATCGGTTACCAGCAAGATAGTGCCTTTTTGTAAAGCCGCTTGTTTAAGCAAATCAGTGGCTTTTGCTAAAGCTTGTATCGTATTATTGCCTTGGTTAGGCATAATATTGGTGTTTAAAGCTTCTAATTGGCTGATAATTGTTTGCTTATCATCAGTTAATGGCGTCACCGTAAAAGCATCTCCTGCATAGACAAGTAATGCTGATTGACCTTCTTTTCGATGGGTTAAGATATCTGCTATTTTGTAACGGGCACGGATCAAACGACTTGGTTTAATATCCGTCGCGTTCATTGACAACGATAAATCTAAAGCAATCACTAAAGCTGAATCATTGCGAAATACCGGTGCTGGCAAGCGCTGCCAGGTTGGCCCTGCTAACGCAAAGATGGTGAATAAAGCGGCAATCGCCCCTAGTGTTAATTGCCAGCGTTTGGCTAACACGGGTTGAGTTTCTAATAAAAAGGGTAATAGTTCGGCATCACAGATAACAGACCAATTGCCTTGTTTAAGTTTGTGCTTTAAAGACAACACGATAAGAATGGCATAAGGGATTAATGCCAGTAACCAGAGTGGCCGTATAAAATGAAACTCTGGATTCATGAACTACCTAAGCGGGATAAGATAATAATCGCAAACAGTGTTATCGAAATCGCTAAAGGCCAATAATAGAGTTCTTGCGTGGGCCGAAAATATTGTTTGTCTTTCTCTACTGGTTCCATTTCATCCAGCAAATGGTAAATTTTATTTAATTCTTCCGAATTTCTCGCCCTAAAATAAACACCACCGGTTTTTTCTGCAATTTGGGTTAGGGTTTTTTCGTCCAAATCTTGTGAGGGGTTGACTTTGTGTGAACCAAAAAAGCTGCGTACCATCATTTCATCAGCCCCTATCCCAATAGTGTAAATCTTTAAATGGTTTTCAGCGGCTAATTCAGCCGCTTTTAATGGCGACACTTCACCGGCTGTATTAGCACCATCAGTCATTAAAATTAAAACTTTGCTGTCCGTCGTTTGGCTTTGTAAGCGCTTGACCGCTAAACCGATGGCATCACCTATAGCGGTATTATCACCTGCTAAACCGATGGCCGATTCATATAACAGGGTGTTCACTGTTTTCCGGTCAAACGTTAGCGGGGTTTGTAAATAGGCTTGGCTGCCGAATAAGATTAAGCCGATACGGTCACCAACTCGGCGATTAATAAAATCACCTGCCACCCATTTAGTTGCTGTTAACCTATCAACGGTATCTTGATTAATCATAAAATCTTGGGCATCCATACTGCCTGATAAGTCAACGGCCAACATTAAATCTCGGCCGCTGACCGCTTGTTCTATGGGATCCCCTAACCATTGAGGCCTTGCACAGGCAAGCACCAGTAATATCCATGCGATAACCGCCAACAACATAGGCCATTGTTGTTTTTGGCTAACTAGATGGCTTTCACCACCGCTAAAGTCTTCCAAAAACGGGACTTTTAAAGCCGCTTGTTCTACAGGTATCTCGGTTGGTAATAAGAAGCGACTAAATAACGGTAAGGGTAAAGCCAACAATAGCCAAATCCATTCAAAATGAATCATATGTGTTTGTTTTGGGCTTTTAACCAGGTTTCGCAAAGGCCAAATAATTGACCTAATTCTGCATCGCTAATCTGACTAGGTTGATAATGTGCATCGCCTAAATATTGGCCTATGCCTGTGCTAAAAGGTGCATGTTTGACTGAATTATCTAAATAGGCTAACCAAGCTGCGCCGGTTAAACTGGCCACTTGCTGTCTTGGCGAAACATGCATGGCGACTCGCCTAATCAATACACATAATTCAGCCAATTTTTGCGAAGTGCTCATCGCCTTATTTAGCTGAATTGCCACTAATATTGCTTTTGCGGATTTTATTGCTGTTTTACGGGTTAAACGTTTTAAAATCCAAATTATAAAAATCACTAAAATCAGCAGTAACCACCAGCCTATAGCCGGTGGCCACCAACGTATCAATTCTGGAAACCAGCTATTTGCACCCGGTAAATGAATATCTTTTAAAGCTAAAGTGGCGGCGTCATCCATAACAACTTATCGGTAACGAAATTGCAAACACATCAGTGGATCATCAATCGTGCTACATTCTATAAAACCTAAACCTAATTTTTTTGCTAATGTTTGCACAGTTTGTTGATGCTTTACAAAGCGTTGATGATAATCTGATAATTTTTTTTGATCAGCGGCATCCACCACAACATCACGCATGGTATCGGTAAATCGGTAACGGCCTTGGGTGGGTAAAGCTTGCTCTAAGGGATCATATACCATAAGCAGATTAACCTGACAGTGCTGCGCGATGCGGGCTAAAAAAAGTTCTGCTTTAGGGTTAATCCCACGAAAATCACTAATGATGTAAATTTGGCTACCAGGTCTGGTGTGTTGCACTAATCTAGCTAACACATGCTCAAAACTAATCGGGCTGCCTGTTGACGCTTGTGCCTTCACCAAGGCATTTAAAAAACGCAAGACCGCATGCTTACCATTTTGGGGTTTTAATTCTGTGCATTCAAAATCAGAAAATATTTGCCCGCCTATTCTATCACCTTGATATTGGGCTCCCCATGCTAAAAGTCCCGCTAACTTAGCAGCCAGTACCGATTTGAAAACACCTCGCGTGGCAAAGTGCATGTTTAAACGGTAATCCACTGAAATAAAAACAGGTTTTTCACGTTCTTCACGAAAAAGCTTAGTATGGGTTTTACCACTACGCGCAGTCACTTTCCAATCTATGCTTCGGATATCATCACCAGGTTGATATAAACGGGCTTCGTCAAATTCCATGCCTCGTCCTTTCAAGCGAGAAACATAGGCACCACCTTCTTGGGCATTGATTTTAGACTGGCGTAAATTTAAGTTACTGGCTATTTGGGCTAAAGCAATTAACGTTTTTAAGCGTATAGCAACCCGATCTTGAGTTTCTATTTTGTTTTGTTGGCTAACACTATCAAATAACATTAAGGGACAGCAATTCTGGCAATTAACTCTTTAATACAATGATCTGTGGTTATCCCTTCAGCTTCCGCTTCATAAGATAAAATCAAACGGTGCCGTAACACATCAAAAGCAATATCTTGAATATCTTCCGGGGTCACAAAATCCCGTTGCGCTAACCAAGCTTTAGCCCTGGCACAGCGGTCCAAGGCAATACTCGCCCGTGGGCTAGCACCATATTGCAACCAAGCCGCTAAATCTTTGCCATAAGCTGCAGGGTTACGTGTTGCCAAGATGATCTGCAATAAATAATCTTCAAGATTTTCAGCCATATATAATTCTAAAATTTCATTTCTGGCTGCAAATAAAACACCTTGTTGTAGACTTTCGAAAGCTGAATTAATTTTAACAACGGTTTCTTGTTTAGCTTCCTTTCTCGCTAAACGCAAAATATCTTTTTCATGTTCTGCTTTAGGGTAATCAATTTTGATATGTAATAAAAACCGGTCCAATTGCGCTTCTGGTAAAGGATATGTGCCTTCTTGTTCTATTGGGTTTTGTGTCGCCATCACCATAAACAATTTTGGTAATGCATACGTGGCTTGACCGACTGTAATTTGCCTTTCTGCCATTGCCTCCAAAAGTGCAGACTGTACTTTTGCCGGCGCACGATTGATTTCATCGGCTAAAATTAAATTATGGAATAACGGGCCTTTTTGAAATTCAAACGTGCCTTGTTGCGGCCGATAAATTTCTGTACCCGTTAAATCAGCTGGTAATAAATCCGGGGTAAATTGCACACGGTGAAAATCAGCATGTATGCCTTTGCTTAAAATATTTATGGCTCTAGTTTTAGCTAGTCCTGGTGCACCTTCAACAAGGATATGACCATCAGCTAATAAACCGATCAACATTCTTTCCACCAAAATGTCTTGGCCAATAATTTCTTGTTGAATAAAGTTTTTTAAACGTATTAAAGCCAATTGGTTTAGGTTTTGTTCTGACATGATCCTGTTATGTTTTTATCCATCATGAGTAACCAGCCTATCAAGCTAAAAATAGACCTGCGCATAGAAAAGTGATTATTACTGTAAAAACAACGTTTATAAAAAAAGGTTCCCTATTTTAGTACAGATAAGTGCTAAGGCAACATAGCATAAATTGTTAATTACAACGGGATAAGCTGTGTATTAAAGGTGTTTGAATAACACATGCCGTTTTATCCACAAAGCAAACACAGCTTTTAAAGGCTAGGTTTAGCAGTTTATAATGTAGTATAAGTTATTGAAATAATTATTAATAAATGACTTATACACGGAATTTTAAAAGACTAATAATAATAAGTTTTTAAAAAGATATTTATTTAATTGTTATTAACAGTATTGGATACAGAACATTGCCTATACTTTTATAAGCATCATATTTTGGGGAAAACAATGCATTTTATATTATGGCTATCCATGCTTTTTCTCATGGTACCTGCTTATGCGGGTGTATTTAAATGTACGGATAACCAAGGAAAAACTATTTATCGGTCCAGCCCTTGCTTAGATGGCCAAAATAAAGAAGAATTAGATCTGAAAACAGGGATTCGGATTAACTTGGACGAAAAAGCACAACAAGCTGAGCAAAATAATGCGGAACAAGAAAAAAAATCAGAACAACTACAGCAAGATCAAGATAAATTAACGCAACTTAAGCAACAAGCTGCTGCAGAAAGTGCAAAAAATCAGTTTCTTATTAAAAATAACCCGGAAAAGTTCTCTTCTTTTGCGATACCGCCCTATTCACTCAACGGACTACCTGAACTTGTTAAGCCTTTTCAAAATCGCTTGGCAGAAATTGAGCGTTTCAGACGCTTAGCGGCAGAAAAAGCTTTAACTACAAAGAGCTGTAAGCGTGTTGAAGGTGTTGAACTGAGTAAAAAAAGTAATAAAGGTAAATTAGTCTTTATGATTAACTGTAGTACCGGTAACAATTTTGAATTTAGCGAGCAAGAATTATCCGAATAAGCTAATGCATTCAGCACAAACTATATTAATAACCGGTTGTTCTAGTGGTATTGGTTATACCACTGCTGTCGAATTAAAAAAACGGGGTCATCAAGTTATCGCGACAGCAAGACAGCCTGATGATGTCCAGCGTTTAATTAATGAAGGTTTTATTGCTGTGGCTTTAGATCTTGCAGATAGCCTAAGCATACAAACAGCTGTAAAGCAGGTGATTGATATTACCCAGGGAAAACTGGATGTGTTATTTAATAATGCGGCTTTTGGTCAACCTGGGGCAGTTGAAGATTTATCCCGGGAGGTGCTACGTGCCCAGTTTGAGACTAACTTTTTTGGTACGCATGAACTCACAAACTTAATTATTCCCTTAATGCGTAAACAAGCTTATGGCAGGATTATTTACAACAGTTCTATCTTGGGATTTGTTGCTATGCCTTTTCGAGGAGCTTACAATGCCAGCAAATTTGCACTGGAAGGCTTAGCAGATACTTTACGCTTAGAACTGAAAGGAACTGGTATTAATATTTCTTTAATTGAACCAGGTCCGATTATCAGCAAGTTCAGGGAAAATGCTTTTAGCCAATTTCAACAGCATGTTGACAGTAGTCAAAGTGTGCATCAAAAAGCGTACCAAAAAATGCAAGACCGGCTTAGCAAACCAGGCACTGCGACAATGTTTACCTTACCGTCTTTAGCGGTTGCTAAAAAAGTGATCCACGCGGTTGAAGCCAAACATCCTAAACGTCGTTACTACGTTACTTTTCCGACCTATTTGTTTGCTTTTCTAAAGCGCGTTTTACCAACTGCTTGCTTAGATGCAATTTTAATAAAAATATTATAATGTTTGGTCAAGAACAGCATTTTTGTAGCTGCCCGTATTGTGGGGAAAGTATCACAGTGTTGATTGATACTTCCATCGATGAGCAAAGTTATTACGAGGACTGTCAAGTTTGCTGCGCCCCTATTTTATTTTCTGTGCTTATATTTGAAGACCAGATTGTTGTGGATTTAAAAACAGATGCGGATTAATTTAACCCTAAGTTTATTAGTAAATTTTAAAATGTGATAAGATGGCAAACGTGTTTGACTATTTGGCTTTTTTAGTGCCTGTTATTTAGCCAAATGCGATTTTAAAAAAATAATATCTTGAGGATTAATAAAATGAAAGTTTTGAAAAAAGCATTGTTATCTTTGCTGATCGCGGCTTCTGCTGTTGCCATTTCAACACCAGTTTTTGCAGAAACAGACAAAGGTAGAATTTCTTATGCACCTGCTGAAGCGATTGATTTAGTCGTAGATAAAGTAAAAATAGCTATGGATGCAATTAATAGCGGTTCAGAAGGCGAAGCGGTGTCAAATTTAATTAAAGACGCCATGGATGCCTCAAAAGAAATTAATGCAAATGATAAAGTAGATATTGCCCGCTCACGTGCGAATAATCTCTTAAAAACCGCCCGTGCCCACGCAAAAGAAAACGCTTTGCAGGAAGCTGAGCAAGAATTGAAGAATGCACAAAAGAAATTTTCAGAATTAAAAAGCCTTTTGTAAGAAGTTTACTTAAAGCTATATCAAGCCTTTCACTCAACTTGGTATAGCTTGCTTAACTCTTCAAGAAAACCCCTACTTCCTAAGCCTGCCTATTAAACATATCCTTTAGTTTTGGGATTGCTTGCCAAGTTTTTTTAACTTTTACAACTTTATTTATTATGGACTGGGGTTATATTTTATCTGGCCTACTGGTTGGTTTATTAGTAGGTTTGACCGGTGTTGGTGGTGGTTCACTGATGACCCCATTACTGGTATTTTTATTTGATTTTGCGCCCAAAGTTGCTGTGGGCACTGATTTATTATTTGCCGCGATTACTAAAGGTGGTGGTGTTTTAGTACATCATAATAAACACCGTTCAGTTGAATGGAAAATAGTAAAGTTACTGGCTATGGGCAGTCTTCCGGCAGCAGCTGTTGTACTTTATTTATTAACCCATATTATCGAGAAAAATGAAGTTGTAACTAAAATCATGACAACAACGTTAGGCGTAGCGTTAATCTTAACAGCTATTTCACTCATTTTTCGCAGTTGGATGATACACCGTAGCCACGATGCGGCTGTGCAAAGAAAAGTCCATGCCGAGCGTTTTGGACGTTGGCAAAATCCATTGACGATATTAGCGGGTTTGATTCTTGGTACCTTAGTTGCGCTGACTTCGGTGGGGGCGGGAGCTTTAGGTACAATTGCCTTATTTGTGCTTTATCCTAGATTGCCCACGGTACGTATTGTAGGCACAGATTTAGCCCATGCTATTCCATTAACCACGGTCGCAGGACTAGGGCATTTATATATGGGCAATGTCGACCTTAAATTATTGGGCAGTCTGTTAATAGGTTCGTTACCTGGTATCTATGTAGGCAGTTTTTTAAGTGCTAAAGTACCGGAAAAATTTTTACGGCCCATATTGGCAACATTGTTATTACTAATAGGGTTAAAATTTGTGTGGTGAAGTTTAAGCTAGCTTGGCCTTTCCGCTCTGACTGATCTTCTTGGTTGATTTAACGCAATAGCCAGCGTAGTTAAACTGGCTTTGCTAATAAAAAACCAGTCGCTGAGATTACAAACTAAATAATCCCTTCATTTTTTGCCCTGGGCTTTCTGCCCGCATAAACGCTTCCCCGACTAGAAAAGCATATATCCCTTGGTTAACCATTAATGCAACATCTTCAGGTGTATGTATCCCACTTTCAGTAATAATAAGTTTGTCTGCTGGCACCATTGTTTTCAAGTTGATGGTAGTGTCTAAATTAGTTGAAAATGTTCGTAAATTCCGGTTATTAATACCAATTAATGGCGTATCCAGGATTAAAGCGCGTTCCATTTCAGCTGCATCGTGCACTTCAACTAATACATCCATACCAAGTTCAACGGCAGTGCTGGCGAGTTCTTGCATTTGCTGGTCTTCTAGGGCAGCTACGATCAAAAGAATGCAATCAGCTCCTAAAGCCCTGGCTTCATGGATTTGATACAAATCGATCATAAAATCTTTTCTTAATACTGGCAAAGGGCAGCGTTCCCTCACCATTTGTAAATAGACTTCTGAGCCTTGGAAATAATTTTTGTCGGTTAATACGGATAAACAAGTTGCGCCGTACATGGCATAATCTTGGGCAATCAATATAGGGTTAAAGTCTTCCCGAATAACACCTTGGCTAGGCGAAGCCTTTTTTATTTCCGCTATAATTGCAGGCTTTTTTGATAGCACTTTATATTGCAGGGCATTGTAAAATCCTCTTGGCCGTTCAACTTCGTCTGAAAATGCCTTTAAATCAGCAATCGGCATACGTAGCTTACGATGGGCAACCTCTTCAGTTTTGGTTTGTAGAATTTTTTTTAAAATGTCTGGGCTATCAGTCATGGTTGGTTATCTAGGTAAATTTGAATAAGCGATTAAGGCATCCAGTTTTTCCCGCGCAGCACCGCTTGCGATGACACTACCTGCTTTATCGATTCCTGCCGCTAAAGAGTCAGTTAAATTAGCAGCATAAATGGCGGCACCTGCATTAAGTTGCACGATGTCCCTGGCGGCGCCTGCTTGGTTATCAAGTACAGATTTTAACATTATTAAGCTATCGGCAGCATTTTTAACCGCTAATTCTGCCAAACTAGCAACACTAAAACCAAATTGCCCCGGCGATATACTATAACTGAAGATATGTCCCTCTTTTAATTCGGTGACAAAAGTTTCTGAGGCAATACTAATTTCATCAAGGCCATCTGCCGCGCTCACCACCAATACATGTTGGCTGCCAAGTTTTTTTAAAACTTGGGCAAACGGCTCCAGCCAAATTTTGGAAAACACGCCGATAAGTTGGTTTGGCGCTAAGGCTGGGCTAGCCAAAGGGCCTAATAAATTAAATAAAGTCCTAACCCCCATTTCACTGCGTACTGTTTTAGTGTATTGCATGGCACCGTGGTATTTGGGGGCAAACAAAAATCCGACACCAATTTCATTGACGCAACGGCTGACTTGTTCAGCGGTTAAATCTAAATTAACCCCTGCGATTTCTAGCACATCGGCACTTCCACAGGTACTGGACACAGAGCGATTACCATGTTTAGCAACTTGAGCACCTGCAGCAGCCACTACAAAGGCACTTGTTGTTGAAATATTGAAGGTATTGGCACCATCACCACCTGTGCCACAGGTATCAATTATATGCTTACCCCTGACATCAACATGGGTAGCCAATTCACGCATGATTTCTGCGGCAGCTGTCAGTTCATCCACTGTTTCACCTTTACAGCGTAAGGCAACTAGTAAACCTGCCATCTGTGCATCAGTTGCCCCACCCGTCATAATTTGGCGCATGATAGCGCTCATTTGTACATAACTTAGAGCTTGTTTATCAATGAGTAATTGTATGGCTTGTTGAATACGCATAAGAATGTTTTTGGCTAGTAAGCGGTTTACTTTAACCTGCCGTATTTTGCTTAACAAGTTGTCTTTTTAATTTATTAGTATGGCTTAGGCGTTAATTGCATCAGGAAAGATAATCGGATAGTTGTATATAGCGAAAGACGGGGCGATAGCATTAAAAATAATTAAACTATGTTATTTAAAATAAAAAAGTTATGTTATTTAACCTGTTTTAAGCAGAGAAATTCTAAAAAAGCGTTTAAGGTTATGAAATATATAATTTATTAAATTGGTATAAAAAGTGCCTATACTTGTTATTGTATTTAACATTTTAAGGCAAATAACACATGCAAATGCAGTCTGCTAAACCTATAACTATTCTAAAAACAGCAACTGTGATGGGTCTTTTTTATGCGACTTCCGCGCTAGCAGATCATGCTTCTTTAGGCTTTGGCCTGGGCACGGCATCACCAATTATTACGGATACAGGTATCACTTTACCACAAGGCCGTACGGCAATTAGCTTGCGTTCTTTATATGTAAGCAATAGCGAATTTTCCAATGCACGTTTTGCCCAATTAGAAGACCAAGGTAAAGATGATTTTCATAGTACTGCATCACTTTTATTGCCGGCGATTTCTGCTGCTTACGGCTTAACTGATAATTTTACTGTGGGTCTACAACTGTCAGGCGTGGTACGTAGCGCGGTTCGTAATTCGGTAGATGGCGGTGATATCGTTGAAAATGCAGGTTCTGCCGGTGGTTTTGGCGATATCCGTTTATTCAGCCAATATCGTTTTTATCACAGTAAGGATAATACCGAACACGCCTCTGCTATTTTAGGTTTGCAAGTCCCAAGCGGAGACACTGATGTTAAGCAAGTTCAAGGGAACAAATTTGAAGTTGATAACCAGCCTGGGACAGGTGCATGGGATCCCATTTTAGGATTTGCTTACACGCGAAATCTAGGACGTTTTTCGATAGATTCCAGTGCAATTTATACGATCTCAACCATCGGAGCACGGCAATATGAATTTGGGGATGTTTTTGACTACAATTTTGCCGTGTCATGGTCGGTAGGTGCCCAGACCCGCGCTGGTTTAGCAGCTTCCAGTAATGATTATCCGGTGACATTGGTTTTAGAATTAAATGGTGAGCGGCGTGGACGGGATGTCAATGCTGGCATAACTGATATCAATACTGGTAGTCATATCCTTTATATTTCACCTGGCATCCGTTATGCCGGTGGCAAAAATTGGAATATTGCAACTTCATTTGGTGCCCCGATTGTGAATGATGTTGAAGGTGTCCAGGCAACCTCAGAATACCGTGTCACTAGCCGAATTAGTTTTAGTTTTTAAATGTTAAAACTGTTTAAGACCAGTAAAAAAATAATGCTACAAAGCCTGGCTTTAGTAATTGTTTTAGGTTTGACAGCGTGTGCGGGCAGTAGTGAAAAACACCTGTTTTCTGCATCTCAAATTGTCCCCAACCAAATTTCGACGACTATTGACAGCCATGGCTGGCTTTGGCGGTTGTTGACAGATGACCAACATGTTTATGTCGACCATTCGGAAGATAGGGGAAAAAGTTATTCCCAAGCTGTAGTAGTGAATGCACAAGCGCAAAAAATCCGGGGTAATAATGAAGACCGCCCGCATATTGCGGTTAATGCCAAAGGTGTGGTCTATGTTACTTATGCGGCTGATGATTACCGCCCTTGGACAGCGTTTTTTAGTAGTTCAATTGATGGCCTTGTTTTTTCAAAACCTGTTCCCGTTAGTGACCAAGCAAAAAACGCACAACATGGCTTGGTTAATTTAGCGGTAAACAAAGAAGGTGTAGCCGTATTATTTTGGCACGATAACCGCGAGCATGGCACGGATGCCTCGGCTGCCGCTTTATATTGGGCAAAAGGCCAAGCTTCGGGTACAGTCAGCGCCGGTCAAAAAATTGCAGAAAGCCAATGTGAATGCTGTGCCATTGCAATGGCTACCGAGCCTACGGGCGAAATTGTCCTGTTTACCCGTCAGGTTTATTTTGGCCAAATTCGTGATCATGGTTTTGTTCGCCAGGGTTTAACCGGTGCTTGGCAATCGTGGCGGGCAACGAATGATGGCTGGAATATTGAGGCCTGCCCAGAACAAGGCCCGGCCTTATCCATTGACCATACCGGCCGTTATCATGCGGCTTGGTTTACCCAGGGTGCTAGGCGCCAAGGCTTGTTCTATGCCTATTCTGATGAACAAGGCCGCAAACTTTCCGAACCAAAAGCATTTGGCGATGCCCAGCAACTAGCCGGTCATCCCGCTTTGGCGGTAATGGATAACCAAATAGGTATGGTTTGGAGTGAATTTGACGGCAACCAAACGCATATCCGTTTTGTTTTGTCGAAAGACCAAGGGTTAACTTGGTCAGCTGTTAAAACTTTAGCACATTCAAGCAGTGAGGCAGGCGCGGCAAGTTTGAAAGTAAGCGATGCCCATATGTATGTTTCCTGGTATACAAAAGCTGAAGGTTACCGTTTAATTCCTGCAGAGTAAGTTGCTTTGTTTTTGACTGCACAGCTTTTCGTGAGCTAATTAAACTATGTTATCTAATTAAATAAATTTATGTGTTTTGCCTTATTTTTTATGGTGTTATGTCGAAATATAACGTTTTAATAGCTTAACTTATTAATTTAAATAATTAATATATAGTTGGCTTAATAAGTGCTGTTTCAGAGGTTTCATAATAATAATTAAGGAACCTCAATGGACAGATATTCTAGGCTGCTGTGTGCATTAACTTGCATCAGTGTTGTAGCCTATGCAGAAGACTCAGCAACGGGACAAGACAACAGTGCAGCCGCTAAACAACTCCCAGAAATCCAGGTTGATGCTGTTGCTGAGACGGAACTAAAGTCTAAAGCAGAAAAAGAAAAATTTCCAAACACCACGGAAGGTGTGACTAAAGCAACTTTAGAAAAAACAACAAATTTAGTCAGCGCTGAAGACGCTATTAAATATTTCCCTAGCATTTTAGTGCGCAAACGCTATACCGGCGACACTAATGCCCCTATCGGTTCCAGAACTTCGGGTACTTCCGCGAGTGCACGGACACTAATTTATGCCGATGGCATTTTGTTATCTTCCTTGCTGGGTAACAACAATGGCAATACGGGTTCACCTCGCTGGAATTTGGTATCACCGTCAGAAATAGACCGTATTGATGTGTTGTATGGCCCGTTTTCAGCTGCTTATTCAGGCAATTCATTGGGCGGTGTGGTTGATATAAGCACACGCCTCCCAGACAAGTTTGAGGCCAGCGCCAGTTTTAATACGTCTTTCCAAGACTTTGAACTGTATGGTAGTAAATCTTCCTTCAGTTCGCAGCAATATAATTTTAATTTCGGTGACCGTTGGGGAAAGTTTGCCTGGCGTTTTGATGTCAGCCATTTAGATTCAGACAGCCAACCTATTGCTTATGCCACAGCTAGCCGTGTCACCACTGGCAACACCAGTGTTGCAGGTTTACCTGTGGTGACAGGCGCTGTTGCCGATTTGGATATTCGTAACCAACCTTATCAGATCTTGGGTGAAACTAATATTACCCATACAGAGCAAGATACCTTTAAATGGAAATTAGCTTACGATATAACCCCTGACATCCGCGCCGCTTATACCTTAGGTTTATGGGAAAATAATGCCGTTGCCAGGGCTAATACCTTTTTAAGGGATATTGCCGGTAATCAAATTTATAGTGGTAATGTAAATATTGGCGGTCAGCGTTATGCTGTTGGTGCCACTGCCTTGGCTGATAATATTGCCGACCAGCAACAATGGTCCCATGGTCTAGCTATAAAATCAGATACGGGTGGATTATTTGATTGGGATTTAAATGCCAGCATAGTCAATTATGCAACAGATACCTTACGGTCGCCGTTAACAGCTCAGAATGTCGTCGGTGGAGTAGCCTTAGCGGCTCCAGCAGGAGCTGGACAGAATGTGCAATTAACCGGTACTGGCTGGCATACAGTTGATGCCAAAGGGATATGGCGACCTAGCACTAAATGGGGAGATCATGAGGTTAGTTTAGGTTACCATAATGATTTATATGAGTTATATAACCCAATATTTAATGTCAGCGATTTTCGTACCGGCAGTAACGGTAGCCTGCGTGGTAATTCCGAAGGTAAAACGGAAACCAACGCTATTTGGACGCAAGATGTGTGGGACTTCAATAAACAATGGCGTTTAACCTTGGGCGGTAGGCTTGAGAATTGGAATGCTTTTGATGGCACCAATTCTGCCCTTAGTGGATCTAATTTAATTACGGTTGCCCAATCTAACCGCAGTGATTTACGGTTTTCCCCAAAAGCCTCATTACGCTGGCTACCGGCTGAGCGTTGGCAAGAAACCGCATCGATCGGCCAGGCTTACCGTTTTCCAACGGTGACCGAGTTATACCAAATTACGCCCACTGCGATCGATAACCGGACAGGCCAAACGGTTTCAGTGCTGAACGCCAATCCAAATCTTAAACCAGAGGATGGTTTGTCATCAGAATTAGCAACCACTTATTTTTTGGATGAAGGAAAATTACGATTAAGTTTTTTTCATGAACGGGTAATTAACGCAATCTTTAGCCAGCCTAGCACGATTTTTAGAAACACCAATGGCACACCAATCAATACGGTACAAAACATTGATGAGATCAACACCTTTGGTATTGAGTTTGCTGCCGATAAACAAAATGTTGGGATCAATGGGTTGGATTTATCCGGTAGTGCAACTTGGGCCGATTCTAGGATTACCAATAACGCTGCCAACCCCAATACCGTTGGTAGGCGTCAGCCGCGTGTGCCAACTTGGCGTGCCACCGGTACGATTACCTATCGGCCGATAGAAAAATTTAGTGCCTCGATTAGTGGGCGTTATAGTGATAGGCAGTTTGGGCAATTGGATAACAGTGATGTCAATGCCGACACCTATATAGGCTTAGGCAGCTTTTTTGTGATTGATTTGCGTACACGTTACCAACTCACCAAGCAAATCAGCCTTGCCGCCGGCATTGATAATATCACTAATGATAAGTACTTTATTTTCCACCCTTTTCCGCAACGTTCTTACTTTGCGGAAGTGAAATACACCTATTGAGCTAAAACCTGCCAAATCTGTGGCTACCCCGTTTTAAGGCCAGCTACGTTAGCAAGTAGCATGGCCATAACACTATGGCTTAGATTAGGCATACGATTGGGGGGCCTTAAGAATAATTGTTTGAAAACATCTTTAAGCTAATTGTTTTTGTGTCACTTAACACTGTTAAATTTATATTGGGTCGCGGTTTTATGAAAGTTACAGCTTTATTTTCAAGTTCAGTCATTTTAGCCTTGCTGAGCGCTTGTGCCTGTGAAACACCAGTTCAGCCTGAAATAGCTATGGCTAAACATGGCAACAATGCCGCTGTTGTGGAGAGTAAAAAACCCTGTTATGAGACCGTTGATTTAACAACAAATAAATGTAGTGAAACAATAACCGCTACCTTTGATCATAAAGGCGTGTTATGGATTGCCTGGGTGCGTAATGAACATATTTATGTGCAATCATCCAATGATAAAGGCATCAGTTTTTCCTTGCCAGTTATAGTGAACCCTATTGCTGAAAAAGTGGAAGCTAAAGGCGAGTACCGCCCAAAAATTAAATTGGATAGGCAGGGCAATATCTTTTTAACATGGACTTTGAAATTGGAACCCCGCTATACCGGCTATATCCGGTTTAGCCGATCTTCAGATGGAGGTAAGCACTTTACCTCGCCTATGACTGTCAATAACGATTCTGCAATGATTAGCCACCGTTTTGATACTCTGGCTATCGGTAAACAAGGTGAGATTTTTATAGCATGGTTAGATGCCAGAGATTTTGAGGCAGCTAAAAAAGCAGGTCAGCCTTATGAAGGGACTTCCTTATATTATGCCTGGTCTAACGACGGTGGGCAGCACTTCTACCCGAATAACCGGATTGCAACCCATACATGCCAATGTTGTAGGCTAGATTCAGCTATTGCCCCAGATAATACCCCCGTGATCTTTTGGCGACATATTTTTGAAGGTGGTATCCGTGACCATGCCTTAGTGAAGTTTTATGATTGGAAAACTCCGGGGGACACTTTTCGGGTAGGCCAAGACAATTGGAAAATTGAAGCTTGTCCCCACCATGGGCCAGCATTATCAATCTCAGATAACGGAATTTTCCACAGCGTTTGGTTTAGTAATTCAGAGACTAGCCAAGGCTTGTTTTATGCCCATTCTAAAGACCAAGGCCGACATTTTTCTAAGCCTAAGCCATTTGGTGAAGCGGGAGCAGGCCATCCTCATGTGCTCGCATTTGGCGCTCATGTCAATATAGTCTGGCAAGAGTACGATGGGCAACACAACTTGATTAAGCTAATGCAGTCTGTTGATAACGGTAACACATGGTTGCCTTCGGTAACCATTTTTAAAACGACAGAACAGGGTGACCAGCCATTTTTGATCAATGACGGTACCATGTTATATTTATCTTGGAAAGGGCCGCAACAAAACTATCAGTTAAAGCCGCTGGGTTTGTTAAACTAGGCGGCAGACTTTACTAACAAGAAGGTTACACCATTACCGCATTTAAGTTCTCATCCTCATACACACGTAGTTTCTTCCAATTGGTAAATTTGCTTTCATCAAACATTAAATCGTTGTCGATAGAAAACTCATAGCAGCTTCGAAATAAGCGCGCTGTCCGAAAAGCATGTAATTCGTCATCCGCAGTTACTTTGTTGACATTGCCCACTTGGAATGTTTTGTTTTTGGATTTACAGTTATTTACCCAAAATACGGTATAACAAAGATAACTTTTATCTTTACGATGGTCGTATTTTATCGTCCTAGAAACGCCAGTTAAGCCCGTAGTGGTTTTGTTTTTTGGGGGTTTTAAGAACCGTGTTTTGCTTCCTTTTAACACGGCTAACATTTGATCCCGCCAGGTAATAGCAGCTTTTAAAGACTTACTTTTATTACCCCAAAGTTTATGTGAGAAATAACGGCTACTCTCTTTCCCTCGCCGAACAATACGTACTTGAAAACCGAACACATCGGGTTCAGTGATATGTTTGTGTTTTGCCATAGTGATGCCCTACAAACAATAAATGATGATAGAAAACTAACAACCCAAATTTACTGCTAAAAGAAAAAAATTAAAGATCCCCTTAGTACAGTTGCTATCATTATACGGTAAATATTTAATGAATGTAAGCTAATGATTACAAATTTTTTAAGTATGTTTTAAGTGTGCAACCCTATTAGCCATAAATTTATAGGCTGACATCTAGATATTTTCTGACTGGATTGGTGTAGAATGCAGACATTCCACTGTTGAGTGGTTGTTTTCGTAACCCTGTTGTTTTCTATGATCTGGAGATAATCGATGAGCGTTCTAGTTGGTAAGCAAGCACCTGATTTTACAGTACCTGCCGTTTTAGGTGATGGTCAAATAGTTGATTCGTTCAACTTTTCTGAAGCGACTAGCGGAAAGTATGCAGTCATATTTTTCTATCCTTTAGACTTCACTTTTGTGTGTCCAAGTGAGTTAATCGCTATGGATCATCGTATTGATGAATTCAAAAGCCGTGGTGTTGAAGTTATTGGTGTTTCTATTGACTCACATTTCACCCATAACGCTTGGCGTAACACCCCAATTAACCAAGGCGGTATCGGTGCTGTGCGTTATACCTTAGCTGCTGATTTAAAACATGAAATTGCTAAAGATTATGATGTTGAATCAGAAGGTGGTGTGGCTTTCCGTGGTACTTTTTTAATTGACAAAAATGGTATGGTTCGCCACCAAGTTGTTAACGACTTACCCTTAGGCCGTAATATGGATGAGTTGTTACGTATGGTTGATGCGTTACAATTTTTTGAAAGCCATGGCGAAGTTTGCCCTGCAGGCTGGAAAAAAGGCGATGCAGGTATGAATGCAAGCCCAAGCGGCGTTGCTGAATACCTAGATAAAAACGCTGAGAAATTATAATCAGTTTAGGCTTTTGCTTAGATAAAAAAGGCGCATGCTACCAGCGATGCGCCTTTTTTATGCCTGCATTATTTTACTTTTAAGGCGTCGGCTATTAATTTTTTTCTAATCAAAAATGCGCCAATAAGGCCGACTAGCGCGGGTATTTGTAGTACTAAAAAAGTTCCAGTTGGGCTTTTTGCTACTAAGCTAGCTAAAACCGCCACCACCGATAATTTTATCGCCCACCAAACTACCCAATAACCAATCAGGCCAATAATCGCCCATTTAATAGGGGGTTCACCTTGTTCTTTTCCGGTTAAGTAAAACCACACCAATACCGCTATTCCGGCAAATTTCGCAAATAACAACATTTTAACCCCCTTGTTTAATTATTATTATCGTTAATTTGGCATTACAGATAAAATTCTACCTTAACCACCAAGTTTTATCATATTCGATTATGGCGACGGTGGCATCATTTAATCGACAGGGACAATATGAAAAAGCATACAAAAACTCTGCTGAGCATGCTTGCTGTGCTGGCTATAATCATGCTTATCAGTTCAGTTGCATTAACATATTGGTTTGATAGCAACTGGGTCAAACAAAAAATTGAAACCCTCGCCAAGGACAATACCGGACGCATTTTAGTGCTGGAAGGCGATGTACACTTATCTGTGTTTCCTTGGTTAGGCTTGCGCACAGGTAAAATGACGCTTACTAACGCGCCAGGCTTTGAACAACCTTTGTTTGCTGAAGCGAAAGCAGTGGCTATAAAGGTCAAGTTGTTGCCTTTATTCTATAAAAAGTTAGATATCAGCCAGATTGTGGTCAAAGGATTAGTATTAAATTTAGCAAAAAACCGGCAAGGCCTAACGAATTGGGCAGACTTGATAAAAGCACAACAAGCCACTGCGCAGCCATCAACGCAAGCCCCAACGACGGTGTCAACAGCGGAGGCTTATCAGCTGTTGGGTATCGGTGGTATTAGTTTTGAAAATGCAACTATAAACTGGAATGACCAAGCGCAACCACAACGTTTAACATTAACTGCAGTAAATTTTAAAAGTACGGCGTTTACATTGGGCAAGCCATTTGATGTTTCATTATCGGTAATGAGCGATTTGGACGGCAAAGTTTTAAACGAAGCGCTCACACTGGATACAGCGGTAAAAATTGAGCAAGATTTTTCCTATATTACGTTAAGCCAGTTGCTTTTAAAATCGGAGACTCAACGTCAGGATAAGCCTAAGCTCAGCACTACGATGCAAATAGCTAAGTTAGGTGTAGATGTTAGCCGTGAATCGGCCAGGCTTGATGGCTTGGCGCTTAAAGTGGCTAATCTTGTAATGTTGGCCGACATGAATGGCAGTGAGATTGGTCATCAGCCTAAATTTGCAGGCAAAGTTAGTATTGCTGAATTTAATGGAGCAGAGTTAATGCGTGAGTTAGGTGTGCCGTTGCCAATAATGCAAGACAGTAATGCGTTGTCCTTAGTGAAGTTAGATTTCGATTTATTAGCTACAGCAAACTCAATAGATTTTCAAAACTTACTTATGCAAATTGATGATAGCCACCTGAACGGTGTTTTAGGTGTAAGCGATCTAGCCCAAGGAGTAATAGCGTTCAATTTGGCAATGGATACCTTAGATTTGGACCGATATTTAACCCCAAGCAATGCTAATATCGCTGCTAAACCCATAGCAAGCCCAATTGCTGCGGCAGCGGCAGGAGCCGCTTTGATCCCTGTAGAGCAATTGAAAGAGCTTAAGCTGGATGGCCAATTGACGCTAGAGAAACTTAAGGTAAATGGCGTTAATATGCAAAAAATTCGGCTCAAAGTTGATGCAAAAGATGGCGCTTTAGTGGGCCAGCAAGCCATTGCTGACATTTATCAAGGTTCTAGCCTGAGCGATTTTAGAGTGGATGTACACGAAACATCGCCAAAGTATACATTTAATGGCCAATTGCAGGGCGTGCAATTGGCGCCATTAATTAAGAATTTTAAGGATGATTTGGTAATGACGGGTAAAGCCAATATACAGGCTCAGTTACAAGCCAGTGGTAAGCAAATGACGGAAATAACATCAAACTTAAATGGAAAGTTAAGCTTACAGTTACAAGACGGTACTATTAAGGGCTTTAATATCCAAAGCATGATAGATAATGGCAAAGCTTTGGTTGCTGGTGCTGCTTTGCCTACCAATAGTAAACATGAGCAAAGTGTATTCTCGGACATTAACGCGACGGGTGTCATTCAACAAGGCGTGTTACAAAATAATGATTTAGTAGCGCATTCGGCTAAGGTCTATGCTGATGGAAATGGCCGTTTGGATTTAAATACCCAGGCTATTGATTACCATATTATAGCTAAGCTTATAAAAAAAGCGGCCACGGCAACGGAGCCGGAACAAATTGAAGGCATTCCTCTAGCTTTCCATATTGGGGGTACATTCAATAAGCCGGTTTATGCAGTGGATGCCAAACATATGTTAACTGAACAAGGTAAGGCTAAATTGGAAGAAGAAAAAAATAAACTCTTAGATAAACTCGATAAGAAAATTGGCCCAGGTGCCAGTGATTTACTAAAGGGGTTGTTTAAATAAGTTAGGCAGACAGATGCAAGCTGATATCTTTCAGCAACGCTTGTTGCATTGGTTTGACCAGCATGGGCGCAAAGACTTACCTTGGCAGCAACAGGTCAGCCCTTATCGTGTCTGGGTGTCGGAAATCATGTTACAGCAAACTCAAGTAACGACAGTGATTCCATATTTCAACCGTTTTATGTTGAGGTTTCCAGATATTGAAAGTCTAGCGCGGGCATCCCAAGATGATGTGCTGGCACATTGGTCTGGCTTAGGCTATTACGCAAGGGCTAGAAATTTACATAAAACGGCTCAAATTATTGTGGATTTGGGTCAGTTCCCTAATGATTTAACGGGGTTGACAGCATTGCCGGGGATAGGCTTGTCCACTGCAGGTGCCATACTGAGTATTGCGTTTAAGACTAGCCAGCCCATTTTGGATGGTAATGTGAAAAGGGTTTTAACTCGTTTTAAGGCCATTGCCGGCTGGCCAGGCGAAAGCCAAACCAAGACACAGCTTTGGCAGTTAAGCGCGTATTTCACGCCTGTAGACCGAGTGGCAGATTTTACCCAAGCCATTATGGACTTAGGGGCAACCTTGTGTACGCGTAAAAACCCGGCTTGTGTTTTATGTCCCTTACAAGAGGGATGTAGTGCTTATATTCAAAATAAAGTGGCGCAATTTCCTGCCGCTAAACCCTCCAAGCGCTTACCCGTAAAACAAGTAGTGTTGCTATTGTTAGTAAATCAATTTGACGAGTTTTTATTAGAAAAAAGACCATCCGTAGGCGTTTGGGGTGGGCTTTGGAGTCTGCCCGAATTTGACAATGACAAAGCGGCTTTGGCATGGTGCCAACTTAGCCAAATTGATATGGTTAAGCGCACGCTATTACCAACACAACGGCATACCTTCTCGCACTTTCATTTAGATTATTCGACATTAATCATTAAAACCGCTGCTAGCCAGCAACAAGTCATGGCAGGTGACTCAGCACTTTGGTATAAACCAACACAAATTCATGATATGGCATTGGCAACGCCGATCAAAGTGTTATTGCAACAACAATTTATAAAGCAAGAATAAGGCTAAGAAGGTTTAAGCGCTTAGGTTAATAGGTGGAGGTTTAGATAAACCACTTTTCTCGGTGGAAAAGTTGGGAAATTTAACCAGTTTTCAAACATGGCTTGGCTATTAGGAGGCTTAATATACAAGCGCTGTGGATTCATCAGGCTATTTAACCAGTGCTGTGAGCCGTAAAGCAATCGTTTATATGAAAGAGAGTGTTAGTTTACCGTAGGTGACAGAGTGCCAAAATCGTAATGCGGCTAGGTTTTTCCTTATGTGTTTGTACACACATGGCAGCAAAGCCGCATAATTTTTTGTTATTGGCGCTTCATGGAGTCAAAAAACTCCGCATTGGTTTTGAAATCTTTAAGTTTTCCGATTAAGAATTCAGAAGCAGCGGTTTCATCCATAGGTTGAAGGATTTTTCTAAGGATCCAAGTTTTTTGCAAGGATTCAGGATCAACCAAATATTCTTCCCTACGGGTACCTGAGCGGTTAATGTTAATAGCGGGATAAATGCGTCTTTCGGCAATTTTACGGTCTAAATGCAGCTCCATATTGCCGGTGCCTTTAAATTCTTCAAAAATTACCTCATCCATTCTGGAGCCGGTATCAACTAGGGCGGTAGCGATAATGGTTAAGCTGCCACCTTCCTCAATATTACGCGCCGCACCAAAAAACCGTTTAGGTTTTTCTAAGGCATTGGCGTCAACGCCGCCGGTTAAGATTTTTCCAGAAGAGGGTACCACCGTATTGTAAGCCCTTGCTAAACGGGTAATAGAATCTAACAAGATGACCACATCGTATTTATGTTCAACTAAGCGGCGCGCCTTTTCTATGACCATTTCAGCAACTTGGACATGGCGGGTGGCGGGTTCATCAAAGGTGCTGGAAATCACTTCACCGCGGACACAGCGCTCCATTTCTGTTACTTCTTCCGGACGTTCGTCGATGAGTAAAACGATCAAATAACATTCCGGATTTTTATCTGCGATAGACTGGGCTAAGCTTTGCAGTATCATGGTTTTACCGGCCTTAGGCGGTGACACAATCAGGCCGCGCTGGCCTTTACCGATGGGGGCGATTAAATCTATGATACGGCCTGTTAAATCTTCACTAGAACCATTACCCTGCTCCAGCACAAAGCGCTGGTTAGCAAACAGGGGGGTTAAGTTGGAAAAATGGATTTTGTTTTTGGTGTTTTCTGGCAACTCAAAGTTAATTTGTTCAACCTTAAGCATGGCGAAGTATCGCTCATTATCTTTTGGTGGCCTTATTTTACCACTGATGGTATCGCCAGTTTTTAGCGCAAAACGTCTGATTTGGCTGGGTGAGACATAGATATCATCGGGGCCTGCCAAATATGAACAGCCTGGTGTCCGCAAAAATCCAAAGCCGTCTTGTAGGATTTCAAGGACGCCGTCTCCATAAATGTCTTCTCCGCCTTTTGCCTGTTTTTTCAAAATAGCAAAAATTAAATCTTGCTTTCTTGTTCTGGCGACGTTTTCAATTCCTAGTGTTTCAGCAATTTCAATAACTTCACTTATTTGTTTTAATTTTAATTCGGTAAGATTCATAAAAGGACAACTCGAAGAAGAGTAATACGGTGTTAGCCGTTACTATTCTGAAGGATTAGGGATTAGGTTGTTGGGGATAGGGCTGAATAGTGCGAGACCTGACGCGAAATCATTATAGCGCAAGTATTGTGGCCCGCCAACTATATTATTATGTCGGGCCAAACAAAATAGTGCTTTATAGATTGTTGTTAAGAAAATCGGCTAGCTGTGACTTAGACAAGGCGCCAACTTTGGTGGCTTCAACTTCACCACCCTTAAATAACATTAACGTGGGGATACCACGGACACCGTAATGTTGGGGAGTTTGTGGGTTTTCATCAATATTTAATTTAACGACTGTAAGCTTACCGGTGTATTCTTTTGCAATCTCTTCCAAAATTGGGGCAATCATTTTGCAAGGCCCGCACCATTCAGCCCAATAGTCAACCAGCACAGGACCGTTAGCTTTAATAACAGTATCGTTAAATTCACTATCACTTGTATGAAGGACTGAGTCGCTCACATTTTTTCTCCAAATTAAAAAGATATGACTATAGGAGGGATAACATTATTTTGTCAATCAATTTCAGACAGTGGATTTTTGCGTTATGCTATTAGCTATGAATATGACCTCACATTTGACACAAACCCGATTTAGTAACTTAGAACTTTCAGATTCTATTATCCGTAGTTTGAATGAAGCGGGTTTTGACCGGTGCACGCCGATACAGGACAAAGCTTTGCCCTTGTTGTTAAGGGATAAGGATATTGCAGGGCAAGCACAAACGGGGACGGGTAAAACGGCAACATTTTTGTTGGCGACTTTTCAATATTTGCTGAATGACAATGAGCACCAGGATGAAGAGGCCGCAGCAAAAGCGGAAACCGATAACAAAAAAAAGAAAATTAAAAATCCGCGAGCTATTATACTTGCACCAACCCGTGAATTAGCCATCCAGATCCATAAAGATGCTTTGTTTTTAAGCAAGCAATTAAATTTTAAGTTTGCCTTGATTTATGGTGGCACGGATTATCAAAAGCAACTCGATAAAATCAAATCCAACGTCGATATTATTATTGGTACGCCAGGCCGTATCATTGATTTTTATAAGCAAGACGCCTTTAGTTTAGAGCACGTTAAAGTGACTGTCATGGATGAGGCCGATCGGATGTTCGATTTGGGTTTTATCAAAGATATCCGCTATTTGCTAAGGCGGATGCCAACACCAGATCAACGTCTTAACATGCTATTTTCGGCTACGTTGTCATATAAGGTCACTGAACTGGCTTATGAGCATATGAATAATCCGGTGTTAATCCGGATTGAGTCTGAAGATGTCACCTCAAAAGCGATACAGCAGAGTGCATTTTGTCCAGCAAATGCCCAGAAGATCCCTTTGTTGTTGGGTATCCTCGGGCAATACCAACCTGAGCGCAGTATAATTTTTGTTAATACCAAACGCTGCGCAGAACAGCTCAATGATGTATTAAATGCTAACGGATATAAAACTGCGGCCTTAAGTGGTGATGTGCCACAAGATAAGCGGCAACGTTTATTGGGTGAATTCCAAAGTAATGCAATTACCCTGCTGATAGCCACCGATGTGGCGGCTCGCGGCCTGCATATCGATGGCGTATCTCATGTGTTTAATTTTGACTTGCCGCAGGATGTGGAGGACTATGTCCATCGCATAGGCCGTACCGCACGATTTGGCACCAGCGGGGTTGCGATTAGTTTTATTTGTGAGGAATATGCTTATTCTATGCCTGACATAGAGCAGTATATTGGTGAAAAAGTGCCTGTTAAATCGATTACACCAGATTTGCTGGTGACTGATTTTATCAAGCCGGAACCCCGCCCAGCCCAGGCAAAGCCTGAGTTTCAAGGTAAGCGTAAAAGTCCGCCATTTAAACATAAAAAACCTAAAGACCAGGCATCAGCTCCCGAAAATCCTCAATAGCGGGAAACCCAAGAGGTGTTTTTTTGGGTTGCTGGGAATCAGGTTTGCTGACTGAAATTAGGTGGGCAATGCCAAATTGTTTAGCAGATTGTAAGACGGCAATATTATCATCAACAAATAAGGTATTGGCCTTAGCAAAATTAAGTTTTTCGGCTAATATCGGCCAAAATCTAGCATCTTCTTTGGCGTAGCCTATGTCATGGGAACTGATGATGCCGTCAAAAAATGGCGCTAAACAGGTTTTTTCCATTTTTAAAGATAAACTTCCATAGTGGGCGTTGGTGACTAAAAACACTTGTTGCGGGGATTGTCTTATTTTTTCCAAAAACTCAACAACATGCGGCAATACGGCAATTAAGCCTGAGACTTCGTTTTTTAAGCCGATGATGTCCAATGCAAGTGTTTCAGTCCAATAATCCAAGCAATACCATTCCAGTTTACCTTCCATCCGTTTAAATAACGGTATTAACTGCATTTTTGCCTCAGCTAAACTTATGCCGTTATGGTCAGCAAATTTTTGCGGGACAAAATGTTGCCAAAAATGGTTGTCAAAATTTAAATCCAGCAAAGTGCCATCCATATCCAATAGCACAGTATTAATTAATTTCCAATCGATCATAAGAGTAAGCTATATTTAGTAAAAATCTAATCCCGTAGCCTTATGCCTAAGAAACCCACCATTGTTAATAAAACGGTAATAGCCAGCAGCCGGTTATTCCAAATTGAATCTTTGGATTTGGTGTTCAGCAATGGCATCCAGCGTAATTATGAACGCTTGGCGCGTGCCAGCCGTGGTGGTGCAGTACTGATAATTCCCATGTTGGATACGGAGACAGTGTTACTGGTGCGTGAATATTCTGCTGGCGTGCACCGATATGAATTAGGTTTGCCCAAGGGTAAGACCGATTTAAACGAGTCTTTTTTTGAGGCGGCTAATCGTGAGCTAAAAGAGGAAATTGGCTTTGGCGCCAATAACCTACATCATTTAAGTTCGTTTTCAATTGCGCCTTCATATTTGGAGCATATGACTGAGATTATTATCGCACAAGATTTATATCCTGAAAAATTACCAGGCGATGAGCCAGAGGAACTAGAGGTTATTCCTTGGAAACTGAGTAATATTAATCAATTATTGGCAACCGGCGAGTGCACTGAAGCACGCTCAATTGCGGCTTTGTTTATGGCGTTAGAATATTTTAAGGCGCTGTCGTCATAAACGATGAAGCGGTGCTAAAAGGCTGCTGCCCACATTTTTATCCATGCGCGTTCGGGCTGCGTTTTCAGTAAACGCCTGAAATAATTTTTTGCCCTGCCAGGGTTCGGCGCTATTTGCGTATAAAACACGGTTTAACAAATTAATTTCATCACGTAAAAGCGCGTTAGTTTGTTCGCCAATCGCACCCAAGCTATGCGCATTAAGGGTTAGACCCCCCCAATACAGCAAGGCGTTTTTGGCTGCTGTTGCATCGTTATTTAGGCAGGCTTGTTTAAGTTGTTTAATAGACTCTTGAGCGTCAATTTTAACTAATTTAGCTTGATCTTCAGGGACTTTTACAGGTTTTTTGTTACGCAGAAAGTATAGAGTAGTCAAAAACCAACCACACGCTAATGCTATAGAAACCCATAGCCAAAACTTGTTATTAGAAAATTTAAGGTCATTGTTTAAGCTAATGGGGGCTGGTGGCGCAGGCTGCATGGCTTCTGCGGTGGCAGATAGTTTGTTGGGGTTAGAACTTTGAACCTCAGTGGCGATGGCGGTTAGCTTAACAGCAGGTAGACGGGCAATTTCCATGGTTTGGGTTTTTGTATTGAACCAAGGGATCTCAATGGCAGGTAATGTGTATTCACCAGCTTTAGAGGCTATGATGGCAATTTTTTCTTCCCGGAAAGCGATTATGCCGTCGGCTTTTTTTTGTTCCTGTAAAACGGGTTGATCTGGATAGGTTTTTAATTGTTCAGTAGCTTTTTCGTTATTGAGTTGGGGTAATTGGCTAACCGCAGTGTTTTTTGCTAATAAGCTTAAGGTCCTGGTCAAAGGCTCGCCAACTTTAATCTGGACATCAGCACTAGACCATTCCTGTTTTAAATACAGTTCATCTGCTGATAGCCAATGTGAACCGGTAAAAGCCGTTGGTACGGGTTTGACATCTAGCGTGATAGGCTGTGACGATAAACGTTTAGTTTGGGTTTGCTGAGGATTAAAAAAACCATTAAATAGCGGGCGGTTGTTGGTGATAACTTGCGCATTTAAGGTTAACGGTTTAATGGTTAATTGGCCGCTTTTTTGGGGGAAAATAGCGTATTTACGTTCAATAACCCAATAATCAACACCGTTGATTTGGGTATTGTATTTAATATCTTCATCGCCTAATTTTTCAACTACAGCATCATTTAATGCCGGTTCATTTAAGCTAGCTTGGGACATATCAACACGGCCATATAAACGCATTGTGTAGAGTACTTGTGATTGTACATAAGGCGTTTTTGGGCTTGCTTCTACTTCTAGGAACAAATCCCCGCTAATGCTTGCGGTATCGTTTTTAGCGGTATTGTCAGCGACAATGATATGGCTGGTTTGGCTAGTATCAGAACCAAAAGGTATCGCAGGAATGGTTAAGTCACCACTATGTTTGGCCATCACATTCAAGGACCATTGGATAGTTTTGCTAAATGTGCCGTTGATTAGCGATGATTGGCTGCTTTTACTTTGGTTTATGACCTCAAAATCCTCTTCCAAAGCAGAGAAATCAGGTTCGCCATCGGGTGATTCGGTGGCCGTAAAGGTCAGCCGAAATGAGTCATCTAAGTTAATGGATGGGCGGTCAACACTAGCGCTGATTTCTGCTGCGCTTAGCCAACAAGGTGTCAATAAAAAAAACAGGGTAAACAAAATTTTAGGCATAAAAACAATTATCTTGAATGTAGGTAAACACAGGGTCATCAAACCCGATAGTGACCAAGGTTGAAACATGCGCAAAACTATAAAGGTGCTTATTTAAACACAGATTTTACCTGTGTAGGATTTTGCCTTTATCAGCGATAAAGACAAAGCTTAATGACCTTGAGTTCCGTGATGGCGATTACTTTATGGTGCGGGGCAGGTCTGACATGATCAAAAGTGCACAGGCAAATTTATATGGCTTTGTGGCATTGGCCCTCTTATCCAATGCCGTTAGGTTAAGCCTTATCATTACTGCCGCCTGGGGTTGTAGTTAGTCCGGTTTGTAGGTCTAGGGGGCTTTTCGGCCGGGTGATATGGGTTCGGGTGTTCTGGCATAGAGCGCAGTACTAAAAGTTGGTCGTGCGGCGCACGTAGGATTAGCCAACTGAATAGCTGGGTGTTCAGGGGGTTGAGGATGTAGGTGGTGTTGGGATATTAATGCGTCGCTTTCTCGTCCGGCAGCGTGCCGTTTGCAGGAGAAATAAAATCAACATCCCGTTAATAATCAATAAAAAAGTATTTTTTTGTCACAAAATTGATTTTATCTTCGTCTAAATAGTTATACGCCATTTCTTCGAATACGAGCCACTTAAATTGGGTTGGGTAATTCAATTATCTGATTTTGATTAAAGTCGTAACAGTAGTAAATGCGTATTGTCATTATATTTTATTAAATGTATCAGATAACAATTGTTCCCAGAGTTATTTTCTATAAGAGGATTTTTAAATGAAAAAAAAATTAATCGCAGTTGTTTTAAGTGCCTCTGGTTTATTGGTTGCACCCAGTCTACTGGCTGATAACGCAAAAACTATGAATGATGAACAAAATAAGGTCTTGAATACTATTATCCAGATGGGCCAATCCTATAATTCTGGTGATATAGATGCGGTAATGAAAAGTTATGTGCCTGCGCCAGTGGTTGTATTTGAGCCAAGTAAGCCGGTTAAAGGCGCGGCTGCGGTAAAAGCAAAATTTGAGGAGTCACTCGCAATTAATCCGCAATTTGTCTACGGCGAACATGAAGTGATCATTTCAGATGGCATCGCATTGCATTTAACGCCTTGGACGATGACCGGCAAGACACCTGACGGGAAGCCTATAGCCCAAAATGGTTTTTCCATTGCAGTGCTAAAAAAACAGAAAGATGGCAAATGGTTAATGGTAATCGATGATCCACATGGTCAAATGTTGTTGTCAGAGCAAACCAACAAAAAAGTTTCAGCGATGTCAAGTGAATCAGAAAGCCTTTTAAAGTGAGGCTTAATAGATTGTGCCGTTTGTTAGATTATCTTTATGTTATTAGATGATTTGCTTCGGGTTAATATTTTGAAAAAATTGAGCACTAAAATCGATGTGTCCGAAATTTTCGCAGCTTTATATTTAATTCTGGCCTACTTTCACGGACTCTTTACTAAGTGACTAGTTTAGCTACATTCAAGACTGGGCTGAGATAGCCCGGCCTTGAATGTAGCTGTTTGCGATAGTAATACACTTCAATATATTCGAAAACCTGGCACTGGGCTTCGGAATGGCTCTTGAAGCGTTCGCCATGCACGGCCTCGATTTTGAAGCTGTGGTTGCAACTTGCTATGGCGGTATTGTCGTAGTAATCAGCCTTTTTGCTTATGTGGCAAACCCACCGGTGCTTGTTGAGCTGTTTCTGGTAAACCGCCAAACAATACTGGCTAACCTGGTTAGAATGGACGCTCACGCCAACCAGCCTCTTCCTGTTCCATAGCGCCATGACGAGGCCATTGCACACCAGCGTCGCCATCATCCGTTCGGCATTCTACCAGCCTATCACCCGTCTCGAATAAAGCTCAAGCACAACTGCCAAGCATATAAGGTCGCCTCTGCCAGAGCTTAATCCTGCGAAACTTTGAGGAATGCCATCCTTGTCAGCCCGCTACAAAGCTTGTTCTTTATACTGTGTGGTATAGCTTTTGTAGGCGAACCTTGCCGTTATTTCTGATTTCTTGGTTTCCATTGTTGACCTCGGTTGTAGAGATTACTGTCTTAGCCGAGTGTCCGCTAGTACGGGGTAAGATCAAAATACCCGTGTTAATAGCCGTGTCATACAGTGCTGTTATCCTTTAATAGCTACTGAGTGTTAAAATCTTACTGCGGCTAGCGGTATAATGTACAAAGTTTTACATCAGTTTGAAGGTTAGCCCCCAAAGGCTTGCAAGTGCCTTTTGCAAAGGACGCTGTATCATTGCGTCATTTTGATAAATATTGCAATTGCATCCAAATGGGTAATTTTAATAGTTAACAATCGCAATTAGCTATGATGAAAGTGTTAAAACTTAGTTCAAGAATATGGTTTATGTTAGGCTTTTTAGGTTGTGTCACCTTATTGGGCATTGCAGCTTATATACAGCTTGTCGATGGTGAGGAGCCTTGCCCATTATGTATTTCACAGCGTATCGCCGTTTTGATGGTCGCTTTGGTGTTTTTGGTGGCAGTGATTCATAACCCTAAACAAAATGGCTTAGCCGTTTATGCAATAACTGGAGCCTTAATAGCGCTTATTGGCGGTTCTATTTCAGTTAGGCATATTTGGATACAGCATTTGCCGCCGGATCAAGTGCCGGAATGTGGCCCTGGATTAGAGTATGTATTCAATAATTTCCCTTTAGCCGAAACCATCAAATTGATGCTTAGTGGAACAGGGGATTGCGCCCAAGTTGGTTGGACGATGCTAGGTTTCAGTATTCCCGAGTGGACTTTAATTGCATTTTTGCTATTAGCGGCCTTAAGCTTTTTGCAATTATGGAACTCAAACAATAATAAATTTTAGGTATCAAGGCATGAAAATAATTTTATCTTTAGCCGTATTTTTGCTGGCGGCTAATTTTGCCCAAGCAGATAGCCACGGCACGTTAAAACAGGCAGTTAACGATAAGCATCGGTCGGCAGAAAATAAAGCCAGGGATAAATACCGCCATCCGCTACAAACCTTGCAATTTTTTAATGTCAAGGATGACATGGCTGTCGTTGAGATCTCACCTGGTAAAGGTTGGTACACCGAAATTCTGGCACCGTATTTAAAAAAACATGGCAAGCTGTATGCGGCGCATTTTTCACCAGAAATAGGCGCACCTTACCAAAAAAAGATGCGCGCCGAGTTTATTGAAAAATTGAAGGCCAATCCTGAAAAATATGATCAAGTGGAAGTTACTGTTTTACAACCACCAGAATTATTGCAAATCGCACCGGATAATTCGGTAGACCGGGTGCTGACCTTCCGTAATGTCCATAATTGGATGAGTACGGGTCAAGCCGCAGCAGTGTTTAAAGCGATGCATAAGGCCTTAAAACCAGGTGGTATATTAGGTGTGGTTGAACATAGGAACTCAAATTTAAAACCTCAGGATGTCAATGCTGAATCTGGTTACGTTAGCGAGGATTATGTAATCGCCTTAGCAAGAAATGCTGGTTTTGAGTTTTTGGCAAAGTCAGAAATCAATGCTAATCCTAAAGATAAAAAAGACTACCCAGGTGGTGTTTGGGCGTTACCACCTAGTTTAAAAAATGCTGCTAGCGATGAAAAAAAATATTTGGCCATCGGTGAAAGTGACCGAATGACGATCAAATTTATCAAGCCAGAGTAAAAAGACGGAACAAAAAAATGTCATGTAAAGCGCAATGTCAACAAAGATATTCACAATTTTAGAGTTTTACTTAAAAAGGTTGTCAAACGCTTTACAATACCGTGTTTTTTGCCTATTTAACTAGTTAACATTATGATAAATAACAAAAATATTTATTTGTCCAAAATGTGACCAAGTTAACAAAATTGTAAGAAAAACGGCAACTAAGGGGAGTTAAATACGTTTTATCCACACACTTATCCACAGATTTTGTGAGTAACTTTAATCTTCAAATAGAATAGTAACTTAGCATAGCTACCTCAAAAAAATTTAACTACCATGGCTAAGTTAACCAAGGACGGCGTAATCGTTTTCAAGGTTGCTGTCCCTGTACCGCTTTATCAGGTCTTTGATTACCTCGCGCCGCAAGAAGTTGAACGCTCAACCTATGCGCCAGGTATCCGGCTGCAAGTCCCGTTTGGAAAAACTGTGAAAATTGGCGTGCTCATCGAAGTATGCCGGGTCAGTGGGCCTTTATCAGATAAATTAAAACCGGTATTAAAAATTCTTGACCAGCAGCCCTTATTATCCAGTCAAGACTTAGCGCTGCTACATTGGGCTAGCCGCTATTACCATCACCCCTTAGGGGATGTGGTGAGTGCGGCATTGCCAGCAGGCTTAAGGCAAGGCCGCCCGGCCAAATTAAAAGCAGAGCGCTATTACCAGCTTACTGATGACGGTTTGGCAATCGATAGTCAGCTGTTAAAACGCGCGCTCAGACAATATTTTGTTATAGAGTTATTTAAGCAACAGCCCGCAGGGTTAAGCGAAGCCCAATTATCAGCTTACACCTGCCACTGGCGACCTGCAGTAAAGGCTTTACTCAATAAGCAATTGATTAGGTTAGTCCAGCCAGTTATGCCGCCTATAGCAGGTATTGGTGAAATTCCTTTAATAGCAAATTTGGCGCAACAGCAAGCGATAGAGCATTTGCAATCGGCATTAGGCCATTTTGGTGTTTTTTTATTGCACGGTGTGACCGGTAGCGGCAAGACTGAAGTGTATTTGCAGTTAATCCAAACAGTGCTTGAACGTGGGCAACAAGTCCTTGTGTTATTGCCCGAGATAACGCTCACCCCGCAATTAGAGCAACGTTTTAAACAACGTTTTACAGGTATCGAAATTTGCCTTTCCCATTCTAAATTAACCGATAGCCAACGGCAAAATAGTTGGCTGGCTATGCAGCAAGGCACCGCCCCGATCTTATTGGGCACCCGCTCTGCCTTGTTTACGCCGCTGGCAAAGCCGGGCTTAATCATATTGGATGAAGAACATGATGCCTCATTTAAACAACAAGAAGGATTTCGGTTTTCCGCGCGGGATCTGGCCATAGTCCGCGGCAAGCTTTTAGGTGTCCCGGTTTTATTAGGTTCGGCAACGCCTTCGCTGGAAAGTTTGCATAATGTTGGCCAACAACGTTATCAGTTACTGTCCTTACCTGAGCGTGCCGGACAGGCTAAACAGCCAGTGGTGCAATTATTGGATATCCGCAATAAAAAAATGCATGAAGGGCTTTCTGACGTGCTGGTGGAGGCCATCAGAAAAAGTTTGGATGAGCAGGGTCAAGTCTTGTTATTTCTCAATCGGCGAGGTTATGCGCCGACGTTAATTTGTCATGCTTGTGGCTGGGTGGCCCGTTGCCAGCGGTGTGATGCCAATTTAGTGATTCATGCCCATGAACACTTGCTGCGTTGCCACCACTGTGCTAAAGAACAGCCTTTGCCTCAACACTGTCCAGCCTGTAAGACAGGATCGCTAACAGCCTTGGGATTAGGTACCGAACGCGTCGAAAACACATTGCTCTCCTTGTTCCCGGATAAAAATATCGTGCGTTTGGACCGGGACAGCACACAACGTAAAGGTAGGCTGCAAGATTATTTGCAACAGATAAATTCTGGCCATGCCGATATTATTTTAGGTACACAAATGCTGTCCAAAGGGCATCATTTTCCTAAAGTGACTTTAGTTGCGATTATTGATGTAGACAGTGGTTTGTTTAGCCTTGATTTTCATGCACCGGAAAAATTAGCACAAATGATAGTCCAAGTTTCCGGTCGGGCGGGCCGTGCCGATAAACCAGGTAAAGTTATATTGCAAACCCGGCAGCCAGAACACCCGTTACTCACGACTTTAACACAACAAGGATATAACGAATTTGCCCAGGCGGCCTTAGCTGAGCGTAAAGCGGCTTTGTTGCCGCCTTACAGCTATCAAGCCTTAATGCGGGCACAAGCAACAGATCCGCATTTACCGTTACAGTTTTTACGGGACGTGGCCGCGTTGCTGACGGCCCATCAGGTAAATGCGGTACAAATTTTGGGGCCGGTAGCCGCTCCTATGGCAAAACGTGCCGGGCTATACCGTTATCAATTGTTATTTAACAGTAAAACCAGGCTAGTGCTACATGAATTACTCGATGAACTGATAGTTAAAATAGCGCAAGTTAAAGGTAGAAAAAAGGTGCGCTGGTCATTAGATGTAGACCCCATTGATTTATATTAAGTTTATTTTAAGTCGTGGCAAGCTTTGCCATGATGGATAAAGCCGCTGTTTTAAGGGATAATAGAAATTTATCCGACTACTGTTCACCAATCCGCAATGAAGCATAAAATTGAGGCACTGATCCTTAAAGCCCTTGAAACCTTAACAACAAGCGGCAGCCTTGCCCAGGATTTGAGCCCAAAGGTAGTCATTGAGCGTAGCAAAGATCCTGTGCATGGTGATTTTGCATGTAATATCGCTATGGCTTTGGCAAAACCAGCTAAAACTAATCCACGGCAGTTGGCCCAACAAATTATTGATGCTTTACCCCAAGACCCTATACTTCTTAAAGTTGAAATTGCAGGCCCTGGTTTTATAAATTTTTTTGTTGATTCCAGTACCCAATTTCAGATCATCAAGCAGGTACTGCAGCAAGGCAATCAATTTGGTAACGGAACTGTGGGTGCCGGTAAAAAAATCCAAGTTGAATTTGTTTCCGCCAACCCAACAGGCCCCTTGCATGTGGGTCATGGTCGGGGTGCCGCTTATGGTTCGGTGGTTGCAAATTTACTCGAGGCTGTGGGTTTTCAGGTACATAGGGAATACTATGTCAATGATGCCGGCCGTCAAATGGATATTTTGGCAACCAGTATTTGGCTAAGATATCTTGAAGCTTGCGGCGAAGTTGTACCCTTCCCAAGTAATGGTTATCGTGGTGATTATGTCCGTGAGATAGCCTTAGGTATTTATCAAACCGAGGCTCGTGGCTATCATCAAGCAATCGCCTTGGTGTTTGCCGATATTGTTGCTGATGAGCCGGCCGGTGGTGATAAAGAAGCACATATAGATGCCTTGATAGAGCGGGCTAAACGCTTGCTCGGTAATGAACATTATCTGGCATTGTTTCAAAGTGGCCTTAGCGTTATTTTAGATGATATCCGAGAAGACTTGGCTGAGTTTGGAGTAACTTACCAAGAATGGTTTTCAGAGCGGCAACTTATGCAGACCGGTGCTGTTGACGAGGCTTTGGCGCGCTTACGGCAGGCAGGTTATTTATATGAACAAGCTGGCGCAATCTGGTTTGCCTCTAGCCGTTTAGGTGATGAAAAAGATCGGGTAGTCGTCCGCGACAATGGCCAAACCACCTATTTTGCCTCAGATATTGCCTATCACATGAACAAATTGGATAGGGGCTTCGACCAGATAGTTAATATTTGGGGTGCCGACCATCATGGCTATATTCCACGGGTTAAAGCGGCTATACAAGCCCTGGGGGCGGATGAGGCAAAGCTTAAAGTCTTATTGGTGCAATTTGCCGTACTTTATCGGGGCGAGGAAAAAGTACAAATGTCCACCCGCTCAGGAGAGTTTGTCACTTTACGGCAACTACGCAGCGAAGTAGGCAAAGATGCGGCGCGCTTTTTTTATGTGATGCGCCGTTCTGACCAGCATATGGATTTTGACTTAAAATTGGCGACTTCAAAATCCAACGAAAATCCGGTTTATTATGTGCAATACGCTTATGCTAGAGTGTGTAGTGTGCTGCGGCAACTGGATGAAAAAGCCTTAGGCCGCGATGAAACTTTAGGCCTTGAGAACTTAAATTGTTTGCAAGAAATGCATGAGACTAAACTGATCGATAGTTTAGCGCGTTTTCCTGAGATTTTAGAGCGTGCGGCATTACAATATGAGCCGCATCAAGTTATCCAGTATTTGCGTGAATTGGCTAATGAGTTCCATACTTATTACAATGCCCATCAGTTCTTAGTGGACGATGTCGCCTTACGTGAAGCTAGGTTAAGTTTGATTTGTGCTGTAAAACAAGTACTGGCCAATGGCTTAGGCTTGCTTAATATTAATACGCCAGAATCAATGTAATGGCCAGAGACTATAAATACCGGGCACAAAAAGATCAAAAAAGCCGACGCTCCTCCCGTAGTGAGGGTGTAGGTATCTTTAAATGGATGCTGATTACAGCGTTAATAATTGCTTTTGCGGTATTTTTGGTTTATTTACGCAGCACCGGTAGCCAATTAACAGAAACAGCACTGGTTAGCCCGCCGGTAGTGCCTGATAAAAAGCCTGTGCCATCGCCGCCTGTAGATCATAAAGAGGAAAAAAAGCCAGAACCAGCGGCACCGGTACACCAACCGCCTCAATTAGATTTTTATACGATCCTACCCAGCAAAGAAGTGGTCGTGCCTGATTATGAAATTAAAACCCGGACCCGGGAAGAGTTGGCTGGGCTGCCACAAACTAAAGAAACCAAATATATTATGCAAGTGGGTTCCTTTAGATCGTTTGAAGAAGCCGATGCCCTCAGGGCAAAATTAGCATTGTTGGGCATCGAGTCAAAAATTGAAAAGGCTAAAGTGGGTAGTGTGGTATGGCACCGTGTTAAGATTGGCCCCTACACGCAAATATCCAGTGTTAGCAGCACTAAGGCGCGGTTAAGGCAGCAAGGCATCGATGCATTAGTGACAGAAGTCAGTAATAAACCATAGACTTAAAAGACCGTGCGTAGTATTTACTAGCTTTGTTTGAAGTGAATTGGCTTAAACCATAACACGGGTTAGTATTTGATAACTTACTGCTGCAGATAATGCGGCGCAAGGTAACGTTAACAGCCATGACAGTAGTATGCTAGCCACCATCCGGTAATTGGTGTGGCCTGAAATCATGCCTATCCCAAATAATGCTCCGACTGAAACATGCGTTGTTGACACCGGTAAGCCAAATTTGCTGGCACAGATAACCAAAAAAGCAGTGGTTAAATTAGCTGATAAGCCTTGGCCATGGCTTAAAGTGGTGATTTTATGGCTCATGGTTTCTGCCACCCGTTTAGCCCCTAGTACCCCGCCTAAAGCCATTAACGATGCAATCAAGATTATTTTTGAGCTTAATTCTAAGCCGGGTGCTAAAAGTAATAGTGCCGCAATTTTTGGGGTGTCATTTAAACCGCGTGCAAAACAGACTGCACCAGCACTTAAAAAATGCAGGGAGTCAATCATTCTGGGGAAATTAATAGCGAAAATCTGCTGGCTAGCACGGTTTTCACAGGCTGATGGGCTATCCACCGTTAAGCTCGCATAGGGCTGATTTTGATCTAGCATAATCTGGCCAGATTCACTGGCGGCTACCGAAATAGCCAGTGTGGTTTTATTTTCTAAACAGACACATAAAGAATTGTTTATTGCGTTAGCTTGTTTAATGGCACGCAAGCAAAAATATATCAGCATCGCTAATAGTAGCGCTATGGCAGGGCTAAGCAATAACGGCATAATAAAGCTGTTGCTTAAGGCGGACCATTTGAGCTCGTTGGTAGCAATAAAGGTACTGCCACTTAACGCACCTAATAGGGCGTGTGTAGTTGAGATGGGAAAACCAAAGCGGCTAGCTAAAATCACGGTTAGCCCTGCACCTGTTGCTACCGCAGTTATAAATGGGATGGATTGGATTAATGCATCAGGTGCGATGCCCTTGCCAGAAAACTTAAGCAATAACGTTTGTGCAAGTAGCAACGCGCAAATAGACCCAGCAAACGTGGTAATTGTTGCCCAAACCAAAGCCGTTTTATAGCTGGCAACGCCACTACCAAACAAGGAGGCAACGCCTTTGAAGTTATCATTGGAGCCATTTGAATAAGCTAAAAAACAGACGGTTAACATTAAAAACGTGATTGCCATAGAGCCTCCCTCAATCGCTAACTTAAGAAATAGAAGCGATTATGACATTAATATTACAAAAAGGCCTAGGGCAAGTTTCAGGTTAAACGGCTAGCAAGCGCGTTATTAATACAGCCTAGCCAGTACAAGTTGGCTAGGCTGCAGCGGTTATTTTGCAATTGCAGGTTCTGCTGCATCTAAGGGGTCAGCAGCATTTTTTCCGAATTTATCCTTAAAATGTTGCCGATGCTGTTTTTTGAGGTCTTCAAGTTTACTCACTTGTTCAGGTGTCAGTAATTGCTTAAGTTGGTTTTGTGTGTCTTCGTGCAACGTTTTCATTTTTTCGCGCTGTTCTTTAAACAAGGCTTCCACTTTAGGTTTTTGTTCAGCGCTTAGGTTAAGCTCTTTACTCAACATTTCAAAATGACCGCCAGGGCCTTGGCCTTCACCGGGAAACGCGTTTACGCCTAAGGGTATGGCCAAAATCATAGTTAAGCTGAATATTTTCTTGTTCATGATATTTCTCACGTCAATTATGGGGTCTATTTAAATACGATTACATCGTTGTTGTAGTGTGGTGCCTAATCTTGCAAGCAGTTTGAAGCAACTATGAAAACAAAAAGGAAATTATCAGCCTTGGTTTTCAGTAGCCGCTTCGTAGCGATAGCCAGCGCCATAAACCGAGTGAATCAAATCCTCATGTGGCGACAGATCGGTTAATTTTTTCCGGAGTTTTTTGATATGGCTATCGATGGTACGGTCTGAGACGATACGTTGGTCTTGATAGATTAAGTCCATTAATTGGCTACGGGAAAAAATGCGCCCAGGGTGTTGGTAAAGTGTTTGCAGCAATTGAAATTCAATGGTGGTTAGTTCCGCCTCTTGGTTGCCGATACGAATACGGAAGCTTTGCGCATCCAACTGCAAACAACCCTGTTCTGCAGCCGTTACCGCCAGAATTGGTCTACGTAACACAGCTTTAACACGGGCTACCATTTCCCTTAGGCTAAATGGCTTGCAAATATAATCATCCGCACCTAATTCTAAACCGAGTAGACGGTCAATTTCTTCTATTTTCGCGGTAATCATAATGATAGGTATTTCGCTAAAGCGGCGTATCTCGCGGCATAGGCTTAAGCCATCTTGGCCTGGCAACATTAAATCCAACAAAATAAGATCGGCTTGGTTGTGTTTGAGCCAAGGTATCACGTCAAGGCCGTTGCTTAGGCTCGCTGTGTTAAAGCTAGCATTTTTTAAATAATCGGCTATCAAGCTAGCCAGTTTTTCTTCATCCTCAACAATTAATATCTGATTCATAGGTTAATCGGAAGCTCAAGATAAATGGCCAGGCCGTTTAACGGTGATGGCGTTGCCCAGATTTTGCCGTTGTGGGCGTGTATGATATTTTGGCAAATGGCTAACCCCAGTCCTGCACCACCAAGATGCCGGTTGCGCGAGGTTTCTACGCGGTAAAAGCGGTCAAATAAATGCGCCATGTCGTCTGCACTAACTCCGGGTTCGCTGTCATTAAAAACTATAATGAGCTGGCTGTGTTGTTGATAAATATCAATTTGTAGCTCGCCTCCTGCCTCAGTATAGTTGATGCTATTGGTAAGCAAGTTACGGAACAATTGGGATAAACGGTCAGGATCGGCATAAATTAAGACCGGCGTCGATAAACGCGGATTAAAACGGACACGCAGTTGCTTTTTAGTAAATTCTGGCATTAGGCTGGTAAGGTCATCCTGTAACAGCAGTAGCGGATCAATTTCTGTTTTCCGATAACTTAAGGTGCCTTGGTCGGATAAAGACAATTGATATAAATCTTCAGTTAAGCGGTATAGTCGCATCACATCTGCCAGTAAAGAGTCGACAGCATCCCGTGACAATGGCCGGATGCCATCTTGTAAAGCTTCTAATTCGCCACGTAACAGCGCGAGTGGCGTGCGTAACTCATGCGAAATATCTGCAACCCAGCGTTTTCGGGTTTGTTCAGCTTGTGCTAATGCGGCTGCCATATCGTTAAAATCACGTGCCAATTGGCCTAGTTCATCCTTGGATTCAATGGCTAAACGGATATCATATTGGCCTATGGCAAGTGCTTTTGCAGCTGCGGTAATACGCTTTAACGGCCTACCCAGGGCATAAGCCAGCAACAGGGCTAAGCCTGCAGACAGCAATATGGCAATAAAAACCAGCCAGAGAAAGGCTTGGCTTTGTTGTTCAATAAACTCAAGTTCGATAAGTTGGGTGATGGGCAGACCGGGTAACACACCTAAATAACCCACATTTTGACCCTGATAAGGAATGGCGTACAGTTTTAGTTGCCCAACTAGCTCGGCTCGGCCGAAGATAATGCTGTGATCAGCACGTAATAACATAACACTAAGCTCTAAGGGTTTGATGCGTCGGTTATTGTGGGGATCAGGCAGTTGTGGGGGCCAAGCGTTTGCCGGCTCGTTTGTAGGATGTTGTGTTAGCCAAGGCGGTGGATGCTTTGGGAAATGCGGATTATTTTGCCACAACATATTGGCCCATTGGGACTTGTTGTTCGCCAGCATGTCCCAGCTTTGGTTAAGCGCATAATATTCACTTAAGCTGTCTACTAAGCTTGTGATATGTTCTTTTTGCCGATGTTCGATAAAATGATTAAAGCCCCGGTCTAAGGATGAGCGCATAAATAAGGCCATAGCTAATACGACCAATAATGTGGTCAATAAAAAACTAATAAATAATTTGGAGCGGACAGATTTAAACACAGGCTATGGCTTTTAAAGGTAATGGGTCGCATTATTGTGGTTAAATGTGCAAAAATTATGAAGTATTGTATTTTCAAGCAGTAAGATTTTTTAAGGAATGGTTATGTATCTATCCGATGACAATCCACAAATTCAAGCTGAACTGAGCTTATGGCGCCAACATTTGCATCGGCATCCTGAAACGGCGTTTGAGGAAACGGCAACGGCTAATTTTATCGCTGATAAATTACGCGGGTTTGGTTTAGAGGTGCATGAAGGTGTGGGTAAAACCGGTGTTGTGGCTACGTTATCGGCAGGCGATGGGCAAAAAAAAATAGCCTTACGCGCTGATATGGACGCATTATTCATCCAAGAACAAAATGAGTTCGATTATAAATCTCGCCACGAGGGCAAAATGCATGCCTGTGGTCATGATGGCCATACCGCCATGTTATTGGGAGCTGCACAATATTTAGCCAAGCAGCCTAATTTTAACGGCACGGTACAGTTTATATTCCAACCCGCAGAAGAAGGCCGTGCCGGGGCTAAAGCAATGTTGGAAGATGGTTTGTTTGAGCGTTTTCCAGCCGATTATGTTTTTGGCATGCATAACTGGCCAGCGCTGCCAGCCGGGCATTTTGCAATTAAAAGCGGCGCTATGATGGCCGCTTTCGATTGTTTTGAAATCACTCTTAAAGGCCAGGCTACACACGCCGCCATGCCACATTTAGGCAGTGATGTGGTAGTGGCGGCCGCCCAATTGGTGACAGTATTGCAAACTATTGTAAGCCGTAGCTTAGATCCGGCTGAACCTGCGGTGGTTAGCATAACCCAAATCCATGCCGGCCATACTTGGAACGCCGTGCCAGAAAGTGTTGTTTTACGAGGTACATTCCGTTGTTTTAGCGAGGCAGTGCAAAAAATGATCGCGGGTCAGATTAGCCAATTAGTGCAGGGTGTTTGTGCCTGTTTTAGGATGACGGCAGATATTACCTTCAACCCAGAAAACCCGGGTTATCCGGTGACGTTTAATAGCTTGAATGAAACGGCTATGGCTGTTAAAGCTGCGCTTGCGGTTGTTGGTGAAGCCTGTGTTGAGCTAAATCCAGTACCTAGTATGGGTTCTGAAGATTTTGCTTTTATGCTGCAAGAAAAGCCAGGCTGCTATATTTGGATAGGCAATGGCCCAACTGAAGGGGGCTGTTTGTTACATAACCCGCATTATGATTTTAATGACAGTATTTTAACGGTCGGTGTAGCTTATTGGATAGCCTTGGTTGAAACCATATTGTCGCGTTAATCTTTGTCTTTTTTACCTTCAAACAACATATGCGCCATTTTTTTTGCTTTAGTTTTCAAATAGCTTAAATTGTCAGTATGCGCCGGTGCTTCAACGGGTATGCGTCCGGCAACAATAATTCCAAGTTTTTTTAGCTCATTAATTTTTAGCGGGTTGTTGGTCATTAATAAGATGGACTTTGCTTGCAGGTTTTCTAAAATTAAGCCAGCGACACTGTATTCGCGTTCATCGGCCAAATGCCCTAAATGCAAATTGGCATCAACGGTATCCATACCCTGGTCTTGTAGGTTATAGGCTTGCAACTTTTTTAACAAACCAATACCGCGGCCTTCTTGACGTAAATAAATCAAGATGCCAAAACCCGCCTCGCCGATATACTGCATGGCCATGTCCAGTTGTTCACCGCAATCGCAGCGCCTGGAACCTAATACATCACCGGTAAAACATTCGGAATGGATGCGTACGGGAATGTTTTCGCGGCCGGCAACTTGGCCTTTCACCAAGGCGATATGTTCTTTATCATCAATTGGGTTATTAAAGTAATGCAGGACAAACTCGCCATGCTTGGTCGGCAAACGGGTTTGGACTAAGCTTTTTAATGTTTCTTTCACGTAACTGGTTAATCCGTTTAACGTTAGATGTAATTTGAGAATAATTTAAGTGTTGTAATTACTTTTGGGCTTCAATCAGTTTAATAATATCGTTACTTTGCCCGTCTACCCAAACCGACTTAAAGCCACAAGCTTGTACATTTTTTACGGTATTGCGGTTGATATTGGCACCAAACAAACGTACGGTTATTGGATTAAGCAGATCCATTAACCTCGCCAAAATAGGGTTAGAGCTACGTACATGCTCCAAGAGCAACACCTGCCCACCCGGTTTACAAACCCTGTGTAGTTCTTTTAAGCCCTTTAACGGGGCTGGTACTGAACAAAACACAAAACTTGCGACTACTGTATCAAAGCTATTATCAGCAAAATAAAGCCTTTCTACATCCATATTGTCTAAGTCGACTTGTGTCTGTTTTCGGGCGCGTTTTCGCTGGGCTTGTTTGAGCATGTTATCACTAAAATCGATGGCTGTAATTTTGGCGTCTTTAGGATAATAATCAAAGTTCTTACCGGTGCCTACGCCCACTTCAAGTATGTGATGGCCATTGACTTTTTGCCATAGGCGTTGACGGCGGCGGTTAAAAAAAAAGCCTTCCATGATCGCTTCCATACCGTCAAAATAGGGGGCAATGCGGTCATAACGTTTTTTAATATAGGAACTGTCTAGTTTCATGGCAGCGTATTTAGTGGTGCAGGAGGCGAAGTGTACAGCGCAAATTTGTTCGACAGCAACAATTAAAGTATCTGTCGTGCATTGTTAAGCGCCACCGAAGCCATCAACCTATCAATTTAGGCAATAAAATCAGACTAGCGGAATTTTAATGTCAGTTCAGCACAACCATAAACATTGTATACAACATGCCCTGGCCTCGGCTGAAGAAATTTGCCGCGACCGAAATTTACGGCTTACCCCAGTGCGTAAACGTATATTGGAACTTATTTGGAGCAGTCATAAAACTGTCGGTGCTTATGATTTATTAGACAGTTTTAGGCACGATATGCCCAGCGCAAAACCCGTTACCATATACCGTGCGCTCGAGTTTTTGTTGGCAGCTGGCTTAATCCATAAAGTTGAATCATTAAATGCCTTTATCGGCTGTAAACAGCCGGAAACAGTGCACCGTTCGGCCATTCTTATTTGCGACCATTGTCATAATGCTTATGAAGTGGAGGCCTATAGCGTGGTTCAGGATATTTTTGCACTTAGCCAGCAAATCAGTTTTACGCCGAGACAGTTGACTTTGGAAGTCAGGGGGATATGTGCAGATTGCCAGCAAATCCCAAGCAATTAGTCGACTAATGGTCGTTTAGTTTAACACCCAGGTTATCATTTTTTACAAAAAATGCGGGCGTTGCCATACGGTTTAACCAAACATCAGTGGCACTTTTATTCAATTTCAAGAGGGTGTTAGGAAATATCCCCCAGAATAACACCAAAAGGGCGGGTAAACACAGCAAGCCGAGTTCACGCTTATTGAGATCCCTAGCCTGAAGGACAGAATCTTGCTTTACTGGGCCTAAAAAGGCCTGCCGAAATACGCTTAAGCTATACGCCGCGGTAAATATAGCACCAACCACAGCCGTAATCGCTAAGCTGGGATGGGCGTTCATAGCGCCAATAATTAACAATAATTCCGCAGGAAAGCCGCTGGTACCAGGCATGCCTATACTGGCCACGGTAAATAACAGGAAAAAACTGGTCAGCTTAGGCATGGATTTGGCTAATCCGCCCAAATGTACGAGCTCTGAACTGCCCAGGCGATATTGGATAAAACCGGTGATAAGCATTAAGGCACTAGACATTAAGGAAAAATTTATCAATTGAAAAATTGCGCCTTGGATGCCTTGAGAGTTAAGTGTGGAAATGCCAATAATCACTAAGCCCACATGGCTGATGCTGGCATAAGCCAATAGGCGGCGTAAATTTGTTTGTTGCAAGGCGATTAAGGCCGCATAAATCAAGGTGATAGCACCCAATATCCCAAGTATCCAGCTAAGTTCAACGGCTGCTGCTGGGGTTAACTGCATGGTGTAGCGCAATATACCAAATACACCCAATTTTAAGCCTGTCAAAATAGCACTTAATTGTGTAGGCGCTTCCATAGTAGTGGTTGGCAGCCACGTATGGAATGGCACTAACGGGGCTTTAATGGCAAAGCCGCTTAATAATAATAGAAAGACTATGGTCTGCAAGTGATAGGGCACCTGGGTGTCCATTAACGTGATCAAGTTGAATGTCAGGTTTTCAGGAATATTACCGCCGTATTGGTTAGCGTGGTTAATTGCAAGTATGACAAAGGCAAAAAATAGGGGCACGCTGCCAAATAGCATAAACAGGGTGTATTTCATAGCCGCGCCGCGGCGCTTAGGTCCCATGCCCCATAAGCCGGCTAAGAAAAAAATCGGCGGTAAAGTCAGTTCCCAAAATAGAAAGAAAAACAGGGTATCCAAGGCTAAAAACACGCCCATGGTGATACCCTCTAAGGCCAGCAACAAGGCAAAATGCAAGCGCCCTAAATGCTGTATGCTGTTCCAGCAGGCTAGCACAGTCACCAAAGTCAATAAGGCGGATAAGGGTAAAAATAAAACACTCATGCCGTCTACACCAAAAATAAAACTGATATGTAGGCTAGGCATCCAGGCATAATGTTCAAGCAGTTGAAAGCCACCACTATGTGCATCGAAGCGGTTCAACACCAGCAATGTCAGCAGCAGTTCCACGATGGCCATCACCAAGGCTATCGGTTTCGCCCGCCGGGGCTGACAGACGCCAATCAACAAGGCGCCCAACAAAGGCAACACGGTGACTAGGCTTAAAAAAGGAAAACTGTTTTCAGTTATCATCGCTTATCAAACATCCGGTTGTTATTGGGTGCTACTGCCTCAGGCATGATTTCAGAGGCTTGGCCAGCATGCATAGGGTAAACGCGGATTAAATCGGTGGTTTCCCGTTCAATCAGACGTAGTACCGGGGTGGTATCAAAGCCTATGCCAATGAGTAAGGCGATAATGCTGATGGCGATGATACGTTCAATGCGCACCGGATGATACAAGCTGTTATGGGGCTTTACCGCGCGTTTGCTGTTCGCCATAAAAATGCGTTGGAAAGCCCGTAATAAAAAGGCAGCAGCCAAAACGTTACCAATCAAAATGGCGATGGCGATCAACCAACCAAATTCTTGGATAGTACCTTCAATTAATAGATGGGCAGCATCAAAACCTGGGGTGCCAGGCATGACAATAGTGCTTAAGGTGGCGGCCAAAAATAGCAGGCCTATGGTCGCATTGCTATCAAATAAAGCGCCTAAACGCGGGATAAAGGCGGTACGTGTGCGTTCATAAATTAAGCCTACACTAAATAATATACCCGCCGTAGCCAAGCCATAAGACAAGCATAATAATAAGCTGCCTTGTAAACCGCGTGCGTTAAAGCAAAAAATACCAATAATAAGCATGCCGGTATGGCTAATGACAGCAAAAGCCAATAAGCGACGAATGTTAATTTGCATTAAAGCGAGCAAGGCACCGTAAAACATACCGATTATGCCTAAAGTTAACACTAGTGTTGACCAGTTTTCCGCAACTCCAGGCACTAAAGGTAAAATAAAGCGTACTACCCCATAGATACCCAACTTTAAGCCAACCATGAAGATGGCGGCACTAGCGACCGTGCCATGTTCCGCCAATAAAGGTAACCAGCCATGAAAAGGGAATAATGGCATGCGGATAGCAAAACCATAAAATAAAAAAATAAACACCAGAATTTCATCATGCAAATAGGCATTATTCTGTTTTAAGGTTAACCAATCAAAGGTTAAAGGGTGTTCAGAATCGATTAGGCCAAAGCCTAACAATAAAAAGCCGGTTAAGGTCATTGCCAGGCTCCAACCCCAATATTGCAATAAACGTGCAACTAGCAAATTCCGTTTTTGCCCAGTGCCGGCATTAATTGTCAACAAAGCCACGGGAATCAGCTCCAGTAGGGTCCAGAGCCAAAATTGGATTAAGTTTAACGCAGAAAAAGCGCCGATAAGTACTGCTTCGTAAGCCAATAAGCAAGCGATAAATTGGCGGTCATTCCTGTGCCGGGTAATCAGCGTATAGATCAAAGCGAGTAAGGTAAGCACAGCGGTAAGAGGGATGAACAATATGTTCATGCCATCTATGCCGACAAAATAGCTCATACCCAAGGTGTGGATGTGCTCAGCCAGCTGGATACCGACAAGATTGCTATCAAATAGCCATAACAAATAAACGCTCAAGGCTAAATTGATACCGGCACCAATAAAGGCAAAGTATTTTGCGATGCGGTTAGACCGGCTTAAGATAACCGCTACAATGGCGGCAAGAGGTACTAAAGTTAAAGCCGACAGTACAGGAAAACCCGCGTTCAGTTGCCAAGGCATGACATTAAATTCTGTAGGCATCTTAAAAAGCAACCAATAAGGTTATAAAGACAAACAATACCAAATAACGGGGGCCCAATAATAAACGCTCAATTTTATTGGCAACGTGGCCGAGTTGGCGACCATAATCAATCGCGTCTTTGCCGATGCCTCTCAGCACCATGCGATTTTCAAACCAATGGATGAGGCTGGCCGATTGCTGGGTAATCCGGCCAACTATCCCGCTGCTGCGCACAAACTGCGGGCTGAGGCTACTGGCTGTTTGATCGTTATGCAATTGTTCAAACTGGGCTAGGGAAGAAATGGCATTAATGGCAGGTTTAGGCACACCCATTAAACGGTCTATAACATGGTCGTCAAAATATGCCAGATCATGGGCAAGGCGGCGGATAGGCCGAACTAGCGCCCAATCGGCCAGAGGGTCTAACCAAAAGCGTTGCAGGGCGGCGACATAAAGCCAACGGTTATTGGCCACGCTGGCGGACACTGGCGTAATTGGACTGTTATACACTTGATGCATTAAAGCCGGGGCATTTAAAATTTGTAGGCAACGCACGCTAGCATGTGCGCATAAATGCCAACTTGCCAATTGCCACCAGCCTAGGCTACATTCCAGAAACATCAGCCCCAGTTGCCCAGTGACGGCAAAAATTAACGAATTTTTGACATCAGTTTGGGTCAAGCCGACGATAAAACTATAGACTGCGGTTAATAGGCCAAACACCCCAATTAAAATTAATGGCAGTAAGGCTTGTTCAAAAATGGGCTGTAATAAAATTAACAGGTAGACGCCAGCGTGTACCATCACGGCGCCATAAAATATGGCGCTGGAAGGGGTAGGGCCTTCAATTGCCCTGGCTAGCCAAGGGGTAAAAGGTATTTGGGCAGACTTGGCAAAAATGGCTATGCAAAAGCATAAGCCTATCGAGGTGATCTGCCCAGAGGGCAGTTGGCTGGCCATAGCATTTAAATGTGCCCAATTAACATTGCCAGTCCAAGCGTAAGTTAAGCCCATGCCTAAGATAAAACCGGCATCGCCAATTCGGTTAGTGACAAACACACGGGTGGCATTTTTGCTCGCGTTAGGCCTGTTATAGGCATAGCCGATGAGCAAATAAGAGCAAAAACCGGCTAGCTCCCATCCCATAAATGTGCCGACGGCATTAGCGGATAAGACTAATTGCAGCATGGCAGAAGCAAATAAGCAAAGTATAAAAAAGAAGCGGTGATAACCCGCTTCACGGTGTAGATACGCCACAGAAAAATGGCTAACCACACACAGTAAAACGGCAAATAAGCTCGCTAAAACAACATTAAAACCCGTGCTGATAAAATTGATCCGAATGTTCAGGGTGTCACTGCTTAACCACTGGCCTATGCTGTAATAGCCTGTGTTTTTGTCCAGAAAATCGCCAGTTAGCAAGGCTAAAGCCAATAAACTTGAGATTAACAACGTGCCTTTGGCAATATCGGCAGTGGCGGCTTCGCTTATTTCTCCTTTTAGCCAGCCAAAAATATGGCCTATGCCGATCACTATTGCCGCAAGTAAGGGTAATAAAGGGATTAAAACCACCAAAGCATCCATGATTAAGCTCCGCTTAGCTGGGCTTGTTGTATGAGTTTAGGCGCTACTGGCTGGTGCTGGCCTTGATAGCAATCTAACGAACTGGAGCAGATCGGCATGGCAGTCTCAGCAGCTTGCCAGAGCATAAAGCCTTTGTCAGGTTTAAAGACAAAAATTTCGCCAGAATCAGGGTCTTTAACACTTAAATGTAACCAACCGCCGCCAATAAGTTCGCGCAAGCTGGCTTGGCGGGCATAAATCTGTTCTAACACAGTTGTTTTAGCTTCAATCAGCAGTTGTAAGCGCATGGCTTCATGGATTTCTACCATTTGCTGGGGTAAGCCTGTGCGTAAATCACTACAGCCGCCTTCCATCACACCCAAAAAGCCAGCGACATTATGCGTAATTTTGGAACCGCAGCCTAAACGGTCATTATTGGCAGTGGAAAAATAATATTCCAGGTTAATACCGGCACCTACTGGACCTACAGCCAGTAAAATGCCTTCTAAAAGTAAACCTTCCGGGTCTTGCGTAGGATCATAGGAAATTAAAAAAACCCGGCGGTCAAAAAATGCGCCTTGGGTAACTGCCCGCCTACCGACCACCGCTGCGGCATTGGTAGCATGGCCTAGCTCTGGGCGTACTTGGGAAAAATCAGCCGCGCGTTCTTTGATATGCGCTAATGCTTGTTTTGGTGTCGGTTTTTGGGGTGCGGACGCGAGCCGGCGGCAGCGCTCATGGGCAGACATTTGCTGGGCATAGCGCAGTTGTGTTTGTAATTTTTTAAAAGCCGCTTGATGGTTAGCTGGCATATCCTCTAAATCATACCAAGTAATATTTTCGTTACAGGTATTGTGTTCAGCGCCCAGAAACCAGGTATCAGCAGGAATAATAATGTCACGTTCTGCTAATAACTGGCGGATCTTAGGCCGGTTAACCATGGCCGCAAACACTCTGGCATTGGGGCCACCATGACGGCCACTGCAAGCACCACAATCATAAGCGGCCAAATGTGGGTTATTTTGGCTGGCTGAACCGTGTCCCATGAGTACAGTTAGTTCAGCAAATCCATAAGTCAGTCCACAATTGCGCAAGAAACCCGCTACCCTCTCAGCTTGTTCGGCATCCGTAAAACCGGGTTTGGTGTGGGTAGCAATGTCAGTTTCGGCAGCGTTATAAAGTAGCTGTGTTTTAACTTTTGCCGCTAGTGTGTACTTTAGTACGGTAGTTATGTCTTGCTGGTGTTTAGGAATTAGCGATTTAGCCAATAAATGGCTTAAATAAAAAGGCGCTGTGATGTTGATCAGAGGGAAAGATGTCACAAGATTACGACGTAGGCCTTGTGTCAGCCATTGGCGGCCTTGGTTTAGCCAATGTTGGACTCGCAAATGCTGCTTTTGGGCACTTTCTTGGCCTGGTCTTGCGACTTCTTGTACTGAATGTTCGGGTGTGACCACAACCGGACAAAGCGCGGCCGGTTTGCTATCATCTAGGCCTAAATAGTCCATAGCGACGCCAAAAAAGCCTGCTGCCCCCAAGGTTTCAATGGCAGGGTTAAACTCTTCCAAATGCCGACGAAAACCTTCTTCACGGTCATCCATACAAAAAATAACTTGTGCATCCGGGCGTAGGTTGCGTTTTAACCAGCGGCCACGGTTATGGTTAGCGTGGACAGCGTTAAAAAACGCTGTTTGGTAGTGGCGTTCATAGGCGTTTAGCCAAATTTTGTTGCGTTGGTTTAGGTCAAAACTGTCCAGTAGAGCGAGCCAGGCCAGCAGGTTTTCTTGGGAGAGATTGTCTAGATCGTGTTGGTGTATTGCCAAATGTTGGCATAATCGGAACAAACGCCAACCGGCATTATTAGCGCTGGGTTTTTGGCTATCTAGGTTAGCCAAGCCACTGTGTTGCCAAGTCCATACCAAATCGGCCAGCACCTGCCATTGTTCGGCATCATGACGTTCAGAGCCTGATAACGTAGTTAAGGCGTCGGCTTGATGAGCCAGATATTCAGGTAAATTGCCTTGATATAGGCATTCGCGCACCATAAATTCGGATAAGTTTTTACTAAAATAGGCCTGCAAGCGCGACATCTTGCCTTCAATCAGCCAGGTTTCCCGGCAAATTTGGTTTAGCCAAAGCCTATCTAGGGTCAAGCGGATGGCTAAATAATCAGCGAGTGCTGGTTTGGCGTCATTACTGCTTTGGTAGTTGTGGTTTTGTTCGCGCCAGTTCACCATGCCAGACCAACCGGGTAATTCTAAAGCCAGTCTTTGCAGATAGGCCGGCCATTTATCAGGGGCAATTTCTAAATGCTTAAGTTGTAGGATAATGGCGTCAAGAGGATCTTCTGGCAACTCGGCCATAATGCCAAGCCAATCGGGTAATTCGTATAAAAATGGATTGACATCATAACCTGCGGTTAAGCGCCAGGCGCCATACAAGCCTAGGTGTCCACGTTCGGGCAATTGCCAGGCGGCAACACCTTCATCCATGGCGGAGGCGCATATGCGGATTAATTGGGGGCGTACAAAATCAAGTATGTCAATCCCGGTTAGGGCTAGAATCAAGCCCCGCAGAGAAATGCTATCACCTATGCTGGATAACAAATTTTCTAAGCCTAATTCGGCTTGTTTTAGCATTTGCTGGTGTACGGGTAAACCATCATGGCATTCGTGGGCCTGGGCAAACCAGTCTTCAGCTTGTTCTATGGATAAATCCAATAGATCTTCTGGGTGTAAGGCGGCACATTCCATCTCGAGCTTGCTGAGTAGGCTTTGCCATAATCTGGGCGCGATAGCTTTTGCTGCTAGGGGCTGCGCCAATAATTGTTGGCGAATAGCGCTGGGCAAATCGGCCTGTAAGGCATCAAGCGCGTGTCCTTCTTGTATTTGCCAGTTCAGGTGACTAGTACTGATTGCAGTTAAGTCATAAATTAAGGCAATCCGGTAGATTGTGAGGGCATCTAGGGGTTTGCCATTGACAATCCCTAGATTAGCCTGTGTTTGTACATAGCCATAATCTGAGAAGGCGGCGGCAAGGTCTGCGTCATTAATACGGCCGGCATGATAAAACTCGCGGTAACGGCCTTCTGGTAAATATCCACTAATACTGGTTAACTGGCTATAACTAGCTAAGGCCTCATCAAAAGTTAGGTGCTGGAAACCATGTAAAGTATTGTGGTGGACAAAATCCATGATAGGCGCTTGCCCAGGCAAAACGTGGCCTATTTGCTGTAAAGCTTGCTGAATTTGAGTTTTTAAAGCGTCTGCATTAAGGTTATTGACCATAGTCTTTAAACACTAAAGTAAATGGCTGATTTGGCTATGCATTCGACCAATTGTCGCGGAAGACAGGCCAATTAAACTATCTGGAACAAGGCCAAACCATAAGATGCTAGCTACTAAAATACCGGCAGCAAACACTTCTACAGCTTTTAAATCAGTAACTTGTAGCATTTGTGGCTTAGCCGGGCCTGTAAATAATAACGCTATAGTACGCAAGGCATAGGCAGACGTGATTAAAATGCCTAAGCTAAAAAATAGCATTAAGCCTCCCCACTGCTGATAACCGCCAATAAAAGCATGTAATTCGGCAATAAAACCGACTGAGCCAGGTAATCCCATCGCAGCTAATAAGGTTATAATGGCTAAAAAAGCAAACCGTGGCATAGTTTGTATCAAACAGCTGTAATCATGGATATTTCGGGTATGGGTGCGTTCATAAAGCAAGCCGACTAATAAGAACAGTGCCCCAGCTATCAAGCCATGGGCTGTCATTTGTAAAACTGCGCCAGTTATTCCTGTGGTATTGAGGCTAGCGATGCCCAACAGCACTATGCCCATATGGCTGATTGAAGAATACGCAACCATGGCTTTTAAATCAGTTTGCCGCCAAGCCAATAGGCCACCGTATATCATGCCAAAAAATGCTAAAAATACTAAGGTAGGTTGTAAGGTTTGGGCGGCCTCCGGTAGCATCAAAACCACCCGGATTAAGCCATAAGCACCCATTTTAAGTAGGATGCCGGATAATAAAATACTCACTGGACTGGGTGCTTCAACATGAGCTAAAGGTAGCCAGCCATGCATCGGAAAAATAGGGAGCTTAACGCCGAAACCGATCAAAAAGCCTAATAAAGCCCAAATTTGCTCATCATGAGGCATGTTGTTGGAAACATGTATCATGGAGCTCATTAAAGAGACGTGGTCTGGGACATACTCGTAGACAGCAATCAAGCTGATCAACATAAATATTGAGCCTACCATGGTATAAAGCACAAAATTAAGGCTGGCAGCATGCCGGCGTTTACCGCCCCAACGGTCTATGAGGAAAAACAGGGGGATTAGAGTAACTTCCCAAAAAATATAAAAGACCGCCCAATCCTGTGCTAAAAAAACGCCAAATAAGCCAAACTCAAGTATTAATAAGCAGATATGATAACTTTTGCTACGTTCAGAGATGTTAAATGAAACTAACATGGCGATTGACATTAACAATGCCGCTAGCACCACCATCGGCATAGACAAGCCATCGACACCTAAAGCATAGGCACTGCCAAATTTTGGGTTAAGGGGTAAATATTCGGCAAATTGTAGACCGGAGTCTTGGCTATCAAAACGCCATAGCAACCAAACACTAAACAGTAACGCAAAAAAGCAGAATATATTGGCTATGCTGCGGATTAGCAACAGGTTTTGGCCTGGTATTAAGGCTAACACCAGCGCACCGAAAGCCGGCAACCAGAGTAGCAAACTTAAAATTCCCATTGTTTTGGTGTATTCCTTACAGTAGCCCGTGCAGATTTAACGAATTTTGTCAGAAAAAATTGGCAAAACCATAAATTATACTGGCATCAAATTGATTGGCAAGCTAAAAAGACAAATTCAAATTAGCTTTATATTCAATAAGCTAATTCATATCGACGAATAGTGCCCGAAAAGATCCAGAGATAAAATTATCTAAATAGCATTCATAATAAGAATCATTTGCATTAGTTAAAATGTTTGCACTATACTTTTGGAAAATAATTCAAAGGGGTTTAGAACAATGCAACGATGTCAACAATTTATACAAGCCAGTGCCCTCATGGCACTAGTCACTTTCACAGGTTCCGTCTTCGCTATTGAAAAGCCGAAAACGGTAGAGGATATGTGGAAAATTATTCAGGAACAGCAAAAACAAATTGATGCCTTAAAATCGCAAGTGGCTACACCGCCTGTTGCGGCTCAAGCCAGCACAGGCAATGGCGATGTAAAAAATTTAGAACGTAAAACCAATGTGTTAAGCCAAGAAGTTGAAAAGCTACGTACCAATTTAGCAATACCTGAAGAAGCGAAATATAAAAGTGCGTATGGTTTAGGCCCTGCTGCTTCGAAAATTTATTCGGCTGGCAAAGGCTTGTCGGTAGGGGGCTATGGCGAAGCTAATTATCAGGCCAATGTGGCAGATAAAGGCGACAATAAAAACAGGGCTGATTTGGAACGTGCGGTGTTATATTTTGGTTATAAATTTACCGACCGCATTCTTTTTAACAGTGAAATAGAATACGAACACGCCACTACTGGTGAAGGTGCTGAAGAAAGGGGGGAAGTTTCAGTTGAGTTTGCTGCCTTGGATTTTTTCATAGACCCGTTGGCAAATGTGCGGGCTGGTTTAGTGTTAATCCCGCAAGGTTTTATTAACTTAATTCACGAGCCACCGTTCTTTTTCGGCAACTTCCGTCCAGAGGTTGAACAAAGGATCTTGCCGTCTACTTTTAGGGAAGTGGGTGTCGGCTTATTTGGCCAAATCACCCCAGAACTGACGTATACCACTTATGTTGTTAACGCACTTAATGCGGCTGAGTTTACTTCTGATGGTATCCGCGAAGGTAGGGGGGGCGGTAGCCAAGCTTTAGCTGAAGATTTAGCCTTTGTCGGCCGGGTTGATTACACCCCTGTTGCCTTGCCTGGTGCCACGATAGGTGGTTCTGCTTATGTGGGTAATTCAGGCCAAAATCAAAAATTTGATGGGCAAAAAGCCAATGCTTTAGTGCAACTGTATGAAGGCCATTTACAATGGAAATATCGCGGCCTAGAGTTTAGGGCATTAGGCGCATGGGGCTTTATAGGCAATGCCGATATCTTAAGTGCGGCTAGCGGGCAAACCATAGGATCACAGAGTTTTGGTTGGTATACCGAACTTGGCTACAACTTATTACCCAATATTTTTCCTAACACCAACCAATATTTAGCCCCTTTTGTGCGCTATGAAGCTTTGGATACAATCGCTAAGGCGCCAACAGGCTTTGCCGATGACTTGACTAAAGATTGGAAGATTTATCAAATAGGTTTGCAATATAAACCAATTCCCAATGTCGTTATAAAAGCGGACTACCGTAACCGAGTGGCTAAGGCTGGGCCATTGTCAGATGATTTCAACTTAGGCTTTGGTTATATTTTCTAATCGCAAACAATACCCTAGCCGTAGTATGATAGGCAGATAGCATTAGGGCGTTGACCTGGGTTAGTTATGGCCAAGGTTAATGTCCTATATGTTTTTTTATCCTAATTTGCCTTAAAAATTGACGGATTTTCCATGAAATTAATCGGCTACCGCCAATTCATCGTATTTTTGTGGTTATTGACAGCCACAACGCTGGGTTACACAGGTGTGTTTTATAGCAAGCAAGAAGCACTTGAGTTAGCCTTTGGAAAAACAGCGAAAGTCGAAGTTTTGTCTTTGTTTCCTGATGACAGTCAAGTCGCCCAGATTCAAGAACGTGCTAAGGTAAAGCTAGAATCAGGTTTATTTAGTTTTTATGTCGGTAAAGAAGGCGATAAAGTATTAGGTTATGCCGCTATTGAAACCGAAACCGTACGCACAAAACCAGAAACCTTAATGGTTGTTTTAGCGCCTGATGGCAGTCTCAGCCAAGTCGTTATATTGGCTTTTCATGAGCCACCAGAATATCAACCACCTGCGCGTTGGTTTAACCAACTGTTAAAAAAGCCTATTGTGGAACTTGATTTTAACAAAGGTGTGCAAGGTATTAGTGGCGCAACCTTAAGCTCACGCGCGGCGGTTAGCAGTGTTAGAAAAGTATTGGCCATTTACGAGGTGATGGTGCAAAACAAGGCAACACAATAATGCGTTTTTTTGTGACCGGAGAGCAGCAGAGGAAAGCCTTAATCAATGCTTTAGTGTTGATGTTTTTGGGTTATATCCTATTGCTATGGTTAAGTAATGGGTTAATGTATTTTCACCGCATGGGGCTCACTACAGAGTCAGTCACGGCATATTATCTGGGTTCCGAACAAGCTTTTACGCAGCCAAGAAGTTATGAAAGCATGCTGGAAATTTCCCATTTTCATTTGTTTTCTATGGGTATTTTGGTATTAACCCTTACCCATTTGATGATAATGACTGATTTTTCAACGCGGCTTAAAATTTGGTTAAGCGCAAGTACCTACTTATCCGCTATTGGGGATGAAGCTGGCGGTTGGTTAGTCCGTTTTGTGCATCCTAGCTTTGCCTACTTTAAAATTGCGGCTTTTTTATGTTTAGAAACTTCCCTACTATTAGTGTTATTCATCGTCATCTCATCTTTATTGCGCGCCAGGGTGCTAATGCGGCAAAACCTTACTGATCCACCTACCTGACTGTTTTTTTATTTTCTTAACGTGCTTCTTAAGATGCACAAATCCAATTGTGCTACATTAGCCGTTTTTTAACGCTAGGCAGTGAAAGGTGCAGTAAAAAGCATGGCAAATTCAAAACATATCATTATAGTAGGCGCAGGCCCAGGCGGCTTGTGCGCGGGCATGTTATTAAGCCACCGCGGCTTTAAAGTGTCAGTTTATGATAAAAATCAAGAAGTGGGTGGGCGCAACCGGGCAATCCGGTTAAAGGGTTTTACCTTTGATACTGGCCCCACTTTTTTGTTAATGAAAGGGGTTTTGGACGAAATGTTTGAATTATGCGGACGGCGCAGCGAAGATTATCTTAGCTTTATGCCGCTTAATCCTATGTATCGTTTGGTTTATGACGACCGTCAATTATCGGTATTTTCTGACCGCGAAAAAATGGCGGCGGAATTAGAACAGGTATTTTCTGAAGGCAGTCAGGGTTATGAACGGTTTCTAGACAATGAGCGCAAGCGTTTTAACCGCTTATACCCTTGCATTACCCGGGATTATTCCCATATTAGCGCATTTTTTTCACTGGATTTATTAAAAGCCTTACCATGGCTGGCATTTCCCCGAAGTGTGTTTGCCAACTTAAGCCAATATTTCCAGCAAGAAAAAATGCGTTTGGCATTTTGTTTCCAATCCAAATACTTAGGGATGTCGCCTTGGGATTGTCCTGCCTTGTTTACCATGTTGCCTTATTTAGAGCATGATTACGGTATCTATCATGTCAAAGGCGGCCTGAACCAGATAGCCGCCGCTATGGCTGAGGTTATCAAAGAATCGGGCGGTGAAATCCATTTAAATTCTGAGATTGAACAATTAATTATAGAACAAGGCTCAGTAAAAGGTGTAAAACTAAACAATGGCACTGAAGTGCACTGTGATGAAGTTATTATTAATGCCGATTTTGCCCACGCTATGACACATTTGCTGGCACCGGACGCGTTACAAAAATATAGCCCCGAGAAAATCCAACAGCAAGAATACTCCTGCTCAACCTTTATGTTGTACTTGGGCTTGGATAAATTATACGACTTGCCCCACCATACGATTGTATTTGCAAAAGATTACCAGACTAACATCAAAAATATTTTCAGCCGTAAAACCCTGACCGAAGATTTTTCATTTTATGTGCATAATGCTTCGCTTAATGATGCTAGTTTGGCACCTGAAGGTAAATCAGCATTATATGTCTTGGTACCTATGCCTAATAATGATAGCGGTCTAGATTGGCCTAAGCACTGTCAAACTGTGCGTGAACAAGTGCTAGATAGCTTAGCCGTAAGGTTAGGCTTAGATGATTTACGCCAGCATATTGAGTGCGAAAAAATTATTACCCCACAGGATTGGGAATCTGATGAAAATGTTTATAAAGGCGCTACCTTCAGCCTCTCGCATAAATTTAGCCAAATGCTATATTGGCGGCCGCATAATCAATTTGAAGAACTGGAACATTGTTATTTGGTTGGTGGAGGCACCCATCCGGGCAGTGGTTTACCGACAATTTATGAATCAGCGCGGATTTCTTCCAATTTAATTTCTAAAAAGCATCAAGTCAGCTTTAAAGAGATTAAACAAAGTGCCTGGCTAAAAGCCGCCAACTGATGAGCCAGCCTATCATTCGGGTGATATCGCCTATCGACTATAAAATGCTGGGGGACTTTGTGCCAACCAGCGCCAGCGCCATACGCCAGCAAATGGCGCTGGCGCAGGGTGCGGCAATACAATGGGCAAAATTGCCCGTTGCGCAACGGGTAAAAGTGTTATCACCGTTGAAAGCCTTGTTACTGGCAAAGTTAGATGCTATTTGTGGCGTGATAACGCTAACAACGGGTAAAGTCCGTACTGAGGCCTTGTTAGGTGAAGTCTACCCGATTTTAGATTTGCTACGTTATTATGAAAACAACGCCGCACACATCTTACAAGCCAAAGCTATTGCCACTTCGCCCTTTATATTTCCAGGTGCAACCGCGGATATTACGCGCAAGCCTTATGGTGTAGTCGCAGTGATATCGCCGTGGAATTATCCTTTTCAACTGACAATTGCCCCACTCTTAAGTGCGTTATTTGCTGGCAATGCAGTTATTTTTAAAGCCTCAGAATTATGTTTGCCGATAGGCCAATTGATCCTAAATTTGCTGGCCAAGCTTGATTTGCCTAAAGGCTTGGTGCAATGGGCAGTGGGGGATGGCCAAGTTGGTGAGTATTTAATTGATGCAGGCCCCGATTTAGTATTTTTTACCGGTGGTTTAACGGCAGGACGTGCGGTGATGCAACGCGCGGCTCGACATCCTATCCCAGTCATGTTGGAGCTAGGCGGTAAAGACCCAATGCTGGTGTTTGCTGATGCCCAGCTTAAACGGGCTTGTGATGGCGCGTTGTATGGTGCGTTTTGTAACAGTGGCCAGGCTTGTATCTCCGTAGAAAGGCTATATGTAGAACAAAGTTGCTACTCACAATTTGTGCAAATGTTAGTCGAAGGTGTTGAGGATATTTCCTTAGGCCATGGCTTACTAGGTGATTTAGGCACCGTCAGCTCAGAACGTCAATTTGAAATAGTACAAGCGCATTACCAAGATGCGATTGCCCAAGGCGCATCGGCCTCTGCGCCATTACGGCGCTTAGTTAATTATGTTAAGCCGATAGTGCTATGGAATGTACACCATGGCATGCGGGTAATGCGTGAAGAAACTTTTGGTCCGCTATTACCGGTCATGGCATTTACCGACGAAGCGGAAGCTATCAATTTGGCAAATGATAGCGAATATGGTTTAAATGCCAGCATTTGGAGCCTTGATCTTACAAAAGCGCAACGCGTCGCGCGCCAGCTACAGGTAGGTAATTGGGCCGTTAACGATGTGTTAAAAAATGCCGGACATTCAGGCTTGCCGTTTGGTGGTGTAAAACGCAGTGGTTTTGGCCGCTACCATGGTGCTGAAGGGTTGCGTAACTTTACTTATCCGGTATCAGGTTTAGTTAGCCATAGCCGATTTAGCAAAGAACCCAACTGGTTTCCCTATTCCCAGCAACGCTACGAAGACTTTAAAGGCTACTTAGATTTTATCTATGGTGAAGGCCCAATATTGCGGCGTGTCAAACGAAATTGGCAAGCATTACAGGCCTTTAGGGGATATTCAGCCTTTAATTTCGCACAGCGTTTACAGAACTTAAAAGCCAAGCTGCCTTGGCGACAGGACTAAGACATGACTAACAATATTCTTGACACCCGCGTTGTTATCATCGGTGGCGGCTTAGGTGGCCTATCCGCGGCGATAGCGTTAGCCACAGAAGGCTTTAAAGTCGATTTGCTGGAAAAAAATGATAAAGTCGGCGGTAAACTAAATATCCTTGAAAAAGATGGTTTTATTTTTGATTTAGGGCCATCGATCTTAACTATGCCGCATATTTTTGAAGCTTTGTTTGTTAAAGCCGGTAAAAACATGGCAGATTATGTCAGCATCGAGAAAGTTGAGCCGCATTGGCGTAATTTTTTTGAAGATGGCATGGTATTGGATTTAACTGAAAATACAGACCAGCAACGCCAGGAATTAAACAAGCTAGGACCACAAGCCGTAGAAGAATTTGAACGTTTTATGGCCTATTCCAAAAAGTTATCCATGGAAACTGAAGTCGGCTATTTTAATAAAGGTCTGGATGGCTTTTGGGATTTATTGAAATATTACGGGCCTATCCGCAGCCTAAACTTTGATGTTTTCCGTACCATGGATCAAGGCGTGCGCCGCTTTATCAGCCATCCTAAATTGGTTGATATCTTAAATTATTTTATTAAATACGTGGGTTCTTCACCTTATGATGCCCCAGCGTTAATGAATTTACTGCCATATATCCAATACCATTACGGCTTGTGGTATGTCAAAGGTGGCATGTATGGCATGGCGCAGGCTATGGAGCGCTTGGCGCTGGAGTTAGGGGTAAACATCCGGTTAAATGCTGAAGTAGCGGAAATTAAATACCAAGGTGCGCAGGCGACCGGCATACGCTTAATTAATGCTGAAGAATTAGCTGCAGATATTGTGGTATCCAATATGGAAGTGCTGCCAGCCATGCAGCAATTGCTGAACAGCCCGGCTAGCGAGCTGAAAAAAATGCAACGCTATGAACCTACCTGTTCAGGTTTGGTACTGCATTTGGGGGTAGATTGTATTTATCCGCAATTAGCACATCACAACTTTTTTTACTCAGACCACCCCAAAGAGCATTTTGATGCGGTATTCCACAGCGGTAAATTATCTGAAGACCCGACGATTTATTTGGTGGCGCCAGTTAAAAGCGATCCTAGCCAGGCGCCTGCAGGCTGCGAAATTATAAAAATCTTACCGCACATCCCACATTTAAACCCAGAAAATCCGTTAACAGCAGATGATTACTTAGCGCTACGCGAGCGGGTGTTGATCAAGTTGGAACGCATGGGTTTAACCGACTTACGCCAGCATATCATCACTGAAGAATACTGGACGCCTCATGACATTCAAGCCCGTTACTACTCTAACCAAGGCTCCATCTACGGCGTGGTGGCGGACCGTAACAAAAACTTAGGCTTTAAAGCCCCGCAACGCAGTAAACAACTGAACAATTTGTATTTTGTCGGGGGTAGCGTTAACCCAGGGGGTGGCATGCCTATGGTGACCTTATCAGGTCAGCTGGTGAGGGACAAAATATTGGCTGACTTAGGCCGATGACTAGTCATTTAAAGCCCCGCGATACTAGCAAACGCCGGATAAACCCCAACAAGCTGCTGCTCAGTAAATGGACAGCTGCAACGCCACAAAATAAAGAAAGGCATTTTATGGTGACTAAAATTATTCCGCCCCAAAATGAAAATGGCCCAATTGAACACATTGAATTGCTCGCCATATACAGCCAACGCCGAGAAATCTTACACTGGCGTGAATTGGAAAACCACGTACAGTGGTCGCAGGGATGGTTAAGTTGAAGCTAAAGGCAAGGCCAACCTTTTAAACGGTTGCGGGCTAGAGATTCTGCGCTAGAAACGATAAAATTATGGCTTAAGGTTTGGTTCAGCAGATTTTAGCCAAATCTACTTACCTGGTTTTGAGTGCCCTATTTAAACCAGCCAATTTAGTAGGCTTGCGTATCAGTTAAACTCGAAATATGACTTCGTCCGATCGTAGAATTGTCCTTATTGGTTCTAGCACAGAACAAAAGGAATTATCTAAAGCCCAAAAACAGTTTAATAGCTTGATCCAAAAAATTGATCAAGAAAAGCTACACTTGCAAGAATGGCAGCAAGCCATTGAAAAATATAACCGTAAAGTCCGGGATTATGATGATTTAGTAGCCACTTATAATAGCGAGCGGATTAATTTGGTTGAGTTATTGGATACAGCTTATGATCATAAATTATTTAAAAAGGCTGATAAAGCAAAAATCCAGGACTTAATTAGCCAGATTACGGCTGAGTTAATCAGTGAACATGGTAAAAATGAACTTAAAATCTTGCATGATAAATATAGCGATGTTGATTTTGATACGCTACAAGAAGAAAGTCATGCGCTAGAAGCGGATTTTATAAAATCTATGATGGAAGAAATGTACGGTGTAGAGCTTGATGATGACATCGATTTGTCCTCACCTGAAATGATGGAAACACTGATCTACGAAAAGTTACAAGAAGAAGAGCAAAGAAACGCAGAAATTAAGCGCCAGCGCGAAGAACGCCGCAACAAGCGCCAAAAAACGGCTAAACAACTGGAGCGCGAAGCTAAACAACAAGAAGAAGAACAATCCATTAGCCAGTCTATCCGTGAAGTTTATCGTAAATTAACTTCTGCGTTACATCCAGACCGTGAACAAGATCCTACGGAAAGAACACGTAAAACTGAAATTATGCAGCGGGTTAATGTAGCTTATACCAAAAAAGATTTGTTAAGCCTGTTAGGACTGCAATTGGAAGTTGAGCAAATTGACCAAGCCCATATGAACAATATGGCCGACGACCGATTAAAATACATCAATAAAATCCTAAAAGGCCAACTTGAAGAATTGCAGCAAGAAATTGCCCAAGTTGAGCATCCTTTTAAAGTGCAATTGAATTTATCCCCTTACACTAAGTTAACTCCCAAGCGCTTGATGCAATATCTAGCTGATGATATGAACATGATTAAACGCGATATAAAAGTTTTGCAAGAACAGCTGCGCAGCTATCAAGACTTTAGTATTTTAAAAGCCTCACTCAAGGGCTATAGGTTATAGGTAAGCGTTTTTTTAGTATAACGTAATGATTATGTCTACAGTGCTTTAAATTGACGGTAGGCTTGCCGATAAAATGATTGATTGGCGTGAGATTAACTTTGCGCAACGATACCGCTTTAGCTTAGCTTGACCTGCAAATATTATTTTATGATTTAAAATTGCTTGGTTTTGGCTAATATCAAGATAAGTGGATCGCAGTACTAGACACAAGCAGGGATAGTCGTGGTTATGTCTAGTGGCGTCTTAATCGATAATATTCCTATTTAGCTGCGGCCTCTTTTGGCATCTGTTCAGTTGTGGGCATAATTAAAGGCTTGCAACTAATGGAAGTGGATAGTTTATTTTCATTACCATCAGCTTTTTTATCAACATTAGCGCTACTATCACACAGCATAGTATTTTGGTATAACGCGGGTGCATGCTCTGCCCTTACCATTTCAGTTTCTAGTATGCTTTAACTTCCTGTTTTAATGGCTCTATTAGATCTTTAATTATTAGGGAAATATCACCTTTATAAGATTAATATGCTCTATTTTGTCCATTCGAGCTATTTGCAGCGTTTACACATAAATAAAAGGCAGCATCTCTAAATAATTGAATGGTATGGGCTCTTTTGTATAGCTGGTTTACATGTCTTGCAAAGTTGCTTGCTAGTTCTGCACTGATATTCTTATCGGCAGCAATATATGCTTTTCGTGCAGCGGCAAGCGCTGTCATGATTGAATCAGCGGTTTCAGGTGGGGGTTTTGAGCAAAAATTTCCGGTTTTTAAATTTGCGATAATCAGCCGCCGTTGGGTAGTAACCGCAAGCGTGCCAATTTCTTGTCCCTCTTTTTCGTTTTGTTCTTCTGTAATTAACTGATCTTCAGCAATCTGTCGATTGTAGAAGGATTCTATTTCTGATGCATAGCCAGTTATCATTAGAGTGATTCCAAAAATGAGTAAGATTTTCGTAGTTATTATTCCCCTTTATAGGATTACCGATTTTTTCTTGCTTAATCGTCAGTTTTTTAGGTGGCCTCACTATCTAGTTGCTTAGCCAAGACTGTGTGCTTTAAGAAAAATTTAAACCATTGTTATAGTACGCAAGGCTACGCTTTATATATTTCGCGAAAAGTCATAAATAGCTTAAATTTTGCTTAAAATAAGTGTTTATGTAGCAGTTTGTACGCCATTAAATAGAGTTTATTGCAGAAAACTGCCCTTACACCTTGCACATAGTTTTAATTAGAACTAATATCGCTAGCAGTTAAAACTATTCTGATATCTAAAATGTCTACCCGCCCCCTGTTTTTACCAGTGCTTCGGGAACTAGCCCGAACTTTTCAAGCTTTTGAGGCTTATTCAGCCTTACATATCCGTACTATTGGCTTAACAACACCGCAATTTGACATTATTGCGACCTTGGGGAATACCGAAGGCATGTCTTGCAAGCAGTTAGGAGAAAAAACCTTAATTACCAAAGGTACTTTAACAGGCGTAATCGATCGCTTGATTGAGAAACAATTAGTTAATCGACAACTCTCTAAAGCGGATGGCCGTAGCCAAATTATTCAACTTACGGCGCAAGGCCAAGCGGTGTTTGAGCAAATTTTTCCGGAGCATTTAGCTTTTATGGCGTTGCCGTTTAATGATTATTCTGCGGATGAACTGGCTGAAATGGAAACTATTTTGTTACGTTTACGAAAGGCATTTAATGTAGCCCAAGGGCAAAAAAAGCTTGAAACATGGGTTGCGTAATCTAACGGTTGGGTAAAGAACACGAGGCGGACCTAATTGTTAACTATAATCCTTGGAGTATGAATATGAATAAAATGTGGTTGGCTCTGGCCATGTTAAGTGTGGTAAGTATTTCAGTGTTGGCGGCTGATACTTATAGCATAGATCCAAGGCATACCTTTCCCAGTTTTGAAATTAACCATTTAGGGTTTTCAAACCAACGGGGGCGATTTAATGAGACCAGTGGTACCATTTTATTGGACACAAGTGCTGCTACGGGCAGCCTACAAGTGGCCATTAATACGGCTAGTATCAGTACGGGTCTTACGGAACTTGAAGATAAACTGCGCAGTAAGGAGTTTTTAGATGCTGCGCTTTACCCACAAATTTCTTTTATCTCGGATAAGTTTTTGTTTAAAGATGAAAAGCTAATAGGTATTGATGGTAATTTTAGCCTACATGGTGTTACTAAACCGCTGCATTTAACTGTCGATTACTTTATTTGTGGACTAAATGTGATTAGTTTAAAAAAGACCTGTGGCGCTAATGCTAGTACGACGATTAAACGTTCTGATTTTGGGGTGGACAAATTTGTACCCGCGATTGGCGACGAAGTTAAAATTCAGATTCAAATTGAAGCTGTTAAAGAATAGATAGGTAAATTTGTTTGCGATCGGATAATGACTTGGCTTTTTTTATCTTGAGTTAGCCTATAGGTTAACATCTCGCGATTCGCGTTGCGGGTAGATACCATTAAAAACTAAAGTATTAATATTTCTGAGGAACATAGTATGAGCACACCCACTATTGCTGCAAAACAACCCAGTGTTACTGAACTAGAAGCGGGGTCGTATTTTTGGTGTAGTTGCGGAAACAGCCAAAATGGTAGTTTTTGTGATGGTTCCCATGCCGGTTCTAACTTCACGCCGCAACCGTTTTTACTGAGTGAAAAAAAGACTGTAGCTATTTGCTTATGTAAGCAAACTAAAACGCCGCCATATTGTGACGGTACGCATGTGCAATTGTAGGTTTTGATGCTAAGTAGTTGATAGAACAGTGCTGGTGTCGGTTAACGAATAAAGATCGATGTAACCTACTTTGTGTTGAATCTTATTGAATAGCTATTTGGTTTTGTTTTTCATAGTCTTTTTTTGCTTTCATAAAATGGTTGGCACACCATATTCTGGTCGCTTTATCTTCCATGTCATAACATTGTTCAGGCTTTTGATAGACTTTTTTAAAGTCTTTAGTCGCATTTCTGGCAGCTTGCACCGCTGCTTCATTAGCTTTCTGCCGACTTTCCGATGGCGCTGGGCTGATATTTCTCTCAGGTAGGCTTTGCAGGGTTTTTTGGCTGTCAATTGGGCTGCCATCCATTAATAGCTTTCTGACTAGGTCCAAGGGTGCAATGATTTCGCTATTGTCCTCCGTCCTGGCAGTTTGGCTAAGTAAAGTGCCTATTGCTAAAGCACCAAGAACTATTCGGGTAAGATTATGTTTTCTCATCAGTTCTCCTACAGTACCCAAGGCTTTGTTTTCACGAAGAATAGTCCACGCAATAGTATGATAGCGTTTAGCCTAGGTAAATGCGGCGAAGGCCTTAGATGACAAGAATAGCAAAAATTTCTCGGTCTTCATTAAAATGAAAAAAAATATTTGTGATAGAGATATAAAAATTGACAGGTTTTCCACTGACTATGCTTGGTTGAGCATCAATACCCTAAGTAGGCTTAAGCGATGTAAAAGGGTAAAGGCTTTGAATTAAGTGGTATAACGGCTAGTCTAGGTTACAATGTAAGACAATATATTCTTATTGATGCCTCGATATGCTTGAGACTGTCCTTGATGTGTGGCTGGAACCGTTATTGGCATCCCAGCCAGCTACTTATTATAAATCGTTATTAAATGAAGCAGAGTTGCTTAAAGTCCAACGTTTTGTTTTCGAACGCGATAGAAATCGTTATTTATTGGCCCATGCTAAGTTAAGGTTGATCTTAGCAGGGTATCTCAATAAAGCGCCTGAACATCTAGAGTTTGAGTTAGGTCTTTATGGCAAGCCAGCGCTGCTTGATAGTGTAGGGATATACTTTAATATGTCCCATTCTGGAGACCATTTATTGGTGGTGGTTGGTTGCGTAGACCAGATTGGGGTCGATATTGAATGTTGGCGTGACGGTATAGACTATCATGCAATCACTAAACAATGTTTTGCAGACAGCGAATATAAGACTTGGATCAGCTTATCAGGGGCGGAAAAAACGGCTTTTTTTTATCAACTTTGGGTTAGAAAAGAAAGCTTTATGAAAGCAGTGGGGTTGGGTTTAGGCTTAAACCCAACTGAAGTAGTGACAACTTCAGTTGGGTCTAGTCAATACATAGCATTACCTAAAGCCTACGGGGCGCCGACAAGTTGGCGTTTGTTTGATCTAAAGTTGCCCAACAAAATAAGCGGTGCGATTACTTTACCAAACAATAGTGCCGTGAGTCTTAATTTTAAACAATTAGAATAACTGCCTGGTAAAAACCTACTAAGTAAACCGAAGTTAGGCTTTTAACGGGCTATGCGGTTTGTCCCATGTGTACCCTTAGGCTAGCAGGGGTTATTGTCATCCAAATTGTTTGTATGTAAGCCAAGCAATCCTGCTTTTTGCCTTTAGTGCCTTCGGCTTGCCAGCCGGTAGGGATTGCTTTGTCTTCAGGCCAAATAGAATATTGTTCTTCGTGGTTAACTACTACGAGATAAAGTGTATTGTCTAGTTGTTTATAGCTCATTGGTTTTTTCCTGGTTTGTTATTTTAAATTGTTTATTTGTCTAGCAGTTAAACTGCTTTATTCAACTAATTTAGGATCCAAGAGAATCAGATTTTTATTAACAATAGCAAGATACTGTGTTGGTTCATATAAAGGCTTAGATTAAGGGCATTAATTACATAGCTGAGCTTATTATTCACAGGACAATAAGCTCTATGGCTTAATCCTATAATAATTTTCTTAATTAAATATTAATTTTGATTGGTGGTGTCTGTTTGCTGAAAATAATAAAAACCACAGTTAGTATATATAGTAAGCGTAACGAGAAAAAGAATAAAATTTAAAATAAATAAAAATTAGTTTTATCATAAATTTCAATAAATTATGTATTATTATTTACGCATTATATAGTTTTTAATATTAGGTGATGCATAGTATAGATGTTAAATAACATAGTTATATTAAGATGTACCGATTTTATAGTTAATATTGGATAATATTTGACACAAAGTTGCGATTATTTCGTGGTATTTAAGCTGTAGTAATACGCTATAGATATGATCACTGGCAAACCGTGTTGAATAGGCGCGGTTAATTTGGCTCAATATGTGTATTAAAATGATGCCTATGGCTTTTTTGTTGGCACATACAGCAAGTGATGAACGTTATGATAGGCATAGTCGTACCTTTCCTCAGTGATATGCTTAGCATGATGAAATTTTTCCGTAATACTTTATTGGTAATATGTCTTATAGGCTGTGTTATTGCTCTTATTGCTTATGGCTGGATGCGGCAGTCTTTACCTGTATGGGATGGCAGGGTGCAGCTAAACAGCCTAAGTTCACCCGTTATTGTCCAGACTGATGCGTTAGGCATACCTCAAATTAATGCGCAGAGCCGGCTAGATGCTGTGCGCGCATTAGGTTTTGTAAGTGCAAATGAGCGTTTGTTCCAAATGGATTTAATGCGCCGTAAAAGCGCGGGTCGATTAGCGGAAGTTTTCGGTGCGGTAGCTTTAGACAGCGATATAACATATCGTACTTATGGTTTTAACCAGGAAGTCAAACAAATTTGGTCTCAATTACCGCCGCTACAGAAGGACTATTTGCAGGCCTATGCGGAAGGGGTCAACAGCTTTGTTAAACAGGCCAAAGCCTTACCTTTCGAGTTTAGCGTTTTAGGTTACCAGCCCGATTTATGGCAAGCACAAGATACTCTATTGGTGGTGATGGGGATGTTTGCCACTTTAACCTCTTGGTCTGAGCAGGAAGAACGCATGATGTCGGTTATGGCAGAGACTTTACCTAACGAAGTCGTAGCGTTTTTTACCCCGGATAGCGATCGCTATACTGATAGCCTATATCCGCAAGCAAAAGCATTGCGGCCGTTGAAACCTATACCATCAAAGTTACTGCAAGCTTTATTGGCAGCAAATACTACAGCCAAAACGGCTAAGCTATTACCAGAAATGGATCCTAACACGATTGCAGGTTCAAATGCCTGGGCAGTAAGCGGGGCCAAAACTGCCGATGGTAGGGCAATATTGGCAAATGACATGCATTTAGCCCTTAATGTGCCTAATCTTTGGTATCGCGTAGAGATTAAGTATCCTACGGTACATGCGGCAGGCATAACTTTACCTGGAACCCCGTTTTTAATCGTCGGCAGCAACCAGCACATAGCCTGGGGGATGACTAACCTTTCAGGGGATTTTTTGGATTTAGTCAAGTTGGAAATTAATCCTTTGGACGCCAATCAATACCGTGTTGGGGATGGTTGGCGGGATTTTGAGCGACGGCTAGAGCCAATTCAGGTAAAAGGTGCCGCTGTTCGGCAAATAACGGTTAAGCACACGCTATGGGGGCCGGTTTCTACACAGCCATTACTTGGGCAAGCAGTTGCCGTCCATTGGGCAGCGTTAGACCCTAGCACTATCAATCTTGATATATTGGAGTTGGAACAAGCCAGCCGTTTAGGGCAGGCATTAGACATAGCCAATCTAGCCGGTAATCCGCAATTGAATATCTTGTTAGCGGACGAATTAGGCCAAATTGCTTGGACTTTAACTGGAAAAATCCCCAAACGCGTGGGTAACGACGGTTTAGTTAGCCAGTCTTGGGCTGATGGCAAAATAGGATGGGATGGATATATTGAAGCAAAACACTTGCCGCGTATCGTTAACCCGCCAGCAGGCTTTGTGGTGTCAGCAAATGAGCGCCGTTTTGGTACGGATTTCCCTTATGTCATTGGACATCAATTTGCCAATGGCTATCGAGCCTATCGTATCAGTCAGCAACTTAAGCAAATGCAACTGCCCAATGAGCAACTGATGTTAGGTTTACAGCTAGACACAGAAAGTGAGTTTTATGCGGTTTATCAGCAATTGGCACTACAGGTATTAAGTCCTAGCATACTGGCACAAAAGCCTAAACTGAAAGCACTAAAGACCTATTTGTTGCAATGGGATGGTAAAGCCAACGTTGATAGCTTGGGTTTAATGGTTTTGGTAGAGTTCCGAAACGCCTTAATAGAGACAGTGCTAATGCCGTATTTAACAGTCTGTAAACAAAAAGATAAGGCATTTAGATATCATTGGAGTTATGTTGATATGCCATTATTGGCCTTGTTAAAAGTTAAATCTGCTGAATTATTACCTAATGTGGGCGCGTATGGCAGTTGGGATAATCTAATTTTGTCACAATTGGAACAAAGCTTATCAGCCGTGCAGGCTAAACATCTAAATACACCATTACCGAACTTGGCTTGGGGCTTAGAAAATAGGGTAAGCCAGCAACATCCGTTTTCTAGGGTAATGCCGCTACTATCGGTTTTCCTAGATATGCCAGATGCAGCGTTATCAGGTTGCAGTGGTTTTTGCGTACGTGCTGATCATTCCAGTTTTGGCGCCAGTGAGCGCATGGTAGTCTCACCTGGGCATAGTCAAGACAGCATTCTGCATATGCCAGGCGGACAATCAGGCCATCCATTATCGGTAAATTACCAAGATCAACAACCGTATTGGTTAAACGGACAAGCTTTAAGTTTGTTTGCCGATAAGCCCATCCATACCTTGCAATTAGTGCCTTAATCTCAGTTAAAATAGAATGAAAGCTATTCCCTATTTGGCTTCACTGTTATTTAATAAGTTTGGGCAATGAATTTTATGCGGTATCAATAGGGCGCTTACCAATTGAGACGGCTGAGTTAAAGCGCCTAAATGGCGAAGTTTATAAATTCAATATTAATTTATCATAGCTTTTTTGCACAAAGTAGCTTATCACAACAATTACGGGTAAACAGATAAATATTAAATACCCTACTTTTAATGTTTCCATATTAAAACTATACATAGTTAAAAACCTATAATAGACTAATAACATCAGCTCATATATTGGCCTATGTATTAAATACATTACATAGCCAGCATAACTAATGTGTTTAACTAAACTATTGATAGGTAATTTAATAGAACTAAAAATATAAAATATAGCTAAAGGTGAAAAAATTGCTAAGGGTATACTAGCATAACTTACTTCAGGCGCCTCATTCACTTGAACAGATAAAACTACCGAGCCAAATAATAAAACTAGAATTTTAGTGATAAAACCTTTAGATAAATGATCTGATTTAGCCATATAAATACCACTGATAAAAGCTGGAAAATAGATTAAAAGTCGAGGGTCGCTTTTGGGTGAGATATAACTTAACAGCATCATAAGCAGCATTAAAACTATGCCCCTAAACAAAAGTTTAGAAGTATTTTTTGCACTAATTAGCAGGGGAGTTAATAAATAAAAAACTATTATCATAGTTATAAACCACAGCGTTGGCGGCGGAGGCCCATAAAACATGGATATTAGTAAGCCCGCTTTTATCAGCGTTATTTTATTGGATAAATGAAGCAAAAAGAATAAAAATAAAGAAAAAACGTATAGAGGATATATTCTTAAAAATCGTTTAATATAAAATACCTTGATAATTTTTATCTCTAAATCAAGCTTGGTATTACTCATTAAATAACCTGACAAGAATACAAATAATGCTAGAACTGATACCGTTATCCTCATCGTTATAAAATTGGCATAGTTAGGAAAGGCATCGGTGTAGTTCATTAGATGCCAAAACCCTACAATATAAAGAACGCTAAATCCTCGCAGTGTATCAATAAAACAAAGCCTATTTTTCATAAGGTTACTTATGGTTATTGAATATGTTATTGCATTTCTATAAAAGAAATAAATGAGTTTGACTTACCTGAGCTTATCCTGGTCAACTATCAAGCTTTATGCTATTTCATAATAAACAAATAGCCCATAAAACCAGAAATTCTATCAACCATGAAGTAAGCAATTATCAGTTTTATTTTTAGCTCAAAAGCGTAATCCCAGTTGCAGCTTTTAATGTTAAATTTTCTGTTATTTCTTTTGGTCGCATAGGACTATATGGCTGTATAGGAATTTAAGGTTCATTCAAGCGCATCATATATCAAAAAACAATTGCCTGACATGGGGGATACTTAAGGAACCTCTGAAAAACAACCATTTTAAGAGGCAGTCACTGTCAAAGTGAGTCAAAAAATTCAATATCCGACTGTTTTATTATCAAAACAGTGGCTTTCCATCGCAAACTAGCCCGTTTCCGGGTCTATTTTCAAATTTCGGATGCAATCAGGCTCCGACGTTCATAAGCATCACCGCGCAGCACGTTGGCTATCGCCGTCAGGAATGTCAAATGCGCCGCGTCTTTGACCAAGCCCCGATAGCGATTCTTGGCATAACCAAAACGAGTTTTAATATCCCGAAACATGTGCTCGACCTTAGCGCGGCGGCTGGCCAGTTCACGGGCAGCATGGCGCAGTTGCTGGGTTTCCTCGCAATCGTCTTGGGTTAACTCGGCCAATTTGCCCGGACGCATCGCGATCACGCAGACCGGCGGGTTGTCGGTAAGCATCCCGGGGCGTTTATCCAAACCCTGATAACCCGCATCGCCGTGAGCGGACTGTTCGTCGCCGTGCAGTAATGATGCGGCTTCGGCAATGTCGCTGACGTTGCCTGAGGTGACTTTCAAGGTATGCACCAAGCCGGTTTTGCTATCGACACCGATGCGGAATTTGCTGCCGAAAAACCATTGATTGCCTTTCTTTCTGGAATGCATGTCGGGATCACGCGCTTTGCCTTGGTTTTTGGTCGAGGTCGGCGCGGCAATCAGGCTAGCGTCAACGATTGTGCCGCCCTCAAAAAAACCCACGCTCCCCCAGAGTTTGCTTGTTGGCTGCGAAAACCTGTTCGGTTAAACCGTGTGCTTCCAACAGATGCCGGAACTGCAAAAGGGTGCTTTCATCGGGCACCGCTTCCAGGCGAATACTGCAAAAGCGCCGTAGCGATTCAATCTCATACCGCGCATCTTCCATACCGGGGTCGGAATAGTTGTAGACAATCTGTGCCACATGCACGTGTAGCATCGTATCCAACGGAAACGGCTTGCGGCCGCGTCCTGTTCCAGACGCATAATGCGGTCCGATCACCGCCATCATGGCTAACCAAGGCAATAAGCCCTCAAGTTGGTCGAGAAACTTTTCCCGCCGGGTGATTTTGCCTTTGTTGGCGTTCAGCATCGGCAAAGCTGAGTTGTTGGGGCTCGTTCATGGGCGTCGTCTCTATTGCGGTTTCGATGGGGCATTATACCGCTTGCCGCTTTGGGGAATTAATCAGTGGTCCCTAACATAATCACTAATCCAGTTTCCATCAATCGAAATGTAGCCCTGCTTATTTTTTAACCTTACCTCAAGAATATTGTCATCGAAGGTAAATTCAATATCATCATACTTTGGTTCTATGATGATATTACCTGAGCTATTGATGCATCCACACTTATTTTTCTTATCAATAAACACCGCAATGCCACTGCTATTGAACCCGGATAAGTCATGAAATTGCGGAGCGATAACGAACTCCCCTGAAGCATTAATTAAAGCCCCATTTCCCATTTGAGCAAACTTTTGCAAGCCCATTGGACGCAAATGTGCCAGCCTCATCGTATTGAAGCGGAATTTTGATCTCTCCATTGTTGCCTATGTAACCATGCTTGCCGTGGGATTCTACTAAAGCCAGTTCGCTTTCGTAAAACCCCCAGAAATTCTTATATTTTGAAGAAAATATTTCTTTACCTTGAGTATCAATAAATCCGGAAAATTTCCCTTTCTTCGCTTTAGCTAAGCCGTTTTTGGCGAAGCCGAAAAGACTATCAAATTCGGCGGGTATGCATACGTTTCCCGCAGTGTCGATACAGCCTTTTAGATTTTTTATTTCTACGATGGCCAAATCAAAATAACCAAAAGATCGCGCTTATTCAAAAAATTGGTTCTATAGCAGTATTTCCTTTTGTATCGATGTAACCATGCAAAAAATAACTGGTCTTATCAAATATTACATGGGCTAGGCCAGACTGGGTGAAGCCGTCCCCATTATAAAATTTTTGCCCGATAACAACATTGCCCAACAAATCGATATACCCGATTCCGCATTCAGCCCATTGGTCAATTCGCACTAACGCCAATCCTTGCGGTGAAAACAGGCCAACATCATAAAATTTGGGTGCTATGACAATATCGCCTACCGAATTAATGAAGCCGAAGAGGCCATTTGAATTGGAAATAGGAAGCATAAATTTGTTTTGAATAATGTAAGTTAATGATGTTTTGAAGTTCAAGTTGTACTCTTGCCCTCCAAATACCACACCACCGCGCCATAGTCGGTATAAGCCGTATCTGGGAAATGATCGCACTTTGTTAAAGTGCCGGCGCCCGGCTTCACCATTGATGGCTGGTGTCCACCAGGTGCCAGTTTCGGGTACGGTTTCACCGGGGAGCCCTCGCAGTGGCTGCGGGAATGCCGGTTTGAGAACGCGCTTGTCCCGGCTGGGCCACATTGGCTGTTATCGTCAAAACGGGCCATCCAGCGTGGGCTGTACTGGGAATCAAAGCGGGGGTTGGGGTCGCCTCCCCACGGGTCCAGCGATAGCAGGTTTAAATCATCACAGCGGATGGGATGGATCAGTTTATTCGCCAACACGGGCAACTCCGGCACACCGTCTTCCACTGGATATAAAGACAGCTCGCCTAGTTGAATCCACAGGTTGTTACGCCCGTCACTGCGGGGCAGCGGAGTAATAGTAATCCGTGGGTCTGACAGAGCTTGGCGGACGCCCGCTTCATTTAAGCCCAGCTTGTCCAGCCAGACGGGGGAAAGCAGAAAACACCAGGTGGGGGAGCGTAAGCCTGCGCCGAGACAAGTAACGTCAATCCAACCGTCTTCGTCGCGGTGGTTTTGAAAGCCCATCTTTCCAGGATGGTCAATGTCTAGACCATAAAAGTAGTCGGCACAAATGCGTTCCATGACATCGCTTTCATAGGCGCCCATTGCCCCCGCCCCCGTCGTGCCGATCTCAAAACCACTGTAGCATTGCTCCGGCTCCAACAGGGTCAAGCAGTCCTGCACAAAGCTTGCCCAGCATGCTTTGTTTTGCACATACCAGCTATATAGCGAAAGGTGATTTTTAAAGAGGTATAACGCATGGTGCTGTTTGACTCTACACTGCCATCAATCGCCCAGCGTGCTGAAGCCGCTGGACTTTCCATATCGGTGGCCTGAATCCAGAAAGGTTCAACTTTATTTAAGCTTTTTTGAGCTTCTGCATGCAAGTCAGTTGGCAGGCGTTTGTCGCCCGCCTTAAACCAAACTTCAGTTGAGCTTTTGAGGATTTTTTGAAAAGGCTTGTCGATGAGGCCTTCCAGAGCATGGTAAATCTGGATTACCTTATCCGCCAATGGCATATAGTCTTCGTCAAAATGGTAGACGTAAAACGTGATGAAGGGGCAAACGCCATACTCGCGGCCTTCCGTACCCATAAAAAACTGCGGTTCGGCTTTAGTTTCTTCTATAAAGTCAGCGATTTCTTCATCGGTCAAATACAGCTCTGCGGTACTCATATCTTCCTTCCCTTTTAGCGCTTACGGTTAGTTTGCTTTTTCTTGGCTTGTTCAGCTTGTTCTTTTTTAAGTTGCTCTGCGGTTTCTTTATCCACATCCAGTGGAAAACGGAATAGGGCAACGCGGCAACCAATAGTGACACCTTTGCCGCCGAGGGTGCGGCCTTTGCCAATAAATTTTTCTTTTACTTTGGCAGTTTTTTTATTCAATTCGTCATATTGTCTAAACTGCTTATTCTTAATCCTATCCCCCTCAAACTTAATCTCAATAATACCAAAGAGGTTGTCTTTCTTTAACGGCTGCTTGCGGTAATCCGGGATGGCCAAGTCAGCGGCTATGCTGCCGCGTTGGCGGTAAGGCAAGGGGTAAAACGGGTTAAGCAGCGAACCAGCGCGGGCGAGCTTAGGCGTAGTCGGTCTCACGGTATTGGACGCAATAGCTGCGTGGGCGGGCGTCGGCCATAAATTGGCTGGCGTCTTCGCCCCAGTGCCAGGCAGCCTGGGCGTAGCCAGCGAAGACGGCATCGATGATCGCGGTCAGCGGCAGTTCTTGCCAAACCCGGCTGGTGTGGTGCTGGGTCAGCTGCCACAGCCAGGGCACCAGGCGGATGCGGTAACGGGCATAGGCGCCTTCGGAACCTAACAGTTCAGTTTGGTTTATCAGGCCACTGTAGGTGGTGCGCGAGCCGTCGGCCAGGCTGATGGCCAGGCTGGCGGTTTGGCCCAACAGCGTAGGCAAGTCCAGGTCGGCGTCGGGTGACAGCAGGATCAGGTCACGGTGGCCGAGGCCGTTGACGGCTTCTTGGGCGGCAAAGGCTTCCACCAGCAGGGTGCCGGGGTTGTCTTGGGCATCGGGCAAAAACAGCTCGTAAAGGCGGGTGTCACTGGCAAATTGGGCAGGCAAGTTCATAACAGTTTTGGTTGCAGCTGTGCGGTTTGGGCCGGTTAATAAAGGTGGGTTGGTGTTTTAGTTGTATGCCATTTCGGGGTGTACGCCTATGGGCCGGACTCATGGGCAATGAGCGCCCTTAGCAGTTCAACATCTTTATCTTCGGAGGTGGCGGGCAGGCTGTCTGCAGGCGGCGTAGTTTTGGCGGCCAAATCTACGCCTAAAAACGCGGGGCTGGCGGCTATGGGCTTATCGGCAGCGGCTTGCGCAGCCGTGGCTGGCTTGCCCTGCCCTGTTGCCGTCGCCAGCGGTTGCAGCGGGAAGCTGGCTGGTTTGGTCAGGGTTTTGGTCAATAGGGGTTTGTGTCCGGTTGGCACAGGTATTGGATTGGCCTTGGTCTCAGTCGGTTGCTGCTCTGGGGGCTTGGATTTTGCGGGAGCCAGCGGCGCATTTATGATCAGTGCGGGTAGGTTGTGCCCTGGTGGATAGACAATTTCATTACCGACCAATCTAACACCTGTGTGGCTTAAGTTGCTGGCGGCAGATGGGGCACTGCTGGGTAAGTTTATTTCCGGAACCGGGAAGGCTGAAGCTAACAAGGGTGGGCGGTGGTTTTCCACCAGGCTAATAAAGTGGAGTAGTTTGCTGGCCATGATCAGGAGTATGGCGATAAGCGTGCCCATGAGAAAAATCAACAGGACTAGGCCGCTTCTAGGCCGTGGTGGGTGCCTGGCCGGCGGCTGAGCTTGCTTACTCTCTAGGCCGGAAAGTATGCTGAACCGCGGGTTGTCCACAGCGCCGGGCGTATGGAATAAACTCGGCTGTTGGGTTGGCTTAGTCTTGTCAGTTGATTTACCCAATGGCAGATGTCCCGTGTTTCATATGTCGTAAGTCTGTTGTACAATGTAGCCGATGTTAAACGTTATGGTTTTTAGTCGCCCAAGTTGCGGCGTTAATAGTTTAACCTAAAATTTTGGATTAGTAGCCTAACTTATGCGGTTTTTTTAAACGGTCATCAAAATAATGACTTATGCTGAGCTATTTTGGCGCGATTTAGGTTACTTAAGTATTGCGTATCACCTTAAAAGTTAGTTTAAACGCTTGTTAAATGCGTTTGTGATTGGATATGATGGTTAACATTAGGCAAGGGATTTTCCAGTCTCATTAACAAATTAGATATGTTTTTTTTATTAGTCACCAGTTTTTTCTTGTTTTCTTGCCTGTTTGCTGGGCTAGTTTTATTCGAATCTGCGAGAAAACAGGCGTTGCTAATGCTGAATATGTGGGTGATTAGGCTAGTTGAAGAGTCGCTATGGCTACAGCAAAGTTTAAGGCTTAAAACATTAGGGTTTAGTTTAGGCGTTCGAGTTTCTGCTGAAGAGACCGGCAAAATTGTGAGGGATCACTCTTGGGTGATTATGGCGGGTTTATTTATGGTCTGCTCACCTGCGCTTATGGTTATTCTTTTATCAGGTGAAAATAAATTAGAGGGCTTTGACATAGACTCGCATGAAGCAAATTTACAAATTGCCGAGTTGTTAAAAGGTGAGCGTTTAGTGCCGCCAGCGGCATTGCCACCAGAATTTTTTATTACTAAAGAAGTCCAGTTAATACGGCCACAACTAGCGGATGCTAGCCGAAATTGGGGTAGCCTTGAGCCGGGCTTTGAACAAGTTCTGTTAAGGGTGTTTAAAGTTATGCAAGAAAAACACGGCTATTCTATGGCGATTATTGAAGGTTATCGTAGCCCTGAGCGCCAAAATATGTTAGCTGCCTTAGGTAGCCAGGTGACTAATGCAAAGGCTTTCCAAAGTTATCACCAATTTGGTTTAGCTGCAGATTGTGCGTTTTTACGGGATGGCAAATTGGTGATTTCTGAAAAAGACCCTTGGGCGATGCGCGGATACCAATTGTATGGTGAAGTAGCGGAAGAGCTGGGCTTGCGCTGGGGTGGACGTTGGAAAATGATGGATTTAGGCCACGTAGAGTTAGCTTTAACACAAGTTTTAAAACATTAAGTTATTGGAGAAATTATGGCTGGTGCGTTTATACGTTTAGGCGACGCTACGTCTCATGGTGGTGTGGTGGTAGGCGCTTCTACGCAAACAGATAGTGGCGGCATTCCCGTTGCCCGTGTTGGTGATATGGCAACTTGCCCATTGTGCAAGCCTGGAATATTTCCTATCGTCAGTGGTGATAATAGTTTGATTGTAGAAGGCAAGGCGGTTGCACGTAATGGTGACAAAATTGCCTGTGGTGCCGCTTTAATCGCTAGCCAAAACGCAACCATAGATTTGATATAAATACTCAAGTGGGTAGTCAGGTAACAAGCACAGGTTTTGCCAAACCATTGTTTAACCACGGCGGCAGAAAAAACTTAAAACCAGGCTTAGCTAACGCATGCTATGGTTTTGAGCTGGTTTTGTCGGTTAGTCTAAAATCAGCGCTATTGGCCCGTTACATTAAGAAGAATAGCAATTGGTGGACGGGTATCTGGGCTGTTGCCCAATGTTGGCTAAAAGGGTATTTGCGCAATGCATAGCTGGTTGCGGAATAGCCTTATTGTTGGCGGTACGTTTGCTGTGGTTTGGATAGCAACGGTTTATAGTTGGCGCGCGGGTAACCGTTTGCCCAGTACTATTGATGTGGCGGAAAACTTTTTAGTGATACCGCTAGCCTTGTTGGCCAGTTTTTGGCTCTTGGCTCACGCAGGGCAATTGGTTTTTCAAAAATTTACGTTAAGCAAAGCGAAAGCATCAAATGGCGCAACCAGTGCTGTGGAATATGCTAATGCGGGCAAAGCAGCGCAAGAACAGTATTTGTCATTGGCGATAATGGCTACTGCGGTAAGAACTTTACATGGTGATACCACTGAAGAGTTATTAGAAAATTTAATTCAGCAAGCCGGCAGTTTTGAGCTAGACACAGAATTAGTGGACAGTAACGGTTTTGCGATTTTAAGCGGACGCATTAAAAATGTGGATGCAAGCCTGGCAGATAATCCTTTCATAATCTGGGAAGCCGCCCAGCAGTACCCTGATCTGTTATGGTCGGAAGAACAGTTGCGCAGTATCATGTTGGCAACAGAAGTGCTGGTTGAATTGGGGCAGTATGTAAGCCAACATGCCGAGTTAGAAACTTATCAGGCCATTGCTACGGCTAAGCGGAAGCCAGAGTTTTTGCCCATTTTAGAGGTAGTAATTTTGTTGCCTGCCTCTTGGCGCAATGAACAAGTCAAAGCAGTGCAAGATTTTTTTGCCCATTGCTTAGAGCGTCAAGGTTGGCCTGCGACGCGCATTCATACAAAATCTATTTGTATATCTGATCTTAGCGCTAGTTTCACTGCAATCGATAAGTTAATGCTGGAGCCGTTCTGCCAGCCGGGCACAAGTTTTAGTCTTGTGATTGCTTGTGATTCTAATTTGGGTAACAAAACCTTAGAAACATGGGAAAGTTTAGGCAAACTTTCCAATTCCCCAACACAAGTGGCGTATATTCCAGGCGAAGGGGCGGCCGGGCTTTTATTAAGCGATCAAGAGCATGCTAAGGCTTTTAGCCAAGAAAATAAGGCATGCATTTATCGTGTCGCTCAAGGACGGCATGAGCAATCTACAGAGCACAAAAGCCGAATTACCGATCAACTTATGGCTAATTTAGTCCAGGATGCTTTATCGGCCAGCCTATTACAGGCAGAAAACATTAGCCTGATCTTATCCGATACTGACCACCAAGTCGGTCGGTTAATTGAATTGATGGCAATAGGCAGCAAACAATTTACCGAGCTTGACCCTAATGGCCAATTCATTAAGGTAACCCATGCCTGCGGGAATATGGGTGGAGTAGCAAGTTTAACAGCCATAGCGTTAGCCTACCAGCATGTTATTAACCATGCTGAACCTGCATTATGCTTGAGCAATCTTGACAAACAAACTCGAGCTGCCGTTATTGTAGGGCCAGCCCTTGAACCGGCAATATCGCCAGCACCAACTCATAGTTAGAGACCAGCACCCAATCATGCGACAACTTTGGTATTTTCTAAGTGATAGGCGCACCCTTATGGGGTTGTGTTTTATGGTTATGGCTGGGATATTTTATTTTGGCCAAGATGACTTGGAAACGGCAGCTTATTACCTTGGGTTTTTTTTAGCCGTTTTAATGCTTGTGGCATTACTGGCTTGGCTACTGCGTAAGCTGTATAAATACAGCCGGGAGAAATGGGCAGGTCGGGCAATTGATGAGGCAGCCTATGCCGTGGCGGGTAAACCTATAAAAGCGCAAGTGGCTGTATCACATAATGATGTTGATGTCGTCAACAAGCGGATGCTGAATGCCATTAACATCCTTAAAGCCTCAAAATTGGGTTTTGATTCCAAGGCCAAGGCGGTTTATAAATTGCCTTGGTATATGATTATTGGCAATCCAGCCGCTGGTAAAAGCTCAGCCATTGAACATTCAGGTTTGCAATTCCCTTTTTCGGATAAGGCGGGGACACCTATGCAAGGCATTGGCGGCACCCGTAATATCGATTGGTTTTTTACAGCTGATGGTATTTTATTGGATACGGCAGGCCGTTATACCGCACATGAAGAAGATAGCGAAGAATGGCTAGGTTTTTTGGCGCTGCTAAAAAAGCACCGCAGATTAGCGCCAATTAACGGCATCTTAATCGCCGTTAGCATTACTGATTTAATGGCAAATAAGCCCGAATTCAGTATTAATTTAGCAAAAACTTTCCGTGAGCGTATCCAAGAGCTTACAGAAAGACTGGAAATTTTGGCACCGGTTTATATTATCTTTACTAAAGCAGATACTTTAGCCGGCTTTAATGAGTTTTTCTCTGATGCTGAACGTGCTGAAAAGGATCGAGTTTGGGGCGCAACCATCCCCTATAACTTAAAAAACTCCAGCCAAGACATCTTGGATTTTTTTGACCAATGCTTTGATGAACTTTATGAGGGTTTAAAACAACTCAGCTTAGCAAAAATGGCAATGAAGCATGGCGGCGCCATGAGCCCCGGTATTTTTACCTTTCCTCTAGAGTTTTTAGCAATAAAAAATCCGCTGGTGGTTTTTATCAGCACCTTGTTTGAAGATAATCCTTATCAATTTAAACCCGTATTTCGTGGTTTTTATTTTACCAGTGCCTTACAGGAAGAAGACGCCATCAGCGCTTCATCGGAGCGCGTGGCCAAACGTTTTAACCTTAATTTAACGGGGATGGAAACTCCATCCATCGCTACAAATCACGGCTATTTCCTAAAAGATTTATTTAAAAAAGTTATTTTTGCCGATAAAAATTTAGTGGCCCAGTTTAATAGCCGTAGCAAAATTCAATTACGTTATGCTGGCTTTTTGGCAGCTTCAGTTGTCTTGGGGCTGTCATTGGCGGCGTGGAGCTGGTCTTATGCATCCAATCTGGAATTAACGGCCAATGTGCAGGCGGATCTAGACAAAATAATTAAGCTGCAAGCAATTAACCTGGATTTAAAATCTAGGCTTGAGGCGCTGGATGTCTTGCAAGATCGCTTAAAACAGCTAGAAAAGTATCATCATGAGCGGCCATGGTCTTTAGGTTTTGGCTTATATCAAGGCGATAAATTAGAAGCTAAAATAAGGGCGGAGTATTTTTCTGGTGTTAACGAGCTCATGCTTAAACCTGTTAGCGCCAATCTGGAAAAGTTTTTAAACGATGTTAATGTGGCGAGTAGCCAGTTAAAGCCTAATTTAAGCACAGCAGTTAAAGCCGAGAGTGCGGCCTTGGCCCCAAATCCCTATAAGGACTTATCTCCGGCTAGTGTTGAGGATGCGTATAACGCGTTAAAAACCTATTTGATGCTGGCTGATCGATCGCGCGCTGAAGCCGGTCATCTTAATGACCAATTAACCCGGTTTTGGCGTACTTGGCTAGACGCCAACCGCGGGACTATGTCGCGGGATGACATGATCCGCAGCGCGGAAAGCATAATCAGTTTTTATTTGACTGAAATTGAGCACCCAACATGGCCGATCATTGATAATAAGCTTTCGTTGATCGACCAAACTCGGGACAATTTACGCCGCGTCATTAATGGCATGCCTGCCCGTGAGCGCATTTATGCCGACATTAAAGCCCGTGCGGCAACCCGTTTTCCCAGTGTTACCGTTGCCCGGCTTGTAGGCGACCAAGACAGTAAACTCATTGCGGGTAGTTACGTTGTCCCAGGTACTTTCACCAAAGCGGCTTGGCAAAGTTTTATTGCCGAGTCGTTTAAAAATGTCGCAAATAAAGAATTACAAAGCTCTGATTGGGTGTTAAAAACTGCCAGCAAAGATGACCTTACGTTAGAAGGCAGCCCTGAACAAATTCAAAAATCCTTGATTGATACCTATAAGCTGGAATACAGCAAAGAATGGCAAAAGTTTATCCAAGGGGTAGTCATTAATGATTTTGGTGATTTTAATAACGCAGTTAATGTCTTAAACCGTTTAGGTGACCCGGAATCTTCCCCGATTAATAAGTTAGTTAACACGGTTTATGATGAAACTTCCTGGGATAACCCATCGCTAGTCAATGCAGGTTTGCAGCGTGCGCACCGCGGTTTTATAGATTGGTTTAAACAGGTGGTTTTACGTCAGAAACCAGCTAGTTTAGATGTGAATTTGGATATTAAAAACACTTCGTCTGAAATACCCATGGGGCCGGTAGGTAGGGATTTTGCTGGCATTGCCAAGCTAGTTGTGGCAAACAATAATGATGCCTCACTTATGCGGAACTACATGGCAAATTTATCAAAGCTGCGTAGCCGTTTTAACCAGTTAAAAAATCAGGGTGATGCAGGCCCAGGTAGTAAACAACTTATGCAACAAACCTTAGACGGCAATGGCTCCGAGTTGGCTGACACACTTAAATTTGTAGATGAGCAAATGTTGGTAGGCATGGCCGATAGCCAAAAACAAGTTTTGCGGCCTATATTAGTCAGGCCTTTGATGCAAGCATTTGAGGTTATCATTAAACCGACGGCGTATGAAATGAACAAAACCTGGCAAGCGCAGGTTTACAATCCGTTCCGTAATACGTTAGCCCAAAAATATCCGTTTTCAGCCAATTCTAGAATTGAAGCTAGCAACGCTGAAATCGGCCAAATTTTTGGTAACGATGGCGCCATAGCCAAGTTTTTCAATACGGCAATGGGGCCTTTAGTCGTTAGGCGCGGGGATACCTTGGCGGCAAAAACGTGGGCCGATATGGGTGCCATGCTGGCTCCTGCGGTTCTCCAAAACTTTACCAGTTGGGTTGCACCGTTAAGCGCGGCCGGTGTCCCTTCAGCTGCGTCAGCCGGTGGTGACCAATGGGTATTTCAACTTTTACCCCATGCGGCAGCGGGTGTTACCGAATATATGATAGAAATTGACGGACAACAATTACGTTACCGCAATACTCAAGCATTATGGACAAACTTTGTTTGGCCGCAAACGCAAGGCGTTCCAGGCGCGCGTATTAGTGCAACAAACTTTGCCGGGCAGAGTGTGGAAATTGTTAATTTGCCAGGGCGTTTTGGCTTTAAGCGATTAATAGACAGTGCCAGTAAAAACAATAATGCAGATGGTATTTTTGAACTGACGTGGTCAAATGGCGGGCTTTCGATTACCGCGGAGCTTAAAATTATTAGCAAACCAGACGCTAATTCCGGTAGTAATCCACAAGGTTCAGGTTTCCGTGGCCTGTCTTTACCGGAAAATGTGTTGAATACTAATCTGACTTTTGTCGAAGCAACTGCCATAGGTATCGGCAAGTGAATGTTATGCCAGCACAAGCTCATATTGGTTATTTTGGAAAAATTCCCAGCCGGGGTGATTTTATTAAAGCTGCCGAAAATACCGCTTTAATGGCCTTGTTAGACCAGTGGCTGACCCAGGCCATGGGTCTGCTGGCGGAAAATCCGCGTTGGAAGTTTTTATATGATGATTCCAAAGCCATTAATTTTGCTTTTGTTGGGCCGCGTAAAAGCCACGCCGTTATCGGTCATATCATTGCCAGCAGCGATCTTGCCGGGCGTCGTTTTCCGTTTCTTACCGCCAGCTCGATGGCGGTCGCTGAGCCAGTTAAATTGGTTAGTTATAGCCCTATGGCATTTGCTAAGTTTTGGGATTATTTAAGTTTTCAAAGTAACCATATCGTTACTGTAAACGAGGCCATGGAGCCATTGCAAAACTTGTCGTCTGTACGCGTACCCTTAGAATTTCAGGGTTTACAATTTGAGCAAGTGTTTGCTGATTTTCTTCAACTAGAAACCTTGGGAGCTCTTAATGAAAAATTGCTGGTAGCTGGTTTTAAAGGCAGTGTGCGCCAGCTTGTGTTGGCCTTGGGCTTGCTTTTACAGCCCATAATGACTAGCCATAAAGGCACTCAGCCAGAAAAAAGCATAGTCTTGCCGCTACCTAATGACGCAATATATGGTAATTTAGTAGGCACTTTTTGGATGCATTTAATCACCCCCTTCCTGCTAAGGGATGATTTTGAATTAGCCTTATTTACGGTTACCCTAGCAAAATATCGATGCTTGGTTTTGGGTTTTAATGGTGCTTCTTCACGCACCTTACAAGCTATTTATGATTCTCAAATCGGAGATGATCTGCAGTTAGACTTTGATGATACGCCTTGGGTAGAAGAACAAGTCAATTCCGATTACAACCTTAAAAAACTTTCCAGTTATTTAATGCACCCAAGTTTATCGTTATCGGCTGTGTTGTCCTCTTTTCATGAAAACTTTATTGGGATTTAGCTTATGCGTTATTTGTGCATGATGCTAGTGTTTATGGCTAATACAGCTTTTGGCCAAGTTATCGTTACCGGCAAAGTCCCTGATGAGACAAGCAAAGCCGGTATTCTGGCACCGTTACATTTACTTTACGGCGCTAATAATGTGATTGATCAAATTGAAATTGCCCCAGTTGTATTGCCTGCCAATTGGAATAATTATGTGCAAAAATTGATCAATCCAAAATTAAAGCAAGTTAGCCATGGTCAGTTAAAGATAGATGGTACAACGGTCTTCATTACCGGCGAAGTGCAAAATGAACTGCAGCGTCAGCAAATGGCTAGTGACATTGCAACCCAATTGGACGATAAATATACGTTGCATAATGGTCTTACCGTTGCGTTACAAAAACAAACCGAACAACAAGTGATAGACACTACCCTTGGTAAGCGCATAGTTGAGTTTGACACAGGCAAAGCCAGCTTAACCACCAAAGGTAGTGCTATCTTAGATGAGTTAAGCGCGCCCTTAGCCAAAATGAATTACCAAAAGCTGATGGTAATAGGGCATACCGACAGTGTGGGTTTGCGTAGCAATAATTTATCCCTAAGTGAAGCCCGTGCCGAAGTGGTGAAGTCTTATTTACAAAATAAAGGTATTAATGCCAGTAAAATAGAGGCAACGGGAAAAGGCCCTGATGTTCCGGTCGCGAGTAATGCAAATCCTGAAGGGCGTGCCCGTAACCGTCGCATTGAGTTTCGCATTGTTCCCTAAATCGGCGCTAAATTTAGCGTTGTTTGAAGTCATAAATGCGGTGAGGCATGGAGGCAGGGTTAGGTGAGTAGTGAATAGTTTAAAACAATTTTTTTTAGGTGCTATAAAAGCATAACATTAAGGCTACAGGTTTGTTGCCATCGGGTATGTGTGCAATAGCGTGGTTTTTAAACAAATCTAAACAGGCTTAGATTAGTGTTAATTTGTTTAAGCAAAAATTTAGTGCCGAATTTTTAATTTAACTCTACATTCCAGGTTAAGTTTAATTAGGCTATGGGTTATAATTTAATACTGTGCTAATCAACACCTTCAAACATGATGACTAAAATTTACTGTACTATGAGGTTGCTCGGTTTAACAGCAGCCCTTGCTGTTTTATGTAGTTGTGGTGGGATCATCAGCTCGGCCGCGCCTGATGTGCTTTCTGCCGTGGATGTGGCAGAACGGTTAAGTGCTGTTGCCACTAACACAACTACTATCCCCACAGCTGCAGAAATCGCTGAGGCACAAAGCTTACCCGCCTTATCAACACCGTTGCCAGCCGCGCTCGCAGCAGCTGCAGGCCAGCCAGCGGTATCTTATCGCTTGCCTCAAGTCATCCCTATTAATTTACATGCCTCCGATTATCTAAACGTCGATGCTAAAGGGCAGCCACTGGCCTTAATTACAAAAATTTATAAGCTCAAACAATATGAAGCTTTTCAGCAAGCATCTTATGAGACCTTTTTAGACCCCCAGAAAGAAAAAGAAGTGTTAGGGGCCGATTTAATAGAAGTTAAAGAAACAACGTTAATTCCTGGACAGCACTACCAAACGAAAGAAAAAGTGACTAGGGATACGGATTTTATAGGTGTAGTGGGTTTGTTCCGCGCGCCTACCAAAGGCTATTGGCGTGCTACGCTGCCTATAAAATCGGTAGCACGTACTGGCATAACCATCGGGATGTTGGGTTGTACCTTAACAGTTGGTACGGGTGAAACTATCAAGATAAACAATCAATTTGGTTCGGCACGGGCGCCGTGCCAAGAAGAATCTACCAATAAAATTAACCAGCCCTAAAAGTTAAAAACACGTGAATAATAACGCTAAAATTTTATGGGGTGAGGGCTTGTTTTTACGGCCCCAGCATTTCCAACAACAAGACCAATATCATGAACGTAGGCTACATGAACGGACCTTGGCCTTACAGCCGTATTCCTGGGGGCTGTTAGGGTTGCAAATCGATGAAGATGCGCTGAAAAATGACACCTTAAGCGTATTGCATCTTTCACTCATTTTCCAAGACGGAGAAATCGTAAAAGCGCCTAGTCATGATCACCTGCCAGAAGCAGTGAATTTAAGCGATATTCCATTAACGCAACGTACCATTACCTATTATATTGCGTTGCCTATGTTGAAAAACTTTAACGGCAATTTTTCCGCATCGGCCTACGCCAATCCATCGGCGCGTTATATTCAAGTAAATATTGAGACGCCTGATTTGTACACACAAGCGGTTAATGCAGAACTGAGCTATCTGAAAAAATCACTGCGCTTAGTGTCAGAATTGGATACACGCGATTCTTATGTTAGCTTTCCGATTACCCGTTTACAGCGTATATCAACAGGTGGCTTTGAGTTGGACCCAAGCTTTGTCGCGCCCAGCCTGTCAGTGCGTAGTGCGCCTATGCTGTTTTTGCAACTGCGCCGCCTAATGGATGCTTTACAGGCCAAGGTTAATGCTTTGTATGGCCACCATCGGGAGCCTAGCAAAAATATTATTGAATTCCGTACCGGCGATATTTCCTCATTTTGGCTATTACATACGGCTAGTGCTGCTTTTGCCTCCCTAAGCCATTATTTGCATCACCCGGACTTACACCCTGAACGCTTATTTGAGCAACTACTCAACTTGGCAGGGGCATTGCTTACCTATTCCAAGACCCTGTCGTTGGCGGACTTACCTTTTTACCAGCACCAAGACCCAGGCCCTGGGTTTGACAAGCTTTATACGATGATCCGTGAATTATTGGACACCGTCATCTCTTCAAAATATTTTTCGATAGCGCTCACTGAAACTAAGCCGTCCTACTACTATGGCATGCTCGATTCCGGCAAAATCAGCGACAATACCCGTTTTTATGTCGCGGTTACCGCCACCATGCCTGCGCTCGAACTGGTTGATGTTGTACCCATGCGTTTTAAAGTTGGGGCGCCGGACGATGTTGAAAAATTCGTCCTGTCTGCCATGCCAGGCCTGAAACTGGTGCATTCCCCTCAAGTCCCCTCGGCGGTGCCAGTGCGGCCAGACACCTTGTATTTTTTGCTGGACGATAAAGGCCCCTTGTATGAGCGCCTGCTCCAGGCACAGTCCATCTCCCTTTACGTACCCACTGGCATAGCTGATCTTAAGCTTGAGCTGCTGGCGGTTACCTCATGAACCATCCAAGCATGCCATCTTTACTGGGTCACAGCACAGTCAGCCCCGGCTTCAGCGACACCGCCTTTACGCCACGGAGCCTACTGGATTTGATGTACGATGGTTTTTATGCGCTGTTTTTACTGAACAGCCAAAGCAAACCCAGCGACTATACCAGTTTTGCTGACAGCGTCAGCCGCTTCCTGGATGATTTTGAAAGCCGGGCTAAAAAACTCGGGGCGCCAGCGGAAGACATCCAGGCGGCTAAATACGCCTATTGTGCGGCTGTAGATGAAACCGTTTTAAAATCGGGTTTCAGTATCCGCGCAGAGTGGGAACGCATGCCCCTACAACTTAGCCTATTTGGCGGGCAATTGGCCGGGGAAGCGTTTTTCCAGCGCCTGGATGGCCTGCGGCAGCAAGGTGCTAGCCATATCCAAGCCTTGGAAGTGTTCCACATATGTTTATTGTTAGGCTTTGAAGGTAAATATATGCTGGAAGGGGCGGAAAAGCTCAGTTACTTGACGGCCCGGTTAGGTAGCGAAATTGCCTTGTTGAAAGGTAAAGGCACGGGTTTTGCCCCACATGGTGAACGCCCCGACCACATCATCAACAAACTCCGCCATGAGGCACCGTTATGGTTGATCGCCGCCGTCTTTGCCGTCCTGGGGCTGGCCGCTTATGGCGGATTAGATAATTACCTGGGGCAGGCTACCCAAGACAGTTTGGCCAGCTACAATGGCGTTGTGCAACTGCCGCCGGAAACGGCCAACATCACCATAACTTTGCCATGACCTGCCGCTCTTTAGTAAGCCTGCAGCCCCGTCCCAAACCCAAGGCCATATTGAGCCGGTCAAGTGGGCTTACCTAACACCAACTATACCGAATTTTAACTTACCCAACCCACAACGCCATGCCCGAAAGCAACGACCTATTCAGCCAACATGCCCGCCTTATCACCCTGGAAACGGCACAGGCAACTGGCCAGCCGGACACACTGGTGGCGGAAAGTTTTACTGGCTTTGAGGCCGTCAACGAGTTGTTTTGGTTTGACATAGATGCCCTCAGCGTATCCGCCCAAATCGACTTGGACACCTTTATCGGTGAGCAGATAACCTTGCGCTTGCTGCAAGCTGACGGCAGCCACCGTGCCTGGCATGGCTATTGTACCCAAGCCACCTGGCTGGGAGCGGATGGCGGCAGGGTGCGCTACCGCCTGCGCCTGGAACCCTTCCTCGCTTTTTTAGGGCTGCGCCATGACGCCTATATTTTCCAGGATAAAGACGCCCGCCAAATCATCACCGAACTCATGGCTGACTACCCACAGGCCAACTTTGCTTGGGATGCCACCCAAACCCTGGCCGAACGTGCCATCTGCACACAATACCGGGAAACTGACCTGGACTTCTTTACCCGCCTGTTAGCCTCTGAAGGGCTAAGCTGGCGGTTTGAGCACGAACAAAAGGAAACGGGTGGGGATGCTAACAGCAGCGGGCATGCCCGCCACAAACTCATAATCTTTGACAGCCAAACGGCATTGCCCGACATGCCCGGTGGCGTCAACCTGCGCTTCCATGGCCTGAGGGCCAGTGACAGCCAAGATGCCATCCGTGAATTCAGCGCCGCCCGGCAACCCCAAAGTAATGCCGTGGCTGTGTCCAGTTGGCACCCAGGGCAACTGGTCGCCCCTGCCGCCAGCCTTGGCTCCAGCCTGGCACAGGGTGAACTGCCAGTGCTCGAACGTTATGTTACCAATACCGAACGGCGTTATGCCGATGCCGATGCCGCCGACCGCCATAGTCGCCTTGCCCTTAAAGCCTTGGAACTGGACAACAAAAACTTTCTTGGCCAAGGCGCCGTGCGACAATTGGCGGCTGGCTGCAGCTTTAACCTCAGCCAGCACCAACATTACCCCGAAGGTGACAACCAATTCACCGTGCTAGCCGTCAAGCATAGCGCCAGCAACAACCTAGGTACTGGCATTGTGCCGCTGTTACCCACTAACCTGCTGGAACGTGGCACCTACCGTAACCAATTCAGCTGCGTCCGGCAAAGCGTAGCCTTAGTGCCGCCACTGACTGCGCTACGCCAGGCGGCCACGGCCTTGGGCAACCAAACCGCGCTGGTGGTGGGTCTGCCACAGGCGCCGTTGACCACCGAACGCGACCACCGCATCAAAATCCAATTCCCTTGGCAGCGCGGCCAGCAGCCCCATGCCGGTGGCTTGAGCGAGACCGGATCAAGTGCTGACACTACCGGCAATGCCCCCGGCGATGACACCTCCGGTACCTGGGTTAGGGTAGCCGAAGCCTTGGCCGGCCCCAACTGGGGCAGCGTGTTCACCCCGCGCATCGGTAGCGAAGTGCTGGTTGGCTTTATCGAAAACGACATTGACCGGCCAGTGATCGTGGCGTCCTTGTACAACGGCAGCGACACCCCGCCGTTTGCCGCAGGTGTTGACTCTGGCGTCAACCACGCCGGCCACCTGTCCGGCATGCATAGCCACAACCTAGAAGACGGTGGCTACAACCAATGGGTGTTGGATGACAGCCCAGACCAGCTTAGGATGCGCCTGGCCAGCGCCACGGCCGCCAGCCAGCTCAACTTAGGCTACCTGGTCAGCCAAGCACCCAGCTCCGCCCAACGCGGTGCTTACCGCGGGCACGGATTTGAACTGCGTAGTGACGCCTGGGGCATGGTGCGCGGCGGCGAAGGCCTGCTCCTGACCAGCACCGCGCGCAATCGCCAAGGCGCCAGCGTACAGTCCACCCAGCTCGACAGCGCCGAAAGCCTGGCACAGCTGAATGCCGCGGCAAGCCTGAATGGGCGCCTTAGCCAAGCCGCCCAGCAGCAGCAAGCTATAGTCAGCGGACAGGCCAGCCTAGCCCAGCAACAGCGCATCCAGGCCATGGATCCGCAGCAACAAGGCAAATACCCCGCTGAAGTCAACGGCCAACCCGCCGCCAGCGCCAGCCCGGGCGGGCGCGAAGCTGACCCCGGAAGGCCGGTGGCGCGCTATGGCGTGCCACTGGTTAACCTGGACAGCCCGGCCAGCATGAACTGGGCCAGCCCTGCTGCCAGCACCGTGTTTAGCGGCCAGCACCTGCACTGGAGTACCCAGGCCGACAGCCACTGGGCCGCAGGCCACACCTTCGCCGCCGCCACCGGCAACGCCAGCAGCCTGTTTAGCTTGCAAGGCGGCATCAAGGCCATCGCCGCCAATGGCCCGGTCTCGGTCCAGGCGCATACCGGGGCATTGGAAATCCTGGCCGACCAGGCCATCACCATTACCTCGGTCAACAACCGCATAGACCTTAAGGCCAACAGCCAAATCACCCTGCAAGCCGGGCAAACCACCATCACCCTAAACGGCGGCAACATCACCTTCACCTGTCCCGGCCAGTTTAGCGCCAAAGGCGGCCAGCACCCGTTTTCGGGGGGGCAGTAGCCAAGCTGCACAACTCAGTGTGCTGCCCAATGGCATCGTGCCGTCCAAGATCTGCATCCCGTGCCTGTTGAAGGCGGCAAAAGCCAATAGTGCCTGGGCGACAGGGGTCATTTAATGCAAAAGACAGCTGCTGTGTTGGCGTTCTTACAAGCTCAAATCCAGCCAGAACAGCCGCTGTATGCGATTGTGGATGCGGCGCAAGACAGCAAGGCCATCCTACAATTGCTCAAACATGCCGTCCCTAAGCTTAACATAGCCAACCTGTTTGAAGGTGAACGCGGTGAAGAGCTCGCCCCTGCCGCGCCGTACCTGGTCGAATTTACCCGCGAAGGCCATCCGCTGCTCGTTAAACTGGCCAACCAAGGCTGGCAGCGCAACTGGGCGGTCTACTTCGCTTACCCCAACGGCTTTGAGAATGCGCTGCACAAACTGCGGCGGGATATAAGCGTCACCGATAGCGACCACATGCCGATGCTGTTCCGCTTTTACGACCCTAACGTATTCCAGCGATACCTACCCTTGTTTGATGCCTAGCAACTGCGGGAATTCTTCGGTGCTATTAGCCACTACTGGATACCGGATAACGCAACCAATAGCCTAGTGCTTACCAACTTACCGAACAGAAACTGACCCTTAGCCCAATCGCCCTGAACGACCCTAACTCCCGGCAGAGTAACCAACGCACCTCAGGGGACAAGGCCTAATGCTAGTCATCAAAGACCACCAACTCACCGCCCCAATTGCCAACGAATCAGGCTTCGTTAATTGGTTTGTGGACACCTTCATGCCGGGGTTTTTAGACGAGTTCCACGATACCATAGCCCGTGACATTCTCATCAAACGCACCCGTTACGGACGTAACAAAGCCCTGTCATTCGGCTTTAAAGACCCCATCAGCCACACCCACTTTGTTTGGTTGATGTGGGAAATTGGCCCAGATTTTTTCACCTTTCCGGGTTTTAAAGAAATTGTTGAAGACACCACCAAGCCAGAAATGCAACGTATTGATGCCTTTTACCAAGTGCCTGACAAACTGGACAAGGCGGCCATGTTTGGCAGTCATTGGCAAGTGTGGCAACGGGCGGACAGCGCACCATAAGGGAATAGAAGAATGTCATTACAAAGTGCAGAATACCTCAAGAAACTGGCTGATATTACCGAAGCTGAAGACCAGCTTGCCAAGCTAAACCTTAAGCTGGATGAAATATCCGCTGATAGCGCATTAATGGTCGGTGGCTTTTTGCCGCCCCCGGCAGGCACGGCGGCGGATATTGTCAGCTTGGGCAAATCTCTTGGCACAGGCGATTGGGGAGGTGCCTTCTGGGATGCGGTGGGCATTATCCCCATTGTCGGCGATGGCGCGAAAGCCGCTGCCAAGGGCGGCAAAATAGCCAACAAATTGGCCGATGTCAAAAAAGCCTTGGCAAAAGCCAACGAAGCCATCCAAAAAAAGAAAGACGAGCTGGCCGAGATGTGCAAGAAGAACCGGGCAACCAAAAAGGATGAAGTTACCAAGGCAACTAAAGGTTGTGATACGGCGGGGTGTGGTAAAGGTTCGGATAAAGACAAAAAACAGAAAAAAATTAAATTAGTCAAAGAAAAAATTAATGACTTAAAACTTCAAGGGCATGGGCCGCAACGGCATGAAGGAGATGTAACTGAACAACAGCTTAAAGATAGAGTTATGCATGGTAAAGATCCGATGACTGGTACAACAACAGACGCTGTAACAGGTGAAACTCATAAATACAGCAAAAACGCGACTAAAATAAAATCAGAAGAGGATTACGTTAATGGAGAAAGTCATTTAAGAAATTCAGACGAGTTTAAAACCAAGGTCAAAGATGCAGAAACTTCGGGACAAGGTAGAATCCTTGTAGAAAACCAAAAACTAGAAGAAATCTATGGATCGAATTATAAAGATAAAGTGAGTGGTCAAACTAGGATTGGAAGTAAAAATAACCCCACCGGAGTAACTCCAACAGATTTTGACAACGGAAGTATGGTTGGCGTATATACAAAGTCTAATAAAACCAGGCAATGGGAACTTACAACAATGTATCCAGAACCAAAAAACTAAATGAATAAAATGATTAAATATCCTCTAGTGGAAGACATTCTGCACAGATATGCAAATGTAAATGCATTCACATCAGACTGGATCGATGTGTTAAAAAAAGAATTGAATAACCCAAAATATCCAGAAAAATTAAGTTTATTCAAAAAAGAGTTTGCCGAAGCTATTTTAACTGAAGCAATAACACCGGAAAGATATGAGCAAATTACAGGAGAAGATTTTGATACACAGGAAGACTTAAATGTATGGCTAGAAAAAATTTGGAAAAATATTTTTGGAGCCACTGATATTAAGCTACCTGATTACCCGTAAGTTTCAGCTAATTTGAGAGGCCTACCGGGCATGGGAGAGGTTGGACATCCCGTGAGACTTTTGCAAAAAATACCCGTTTCTATTGCTAAAGCTTATAAACCAAAATCATGGCCAAAAACAGGAATTACTGGGCTAGAGTTGGGTAAAAAACCTCAACTTATGGGCATTTTTCACTTTTTCCGGTCATTAGGCGGATTTTTCCTGTGGCCGCTTTGGCAATAGGCTTTCAACATAAAGCCTTGGCAGCCTTCTTCCCGTATATTGGGCAAACTGTAGGTTGGCACTGACGTGGAAGCCCAGTGCTTCTGAAATTACTAGCTGACGCAAGCCGCCACGCAGCAAACGGCCTTGACCAGCCCCGCCTCCGCCAGCAGCCTGTTTAGCTTGCAAGGCGGCATCAAGGCCATCGCCGCCAATGGCCCGGTCTCGGTCCAGGCGCATACCGGGGCATTGGAAATCCTGGCCGACCAGGCCATCACCATCACCTCGGTCAACAACCGCATAGACCTTAAGGCCAACAGCCAAATCACCCTGCAAGCCGGGCAAACCACCATCACCCTAAACGGCGGCAACATCACCTTTACCTGCCCCGGCCAGTTTAGCGCCAAAGGCGGCCAGCACCCGTTTTCGGGGGGCAGTAGCCAAGCTGCACAACTCAGTGTGCGGCCCAATGGCATCGTGCCGTCCAAGATCTGCATACCGTGCCTGTTGAAGGCGGCGGCGGCAGGCAGTGCACTGACCCCGCGCAACTAAAGGGTAACGCCGAGCATGCAGCCAACCATACCCAAATTGCACAGTGAAGACACTTTAAGCCAGATCTGTGCATTCACCGTTGATAGCTTGCGCTTATACGTTTTGGTCGATGCTGCCCAGCCGAAGACCACAGTAACCCAATTGGCACAACACTTCCCGGAGGAATCCTTGCTCGGCTTATTCCAGGGCATGCCCGAACAATCCGCCCAAGAAGCCGGGCCTTTTATAATTCCGCTGAATCCGTTTGAGGACCGCCACCAACCTAGGCTCAACTGGCTCCTCACCACAGAAACCCAAGCCCCGTGCCTGATCTGGTTATGGAGCCCATTAACCCCCATGGCCTTGCTCAATCACTTGCAACAACAGCTGATTGTTATTCTGCCTGATGGCAGTGAGGCCTTATTGCGCTTTTATGACCCCCGTGTCATACAGCAAATCACCCACGGGCTGTTCGATGCCAACCAATTAAAAACCTTATTGCAACCTGTCACCCACGCCCGTTGGTATTTACCCGATGCCGGTTATTGCAGTTACCCTGACAACACCCAAACAGGCTAAGCCATGCTGACTTTGACCCAACACCAACTCGACCAGCTCGATGCCGAGGCGCGAAGCCAATTTGCCGCCTTATTAACCGGGCAATTGCAAGCTGACTACCCCGCGTTATTCCAGCCCCTGCCGCAAGCACTGGCGCAGCGCATGGTTGCGCATAAAATAGACTACGCGGAAGAGCGTTACGACATCCACTTTCAAAGTGCCCTAACCACTTACCTGCATTACTGCTGCGCCATCGGGCCAAAGTTTGACGAACAGCCTGAAATCCAAGGCATGCTCGACAACCTCAGCCACTACCCCGACGACATCCCTGATTTGCTGGCCGACGAGGCAAGCGAAGCCGCTTGGTCAGAAGCTGACGACAATGCACGGCGCAGCCACTGGTTCGGCCAAGACGGAAGCCAGCTTAATGGCCACATCGCCGCCCGCACCTGCTGGGCATTGGCGGACATAGCCAACAAGCAAAGCAACATCCAGCCCATTACCGATGATGCCACGTTAACCAACTTTATCGCCACGGCCATCCAAACCGCAAGACAGCAGCAGATCACCGATGCCAAGGGCATTACCGCCTTTGCCGTGTGCCAACACGTCTTTGGCAAGCATTTTTACCAACAACAAAGCAAAGACTGGGTTGCCCTCATCTTTACCGACTCGTCCATGCTACCGTGGCTGCGTGGCACGGCATTGGCTTTAGGCGTAGAGCTTGAATGGCAACTTGAATTATGAAACGACTGACAAGACAATACAGGAGCGCACATGGCAGGTGAAAGTGCAGGTGTCAATGCGGGCAAATTCATAACCGGCATCGGCAACTCGGTCATAAACGCCGGAAAAGAAGCGGCATATGGCGTATATGATGGCGCACAAGTCGCCTACGGTGGTGCTAAAATAGCCGCCAAGGAAGGCTTGTCGGCCATTGGCGCCGATGAAGCCGCTAAAAAAATCATCCTTGACGATATTGAACCGCTAAGTTCATTGGGTAAAGTCGCTGCCCAGGGGGGCTATAAAGGCTTAGGCAAGGCGGTAAAAGACATCCCCGCCAATTTGGGCAAGGCGGCGAGCGAAGCTTATGCCGAGAAAAATTATGAGAAAATGGGCGAGGTGTTCGGAGATACCAGCTTATTGCTCGGTGGCGCAAAAGGCGGTCTTGCCGGAGTCGCCAAAGGTGCGGGCAAGGCGGCCACTGTTGCGGGTAAAGCGGCGACAGCGGCTAAAACCGCAGCAAAAGCAGTAACTAAAACTGCCAAAAAAGCCGCCAGTAAAGCTAAAGCAAAAGCCGCGAAGTTGAAGGCCAAGAAAGCCAAAAACCCGGCACTTAGCAATAAAGGTTGTGCGGGGTGCAATAAGAATAATAATGTGGCGGCACGCTCAAATAAGAATAAATCAAAGTCAAAACCTAAAGGAGTAATTTTTAAAGGCAAGGTATACAGATATACTAAGCCGGAATTTGAATCAACCACATGGGAAGCCCATGTATACAATGTGAACTCTAATCATAGATATACACCTCCCGGCCAGGGCGGCGTATATGCAGGCGCTGAGCCTGAAACAGCGTTAGCAGAAATATCGCATTATGGGTCAACAGAAGGATTAAAGACAGTTTCTAAAGAAATACAAGTTGACAATATGCTTGACTTAAATATTCCATTAACCCAAAAGGAATTAAGAATTTCATTGAAAGATATTACTTCAAACTCTTACGAAACTACTCATAAAATAGGTGTGTTTGCTAAAGAGAATGGCTACAACGGCATAATTGCACCTTCAGCAAGAAATCCAGGTGGCAATAATATTATTGTTTTTAAAGGAATGTAAATGGGTAATATTGAATTAACAAAGTTATTTTGTGGCGAGAAAAATTGGCAAAATTTTGTATTGTTAGTCTCAAAAAAATGGGAAGAATTTCCCGATAAAGAAAAATTGCTTGATGAAGTTAATGGTAATGAAGAGATAGCAAAAGTTGTTGCTTTTAGAGTAGGAATTAATTTTTTAAATTGGCTTAATTCCGAAATACCGGCACTAGATAAAAAATCGCCCAAATGGTGTATTCAACATCCCGAGGACCTAAATGGTCTTAAAGAGCTTTTGCTAAGAATGCCATGATCATCTGTTATTAAAGAGGCTGAAAAAATTATTAAGCAGGTGTAAAGCCCTTATAAATTAACTAAGGCCTTAAGTCGTATTAAATGTAGGGCGGATTAGTCGCGCAAATTTACAGACTAAGACTTCTGCGCGGCGAGCGGCCCTAAATTCATTAAAATGCGGTAGAATATATTGACAATCAATGTGTTATGTTAGCTATCATGAGTTTTTCAGATTTTTACATCAGCCACCGTACCCGCAAAGGTACAACCTAAACCAAATTGACCGGTTGATGACTGGCAGCCGGTAGAGTAGGCGATCCGGCGGCATTACGCCCCGGTTTCCGATGTCGTTGGCGGCCTGCCTATCCCGGCCTGTTGTTTAAGATGTTGCTGGTCGGGCTTTGGCACGGGGGCTTGAGCGACCAGGCGGTTGAAGACATGGCCAATGTCAACCTGCATGTTTTGTGTTTCCTGGGCTTGTCGTTGGAGGACGACGTGCCAGGCCATTCGGTGCTGCCCCGGTTCAGGACGAAGTTGACCAAAGCACAGGCTTGGGATGGCTTGCTATCGGAAATCAACCGACAAATAAGGGGCGAAACCTGATGGTCAAGTCGGGCTGCCACGTTGACGGCAGTATTACCCATAGCCCCAGGAAGCCCAAGGCCAAACCCACCTACGAAATGGTCGGCGACCGGGAGGAACGCGATGACGAGGCGGATGCCAACGCCGACATGCGCGTTGTCCGGGTCACGTAGCCCGGTGTTGTCTGATGTGGCTACACTATTCCGGACACATTCCTTAAAATACGTGTAAAGAAGGAGTGAGTCCAAATGAGTCAGGAAAAACCAAAAGTCTATAGTGCCGAATTCAGAGAATCAGCGGTCAAACTGGCCAACGAATCAGATAAGCCGATTGCCCAAACAGCCAGAGACCTGGGTATTAATGAAAATACACTGCATACCTGGATCAGCAAATACAGCCGTCCTCTGGAAAATGCCAAGGCGGGTTCGTACTGACGATCACTTATATGAAGAGTTAAAGCGCTTAAAGAAGGAAAACGCCCGATTGGTGGAGGAACGCGACCTATTACGTGTGGCCTTTGGGTAAAAAAGGCGGCAGCGTACTTTGCCAGGGAACAACGGTCGACTTCACCAAGGGCCGGGTCACCTACGGTACCCGACGCATGCAACAAACGTTGCTTAATCGGGATTTGCCGGTTAGCCGCCGACGCATAGGCCGGTTAATGCGCGAAGCGGGCCTGACGTGTAAAACCCAGCGAAAATTTAAAGCAACCACGAATTCCAAGCATCATTTACCGGTCGCGGATAACACGCTCGACTGGCAGTTTACGGTGTCCAAACCCAATCAGGTTTATGCGGGCGACATCACTAATATACACACCCAGGAAGGCTGGCTCTACTTGGCGGTGGTGATCGATTTGTTTTCACGCCAAGTGGTGGGCTGTCTATGGATAAGCATATGCGGACAGCACTGGTCAATGATGCCTTACTGATGGCGATTTGGAAACGCAAGCCCGATAAAGGCTTGTTGTGGCATAGCGACCGTGGCAGCCAATATGCCTTTGACAGCCATAGGACGCTGTTAAAGCGCTTTGGCATTCGACAGAGTATGAGCCGTAAGGGCAATTGTTGGGACAATTCCGTTTCTGAAAGCTTTTTTCATACCTTAAAAACAGAGCTTGTCTATCATCAAACCTATGTTTCCCGGGAAGAAGCCAAGCAGTCGATCTTTGAATATATCGAAATTTTTTACTTGTGCCCCGTGGGTATAACCGTTAGCGACTGCATTCGGTTATGGTTATAAATCACCCGTGGATTTTGAATTACAGCATAAAGCTGCTTAACCTTGTGTCCGGTAAAGTGTTGACACATCACATACCGATGACATTACCAAAGAAGTGGATTGGGCATATTGAGGCATGGCAGGCCAGCGGCCTAGCGCAAGCGGATTATTGCCGGCAACAGCAGTTAAACCCCAAAACCTTTGGGGCACGTTTGTGTGAATATCGCCGGGGGCAACCGGTATCGCCGCCGTCCCCCGTCGCTCATACCGGTACAAGTCCAAGTGCTGTATCCGAACCTTTGGTGCTGCGGCATGCGGGCGGCCACTGGCTTGAGCTGCCACCGGGCGTATCGGCGGCCTGGTTGGCGGAGTTGTGGCGATGCCTGGGCTGATTCCATGCGCCCACGCAGATACGCTTTAAAAAGATCCAACTTGGACGTGCGCGGTAGCCTAGGCGAATAAGTTGGCGTCTTGGCCACATCGCGCAAATAGCGGCGCACCGTATTGCGTGATAACTGTAATTTTTTGGCTATGGCCCGTATGCCTAGCCCCTGTCTAGATAATACTTGAATGTCCACTAATAACTCCTGAGTCAACATGAGGTTCCGCCACTGCTAATTACTAACAGCAGCCATTTTGTCTCAGGTGGGTCATTTTTACATTACCGGTGACAAAAGACCTCATGACAATTGGATTGTCTGAGATATTATCCATTTTGGAGATGAAATTACCCAAGAACAAGATTTATCAGAAAAACCGCGGAGGCATAAATATCTGACTACGCACTGATCTTATTGGGATTGATAGACTTAAGGAATCTCCGGTTAAGCCATCCAAAATTGCTAAAATTACTGTCAAGATAACATCGGGCCAGCCAAACTATGAAGAAGGAAAGCCTAGCGTCGTTAACCTATGAAGGGATGAAGAACGCGCTAGGCGTGAGAAGTTCCTGGCCGAAATTGAACAAGTCGTGCCTTGGGGGTGGTTGCTTAAGCTGATCGGCCGCATTACCCAAAAGCGTGCAAGGGCCGCCAACCCATGCGGCTAAACGTGATGCTGCGGATTTACTGCTTGCAGCAATAGTGGGGTTTGTCCGATCCAAGGTGGAAGAGGCGTTGTCGATGCGCCGTTTTGCGGGCTTGGAATTGGGCGAAGATGCGATCCCGGTCGAGACCATAATCCTGACTTCCACCATTTGCTAGAACAGCATAACCTGGCCAATGCGGTGTTCGAGGCCGTTAAGGCATACTTGGCCGAACAAGGCCTGTTGTTGGCTGGGGGAGCATTGTTGACGCCACCATCATCCATGCCCCATCGTCCACCAAAAACCAAACTAAGCAGCGCAACCCCGAGTTCCAGCAAGAAAGGCAACACCTAGCATTTTGGCATGAAAGCCCATATCAGTGTCAATGCTAAGAGCGACCTCATCCACATCGTCGGCATCACCACAGCAAGCGACCACGACAGCAGCGTCATCGGAGAATTGATTAAGGAGGACGGACCGTGCGGTGTTTGGCAGTACTGATGAATGTGTAGGGGCTGCAAGTATTAATAACTCACCCTTATGCCTAATTCTCCGCTTCTACCCGCTTCTGGGGCAAAGTTGCGTAGGAATGAGGTGGCGTTACGGATGTTATCATTGAGCAGGTTTTTGCCGTTGGCAAATAGGGTGATTTCAGTTTGTTTGTAGCTGGCAATGCGGTATTGCGTATTAAGGTTTAGTAATAGGTAACTGGGTGTACTGGTTTCGTTTGCTCCAACGTGGGTTTGGGCTTCGCCGCGGGTTAGGCGGATATTGCTGGATAAGGCATTATTGTCATAACTGAGTTGCAGTCCGTAACGCAATGGCGGTATGCGGGGTACATCCCCGCCGTTAACAAATTCAGCGCGGGTATAATCGCTAAATAGGCTTAGGTCTACCAAACCATAGTGGTTTTCTAGTAAGGGGAAGGTTAATTGTGCTTCGTAGCCTTTAAAAATAGCATTGGCTTGGCTAGTGGTGCGCACGGGGATACAGCTTGCGCTGGTGCAAAGGCTTTCAAAAAGCAAGGTGTCTTGGTTGAAAACTAAGCCATTACGGCCTTGAAAAATGTAATCATTTATCCAATTGTGAAATAAGTTAAGTTCGGCTTTTAGCCAGCTGGCTTGGTAGAGGTAGCTAAGATCCAGGTTATTGGAGAACTCTTTACCTAGGCTAGCATTGCCTATTTCAAAGCTGCGGGTTGCATCATGGACGCCATTGGAGAGTAGTTCTTGTACCTGTGGCGCACGTTGTGTATGGGTAAGTGCTAAGTTAAGTTGATGCTGGCTGTTGATTTGCCATAACGCGGAAGCCGAACCGCTAATCGGCACATAAGCGAAATTGCGGTTATTTTCTGGCCGGATGCTTTGTGATTCAACCCGACCACCAAATTCATAAGTGACCGCACCGGATTTAACTGATTCAACGGCAAATACACCATAGGCTGCAATATCAGAACGGGGTACAAAGGTTTCCTGACCCAAGGCAGAAAATTGGCTATTGACCGATTGAAAGCCGATTATGCCATCAAACTTGCCAATAGGTTTATGATCCAATTCAAGGCGGTTTTCATAGGTCTTATTTAAGAAGGTAGTTGTTATTGCGCCGCCATCAATTTCATCGTGGCGATAATCGGTGTAGCCAAACTTATAGCGCAGGGCTTCTGCATAGGCCCACGGATTGTTAAGTTGGCCTTTAAGGTCAACTTTGCTTTGGCTTAGGTTGATGCGTACAGGAGCATTGCCACTGCCATCTGGTGGTATGCCGTAGTTGTTTTCCAGATGGTTGATGGCCGCGCCTAATAAAGCCTTATCAGCAATCCAAGACAATCCAGCAGAGCCACCAAAAGTGCGGCCATTGCTGTTTTTGATTAACCCGCGCGGGTTATCTAATGTGGTTATGTTAGTTAAGCTAGTGTCGGTTGCGCGGGCGGCATTTTCATCAATGGCGTTAGCGCCAATGCGGACGGCATCATGGCTGCGGAAAAAGCCGTCAAGATGATAAGCCAATTGGTTTTTGCCACCGGTTAGTTTAAGTACGCTGGCAGTTTCGCTACTGGCGGAATCAAAGCGTTGTTCAACCGTGCTGTTTAAGAGTTGCTCTGGAATAGCTTCTGGAATCCGATTGTCGATAACATTAACAACGCCACCTATCAAACCGCTGCCATATTGCAGGGTTGACGGGCCACGTAACACCTCAATACGTTCGGCTAAAATAGGCTCTACGCTGTTAGCATGGTCTGGGCTTAGGTTGGATACATCATTATTGCCTAAGCCATTTTGTTGGACTCTAACCCGGCTACCTGCTTGGCCGCGAATAACAGGTGTCCCAACGCCTGTGCCGAAGGACTGGCTAGAGATACCTAGCTCGTTTTTAAGGGTTTCACCTATAGTGCCGCCTATTTTGGCACGTAAGGCGTCATTTGATAAAACCGTAGTGGGGTGCAGCAGTTTTGATGAGTTCTTTTCTGCGGGTGCATTTACCTCCACAGCATCAAGCTCAATGGCTGGGTTTTCATTGGCCTGGGCTAGGCGCCCTAAAAATAGGGAAGAAATTAATAAAATGAAAACTATATTTTTCATGCTGGTAGAGTTAGTTACTTTGTCCAAATGATATGTTATAACATGTCGCTTGGGAAGCGTTACAGGTTTGCTAGCTAGCTTGAAAATTCAGCATTTGCAGTAGGTTTTTTTAAGCCGAAAATTAATAGGGTAAACAGGGTTCCCCAAAGCAAACAGGGTATTAACCAAAACCAACGTTGGTAAAAAGTGGTAGGTGGGTTTTTTAAATACGGAACCTTAAACAGACCTGTCCACGCTTGATCCATGGGCGAGCGTTGTAATATGTCTCCAGAGGCTAATGATACTGTTGAAATACCAGTATTGGTGACACGCAAGACTGGGCGCCTAAATTCCACACCGCGTGCTAAGGTCATATAAAGGTGCTGATAGGGTTCTTGCCAGTCGCCATACCAAGAATCATTGGTGGCATTAACAATAAATTGTGCGCCTAAGTTGGCTAAATCGCGTGAAAATTGAGGGAATAAGCTTTCATAGCAAATTTGTGCGCCCATTTTGTAGTCGTTTAGGTTTAATAATAGGCTAGGCCCTGGGCCGCGTGCAAATTGTCCAGTTGCTGGCAACCAATCACGTAGTTGCGGAAACCAGGCTTCACCCGGTATATATTCGCCAAAGGCCAGCAAGATGGTTTTGCTGTAATGCGGTGGTACAAGTTGGCCTTTGTTATCTAGAACAAACATAGAGTTAGTGATTAAACGCGAGCTTTCTTCTATACCATAAGCGCCTGTGATTAGCGCCAAGTTAGCTTGGGCCAGATAATGGGATAACGACTTAGGTAGTTCATTAAATTGAAAGTCACCACCCATGAGTGAAGGAAAAGCGGTTTCTGGCCACATGGCAAAATCAATAGTTGTATTGGCTGCCTGCACGGCTTGGTCAGTTAGTGCAATATAACGCCTTAACACTTCTTTGGGATAGGCTTTACCAAATTCAGCAGCCAGCTTTTCAGTATGCCCCACATTGCCTTGTACGAGTAAGGCATTAAGGGCGGCATCTGGCGGCGGTAAGCGGTTTTTCAGCCAAAGTCCGCTTAAGTTCAGGAGCACAAAAGTAAAGCACACGCTAGTTAAGATGACTTTGCCGAGTGGTTTAGTACGGTTTTGCCATGCGTAATAAAGTGGTAAATTGGCTAATAAGGTTGCCGCGCTTAAGCCTTTAAAGCCAATAATTTCAGCCCATTGATAAATGGGTACATTGGCGCCATACCAACTGTAACCAAAATTCCAGTCAAACAGGGTGAATGAATAGGCTTCACTTAAGCAGGTGATTAAGGCCATCAAGGCTAATGATAAAGCCTTGGGCCAGTTAAATTTTGTTTGCCCAACATACCAGATTAGCCCTGCTAAAGGCACAAATAAATGGGCAATTACGGCATAAACCAGCATGCCAACAACGGCAACAGGCCAAGGCAAGTGGGCAAACTCATGCAATAGATAAGTCATCCAGTTAAAACCGATCAAGGTCAGCGTGAAAGCCGTGACTAAGCCACCTAATATCACTGGTTTAAGTTGCGTTTGTTGTTGCCAAAATAACCACAAGGGCACAAAACAAAACAAGGCGGCCCAAGGTGGAAAGGGAATGTAGCTGGTACCTATAAAAACACCTGATAAAATCGGCAAAAACCAAGGGTGTAGCAGCTTTTTAAGGGACATGTTTTTCCGTATGGGCTATTAGGGCTTTAGTCTAAGCCGGACTGAGCCGCAATATAGGCTGGATAGGTGTCTAAGTCCAGCCTATCGTTAACGCATTAAGGATTAGTTTGGACAAACAGTGTTTGTGCCAAAGCAAACAAAACTGTTGGTGGGCACAAACTGGAAATCATTTTGCAGTGTGCATTGGTTGATGGTGGAGTTGAGCACAAACTTTCCGCCCGTTAAACCACTAAACACGCCTATGCCTTGTATGGGATTGACTTGGTCTTGACCGGATATAATCAATAGACTTTGTGTGGCGTCGCAAACTTTAGCCGTAGCGGTGCTAGGGATTAGGCTGTCGTTTTGGGTATAAATAGCGCCAGTGCGTTCTTCATTGCCAAGCACATGGTTAAGCTGTACTAAAGGGAAAGGGCTGGGGTTGCTTGAATAACCAGCAAAGCTGCCATGGAAGACACCACTAACAACCAGTCTTTTTTGGATTCGTGCCCGTTCTGAGGAGGCCATTTTGTCCCAACCAGTTCGTTCCAAATAAATTTTATATTGACCAATTTCTTCAAGCGCTTGGGGGTTAGGGTTTAAAGGTGTGCCAATTTCCTGGGATTCTACCCAGCCTTTTTTGACTAGGTAAACACCCTCTAAATCGCCTCTGTTTTCATCGGCCATTAGAAAAGTGGGTAATAATAAAATACCCGTAGTGGCCAGGTAAATGATAGATTTTATCGGCTTAAGCTTTGTCACAATTGCCCCTAGTTATGATGTGTTGTGGATGATGAATCGAGTGTTATATGATTAAGCTAAATTAAATAAACACTCGGTGAAAAACTAAACTCACCATAAGAAGGATAGTAAAAACTTTACAAGTTGCTGGAATAGCGTTTTATATAAACTAATAAGCGGTTATTGGCGGGCATAGGGTGGTCGGCTAACAAACTTAAACCGGCTTGTTCGGCCAGGGCATTAATGGCTTCAAAATCCCGGATACCGCTTAGTGGATCACGATTTTTTAGCCATTGATCAAAATTGGCATTGCTGTCGCTAGTATAGCGGCCTTGATAATTAAACGGCCCATAGAGACAAACTGGCGCATTAATAGTAAGGTAGGCGGCAAGCCGGGCAAATAAAACCTCTACGTGTTGCCAGCTCATAATATGCAAGGTGTTGGCCGTGAATAGCGCTTCTATATGCTGACAAGGCCACACGGGGTCGGCGACATCAAGGCATAAGGGTGGCTTAATATTGTTAATTGGGGTTTCATCTAGCCACAGCTGAATACCGGCTAAGTTTTCGGTTCGGTCGGTCGGTTGCCATGTTAAATGAGGTAGCTCAGCAGCAAAATGGCAAGCATGTTGGCCGGTGCCACTGCCGATTTCCCAAACGGTAATGGCCTCTGTAAATATGTCCTTTATGATTTGTAAGATAGGTGGCTTGTTGTTTTCACAGGCTTGGGAGAAAGGCTTACTAGGGGTGTCCATAACTTATTAAGATGAGATTAATGGTATGCTGAAGAGGTTAATTTACTGTACTGGGTTTAAAAGTGGAAGTAAAACTAATCAATAAAATTGCACAAGTTGATGCCGCCGATTGGAACGGACTGGTAGGTGATGCTTACCCTTTTTTACGGCATGAGTTTTTATTGGCATTGGAAGAAAGCCTATCCGTTTGTGAGAAAACTGGCTGGCTTCCACATCATGTCATGGTGTCGGATGAACATGGGGTGTTGGCGGTGATGCCGTTATATCTTAAAAGCCATTCCCGGGGGGAATATGTTTTTGATTACCAGTGGGCACAAGCTTACCATCAAACAGGACGGGATTATTACCCTAAATGGTTAACGGCTGTCCCGTTTACACCTTGCCAGGGGCCGCGCTGGTTTATACGGGCTAATGTTGATGACAAAGTCGTTTTAGGGTTGTTTTTGGCGGCTATTATTGAAGTCTCAGAGGAAAATGATATTTCATCCTGGCACTGTTTATTTCCAACGCCTGAACAAACAGAACTTTTACGGGAGATCGGTTTTGCAATTCGGGAAGGCGTCCAATTTCAATGGTTTAATAAAGATTACAAGACTTTTGATGATTTTTTGCAAAGCTTTAATGCCAGCAAGCGAAAGATGATCAAACGTGAGCGCCGTAAAGTACAGGAGCAAGGTATCGAGTTGTTGCAATTATCTGGTGATGCCGTCAGTGCAGAACAGTGGGCCGCGTTTTTTAAGTTTTACACCTTAACTTATATGAAAAACGGTAATCCCCCATACCTAAATTTGGAGTTTTTTATACAAGTGGCAAAAACCATGGGTGATAAATTACTGCTGGTTTTTGCCCTTAAAGACAGCAAATATGTTGGCGCAGCCTTAAGTGTAATTGGTGATGACACCTTATATGGCCGTTATTGGGGGTGTTATGAAGAATATAACGCCTTGCACTTTGAGGCTTGTTATTATCAGGGATTAGATTATTGCATTGCACATGGCTTGGCGCGTTTTGATTCCGGCGCCCAAGGCGAGCACAAGATCGCCAGGGGGTTTGAACCGGTCACCACTTATTCCGCGCATTGGCTTAAAGATCCTGAGTTTGCGGCGGCGGTACAGCAGTTTTTAAAGCGTGAGCGTGGCGCAATAGAGTTGTATAAACAAGATGCGGCCAATTATTTGCCGTTTAAAAAAGCCGAAGGGATTGAAAAATAGCCAGTAACTGCTAGAGTTTTTAGTTCAAACTAAACCCAAACGAGAAATAACTATGTCCGATTTTAAGCGTTATGAATGTATGATTTGTGGCCATATTTATGATGAGGCAAAAGGGGATCCGGAATCTGATTTAGCACCTGGTACGCGCTGGGAAGATATACCGGAAGATTGGCGTTGCCCAGAGTGTAATGTTGGCAAAGATCAATTCGAGTTATTAGATTAAGCGCCTTAATACGTACCAGCGTGCTGAATTATTCTTGCAATAGTGGTTCAAGGAAACTGGTTTAACGCTTTACACTCCCCATTTGGCTTAGCTAAAACGCATTGATGTTGCCTCCAGAGTTTAAGATTTTACCGTTATCAGATCTGTTACGGCCTAGCTTACAAAATAAAATTGACCAAAAAACTAAACCTTTAGGGGCATTGGGCTTGCTAGAAAGCTTGGCGCTACAAATTGGGTTAATACAAAATTCACTTTCGCCAACACTAGAAAATCCCTGCATCATCGTTTTTGCCGCAGACCACGGTATTGTCGAAGCAGGTGTCAGTGCCTATCCACAAACGGTTACCCGGCAAATGGTAGACAATTTTTTAGCGGGTGGTGCCGCCATCAATGTTTTATCGGCACAACAGGGTATCCGTTTAGTAGTGGTTGATGCTGGTATTAATGCTGATTTAGCTGGGCATCCCCAGCTTATTAACGCCAAGATCGCAAAAGCTACGGCTAATTTTTTAACGCAAGCGGCGATGACTTCCGAGCAATGTCTACAAGCGTTGCATAGCGGTGCAGAAATAGTTTTACAGCAGCATCAGCAGGGCTGTAATTGCATTGGTTTTGGTGAAATGGCTATTGGCAATACCTCCGCTGCCGCCCTGTTAATGCATAAATTAACGGGGCTGCCTTTGGCCGAATGTGTAGGTCGAGGTACGGGATTAAATGATGCCCAGCTACAACAAAAGTTAGCCTTGTTGCAGCAAGCTGCGCAACGCCAACACCCACCCGAGGCGTTGGCCATATTGGCGCATTTTGGCGGTTTTGAGATCGCAATGATGGTAGGTGCCTATTGGCAGGCAGCGGCCTTACAGATGACCATTATGGTAGACGGTTTTATTGCTAGTGCGGCTTTATTGGTAGCAGCCCAGTGTTATCCGGCAGTACTCGATTATTGTGTATTTTGCCATGCTTCCGCCGAACGGGGGCATCGGGCTTTACTTAAGCATTTCAACGCAACGCCTTTGTTAAACTTGGATTTGCGCTTAGGGGAAGGTACCGGTGCCGCCATCGCCTACCCGTTATTGCAATCCGCTGTGTTATTTTTAAAGCAAATGGCGAGCTTTGGTGACGCTGGTGTTGACGGTTCACATTAAGGTTTTGGCGGCAAATGACCTATTAAGCTGAATACGGGTCAATTTTCTGTATATTAACAGTGCTCCAGACTTGGTCAATATAATCTTCGTCCATGGCGGGCATGCCATTTTGTATCCATTGCACTAACGTTTTGGCAATATTAGGATAGCTGATTTGCACGGCGTGGCCGTGATGTAACCAGTGTTCTATGGTAGCGGCATTTAAGTTTTTCATGGTATGGCCATAACCGAGTTGTTCGAGTGCCAGGGCGTTGGAGATTTGCTCCATTTGCGAGTGCAATGGTTTCGCCAGGATTTTTTTGCCTAACTGTAAAGATTCACTGGCTAGCTCAAATCCCGCGTTGCTGATAATGCCAGCACAGTCATATAAGTTTGTTTGAAAACCATCACGCGATAGTGGGTGGACAGTAATATGGCCATACTGGGAAGCAGGCGTATCCAAGGTATAAACATGAAAATGAAAGTCTTTAAAAGGCGCTAATAAGTTAACAACTTGCAAGCTATCTTCAAAGGGCAAATAGACCACGATTTTCTGTTTATTGATTAGCGTGGGTAATATGGGCGTCTCAATAATCGGAGGTAAAATAGGTTGGTCAAAATGGTGCCAATGTAACCCAACAGTCCGGTCGGCCGGGGCAAAATATTTCATAACTTGAGCCGCAATGGGGTCGTCGCCTTTTCTTGGGATTTTATGGTTAAAGGCATATTGATGTCCAATACCCAAGATGGATTTTTTCTGTAAGCGGGCTGCCCATGCCGTGACCGGCTCAAAATCTGAAATGATTAAGTCATAACCGGATAAATCCAAGCCTTTAATTTCTTTAAAAAACCGGATGGGTTTAGCTTCAAGTGCGGTTTTTAAATAACTGACATGACCTTTATGGGTGTTAAAGGTTAAACCATGACGTAATTGATAGCCGTTAAAGACACCCATATCAAAATACTTATCAGCCGCCCGACCAGTAAATTGAAAGGTAACCTCTATACCGGCCTCATTTAATTCTTTGGCCATCACGCGCGCACGCGTAATATGACCGTTGCCGGTGCCTTGCACACCATAAAAAATTTTCATTAAATAATTTGCCCTAAGCTAAAAAAGGCGGAGCCCATTCCTAAAATAATTCCCATTAACGTGTCAGTGGGAAAATGAACCCCTAAGACTACACGGGATAATGCGATTAGTATAGCCCAACCAAAAAGTGGCACTATTAGTACGGGCATAAAATAGCTAATGATTGTGGCCATCATAAAAGCGGCGGAGGTATGTCCGGAAGGGAAGCTAAATTTATCCGAAGGCTTGATGATACTGTGGAAGTTTTTAAGCGCCGCTTCAGGGCGGTTACGTTTAAAGCTATTTTTTAGAATGTAGTAAACCGGCCTTTCAATCAGGAATGCAAGGACGATGGTTTTTACAAACGGGCTAATACCTTCGGACAGATATAAGGTAACCGCGATTAGGACATAGAGCTGGCCATCACCGGTTTTTGACAAATAACGACCTAGCTTGGCTAACGTGGCATGCATTTTAGCATTAGCTAGCCAAGTGAACATAAAGACATCATATTTGTGGATTGAATATAGCAGTTTCATTTTAGTTACCCCTCTTGAGAGGTCTGCTGCCGTTTACCGCACACTTGAGCAGACGTGAAAATTGCAGATTTCCTTTCCTACCCACTTCCATTTTAGTCTAAAAAGATTAAATGGCTTATGTGACAGCTACATGAAGGTTATTTTAAGATTGTGTGACACCACGTTTAAGCCGTTGCTGAGCTAAGTCGTGAGAGTGTGGCTTTAAAGCATAGACTATTAAATTTAAACAAAGTTTAAGGGCGATTAACTTGAAAGCGTTGGCCTTTAAAATTTAAAACTAAGCTGTCAGGCCTAATATCTTCAACTTGCAAGCCGCTGGGCGTGCGCTGCCCAATGCTATATTTAGCCATATCGATCATGACAAAGCGTTCGCTGGCAACACTGTCATAAACAAAGACATTAATTTTGATATCCGGTAGTGAACGGCGCAAATCGGGCGCTAAGGCGTCAATAAAGGGAATGCTGTCCTTGATTGGAGCAGGTTTTAGGTTGCTGTTGTCAGTAATGGCAGCAGGTTCCGGTTGTGCTGAATTGACTGGTGTTAAGGCAGGCTGCGTGTTGGTACTAGGGATAGGTTTTGGCGGCGTTGCAATAGCTGCTGTGGTGGTTAGGATAGGCTGGGCCAGGTTTTTTGTTGCCGAAACCTTGGGCTTTTCTGTGGCAGCTGGTTGCGCTGGTAAGGGCTCAGGTCTGTGCGTGGCTATTTGCCCGGAGATAGACAATGGCCCAGTTTCTGTGGCCAACGTAGCTGACGGGGTAGGTGCTGGATTTAAAACTGGGTTAGGTGGGTTGTTTGTTGATACCGCTAACGTTGAGCTTGGGTGTGGGTAAAATAGAAAAAAAGCGAAGATAATAAGAATATTACTACAGATTAGGCCGAAAACAATTCGGTTAGTCCATGGATTTTTTTTACTGGTAGGCGGCAATAAAATTCTATCCGTGACGGTCTCAGCTTGCATGGCTTTGCGATCACGTTCCGATTTGCGTAGTGCATTAAGGATATATGACATCTTTATTCCCCCTTAACCAGGTGCGGCGAACGTTTGGGGTCGGTAAGGTTTTCGATATGGATCAAGGTTAAACCGCCCGCTATCCCATCAGCAGTTAAATGTTGGCGTTGTTGAAAGGCTTGCAGTTGTTGTTTTAAAGCGGGGTCAAAATTTTGCCCTTGGTGGGGCTTGGCTGTGGTGTTATCAATGCGGTTTAATTGTTGGCTAAGCCAAAGCACAGCGGGTGAGTTTAGTGGTGGCTTAATGTCTGTTAAATTAGGGAACGGGGGTTGCCAAAGAACTAAATAGTAGCCTTGCCAGACGGTTAGTAAATCCGCTATGGGTACGGTAATTTCTTGATCCAATTGTAAGATAGCCTGAGCTTTGCGGATGCCTTTCAGTAACGCAAAGCGTTTTTCTCCCGTAGCCGTTGTCAATTCTAAAATGCTAGGGCGGTCCAGCTCGATTAGGTGTTGCCAATCGGTTTTATCAAACAGGCAATATAAGCCAAAGGCTGCGGCATCTGCACAACTTGCAGCCAGCACAGTGACAGGTTTTTGCCAGATTTTTAACGCTTTGGCGGTCGCTTGCGGCAAAGAAACATCAGCTGTGCTTAAGAGCTCAACGATTTTGTTTTTATCTAAAGCCGGTTTGTGTGCTGTTGGTGCTGCAGGCAAGCGGCCTGCTACTATCAGTTTGTTGTTGGCTGGTTGTGGACGGTTTAAGCCATAAAAGACCAAGCCCGCAACTAGGCTAAAGATAATGGCAGAATAAGCTAGGGTTTTTGGCTTTGCGGGAGGTAATAAAGTTTCTTTAGCGGCCTGCTTAACCAGGCTGACATCAACTAGTTGACGATTATTGGCATAGGCACCCAGTAAGGCCCGGTCACAGAGTATGTTAATAACTCTGGGGATACCCGAGGATAACTGGTAAATTTTGCGGATGGCGCTGGCTTTAAAGAGCTCAGGGTTGCCATTCCCGACACTTAGACGATGGCGAATATAAGCTTGGGTTTCTGCATAGGTTAACGGTTGTAAATGATAACGTGCGGTAATACGCTGGTTGAGCTGACGGAGTTCTTGGCGTTCTAGTAATTGCTTAAGTTCGGGCTGGCCGACAAGAATAATTTGTAGCAGCTTGGTCTTTGTTGTTTCCAGATTGGTCAACAAGCGGATTTGTTCTAAAACTTCCAAGCTTAAATTTTGTGCTTCATCGATTAACAGGACTGTACGTCGATTATGCGTATGGGCATTTAATAGATATTGGTTAAGCACATCAACTAAATGCTTAAGTGACAAAAATTGAGGCTGATATTGGATCCCCAGTTCATCACATAAGCTGGCCAATAGTTCAATGGCGTTAAGTTTAGGGTTAAGGATGAGGGCAACATCGACGTGCTCGGGCAGTTGCTGAAGTAAACAATGACATAGCGTGGTCTTACCGGTACCCACTTCACCGGTAAGTGCTATAAAGCCGCCGCCTTCATTGATGCCATACAGCAAGTGGGCCAGGCCTTCTTGATGGCGCTCACTCATAAACATAAAGTGAGGGTCTGGCGCGATTGAAAAGGGCGCTTCGTTAAAATGAAAATATTGGTGATACAAGTTGTGTTATTTTTAAGCAAAGCCAAAATATAACTTGTTATTCTAGCCTACAACTACAGTAAGGTCTTGCATATGGGTCGATATAGCGACACAAAAAATAAAAAAAATAATAGTTTTATCAAAAATGCTGTTTTGGTTTTAGTGGCTATCCAAGTCCTAATTTTTGGCGTATTTTATGGGATAAAACTGCAATACCCGGGTTTTTTTGAGCAGCCTGCGCAGGAAGTGGTGTTGGCTCTGCCAGTGCCTGCACCTAACAGTGATCGGGCGTATTATCAAACCTTGCCTAATCCAAGCGGGCATACTGACCCGGCTTTAGCGCCTGTGCCAGTGAATATTGAAGATATTGAAGGCTTGCAAGAAGAACACGCGTTTGTTTTACCTAACCTTGAAAATAGCGATGGTTTGTTTCGGGAAAGTCTCATCCGGATTTCTCCGGCATTAGGCGAATGGTTAGTCGGCGACCAGTTAATTCGTAAAGGCATGCTGATTATCAACGATTTTTCCCAAGGCCAACGCTTAGTAAAAAATATCGCTTTTCTTAAATTAAAACAACGTTTTGTTGCAGATGTTGGCAATCAGGGTTTGCTGATGGGGCCGACCAGCTACCAACGCTATAACGAATTTGTCGCGGCTGTGGATGCTATGGATGTAGGCGCTTTATTAGCGCTCTATAAAAGTTTTAAACCGTTATGCCAACAAGTCTTTGCTGAGTTTAGCTACCCACAAGCGTATCGGCTGGATGATGTAATAGCCAAAGCGGCCGCTGAAATGCTAGCAGCGCCTATCATTGAAGCGCCTATTGAATTGGTTAATTTTGGTGTGCGTTATAAGTTTGCTAGTACTGATTTGGAAGCTTTAAGCCCAGTGCAAAAACAGTTACTGCGCATGGGGCCTGAAAATACCCGTATTCTGCAAAACAAATTGCGGTTAATTATCGAAGCTTTGGCAAACACAACTGCAAAAGAGTAACAGGACTAGGATGCTTAAGCATGGCAATGGCTGGGAGCCTTAAAATTCAGCCCAGTCGTTATTGTCTATGCTAGCTGGCAGGGATGGTTTAGCGTTGACGACTAAACGTAAGTTGGTTTCTTTAGGTTTTTCGCTGGTGCTGGCAGGCTTATGGTGGGAATTTGTTTGCAGTTTGAATTGACCTGCTAAATTGTTTAGGGTTTGGGCGATTCGGTCAAGATGATGTGCCAATTGGGCATTTTTTTCTACCAAGGCTGCATTTAATTGCAAGTTATTATCGATTTCACGGATCGCAGCTGAGGTACTGCCGACGCCAACAGCCTGTTCATGCGCCGATTTTGAAATATCTTCCATCAATTGGCCAACTTGTGCCACTTGGCTACTGATGCGCTCTATGGTTACTTCCGTACTTTCAACTTTTTCAGTGCCTTCATGAATTTTATCGGTGGTTTGGGCGATTAATAATTTAATGTCTTTAGCGGCTTCGCCCGATTTTTGTGCCAATGTCCTGACTTCACCTGCGACTACGGCAAAAGCGCGGCCATTTTCACCCGCGCGGGCAGCTTCTACGGCGGCATTTAGCGCAAGCAAGTTTGATTGGAAGGCTATGCCGTCAATAAAGCCAATAATGCCAGTGATTTGGTTGCTAAACTCCCGAATCACACGCATGGAAGAGACCGCATTTTGCATTTCAAAAGCACCGGTTTTGGCCGCGTCATGGGCATCTAGGGTAATCGATTTAGATTTTTCTGCCTGTTGGGTAGCGGCCTGAATTTGGGCGGTAATTTCAAACATGGTACTGGTCACCTGTTCCAACGTGCAAGCTTGCTGGTTTAGACGTTCTGATAAGTCTTGATTGGCCAGTGCGACTTGTCCTGAGAGTTGCAAAATTTCGCTAGAGCGCCCTAAAACTTGGGAAAAAGACTCCGATAGTGCGGTAATGGCTTGATTTAAAGAATTTTTCAAGCGTAGCAGTTCGCCTTCATGATGGCCGTTGACGGTAACTGTAAGATTGCCCAGCGCAAGCGCTTCCGTGGTGTCAACAATATCGGATACCGCCAAATTTAGCCTATGCATAGCGATATTGATGGCGTTAATCAACGCAAGATAAATACCCGAAACTTTAAGGTTGATGTGGCCATTAAAATGACCACATGAGGATTGTTGCATGACTTGGGTAATTTCCTGGAACATGGTGTTCAAATCGTTTAATGCTTGGAAGGCTATTTCGGTTTCTTCCAACCATTGGCCTTTTAAGTGCTGGTTTTCGATGATGGTAGGGTCAACTGTTTCGCCTTCCTTAATAGCGGAAATTAGCTGCGCCATAATGCCAACTGCAGCTTCAGCCTCGGCGAAAGAAGTGTCCAGGCAATCGGCTAATTGGCCAAGGTCACCTAACTGTTGGCTATTTAAGCGCCGGCCAAAGTTGCCGTCGGCAAACGTATTGGCGACAGTCGTAATTTCTTGGAAAGAGGATTGTAGTTCGGCCAATAACTCATTAATATTACGGGCAAGTTCGCCAATTTCATCATTAAGGGTATCTTGTTGGGAGCGGATACTAAAATCACCTGTTGCGGTAATTTTGGCAAACACGGTTTTAAGTTGGTCTAAGGGCATGGTAATTCTACGCATAGTACAAAGTGAAATGGCGATACCCCCTAAAATTACTGCAATGGCTAATGTTGAACTAAATAATTGCAGGCGATGCGTTGTGGTTTTACCTAATTCATCATGTTCTGTGAATGCCTGGTTGCTGATAGTGACCAATTGGTCAATATGGCTACGGTGACTGTTATAAGCTTGGGTTATGTCTTGCTTTATGGCCTCAGCGTCTGTGCTATTTGCTGTGGTAGCTGCCTGTAAGCGCTTGCATAGCAGAAAAAACGTATGGGCATCTTGCTGCGAGGCCGTTAAGGCTTGGCGAGCTTGTTCACCTAAGCTTTGCGTTTGCCAAAACTTTTCCCGGTTTAGGTAGTCGGCTTCCAATTGGCTGATGCGTTTGCCATATTCCGTACGCGTGACTTCATCGGTGCTGGCCAGCAATTGATAAACGGTTAAATAAGCTTCGATTATATATTCAGGCGGCGGTAGAATATCGGCCAGTAAGTCCTTGTCGTTGACAATATCGTTATAAAGTTGGCCGCCAATACGTGTTTTGTTTAATGCCCAATTTAATGCACCATTACAGAGGATTAAGCCTAAAAGCAGTGATCCCGCCAATAGGGCAATACGTTGTTTGATCGTCATAAAGACAAATCCCCCTCAGGTGTTGTTTTTTGTGGCTTAGTGGATAAGTAAAACCGGCTTAAATTGTTTTCAACATAAGCGCTAGATAGCAAGCTATAAAAACTACATTTTTTCCACTTTTGATTAGTTTTTTATTAATTTAGCTTTTTCAATATAGCGCTGGCTAAACTTTTTACAAGGCTAAATAAATATAAAATTTCAGTGGCTTATACGGAATTTATTCTAACGTCAGAAATTGTATAACTTGTTGGGAAAATAACGCTTTGGCTTACTGAAAACTTGCATGTTTATTCTTCACAGTTCCAATAAAACCGAAAACCTGCTTGAGCATTTGGCTGCAGTGATCCAAATACCCTTGTCTACGCCGTTGAGTAAAGAAATCTTCTTAATCCAAAGCCAAGGTATGGAACGTTGGTTATGCCAACAATTGGCCAGCCGCTTTAAGGTATGGGCTAACTTTGAGTTTTTATTCCCAAGCAAATTTTTTGCCATGGCGGCACAGCAATTGGATAGCCGATTGCAAGATGCTGCTTTTGACCGGCATTTGATGCACTGGCGCTTAGACAGTTTGTTAAGGCGGCTAGATAACGCCGAGTTTCCGGTTTTATGCCAATATTTAGCAGGGCAAAATAAAGCACTAAAACGTTATCAACTCGCACAGCAAATAGCACAGCTTTTTGACCAATATCAAATAATGCGGCCCGACATGTTAGCCGCCTGGCAAAGCGGTCAGCTGGTCTATGGCACAGTAACGGAACGTTGGCAAAAACAATTATGGCTAAAGGTATTGGAACAGGCAGGAAGCCAGCACAGAGGCTTATTATGGTTGGAAGTGATCAAAAAACTTCAGGCCGCGGCTGAAGGCGAGTTTGCAGATGTCTTACCTGAGCGTATCTCGGTATTTGGCTTAAATTCTATGCCACCTTTGTTTTTAAGTTATTTACAAAGCTTATCCCGGCATTGCCAACTGCATTTATATTTATTAAACCCAGCGCAGGCGTATTGGGCGGACTTAGCAAGTAAGCGGCAAGCCATGCTTACTGCCGAGCAGGGCGCGCACCCTTTGCTGTTAGCGCTAGGCCAGCAAGGCCGCGAGTTTCAGGAAATGTTATTGGAGCTGGCAGAGTTTGCCATGGAACCGAGTAGCTTTGAGGCCGTGGTTGCCAATCACAATTTGCAACAATTGCAAAATGATGTCCTGAATAATGAAGTGCACAACATAAGCTTGCGCAACGATGCTTCCATTAGCATCCACGCCTGCCATTCACGCCTAAGAGAAGTGGAGGTGTTGAAAGATCAGCTACTATCGGCATTAGAGCTAGAGCCTAGCTTGGAATTACGTGACATAGTGGTAATGGCTCCCAATATTGAGCAATACGCGCCCTTTATTGCGGCAGTATTTGATGATATCCAACATGCGGTTGCCGACCGTAGCTTACGTTTAAGCAACCATGCTTTGGATGCTTTTATCAGCTTTTTAAACCTTTGCCTAAGCCGATTTGGCTGGCGCTCGGTGATGGATTTATTACGGCGGGACTTGGTGTTCCGTAGTTTTGGTTTGGTGGAAACGGATTTTGAGCTGATTGACCATTGGCTACAAGCCACGCATGTACGTTGGGGTAAGTCCGCACAGCATAAAGAAGACTTAGGTTTGCCAGCAAGCCCAGAGTACACATGGCTTGCTGCTTTGGAAAGGTTGTTGATGGGTCTGGCGATTGGTAATGAGGACGATTTTATTGCAGGGGTATTGCCATATGCAGACATAGAAGGCTCATCGGCGCTGGCTTTGGGGGGCTTACACGATTTTTTGCAATTACTGTTTAAAGCTAGCCAAGACTTACAGCGCAACAAGCCATTAGCAGACTGGGCTAGCCAACTGTCTTATTACGCTGATCAGCTATTACCAGAAGCTGATCCCTTAGAACGCCAACAGCTTAATGAATTGCTGGCGCAATTAACAGAAAGCTTTGCCACAGTCCATCATGATGAGGTAGCGTTATCGGTAATCATCGCCTGGTTGGAAGGGCGCATGGATGAACATAAATCGGGTAATGGTTTTTTACGGGGCCAGCTGACGTTTTGTTCAATGCTGCCGATGCGGTCGATTCCGTTTAAGGTGATTGCACTGCTGGGGATGAATGAGGGCGAATTTCCTAAGCTAGAAGGAAACCCCACGTTTGATTTAGTGGCCCAACAATTTCGTAAAGGCGACCGCTTACGCCGGGTCGATGACCGCTACCAATTTTTGGAAATTTTATTATCGGCACGGCAACAGCTAATCATTACCTATATTGGGCAGTCCATCTTCCATAACAATGCTATTGCGCCATCGATAGTCGTCAGTGAGTTATTAGATGTATTGGCAAATCATTATCAGTTGGAAGATGTGGTCATAAAGCATCCTTTACAAGCATTTAGCCCTAATTATTTTAACGGTAAGACCGATTTGTTTAGTTATTCACAAAGCGATTGCGGGACGGCACAAGCGTTAGCCGTTAGATTATCCGAGACAACACCCGCTATGGGCTGGTGGCAAGGTCAAATAGAGCATGGCGAGACCGATTTAAACATAATTGAAATTAACGATTTATTCGCGTTTTACCGGCATCCGCAAAAGTTTTTTATGCAGCACCAACTCGCTTTGCGTTTGCGGGGGCTTTATCCTGAGGCGGAGGAGCGTGAACCCTTTAGTTTGGACGAGTTAGAGAGTTATTTTATCTATCAAGAATGGATAGCCAGTGATCTTGCTAAGCAGCCGTTATCGCTGCAAAAATTGCAGGCACAAGGACGATGGCTGCTAGGTGCTGCAGGTGAGTTAGAGTTTGACCGTCAGCAAACACACATGGCAGAATTTACCGCCTTAATTAAAACTAAAAACTTAGGATTGGCCATACCTGAAAGAGCGGTTGATTTAACCGTGGGCAAGTTTAGGGTTATCGGTAAATTGGCAAATTGCTATCAAGAGGGGAGTTTGTTTTACCGTTATGCAAGCTTAAAAGGTAAAGATTTGTTAGTCGCCTGGCTACATCATTTACTGGTTAACCAAATCGACAGCCAGCCAACTTATTTGTTGGCCACCGATGCTAATTTGCAGATGCCGGCCGATTTCGGCACAAAAGAGATGTTATTAGCGTTTTTGGATATTTATCAGCGTGGTTTACTGCGTCCCGATGCATTTTTTGTAGAACCTGCATTTGCATACGCTAAGCAAGCAATACAACTTAAAAAAGGTGGGAAAAGTAAAAAGCCGCCGTTGGAAATGGCTAACTTACAATTAACAACCGCTATAGCACAGGGTTATGAGTTAGAGCTTAAGCGCTTGTTTTTACAAGGCTATGAGCCTATGGCCTGGTTAGGCCAAAACTTTGAAACCGATTGCCAAAATTTAATTGTGCCACTTTGGCAGCAGCTCCAAAACCAGGAATAAATCACACTGGTTTTTAGCCAGCCTAAAAAAAACTGGGCTAGGAACACGATTTTAACGTTAGAATACGCGGCGTTTGTGTTCTTAATGCCTTCATAACTAAACAATAGACGATTTTATGCAAAAACATGACAGCACACCAATGTGGGTTTTTTTAGCCTTTTCATCGATAGAGACTCGAAAGAGTGCCATCATTTTAATTATTTGCAGCCTGATTTTTACCTTGTATTGCATTCCATGGAGCCAGTTTTTTACGGAGCTTGCGTGGGTGCCAAAAGTGTTTTTGATTGATGATTGGAGCTGGGCCGCAATGATGGTGCCGGTGCTTATTTGGTATTGGCTAAGCCTAAGATGGGTAGATAAAAAGCAAGGCTGGGAAAATAAAGCCTAGTCTATCTAGTAAGCTTGTTCACTTGATAAATTAAGGCAAGCCACGTTTGCCAGAATTGGTTTAGTCAATCTTGTGAAAACCTGCGGCGTTCTGAGCCAGTGACAGAATTGTTGGACGGCCATGATCTAGCTTTAACCTTAACGCTCACACCAGTGGCAGTGCCCTTGCCAGCCGCTGTGGGTTTGTTTGCTTCTTGCTGGTTGGCGATGATGGCCATGGCGCGGAACCGTCGCAAGGCCTAGCGTTTATTGACACAGGCAGGCGCTGGTTGGGCTAATGCTTGCAATGGGCAACTGTCCTAGGTGGATATGCCCTGTAATAATAAAGCCAAGCCTGCTAAAGCAGTATCGGCTGTACCTTGTTTAACGTCCAACTGCGCCTTAACAATGGCGCCATCCACGGCAATGGCGGCGGCGTTAGCGATGGCGCCGCGGTTAGTGGATTCAGGCAATAATTGTGCAATCACCTCAGCCATATCTTGCTTATGTTGGCTAGAAATACGCATCACCTCTGCCAAGCTACCACCTAATTCAGCGACTGAATTGATAAACGCACAGCCGCGAAAAATGGGATTTTTAAACCATTCTGCAAGTGCCGGTACTAAAGCCATTAGCGGGTTCTCAGCTGAATCGCTAGTGTGACGGTTTAGGGCGGCTTTAAACCAATCTAGCCACAGCTGGTGCCTATAATCTAAAAACGCAATAATCAATTCATTCTTGCTGGGAAAATGCCGGTAAAAAGTCACTTTGGTTACCTTGGCTTGAGCAATGATTTTGTCTATACCCGTTGCGCGTATGCCGTCTTCATAGAACAAATCGTGCGCGGTTAGCAAAATACGTTCGCGGGCGGTTAGTTTTTCAGGGGAAAGGTTTTTTATCATGAAATCATTGTAGACAACTTAGTCTACAAATGCTACATTTTCATGTAGACAATATTGTCTACATTACAAGACTAATTTGGAGCTGATATGGAAACTAAACCGCCTTTACCGCCTTTTACCTTTGAAAGCGCCGCGCAAAAAGTACGCATGGCTGAAGATGCTTGGAATAGCCGTGACCCAGATCGGGTAGTGCAGGTTTATAGTGAAGATACGCGCTGGCGTAACCGCGCAGAATTTCCCGTAGGGCGCGCGCAAGTACATGCATTTTTACAGCGTAAATGGGCTAAGGAGCTAGATTACCGATTAATTAAAGAACTGTGGGCGACAACTGAAAACCGTATTGCAGTGCGCTTTGCCTATGAATGGCATGATGACTCAGAACAATGGTTTCGGAGTTACGGTAATGAAAACTGGGAGTTTAATGAGTTTGGCCTTATGCAACAGCGTTTTGCCTGCATCAACGATTTACCGATTCAGCCCGGGCAACGTCTGTTCCATTGGCCTCTTGGACGGCGTCCCGATGAACATGCAAGCTTAAGCGAGTTAGGCTTGTAAGCTTGCGGCTAGCTAGAAGCGGATGGCAATGTTAACCTAAACGGATTATGGCTAATTTGATAACTTGGCATGGCATACCCGCATTTTGACTCGGCTTTAACCCCGCTCCAGCCTGGCATTAATTTAATTGAGGCCAGTGCTGGTACCGGTAAGACTTATGCTATAGCCATGCTGGTATTACGTTTCGTTGTAGAGCAAGCAGTACCGATTGAAAACATTTTAGTGGTAACGTTTACCAAAGCGGCTACAGAAGAACTTAAGTCCCGTATCCGGGCACGCTTAGTCGAAGCCAAGTTGGCAGCAGCTGGACAAAGCGATCGGGTTGATGGCAGCCTGGCGCTTTGGTTGGCTAGTGTGCAACTGGATGCTGAACTGATTAGGCAGCGCCTTGAACTAGCCCTATTAAGTATGGACTTAGCCGCCATTTATACTATCCATGGACTTTGCCAACGTACCTTAAAAGATTATGCCTTGGAGACCGGGCAATTATTTGATGCAGAATTAAGTGCCGATGTTGCCGCGATTAAACAAGCGTGTGCGGATGATTTTTGGCGGGCACAACTCTACCTAAGGCCAGCCGAAGAAGTGGCGTTGTTGACATCCGTTTTTAACACGCCAGCGGCTTTACTTGCCAGTCTTTCGGGCATACCTAAATGGGCGGATGTGGTGCCGCAATGCCCGTCGATAGATGAGCATTTGCGACAGATAAAAAGCTTGGCAGATGCAAGTTATCGACCGCTTATGGCCATGGTGGAGAAACTCAGGGAGGCGCTTTTAGCCGGTAGCTTTAAACCCAGTTACGGTAGTGACTTTGAAAATATGCTAACCGGTTTGACCACTTGGTTATTACATGACCGCATGCAAGTACCTGAAATTTCTGTGTTTAATGGTTTTACCTTAAGCGGTATTAAGGCGGCTTTAAACGGTACTAAATTTAAGTCCACGAAAACCGAAACGGGTGACGCCCGCAAAACAGCTTATCTAAGCAGTCTTAATCTAGATACCACCTGCTTGGATGCCCTGGCCAAAGCAATCTGTGAGTTACGGCTGGTGTTTAGAACAGCGTTGCTGGCTGTGCTGGATGAAGATTTAGATAAGCGCATGCAGCAATTAAACCTGTGGTCATTTGATGACTTAATCAATCGCTTGGCCGATGCGTTACGGGGCGATGATGCCAAGTCTTTATGTGCCCAAATGCAACAGCGTTACCCAGTCGCATTAATTGATGAGTTTCAGGATACCGATCAAAACCAATGGTTTATTTTTAACACTTTATTTAGTGCAGCTAAGGTTTATTTGTACTTAATCGGCGATCCTAAACAAGCCATATACAAATTTCGTGGCGCTGATATCTATTCTTATTTGCTTGCACAGCAACAAGCGCAACATCATTTTACCTTAGAAAAAAATTGGCGTTCACATCCCGATTTAGTGCTGGCGGTAAATGCACTCTTCCAAAAGGAGCAGGCATTTTTGCTGGACGGTTTGCTGTTTACTCCGGTTAAGCCAGCGCTATCAACTGAGCAGGGCGCCTTGCAACATAATACTGAGCCAGTCGCGCCCCTGGTGTTTTGGCAATTACCGCCAAATGCTGATAACAAAATGGGTTATTGGTCGGCAACGAAAGCGGCTGATGAAATTAGGGTGGCAGTCATTAATGAAATCGTGCAGTTGTTAAGCGGCGGATACAAGATTGCCGATGCCGATATCAAACCGCAAGACATTGCCATTTTAGTGCGTAGTAATGGGCAGGCGCGTGAATATCAACAGGCGCTAAGAGTAGCCGCAGTGCCTGCTGTGTTGAACAGTGTGCAGTCGGTTTTTGCTAGCCAAGAAGCGTTTGATTTCTATGTGCTCTTACAAGCTATTGCCCACCCAGGTGATGTCAGCTTGCTTAAACAGGCGCTGTCCCTAGACTGGTTTGGCCTGGATGGGCAGGCGCTATATCAGCTAAGTTTAGCGGAAGAGGTGCTGGATAATTGGTTGCTGAAGTTTCTTAATTACTATCAACGCTGGCAAAAATCGGGCTTAATGGCCATGATGCGGTATTTGTTAGTGCAAGAAAAAATAACCCTGCAATTCGCTAAAACACTGCTGGCTGAGCGGCAGTTGACCAATCTGCAACATTTAATTGAGCTAGTCCAACAAGCGGCTATAGACGAACATTTAAGCCTAATTAAAACCTTGGATTGGTTGCATTCGGCTATTACGGCTGATGCGGGTAAGGGTAGCGAGGAACGCCAGTTACGGCTGGAAAGTGATGAAAATGCCGTCAAAATTATCACCATGCACCGCGCTAAGGGGCTGGAATATGCGGTGGTGTTTTGTCCGTATTTATGGCAATGCCGTACCTATACTCGCAGTGAAAAAAATTTGTTGGTTTGCCATGATCAAGGCCAGATGGTCGCTGATTTGGGGTCGGCTGATTTTGAGCGACATCGCGAGTTAGCGTTGGCAGAAGAATTGGCGGAAGATATACGGGTATTTTATGTTGCGGTGACGCGTGCCAAATACCGTTGTTACTTGGTGTGGGCAGATGTACGCACAGAATCCGAGGCCAATAACTCGGCCATGGCTTGGTTATTGGATTTAGCCGATACCGATTTTATAGGCCAGCAGATTAAGTTAGCCCGTTTTTCTAAAGCTTTGGTTCTGGCCGTTGAATATCAAATGCTTACGCTGAGTGTAACGGTTAAACGTTATATTCAGGCAGGGGAGCAACAAGGAAATTTTAAGGCCAGAAAGCAAAAGCGGTCGCTGTTCAGCCACTGGCAAATGAGCAGTTATACAGCGCTGGCAGCATTAAGCTTACATGAAAGCCCGGAACTGCCAGAAGATAAGGCGGGTGAAAATGTTGGGCTAGACAGTGCCGTGCCGCTAGCAGAACAACTCCCAAAAGGCGTGCAAACCGGAAACGTTGTGCATGAATTATTGGAAAAATGTGCTTTTGCTGAGTTGGCTCTTGGAAAGCTGCCGCAGACCCAACGGGAACAAGCTTTATTGCGTTACGGCTTAAAATTGGAAACGCCTGCCTTACTAGACCAGCTTTTACAAAGGGTGGTGTCGACACCGTTGTCAGCAGAAACCCCAGGCTTTTGTTTAATGAATTTAGAGCCGCGCTGTTGCTTAAAAGAAATGCCGTTTTATTTATCGCTAGTGCCGATTAACGTGGCCAAAATTAATCAGCTGCTGATGGGTACGCCTGCTTTCCAAGCTTTAAACGATAAGTCTATGAGTGGCTATTTAACAGGCTTTATAGATCTAATCTGTGAGTTTCAAGGGAAATATTATGTTATTGATTATAAAACTAATAGTTTAATGGATTATAGCAAGCCCGGGCTAACCCAGGCGATGCGTGAGCATAATTATGGTTTGCAATATTGGCTATATGCCTTGGTTTTGCACCAATATTTACAACAACGTTTGGCGGATTATGCTTTTGAGCAACATTTTGGTGGCGTCCGCTATTTATTTGTACGGGGTATGTCACCTAGCCAGACGATGCTTGGCGTCTATGATGACGTGCCTGATTTGCAACGACTAGACGCTTTAGCCCTACTGTTTGGAGGAGTTTAATTTTGGCTGAAGTGAATTTAACGCGCGTGGATGCTGCATTTGTTGGTTTTTTAAGCCAACGCGCCCGTTTGAAAGGTCCTAAGCTGTTGGCCTTTGAAAATCTGTTGGTGTCTTTGTTGCAAGGTCAACGGCAAGGCAATAATTGCCTAAGTTTAGCGCAGCCTGAGCAAGATTTAGTTTTGGCGTCCGGTTTAGTGGTAACGGCAGAACAGGCCAATGCGCTGCCATTAGTATTAGAGCATGGCCAATTGTATTTACATCGTTATTGGCAATATGAACATCGTTTGGCTAGCCAAATTACCCAGTTAGCACAGATTAATTTTAGTTATGCTTTTCGTGATGAAAACTTGGCGCGTTATTTTCCAGATTCTGTCAATGATGATGGGCCTGACTGGCAGCGCGAAGCGGCTAAAATGGCCTTGACGCAAGCAATATGTATTATTACTGGTGGCCCTGGTACGGGAAAAACCACAACGGTGGTAAAAATTTTAGCGTTATTGCAGGTGTTATCGGACCCTGACCAGCCTTTATTAATCGCTTTAGCTGCGCCTACCGGTAAAGCGACCCTACGCTTGCAGGAGGCCATCGTAAGCAATAAAGCCCAGCTACCTTGCAGCGCTGAAATTGCAGCTAAGTTACCCGAAAAAGTGCTGACTATTCATCGTTTATTGGGTGCAAAACCTTTGTCGCCTTATTTTCGTCACCATGCCGGGCAACCCTTACCCTATGATTTAGTCGTTGTTGATGAGGCTTCAATGATCGATTTAGCCTTAATGAGTAAGCTAGTTGATGCCCTTAAGCCCGGAGCCCGCTTGATTTTACTGGGTGATAAAGACCAATTGGCTTCTGTGGAGTCTGGTGCTGTGTTGGCCGATTTAACCCAAGTCTTGCCTAAGCACACCTTAGAATTAAAAAAATCCCACCGCTTTGGTGGCTACATCCAAGAATTGGCCACAGCGGTCAATTGCCAGCAAGACAGCGAGGCCTGGCAATTGCTGAATACGGCGCAGGCGGATGTGACGTTATTAAGCGAAGCTGCGATTGACTTTATCGTCGGGCGGAAATTGGGATACCTTAAGTTACTTAAAGCCGGGGCGGGGATGGCTGCTGTTTTTGCCGCGTTTAACCGTTTTCAGGTTTTATGTTCAAATTGGCAAGGCCAAAATGGTGTCTTGGACGTTAACCAGCAAGTTGAAAAAAAGTTGCTGGGCTTAGGGCTCATCAGTGCCATTAGCCCGTTTTGGTATGTGGGCCGACCTGTGATGGTGGCTGAAAACCAACCTGAACTGCAGCTATTTAACGGGGATATTGGGATTTGTGTCGCTGATGACAAGCAATCTGGCCGGTTGATAGTGGTGTTTCAGCGTGCAGATGGTAGTTTTAAACGCTTTTTGCCAGCCAGAATGCCCCGGCATGAAACCGTTTTTGCCATGACTATCCATAAAAGCCAAGGTTCTGAGTTTGCGGAAGTGTTGATTTTGTTGCCGGACATAGTGAATCCGGTCTTAACCAAAGAATTGCTTTATACGGCAATTACCCGGGCAAAAACAAAAGTGGCAATCAGCGCAAGTGAGTCGGTCTTGCGTGCAACCATAGCCCAAAAAGTACAGCGTTCAACAGGCTTGGCCGGGAAGTTATTAGATTTGCAAAGGTCATCAATAACTGCGCTGAACTGAAAATTTAGCTAATAAGATTAGCGCAGTTTTATATTCGGATTCAGGTATAGGGCTAAGTGCGCTGATGGCTTTTTGCGATTCTTCAGTAGCCCGGTTTTCTGTGTATTCTATGGCTTGGGTACGCTTAACTATGGCATAAACATCATTGAAGGCATTACGGTCACCATTTTTTATGGCATCGGTAACGGTTTGGGCGTCCTGTTCCGAACCATTTTGGATAGCGTATATTAACGGTAGCGTGGGTTTGCCTTCGGCTAAGTCGTCGCCTAAGTTTTTACCCAGTTCTTCGATGGCGGCGGTATAGTCCAAGGCATCATCAATCAATTGGAAAGCAACGCCCAAATGCTGGCCATAGTTTGCCAAGGCTTCTTCAATATAAGGTTCAGAATCCGCAATGACTGCTGCTAAGCGGGTTGCAGTGCTAAATAATATGGCTGTTTTTCGGGTTATAACTTCCAAATATTTCGCTTCGGTGGTTTCAGGGTTATTGCAGTTTAATAACTGCAATACTTCGCCCTCAGCAATAGCTGTGGTAGTTTTGGAAAGAATTTCCATAACTCGCATATTGTTGGTGCGCACCATCATTTCAAAGGCGCTGGAATACAGGTAATCCCCAACTAAGACACTGGCGGCGTTGCCCCATACGGCATTGGCGGAATCTTGCCCGCGCCGGAGATCTGATTCGTCTACCACATCGTCGTGGAGTAACGTTGCCGTGTGGATAAACTCAATCACGGCTGCCAATATCAAATGGCTGTCAGTAGCTTTGCCTTGTATTGCCTTAGCGGCAAGCAATAGCAGCATGGGGCGTAAGCGTTTACCGCCATTACCTATGATATAATGCCCGACTTGATTAATGAGCACGACATCGGAACATAATTCATTAAGAATTAGTTGGTCTACGGCTTTAGCCTCAGTAGCAGTTAAGTTTTTGATTGATTCAAAATCTATAAGGCTAGAGGAATCGGTGATGGATGAAGCAACTGAAGTCATTTGGCTGTTGGTAATATTTGTTTTATATTCATGTGGATTATTTTATCCGCAAACAATCGCTGGTATTATAACGCAATACTTGACTTTACCCACCATGCTGTTAAAAGATAGTTGATAAGTTATGGGTTGGTTAAGGCCACGACATAAAATTATGCGTGTAGTTAAATTTTAAATTGACGCAAAGTTAATTTAAAATTATAATTCTATGTTCACTTAAATAACAATGCTTGACGGAGCTTGCTCAAATGTACGCGGTAATTCAGACAGGTGGAAAACAGTACCGGGTTGAAGAAGGTACGACCTTAAAAATAGAAAAGCTTGAACTCGGTATGGGTGATAGTGTTGAGTTTGACAAGGTCTTGCTTGTCCAGACAGATGATGCCGTCAAGGTTGGTATGCCATTTATTGATGGCGGCAAAGTTACTGCGACCGTGTTATCACAAGGTCGCCATAAAAAAATCAAGATCATAAAGTTTAGAAGACGTAAGCATCACATGAAACACATGGGGCATCGTCAATATTATACTGAAGTCCAGATTACTGGCATTTCTGCTTAAAACTAAGGGGAGATAGAAATGGCTCATAAGAAAGCGGGCGGTAGTACGCGCAACGGGCGCGATTCTAATGCCAAGCGCCTTGGCGTTAAACGGTTTGGTGGTCAAGAGGTAACTGCTGGCAGCATTATTGTGCGTCAGCGCGGCACTCGTTTTCATGCGGGTGAAAATGTTGGTTGCGGTAAGGATCATACCTTATTTGCGACCACTGATGGAAAAGTGTTATTTCAAGTTAAAGGTCCTAACGGCCGAAAATTTGTAAGTATAGTTGCTGGCTAAACCGTTCCGGTTTGGCGTTGCCTAGCCAAAAAAGCCCTGCCATTACTTGTGGCGGGGCTTTTTTGTTTTTACCGATGAGTGTGCATTGTTTATAAGTAAGCTATGAAATTTATTGACGAAGCAGAAATTCGTGTGGAAGCCGGAGACGGTGGTAATGGCATGGTGGGTTTTCGGCGTGAAAAATACGTCCCTTTAGGTGGGCCAGATGGCGGTGATGGCGGCGATGGCGGTAGTGTTTATTTAATTGCTGTTGAAAATATTAATACTTTGGTGGATTTTCGTTATCACTCCGTGCATCGGGCGCAGCAAGGCCAAAAAGGTATGCCGCGTAATTGCACGGGAAGAAAAGGTGAGGATTGCTATGTGCCAGTACCCTTGGGGACTCGGGTTTCAGATGCTGATACTGGCGAAGAGATTGGCGATTTGACCCATGCCGGGCAAGTTTTGCTGGTGGCTCAGGGCGGCTTTCATGGCTTAGGCAATACGCGTTTTAAAAGCAGTATCAACCGGGCGCCACAGTTTGCCAGCAAAGGTTCAAAAGGTGAGCATCGCCGCTTAGGTCTGGAGCTGACTTTAATCGCTGATGTAGGCTTATTGGGTATGCCTAACGCGGGTAAATCAAGCCTGATTAGGGCGGTATCTTCGGCGCGGCCTAAAGTTGCCGATTACCCTTTTACTACCCTATACCCAAATTTAGGGGTGGTCAGGGTGGATGAGTTTCGCAGTTTTGTAATCGCTGACATCCCGGGTGTGATCGAAGGGGCTGCCGAAGGGGCGGGCTTGGGGTTACAGTTTTTAAAGCATTTGTCACGTACCGGTTTGTTGTTACACGTGGTTGATGTCGAGCCCTACGAAAGCGCGCTGTCGCCGGTTGAAGCTGTGCAGAAAATCAGCGATGAAATCGGGAAATGGAGTGCTGAGTTAGCTGATAAGCCAAGGTGGTTAGTGCTAAACAAAATTGACCGCTTACCTGCCGAGGAAAGGGTTCAGCATTGCCAGGGGATTGTTGAAGCGTTGGCATGGACAGGGCCAGTGTTTGAAATATCGGCAATTAATGGCGAGGGCACTAAAGACTTGATTTTTGCCATTATGGCGTTTTTGGAAATGCGGCGGGGAAGCGGTGAAGCGGGCTGATTTTAGAAATGTGAAGCGGGTTGTCATTAAAATTGGCAGCTCTTTGCTAACAGCGGGTGGCCGGGGTTTAAACTTACAGGCAATTTCAGCTTGGGTTAGCCAAATGGTGGCGTTGCGCCAGCAAGGCATAGAAGTGATTTTAGTGTCCTCAGGCTCGGTTGCTGAAGGCATGTCGCGGTTAGGTTTAAAATCCAGGCCTAAGGTTTTGCATGAGTTGCAAGCTGCTGCATCTGTTGGCCAGATGGGTTTGGTGCGGGTTTTTGATGATAATTTTCAGAGCCATGGTTTGCATGCGGCTCAGGTTTTGCTCACCCATGATGATTTGTCTGATCGCCAGCGTTATCTGAATGCCCGTAGCACTTTGCTCACCTTGTTGGCTTTTGGTGTAGTGCCCGTGATTAATGAGAATGACGCTGTTGCTACGGAAGAAATCCGTTTTGGTGATAATGACACGCTAGGCGCTTTGGTTGCTAATTTGATAGAAGCCGATCTGCTTATTATTTTAACTGATCAAAAAGGTTTGTTTACCGGCGATCCTGGATTATTTCCTGATGCCAAGTTAATACCTCAAATTGCTGTTAATGATGGCTTGCTGGACCAGGTGGCTGGTGATAGCCGCAGTGGCTTGGGCCGTGGCGGCATGTCCACCAAGGTTAGGGCGGCGCGTTTAGCCTCGCGCTCAGGTACGGCAACAGTCATTGCGCCTGGGGCAGAAGCAAACATCATTACGCTGGTTATTGAAGGGGGCGAGTTTGGTACTTTATTGATACCGGATATTGAGCCCTTAGCGGCGCGCAAACGTTGGTTGGCAGGGCAATTACAGGTTAAAGGCCGGCTAGTTTTAGATAAAGGCGCAGTTAAGGTTTTAAGGTCTGACGGCAAAAGTCTGCTGGCGGTTGGGGTTAAATCCGTAATCGGCCAGTTTGAGCGGGGCGAGTTAGTGTCTTGTGTCGATGAAGAAGGCTTGGAAATCGCTCGTGGCCTAGTTAACTATGGCGTACACGAGGCAAAACTGATCGCTGGTAAAAGTAGTTCAGAATTTGAGGCTGTGCTGGGCTATTTTGATGATTCAGAGATGATCCACCGGGACAACATGGTGATGATCTAAACCACAATTATTGGCCTTTTGTTTGCTTGCAATCAAGCAAAAGGCTGCATCCAAGGTGTTCTGGGTGCCGCCTTATTGTGAGTTAATTAAGCTAGGGCTTTAATCTTTTGGCTTAACCGGCTTTTGCCGCGTGCCGCCTTGTTTTTATGGATTAAGCCTTTGTTAACGGCAGAATCTAAGATAGGTTGGGCAATATTAAAAGCGGCTTGGGCTTTTTCTTTATCGCCTGCATGAACTGCGGCTAGGACTTTTTTCACAAAGGTGCGCAAATTGCTGCGTTGTCCAGCATTGCGGACACGGTTTTTTTCCGATTGTCGCGCACGTTTTCTTGCTTGTGCTGTATTTGCCATGGAGTATCGATTGCATTTAAAGTTAAGTGGTAGCCGAAAATTATCAATATTAATGATATTATTGTCAAGTAATATTTGTTGACAAGCGAGGAGTGTGCCGTTTGAGCCGTCGACTTTTTAAATCGACATTGATAGTTAGTAGTATGACTATGATTTCAAGAATCTTGGGTTTTGTCCGCGATATGTTGATTGCGCAATGTTTTGGCGTTAATTTTGCCACTGATGCTTTTTTTGCCGTGTTTAAAATCCCAAATTTTTTTAGAAGGCTATTTGCTGAAGGTGTTTTTGCCCAAACCGTAGTGCCCGTATTAGCCAGTTATAAAGACAAGTCTGAACATAAAGCCCTAACCGGTTTTATCGCTAATTGTGCGGGTTCATTTGCCGTCTTGATGTTGCTGGTGAGCCTGTTTGGTATTATGGCAGCCCCGATCTTGGTTAAATTGTTAGCGCCGGGCTTTGTATCTGAAACAGCCCAATACCAGTTAGCGGTACAATTACTGCAAATAATGTTGCCGTATTTGTTATTTATTACTTTAGTCGCTCTGGCAGGTAGTTTGCTCAATGTGTATGGTGAGTTTGCCGTGCCCGCGTTAACGCCCGCGCTGTTAAATATTTGTATGATAATAGCCACGGTTTGGTGGGCGCCACTAATGCAAGAACCAGTGACAGCCCTGGCCTGGGGAGTTTTTTTAGCGGGGGTATTGCAGTTATTGTTGCAACTGCCATCGTTAAGGCGTTTAGGTTTATTGACGGCCTTCAGGGTAGATTTTAATGATGCGGGCGTAAAACGGGTGTTAAATCAAATGGTGCCGGCAATTTTTGCGGTTTCGGTTACCCAGGTTAATTTGCTGGTGGATACTTTAATTGCGTCATTTTTAGCAACCGGTAGTGTTTCTTGGCTATATTATTCCGATCGCTTGGTGGAATTCCCACTAGGATTGTTTGGCGTGGCGGTGGCGACGGTGCTGTTGCCTGGTCTTGCCCAAAGCCATAGTAGTGATAATAGCCATGATTTTTCCCAAGCTTTAGATTGGGCGTTACGGGTCGTCATATTAATTTCAGTGCCAGCAACTATTGGCTTGATTTTGCTAGCCGAGCCTATGTTGTCGACCTTGTTCCAATACCAAGAGTTTGATGCGGCGGGCGTCTATCAAGCTGGGCGCAGTCTACGCGCTTATGCTGTAGGTTTGTTGGGGTTTATCTTGGTACGGGTGTTAGTGCCGGGGTTTACTGCGCGTGGAGATATTAAAACGCCAGCCCGCTATGGTTTTTACGCTATGCTGGCCAATTTGCTGCTTAATTTGCTTTTAGTTTGGCCGTTGGCGCATGTAGGTTTAGCTTTGGCAACATCTTTGGGTGCGTTTGTAAATGCTGTGCTCTTGTTGTGGCGTTTGCTCAAGCAAAAAATCTATCAACCTAGCCCAGGCTGGTTTGTATTTGGCTTACGCATTTTATTGGCTAGTGCTATGTTGTCGGCGCTGTTATATGGCTTTGTTGAGCCTAAGCTTTGGACTACTTGGGCAGCTGCTGAGAGGGTAAGGCATTTGTTGTTCTGGATCATGGCAGGTGTCTTTGTTTACGGGGCCACATTGTTGATATCAGGTTTAAAAATGCGCCATTTGGGCGTTGGTTTTGCGGCAAAAACGGTTCGTTTTTAACGGCCATTTCTTGAATTCAAGCACAATGATGCATGATAGAATATAGCTTAAGTAATTGAAATGCGCTTAATTAGGGGGTTATCGCATCTTGAACCTTTAACAAAAGGATGCGTACTGACAATTGGAAATTTTGATGGCTTGCATTTAGGCCATAAAGCAGTCATTAAAAAATTGGCTGAATGCGGACAAGCGTTGGCTTTACCGGTTGTTGTCGCTATTTTTGAGCCGCAACCTTTAGAGTATTTTTTAGGCGAAAATGCACCGTCGCGGTTAATGCGTTTGCGTGAAAAAGCCATTCAGTTTGCCAAATTACCAATCGACATTTTACTGATATTGCCATTTACCCAAGCGCTGGCAAATTGCGATGCCGAAATTTTCATTGAGCAAGTTTTAGTTAAAAAACTCAATGTTAAGCATTTGGTAATAGGTGATGATTTCCATTTTGGCAAAGCACGGCGTGGTAATTTCGCCATGTTGCAAGAAAAAGGCCGGCAATTTGGTTTTGCTGTAGAAGATACCGGCTCTTACCAATTACAGGCGCTTAGGGTAAGCAGTACCGTCATTCGGGATTTGTTGGGGCTAGGTAATTTAAACGCAGCTAAGCAGCTGCTGGGGCGACCTTACTCTGTTTGTGGCAGGGTTAGCCATGGTGATAAGCGAGGCCGTACCTTAGGCTATCCTACAGCTAATATTCATTTGCATAGAAAAAACACGCCTGTAGATGGCGTTTATGCGATTGCGATGACAGGATGGGGTGGGCAAGTCCTTAACGGTGTTGCCAATGTTGGGGTAAGGCCGACAGTCAGTGATTTGGCAAAAGTGGTGCTAGAGGTGCATTTGTTTGATTTTGAGCAAGAAATTTATGGCCAATATGTGGAAGTCCATTTTCTTGAAAAAATTAGGGATGAAATGCGTTTTGCCTCTTTGGATGAATTAAAACAACAGATTATGCAAGACGCGGCGGTGGCTAGAGCGATTTTTGCAAAGGGTGAATATGACAATGGATTATAAGAAAACACTAAATTTACCAAAAACTGATTTTCCTATGAAAGGAAATTTAGCCCAGCGGGAGCCCGAGCGCTTAAAAAAATGGCAGGGTGCCGCGCTGTACAGCAAGATTAGGGCGCAGTTTGCGGGTCAGCCAAAGTTTATTTTGCATGATGGCCCGCCTTATGCCAATGGTGAGATCCATATAGGTCATGCCGTCAATAAAATCTTAAAAGACATCATCGTCAAATCAAAAACCCTAGCGGGTTATGATGCGCCTTATGTGCCCGGCTGGGACTGCCATGGCTTGCCTATAGAATTAATGGTGGAAAAGAAAATTGGCAAGGCTGGCGTCAAAGTTTCCCCAGCAGGGTTCCGTAAAGCTTGCCGTGACTATGCAGCTAAACAAGTTGATTTGCAAAAACAAGCTTTTATCCGGTTAGGGGTGTTTGGCGATTGGCAACAGCCGTACCTGACCATGGATTTTACCTTTGAAGCCAATATTGTCAGGGCCTTGGGTAAAATAAACAGTAATGGCCATTTGAGCAAAGGTGCCAAACCAGTACACTGGTGCACGGATTGTGGTTCGGCATTGGCGGAAGCTGAGGTTGAGTATGAAGATAAACGTTCACCGGCAATTGATGTGCGATTTAAGGTTGTTGATGAAGCCGGGTTTTGGGCGCTGTGCCAGCCAATTACAGGACAGGACGGAACAGGACAGCTATCCGTAGTGATTTGGACGACCACACCTTGGACCTTACCTGCTAATCAAGGGGTCGCATTAAATCCGGAATTGGAATACGCCGTGGTGCAATGTGAAATTGACGGCAAAGCGGAGCGTTTAGTTATTGCAGAAGCACTTTTGAAAGACAGTATGCTGCGCTATGGCGTGGAAACTTATCAAGTGCTAGGCCGCAGTCTTGGTGCCGTATTTGAAAAGCAATTATTGCAACACCCATTTTATGCTCGGCAAGTGCCTATCGTTTTGGGTGGCCATGTTACTATTGAAGCAGGTACTGGCGCTGTGCATACCGCACCAGGTCATGGCCAAGACGACTATGTGGTAGGCATGAAATATGGTTTGGCGGTAGAAAACCCAGTAGGCAATGACGGTGTGTTTTTACCTAATACGGAATTGCTTGCTGGCATGCATGTTTTTAACGCCAATGCCAAAGTTTTGGAAATTCTGGCGGCTACTGGCAGCTTAGTCCATCATGAGACTATCTTGCACAGCTACCCCCATTGCTGGCGGCATAAAACCCCGATTATTTTCCGCGCGACGCCGCAATGGTTTATTTCTATGGATAAACAAGGCTTACGTGCGCAAGCCTTGGCAGAAGTGCAACAAGTGGCTTGGATTCCTGATTGGGGCCAAGGCCGCATTGAAAGCATGATGGAAGGCCGCCCGGACTGGTGTATTTCCCGGCAACGCACATGGGGTGTGCCGATTGCTTTTTTTCTACATAAAGAAACAGGTGAACTGCATGCACGCACAGCAGAACTCATAGAACAGGTGGCTAAGCGTATTGAAGAAAAAGGCATTGAAGCCTGGTTTGAGTTAGACGCAGCAGAGCTCCTTGGTGATGAGGCTGGGCAATATCAAAAAATGACCGATACGTTAGATGTTTGGTTTGATTCTGGTGTTACCCATGCTTGTGTCTTAAGCCAACGCGAGCAATTAGCCTTTCCGGCCGACATTTATCTTGAAGGTTCAGACCAGCATCGCGGTTGGTTTCAATCGTCATTACTGGCATCTACGGCAATGCATGGGGCGGCACCGTATAAAGCGGTGTTAACGCATGGTTTTACGGTGGATGCAGAAGGCAAGAAAATGTCCAAATCTAAAGGCAATGTGATTGCACCGCAGTCAGTTATGCAAAATTTAGGCGCGGATGTGCTTAGGCTATGGGTGGCGGCCACTGATTACCGTGGTGAAATGACTGTCTCGGACGAAATCTTACAGCGTACCTCTGATGGTTATCGGCGTTTACGTAATACCGCGCGCTTTTTATTGTCCAATTTGGATGGTTTTGAGCCTGCGGCCGATCTAGTGGAGCTGCCTGAATTATTGGCTTTGGACCGGTGGGTAATGGATAGGGCTTATTTACTGCAAGAAGAAGTTAAAACGGCCTACGACGCCTATCAATTTCAGCAAATTTACCAAAAAGTGCACCATTTTTGCGTGATTGATCTCGGTGGTTTTTATTTGGATATTATTAAAGACCGGCAATATACTGCTAAAGCGGATGGTTTGGCGAGACGTTCGGCACAAACCGCAATGTATCATGTGTTAGAAGCATTAACACGTTGGTTGGCACCAATTCTTAGCTATACGGCAGATGAGATTTGGCAATATATGCCAGGCTTGCGTAGCGAGTCCGTCTTTTTGGAAACTTGGTATACCGGTTTACATGAATTGGATGCCGAAGCTGTCATGGGGCGCGAATTTTGGCAAAAAATGACGGCAGTGCGCACAGCGGTCAGCAAAGAATTAGAAAAAAGCCGGGGACGCGGCGAGATCGGCGCATCATTAAATGCCGAAGTCGAGTTATACTGTGAGGGTGAGTTATTGCAAGCCCTTAATTTATTGGGTGAAGAGCTAAGGTTTGTGTTAATCACTTCTAACGCTGTAGTCTTGCCGGCAAGCTCTGCTGCTGAGGCTGTCCAGACTGAGCTTGAAGGCTTAAGTTTGAAGATAATCGTGTCGGGCCATGCAAAATGTGTCCGTTGTTGGCACCAGCGTAGCGATGTTGGGAGTCATCCAGAACATCCTGAGCTGTGTGGCCGTTGCATAGAAAATGTGGCAGGTAATGGTGAAACTAGACTATATGCATAATCTTAAAATGTTGAAATGGCTGTGGTTATCGTTGCTGGTTGTGATCCTGGACCAGTTTAGTAAGTTGGCGATAGATAATATGATGGCACTTTATCAATCCATTCCGATATTGCCGTCATTGAATTTGACTTATGTGCATAATACCGGGGCGGCTTTTAGTTTCCTGAGTGAAGCAGGCGGTTGGCAGCGTTGGTTTTTTGCAGTTTTAGCACTCTCCGTGAGTATTGGCATTACCCTTTGGATAGGCCGCTTAAAATCCCATGAGAGCTTGTTGGCCCTGGCTCTAGCTTTAGTTTTAGGGGGCGCTATCGGTAATTTAATCGACCGCGTGGCTTATGGCTATGTTATCGATTTTATTGATGTCTATTACCACAGCTGGCATTGGCCTGCATTTAATCTGGCCGACTCAGGCATAACATTGGGCGTTATGCTTTTGATTGCGGAGTCGTTTGGTTTAGGCTCTGTGCAACAGCTAAGCCATCCAGCTGATTAAAAAAACGTGGCCAATCAAATAGTGCACCTGGGTCGGTTTTTCGGCCCGGGGCAATATCGCTATGCCCGACTATTTGCTGGCGCGACAAGCCCGCATATTGCTTCAATAACACGGCTGTTACGGCTGCAAGTTGTTGATATTGCAGATCTGTATAAGGCGTGGTTTCTGTGCCTTCCAATTCTATACCTATGGAAAAATCATTACAGCGTTGGCGGCCTTGATATTCAGATAGCCCGGCATGCCAGGCGCGTTGGTTGAACGCTACGTATTGCAATATTTCACCATCGCGTCTAATCAATAAATGGGCGGAGACTTTAAGCTGAAAAATAGTTTTAAAATAATCATGCTGATCAGGATTTAGCTGGTTGCAAAACAGTTGGCTGATAAAATCACCACCAAATACCCCCGGTGGCAGACTTATGCAATGTACAACCAACAAGGTAATATCTTCTGGGTTTGGGCGTCCGTCAAAATTTGGCGAAGGCGTTTGGGTGGCTGGCATAAGCCAATGTTGATCAATTTTCATAAGCCATCGCTAAAATGTGAAAGTATTCACAGTCTGCTGTAAAAGTCCCTAATAAATTGGCAAATCAAGTGTTTGGGTATAGCCTTTAAGGGTAATTAAGCTAAAATTTTTAATTTAAAGTAAGCATATACTGTCATAAATTAAGATGCAACTAGCTAAAGAAACCACTACTGATGCCAGCCGTGCGGATTTTTTATCAGCGCTAAGCAAGGCTTTTTTACAGAGTTTAGAGCCGTTAATTGAAGATTGCTGTCAGCGAATTGATAGCGAATTTGCTATGCAAATCAGTAAAAATAAGGCGAAACCCGAAAAAGCCCAATATTCAAAATTATTGTTGTATTTACGCACTATCCGCTTAGACATTAAACAAAACTATCTGTCCCAGTTAACTGTCACCTTTGCACCCAAAACTAAATCTGTGCTTAACCCGCTTAATTTAGCAGCAATTTCCTTAGCGGATGATGAGCGGCTGGCTGAGGAATATGCGATTAATAGCCTGACCCGGCAAACCGAAAATACCCTTCATGAAGAACTTTTCAAGGTCAATAAGTTATGGCAAGAGCAAGGTGTCCAATATGGTTGGGGAGGTAAGCAAAACCCGTGGGCACCAGCTAAGCTTATTCAAGCCTTGGTGGATGTCCTGCAAGGCTTTAAATTAAATACAGCTAGCCGGATTGCAGTTTATCAAAGTTTTGGAGACCATGTCTTTAGCCAGTTAGCGTTTGTTTATCAAGACTTGGCCAGACACATACAAATAGAATCCGAGCTACGCAGTAAACCGGCATTATTGACGGAATTTAGCGTTAAACCCATGCAGGAAAGCCCTGAGACTTTCTCAAACTGGGTGTTACAGCTGCAACAATGGCGAAACTCAAACGCGGTTCCAGTTTATGCATCTATTGCCATTCCTGAAACGCCGGTTTACGAGGTCTTTGAGTTAGAAAATGCCCTTCAAGTCCTAAAGCAGATGTGTAGCCAAACCCCGCTTAAGCAACGGGATTTTACCCAGCCCCTCAAATTGCAAGTGGTTCACAAGCTTAAACAGCTTGATTATAGCGAACAATGCAGATGTTTAAGCCAGCACGATGAGGATGTGTTGGATTGGGTGTCTTTAATGTTCGATGCTATTGCAAATGAGCCTTTAATCTCAGAAGCCCTGAAGCCGTTGTTGCTGCAATTGGAAATACCGGTGGCGGCGTTGGGTCTGGCGTTAATAAATGATCTTGACCAGGTTTGGGGTAGTGTTGGCCAGTTGCTTGATAGCTTAGTTTCTGCAAGCCGTTTTTTAACTGAGGGGGTAGAATCCGATCAACGGGAAATTGCACAAATTAAACGTTGCATAGCCGCTTTCAATACCACAGATGCGCTAAAGTTAGGGTTTTGGCAAGAACAGGAACAGATATTTTCTGCAGAGTCCAGTAAAAATAGGCTATTAGCCGATGTCCTGGAAAAACAACTTCGGAGTGACTGTGCTGTAAATGAGCAGGGGCTAAAGCAACAAGCAGACATCGCTGAAATCATACAGCACAAATTACAAGATATAATATTACCTTCAGCAGTTATTAGCTTTTTACAGAATGTTTGGCTTTTAGTGTTAAGCGAAGATTTTAAGCACAAAGAAATCCAGCATGGGCATTGGGAAACATCCTTGCAAACGATGGATGATCTGATTGCGAGTGTGCTACCGCCAGGTGATGAAAATGAAAAAAAACGGGTATTAAATTTGTTGCCCCAGTTAGTAAAGTCCTTAAGGCATGGCCTAAAGCGCATAGGTTATGATAAAACGGCACAGTCGCGGTTTTTTAAAGAATTGGCGGTTTTGCATATTATGCTGTTGGATAAAAAAAATGTCCCGGTGGCCAGCCAACAAGTCAAGCTAACCAGCACGCAACCGTGTTATCCAAACTTAACGCAGCAAGAGCTTGGTTTAGTGGGTGCCTTGGCGATACCCACTTGGTTAATGTTACACTCAGAAAGCAACGCGCAATGGGGTAAACTAGTATGGCAAAGCAAGTTGTCCAATACCGTCTTGCTAGTGACTAAGAGCGGGATAAAGTTACTTGAGATGAGGTTGGACGCATTCAATGCAAAGTTGGCGCAAGGCCAGTTTAGCGTGGTAAGGTTAGATAACGTATCGATCATAAAACAAGTATTAGACACATTAAAGCGATGATGAGGCATGCCAACATAGCTGTTGATATAACACCCTATCTGGAAGAAGATATGGGCACAGGTGATTTGACAGCGTGCATAATTCCGGCAAGCATAAACGCAGTGGCGGAAGTAATTACCCGAGAACCTGCCGTAATCTGCGGGCAAGAATGGTTTGCGGCAGTCTTTAATTTTTTAGCGGCCGATGTCAGGTTAGATTGGCTGGTTAGCGAAGGCCAGTCAGTAAGTGCAAATACGCCATTGTGTAAGCTGGCAGGACCTGCACGGGCATTATTAACGGGCGAGCGCACGGCATTAAACTTATTACAAACCATGTCGGCAACAGCAACAATTTCCCGGCAATATGCGGATGCTGTTGCAGGTACAGGCTGTAAAGTTTTAGATACCCGAAAAACCATTCCAGGGCTTAGGTTAGCACAAAAGTATGCGGTTACTTGTGGTGGTTGCTACAATCATCGCGTGGGTTTATACGATGGTATTCTCATTAAAGAAAACCATATCATCGCAGCCGGTTCTATTGCCCAGGCTATCCAGTCAGCAAGAGCGTTTTCGTCAGTGCCTGTGGAAGTGGAAGTGGAAAACTTGCTGGAATTTGAGCAAGCCATCGCAGCTCAACCAGACCGTATTATGTTGGATAATTTTAGCTTAATTGATATGCGACTTGCCGTCGCCTTGAATGCTGGCGCTATTGAGCTTGAAGCCTCAGGTAATGTTGATTTACAGACTATCCGTACGGTTGCCGAAACAGGTGTCGATTATATTTCTGTTGGTGCCTTGACCAAACATATCGACGCGATAGATTTATCAATGCGTATAAAATTGGTGGTAAACAATGGCTGAAAATCAGCAAAAGCTAGATAAATTAATTAGCCAAGGTGTATATGTAGTTGGGGTTTGTGACCAACAGCATGAAAATGCCTTTACGGCCGCTTGGGTAATGCAGGTTTCCTTCCAGCCATTCTTACTGGCTTTTAGCATTAGTCCTGAACATTATTCCTATCAACTATTACAAGCCGGTGGTGTTTGTACCATCAATGTCTTAGAGCAAACCCAACAGGCGATTGCCCAACATTTTGGCAGCCACAGCCATAGCGATAAAATGGCGGGTTATCTATGGCAAAAAGCCAACTCCGGAGCGCCTATTTTATTATCCAGCTTGGCTTATTTCGATTGCTTAGTAAGCCATTATGCCGATGCCGGTGACCACAAAATTGTAGTTTGCCAAGTGCAAGATGCTGGCCGCTTGAATGAAGGCCAGCCGATGCTGTATAGCCAAACCGGTGACATGGATGGCAGCAGCCAACTGCGTTCGCAATAAGGGCCATAGGTATTTTTCGCTGGTTTGCCGCAATGTACATATTGCGCTAGTTTTTAGGCCAGGGATTTAAAACACCAATGCCAGGGTTCGTATTGGTAACCCCAGGGATTGCCGCGTGGAAAAGAGAGCGTGTAGCCGAATTGTTGGGCGTTGGCTTGTAGCCAACAAAAAGCTGGGCTTTCTTCAAAGGCTACATCTAAGCCGGCAAAGCCCGGCGCGCCAATGTCCACGGCACGGCCAGTGTGGTGTTCGCTGCAACCAGGTGGGGCCAAAACCGATAAGATGGTATCGATGGCCTGGTCTTGTTGTAGTTTGGCTTCAACCAGTTCGGCTTGCCGCGCGATACTGCGAAACCCTGAAATCATATAGATCGCCACTGAGTCTGTCTCAGCCGCTTGTTTCATGGCTTTCCAAGCGGATGCGGCGGCGGGTGTCAGCATAAAAATACGCCCGTTACGGGAAACCTCAGCTTCAAGCAATGCCTCTGGCTCGTTAAAAAACGGCAAGCCACGCATATTGATGGTATTGGCATCAATGCCTAGTTTTTGCCAACAGGCTAATATAGGGCTGGAAATATCGGTTGTATTTGTCATCGGTGTAGACTGTTTTATTGTGCTATTACCAAGAAAGTTAAGACCTTCCCCAAAACCAAGTTACCCGCCAAATATTTGGTGATCGACTAAGTCTACCAGGCAATGGATGATTAATAAGTGGGTTTCTTCGATGCGTTTGTTAAATAAGGATGGCACGCGAATTTCGATGTCGGATTCATTCAACAAGGGTGAAATGGCACGGCCATTGTCGCCCGTCAGGGCAATGATAGCCATGTCTTTATCGTGGGCAGCCTTAGTGGCTTTAGAGATGTTTGCGGTTTTATCACCATTACTGAAAATCATCAGTAAATCGCCATTATTACCTAGGGCGCGGATTTGTTTGGCAAAAATATCATCCAGCGCGGTATTGCCTAATAGTGCAAGATCAGTGCTTAACATTAAGGCGGGTAAGGCAGGGCGCTCCCGTTCAAAAGGGTTGAGCAGTGCCGAAGAGAAATGTTGCGCATTGAGTGCAGAACTGCCGCTGCCGCAAACAAGAATTTTTTGGTCATTCAGTAAGGCGGCAACTAAGCGTTGGGAAGAAAACTCGATGACTTCAAGCAAGCTAGCCATGGCTTGCTGTTGGGTTTGGATATTATCAGTAAAATGGTTGATGATGCGGTCTTGTAAGCTCATGGATTATTAAGTTAAAAGGCATTTTTTACCCAGTTAATATCGCCGTTACCCGAGATGGCAATAATGTCAAAGCGGATAGGGCAGTCGTATTTATTGGCAGCTAAGTACATCTGCGTGGCAGCAATTATACGGCATTGTTTTTTATAGGTGACGCTTTCAAGGGCGCTGCCATATTTATCGGTTTTACGAAAACGCACTTCTATAATGACTAAGCTATTTTGTTCGGTCATCACCAAGTCCAACTCCCCCTGCTTACAGCGGAAGTTACGGCAAACCGGTTTTAGGCCATGGTCAATTAAATACTGGTAAGCTTGGTCTTCCGCATGTTGGCCGCGGAGCAAGTGGGCGGCTTGGGTTTTAAGGTCTGAAAACATTCCCATGGGCTTAGCGGGTTAAATTATTTATTGCTTGTGGCTGGCCGTTGGCAAATTTGGCACAGGTCAATTCCCGTTTAATGCGTTTGTTGTAGGTTAAAGAAAGTTTACCGGTAGCGCCGTCATAAGGGCTTTCAGCCAAATGGTCTAACTGGGTTGTTAAGGCATAGGCGTCCAAACCCATGGCGATTAGACGCACATAAGTGGCAGGAAATTTAGACCATACTTCTTGCAAGGCACCTAAGCCGAGTGGCCCACTATAGCTGTTTTCAAATAACCAGGGGATATCACAAAAAACGATACCCTCCAAGTCTTGGTCTGCGATAGGGTTGATTTGCCCACTATAAATGTTGGCCGTGGCATAAATTGGCAGATCGCCAGTTTGATAATAATGCAGTTGTGGATTTAGGCTGCGTGCTTCTTTGCTGTAAGCATTTAAAAACAATAAATCAACATCTTGGCGTCGACGAGGCTTATAAATTAAATCAGGGAAAAATTGTTGGAGCTTTTGGAAACGGGCTTCACTTTCATCAATATTGAACATCGCTTTAATGACGGAGGCATAATCAGTACTATTCAGGTTGTAGAATTGGCTGTCTATAATATGCCCGCCTTCGGGCAACCACGCTTCAGTAAGTAAATCAGCATTGCGCCTGCCAGCATCGTTATCGGGCATCAGCATTAACGCATTTTGATGGTTATCTAAGCTTGCCCGGTGGGCAAGTTGTTCAGTCTCGTCGGCGGGGTTGAGGCCAAATTGATAAAGTTTATCTTTTTCGAGGTACGGAACTACATTTAGCGCCAATACAGGGATTGTAAGGGTACTGGTATTTGCTAGTTTTTGGATGCTATCTTTATCTAACGGGCCTATCACTAAGTTTGCCCCTGCATTAATAGCTTGCTGGTAGAGGGCATCAGGGCTAGCCGTTTCGGTGTCGTAAAATTGTAGGATTGGTTTATGGTCTACTTGTTGTTGGTAGGCTGCCATAAAGCCAGCTTTGATGGCTTTGCCCGCGGAAGCGTAAACGCCACTTTCAGGCAATAGCAAGGCAATAACATAATTTGTTGCAGCCTGGCTGGGTGGCTTGTTTTGTAAATAGTTATTACCTGGGTGGCCTGGATGGCCGTCTTGCCAGCGCTGCAGTGCGGCTTGCAGGCTTAGGTCTTGGCTAGGGGTGCTTAAAATTTGGCTTAAGGTCTGCCAACCTGAGAGTATGTCGCCAGGAATATCGCTTGCGGTTTTAGTTTCCGGCATTATACGCAAGGCTTCTAAAATGGCTGCGCGGTTTTCGTGTAACTCGTTTGGATTTTTAAGGAAACCATCCAGCTCTATCCTGGCTTTTACGCCCGCGAGTGATTGGCCACTTAGGGATAAGGCGAAGGCGCGGGCTTGCCAGTATTTGCTTTTATTTTCAGGTGTTAAAAATTTCCACTGAATTTTATCTAACTGTTTAAGGGCCAGTTCGGCTTCGCCAGTGTTAAGCAAAATTTGGGCATAACCTAAGCTCAATAAATCACGTTGGCTTGGTGTTAAGTCGACAGGGTTTAGCGTGTCGGCAACGGCACGGGCTTTATCACCATTGCCGGCTTGGATAAGGTCGTCCATTGTTTGCAGGCGTGCATCAATTTGTGCCGAAGATAAGATCGTTACCGCAGGCTGATATAATGCTTCGGCAGGTAAGGTAGTTGTGACTGCAGGTGGCGGCGTGCTGCTTTTGCGTTTGCTATGTTGTTGGGGTGCTGTGCTAGTACACGCGGCAATCAGCAAAAAGCTGGGTAATAGCTGGGCCAAAAAGCCGGTTAAACCATGTCGTCTCATGTCCAGGTTTTCCCTATAGTAATAAGTTATTGAAATTGAGGGTGTTACATGTCGATAGAGTGGGGCAAATTATACGTGGTTGCGACACCAATAGGTAATTTAGCGGATATTAGCTTTAGGGCGATTGAAATTTTAAAACAAGTGGACATAATTGCGGCCGAAGACACCCGCCATGCAAAAGGCCTATTACAGCATTATGGCATAGTTAATAAATTAGTTTCCTTGCACCAACATAACGAGGACAAGGCCTCACTGACCTTGCTGGAAAAACTAAAATCTGGCTTATCTATCGCGTTGGTTTCTGATGCCGGTACACCATTATTAAATGATCCAGGTTTACCGCTGGTACTCATGGCGAAGGAGGCCGGTGTGGCGGTATCGCCTATACCCGGGGCGTGTGCGTTAATAGCGGCGGTTTCAGCGGCGGGTTTGCCGATGGCCAAGTTTAGTTTTGAAGGTTTTTTGCCCAGAACAGCCTCTGCCCGTAAGAGTTTTTTTAAAGAAAAGTTAGATTGTCCAACAACTTGGATATGTTATGAATCCAGTCATCGGATTTTGGCTGCGTTAGAGGATATGAGTGAAATATTACCTTTAGATAGGCAGTTAGTGATTGCCAGGGAGCTGACAAAGTTACATGAAACCATCCTAAAAACCAGTTTATCCGATGCTTTGGACAAGGTTAGGCTAGATGAAAATATGCGTAAAGGTGAATTTGTAGTGATCGTAGCCGGTGCTGACAAACCAGTTTTGGATATGGAAATTACACCAGAACAGGAAAAGTTGTTGATAATCTTGTTACGCCAGTGCTCAATAAAAACTGCGGTAGATTTGGCGGTGGAAATAACAGGTGCCAGAAAAAAAGCCTTATATCAGCTGGCACTGAATTTGGGAAAACCAGATTAAACCGTGTGTTTAGTTGCTGTTGATAAGATTGGTATGTCTATAACCTTAGTTTAAGATGGCTAAAGCAGCAGCGATTTTGTGGCTGTGGTACACTAGATCCCGAAAGAGTTAGCTGGACAGTCGCTGCCTTATCTCTAAGATAGGTGGAGGAAAGTCCGGGCTCCATTGGGCGAGGTGCCAGGTAACCCCTGGGAGGCGTGAGCCTACGGAAAGTGCCACAGAAAATAGACCGCCAACCTAGGTTGGTAAGGGTGAAAAGGTGCGGTAAGAGCGCACCGCGCGGCTGGCAACAGGCGTGGCAGGGTAAACCCTACCTGGAGCAAGATCAAATAGAGGAACAAACGCGTGGCCCGCGCGGTTCCCGGGTAGATTGCTTGAGCTGCAAGGTGACTTGTAGCCTAGATGAATGACTGTTCTCGACAGAACCCGGCTTATAGGCTAACTCTTTCCTTATCTTTTCTACCGCAATTCCTTAGTCGTTGTGGCTAATCCTTGTTTTTCCTCAATATTTTAATACATTTTGGTTTGCTGTTTAGCAAACAAGTCAAATTACGCCGTGTGAACTAGTAGGCAGTGTCACTGCAGGTTAAAAGTTAGTTTGGCTTTAATGTGATGTATTTTCTTAACTAATCTAATTAACTTTATGATAAGAAATAATATTTATTTCTTGATAGGGTGAGTTCTATGTACAGCTTTGGTAACTTGCTGTAAGTCATTGTCAAAAAAGAAAGATTTTCGTTCAAATCAACTTGACTCTAAACCCATACAAATTTATAGTGAGCCTAAGTGGTATAAAGTGGGTTTAAATGGGTTTTTATGGGTTTTTATGGGTATTTTGGGGTAAATTTTGTTTCGTGGCACTAGTTCACTCAATCTTGATGACAAGGGGCGTTTGACGATACCAACACGGTATCGCGAAGAGCTGCAGGATTGCTGCGAGCGTAAATTGATCATCTCAATTGCTGTTGATGAAGCTTGTGTCAGGGAACAAGGCTGTTTGTGGCTATACCCTTTGCCTGAGTGGGAAAAGCTAGAAGAAACTATTAAAAAACTTAACACGTTAAATAAAGCAGCAGGTTACCTAAGACGGTTTTTGGTGGGTAGCGCATCGGAATGCGATATGGATGCCCAAGGGCGTTTACTGTTACCGGAAAAGCTAAGAAAAGATGCCGGAATGGATAAAAAAGTGGTCTTGGTCGGGCAATTATCTAAGTTTGAAGTCTGGAACGAAGAAGATTGGTCGGCAAAAGAAAATGCTTGGTTAGACGAGGGCGCAAGCGCCGAAGACTTAAAAGAACTTGGAACACTTTCGTTTTAACGGGAGGAGCCAATGCAGCATAACCCCGTAATGTTGGCAGAAGTGCTGCAACATTTGGCGATTAAAGAAAATGGCTGTTATTTAGATTGTACCTTTGGGCGCGGCGGCCATAGTGCTGAAATTTTAAATCAGCTGGGTATTCAGGGGCGATTGCTGGCGTTTGATCGGGACAATGCAGCCATCAACTCAGCCAAAGCTGATTTTTTACAGCAAGACCAACGCTTTAAATTATTTCATAGCGCTTTTTCCGCCCTGACAGACATTATTGCCAAGGCTGAGTTAACAGGAAAGCTAGACGGCATTCTTATTGATTTGGGTGTGTCATCACCGCAATTGGACGATGCTGAAAGAGGGTTTAGTTTTTTACGTGATGGCCCATTGGACATGCGTATGGACAGTTCAACAGGTATGTCGGCAGCGCAATGGCTAGCCAAAGTTGATGAAAAAGACTTGGTTAAAGTGTTGTTTGAATACGGCGAAGAGCGTTTTGCCAGACGTATCGCTAAAGCGATTGTTGAAGCTAGGGTAAGTTCACCGATAACAACAACTAAACAGTTGGCTGGGCTAATTGAAAATGCCGTGCCTAGCCGTGAACAACATAAACATCCAGCAACCCGAAGTTTTCAAGCCATTCGAATTGAGATTAACCGGGAACTGGATGAATTAAAACAAGTGCTGCAACAAGCAGCCGTAGCATTAAGCCCAGGTGGCAGGTTAGTCGTGATTTCGTTCCATTCATTAGAAGACAGAATTGTTAAGCGGTTTATCCGAGATGAATCCAGTAACAAAATGCATCCTGGAAAATTACCCATTAAAGAAAGCGATATCGAAAAAGGCTGTTTAAAAAAAATTGCCAAAGCGATAAAGGCAACTGCTCAAGAAGTTGCACAAAATCCTAGGGCGCGTAGTGCGATATTACGGGTAGCTGAGAGAGTTTAAGTGGCAACAGGTCGGGTTATAGGGATGGCGTTTTTATTAACGGTACTTTTAGTCTCGGCTTTAGCCGTTATTTATAGCAAATATTCTTCGCGTTTAGTGTTTATTGAAATCCAAAAACAAGAACGTTCGTTAGATCAGTATGACGTGGAATGGGGGCAGTTGCAGCTGGAGTTACGGACATTAGCTGAACATAATCGAGTTGAGCTGATAGGCCGTGAAAAATTAAAGCTGGTTATGCCATTGCGGGAAAAGATTATTTATTTAAAACCTTAAATGATAGATTTTCCATATAAAAAAACAACACTTGAAGAAGGCGATTTTAGCGGCAGGAGAAAGTTTGTTTTCCTGTTTATGGCCGCTTGCGTCGTCATTTTGCTAGGCCGGGCTTTTGACCTGCAAGTCTGGCACAAGCAGTTTTTAAAAGACCAAGCCGACAAAAATCACATTGACGATGTTTCTGTTTCTGCTTATCGCGGCATGATTCGGGATAGAAATGGCGAACCGTTAGCGATTAGCACGCCTGTCCAGTCCGTAAAGCTTAATGCCAAGCTACATCGGGAATTGGCGGAAACGCAGTTGGACAAGCTTAAAAAGCAAAAAAAATCCGATCAAGAGATTGCGGAGTGGCTCCGGCTGTATAACATTGACAATGCCAACAAGATAGCCCAGATGGAAAAGTTATTGGGATTGCCTGCTGGTAAGGTTAAAAAAATGTTGGAGGATGACCCTAATCGTCAGTTTGCGTATTTGGCGCGTATGATCAACCCAGAATTAGCCGCGCAAGTCAAAGCGCTTAAAATTGCTGGCGTAGATTTTGACAGAGAATTTAAAAGATTTTACCCCACCGGCGAAATTGCTGCCCATTTGGTCGGTTTTACTGATTTAAATGATGTAGGTCAGGTTGGCTTGGAAGCTGAATATGAGCAATATCTTAAAGGTATTCCTGGTAGAAAGCGTGTTATCCGCGACGGCAAAGGACAAATAATTGATGATGTGGAAAGCATTAAAGAACCGGTTTCAGGTAAAGACTTAAATTTAAGCATAGACCAACGTATTCAGTACTTAGCCTATCGTGAATTACAGATAGCGGTTGATGAAAACAAAGCCAAATCTGCGGCTTTGATCGTATTAGATGCCAAAACTGGCGAAATACTGGCGGCGGTTAATCAACCCTCGATCAATCCGAATACCCGTAAAAATTTAAAAGAGATTTTATATAGAAACCGTGCTGTGACTGAAGTGTTTGAACCTGGCTCAACGGTCAAGCCTTTTGTGGTGGCTTCAGCTTTAGATGGTCATTATGTCAAATCGACAGATATTTTTGAAACCCATGGGGTGTTTAAGGTAGGTAACCATTTGGTTAAAGACGTGCATAACTATGGCACTTTAACCTTAACTGAAGTGTTAAAAAAATCCAGTAATGTCGCTGTTAGCCAAATTGCCTTAAAAATGCCGCCAGAATATTTTTGGGGTACTTATAACAAGCTCGGTTTTGGCTCCTCTCCAAACGTAGGTTTTCCAGGAGAGGCCAGCGGCAGTCTATTAGATTATCATCGTTGGCATATTGTGGAACAAGCCACGTTGGCTTATGGCTACGCACTTAATGCTTCCGTATTGCAATTGGCAAGGGCTTACACAGCCTTGGCGGATGATGGTGTTTTGCATTCAGTCAGTTTTTTAAAACGTGATGAAGATGATGATGCTAAGCGGGTGTTTACCGCTAAAACGGCTAAGCAAGTGCGGGCCATGATGGAAACTGTGGTTAGCAAGGAGGGCACGGCTTATGAGGCTAGGGTTGATGGTTACAAAGTCGCTGGCAAAACCGGGACAGTAAAAAAAGCGGGCCATGGTGGTTACTCTGAAAAACGTTATTTTTCAGTGTTCGCTGGTTTAGCGCCGGCATCCGATCCAAAATTAGTGGTTGTGGTGATGGTGGATGAGCCTACTGCCGGGAAATATTATGGTGGCTTGGTATCGGCACCCGTATTTTCAAAAGTGATGGCTGGTGCGTTACGGGTAATGGGGGTGGCGCCGGATCAAGAAGACACCATGCCTGTTTTGTTAACCCAACGAGTGCCTTAGCGTTATGAAACTCAGTGAGCTTTTACATGGCTATGCACAAGTTGAAAGTCAATTGTGCATTAGTGGCTTAACGCTGGACAGTCGGGATGTTAAGACGGGATATTTGTTTATCGCGGTGAATGGTTCGCAACAGCATGGCTTGGCTCATATCGCACTAGCAATCGCCAATGGTGCTGGTAGCGTTGTTTATGATCCTGAAGGTGATGGCCAAACATTAGCCGCGGAGATTACTCAAATCCCTGCGATTGCTGTACCTGGCCTAAAAGCAAGGCTGGGGGAGCTGGCTGCCCGATATTACGGTCAGCCTAGTTCTGCGTTATCGGTAATTGGCATTACCGGCACTAATGGTAAAACATCTTGCAGCCAATTTTTGGCACAAGCACTTAACGATTGTGCCGTAATCGGGACTTTAGGTTGGGGCGACATAAATAATCTTGAAACAACACGCAATACCACGCCGGATGCTGTTTCCTTGCAAGCGATATTGGCCGCTATGTGTACAGTGAATAAGCAAGCTGTGGCCATGGAAGTGTCTTCACATAGCTTGGCGCAAGACCGTGTTAATGGCGTTTTGTTTACAGGCGCCGTGTTTACTAATATTACACGCGATCATTTGGATTACCACGGCACTATGGCCGCTTATGGTTTAGCTAAGCGCAAATTGTTTGAGCGGCCAGAACTGCGCTTTGCTGTGCTCAATCTGGATGATAGTTATAGTTTAAGTTTGTTAACTGCCTTACCTAAATCAGCACAAGCATGGGGTTATAGTTGTCAGGGCAAAACTGAAGCGAACCTAGAAAATGTTGTTGCACAACAGGTTTGGCATGGCATCGACGGCATAGGTTTTGAAGTGCATTGGCAACAAGATCAGCAGGCCGTGTCTCTGCCGTTATACGGCGATTTTAATATTGAAAACGCCTTGGCTGTGTTAACAGTGCTGTTGGCATTAGGAATACCGCTAGCAGACGCGGTGGCTAAATTACAACGGGTTACCCCAGTAACTGGGCGTATGCAGCGGTTAGGGCAGGATACGGGTATTTTAATCTTTGTTGATTACGCCCATACGCCGGATGCCCTGGATAAAGTTTTAGCCAGTGTGCGTAAGCATTGCCAGCAACAACTTTGGGTGGTGTTTGGTTGTGGTGGCGATCGCGATACCGGAAAGCGTCCACAAATGGGTGCTTGTGCTGAACATTGGGCAAACCATGTGATTGTTACTGATGATAATCCGCGTTTTGAAGACGCCGATGCCATTGTGGCGGCTATTTTATCGGGTTGCCATTCGGATAAAGTAGAAGTTATCCATAATCGGAGCCTAGCCATAAACACAGCGGTGGCTAATGCGAATCCAGGTGATTGTGTGGTCATTGCCGGTAAAGGCCATGAACAATATCAAGACATACGCGGTAAAAAAATTCCCTTTAGCGATGTTGCGGTTGTGCAAGAAGCCTTAAAAATGAAGGCGGCTTAATGATGGACATTAAACTCAGTGAAATTGCCCAAATTGTAAACGCTACTTTGCAAGGGGATGATGCCGTCATCTCAAGCGTGAGTATCGATACACGCACACTCAGTAAAGGTGATTTATACATAGCCATTACCGGGCCTAATTTTGATGGCAATGATTTTATCACTTTGGCTGAACAAGTAGGTGCAGCTGCGGCTATCGTCAGCAAAGATAGCCAAGCCCGTATACCGCTGTTGAAAGTGGCTGATTGCCGAATTGCGTTAGGGCAATTAGCCAGTGCTTGGCGCCACAAGGCTATGGTGCCCGTGGTAGGCATGACCGGCAGCAATGGCAAAACCACGGTTAAAGAAATGGTTGCCGCTATTTTAGCGGTTAAAGGCCAAGTGCTTTTTACCAAAGGTAATTTAAACAATGACATAGGCGTACCGCTTACCTTGTTACGGTTAACTGATCAAGATGATTTTGCGGTTATAGAAATGGGGGCGAACCACCCGGGTGAAATTGCCTACACCAGCGCCTTGGTACAGGCTGATGTGGTCATCATAACCAATGTAGGCCCTGCCCATATTGAAGGTTTTGGTAGCGTGGCTGGCGTCGCCAAAGCCAAAGGTGAAATTGTCAGTAGCCTAAGAGACAGTGGTGTCGCAGTGCTTAACCGCGATGACTGTTATTTTGACTATTGGACATCATTGGCTAATGGTAAAGCGGTGTATTCATTTGGTTTTGACGCCAATGCTGACATAACTGCGCAAAACATCACGCATGAGCTTAAACCTTTGCTGGATGGACAAATAAGCAGTGCTGAATGTGAGCATGTTGAATTTGCAACTTGCTTTGAATTGCTCACACGGCACGGTGCTATAGCAATTAGCCTTAAATTGGCTGGCCGCCATAATGTCTTGAATGCCTTAGCCGCGGCAGCTGCAGCGATGGCTTTGGGGTTAGGCCTGGAACAGATTAAACAAGGTTTAGAAAGCGTTAAGCCCGTTACTGGGCGTTTGCAACCGCTGTTAGGCGTACATGGCAACTTGATTATTGATGATACCTATAATGCTAACTCAGCGTCATTAAGCGCGGCCTTGGATGTGCTGGCAGCATGCCCGGGTGAGCATGTCTTAGTGTTGGGTGCCTTTGGGGAGCTTGGCGATGAAAGTCAAAAAATCCATCAACAAATCGGCAAACAAATTAAAGACAGTGGGGTAAGCAAACTGTTGGCAGTTGGCGCACAAGCACGCCATAGCGTAGAGGCCTATGGTATGGGCGGGGAGTATTTTGAATCCCAAGATGAATTGATCTCAGCTTTAGAAAAACAATTAAACAACAAGCAAACCATATTGCTTAAAGGCTCAAGGTCACAGCGTATGGAAAATGTCGCCGCTACGCTAGTTAAAAATTTCAGGATGTAGCTATGTTACTGTATTTAGTAAACTTTTTAATGACTTTTGATGCCAGCTTTAGGGTCTTCCATTACCTAACGTTCCGCGCCATTTTAGGGGCATTAACGGCATTGGTGATCTCTTTTATTATTGGTCCGGTAATGATCCGTAAATTGAGCCGGAATAATATCGGCCAAAGTGTACGCGAACTGGGCCCGCAATCGCATTATGAAAAGTCTGGTACTCCCACGATGGGGGGCACTTTAATTTTAGTGGCCATTGCTTTTAGTACATTGCTATGGGCAGATTTGGAAAACCGGTACATTTGGGTAGTTTTGCTGGTGACTTTGGGCAATGGCCTGATTGGTTTTATAGATGATTATAAAAAAGTTATTTTCCGTAACAGCAAAGGCTTATCAGCAAGATATAAATATCTTTGGCAATCAGTGATAGGTCTGACGGCGGCCGTGTTTTTATATAAAAGCGCTGTTTTGCCAGCAGAAACCCAATTTATCGTGCCATTTTTTAAATCCATTATGCTTGACTTAGGCTGGCTGTATGTCGTGATGGCCTATTTTGTGATAGTTGGGAGTAGTAATGCGGTTAATTTAACCGATGGTTTGGATGGCTTGGCCATTATGCCGACAGTAATGGTTGCCGCAGGATTGGGGGTATTTGCTTATTTATCTGGTCATGTCGCTTTTTCCGAGTATTTGTCTATCCCGTATTTGCCCAATGCGGGTGAGTTGATCGTATTCTGTGCAGCGTTAGTGGGGGCTGGCTTAGGCTTCTTATGGTTTAACGCCTATCCAGCAATGGTATTTATGGGTGATGTAGGCGCCTTAGCGCTAGGTGCTGCTTTGGGGGTTTTGGCCATTTTAGTGAGGCAAGAGCTGGTGTTGGTCATCATGGGTGGCGTTTTTGTTATGGAAACCCTCTCCGTCATTATTCAAGTGGCCTCGTTTAAGATGACGGGAAAGCGGGTCTTTAAAATGGCGCCTATACATCATCATTTTGAATTAAAAGGTTGGCCAGAGCCACGGGTTATTGTTCGTTTTTGGATCATCACCGTAATTTTGGTGCTGATAGGCTTGTCGACCTTAAAGCTGAGGTGAAGATGGACAAGGATAAAATCAAACAACTTTTAGGACAACATTTTGCGTTGGATGCGGAAGCTTCTAAAGTATTGATTGTCGGTCTAGGCATAACCGGTATCTCCGTTGCGTATTTTCTACAAAACTTAGGCATTCGCTTTGCCATAGCTGATAGCCGTGAAAAACCGCCATTAGTTAAAGAGTTTTTAGAACAAATGCCCGATATTGCTTTGTTTGCGGGGGGCTTTGATGAGGCGGCATTTAACGTGGCAACCCATTTAGTAGTTAGCCCTGGCGTGTCGTTGACTGAAAAAGCGATTGTAAAAGCGTTGGCTAATGGTGCCAAAATTATCAGTGATATAGATTTATTCGCTTGCGCCACGACGGTGCCTGTAATAGCAATTACCGGGTCTAATGGTAAAAGTACCGTCACCACGATGCTCGGCAAAATGATAGAGGCAACAGGGAAAAAAGTCGGGATAGGTGGAAATTTAGGCACCGCAGCTTTGGATTTATTAGAAGAAAAAGTGGAGTACTACGTTTTAGAGCTGTCCAGTTTTCAACTGGAGCGCACCTCGGTATTCAAAGCCAATGTTGCAACCGTGTTAAACATTAGTGCAGACCACCTGGACCGCCATATTGATCTATCGGGTTATGCCGTCGAAAAACAGAGTGTCTTTAGGGGCAATGGCGTAATGGTTATCAATATAGATGACGAAATCGTGCATGCCATGCTGGATCCCAAACGTGAGGTGCTGACCTTTTCCATTAAAACAGAGGCGGATTTTTATCTAAAAAAACAAGCGGATGCAGAGTACTTAATGTACCACGACCAATCCTTGATGGCATTAGATGAGCTGCCTCTTGAAGGTCGCCATAATGCCGCCAATGCCTTGGCCGCGTTAGCACTTGGGCATGCGCTAGGATTAGATTTACTGCTAATGTGCAAAGCCCTCAAACATTTTAAAGGCTTGGCGCATCGCATGCAGCGCATAGCTGAAATTCATGGCGTTACTTGGATAAATGACTCTAAAGCCACCAATATCGGCGCCTGTGTAGCGGCATTGGATGGCTATGACCGAAAAGTGATTTTAATCGCAGGTGGCGATGCTAAAGGCGCAGACATGAGCGAATTAGTGCCAGTGGTGAAAAAAAAGGTCAAAGCAATGGTATTAATGGGTAAAGATGCAAAAACCATAGCTAGGGCATTATCCGATTGTGTGCCTTTGCAATATGCCAATGATATGACCGAAGCCGTCAAATTGGCTGCCCGAGTTGCTGAACTTGGCGATAGCGTTTTACTGTCGCCCGCTTGCGCAAGCTTAGACCAGTACAAAAACTATCAAGACCGGGGTGATAAATTTAGCAAAGCCGTATTGGAGTTAGCATAATGGCGGTAACCACAAAATTACAGCATAAAAAACATTATCATTTTGATCCCATATTACTCGGGGCGTGTATCAGCCTAGTTTTAATAGGCTATATCATGATGGTGTCTTCATCGCTACATTTAGGCGTAAAAGCCTCTGAGAACAGTTGGTATTACCCAGAACATCAGCTCATCCATATTGGATTAGGCCTGTTTTTGGGAGGCTGCGTAAGTTTACTGCCGATAAAGTTTTGGGAAAAATGGGGCACTTGGCTGTTTCTGGCTGGTTTAGGCTTATTGCTGATTGTCTTAATTCCTGGGTTAGGGGTAAAAGTGAATGGTAGCGTACGTTGGCTATCGATTGCCGGGTTTAGGATCCAAGTCTCCGAAGTGGTCAAGTTTTTCTCAGTCATCTATATGGCTGGTTACGTTAACCGCCACCAAAAATCATTACAAGAATCGGCTTTTGGTATTGTAAAACCCTTGGCCTTATTTGCAGTCGCCAGTTTTTTATTATTACTGGAGCCTGATTTTGGTTCGGCCGTGGTGATTTTAATCATTGTAATGGGCGTCATGTTTTTAGCGGGCGCACGGCTTTCCCAATTTATAGTTTTATTATCGGTTGTTGCTGTTGCGGCCGCATTGCTGGTGTATTTGTCGCGCTATCGTAGCGCCCGCGTCACCAGCTTTTTACATCCGTGGGAAGATCCGCTCAATTCCGGTTTTCAATTAGTTCAGGCCCTGATTTCGCTTGGGAGTGGTGAATGGTTAGGGGTGGGTCTAGGTAACGGGGTGCAAAAACTATTTTATTTACCCGAGGCACATACCGATTTTCTATTTTCAGTCATCGGTGAAGAATTAGGTTTTGTGGGCATCATCAGCATCATTGGATTATTTGCGGTATTAGTCTGGCGAGCCTTTCATATCGCAGTAGTGGCAGAAAAAATCGGTGAGCGCTTTTCCGCCTATATAGCCTATGGGTTGGCGATATGGTTTGGTTTTCAAGCATTTGTCCATATGGGCGTAAACATGGGCATATTACCGACTAAAGGCCTCACGTTACCATTAATGAGCTATGGCGGCGGTAGCATGATGGTGATGTGTTGTGCGGTAGCCTTGTTGTTTAGGGTGAATAGCGAGATTAGTGAGATGACAGCGAGTCGCCCTAAAGTTAAGAGTCGGATGGCATGGGCAAACGCATCGTGATTTTAGCTGGTGGCACTGGCGGCCATGTTTTCCCCGCTTTGGCAGTGGCACAAGCAATGCGTGAACAAGGTTGGCAAGTGACTTGGATGGGTACCCAAAAAGGTCTGGAAAGCCGCGTGGTACCGGAACAAGGTATTGCTATCGACTGGTTGCCGGTAGCGGGTATTCGTGGCAAAGGATTGTTGGCTAAGGGCAAGGCATTACTGCTGTTGCTAGCGGCGCTAGTTGCTGCATGGCGCATATTAAATCGGCGTAAACCGCAGGTAGTGCTGGGTCTGGGCGGGTTTGTGGCAGGTCCTGGTGGTGTGGCGGCAAAGTTATTGGGTATCCCATTGGTAATCCATGAACAAAACCGTATACCTGGCACCACCAACCGGTTGTTGGCAAAACTAGCGACGCAGGTATTAGAAGCCTTCCCTAACAGTTTTAAACCACAAAGTCAGGCTATTTGTACGGGTAACCCCTTGAGAACAGCATTTTTGCAAAATCTTGCTGGCAAGCCGGATAGTCAAGATTCAAGTACTCATATATTAATTGTTGGGGGTAGCTTGGGTGCAAAAGTCTTGAATGAGGTCGTACCCGAGGCTATGGCACAACTGGAGCAAGTTAAAGTCTGGCATCAAACAGGTGCGGATATGCAAGCTCAAGTTGAAAAACATTATCTTGCCTTAGCAGTAGATGCCAAGGTGAGCGCATTTATAGAAGACATGGCATCGGCTTATGCTTGGGCCGACTTAGTGGTGTGTAGGGCAGGCGCGATGACAGTCAGTGAAGTGGCTGCCGCAGGTGTTCCAGCTATTTTTATACCATTGCCGCATGCAATTGACGATCATCAAGTGGCTAATGCGCGATATTTAACCGATGCCGGAGCGGGGCAATTACTGCTGCAAAAAGATTTAACACCAGCTTCTTTATTGGCTTGCATCAAACTAATGATGGCGCAATTGGATACCACCGCGCAATCAGTAAAAGCCTTAGCGCGACTGGATGCAACCGAATTGGTTGTGCAAACCTGTATAGATAAGGCGAAACCATGAACTCGACCAACAGCCAAATTCCAGCGCAAGCCCTAGGCAAAATAGACCGCATCCATTTTGTTGGCATCGGTGGTACTGGTATGAGCGGTATTGCTGAAGTGCTGTCGAACTTAGGCTATCAAGTTTCTGGCTCAGATATTAAAGCAAGCTCCGTTACGCAACGTTTAGCAGAATTAGGCGTAGTAATCACCATAGGCCATAAACGTGAAAATGTGCATTTAGCTGATGTTGTGGTCGTGTCTAGCGCTATAGACCGCAGTAATGAAGAAGTTGATGAGGCTAGCCTAAGCCGGATCCCTATTATTCCTCGGGCTGAAATGTTGGCTGAGTTGATGCGCTTTCGTTTTGGTATAGCGGTTGCGGGTACGCATGGCAAAACCACAACCACAAGTTTAACGGCAAGCATTTTAGCGGAAAGTGGCTTAGATCCAACCTATGTGATAGGCGGCCGGCTAAACAGTGCGGGTACCAATGCAAAATTGGGTTTAGGGCAATATTTAGTAGCTGAAGCTGATGAAAGTGATGCTTCATTTTTATATTTGCAACCTATGATTGCGGTGGTCACCAATATAGACCAAGACCATATGGCGACCTACGAAGGTTGTTATGAGCGCTTAAAAACAACGTTTTTAGAATTTTTACATCATCTGCCATTTTATGGTTTAGCGGTTATCTGTTTGGATGATGAAGGCGTTAGGGATGTTTTGCCGCAAATATCAAAACCGGTGAAAACCTATGGTGTCCATGCTGATGCTGATGTGCGCGCTATCGAAATAAGGCAAGTGGGGATGCAAACATCCTTTACTGTCCTCAGAGCTGGGCATCCACCATTGCCCGTGGTGTTAAATTTGCCTGGTTGGCACAATATGTTGAATGCGTTGGCGGCAATCACAGTGGCCACTAGCCTTGAAATTGACGATGCCGATATGGTGAAAAGTTTAGCTGATTTTAAAGGGGTGGGCAGGCGTTTTCAAATTCAGGGTGACATCGATTTTGCCGAGGGCAAGCTAACCCTAGTGGATGACTATGGCCATCACCCACGGGAGATTGCGGCTACCTTAGAAGCGGCGCAACAAGCTTGGCCTGAACGCCGAAAAGTCGTCGTGTTTCAGCCGCACAGATATACCCGCACACGGGATTTATTTGAAGATTTTGTCAAAGTACTTTCCACCGTTGACGTTTTGCTATTAATGGATGTTTATGCTGCCGGTGAAAGCGTGATTGCTGGCGCAGATGGACGGGCATTATGCCGCGCGATACGAATTAGGGGACAAGTTGATCCAGTCTTTATAGAAAACTGGCAAGAACTGCCACAAGTATTAGCCAGTATCGTGCACGCCGACGATATTATTTTAACGCTAGGCGCAGGCAATGTTGGACAAGTGGCGGCGCAATTGCCGCAACTGCTTAGCGATGCGCTGGCTGTGAGTCTATGAACAAGGCAATTAAAGGCCGCTTACTAAGTAATGAGAAGCTGGCCAAGTACACCAGTTGGCGTGTTGGTGGTATTGCTGACAGCTTGTATATGCCGCATGACCGGGATGATTTGATTCATTTCATGAAGACTTTGCCTGCGACTGAACCCGTATTTTGGTTGGGGTTAGGCAGTAATTTATTAGTCCGCGATGGCGGTATACGTGGCACGGTGATCAACACTAAAGGATGTTTAAAAGCCATGCAGCAACAGCCGGATGGCTTAATTTATGTAGAAGCAGGTATGCCTTGCGCGCGAGTGGCTAGGTTTTGTAGTGAACTAGGTTTAACCGGCGCTGAGTTTTTAGCGGGTATACCCGGCACCATGGGGGGCGCCTTAAAGATGAACGCGGGGGCTTTTGGCGGAGAAACCTGGCGCATAGTCAAACAAGTTGAAGTGATTGATCGAAGTGGCGAGGTGGTTGTACGTAAACCTGAGCATTTCAGTATCAGCTATCGTTCGGTGTCGGGTTTGGATAACGCTTGGTTTATAGCCGCATACCTGCAATTACAAACCGGCAATACGGCTGAAAGTTTACAAAAAATAAAAGCTTTATTGGAACAACGGGCAAACACCCAACCAGTAAACCAACCCAGTTGTGGGTCGGTTTTTAAAAATCCGGAAGGTGGCCATGCCGCCAAGTTAATTGAGCAAAGCGGCTTAAAAGGGTATGCCATCGGTGGCGCTTGCGTGTCCGAGAAACATGCCAATTTTATAGTCAATACGGGTGACGCCAGTGCCGCCGATATAGAAGCTTTAATTAAGCATGTACAAACAAAAGTTAAACAAACACAAGGCATAGAATTACAAACTGAGGTTTGCATGGTAGGTGAAAAATGAAGGCGGCAATAATGCACAAGCCAGAACAATTTGGCCGTGTTGCAGTTGTGATGGGCGGGTCGGCAGCAGAACGCCCGGTCTCATTAATAAGTGGTGCGGCGGTGCACGCAGCCCTAGTACGTAAACAGGTTGATGCGGTTGCTGTCGATGTTAAGGGCAGCCTGATAGACGCTTTGGCCGGTCAACAATTCGACCGGGTCTTTAATATTATCCACGGTCGGGGCGGCGAAGACGGCCAGTTACAGGCAGTACTTGAGGTTTTAGGTATGCCTTATACCGGGAGTGGCGTGCTAGCTTCGGCATTAAGCATGGATAAGCTGCGTACCAAATTGTGTTGGCAAGGTAGTGGCTTAAGCACGCCTAAGTGGTTTGTGCTTAATCATGTGGATGATGTTGATGCTTGCATTGAAAAATTAGGCTTCCCGGTGATGGTAAAACCAGCCGAGGAAGGCTCTAGCATTGGTATAAGTAAGGCGGCCAACCGTGCTGAATTAGTTGCCGCTTATGCTTTGGCGGCACAATTTGATTGCACTGTTTATGCCGAAGCCTGGGTGCACGGTAAAGAATACACCATAGGCATATTAAACGGTGAAGCGTTGCCTGTTATCGGTTTAGAAACGCCTAATACGTTTTATGACTACGAAGCTAAATATTTGGCATCTAGCACCCAATATCATTGCCCTAGCGATTTAACAGCCGAAGTTGAACAGGCGTTACAAGCGGTTGCCGTTAAGGCCAGTGACATCATAGGCATAAAAGGCTGGGCTAGGGTTGATGCTTTTATGGATACGCAAGGCCAGTATCAATTGATAGAAATTAATACCGTGCCAGGAATGACTGACCATAGCTTAGTACCTATGGCTGCCCAGCAGGCAGGTTTAGGTTTTGATGATTTGGTATGGCGAATACTTGAAACCAGTTTGGGATAGCCATTTTGAAAGCCGTTAAGGCAATTGTACTGATTGTACTGGTACTGGGGATAATTTGGCGTAATCAAGGCCAATTAAAAACCTATGGAGCCGATGCTGTCCCCATTAAATATGTGAGGACAGAAGGCGTATTCCAGTACATCAGTAAAGATGAAGTTAAAGAAGTGCTAATGCCTTTAGTGATGACCGGATTTTTTACCGCGGACATGCAGGCTATCCACCAGGCTTTGGCACAAATGCCATGGGTGGCATCAGTATCGGTTAAGCGGGTTTGGCCTGATGCAATAGACATCAAGCTACGGGAAAAAAAGGCATATGTGCGCTGGGGGCAAAATGGCCTACTAACTGAAAAAGGTGAATTGTTCATACCTAAAAATATAGACCAATTTCAGGAATTGCCAATGGTTTCTGGCCCTGAAAGCCAACAAAAAAAATTGTTGGAAATAATGAAAGGCATCAATACCGCATTGGCCGACCAATCGATGATATTGGCAGAGTTTAAAGTGAACGACCGTTGGTCATGGATGCTGAAATTATCCAACGGTATGGAAATAAGATTGGGCCATAACGAGCCATTAAAAAAATTGCAGCGGTTTTTAAAAACCCTGCCGTTGTTGGGGGCGGAACAAGTCAATGCCATAGCGATAGCCGATTTAAGATATACCAACGGTTATGCGGTGTCATGGAAGCCGGAAGCAGCAGAAATAGACTGGAAAAAAATTGTCAATCCAACTCATGAGATAACAGGGCAAAAAAACCCGATATAGAGCAAACAAAATGGCGAAAAAAACTGAAAGAAATTTAATTGTAGGGCTGGATATCGGCACGTCTAAAGTGGCCGCTATCGTGGGGGAGTTAACCCAAGATGGCAGCGTAGAAGTGATTGGATTCGGCACTACAGCATCAAGAGGCCTGAAAAAAGGCGTGGTGGTCAATTTGGAATCCACCGTGCAATCCATACAGCGGGCGGTGGAAGAGGCCGAATTAATGGCAGGCTGCCAAATTAAATCGGTGTATGCCGGCATCGCAGGTAGCCACATCCGCAGCTTAAACTCACATGGCATCGTTGCCATAAAAGATAAGGAAGTGACCCAATACGATATTGATCGGGTAATTGACTCCGCGCGTGCGGTTGCTATCCCCGCGGATCAAAAAATCCTGCATATTTTGCCGCAAGAATATGTGATAGACCTGCAAGAAGGCATTAAAGAACCCATAGGCATGTCAGGTATTCGTTTAGAAGCCAAAGTCCATATGGTGACTGGCAGCGCTAGTGCCATGCAAAACATCATCAAATGTATACGCCGTTGTGGCTTAGAAGTTGATGACATCGTGCTGGAACAATTGGCGTCGTGCAACTCGGTATTAACCGAAGACGAAAAAGATTTAGGCGTTTGCTTAATAGATGTCGGCGGTGGCACTACCGACATTGCCATTTTCGTTGAGGGTGCCATCAAACATACCGCAGTTATACCCATTGCCGGCGACCAAGTGACGAATGACATCGCTGTGGCTTTGCGCACACCAACCGTAAATGCGGAAGACATCAAACGCAAATACGCGTGTGCATTAACCCAGCTGGCCAGTGTTGAAGGCACCATAGAAGTGCCGAGTATCGGCGACCGTGCGCCGCGCAAAATTTCTACGCAAAACTTAGCAGAAATTATAGAGCCACGTTATGAGGAGCTCATGCTGTTGGTTCAAGCTGAGCTAAGGCGTAGCGGCTATGAAGAATTGATTGCCGCCGGCATAGTATTAACCGGGGGCAGTTCAAAAATTATGGGATTGGTGGAATTGGCGGAAGAAATCTTCCACATGCCTGTGCGCCTGGGTACCGCGCAAAATGTGGTGGGTTTAGCTGAAGTAGTAAAAAACCCAGCGCACTCAACTGGCGTAGGCTTATTGATGTATGGCCGGGAACATCAGGGTTCAGAAAAAAGTGCCCGTATTGATGGGGCTGGGTTATTTGAAAAAATCAAAAATTGGTTTCAGGGCAATTTATAAACAGTAATTTAATAGTCATAGGGCTTAATAAGGGGCAGCGAACATGAAATACGAATTGATGGATATGTGTACAGAATCAGCAGTGATTAAAGTAATCGGTGTCGGCGGCGGCGGCGGTAATGCCGTGCATCACATGGCGGAAAACCAAATTGAAGGGGTTGAATTTATTTGTGCCAATACCGACGCGCAAGCCCTAAGAAAAATTGGTAAAGGCACCATCATCCAATTAGGCGTGGAATTAACCAAAGGCTTGGGTGCCGGTACTGACCCAGAAATTGGCCGCAAAGCAGCCGAAGAAAATAAAGACCGCATCAAAGAAGTGGTCGCTGGCGCCGACATGTTGTTTTTAACCGCAGGTATGGGTGGTGGTACAGGCACTGGCGCTATCTCAGTAATTGCCCAAATTGCCAAAGAAATGGGTATCTTAACTGTCGCGGTCGTAACTAAACCTTTCAGCTTTGAAGGTAAAAAGAAAATTTCAGTGGCTGAAAAAGGTATTGCTGAACTGGAAAAATATGTGGATTCCTTAATCACAATTCCTAACCAAAAACTTTTACCTGTATTGGGCGGCGATATTTCCTTAATGAATGCCTTTAAAGCAGCAAACAGCGTGTTATTAGACGCTGTGCAAGGCATAACAGAGCTAATTGTACATCCTGGCATGATTAACGTGGATTTTGCCGACGTTAGAACGGTAATGTCTGGTATGGGCGTTGCCATCATGGGTTCAGGCTCAGCTACCGGCGACCAACGCGCTCGCGAAGCAGCCGAAAAAGCAATTGCTTGCCCATTATTAGAAGACATCAATCTGCAAGGCGCACGTGGTATTTTAGTTAACATTACCGCAGCGGATATGGGCATAGCTGAATTTAATGAGGTCGGTACCATCGTACATGAATTTGCCTCCGAAGATGCCGTGATTAAAATTGGCACCGCGATAGATCCATCCTTAGGTGATGAAATTAAAGTAACCGTAGTCGCAACTGGTATGGGTTTACCAATCAACTCTGGCAAAGCCACTGTTAAATTGGTACAACGTGCTGCAGCAGGTGAGGTGAATTATGATGTGCTGGACAAACCAACCGTTATCCGCCAAAACAAAGTGGAAAGCCGTGAAGCCCGCTTTGGCGCGCAACCTAAACGCGATGCCGATTTGGACTATTTGGATATTCCCGCTTTTTTACGTCGCCAGGCCGATTAAGCAAGTAACGTTGGGAGTTGTAGCCTATAAAGCTATAGCTCCCAAGCTATTTTAACTACCCAGTTTTTATAAGCCGATTTCTTAGTTATAAAATCAGTGCTGTTTGCATGAATAGCTAGCAAAAGCTCATAAGGTTAGGCTATGTAGCCACCTCTAGACCAACCAGAACGCAACAATTATCAACATTACCTTGCAATGCCGCTGGTGACAAGTTCAGCCAGTGCGTGTGTTTACAACACCCTGAACAAAAATGGCGTGGTCAAATATAGAAGTTTATAACTCAACGCATTTTGGCATTGTTATAACTTTGCTTAATCCCAAGGTGGCGCATCACCACTGTACGCCACAAAGTTTTTATCGCTAGAATAAGTTATCAACTTAGCATTTTGCGGGTTAGCAACCGGTTTGGTTTTAGCTGTATGGTTCATAGCCTGAGCAGGCGCAGTGGCTTCGGATAGCCATCTGCCAAAAAGGCTGATGTCTTTATCCGCATTGATATACCATTTTTTATTTAGCGCATCCCACCGCGCGCCCAACGCTTTAGCAGCATCTTTGTCTTTATAGGGTACGTTGAGATAAATAGGGGTGTTGGTCATGTGTTTGAATCAGGTTTAAATCTTAACGGGTGGTATTTTACTTGATTGGGGAGACTAAAGTTATAATCTTGGCAAGATTTTAATGTGGAAGCTATGCTTTCTTACAGATGCACCGCTAATTCAAACATCCTTGCAGAAACAACTGGGTCGCTTGTTTTACCCAAATTTCTATTTCTAGCTCGTCTGGAGTGGGCTCTAAACCAAGTTGTAGGCGTTGGTATTGTTCGTTGCGAAGTACGCTAAGGTATTGGTCGGCAAGAAATTTAGGGGTAAAGGCTAAGAACTGTCCGGCTTGTTGTTGTTGGCTAAAATAGCGGGTTAAACTATTAAGGGTACGTTGCGGGCCTTGTTCATAAAATTGGGTGGCTAGGTCAGGAAAGCGGGGGGATTCGCCGATAAGTATGGCGCGCATGCGCACCACATCAGGTCTCGTGATGTGATATAAAAATTGTTTGCCAAACATGTTTAAGGTGGCGTCGGGTGAACCTTCATCTGATAAGTTATCGGCAAACCGGTCGCTGCAGCGCCGGACTAAGGCACCAAACAGCCCCGCTTTGCCGCCGAATTGGTTGTAAATAGTCCGTAACGAAACCCGCGCGTCTTTGGCGATGGTTTCCAGGCTTAAGTTGCCGTAGCCGTTTTCCAGAAATAGCTTTAAAGCCGCATCCAGCATACGTTCTCGGCTTAAAAGCTCCTCCCCTTTGGCAGGTCGGCCGCATTTAATCATAGTTTTGCCGATAAATAAATTGACTTTAGTTTAGATGATAACTTAAATTAAATGGTAATAAATATTACCATTTAATTTTTGTCGGCAGACGGGGAATAAATATGCGTAAGCTCGTCCAATGCTCGTCCTTATATTTACAAGCTAACGCGGTAACAAGCCGGGTTGACTCTAGCGGTGCTGTTAGGTTGGCAGTTACCCAAAAAATTCTGCCAGTCTTTTTCTGTTGTTTGCTAACGGCAGTGTTCTTATTGGTGGGTTGTACGCCTTCGGGTAATGATGCTGAGAAAGCCAAACAGGGCTTTATGCCAGAGGTTAAGGTTGCCAATCCCATTAGCCAAGAAGTCATCGAATGGGATGAGTTTACTGGACATATTGAGGCGGTTAACGCGGTGGATGTGCGCGCCCGCGTGAGTGGTTATCTGGATAAGGTGGCTTTTAAGGCGGGGGATAAGGTTAAGAAAGGTGACTTGTTGTTCGTCATTGACCCCAAGCCGTATCAAGCGCAATTAAATTTTGCTATGGCTGAATTGGCACAAGCTAAAACCAAGCAGGAATTGGCAAAAAATGATTTTAGCCGAGCCGAGCGCTTGTATAGTGCAAAAGGTATCTCGGCGGAAGAACATGATGCGCGCAGCAAAGCCATGCGTGAAAGCTTAGGTGCCGTGCAATCGGCACAAGCTAATGTGGAAACGGCAAAACTTAATTTAGATTATTGCGAAATTAGATCGCCTATTGAAGGCCGCATTACCCGCGAGCTGATTACGCTGGGCAATTTGGTTAATGGTGGTGGCGCGGAGCCAACGCTATTGGCCACTATTGTGTCCATTAATCCAGTATATGTGTATGTGGATGCCGATGAAAGCGCGGTTTTAAAATATCGCAGGCTGGCGCTGAAAGATGGCCAGGATAGTATGGCTAGTGGCAAAGTACCAACGGCTTTGGCGCTGGCGGATGAGGATGGTTTTCCCCATCAAGGCCATTTGGATTATGTCGCTCCGCGCGAAGATTCGGCTACCGGAACGGTCAGTTTAAGGGCGGTGTTTGATAATCCCGAGGAGTTGCTTAGTCCAGGTTTTTTTGCTCGCCTACGGGTGCGTGGCAGTTTGCCTTATCAAGCGTTGGTACTGCCAGAAAAAGCCATAGCACAAGATCAAGGCCAACGTTTTGTGTGGTTGGTGGAGTCTGATGGCCAAGTGGCATACCGTAAAATTACAGTAGGTGTGCTACAAGGTACCCTGCGGGTGATTACCGATGGTGTGCAGGCGTCTGATGTGGTGGTCGTGGAGGGCATACAACGGCTTAAGCCCGGGCTTAAAGTCAAGTCTATGCCGATTTCAATTGCCATGTCTAAAAAAGAGGATAAGCCATGAGTCGGTTTACCCAGTTTTTCATCGGCCATCCCATTTTTGCTACGGTATTGTCGATTGTTATTGTCTTGGTGGGGGGATTATCGTTAATTAACTTGCCGATAGCGCAATATCCGGAAATAGCGCCGCCAACAGTTTTGGTGAGCACTATTTATCCAGGTGCTAACGCGCAAGTGGTCGGCGAGACGGTGGCTACGCCTATAGAGCAGGAAGTTAATGGTGTTGAAGACATGTTGTATATGTCCTCTCAGTCGACTAACAGCGGTAACATGGCGCTCACGATTGCCTTTAAGCCCGGCACTAATTTAGACAAGGCCCAGGTGCTAGTCCAAAATCGGGTGGCTCTGGCAGAGCCGCGTTTACCTGAGGAAGTACGCCGGCAAGGGATAAGTGTAAAAAAACGCAGCCCTGATCTTAGCCTGGTGGTGAGTTTAATTTCCCCAAATAAACGATATGACAGTTTGTATCTTAGCAATTATGCCTTGCTGCAAATTAAGGACCAGTTAGCGCGTTTACCTGGCGTGGGCGATATCCTGTTGTTCGGTGCGCGTGACTATAGTATGCGCTTGTGGCTAAACCCTGAAAAAATTGCTGCGCGTAATTTAACGGCTAGTGATGTGGTAAATGCCATCCGCGAGCAAAATATCCAGGTAGCAGCCGGTGTGGTTGGCCAGCAGCCAGCTTCGGAAAGTGTTGATTTCCAATATACGATCAGTACTTTAGGGCGTTTAACCGAGCCAGAGCAATTTGGCAAAATTATTATTAAGCAGGGTGTTGATGGCCAGTTAACCTATTTAAAAGATGTTGCGCGTATTGAGTTAGGAGCCAAAGATTACAATTCCAGCTTAGTGGTGGATGGTGAGCCGTCGGTGGGTTTGGCTATATTCCAGTTGCCTGGCTCCAATGCCTTGGACACTAAAAAAGCTGTGGAAGAGACCATGGTTAAACTAAAAAAACGTTTTCCTGAAGGTTTGGATTACTTTTTGGTGTATGACACCGTCGTGTTTGTGCAAAAGTCTATCGAAGCGGTGGTTAAAACCCTGTTTGAAGCCATCTTATTGGTGGTGCTGGTCATCATTATTTTTCTACAAAATTGGCGTGCCGCGGTAATTCCCTTGCTGGCTGTACCGGTGTCGTTGATAGGTACGTTTGCGGTTATGGCGGGGCTGGGGCTTTCTTTAAACACCTTATCCTTATTTGGCCTCGTGCTGGCCATAGGCATTGTGGTGGATGATGCCATCGTTGTGGTGGAGAATGTCGAACGCCATATTGGCTTAGGCTTAAATGCCAAAGAGGCTACCCGCAAAGCCATGTCGGAGGTAATCGGCCCTATTATTGCCACGGCCTTAGTGTTGGTGGCGGTGTTTGTGCCAACGGCGTTTATTGTTGGTGTCTCGGGCGCGTTTTATAAGCAATTTGCCTTGACTATTGCGGTATCTACCGTGATTTCGGCATTTAATTCGTTAACCTTAAGTCCGGCCTTGTGTGCGCTGTTACTTGATAGGGCACACGGCGATAAAGATTGGTTTACACGGCAGTTTGACCGCTTGTTCGGCTGGTTTTTTAATGCCTTTAACCGCTTTTTTGATGCCTTTAGCTTAGGTTATTCGCGTTTAGTTGGGCGTTTGATCCGCATGACAGCCATCGTGTTAGTGCTTTATGTCGCCTTAAACGGGTTAAATTTCTTAGTTTTTGAGAAAGTGCCTACGGGTTTTATCCCGCAGCAGGATCAAGGTTATTTAATTTTGTATGCGCAATTACCGGATGCGGCGTCATTAGAACGCACCCAAAAAGTAGTGCAAGAATCCACCAAAATCATGTTGGCAACCAAAGGTGTTGCGCATGTTGTGGCTTATGCGGGCTGGTCGGTATTAACAGGCGCTAACCAATCCAATGTGGCAACGATGTTTGCGCGCTTGGATAGTTTCGAAAACCGTAACGGCCATCCAGAACAACATGCCGACCAAATGGTCGTTGAGCTTAATCAGCGTCTTGCACAAGTGCAAAATGCATTTATTAAAGTGTTTCCGCCACCGCCTATCCGTGGCTTAAGTGCCGTGGGCGGCTTTAAGGTACAAATACAAGACCGCTCGAATGCAGGCCTTGAAGAGTTGCAAAAAGTGACTACGGAAATGATCAGCAAAGGTAACCAGCAAGCGGGTTTAGTGGGATTGTTCTCAACTTTCCGTACTGGTGTGCCACAGTTATTTTTGGATGTAGACCGCGCCCGGGTTAAGGCTATGAACATTCCATTAAGCCAAGTATTTGATACCTTGCAGATTTATTTGGGGTCGTTATTTGTCAATGACTTTAATATTTTTGGACGCACCTACCAAGTGGTGGCACAGGCAGATTCTGAGTTTCGTAGTACGCCTTCGGACATCAGCAAACTTAAAACCAGAAATTTAGCAGGTAACCCAGTGCCGCTGGGTTCTATTCTCCAAGTTAAGGAGATTACTGGGCCAGACAAAGTGGCACATTATAATTTATACCCAACCGCTGAAATAAATGGCAGTACCTTACCTGGGGTTAGCTCTGGGCAAGCTATTGATATTATGGGGGGCTTATTGGATGCTGAATTGCCGCCAGGTTTTGACTACGAATGGACCGAGTTGAGTTTACAACAAGTACTGGCAGGTAATGTGGCCTTTTTGATTTTCCCGTTAAGCGTTATCTTTGTGTTTTTGGCGCTAGCCGCCCAGTACGAGAGTTGGTCTTTACCATTTGCGGTGATCTTGATCGTGCCGATGTGTATTTTGTCATCGATGCTGGGGGTTTGGTTAAACCATATGGATAATAATATATTTACCCAGATTGGTTTTATTGTTTTGGTCGGCTTAGCCAGTAAAAATGCGATTTTAATTGTTGAGTTTGCTAAGCAACGGCAAGAACAGGGTGGGCTAAACCGTTTTGAAGCGGCGGTTGATGCCGCTAAAATCCGGTTAAGACCTATTTTGATGACTTCTTTCGCCTTTATTATGGGAGTGTTTCCACTGGTCATCGCCCAAGGTGCCGGTGCTGAATCCCGTCGCCTGTTAGGTACGGCAGTCTTTAGTGGTATGTTAGGCATCACTTTTTTTGGCTTATTGCTGACGCCGGTTTTTTATGTGGTGGTGCAAGCTATCGCACAGCGGTTTTCGTCTAAACCTAAACCCACAAGTGCCTTGCCTAATCCGCCCACAACTACGGAAACAAAATAATGATGATCTTAAGCAATGGGCTTAAAAAGCTAATTATCGGGTTAGGCTTACCCTTAATCATGGCGCTTACTGGCTGTGCGGTAGGGCCTGATTATGAGCCACCTGTGACACAGTTACCAGAATCCTTTGCCTACACTAAGTTGCCTGAATTTAGTGGTTCTGGCGTGGATGCTAAGTGGTGGGGCTTGTTTGACGATAATATGCTAATAGGTCTGGTTGACCAAGTGGTGCAACATAATTACAGCCTTAAAATAGCCGAAGCTAACTTACAAGAAGCGCGGGCGTTATATTTGGAAGCCGGTTTAAACCTGTTGCCGACCATAACCTCCCATGCTAATTACACCGAGCAAAAGCGCAGTATCGGTTCGTTGAACAACCGTAGTTTTGTACCACGTGAGCTTAAGTTGTTTAACATCGGTTTTGATGCGTCTTGGGAAGCGGATATTTTTGGTCGGGTCAGACGCAGTGTTGAAGTCAGTGAGAATACAGCAGCGGCACAAGAAGCCTCATTAAGGGATGTCGGTGTTAGCTTAATTGCCGAAACCGCTAGAAATTATTTTGAGTTACGCGGTTTGCAAAATGAATTGGAAGTTGCTCATAAAAATGGTGAAAACTTAAGGGAAACCTTGGCTATTACCCAAACCAAGTTGGACCTCGGTCGTGGCACTGAGCTCGATACAACCCGTGCTAAAGCCTTGTTAGATGCAACTTTGGCCGGCGTGCCTGCGCTTGAAAGTGCCATTAGCCAAAGTGTGCATCGTTTAAGTGTGCTGACTGGGCAAGTGCCTAGTGCTTTAAATGAGCAACTGCTTAAACCTAAGCCTTTGCCAAAGTTGCCGGATACTATCCACATAGGCAATCCTGCTGAATTATTACGCCGGCGTGCTGATATCCGCATTGTTGAGCGCAACTTGGCAGCGGCTACCGCGCAAATTGGGGTGGCGGTCGGCGATTTGTTCCCAAGGGTGAGTTTTGTCGGCACTATAGCCTTAGAAGCGGGTACTTTTACGGGTATTGGTGCAGCGGGTTCTGACACTTATTCATTAGGCCCCAGGATTACTTGGGCGGCTTTCGATTTAGGCCGGGTCTATGCCCGCATCAAGGCCGCGCATGCCAATGCCGATGCCAATTTGGCACAATACCAAGAAACTGTGCTGACAGCTTTGGAGGAAACCGAAAATAGCTTAGTGATATATAACCGCGAGCGGGCTCGGCGAGATTTGTTGGTGTCCGCTCTGCAAGCCAGTGAAAGGGCGCATCAACTGGCTTATTTGCGCTACGATGAAGGCGTTAGTGATTTTTTAACGGTGTTGGATGCAGAGTCGCGGTTATTGCAAAACCGTAGCCAATTGGCGCAAAGCCAAACGGCAACCGCGACAGCACTTGCCGCGCTTTTTAAGGCCTTAGGTGGTGGTTGGGAAACTGTGCTTGACAGTGCTGAGGCTAATAAAAAAGGCTAAGACTTCTTTGTGCTTAGCCCTATGTTGGAATGGGGGTACAAAGCCCTCATTCAACGGTGCGGATTTGCAAGGTATCAATAATTTTGTCTTTGGCTAGTGCATTACTGATAACGATAAGAGTATGCCCAGCTTTTACCCAGTTTTTTCTTTTTAAATAATCAAAGGCATCGTTGATGGTATCTTCTGGATCATTTGAAAAAGCCATTTGAAAGGGCTCTACCCCCCATAAAATTAATAAATGGCGAAACAGTTCAGGAATGTCCGTAAAGGCATAAATGGGCACTTTGGGACGCAATGCCGAAAGCATACGCGCCAAATAGCCACTTCTTGAAAACACGACTATGCCAGAGTCTTCAATATCATTAGCCAAATACACGGCAGAACGTAACATTTTACCTTTCGGTGTAGGTAAAAAAAGTTCTTTGGTGGGGTCATCGTCATGCAAGCTTTCTATACGTCTGGAAATGCGCTTAAAGACTTTGACGCATTCAACCGGATACTTGCCGGTCGTGGTCTCGCCAGACAGCATGATGGCATCGGCTTTTTCCATGACCGCATTGGCTATATCTGACACTTCGGCGCGGGTAGGCACGGGTGCTGAGATCATAGATTCCAGCATGTGAGTGGCGACGATCACGGGACGGGCTTTTTTTATACAGGCTTTAACAACTTCGCTTTGGATAATGGGTAATTCCTCATAAGGGCATTCTATGCCTAAATCACCCCGTGCCACCATTATGCCATCACTGGCATCGATAATTTCTTCAATATTACTGATCGCTTGTTGGTCTTCAATTTTGGCAATAATGCGGGCTTTAGAACCTTCGCCGACTAAAAGGCTGCGCAAGCTGTGTAAGGCATCGGCATCACGCACAAAAGAAAGGGCATAAAAGTCTATGCCTTCTGCTAAACCTACGCCTACATCGCCGTGGTCTTTTTCGGTTAAGGAGGGTAAGCCCACGCGCACACCAGGTAAGTTAATATGCCTGCGGTTGCCTAAAGGGCCAGGAATAATCACCTCACAGCGGATGCGGTCGTCAAGTATGGCAGTAACTTGCATGCGGATCAGGCCACTGTCCACCAGGACGGTGTCACCGACAGTGACATCATTGATTAAATTAGGGTAGTTTACATTGACGCAATGTACGCCATCCCGGCTGGCATCTTGGGTGGGCACTGACATTAAAAAGTCAAACACTTGGCCGGCTTCCAAATAAAGTGGCTCACTTAGGTCACCTGTACGGATTTCAGGGCCTTTTATATCCATCATGATAGCGATTTCGCGGCCTGCTTCCGCACACACGCGTTTGATTTGCCGAATAATGCCGCGCGTCCATTCGTGGCTGGCGTGTGCCATGTTGATGCGGCAGATGTCTACGCGCTCAAAGATGAGTTCTTTTAAGACTTCATCTGAAGAGGTGGCAGGGCCTATGGTAAAAATAATTTTATTCTGGCGATAGCGCATCTCCAGCGCCGGGTTGTTCATCATGAGTTTTGGGTGGGTTAAGCTGGTCTTGGTTTTGGTTTGCATAGCGCTAAGGGTTCCAATAATGATTAAGACGCGGTTAAAAATGGTTAAACCATTGCTATAGCTTTATAGGACTTCAGCTTTTGACATCCCTGTCGCTGCCGGTGTGGGCTTATTTTATGAACAACATTTCCTGATAGGTAGGGAAAGGCCATAACTCATCAGCAATTTCTGTTTCTAGCATATCGGCATATTTACGCACTTCGTCCATCAGCGGACGTATGGTTTTAGCACAGAATTGCATGTGTTCTTCAGGACTAGAAAAATCATGTTTGCTGATAGCGCTGCCCAATTCGCTAACCTGTGCCATCATGGCCGAGAGCAATTCGGTAATGTAGCTGAGAGTTTCACCACCAAATTCAATACCGTTGCTTTTTAAGCCACTAATTGTGGTGCTAAGTGCGGTCAAGTATTTAATCGTGGCTGGGTAAATACCGGTTTTTGCCATACTAACCACCAATTTGGCTTCCACTTCTATCGCGAGTATGTATTGTTCAGCATAAATCTCAAAGCGGCTGGCCAGTTCTACTGGGGAAAGTACACCTAAGTCGGCAAATAAGGCTTCAATATAAGCTTCTTTCAAAACAGGCAAAGCGTCAGCTGCGGTGCGTAAATTTGCTAAACCACGTTCTTCAACTGCCATTTTATGCCATTCAGCCGAATAGCCATTACCACTGAAAACCACAGCGCCGTGCTGGTCGAACAATTCTTTTAAGGTTGCCAAGATAGCGGCATCTAAGCTTAAGCCTTTGGCTATTTGGCCTTCCAAGTTATCAGCCACCCAATTGAGTGAATCTGCCAACATGGTGTTCATGGCAACCAATGGCCCAGCAACGGATTGCGCAGAACCGACTGCGCGGAATTCAAAGCGGTTACCGGTAAAGGCAAACGGTGAGGTACGGTTACGGTCCCCGGCATCTTTGCTGAAAATTGGTAAGGAGTTTATGCCAAGATCCATAACGCCAGCGTTTAATGACCCGGTTACATTGCCTTGGCTGATTTGTTCAAAAATATTATCAAGTTGCGAGCCTAAATACACCGACATAATCGCTGGCGGTGCTTCATTGGCGCCTAGGCGATGGTCGTTACTGGCGGTAGCAATGGCGGCGCGTAATAATGGGCCGAATTTATGGACGCCGCGGATAACAGCGCCGCAAAATAATAAGAACTGTGAGTTTGAATGGGGGTTAGCGCCAGGGTCTAGCAAATTGCCTTGGGTGGCATTGCCAACAGACCAGTTGACGTGTTTACCGGAACCGTTAATGCCTTTAAAAGGCTTTTCGTGCATTAGACAAGCCAGGCCATGCTTTTTTGCCGTATTTTTTAGCACGGTCATCAACAATTGTTGATGGTCGGTGGCGATATTAGCTGATTCAAAAAATGGGGCAATTTCAAATTGTCCAGGCGCCACTTCATTGTGGCGGGTTTTGGCGGGAATGCCTAAACGGTAGAGTTGTTCTTCCACATCTTGCATGAAGACCTGTATGCGTTCAGGTATTGCACCAAAATAATGGTCATCAAATTGTTGGCCTTTGGCTGCGGATGCACCAAATAAGGTTCTTCCGGCCAACAGTAGATCAGGGCGGCTATTATAAAAGTTAGCGTCTATCAAAAAATATTCTTGTTCCGCACCACAGCTAGAATTAACAGGCGCGATATCGGTATGGCCGAGCAAGGATAATACCCGCTGGGCGGCTTTGTTCATCACCGCATTGGCACGTAGCAAGGGCGTTTTTTTGTCTAGCGCTTCACCCGTCCAAGATACAAATACGGTGGGTATACACAAGGTTGCACCATTGTCGGTAGCCATAATATAGGCCGGGCTAGTCACATCCCAAGCAGTATAGCCACGCGCTTCAAAGGTGGAACGGATGCCACCGTTAGGGAATGATGAGCCATCTGGCTCACCTTGTACTAAAACTTTGCCACTAAATTCAGAGATGACTGAACCGTCTGGCTGTACTGAAATAAAGCCATCATGCTTCTCGGCAGTAGCGTTGGTTAGAGGATAAAAAACATGGGCGTAATACATAACGCCTTTGGCTAAGGCCCAATCTTTCATGGCCAGGGCAACAACATCCGCGATAGACACATCAAGCTCTGCACCAGCTTCTATGGTTTTTTTTACGGACTTAAAAACATCTTTCGGTAAGCTTTCTTTCATTTTGCTTAGCGTAAAGACATCGCTAGCCCATAATTCACTTAATGGTTTGGGAGGTTGAGTCGGGAAAGGGGTGCGGTTGGTGATATCTTGAACAGCTTGAACGCGAGCGGATTTGGCAGTCATCTTTTTTCCTGATAGAGATTACAGACTAAATGATCAGCAATATTTGCACCATTATTTTTACGCGTGCAATTAGCAAAGATAATGCCGTCATTCGCGTTGTCGGAGTGGCCAACGAATAGGATTAGTAGCTAATAGGGTGTGCCAATAGCCGTCTTTTTTAGTGCAAAAAACTAAATACGGTGGATTTGATGCGCTGCCTTTGTGCGTTTTATTGACAATGACGGTGTTTGTGTCTCTTGGTAGTGCTTATGGCTTGAATAGAGGGGATATTTCCAAAGGGAGTTTTGGAATTAACAACCTAAGGCGGTTGGTAAGTCTACAATCGAGCTGATGATTAAATTGGGTTTGATTAATGAGGCTTCGGTATAGGCTTGCCGATATTTACCTGTTTTAACCAAAATACCTTTAAGTCCCGCTTGTTGTCCACCACCAATATCCGCATCGATATCATCCCCAATTATTGCGGTTTCTTCAGGTTTTAGGCCTAGCTCGTTTAAGGCAATTTGAAAAAAATCGGGCGATGGTTTGCCAATAATCATCGCCGAACTGCTACTGGCATATTCTAAGGCCTGGATAAAGCCACCGATGTCCATTTGCAAGCCGTCTTCAGTTTGCCAAAAGCGGTTTTTATGGATGGCAATTAATGTTGCCCCGTGGATTAAATTATTAAAGACTTCGTTCATTAATGGATAAGACCAGGCCTTACCAATATCACCGACGACGACATAATTGGCTTGACTATCAGATTGGCGAAATTGGCCGAAATCTTTTTTGACATCATCGGCTAACAGTAGTCTACACACCGGATCATGCTGGCGCTGTAGGTAAAGTAAAGCGGCTTGTGGGGCGCTGATGATTTCATGGCGGGCAATTGAAAAACCTAGGGTATTAATTTTTTTCTGTAAGGAGTCTAAGGACAAGGTGCTGGTATTGGTTATAAATCGGCAAGGCAGGCCGTGGTTACGAATTTTTTGGAGGGCTTCAATAGCGCCGGGGATCACGTTTTGACCAATATAAAGCACACCATCAAGATCAAACAACAAGCCTTTAATACTAGGGAGGAGTGTATGCATCCGAGTTGGCTCCTAAAACAGGACTAAATTTTGGTAAGTTTTACGCTAGGGTTTAGCGCTTTTGAAATTAGCGTGATGAATCCTAGCAAAGTTTTCAAGCGGCGTGGCAAATTTTGTTTTGTTAACGCGATCACAATTTTAAGAATTAACACCGTAATTTTTGAGCTGTTGATTTTATCAGTGTCTATACTGATGGCTAACTTTAGCGGTGATTTAACCCCCCCAAACGCTAGGTTTACCAGGTTTTGTATTTTGCTTGCCCTGTGCTATGTCATCACAGCGTGCTGATTTGTGATTGCTGTCACAGTCCCTAGTATTTTTTCAACTAATCTTAACTGTAACCAAAATAAGGATTAGAAAACTCATGTCCAACAAGCCAATTTTTTATTTGCGTGGATTCACGTTAATAGAGCTGATGATAACGTTGGCTATAGCAACTGTTTTGTTGTCGACAGCCCTGCCAAGTTTTATCCAATCGGTGGGCAGTAATCGGCTCGCAACGAATACTAATGAATTTATTGCCGCGTTGAATTTAGCGCGCAGTGAATCCATTAACCGAGGCACTAGTGTTGTGGTGGCTAAATCCGGCGCCAACTGGGAAGCGGGCTGGCAAGTATTTGTGGATGTGGATACCACACCGGCTAGCGATGCTAACACCTTTAACGACGATGGTGATGCCAATTTATGTGAGGCAGGTGAAGATTGTGTCTTAAAAGTTTATGGTGCCTTATCTACAAACACCACCTTACGTGGCGATAGCAATTTGGCTACATTTGTCGCTTATAACGGCTCTGGCAACAGTAATCTAAGCGGAAAATTTGTTGTTTGTGATAACAGCGATGGCAGTAACGTCCCTAGGGCTAACAAATCCAGGCTAATCGTGGTTAGTGCCACAGGCCGGGTCAGCTTAGGGGTTGATAGTAATAATGATGGCATACCCAATACCGATGCGGTGGCAACAGCGGCGTCTAACATCACTTCTTGCACAACGCCTTAACGTGAGTGGGAGTGATTTAATGAACCAGCATAGCGGTTTTACCTTAATTGAAGTGTTAGTCACCACAATTATTTTGGCTATCGGCTTGTTGGGCATGGCTACTTTGCAATTAACCACGTTAAAAAGTAACCATAGTGCCTATAGCCGCAGCCAAGCAACGTTGTTAGCCTATGATATGGCCGATAGGATGCGGGCAAATGCCATCTCAACAGCTAATTATCTCAGCAGTTTTAAAGCAGCTAGTGCGGCGGCCTGTAAAACCGGGGACGACCCTTGTACAGCGTGTACTACAACGGCTAAAACCTGTACCGCCGTGGAAGTGGCAGAAAATGATTTGTATCAGTGGAATAAGGCCTTAACGACGGCTTTAGCCGGCGGTACGGGCGTTATTTCCAGAACAGGGGCGGGTACGGCTATCAGTCCGTATATTTATCAGGTTACTTTGCAATGGGATGATAACCGAGACGGCAGTGTTGATGCCAGTGACCCTTCCTTTCTAGTGAGCTTTCAGCTATGAGCATTGGTACTAACAGGCTTAAGCAGCAGGGCGTAACGCTGATCGAAATTATGATTGCGCTGTTAATCGGCGCATTTGTTTTAGGCGGGGTATTACAAATTTTTACCACGACCCGGCAGACTTACCGTATGCAAGATAACTTATCGCGCTTACAAGAAAATGCCAGGCTGGCAATTGAGTTTTTAAGTTTTGATACCCGGATGTCTGGTTTTTTAGGTTGCCCTAATCTGGCTAGTATTACCCCTACAATTTTGGCGCAGCCACAAAATCCGAATACCCTCACAAGTTTACCAACGTTACCCTTAACCTTAGGAGTATTGGTCAGTGGTACTGATAATGTAGCGGCCAATTGGAATACCAATGCCTGCAGCGCGGCCAATGCTTGTACCGCAAACACCGATGTGATTACCCTGCAATATGGGGGCGGCTGTGGTGCTAATTTAGTAGGTAATTTGGCCTCTGATAACGCCAATATCCAAATTTCCGATAACAATACTTGCGGATTACAGCAATATGATGTCTTGCTGATTTCTGATTGTACAACGGCTGATATTTTTATTGCTACCAATGTCAGTAATGGTACGGGTACTCAAACTATTGCGCATGCCAATAACCAAAATACCCAGCCCAAGCTTAGCAAAGCTTATCCGAGTGATGCCGAAGTTTTTGTGTTACGTACCTTTAGCTATTTTATCCGCACGGGCAGTAGTGGACGGCCAGCGTTATGGCGGCTGGACAATGCCAAACCTGTTTCCACTACCAATCCGATTGAAGTGGTTGAAGGTGTTGAAAATATGCAGGTGACTTATGGTGCCGATACCGATACTGACGGCGTGGCGAATTATTATGTGGCAGCTGGAACAGCGGGCTTAAATTTAACCACGGTGTCCAGTGTCAGGATAAGTCTGTTGATGGCGACGTTAGAAGATAGGTTATCAGTAAACCCGGTGAGCTATTTTTATAACGGAGCAACTAGCACACCTGGTGATAACCGGATTCGGCGTGTTTTTACCAGTACTATTGAATTACGCAATTAACTTAGGTTGACATTATGAAATCCTTATCCTTAAACAATCAAACAGGGGCCGTCTTGGCCGTGGGTTTGATTATGTTACTACTGATGACAGTCGTGGGTTTGGCTGGCACCCGGGTTACTGGCCTGGAAGAAAAAATGGCCAGTAATAGTAGGGATAGGAATTTGTCCTTCCAAGCCGCTGAAACGGCGCTACTCGCTGGTGAAGCAGCAGCCTCAAATGTGTCCCAGACGGCCGCTTGCGGCACTTATCCCGTTGGCTTTTATCCGTTACAGGATTTCGACTGTAATGGCACTCAAGATACCAGCCAAATTTGGGAGAGTGTTGATTGGACTTCAGCGGTACAAACAGTGGCTTATAACGGTGGTGCGCTAGCCAGTGTCAACAGCCTGCCCCGTTATATTGTTGAGGATATGGGGGTAAACGCGTGTAAGGTTGTTGAAACACCCTGCCAAACCTCTAACCAGCTCCATTCATATCGGATAACAGCACGTGCAACCGGTGGAACTAATAATGCCGTTGTCATGTTACAAACCATTTTTCAGCCATAACGCCAAGTGCAAATGGATTCCTTAAAATTAAATACAAACTTCTTTAGGTGATCAAGATGAAGTACCTTGTAAGTGGCCATAAGTTTTTTTGGCAATGGATATTGGGTGGCATCTGTTATGCTGGCTTAGTTACAGGCACATTCGCTGGTACGGTGGCACAATCGCCGCTATTTTTGACGACACCTGCAAAGCCAGTCACGTTGCTGAACATTTCTAAAGATCATCAACTTTATTTTAAGGCGTTTGATGATTATTCGGATTTGGATGGTGACGGTATCCCTGAAACCACTTACAAACATAGTTTTGACTATTATGGCTATTTTGATAACCATAAATGTTATGACTACAGCACGGCCAACAAGCAATTTGAACCTAAATCGGTAACAACCAATAAATATTGCAACGGAAATTGGAGTGGCAATTTTTTAAACTGGGGCAGTATGGCGCGTATTGATACTATCCGCAAAATACTTTATGGCGGCTATCGCGCTACAGATACAGTTGATACCACTAAAACAGAGACAGTTGGTAAAGGCAAAAATAAGAAAACTGTCGTTACTATTGTGACGGGTTATACCATCTTGGAACGGACTTATTTGCCGAATGACGCGCATAGTTTCGCCAAGTTTTATAATGGCACGGATTTGACTAGCTTAACGCCGTTTAGCACATCGGATGTCGCTAACGGTATCACCTTATGTAATACCACGGTTTCAACTAGCCAATTTTCGCAAAATGCTACTGAAGCGCCTTTAATTCGGGTGGCTAAGGGTAATTTTTCATTATGGGCGGCAAATGAGCGTTGGCAGTGTCGTTGGTCGGGTGATAAAACCTCTAGTGATAGCAATATTTCAGCAGAGAATGGTAACAGTTCTGCTAGTTCCGGTATATCGGCAAGTAGCACTAGCCCTGTCAAATCAAGCGATGGTTTAGGCGAAGCGGATTATATAGCACGTATACTGGTTTGCCTGAATGCCTCTTTAAAAGAAGATAATTGTAAACAATATCCAAGTGGGGCGTTAAAGCCAACAGGCCTGTTACAGACGTATGGCGACAATGATGATATCCGCTTTGGTTTGGTGACTGGCTCGTATGGAAAAAATAAGTCTGGTGGGGTGTTGCGTAAAAATATCTCAAGTATGACTGATGAAATCAATGTAACGACAGATGGCACCTTTAAAACGGTGCCGTCCGCAGGTGGTATTATCAATACCCTGAATAAGCTAAGGATTTATGGTTACCGCAATGATGATGGTACTTACCATAGCACAACAGGTAGTGATGATTGTATATGGGGTATTAATACCTTTACTAATGGCCAGTGTTCCAACTGGGGTAATCCGCAATCGGAAATATTGCTGGAATCATTGCGTTATTTGGCTGGTAATGCAGCAACAAGCGCTTTTAGCGCAGATGACTCTAGCCGGTTATCAGGTTTGACCACGGCAACAGTGGTTGATCCGCTATCGGCTAACCAATGGTGTGCCCGCTTAAACGTGATTCAGTTTAATGCCAGTACCAGTTCTTATGATAACGACGAACTCAGTGGCGCTACCGATATTGGTGCATCTGACGTGAATGCTTTAACTGATACGGTAGGCTCTGGGGAATCAATATCAGGAAATAATTATTTTGTTGGGGAAAATGGTACGGATAATAATCAGTTATGTACCGCCAAAACGGTTGATAAGTTAAGTACAGTGCGTGGCACTTGCCCAAATGAACCACGTTTATCAGGGACTTATTACAGTGCGGGTTTAGCATATTTTGCCCACACCAATGATATCAGGCCAAAAGATCTACAAAACCAACAGTCTGTGATTGCTTATGGTGTTTCCTTATCACCGGCTCGGCCTAGGATTACCGTGCCAGTACCGGGGTCGACGGATAAACAAATTTCAATTTTGCCAGCCTGTAGAAACAGCACAGTTTCAGGCAATTGCGCCATTGCTGATTTTAAGATAGTAAGCCAAACCAGTACGGCCAGCAAAAACTCTGGCAAGCTCTACATTAACTGGGAAGACAGTGAGCAAGGTGGCGACTTTGACCAAGATATGTGGGGGGTTTTAAGTTATGAAATCACTTCCACTAAAGTGACCGTGACGACCGATGTTATTGCCCAATCCACACCTTATGCCATGGGCTTCGGCTATATTGTAGGCGGCACTGATAAAGATGGTTTCCATGTGCATTCAGGTATTAATTCGTTTAAATACACAGACGCTTCTGGGGTAACGGCATGTAGCGACTGTAAATCTGGCGACAGTGCCAATACGGTAAGTTATGCGGTGGGTACTTCAGCAAGTGCGGAAACACTGCAACAGCCGTTGTATTATGCGGCAAAATGGGGTGGGTTTGTTGACGCCGACAGCTCAAATACACCTAATGTAAAGCTAGAATGGGATGGCAATAAAGACGGTGTTCCAGACCGTTTCTTTGCAGCGATTGATCCTGGGCAATTGGCGGTTTCATTGGGGCAAGCTTTTGCTGATGCCGCTAAAACTTTTGGCTCATCATCTTCAGTTGCAACTAATTCTACCCAATTTCAAACTACCAGTTTGATTTACCAGGCCAGGTTTAATAGTGCTGATTGGAGTGGGCAATTGCTGGCCATAAATTTAGTGAGCGAAGACACCAATAATAATGGCAAGTTAGATACCGGTGAAGATACAAACGGTAACGGCCAGTTGGATTACGGTTTAATTGGCAACACACAATGGGATGCCGCCACTTTAATTCCGAGTGCAACGAGTCGGAAGATCTATGGTTACAACCCAGAATCTGCCACTGTCAAAGGTATAGAATTTAAATGGGATCAGCTAAACGCAACCCAACAAAATATTCTAGACAGTTTTTCAGCAGCGAACTCGGCCAGCTCTAGTCCTATTGTGGATTATCTGCGTGGCGACCAAAGCAAAGAGCTCAGTCAACCTAACGGCATTTATCGTGACCGAAGTTCTTTATTAGGCGATATCGTCAACTCTGATCCGGTTTATGTAGGCTATGACGATTTTGGCTATAGCCAGTTGAGTGGGGTAGAGGGTAGCAGTTACAGTAGCTTTAGGACGTCGGCTGCTTACACCAGCCGTCCGGCTATGATTTATGTGGGTAGTAATGACGGCATGCTGCATGGTTTTGATGCAGGCAACAGCAGTGATGGTGGTAAAGAGATTTTTGCTTACCTACCAAATGCGGTGATTTCCCCTGAATTAGTGTCGTTAACAACTATCAATTATGTGCATCATTATTTTGTTGATGGTTCACCCAAATATGGTGATGCCTATTTTAGTGGTGCTTGGCATAGTGTGCTTGTGGGAAGTATGGGCTCAGGCAATACGACTGAAACAGTGGGGGATCCTGGCTTTGCCGAAGGTGTTGGCGGGCATAGCGTTTTTGCTTTAGATATTACCAATCCTTCGTCATTTACTGTTAATAATGTGCTTTGGGAGTTTTCCAGCCGGGATGATACGGATTTGGGCTATACCATACCTGAAACCAGTATAGTCCGTATGGCGGATGGTAACTGGGCGGCTGTCGTCGCCAATGGTTACGACAGTACCAGTGGCAATGCTACGCTATTTATAATTAATATCAGCACGGGTGATGTCATCAGTAAGCTAGTTGCGGACAGCGGAACCGGCAATGGCTTATCGAGTCCTACCGTAGTTGATGCGGATGGTAATGGTGTCGTTGATTACATTTATGCTGGTGATTTAAAAGGTAATTTATGGAAATTTGATGTAACCAGTTCAAGTCCAGGCAGTTGGGTTGTAGCAAACCAGGGTAAAGCCTTATTTGTTGCGCTAGATAAATCATCTGCACGGCAAGCGATTACGGCGAAACCCGCCGTAACTAAAGCTAGTGCTACGGGCCAAAGTGTTGGTTATATGGTTTATTTCGGTACAGGCAAGTATTTTGAGGTGGGGGACAATGTTGTTTCTGCGACACCGCAAGTGCAAACCTTTTATGGGATTTGGGACAATTGTGATAAAAGCAGTGCATCAACGTGTGATTCCTCTTTTTCTGGCCGCAGCTTGTTGCAGCAGCAGGCCATTTTAATTGAAGGCACTAGCGGATCAACAACACTAGCAGATGGCACAGTAGTCACGGGAAATGTCCGGGTCACTTCAGATTGTGAAGTGCCTTATGATGATAAAGTGCCTAGCAAGAGCACTACACCGTGCACCAAAAATACCAAAAGACGTGGTTGGTATATAGACTTAATCCCGCCAAGCCAAGTTGCTGCTGGAGAAATAGCGGTTAATAGACCAATTTTACGCTTTGGTAGGGTTATTTTCACAACCTTGGTGCCGTTGTCGGATATTTGTAGCCCAGGTGGCGCTGGTTGGCTGTTTGAGCTCAATCAAGATACTGGCGCACGCTTTACAGATGCCCCGTTTGATATAAGCGGCGATAAAAAAGTTGACCCTAAAGACTTGGTAAAAGGCTCGGATGGTAAAGCCGTTGCGGCTTCTGCTATCCAATCACCAGTGGGTATCATAAAAATCCCAGCTATTATTGAATGCCAAGATGGCTTGGATTGTAAATACTCCAGCGGAAGCAGCGGGCAAGTCTGGCAACTTAATGAATCTAGGCCGTTGACAACAACAACGGGTTCATCAGGCCATCGTATATCTTGGCGGCAATTACGTTAAGTCACAACGTGAGGAATTAAAGAGCAAGCATGAAACAAACACAGCAAGGTTTTACATTAATAGAGCTGATGATAGCGGTGGCCATAGTGGGTATAATTTCAGCTATTGCTTACCCCGGCTATCAAGACAGCGTGCGTAAATCTCATAGGGCCCAGGCTGAGGCTGATTTAGTCAGTTTAGCTAATGCCATGGAACGCCACTTTACCGAGTCCAATAGTTACTGTGACGCTGGAGGGGCTGGTGGGGCAAATAACTGTGGCGTGGCCGGTACAAATGATACCGGATCGCCCACGATATTTAGCGCAACCAGCCCCTCCAGTGGCGGAACCGCGGTTTATAATTTAACTATTACCGCAGTAACCGCTAATAGCTTTAGCGTACAGGCAGCACCGACTGGCGCCCAAACCAAGGATAAATGTGGCACTTTAACGTTAACCTCAGTAGGTGTGCGAGGCCAGGCCGCTGGAGCGAGTTCAAGTGAATGTTGGAAATCTTAAAAACCTTGTTTAAATCACTTAGCTATTCAGCCCTGATTTATAAATAGGTGTGATAGAATCTAAATTTTGCCGCTTATGGCTTTATTTAGATAATCTATGATCAAACAACGAACTTTAAAAAATACCATTAGAGCGACCGGTGTGGGTTTACACACCGGTGATAAAGTTTATTTGACCTTGCGCCCTGCTGAGCCGAACACCGGTATAAAATTCCGGCGCATTGATTTAGAAAGTCCAGTCACGATTGATGCTATTCCCGGTAATGTTGGCGAAACGGTGTTATCGACAACATTAGTATCGGGCAACGTTAAAATTTCAACGATAGAACATTTGCTGTCAGCTTTTGCCGGCTTGGGTATCGATAATGCGATTGTCGATGTTAGCGCCGCCGAAGTACCTATTATGGATGGTAGTGCCGGGCCTTTTGTGTTTTTGTTGCAATCGGCAGGGGTTGAAGAGCAAGACTTTCCTAAGCAATACATTCGTATCAAACAGCGGGTGATGGTTGAAGACGGCGATAAATGGGCTGCTTTTGATCCATTTGATGGTTTTAAAGTTAGTTTTACTATTGATTTTGAACATCCTGCCTTTCCGGAAAATGTTAAAAGCGCAACCATGGATTTCTCCTCAACGACGTTTGTTAAGGAAGTTAGCCGTGCGCGTACTTTTGGTTTTATGAAAGATATAGAGATGCTGCGCCAAAATAACTTGGCCTTAGGCGGTAGCTTGGATAATGCCATCGTCGTAGGCGATGATAATGTCTTAAATGAAGATGGCTTACGCTGCGCCGATGAGTTTGTTAAGCACAAAATCCTAGATGCCATTGGGGATTTGTATTTGTTAGGGCACAGCTTAATTGGCAATTTTACCGGTTATAAATCTGGGCATGGCCTTAATAATAAATTATTAAGGACTTTATTGGCGAATACCGATGCTTGGGAAATGGTAACGTTTGAGGAAGAAGAAGACGCCCCTATCTCGTTTATGCGCTCGTCAGAGTCTTCACGGACTGCGGCGTAGTAATCGGGTTGCTTTTAGTGGGAACTAGACAGCCTTATTAAGGCATGCGCCAGTTTTTCTAGCGCTGTACTCAAATCCTTATCAGCAATTTGTTGGCTAGTGGCGAGTATATGGCTGATGTTTTGTGCATTGGGTAACTTAACGGGTTGTTGATTAGGATGGGTGATCGCGGATCTATTTTCCTGTAGGCGTATTTGCACGAGCGTTACGCTTTCGGTATTAGGATTATTGATGGCGTTTAGGATTGCAGCGTCATAAAAACGCAGCTGTGATCCCCAGGCGGCAGCATCGGTATAAAGGATTAATTTTTTTTCGTTAATTACGCAATGTAAGGCATGGTTGGCAAGATCATGCGGTAATACGGACTTAATTCGCTTTAAAATTGCTTTTTGATGACTAATTTTTTGGCCTAAATAGGCCAGGGTAGTGGCATTAAAGTTTTTAACAGGTTGAAAACTAGGCATGGCGTATTATGCTCGTACTGACAAGGGTGATGCTAGTGGAAAATGGTTAAATTTACCAGCACAACAAATGCCGATGGCCTCGGCCTGTTGAAGTTTTCATGTGTGACGGGTTATCGCTATGCTTGTATAACAGGATTGCGTTTTAGGGTTTAATGGCTTTTGCCAAGAAAATATTTCTACCCTGCCGCTGTCTACGGGTTGGCATTTTGCGGGGAATTTGGTATTTTCTGGATTAGTTACTTATATATAAACTTCAATTTAAGCCTATGGAATTTGTTACGCAGTTGCTGGATATTTTTCTTCATCTTAATAGCCATTTAGCAGCTTTACTCGCGCAATATGGGACGTTAACCTATGCAATCTTATTTTTAATTGTATTTTGTGAAACTGGGCTGGTGTTTATGCCTTGGTTGCCGGGGGATTCTTTGCTGTTTGCAGCGGGTGCGTTGGCTTCCAGTACAGGCAACTTAGATCCCTATACGCTGATATTGGTCTTAATTTGTGCGGCATTATTGGGTGATAACACTAATTATTTAGTCGGCAAGTTTTTTGGAAAAACCATTAAGTCGCGCGAACGCATCGGTTTTTTTAAACGTGAATACATAGAACAAACAGAAAGTTATTATGCCCGCTATGGTGGCCGCACTATTATCATGGCGCGCTTTATTCCTATAATTCGGACGGTAGCCCCGTTTGTTGCGGGTGCCGGCAATATGCATTACCCGCGCTATATGCAATTTTGTGTCTTGGGCGCGGTGTTGTGGGTAGGCCTTATTACCACAGCAGGTTACCAATTTGGCCATTTTGAAGTGGTTAAAAACAATTTTGAATTTGTAGTGCTAGGTATTGTGGCGGTTTCCCTGATGCCATTGGCGTTTCAATTAGGCCAAAAATTACTCAATAAAACAAAAACAGTTTGATTGCTATTGCGCTTAGTTTACCCTAGCAATTCCTGTATTGCAGCGATATACAATGGCGCCTCAATGCTTTGCACCCTAGCCCTCAGGCTGGCTACGGTGTCATCTATTAAGACCGGGACTTGCGCTTGCTTAAGGATGGGGCCTTCATCATAACGGTCATTGACTAAATGCACGGTCGCCCCGGATACTTTTTCCCCTGCGTCTAACACTGCAGCGTGGACGTAGTCCCCATATTTGCCTTGCCCGCCGTGTTTGGGTAATAACGCAGGGTGTATGTTAAGGATGCGGTCTGCGTAGTGGCTTAATGTGTTGGCGCCAATTTTTTTCATATACCCCGATAAGATAACCCAGTCGGTTGCTGCCGCTTGCAGCAAGCTTAATATGGCAGCGTCTTCATCAGCTGGATCTGGGCATGTTTTACGGTTGACCACCTGTATGGGCAATTGTTGTTCATTGCACCAATGGACAATGGCTGAATCCGAATTATTGCTAATAATAGTGCCTAATTCTGCTTTAAGTGTGTGTTGCTGCAGGGCGTTAATAATTTGTCTGGCAGAAGACCCGCCGTGTGAAGCCAGAAAACTGAGTTTAGGTAATTTGTTCATTTTTAATGCGAGGTTACAGGGCGTTCAAGGTAATCTTGCGGTGCTGCGTATGGTGTTGAAAAACAAACCTAGGCTATTGCTAGTAGGCTAGTTGCTAGGTGTTTTAACTGTCACTAATAGTGCAGAGAGTATATAATTAAAAGAGTTTACTCTAATCATTTACAAAAAACACCGGAAAAAAATATGCTCGGTAAGTTGGTTAAATTAGTTGTAGGAAGCCGTAACGATAGGCTGGTAAATAAAAAAAGGAAGCTAGTAAAAGCAATTAATGCCTTGGCGGCCGACTACGAAAAGCTTTCTGATGATGACCTAAAAGCCAAAACCCAGGAGTTTCGTGGCCGTTTAGCGAAAGGTGAAACACTAGATAGCTTGCTGCCTGAAGCTTTTGCCACTGTTCGTGAAGCGTCAACCCGCATATTTAATATGCGTCATTTTGATGTGCAACTTATCGGCGGGATGATTTTGCACGACGGTAAAATTGCTGAAATGAAGACTGGCGAAGGTAAAACCTTAATGGCGACCTTGGCGGCTTATTTGAATGCGTTGCCGGGCAATGGTGTGCATGTCGTCACGGTAAATGATTATCTGGCCAAACGTGACTCTGAAACCATGGGTAAGTTATACGGTTTTTTAGGTATGAGCACAGGCGTGATCTTAAGCCAAATGGATAATGGCGTGCGTCGTGAAGCCTACGCTGCAGATATTACTTACGGCACTAATAACGAATTTGGTTTTGATTATCTTCGCGATAACATGGCGTTCAGCTTAGAACAAAAAGTGCAGCGGGATTTAAGTTTTGCCATCGTTGATGAGGTTGACTCCATTTTGATCGACGAGGCTAGGACACCCTTAATCATCTCAGGTCCTACCGAAGAAAACACGGATGTGTATCTTAAAATTAATGTCATAGTACCTTTCTTAACCAAGCAACCTAAGGAAGATGATCCTGGTGATTATTCGGTGGATGAAAAAACCCGGCAAATCCACTTGACTGAGGAAGGCCATGAACGCGTTGAGCGATTAATGGTAGAACATGGCTTAATGGCCGAAGGCGGTAGCCTTTATGATGCGGCCAACATTAGGCTGATGCATTATCTCAATGCGTCTATGCGTGCGCACGCATTATTCCATAAAGATGTAGATTATATTGTTGCTGACAATGAAGTGATGATAGTTGATGAGTTTACCGGCCGTATTATGCAAGGTAGACGTTGGTCAGAAGGATTGCATCAGGCTATTGAAGCTAAAGAACAAGTGGTCATCCAAAATGAAAACCAAACCTTAGCCTCAATTACCTTTCAAAATTATTTTAGGCTATACCAAAAACTTTCCGGGATGACCGGTACTGCCGATACCGAAGCGTTCGAATTAAACAAAATTTATGGCTTGGAAGTTGTCGTCATCCCAACGCATAGGCCAATGATCCGTAAAGATTTAGGTGATGTGGTCTTTTTGACCGCCAGAGAAAAATACGAAGCGGTCGCGGGTGATATTAAAGCTTGTGTAGAACGGGGTCAGCCGGTCTTAGTTGGTACAACCTCCATAGAAAATTCCGAACGTGTATCAACCTTGTTAAAAAAACAAGGTATCCCGCATGAAGTCCTTAACGCCAAACAACATGAGCGTGAAGCGCATATCATTTCCCAAGCCGGTATGCCGAGCGCAGTAACAATTGCGACAAATATGGCCGGACGCGGGACAGACATCGTCTTGGGCGGCAACTTAGAAGCTGAATTGGCTAAGCTAGCAGACGATGTAAGCCATGAAGAAAAAGAAGCCATTAAGCGTGCCTGGCTAGTCCGGCATGAACAGGTCGTTGCCAGTGGTGGTTTGCATGTGATTGGTTCTGAGCGGCATGAATCACGCCGTATCGATAATCAACTTAGGGGCCGTTCCGGTCGCCAAGGTGACCCTGGGTCTACGCGGTTTTATCTCTCCTTGGAAGATGACTTGATGCGGATTTTTGCCTCTGACAGGGTAGCCGGCCTCATGCAAAAACTAGGTATGGGGGATGGCGAAGCCATTGAGCATCCTTGGGTTACCCGCTCTATTGAAAATGCCCAACGTAAAGTTGAAGGCCGTAACTTTGATATCCGTAAAGAAATTTTGGCTTATGACGATGTCGCCAATGACCAGCGTAAAGTAGTTTATGCCCAGCGCAATGAATTGATGGCCGATGAAGATATTTCTGAGATTATTACGGCCATACGGAATGACGTTATTAACAATATCATTAGCCAATACATTCCACCTAAAACCATGGTGGAACAATGGGATGTAGAAGGGCTTGAAGACCATTTAAGGCTAGAGTTTAACTTAGATTTGCCGTTGCAAAAAATGCTCGAAGAGGATCTAAAGTTAGATGAAACAGGGGTACGAAGCTATGTCACCGAAGCGGCCAATGAAGATCACAAAAATAAAGAAAAAGATATCGCGGCGGATATCTTACGGCATTTTGAAAAATCTGTGATGCTACAGGTTTTGGACAATAGTTGGAAAGAACATCTGGCGGCCATGGATTATTTGCGTCAAGGCATCCATTTACGTGGTTATGCGCAAAAAGATCCTAAGCAAGAATATAAACGCGAAGCTTTCGAAATGTTTACCGGCTTGCTGGAGGATATTAAGCTAGAAGTGATTAGTATTTTATCGAAGGTTCAAGTTAAGCAAGAAGAGGATGTTTTAGCCATAGATGAGCAAAGACAAGCGCCAAGAGAAATGCATTTTGAACATGCTGAAGTTTCCGCATTAAATCCAATAATACAAGAAGCCCCTGCGGCGGATCAACCTATGGTGACACAACCCATCGTGCGGATGGGCAATAAAGTGGGGCGTAATGATCCCTGCCCGTGTGGTTCTGGAAAAAAATATAAGCAATGCCATGGCAAGATTAATTAAGCTAGGCTAGCTTTAATCCTAAATCTTATTCCCAAAATGGCTGAAAATAAGTTAATGTTTTTGCAAGCATTAATTTTTGTTTTACCAGCCATTTTTGTTTAAAGAGGCCACTTTAAACAAATCGGTTATTTTTATTTAGTCATTTTAATTTATGTTTAGGTGATTGCTATGCCACACAGACGTTTTAAAAGAAGCCAGCCTAAAATAAACATAACCGCTTTACCCATTTTGGGCATGGAGCCAGAACACATCGAATCTGATTTTAAACGTTATTACGGCTATCGTTTAGGGCGGGATGAACATTGCAAATCGACACTCTATGCTTATGAGGCGCTGTCACTTGCAGTGAGTGACCGGCTTATTGAGCGTTGGAAAAAAACCTACGGTGCCTATAAGGAAGCAGATTGTAAGCGGGGTTTTTATCTGTCCATGGAATTTTTAATGGGGCGGACATTAAGCAATGCAGTGCTGAATTTAGGTATTAGGGACTCGGTAGATTTAGCCATGTACCAGCTGGGCTTAGATCTAGAAGAACTGGTTGAGGCGGAGCCTGATGCAGGTCTAGGTAATGGAGGTTTAGGGCGGCTGGCGGCCTGTTTTATTGATAGCTGCGCAACTCTCCAGTTACCCGTTACTGGCTATGGCTTACGCTATGAGTACGGCATGTTCAGTCAGGATATCATCGACGGTGAGCAAATAGAAAGGCCAGACCATTGGCTGCGCAATGGCAATATTTGGGAGCTGGAACGCCCAGAATATGTCCAGCGCATTAAGTTTGGCGGGCATACCGAAGTGCATTTGGATGAGCACGGCAGTAAAAAAGTTTATTGGTTAAACACCCACGACATCCTGGCTATGCCCTATGATACACCGGTACCGGGCTATCTTAACGGCACAGTGAATTGGTTGCGTTTGTGGAAATCGATAGCTACTGAAGAATTTGACCTGCAAGAATTTAATGCCGGTGATTATGCTGAAGCGGTAGCCGCGAAAAACACTGCGGAAAACATTACCATGGTGTTATACCCAAATGATGCCAATGAAAACGGAAAAGAACTGCGTTTACGCCAGCAATATCTGTTGGCATCGGCCAGTCTTCAAGATGTGATAGCCAATTGGATAGGCCGGCACGGTCATGATTTTACCAAGTTTGCAGAAAAAAACTGCTTCCAGCTCAATGATACCCACCCTAGTATAGCTATCGCTGAATTAATGCGTTTGTTGATTGATGTGCATGCATTAAATTGGGGGCAAGCCTGGCAGATCACTTGCAATACTATGGCCTATACCAACCACACCTTATTGCCGGAAGCGTTGGAACGTTGGCCAGTGCGGTTGTTTAAGCAATTATTGCCGCGCTTGATGGAGATTATTTTTGAAATTAATGCCCATTTTCTTGCCCAGGTGTCTGCGCATTGGCCTGGTGACCATGAGCGCCAAGCCAGGATGTCCTTGATAGAAGAGGGTACAGAACAGCATGTGCGCATGGCTTTTTTGGCCATAGTCGGGAGTTATTCGGTAAATGGGGTTGCCGAGCTGCATTCAAAACTTTTGCAACAAGGCTTATTTAAAGATTTTTACGAATTATGGCCACAAAAATTTAATAACAAAACCAATGGTGTTACTCCACGGCGTTGGTTGGCCAATTGTAATATGGAATTGGCTGATTTGATTTCTGAAGTGATCGGAGATGGCTGGCTTACTGATTTATCTCAGTTAAAAAAACTGGCTCCCTATGCTGATGATGCGGCTTTCCGGGAGCGTTGGCATGATATAAAACAAAATGCCAAACAACGCTTAGCCGCCTATAAGAAACAAGAACACGACCTGGATTTAAGTGTCACTGCGCTGTTTGATGTTCAGGTAAAACGGATACATGAATACAAACGCCAATTGCTTAATCTATTGCATGTTATTTATTTGTATCATCGCATTAAACGGGGTGATACCGCCAACTGGGTAGAACGTTGTGTCTTGATCGGCGGTAAGGCTGCGCCAGGCTATTTTATGGCTAAAAAAATCATCAAATTGGTGAATAACGTAGCAGGCGTCATTAACAACGACCCGGATGTCGGCTCGCGCTTAAAGTTAATCTTTTTATCAAATTACCGGGTGTCAGCAATGGAAAAAATTTGTCCAGGTGCTGATTTATCTGAACAAATCTCTACCGCAGGGAAAGAAGCGTCAGGTACCGGCAATATGAAGTTTATGATGAATGGCGCTTTAACCATAGGCACATTAGATGGCGCTAACATTGAAATCCGAGAAGAGGTTGGCGCAGAAAATTTCTTTTTATTCGGTTTAACCGAGTCAGAGGTGGAACAGTTAAGGCCTAATTACAATCCCAGTGCAATTATTGAACAAGATGAAGATCTAAAAAGTGTCATTAACCTATTGGAATGTGGCCATTTTAACCAGTTTGAACCAGGGATTTTTGATGATGTTTTGCAATCCCTTAAAGATCCTAAAGACCCGTGGATGACTATAGCTGATTTCCGCAGTTATGTTGAGGCCCAAAAACAGGTTGAAATTGCCTATCAAGATAGGGAGCGTTGGTTAAAAATGAGCATATTAAATTGTGCTGCCAGTGGTAAGTTTTCAACAGACCGGACTATTACCGAATACAATAAAGAAATTTGGAAACTTACGCCGATTAACGTGCCGAAGTAAGCCTGGGTTTATGTTCAATATTGTTTTGTATGAGCCGGAAATACCAGCCAATACTGGCAATATTATCCGATTATGTGCCAATGCCGGTAACCAGCTACATTTAATTAAGCCTTTAGGGTTTGAACTAAGTGATAAAAAATTGCGCCGTGCTGGCTTAGATTATCATGAATGGGTGAATGTTAAGGTGTATGAGGCATTTGATGAATTTGTCAGCCTAAGCAAGCCTGAACGTTTATATGCACTCACCACTAAAGGCAATACGGCTTATCACAACACCCACTTTCAGCAAGGCGACACGCTATTATTTGGCCCAGAAACCCGTGGCTTACCATCAGCCTTGCTAGCCCAGCTAAGCCCTGAAATGCGCCTATACCTGCCGATGCAGGCGAGTAGCAGAAGTTTGAATTTGTCCAATACAGTTGCCATCGTGTTATACGAAGCTTGGCGGCAATTGGGTTTTACCGGTGCCGCCGCCAAATAGTGGGTTTGTTTAGCACTAGGCATGGCCGGTGCCAATATAGCATAATGCTATGATTCGGCTTTTTGGTCACGCGCCAGTAGATTTTCTACGGCAGCTAAAGGCGGGAGGCCTTCGTATAAGACTTTGTAAGTCTGCTCGGTAATCGGCATATCGATTGCGAATTTTTGTGCGAGCAAATAAGTTTCTTTGGCCGCCGACACGCCCTCTATTTCTTGCCCGATTTCTTGGGTAGCCGCAGCCCTGTCTTTGCCTTGGCCCAAAGCTAAACCAAAGCGCCGGTTTCTGGATTGATTATCGGTGCTGGTTAAAATCAGGTCACCTAGACCCGCCAAGCCCATAAAAGTTTCTTGTTTACCGCCTAATTTAATACCTAAGCGAATAATTTCGGTAAGACCGCGGGTGATTAAAGCGGCCCGGGTATTAGCCCCAAAGCCTAAGCCATCGGCAATGCCGGTAGCGATAGCCAAGACGTTTTTAACTGCGCCGCCGACTTCTGAACCAATTAAGTCAGAGCTGGTATAGGCCCGAAATCTACCACTATGCAACATGCAGGCTAACTGTTTGGCAAAATCAGCTTGGGAGGAGGCAATAGTCACAGCGGTTGGAAGATCTGCGCCAACTTCACGTGCAAAAGAGGGGCCAGATAAGAATGCAGCAGGTGTGTCCGGGCTAAAAATATCAGCGACTATTTCGTGTAATAAAGCGCCATTGTGGGGGTTAAAGCCTTTGGTTGCCCAAGCAATGCTTACTTTTTCAGTAACATGGGGTTTTAGTAAACTTAAGGTGTCTTTGAAGGCGTGACTAGGCACGGCAACCAAGATAGTATCACTAAAATGGCCAATATCAGCAATATTAGAAGTCAGCGATAGTTCTTCAGGGAAGTCCAGCCCCGGCAAAAAACGGGTATTTTGGCGATCTTTTGCAAGCGCAGCCATGTGCTCAGGTTTATGGCCCCATAATAAAGTTTGGCAACCATTTCTAGCCGCCAAGATAGCCAGTGCCGTGCCCCATGATCCTGCGCCTAAAATAGAAATTTTTGGGTTCATGGTTATTATACTTAGTTGACGGTATCTGTCCCAGGTGTTTGATTTTGGGCTTGTTGCACATGTTGTGAATATAGGGCGTCAAAATTAACGGGGGCGAGTAATAATTGTGGAAAGCCGCCTCGGGTAACAAGGTCGGAAACCGCCTCCCTAGCATAGGGGAATAATATATTGGGGCAAAAACTGCTGACCATAGGCCCCATTTCTTCATCGGCAAAGCCATTGATGGCAAAAATACCTGCTTGATTGACTTCTACTAAATAGGCAACAGTTTCACCACTTTTTACGGTAATGGTGACAGTCAATGAAATTTCTAAAAGTGAGTTTTGCAATGGTTCAACATGGGTGGCTAAATTAAAATCAACTTTAGGATCCCATTTGTCGATGAAGATTTGAGGTGAGTTAGGTGTTTCGAAAGAAATATCTTTGGTATAAATCTTTTGAATAGCAAACTGTCTTTCAACGGGGGTGTTTTCTTCTGCCATGCGAAATTTCCTCTAGTTAGTTAAAATGCTCAAGGGGGTAGGGTATAAATAAGGCGGAACAAGAAATTAGGATTTCTTTTTAAGCGCTTTTTTAATGGGTAGCTTGTAATCGGTTTCCCAAGCTTGCATGCCGCCTGCGATGACAGAAACCTGTTCAAAACCAGCTTTGGTGAGTATCTTTCCGGCTGAACTTGAACGCATTCCCGTTTGGCAGGCAATAAGTACAGGCACGTTTTTATAGCTTTCTAAACTTGCCAGTTGATCTGGCAAATTGCTTAGCGGTGCATTAATGGCGCCTTCAATATGGCCATCAACAAATTCGCTGGGTTCACGGATGTCGATGACGACGACATCGGCTTGATTCATTTTTGTTACTGCAAGCAACGGTGAAATATTGTTGAATTTTTTAAATGAACTTTCGATTAGTTCATAAATTAACAAATAAGTGACAACGGCTAGCGCAAGCGACAATATGTAATGGTTAAGGATAAATTCTAAAAAACGGTCCATTGAATTTCGGTTAATGAGTTAAAAGTGTGGTCTTTAAAGTAAAATACTTCGCAGACGCGAGTCTATGTCTGTAACATGGGCTTAAACACAGTCATAATTAAGCTATGCTTGAACAAACTTCAGAGTATTTTTTTTATTATTCGGTTAATATTTAAGGCAATCCAGTCTTAGTTTTGGGTTTTGTTCTGCTATACGCTGTCTTCAAGTTTGACTAAAGCTAAAGTTAAGTGTGTAAGTTTAACCCGTATATGGACGCAGGCATAATTTTTAACGGTATTTTGCCAATAATTTTCTAGCTCGGGCACTCGAAATTTATGGCTAATATAGGCGTTAGTCAGGAAAGTTTTTATGAAAATAGCGGGTAATTGGGGAAGTTTTTAATTGATTTTTTATTTTCCCTGTCCAGCATATGTCATAGTTCAGCTAAAATGATACCTTATATTCCGCTCTTGTGGGTAATGTAAAGCAAACAATATATTGGGGAAAAGCCCCCTGCCCCAAGTTTTAATGAGAGAGATTTATGATGCCAAGCCACCCTAAACCCGTCGTGTTATTAATCCTTGATGGATTCGGCTATTCTTTAGATAAAGAATATAACGCTATTGCAGCAGCAAGCACGCCATGTTGGGAAAAACTGCAAAAAGACCATCCTATGACCTTATTGGGATGCTCAGGTGCCGTGGTCGGGTTGCCAGATGGACAAATGGGAAATTCGGAAGTTGGGCATTTGCATATAGGTGGTGGCCGTTATGTGCCGCAAGAATTAGCGCGAGTGTTTGATGCGATTAAAGACGGAAGTTTTTTTTCCAATCCAACCTTATGTAAAGCAGTGGATGCCGCCTTGGCAAAAGGTAAAGCCTTGCATATCCTAGGGTTACTGTCACCGGGTGGGGTACATAGCCATCAAGACCAAATCGCAGCGATGGTGGAATTAGCTGCCAAAAAAGGTTTAACTAAAGTTTATCTGCATGCGTTTCTTGATGGCCGCGATGTGCCACCTAAAAGTGCGGCGTCTTCTATCGTACATATGGAGGCTGGGTTTGCCGCCCTAGGGGTAGGTAAAATAGCCAGTTTATGTGGGCGTTTTTTTGCAATGGACAGGGATAATCGCTGGGAGCGGGTAAAATCAGCCTACGATATGATAGTTAAAGGTCAGGCACAGTGGCATAGTGTTTCTGCATTGCAAGGTTTGCATCAGGCTTATGAGCGAGGGGAAACGGATGAGTTTGTGCCACCGACAATGATTTTGGATGACCAAGGCCAACCCATCTTGCTGGATCCTGACGATTCAATCATCTTCATGAATTTTCGCGCCGACCGTGCAAGAGAATTATGTCAGGCGATTACCGAGCATGATTTTAACGGCTTTGATCGGCAATATGCGCCGCACCCAGGTTATTTTGCAACCTTAACCCAGTACCATGAGAAATTTCCTTATGAGGTAGCTTACGCGCCGATTGAAATAAAAAATGGTTTGGGTGAAGTGTTGTCAAATTTAGGCATGGCCCAGCTTAGGCTGGCGGAAACTGAAAAATATGCCCATGTCACTTTTTTTATTAATGGCGGTAATGATGCGCCATTTCCTGGGGAAGATAGGATTCTAGTGCCTTCGCCTAAAGTCAAAACTTACGATATGCAGCCAGCTATGAGCGCGGAAGAAGTCACAGACCATTTGGTAAGCGCTATTTTAGGTGGGAAATATGCAGTGATTATTTGCAATTATGCAAATTGCGATATGGTTGGCCATACTGGCGTTATGGATGCGGCCGTGTTAGCTGTAGAGGCGGTTGACCGATGTTTACAGCGGGTAGTTGAGGCTTTAGGGCAAGTTGGTGGCAAAATGTTATTGACGGCAGACCACGGTAATATTGAGCTCATGCGGGATAAGGAGACCGGTCAGCCACATACCGCACATACGACAAATCCAGTACCCTTGGTTTATGTTGGTGGTGATAAGGCATTGGCTGAAAATGGCAATTTAGCAGATTTGGCACCCACTTTGTTAGCTATTCTTGGTGTAAAGCAACCTCTTGAAATGACTGGTAAATCACTAATTTAAAAGGATTTGTTACAGCATGAAAAAAACTTTGCTGTTGCTTACAAGTTGCTTTTTTTGTAGTCCTGTAAGTGCAGAAAACCAAGGCGCCAGCGAATTGGATACGGTGCGTAGCCATATTCAATCAATACGGGAAACCTTACGGCAAATTACTGGGCAAAAGCAGGATATTAATAGCCAATTGGCTGATATAGAAAAACAATACGGCGAAGTTGCCAGTTTATGCCGGACTTTACAAAAACAAGTTGACCAAAACCGGGGGCAATTAGAGCAAGTGCGCCTAACGATACAGCAGCAGCATGATGCCATGGCAGAACAGCAAAGCGAGTTATCTGGGCAAATTAAGGCGGCTTATGCGATGGGTAAGCAAGAAAAGCTAAAATTGCTGCTTAACCAGCAAAACCCAGCATTATCAAATCGTATGTTGGTCTATTATGAATACTTAAATAATGCACGTTTAAAAAAACTAGACAATATAAAAGCAGGATTAGGCCAGTTAACTGAGTTAGATCAGCAGCAGCAAGAAGAATCAGCGCAGTTAGAGCGTCATTTAGAACAAAAAAAAATCGAACAAATGGCGTTGGAAAAAGTCAGAAACCAAAGGAACCAGTTGTTAGCCCAGTTAAATAGTGAGTATTCATCTAACGAGCAGCGCTTACAACAATTAAATGACAGTGAAAGTAAGCTCGGTAGTCTTGTGGACTCTTTGCAAACTAGCCAGGATGAAGACACCGGGCGAGTCCAGCAAGATAGCCAGAATCAGGCGGCTGATCCAGGACAAACGGCAGCACAGCCAACACAAAGCCCTGCCGAGGTTTATTTTAGGGGCGATTTTTCTAAACATAAAGGCGAATTGCCTTGGCCGGTTAAGGGTGTACTGGCAAACAAGTTTGGTAGTGCCCGCTTGCAAAGCCAATGGGACGGTGTTTTGATAGAAGCTAGGGAAGGTACAGACATACATGCCGTGGGTGAAGGTGCTGTAGTGTACTCCGATTGGTTACGTGGTTACGGTTTGTTAACTATTATAGATCATGGCGGCGGATTTATGAGCCTTTATGCGTTTAACTTGAGCCTTTATAAAAAACAAGGTGATAAGGTATCAGCCGGTGAAGTGATTGCGTCAGTTGGTCAAAGTGGAGGCCGTGAGCGGCCAGGTTTGTATTTTGGCATACGTAAAAAAGGCAGGCCTGTTGATCCGCTAGAATGGTGCCGTAAGTTGGTATCTGAGAATGTAAGCTAGGCTTAATAAGAACTTATGGCGTATTATATGACAGTTCATTTTTGGGAAACCGAGTAGTTTGGAGTTTTAAGGCACATGCTAAAAAAGAAAAATTTATTAATTTTATCGTTGGGAATTATGGTGGGCATTTTTATGGCCATCTGTGGCAGTGTCTTTGCTGAAAAAGATAATGGTGATGCCTCTGTCGACAAAGAAGTGTTGCCGTTTGAGGATCTTAGGGCCTTTACAGAAGTTTTTGGCCGGATTAAACGCGACTATGTTGAACCGGTTTCCGACAAAAAATTACTCGAAGATGCCATACGCGGTATGTTAACTGGCCTTGATCCGCATTCGGCATACTTAGTCGCTGAAGAATATCAGGAATTAAAAGAAGGCACTACAGGCCAGTTTGGTGGGCTAGGCATTGAAGTCACCATGGAAAACGGCTTTGTCAAAGTGGTTTCACCTATCGATGATACGCCAGCTCAGCGGGCTGGGGTAAAGGCAGGGGACTTGATCGTGCGTTTGGATGAGCAGCCGGTAAAAGGTCTTTCGCTGAATGAGGCGGTTAAAATCATGCGCGGTGAGCCAGGTAGCAAAATTTTGCTGACTATCGTGCGTGAAGGTGAAGAAGCGCCACTAAAATTAACTTTGTTGCGAGATATCATCAAAGTTAAGAGTGTAAAAAGCCGCTTGTTAGAGAAAAGCTATGGTTATGTCCGGATCAGCAGTTTCCAATCCAGGACCGGTGAAAGTTTAAAAGAAGCTATTGCTGAATTGAAAAAAGAAAACGGCGGTAATTTAAAAGGTTTGGTTTTGGATTTAAGAAATAACCCAGGCGGTGTATTAAATGCGGCGGTTGAAGTTAGTGATGCTTTCCTAAAAAGTGGTTTGATCGTATATACCGAAGGCCGTATCGAAAATTCGGAAATGCGTTTTAACGCCTCGCCAGATGATCAGATTGATGGCGCAGCAATGGTAGTGTTGATTAACTCAGGTTCAGCGTCAGCCTCAGAAATTGTCGCCGGTGCATTGCAAGACCAAAAGCGCGCTGTGATTATGGGTGAGAAATCATTTGGTAAAGGCTCGGTGCAAACTATTTTGCCTACCAGTAATGGTGCCGCTGTTAAGTTAACGACTGCGCGTTATTTTACTCCATCAGGGCGTTCAATACAGGCCGAAGGTATTGAGCCTGATGTTGCTTTGGCCCGGGTAAAATTAGAGTCACTGGATACACCAGAATTTAATCCGGTAAAAGAAGCTGATCTTTCACGCCATTTACAAAATGCCAATGGGAAGCCTGAAACTAAGCCCGCGGTAAATCTTAATGAAGCGGAAAAAGCAGGGGCTGACAATGCTAAGACGGGTGTGGACACTAAAGACTATCCCTTATACGAAGCCTTGATGTTATTAAAAGGCATGACCATTATTGGCCACTAGTATTGGTTAAAAGTTAAATATAGGCAGTCAGAAAAAACCCCGACCAGGAAACTGGCCGGGGTTTTTTTATGTGTATAAAGTTTAAAAATAGACGCTATCTATGTGTGGTCTAGCGCAGTTTAGCGTTTTACTATGGCGCGCCAAGGGGATATGCACAGCCTGCGCTGAGTTGATGATGCAGGGCTACGACTTGGAAGGTCACGTCTATAAGCGGTGTTTAGCTTAAAGGCTTGCTTAAACGGCTAGCTGGTAGCTTACAGAAAAGTCATTAAGGCTGGCCAATGCGCCTGGTAATTCAGCAGGGTTGGCTAAGCAAAAGCTATTAAAGCCCACGCGGGATAAATAGAATACTTGTTCAACCATAAACTGGCCGACAGCGCGGATTTCGCCGGTGTAGCCGTATTGTCCAGAGAGCATTTGGGCATGAGAAAAACCGCGGCCATCCGAAAATACCGGAAAATTAATGGCCACCATGGCAAATTGCCCTAAATCTGCTGCAATGTCAGAAATAACTTCAGTCGGTTCTATTTGCACACCAAGCAGACCTTGATGGTTTATTAACTGGGCTTTGTCTTGTTGCCAGCGGCTTAGCGAAATACAAATATCGCCCGTTTTAATGGCGTCGTCATCGGCAAGGCTTAGCCAGGTATCGTCTATAATTTGTTGGTTTTTAATTATTTGCATAAACTTTTTCTTTGAAAGGCCCCATGCCCACACGATTAACCATGCTTAGGAAGCTTTCATCTTCCTGGCGCTGTTTAATATAGACATCTAAGATTGTGGTGATAGCTTGGGTAATATCATTTTTGGCAATGGCAGGCCCAAGGCGTTCGCCTAACGCGGCTTGGTTATCTGATGAGCCGCCTAGGGTCAGCTGGTACCATTCGATGCCATTTTTATCGACACCCAGTACGCCGATATGACCTACGCTTTGATGGGCGCAACCATTCATGCAGCCTGAGATGTTAATTTTAAGTTCGCCTATGTCATACAAATAATCTAAATTATCGATGGCGTCATTTATCTCTTTGGCGATACCAATAGAGCCAGCATTGGCCAACGAGCAAAAATCAAGGCCGGGGCAGCAAATCAAATCGGTCACAGTGCCTATATTTGGGGTGGCAAGGTTTAATTGCACCAGCTTTTGCCAGAGCGCATAAAGGTCTGCTTGCTTAACATCGGCTAAGACCATGTTTTGTCGATGGCTGTTGCGCACTTCGCCAAAACTGTATTGGTCGGCTAAATCGGCAACGGCGTCTAGCTGGTTGTCTGTTAAGTCCCCAGGCGCTATGCCGGGGGCTTTTAAAGACAGAAACACGATACGGTAGCCCGCTATTTTGTGCTCTAGACTATTGTACTTAAACCAAGTGGCAAAGCTTGCATCGCTGGCAAGTTGGGTTTGCAGTTGTGCGCTGCCTGCTTGGGCAGTGTCATCATAGGCTGGCGCTTTAAAGTGGCCTTTAATATTGGCGATATGGTCGTCGCTAAGTTCCATGCCGTCTTTAATACGTTGCCATTGCGCTTCAACCAGGGTGCTAAATTTAGCCAAACTGGTTTCTTTTACCAGAATTTTTATGCGGGCCTTATATTTGTTGTCCCGTCGCCCAAACAGGTTGTAGATGCGGACGATGGCCTCCAAATAGGAGATTAAATGCTTTTTTTCTAAAAATGGGCGTATCACTTGGCCAATCACGGGGGTACGGCCTAAGCCGCCACCTACCAAAATTTCAAAACCGGTTTCGCCTGCTGCATTTTTAACTAAATGTACGCCTATGTCATGTAACTGTGTGGCTGCCCGGTCTTGTAAAGAACCACTCACGGCAATTTTAAATTTACGTGGCAAATAAGCAAATTCAGGATGCAAAGTACTCCATTGCCGGATGATTTCGCAATAAGGCCTGGGGTCTTCAATTTCATCGGTGCAAACACCAGCTAGATGATCTGATGTGGTGTTTCTGATGCAGTTGCCACTGGTTTGAATGGCGTGCATTTGCACTTGTGCCAATTCAGCTAAAATATCCGGGACTTGTTCTAGCTTAGGCCAGTTAAATTGGATATTTTGCCGGGTCGTGACATGGCAGTAGTTTTTGTCATAAACGCGGGCAATATAGGCTAGTTTGCGCAATTGCCTAGACGATAACAGGCCATACGGCACGGCTATACGTAGCATAGGCGCATGCGTTTGAATATAAAGGCCATTCATTAAGCGCAAGGCGCGGAATTGGTCTTCAGAAATTGACCCGTTTAGATAACCGTCAGTTTGTCGTCTAAATTGGGCTACGCGTTCTTCAATTAGGGTTTGGTCGTGTTCGTTGTACTGGTACATTGATATTAGGCCTATAGGCCGTTAAGGCGGGTTATACAGATGATAATCATATACTGCGAGTCTTAAAATGACAAAGATTATTATATGGTGATACTATTCGCAGCTGGGTTTCTGTGTGCTTATTCTAGGCTGTTAATAATAAAAAATTTGGGAGATATTTTTGTGCGATCTTTATTGATTTTGTTATGCGCTTTGTTTTTGCCAGAAATGGCGATGGCTAGCGGTTCTGAAAATCTGGGCTTAACAGGCACAGAACGAGGCATTTATACGGTATTGGTATTTATAATTGCTTATGGTTTTGTGATGACGGAGGAGTTTACTCACCTTCGTAAATCCAAGCCAGTTATTTTGGCGGCTGGGATAATTTGGGCGCATGCTGCTATTTTAGCGGCACAAGCGGGGGTTTCTACCGAAGATTTGCATGAAGCCTTCGAAAACAACCTTAAAGAGTATGCCGAGTTAATGTTGTTTTTGCTGGTGGCAATGACTTACATTAACTCGATGGCTGAGCGAAATGTGTTTGAGGCATTAAGGTCTTGGTTGGTAAGAAAACAGTTTGGTTATCGTAAATTATTCTTAATAACTGGGGTGATTACCTTTTTCTTATCTGCAGTGGCTGATAATTTAACCGCAGCATTATTGGTTGGTGCCGTGGTGATGGCGGTAGGTGCTAAAAATCCAACCTTTATTAGCATAGGTTTTGTCAATTTAGTGGTTGCAGCCAATGCGGGCGGGGCTTTTTGCCCTTTTGGTGACATTACGACGCTAATGGTGTGGCAAGCTGGCTATGCTGAATTCTTTGACTTCTTTAAGTTGTTTATACCTTCTGTGGTCAATTACGGCGTGCCTGCCGCGGTGATGTATTTTGCGGTACCCGATGAATACCCAGAAGCAACTGATGAAGTGGCAGTGCCTTTGAAAGAAGGGGCAGTACAAATTTGCATTATGTTTTTATTGACGATTGCAACAGCCGTTAGCTTTAAACAAGTCCTGCATTTGCCACCTTTTATGGGCATGATGGTCGGCTTGTCGGTATTGATGTTGTATGGCTTTTATTTAAAAACCCATTATCGGGTGGAAGGTGATGATGGTTTTGATATCTTTAACAAAGTGCGCCATGCCGAATGGGATACCTTGCTGTTTTTCTTTGGCGTCGTTTTTGCCGTTGGTGGTTTAGGTTATATCGGCTATTTGGAGTTGTTGTCAGGCGCTATGTATGAAACATTGGGGCCGACTACCTCAAATATCCTCGTAGGTTTGATTTCAGCTGTTGTTGACAATATTCCAGTGATGTTTGCGGTTTTGAATATGAACTTGGATATGGAGTTGTATCAATGGTTATTGGTCACGTTGACGGCAGGTGTTGGTGGCTCGTTATTATCGGTAGGGTCAGCAGCTGGGGTAGCCTTAATGGGGCAGTCCAATCATAAGTATACATTTTTTAGCCATCTAAAATGGACGCCTGCAATTGCGGGTGGCTATGCCGCCAGTATTATTGCAAACTATTTAATCAATGGTTGATGTTTAAGCTAGCCTGCTGCTAGGCGGGTTATGGTATGTCTAAATCGGGATCCTTGTGATCCCGATTTTGTTTTATCTGCGGATTTGTTTTTAAGATGGGGTGTCTTTCTGTACTGAAATAATCAGCCTATTTTATTTATCCCCAACGCTAAAGTCTGCTGTATAGGATATTTACTTGATGCCTACAATCAAAGACCAAATTACCATTTGGCAGATGCTGCACAATCGACGCTTGCTGATTTGCATCTTCACGGGATTTAGTTCGGGTTTGCCGTTATATCTGTTAATTAGTTTAGTCCCGGCTTGGTTGCGCAGCGAAGGCGTCGATCTAAAGTCTATAGGCTTGTTTTCACTAATCCAGTTGCCATTTACCTGGAAATTTCTTTGGGCGCCTTTATTTGATCGATATATACCACCGTTAGGAAGGCGACGGGGTTGGTTATTGATGACACAAATTGCTTTGCTTTTGACGTTGCCAGCTTATGGGTATCTGAATGCAAAATTAGATTTAAACGCGATTATTAATATCTCGGTACTGGTTGCATTTTTCAGTGCCTCGCAAGATATAGTATTGGATGCTTATCGCCGTGAGCTGTTGTTAGATAATGAGTTAGGCCTAGGTAATGCGATTCATGTCAATGCCTATAAAATTGCTAGTTTAGTGCCAGGGGCATTGTCCCTTATCTTGGCGGATCACTTGCCGTGGCAAAGCGTTTACTTGATTACCGCCTTATTTATGTTGCCGGGTATTTTAATGACACTTTGGGTAAAGGAGCCAGAACTAAAAGGTGTGCCAAAAACTTTAGAAGCGGCTGTGATCGAACCTTTTTTGGAGTTCCGTAGCCGAGGTCTAAAGCCGGCTATGTTGATACTGGCTTTTGTGTTGTTTTATAAACTTGGCGATAGTATGGCCACTGCGTTGGCAACGCCGTTTTATCTGGACATGGGTTTTTCTAAAACCGAAATTGGCTTAATTGCAAAAAATGCGGGGCTTTGGCCTAGCGTCATTGGCGGCTTGCTAGGTGGCATCTGGATGATGCGGTTAGGGATTAACCGCGCCTTGTGGCTATTTGGGCTGGTGCAAATGCTAGCGATACTCGGTTTTGCTTGGTTGGCGATGCAAGGTCATCAGGTACTTTGGTTGGCAGCGGTTATTGCACTTGAGGCGCTGGGGGTAGGGCTTGGGACGGCGGCTTTTGTGGCGTTTATCGCTCGCGCCACGCATCCTTTGTATACCGCCACCCAATTTGCCTTATTTACTAGTCTTGCCGCTTTGCCGCGTACTTTCGCCAATGCCGCAACCGGCTATTTGGTGGAGTGGTTGGGTTGGCGGAATTTTTTTTTGGGGTGTTTTGTTATGGCTGTGCCAGGTATGTTGTTGTTATTTAAGGTGGCGCCATGGTATGGGGATAATGATAAAGCCGAGGCACTCATAAGTCATAATCAACAATAAGTGGGGCATGGTCGGAAAAACGTTCATCTTTATAGATACTCGTGCCGATAATCTTATCTTTAAGCGCCGCACTGACAATCTGGTAATCAATGCGCCAGCCCACGTTTTTAGCCCAAGCTTGGCCGCGGTTTGACCACCAGGTAAATTGATCCGCTTCTTGATTAATTACGCGGAAACCATCGTGCCATTGGCCAGTGACAAATAACTGGTCCAACCAGGCGCGTTCTTCGGGCAAAAAGCCGGAGTTTTTCTGGTTACCCCGCCAATTTTTTAAGTCTATATTTTTATGGGCAATGTTCCAATCGCCGCAGATGATGTAGTCCCGGCCGCTTTTGGCGCAGTCTTCCAAATAAGGTAAAAAGCGCTTCATCACCCCAAATTTTATGGTTTGTCTTTCCTCGCCAGAAGAACCCGAAGGCAAATAAAGGGAAATCACGCTTAAATTATCAAAGCGCGCCTCTATATAACGGCCTTCGGAATCCACATCAGCCCAACCTATCCCTGCAATAATCTGGTCGGGTTGGTTTTTAGCATAGATGGCTACACCACTGTAACCTTTTTTTTCCGCGTCATGATAAAAACAGTGGTAGTTTTTAGGGAAAAAAATGTCAGCCTCGAGTTGATGGATTTGGGCTTTGGTTTCTTGTATACAAACAACATCCGCAGCTTGTGTTTCTAACCAAGGGAAAAAACCTTTGCGTTCAGCAGAGCGGATTCCGTTGGCATTTAAAGTAATGACGCGCATAATTTGAATTGCTAATGTACAGTTAAAAATGTATTATACTGGGTTATTTAAACAACATATAAGTGCTTTGAGTAAGCGCTATTAGAGTAGAGTATACTGATATGAAACCAGACATCCACCCTGAATATAAACAAATCACTGTCACTTGTGGTTGTGGTAACACCTTTGTAACAGGCTCTATTTTGAGCAAAGATTTGCAAATCGAAGTTTGCTCAGCATGCCATCCCTTTTATACAGGCAAGCAACGTGTTGTGGATACTGCTGGCCGGGTAGACAAATTCCGTAAGAAATACGGCAAATAAGCGCCAAAACTTATTTTGGCCTAGCCTAAATAACCCATTTAGGCTAGGTGGGTTAGGCTATTTTAGTCACCGTCTTTTAAAACAGTTCCTCTAGAATCTTCTCGCTGTTAGGTTCGTCGGTTCCATCGGCGATGGCATTTTCTGAATAGGCCGTTTTGCTGGGTACCAACTCCGTTTGAAAATACTCCCAAATGCCGCTTTTACTTTGGCTACTCGCTAATAAGCCGGAATACGGGTTGATATAGGCTTTTGAGATACCTGGCGGTGCTATTAGCTCGGTTTCTTGGGTGTCTTTTAAGGCTACACGCATATAATCGATCCACATGGGTAGTGCGGCTGCACCGCCTGTTTCACGCTCACCTAGTGGCGCAAAATTATCAAAGCCTACCCACGCGCTTGCGGCATTGGTTTCGGTATAACCATTAAACCAGGCATCACGTTGGTCATTGGTGGTACCTGTTTTGCCGGCAAGGTCTAGTCTTGCCAAAACTTTTGCGGCTGTTGCCGTACCGCGTTGAACAACATCCCTGAGCATCGAATTCATCAGAAAATTCACCCGTGGCGAAATAATCCGGGGCGCGTAATTGGCGTTGATTTCTTGGCTGCTATCGCATGTCGGGCAGGCTGTTTTGGGTTTGGCCTGATAGATCAACTTGCCATCATCGCTGACTATGCGGTCGATAAAATAAGGTTTAATCAAAAAGCCACCATTGGCAAACACCGCATAAGCCCGTGCCATTTGTAATGGTGATGCATAACCGCTACCTAATGCTAAGGACAGTGTCTTAGGTAATTGTTCTTCGCTAAAGCCAAAGCGCTTGGCAGTATCAACAGCTTTAGTAATACCAATGTCTTTTAATAGGCGTATCGATATGATGTTTCTAGAATGGGTTAGTGCCGATCTTAAGGTGGTGAGGCCAGAGAATTTCTTATTATAGTTTTCAGGCCGCCATTCAGTCTCTTGTCCAGGGATATCAATGACTAACGGCGCATCATTAATTAAACTGGCCGTGGTATAACCTTCCTCTAGCGCAGCCGTATAGATAATGGGTTTAAAGCCGGAGCCAGGTTGGCGCTTGGATTGTGTGGCGCGGTTATATTTATTGTAAAAAAAATCAAAGCCGCCTGTTAACGCCAAAATAGCACCATTGTTCGGGTTGATGGAGGCAAACGCACCTTCCGCTTGTGGAATTTGAGTTAAGCCCCAGGTTTTATCTGGTAACTCCCTAACCCGCACAATATCCCCTGGATTAAGCTGTGAACTGAGCTTTTTTTTGCGTTGTGGCCAATCAAAATTTTCCCCGGGAATTTCTATAGTGGCATCGTTTTGCAGTTTAGCAGTCACCGAGGTTTTGTTAATGGCCACTATATAAGCGGGTAACGTGTCGCCAACAATTGGCAGCTCAGAAAAGTTTTGGGTCTTATTGATATTGGTTTGTGGTGGAGACCAATAGCGATGCCTTTCATCGTAGGTATGCAGGGCGTTGCGTAAGGCGTCATCGGCGGCTTTTTGCAAGTTGCTATCTAAGGTGGTGTAGACATTAAGCCCAGAGGTATAAGCTTGTTCCCCATAAACTTCCAGCATTTTTTGGCGGACCATCTCAGCTAAAAATGGTGCTGGTGAATCTGGCGTCTTAAACTGAAGCTTAGCGCTAGAGGACTGCGCGCTAGCATAATCAAAGTCTTGTTGGTTGATAAAGTTTAATTCAAACATACGCCGTAACACGTAATTACGGCGTTGGATTGCGCGTACTTCATTCGTAATCGGGTTATAAGCCGAGGGCGCTTTGGGGAGTCCTGCAATCATAGCGTATTCCGCTAAATCTAATTGGCTAAGCGGGCGGCCATAATAAGTTTGTGCAGCCGCCACAATGCCATAAGCCCGATGCCCCATATAAATTTGGTTTAAATACAGTTCCAGAATTTCATTTTTTGAATATTCATTTTCAATTTTTAAGGCCAAAATGATTTCTTTAATTTTGCGGGTAAAGGTTTTTTCATTATTCAGCAAGAAATTACGGGTCACTTGCATAGTAATGGTGCTGCCACCTTGTTTCTTTTTTCCGGTTAAGGCCAGTTGCCAAGCTGCGCGTACCAAGCCTTTATAATCTACACCTGGGTGTTTAAAAAAATCCTCGTCCTCGGCTGCCAAAAAAGCATTAATTAAAAGTTGGGGGACTTCATTGATATTGATTGGGGTCCGTCTTTTTTCACCAAATTGTGCAATCAGTTGCAAGTCTTTGCTGTACACGCTCAAAGGGATTTGGTACTGGACATTATGTAATGATTTAACGTCTGGTAATTCGGCAGCAAGTTGTTGATAAAAACGATTGCCTAAAAGTATGGCGCTGATGCCTACCAGGGTGAGAAAAAGCGCGAGATAGGCCAGGGCTTTTTTGCTAAGCAAGGTAATGATACCAATTGTCCTAAGTTAATGTTGCAGTCTAAATGCTTAAGCTAAAGCCGTTAATTGGGCGCATAGGCATGGATGGTTATTTCTCGTTTGAGTATAGAGTAATCATTAAGGCAAATAAATTGAATATTTTCAAATTAAATTAAAAAAGCTAACTATACTTCGGATAAGCGATTTTTGGGTGTTAAGGCGAGTTTTGCAAGGATAATAACGCCTTACAGGTATTAAGTTAATAGGGTTAGTTAATGAACTGGTTTGGTAAAAAACAGAATGCGGTTCTTGGTATTGATATCAGCACTGCCGCAGTTAAATTGCTGGAGTTAAGTAAGGTTGGTGCAAGATATCGGGTAGAAAGCTATGCCGTTGCACCATTGCCGCAGGATGCGGTGATTGATAAAAGTATTGCCAATGTTGATGTGATTGCCAACGCGATTAAAGTAGCCTTAAAAAACTCCGGGTCTAAACTGAAACAAGCGTCAGTTGCTGTGGCAGGTTCTGCGGTGATGACTAAAGTGATCACGATGCCAGCGTCTTGGGCCGGAGACGAAATGGAAGAGCAGATCATGATCGAAGCGGATCAATATGTGCCGTATTCACTGGATGAGGTTAACTTTGATTTTGAAATCCAAGGCACTAACGAAAATAATCCTGAAATGGTTGATGTCCTGCTAGCTGCCTCGCGTAAAGAAAATGTGGATGACCGCCTGGAGGCCTTAAGCCAGGCTGGCTTGAAGGCAAAAATTGTTGATGTCGAAGCCTTTGCCATGGAAAACGCGTTTACGCTATTGGCCGATCAATTACCCGACGCCTTAGATAACCAAACCATAGCGATAGTCGATGTTGGGGCCACTATGGCGACCCTCAATGTATTGTATGGTGCGCGCACGGTTTATACACGGGAACAAGGGTTTGGTGGTAAACAGCTTACAGAAGAAATCCAAAGGCGCTATGGGCTATCTTATGAAGAAGCCGGTTTGGCAAAACGTCATGGCGGCTTACCGGACAATTATACAACCGATGTGCTCGAGCCATTCAAAAAGGCGATGGTTCAGCAAATTGCTAGATCCTTGCAGTTTTTTGTGTCCTCTAGCGCGAACAGGAATATCGATGGCATCATCTTAGCGGGTGGTTGTGCCTCTATTCCTGGGGTAGACAAATTGGTTGAACAAAGTTTAGGGGTGACGGCATATGTGGCTAATCCGTTTATTAATATGGCATTGTCAAACAAAATTAAACCTCAGATTTTAAGCAATGATGCCCCAGCCATGATGATAGCTTGTGGCTTGGCGCTGAGGAGTTTTGACTAATGGTAAAAATCAATTTACTGCCATGGCGCGAAGAACTGCGTAAGCAGAAAAAACAAGACTTTATAGCCCGCATTGCCGCATCTGTGTTGGTTACCATAGCGATACTGACGATGGTACACCTGTATATTGATGGCTTAATTGATTATCAAGAACAAAGAAACAAAACGTTGCAGGATGAAATAGCGCTGCTGGATATAAAAATTGCTGAAATTAAAACCATTGAAGAAAAGAAAAGCAAACTCCTGGCGAAAATAGAATTGATCCAAAAACTACAGGAAAGCCGGCCTGAAATCGTCCATTTATTTGATGAAATTGCCAAGATAACGCCTGAAGGCATTTTTCTCACTAAGCTTACCCAAACCGGCACAGGGCTTATTTTTAATGGTAAGTCACAATCCAATGCCCGAATCTCCAGTTTTATGCGCACCATAGAAACCTCGCCATGGTTACAACTGCCCAAATTAGATGTGATCCAGTCACCAAGTAAAGCCAATGTAGATGCCTTAAGCGATTTTATCTTACAAGCCAAGCAAGGTAAGCAAAATGAAGATGCTAAAAAGGGAGGCTAAGTCATGAATTTATCGGAAATTAACTGGGATTTTAATGCCTCTGGCAATTGGCCTTTACCGATAAAAGTTGCTGCTATCGCTATTATTTGTGTGTTGGTAGCGGGTGCTGGGATTTATTTTGATACATTAGATAGGATTGAAGAATTAGATACTACAGAAAAGAAAGAACCGGAATTGAAGACTACTTTTGAAGTTAAACAGAAAAAAGCGGTAAATTTACAAAGTTACAAAGATCAATTAGATCAAATTGAAGATTCTTTAGGGGAAATGCTAAAACAAATGCCTACCGAAGAAGAGGTCGCCAGTTTATTGGTTGACATTACTCAGACGGGATTGGCAAGTGGTTTAGAATTTAGATTGTTTCGGCCTGGCGCCCCAGTAAATAAAGATTTTTATTCTGAATTGCCTATTGCCATTCAAGTTGTCGGCAAATATGACGAATTAGGCTTGTTTGTTAGTGGCTTAGCGTCCTTGCCCAGAATTGTTACCATGCATGATGTTAGCATGACGCCTGAAGATAAAAAAAATAATCTTATTGTTATGAATGCGACAGTTAAGACCTATAATGAAAGTAATGTTTCAGATGCTGGGTCGGCGCCTAAAAAGAGAAGAGGGCAAAGATGATAGCAGCAGAAGCATTTATTCGAGCGGCAAAGCCTAAACTCTTTTCACTAGCCAGTTTGTTTTTCATCACATTATTAAGTGGCTGTGGTAATGATGATCTAACGGATCTTAAGCAATACATTAATGAGGTCAAGGTTAGGCCTAAAGGCCAAATTGAACCCTTACCCGAAATCAAGGTGGTTGAACCCTTTATTTTTAACCCTGAAGGTTTGCGCGATCCCTTTCAAGCGAATGGCGAAGAAGGTGAAGTGCAAACCGAAGAAGTGGCTAGCGGAAGTGGCATCAAACCAGACACCACCCGGCGCAAAGAAGATTTGGAAGCTTTTCCGCTAGATAGTTTAAGAATGGCAGGAACTGTGGTGATTAAAGCTAATTTATGGGGTTTGGTTAAAGCTAGCGACGGCACTATTCATCGTGTCCGCGTCGGAAATTACATGGGTAAGAATTACGGAAAAGTAATCCGCATATTAAAAGACAAAATTGAACTGATGGAAATTGTTCCCGATAAGCCTGGCGTTTGGCGTGAGCAACTGGCTTCATTGGCTTTGACCGAGTGATTTTATGGTGATACAGATGATTAAGAAACAAGGCGGTAATATGTTGAATAGGTTAGGCCGTTTTTGCCTGCAGGGGATGTTGGGCGCATTGCTGGCGGCAACTGGCGGATTGCATATCGTTAACGCACAAGAGCTTAAACTTCAACACCTCGATGTCGCGTCTAAAGCCGGCGATAAATTACTCATACAGCTCGAAATGGATGCTTTGGCCGTTGAACCTAAAGTCTTTCAAACCAACAATCCTGCTCGCATAGCCCTAGATTTTACTGGGGTAAAAAATGGTTTGGATAAAAAGCTATTCCCCATTAACCAAGGTGTGGCTAATAGTATTAATGTTGCTGAAGGTGGTGACAGGTTACGGGTTGTGGTTAATTTATCCGAATCAGTACCTTTTGAAACTAAAGTTGAAGGCAATAAGGTCTTGCTAACGTTGACCAATGCCAAATCGGTTATTCCAGAACGCGATGATGCCAGTTTTAAAAAGTCGGTGAAACCGGCAATATCTAGTTTGATTCCGCAACAAAATGTCAGTGGTTTTGATTTTAAACGCGGCGGGCAGGGCGAAGGCCGAATTTTAGTGTCGTTAGCTAACCCAAATACTATTGTTAATAGTAAGGAAGAAGGTGGCAAAGTCATTATCAGCTTGTTGAACACGACCTTGCCTGCCGATTTGGCAAGAAAATTGGATGTCACTGATTTTGCGACACCGGTTAAATATATTGATGTGTTTTCATCAAATCGGGAAACTACCCTAACAGTAGGTATGCAAAATAGCCTGTATGACTACTCCTTATTTCAAACAGAAGGTTTGCTCACCATAGAATTCAGGCCGCTGACCAGTGCAGAGAAAGATACCTTAAAAAGCCAGCGTGAAAAATATACGGGTGAACGCTTATCTTTAAATTTTCAGGATATCGATATACGCAGTGTAATATCCATATTAGCCGAATTTACCGGTCAAAATGTTGTTGCGGGTGATGATGTTACCGGTACCGTAACGCTAAAACTGGATGACGTGCCCTGGGATGAAGCCTTAGATTTTGTCATGTTGACCAAAGGCTTAGAAAAATATGAGACAGGCAATGTCACCTTAATTGCCCCCGTGGGAAAAGTTAAGGAATATAAGGAAAAGCAAAGGGAAACTGAAAATGTGGTTGAAAAGCTGGAGCCCTTGGTCACCGAGTACATAAAAGTCAATTATGCCCGCGCAGAAAATTTTAGGAATTTATTAAATGGCGTAGATACTGGTGCCTTTGGGAGTTGTGGTGTTGCCAAATCAGCGAGTGCGTCGTCCGGCTCAGCGCCATCATTTGGCAGCAGCTCTAGCAGTGCTGGTGCGGGATCGGGTTCGTCTGGCAGCAATGCCAATGAAGAACGCCGTATTTTATCTGCCCGGGGATCAGCGGTGGTTGATTCCAGGACTAACACCTTAATTTTACGGGAAACAGCTAAGCGTATAGAAGAGGCTAAAGCCCTAATACATCGGTTAGATGTGCCTGTTCGCCAAGTGATGATAGAATCCAGGATAGTATTAGCTAATAATAACTTTTTGAAAGATTTAGGGGTACGGTTTGGTGCTGCTAAACGCCAAAATGCTGGTGGTGGAAATGGTTTTGGTTTTGGCGGAGCGGGTACTCGGGGTGATTTAGGCACTACCACCACGACAACCACACTAAATTCTGATGGCACGTCCACTACTTCAGGAACATCAACCCCGGCAACTATCACGTCGCAAGATTTGTTAACCGATTTGGGTGCAGCGGTAGGCGCCGGTAGCGGTGGAGCTTTAGGGCTTACCTTGGTTAACGGGGCTGATTATGTATTAAACCTTGAATTATCAGCCTTACAAAATCAGAATTTGGCAGAAATTATCTCTAATCCAAGGATAATGACCGCCGATCGTTGCCAAGCTAATATTAAGCAAGGAACCCAGCTGCCATTTCAAACCGTCAGCAATGCCGGTACACAAACCCAGTTTATAGACGCTACCTTAACCCTAGATGTCACGCCACAAATAACACCTAGTGGTAGTATTATCATGGACTTATTGATTACTCAAGACTCACCGGGAGCAACCACGCCTAGTGGTGTAGGTATCAACACCCGTCAAGTGAAAACCAATATCAGGGTTAATGATGGTGAAACAGTGGTTTTAGGGGGTATATATGAAAGCACCAACAACGACTCCGTCAATAAAGTACCCTTTTTTGGCGATTTGCCAGGCATAGGCTTTTTATTTAAGCGTACGACTAAGCAGGATGACCGCTCCGAATTGCTGGTTTTTATTACGCCTAAGATCATTAGGGATGCCTTGGCTAATCGATAAACTTCTATTCGGAATAAAAAGGGGGCATAATGCCCCCTTTTTATTCGGTTCAACTGACTAAAGCTTGATGGAACCCGAAAATATTTACCTAATCGGCTTAATGGGGGTGGGTAAAACCACAATAGGCAAACAATTGGCCAAAGCACTTAAGCGGCCTTTTTATGACAGCGATAAAGCCATCGAACAAATTACCGGGGTCGATATTCCAACTATCTTCGAATTTGAAGGTGAGGCAGGCTTCCGGGACCGGGAACAAAAAATGATCTTACAACTCACCATGCTGCAAGGCATAGTGCTGGCTACAGGTGGTGGCGCGATTTTACGCGAAGAAAATCGAATGGCGCTAAAACAAACCGGCTTTGTGGTTTATTTAAAATGTTCGGTAGATAGGATATTAGAACGTACGCGTCGGGATACCCAAAGACCGTTACTACAAACCGAAAACCCAAGAGAGCGGATAAATTGTTTATTTCACCAGCGGGAGCCACTCTATTTAGCCTGTGCGGATTATCAGGTAGATACTGGCGCCACTCAAAACAAAGTTGTAATCAACCGCATCTTGGAAAAATATAGTTTAAGAAGTCAATGAAATGAAACAATTAGTTGTCCAATTAGGGGTGCGTAGTTACCCTATATACATAGGCTCAGGCCTATTAGGCCAAGCCGGGTTGTTCTCCAAGCATATCCAATCGCAACAAGTATTAGTGCTCACCAATGAAACAGTTGCCCCGCTTTATTTGGCAAACCTACTAAGTAGCTTAACGGGCTATAACGTGCAAACCGTAATTTTGCCCGATGGTGAGCAATTTAAAACCTTAGAATATGTCAACAAAGTTTTTGATGGCTTACTCACCTATAAATTCAACCGCAACGCAACGCTAATAGCATTAGGCGGTGGTGTAATTGGTGATATGGGTGGTTTTGCGGCGGCTTGCTATCAGCGTGGTATAAAGTTTATACAAATCCCGACGACATTATTGGCACAAGTGGATTCGTCAGTGGGTGGTAAAACGGGTGTAAATCATGTTTTAGGCAAAAACATGATCGGCGCCTTTTACCAACCGCAATGCGTGATTGCCGATACTAGCGTCTTGGACACCTTAGATGCGCGGCAATTTTCTGCAGGTTTAGCGGAAGTGATCAAATACGGTTTGATTCGGGATGGCGAGTTTTTTAACTGGCTTGAAGACAATATGGACGCTTTATTGGCACGTGATAAGACAGGGCTAGCGTATGCCATAGAACGCTCGTGTCTAAATAAGGCCGAAGTCGTCGCCGAAGATGAAACCGAAAGCGGGGTTAGGGCAACCTTAAATTTAGGTCATACCTTTGGCCATGCCATCGAAACGGGCACCCAATACCGGCAGTTTCTGCATGGGGAAGCGGTAGCGATTGGTACTTGTCAAGCAGCCGAACTTTCTAAAAGCTTGGGCTGGCTACAACAACAAGAGGTTGACAGAATTATAGCCTTATTTAAAAAAGCACTGCTGCCGATTTTGCCGCCGAAAACACTGGATGCCAATCTATTTATAGAGCTGATGGAAGTGGACAAGAAAAATGTAGATGGACAAATTAGGCTGATCTTATTAAAAAGCATAGGTTTAGCTACCTTGCCTACCAATATAGACAAACAAGTTTTGCAAGTGGCGCTTAATGAATATGGCAGAGCTTGATACTTTCACGTATCAAAAAAGTGGTAACGCTGAAGCCAAAAAATCAGCAGGTTATTTTTTAATTACCCAAGAACGGACCCAAAAACTCGAGTTACTGACGCATTTAATCGTCAATCTATCCCAAACTTTAGTGGTTTGTGGCCCTGATGGGATAGGTAAAACAACTTTTTTAGGTGGCTTGCAAGCGCAAAAAATTGTCGGTTGCGAATATTGTTTCATCCAAGGCCATGCTGATTTAAGTTTTGAAGCCATCCATAACCAGCTAGCCCAAAAGGCGCCGTTAAAAAACACACAAGCATTGGCCACGCCAGTAAAAAAAACAGTGCTGATCCTGGATAATGCAGGGGCATTAGTGCCTGGATTGATAGCCAGTTTAATTCAATATGCCGCAGCAAATCAGCAAATTCGCTTAGTTTTGGCTTTAACACCGGATGAATTGCATATCAAAAGTAGCAGTGATCCCGCGATAGACCAATGTCATTTTATCGAGTTACTGCCGTTAACTGAAAAGCAATGTGGTGAGTTTTTACAATACTTGGCCATACAGGCCAGTACCCAAATGCCTTTGACGGCAATTAGTGATGCCTTGATTACAAAAATCTATCATGACAGCCATGGCATACCGGGTCGAATTATTGCTAAACTGCCAAATTTACCGGTAGCGGCAAAAAATGTTGGGGTTAAGTGGTTGCTGTATACCTCCGTTGCCGCATTGATTGCTTTGGCATTAATGCTGCAGTGGCTAGGGTCGGCTAAATATGGCCGCCATCAAAGTGTTACCGGGACGGCTGCTACAGCAGGGCATCAACTTAGCCCTGTTCCAACAGAACCCCCGTTGGGTAACGCCTCTTTAGCGGCCATGCCTAATGAAAAAGCAAATACCCAATACCAAAGTCCAATTCTTTTAGGGCAATCCGAGCATTCACCACAGGATAACGAAGCTTTAGTGGATGGTCTTTCGGTTAATGCGCATGAGGCGGAGGCACCGGAAGGGCAAGAAGATAATCAGCAATTGACGGCAAAAAATACGCCTAAATCTTTAGACCAGGCTGCTAGCATAGACAAAGCCAAGCCGGCGACAGATTCGGAAATTGATCCTAAACGTGTTACGGAACAAGGTTTGGCAGCGGTCAATACGCCTATAAAAACTGGTGTTAGCAGCTCAAATGGAGAAACATGGCTGGCAGCGCAATCGGATAAATACTACACTTTGCAGTTGATGGTGTTGACCAAACAAAAATCGGCAGAAGACGTTTTGCGCAAATATCCAGCGTTATCGGCAGATTTAGGTTATATAAAAAAAACTGTTAATGGTTTAGAAAAATATATTTTATTCTATGGCGCTTATGAAAATGCTGGCCAAGCAAGTAGCGTAAGGCAGACATTACCCTTAGAATTTAGAAAATCAGTGCCTAGAAATATCAGTTCATTAAAAAAAGAATTAGCTCAAGCTAAAAAAACCAGCGCGACCAATTAAAAGCCAAATATGCCATGACCGCATTAAAAAATGACCTCTTCATCAAAGCACTGTTAAAACAGCCGATTACCCGTACACCCGTATGGATGATGCGCCAAGCTGGCCGATACCTACCCGAATATCGACAAGTACGGGAGCAAGCAGGCAGTTTTTTAAATTTATGTACCAACCCAGAACTCGCTTGCGAAGTTACTATGCAGCCACTCAGGCGCTTTAGTTTTGATGCGGCCATATTGTTCTCAGACATCTTAACCATACCGGATGCCATGGGCTTAGGCTTGTATTTTACTGAAGGCGAAGGCCCTAAATTTAAAAACCCGGTTAGGACACAAGCCGATATTGAAAAACTACCTGTGCCTGATCCCGAGTTAGAATTGGCATACGTGACTGATGCCGTTAGGTTAATCAGCAAAACCTTACAAGGCAGCGTGCCATTGATCGGTTTTTCCGGTAGCCCTTGGACTTTAGCCACCTACATGGTTGAAGGCGGCAGCAGCAAAAGTTTTCAACGCGTAAAAGGCTTAATGTATGAACAGCCTAAACTTATGCATACCTTATTGGATAAAACCGCGCAAGCGGTGGCGGCTTATTTAAACGCCCAAATTGCTGCAGGCGCCCAAGCGGTTATGTTGTTTGACACCTGGGGCGGCATGTTGACGACACAGGATTACAATGAATTTTCCTTATACTACGCCAAACAAATTCGCAGTTTATTAAACACTCACATCAATGGCCAACAAATTCCCACGATCCTTTTTACCAAAGGTGGTGGGCTTTGGCTAGAAGCCATGGCTGATGCAGGTTATGATGCTTTAGGCTTAGACTGGCAAACCGACATTGCTACTGCGCGTAGCCGAGTTGGTGAGAAAGTTGCTTTACAGGGTAATATGGATCCTGTTGCCTTATATGCAACCCCCGCTGCAATTAGCCTAAAGGTACAAGAAATATTACAAGGTTTTGGTACAGGCTCAGGCCATGTGTTTAATTTAGGGCATGGCATTTTGCCGGATATAAACCCAGACCATGTCCAAGCAATGGTGCAAGCCGTTGCCCAATACAGCCCAGCCTACCATTAAGGCAATGGCAAAGTGTTTTTCTACGCACATTTATTTATCCTAAACGCGCAAAAGATTATAATTGTGTCTGTTTTAGCAGACACTAACCCTCTCGGTACAGCTTAATACTAAAAACCTTGGCGATATAGCCAAGTTTATAGGTTAAGCTGTATCTGCAAAATAAAATGCCGGTGTAGCTCAGCAGGTAGAGCAGCGCACTCGTAACGCGAAGGTCGTAGGTTCGATTCCTATCTCCGGCACCATATAAACCATATCGTTTTATTTTTAGCATCTATAAATTTTAGCGTTACATTAGACGGCAAATAATTGCGATAATTTCAACAAAATAAACGGTTATATTTACAGTTTGTTTTATGCCGTAATCAAGTTGAGTAACGACACAAAGTAAAATTTTATTTGTGTTTCCTCACGCATCCACTAAGGCCGCTGGATTTAGCAATAGCTTAATCATAGAAAAAAGCCTATGAAATAAAAGGTCTACATGGGTGGGTTCCGTAATAGACAGTTTGCCAACTTCTATTATTCCCCAGCAATTTTGATCAGTTGCAGCCCTATCTTATATAACTTGTGAGCTTGCCTTTTTATTACTGCCAGGCTCCGACGAAAATCTACAATACCGCAAAAAATACGGCAAAATAGATTTTCTCCAGTCTGAAACAAATTATGCTTTTTTACCAATCATATAAATATCTGAACATAATGTTGGTGTAAGGCGTAATGGATAATCCATAATTTTTGTAGCGAATCGGGTTGCTTTATTTGTGGAATAGTAACCCAACCAGTTTCTCCCATAGATATTCACGTCAACAAGCCCCATATCATTGGCAATGTATTTAAGATCACTTACATCAGGTTCACGCACATGCGCCCGAAATTTATCGACTTCATACCAATCTTGCATTTGACTCCACTTGCCTATGCCTAGAGGTACGGTTATGCGTTTTCTCATATTTACGCAGTTTGGTACACCCAAAACAAATGCCCCTCCGGGATTAAGTTTTTCAACAATTTCGTGAAAGAGCTTTTTTGGCGAATGATGCCAATGTTCCATGCTGTCAAATGTGGTGATAATGTCAAAATTACCCGTGATATCGCTGATGCCTTTTTCAACAACATCACGTGAAATTATTTCAACGCCAAGTTTACGATGGATATCAAGTATTGCATCACCTGTTTTATGGTTAATTGAATCGTCAAAGTCATCAACTAATACGGTCCGATTCAGCCCATAAGCGGCACAGCCAGAAGAAAATAAGCCTACACCGCCACCTAGATCGCATATAGACACTTCATTTGGTGATTTATGTTTGACGGCAGCTAATGCAATGTTGATATTAAAAAATATTCTTGGGATGTCGACAATTTGCCCCTCTATCATTTCTGTAGGATATTGCGTTGCGACTGTATTCAACACATCTTGCAATTTAAGCATTTCAACTCCTTATAAGTTAACAAGTAATGTTTTAACTTCTAAGAATCTGTTCAGGCATTTGTCAAATAGGGTACAGGGCCTATTTTAACGTCCAATTGCCTTTGGCAAATCCTGGCGTGCTCGTTGACGTTAAAATAGGTTGGCCTCCAATTAGCATGGAGTTTCTGGTTAATAAGGCTAGGCGGGCTTTGTTAGTAGCCATCATGAGTTGGTTGGTGCCGAAAAATCTAGTCGTATCATAAAGGGGAAAAGCATAGTTTTTGGTTCAGCTAGATAAATTTGGTATTGATTATATTAAACTAAAAATATTATAGAGGCCAGAGTTGGTTGCTTATTTCTAATAATCTTACCCGGTTAATATGAAGCTTTCGTGACAAATATAATAATTTTATTTACTAGAACCATAACGTTCCAATAGGGCAACTATCGATGCGGTTTCTAAATTAGCGATTGAATTTATGGCAAGCCAGTCAAAAGGCAATTGCAGAAGATACGCAAGTCAGCCGCCGTATGCGAAAAATCTAAGCCTTAGCTTAATTACTGCAATAGCATAAAAAAAGCCAACACAGATCATGTTTTTACTAGTTTAAGCCTAGTTTTTAACGTTTTTCTGCTATTGTTTTTAGATGCGCTGGGTGATGCAGTAAAACCTACGTGATGCTATATAAGCCTTATGTTTGATAGGCGGATTTTTTTAGATGGCTGGGAAGATTTATGACACACCTTGAGAAAACTGAACTGGCATTAATACCGTTATTAGCTGCGATAGCTTGGTATGTGGCGTCGGCAATTCCTGGCACTATCGGGCTAGGGCGCGTGCTGTTGTACGCTTCTGGCTTGTTGCTGTGCCAAAGTTTATGGCGTGATTTGTGTTTGTTGGTGGGCAGGGCAGGGAGATTACGGGACAGTCAGCCGCAAGCCATGCGATGTCTGTGTTTGGAGTCCACTTTGGGTGGTACAGGTATAGCGCTAGGTGCGTTGTGTTTAGGTTTAGGTTTGGATCAGCCCGTGCAACTGGAAGCCTGGCATTGGAGCGCTTTGGTGGCGCTAGTGTTGGTGATGGGGTTTGTGATTAAAGATTATGTATTGCAAGTTAGGCCGTGGCGTTTGCTTAAGGATAAAGACCACATCAATATAGTGGTGACTTGGAAGTCGTAAGCCGGCTAGGTTTTAGCCCTAAATTATAGGTTTTAACGCGCTTATCCTAAGCTATTCTTGTGGGGTTTTAGGGCGGAAAGCCAAGACTAAGTGATTACGCGGTTTGGTGGTGTAATCCTGCGAGTATGCAGCGCAGAATATTGTAACTGTATTGGCCTTCAAACTGTTCGTATATGGGTTTTAAGGCATTTTTTTGTGCTTCAGGCCGGTTAATGATGGCATCTTCTATCTGCTGGATTTCAGTTGCTGGCAGTTCAACGACCTCGGCTAAAGGCAGTTGGCCTAAACGTATGCACTGGGCAAGATGGGCATACACGGTATCTGGTTTGAGTTGGCGCTGCTCGGCTACTTGTTGCACGCTATAGCCTAGCTTAAATAAATTAACCGATTCTGTGGCACTGTCTGACTCAGTTCTTTGGCTAGTGTTGTGCGTGTTAAATTCATTAATAATGCTTAAAAAGGCATCGCCATAGCGTTCAAGTTTCCGTTCGCCTATGCCTGGAATTAATTTTAATTGTTGATGGTTAAGCGGCATGGCTTCCATCATGGCCATTAGCGTGGCATCAGTAAATATCACGTATGGCGGCACGTCTTGGGCATTGGCCAAGTCCCTGCGCTTTGCGCGTAGGGCTTCCCAAAACTGGTTTTGGTTGGTTTCTGTTTTATGGCTGCGTTTGGCTTTTTCAGGTTGCAGGTCTTTACGCAGCATGAGTGGCTGTTCACCGCGTAATATGGGTCTGCAGGCTTCACTCAGTTGCAAGGCACCGTAGCGTTCAAAATCCACTGAAACTAAGTTACTTGCGACTAATTGCCGAAATACGGAGCGCCATTGCTTTTCGTCTATGGTTTTTCCTATACCAAACGTGGAGAGCAAATGATGGCCAAAGCTGGTGATGCGTTCATTACTTTTGCCTAATAACACATCGATTAAATGGTTAACGCCAAAGCGCTGACCGGTGCGGTATATGCAGGATAAGGCTTGTCGGGCGGCTAACGTGCCATCCCAGGTATGCACAGGTTCTAGACAAGTGTCACAATTGCCGCAAGGCTGCGGCATGGGGTCATTAAAATAACTCAGCAAAGCTTGGCGGCGGCAATGCACTTGTTCACACAGTGCCAGCATGGCATCAAGTTTGTGGTATTCAATGCGTTTATGGCTGTCATCGGCATCAGAACTGGCCAGCATTTGCCGTAAGGTGATGACATCTTGCAGCCCATAGGCCATCCAGGCATTAGCTGGCAAGCCGTCGCGGCCTGCCCGGCCGGTTTCTTGGTAATAGGCTTCTATACTTTTGGGTAAGTCCAAATGTGCGACAAAACGCACGTTGGGTTTGTCTATGCCCATACCAAAGGCGATGGTGGCCACCATGACTAGGCTGTCTTGCATTAAAAACTGGTGTTGGTGGCGCTGTCTTAAGTCGCTGCTCATGCCAGCATGGTAAGGCAATGCGTTCAAGCCCTTGCTGTTTAGCCATTCAGCCGTCGCCTCCACTTTTTTGCGGGATAGGCAATACACTATACCGGCATCGCTGGCATGTTCTGCGCGGATAAAATCAAGCAATTGCTGTTTGGCATTTTGTTTTTGCACAATCCGGTAGCGGATATTCGGCCGGTCAAAACTGCTGATAAAAACTTGTGCGTGTTCCAGGCCTAGGCGCAGGATGATTTCCTGACGGGTTTTTTCATCGGCGGTAGCGGTTAAGGCTATGCGCGGGATGCTAGGGAATTTTTCATGCAACATCGACAGTTGCAAATAATCGCTGCGGAAATCATGTCCCCATTGAGAGACGCAATGCGCCTCATCTATCGCAAACAAGGCAATATCGATACGTTCAAGCAGCGCTAGCATGCGCGCGGTGGCTAGCCGCTCCGGGGCAACATAAAGTAAATCCAATTCACCGTTGACCAGTTGCTGCTCAATTGCGCGGGCTTGTTCTAAGGTTAGCGCTGAATTCAGGAAGGCGGCTTTAACGCCGAGTAATAGCAAAGCGCTGACTTGATCTTGCATCAGCGCAATTAAGGGCGAAATTATAATGCCTACGCCGGGCCGGATTAAGGCCGGGATTTGGTAACACAAAGACTTGCCACCGCCTGTCGGCATTAACACCATAACATCTTGACCCGCCAGTAATTGTTCAATAACAGCCTGTTGCTGCCCCCGAAACTGGCTGTAACCAAAAACGCTGTTAAGGATATCTAACGGCTTGCTGTGCACTGGGTTCACGTTACGATAATGTTTCTTCAAACTAGTATTACCTTTTATAATACCGCGATTATATCAGGACTATCGGGTAGCGACGCCCACTCTATGACGCAGACTAACAAAATGTTTTCCACCCGCTTGGATACCCTCCTGGCCAACAATCAACAAGTATTACTCGGCAATGGACTTAAAGGCATTGAAAAGGAAAGCTTACGGATTTCTAAAAATGGCTTGATCTCACAAACGCCCCATCCAAAAGTGTTGGGCTCAGCGCTTACGCATCCATATATCACAACGGATTATTCAGAAGCGCTGTTGGAGTTTATTACCCCGCCGTTTGCTGATATTAAAGAGTCGTTGGCATTTTTAAACAATATCCATCAGTTTGTTTATGACAATTTAACTGATCAAATCTTGCTTAATACCAGCATGCCTTGTGGTATTGATGGGGATGACAGCATACCTATTGCAGACTACGGCAGTTCAAACATGGGGCGTATGAAGCATGTCTACCGGCATGGTTTATGGCACCGTTATGGCCGCACCATGCAATCAATAGCGGGCATCCATTTTAATTACTCAGTACCGGAAGCCCTGTGGGCTGCTTTACATGCTAATGAAAAGCCAGAAATTCCGCTGCAAGCTTTTCAAAACGATGCTTATTACGGATTAATCCGAAACTTTCAACGCCAAGGCTGGCTGATTTTATATTTGTTTGGCGCGTCGCCTGCCATATGCAAAAGCTTTTTTAAAAGCCGCCCTAGTTTGATGGCAGAATTTGAGGAATATGATAGCAGCACCCTGTATTTGCCTTATGCCACCTCTTTACGGATGAGCGATATCGGCTACAAAAGTAAAAATCAAGCTAACTTACAGATTGATTACAACACTTTGGATGGTTATGTTGAAAGCTTAGGTGCAGCTATCGCCACGCCTTATCCTGAGTATGAAAAAATTGGCGTTAAAGTGGCTGGGGAATACCGCCAGTTGAACGCTAATCTATTACAAATTGAAAATGAGTTTTACAGCACCATCCGGCCTAAGCAAATTATCAACTCTGGGGAAAAACCAACCTTAGCGCTTAAGCGCCGTGGTGTACGTTATGTGGAAATACGCTCATTAGATTTGGATATTTTTAATCCTATCGGCATAGAAGAGACGACTGCCCGTTTTATTGAGGCTTGGTTGCTTACGTGTTTGCTGAAGGAGAGCCCGCAAATTTCCGAGGCAGAGCATCAAGTGAATAATGCCAACCAATTGGCTGTGGCCCATAGTGGCAGAAAACCCGGGTTAGAATTAAGCCGTAACCATGGCAACGTACTGTTGCAAGATTGGGCGTGTGAAATTTTGTCAGAAATGGAAACAATCTGTAAGGTTTTAGATTTAAGTTGCGATAGCCCCGCTTACAGTGAGGCGTTGGCACAGCAAAAAGCCCGGGTGCAAGCCCCAGAGTTAACCGCATCAGCCCGTATATTGGCGGAAATGGACCAACAGGAACAGGAGTTTAGCTGTTTCTCATTAAACAAGTCATCTGAGCATAAAAACTATTTTAAGCAGCGTAAGCTGGAACCTTTATTGGCGGCACAGTTCCAACAGATGGCGGAAGAATCGTTGGACAAACAACTGGAGATCGAAAATATGCCGCAACTACCATTTGATGAGTTTTTAAATCAATATTTCTCGCAAAAATAAATAAACACTATGCCAGATATTGCCCAACTGCAAGCCGAACTCGCTGATAAAAAGCCCAATAAAATCCTAAAGGCTGCTTTGGAGCAGTATGATAACATCGCCATCTCCTTTAGCGGGGCGGAAGATGTTGTTTTGATTGATATGGCGCTTAAAATTAGACAGGATGTCCAGGTCTTTTCCTTGGATACCGGGCGCTTGCATCCGGAGACCTACCGTTTTTTTGAAGCAGTTAGAAAACATTATCAAATTGATATTGAATTGCTGACACCGGATTTTGCTTTATTAGACGCCTTCGTCAAGCAAAAAGGCTTATTTAGTTTTTACCAAGATGGCCATTCCGAGTGTTGTGGCATCCGTAAGGTTGATGCCCTAAAGCGAAAGCTGGCAGGGCTGGATGCTTGGATTACCGGGCAACGTAAAGACCAAAGTTTGGATACCCGGCAAAGCGTGCCGGAAGTGCAAGTAGATACAGCTTTTTCTAGCGGGGGACATACCCTGGTTAAATTTAACCCGCTGCTTAATTGGAGTTCGGCACAGGTTTGGGATTATATAGAGGCATGGCAAGTGCCTTATAACCCCCTACATAGCCAAGGTTATATCAGTATAGGCTGTGAGCCTTGTACACGGGCGGTTTTGCCTAACCAACATGAACGCGCTGGGCGTTGGTGGTGGGAAGATGCCGCTAAAAAAGAATGTGGCTTACACGCAGATAATTTAAAAGACTAATACTTAGGCTATTGCTAGGTATTCTGGGGTTTGCCGAATAACAAACCCCAGAAAATTAAACGGGTTACTGGACTTGGCCTGCTTTGGTTGCTGCAGGTACTTCTATTAATTGTCCTGTTTTAACATCGTAAATATAGCCGTAAACTGGGATGTCACTCGGCACTAAAGGATGTGACTTAATTCGCAGCACGTCTTCTAAGACGCTTTCTGATTGATCTTTTATAGTTAGCCAATCGATATATTTTGCTTCAGCAGAACCTGGGCCTTCACAGCAATCATGCCAGCCAGATTCGTCAACAGATGCGGTTTTTAAACTGCTGCCTAGTAGGCCGCGCATAATGTCATCAGTAAACGTTTCCATGCCGCAATTAGTGTGGTGGATAACAAACCACTCGCGGGTGCCTAATAATTTATAGGAAATCACTAAAGAGCGGATAGCATCATCGCTCGCCCGGCCGCCGGCGTTGCGGATAACATGGGCATCACCTTCTGACAAGCCAGCATATTTTGCAGGGTCTAAACGGGCATCCATGCAAGTCAATATGGCAAATTGGCGGGCTGGTGGCATTGCTAAGTCGCCTTTGTTAAAGCTGGCAACATAATCGCGGTTTGCCGCTAACACTTCGTTATGTATTTTACTCATTTTTATCTCGAATCAAATGGAAAAAGAACGCCGAGTTTTTAAATAAAAACCCGACGCTGTAATAACTATCGCCAAGTAAAGTATATTACAAGCCCTAGTTAGTTTAAAGAGGTGGCTAAGTTTAAAGAATATAAAATATAAGTTTATAATTGGGCGAGGAGGATCTAAATGGATAAATTAAATAACATGCAGGTATTTTGCCGCAGCGTCGAGCTAGGCACATTTTCTGCCGTGGCTAAGGAAATGCACTTATCCACCATGATGATCAGCAAATACATCGCGCAGTTAGAATCCTCATTAGGCGTGGTGTTGCTTAACCGCACCACAAGAAGCTTAAATTTAACCAGTGCGGGCGAAGCTTATTACAACCGCAGCAAGCAATTGTTGGAAGATTTGGCGGATTTGGAAGCCACCACGACACAATTGGGTGAACGCGTAAAAGGCCAGATTAAAATCAGCGCGCCTATCGATTTTGGCGGCATGTACATGGTGCCAGCCATAGAACAATTCTTACGGCAATTTCCTGAAGTTAAGATATTAATGACTTTGGATAACAAGCCGCCAAATTTGCGCACAGGCAGTTTTGATATTTCCATTTTGGTAACAGATACTTTAGATCCGGGTGTCGTCGCGCGTAAACTAACCGGCACAGAACTGTCTACTTATGCCGCACCAGCGTATTTGGACAAACACGGCGAGCCCACCCAAATTGAGCAGCTAAGCCAGCATCGTTGTTTGCACTATGTGGATACCCCGCACGGGGAGCAATGGCTGTTTAATGTTTTGGGCGAAACTAAAAAAATCAAAACCGATTGGATATTGGCCTCCAATAATGGCCGTGCGCTGTGCTTGGCGGCAGCCTTGGGCATGGGCATAGTACAAGCACCTAAATTATCTGCGGCACCGTATTTGCAAAGCGGCCAATTGGTGGAAATATTGCACGAATTCCGCACACCAACTTTAGCAATTTACGCAACCTATCTGCAGCGTCGGTTTTACCCGGCCAAGTTAACTATGTTGATTAATTTTTTACTCAGCTATTTCAGCAATGAAGGCATCATGGCTGCAGTGTCAGTTAATTAAACTGCGCTGATGAAAAGCCATAGGTTTTATAGTGCTTGCTCGTTAACCTTAGCAATTAACAATAAAAAGCACTGAACAGCATCTTACTTCTACTCTGGTGGGGTTTTGCCAAAGGTTACGCTATCGGTATTAAAATCGCCTCGGCTTTGCTTGCCCGCTGCATTCACCAGGGTTGCAGCGGAACGTAGCAAGGCGGCACGGCTGTCGATTTCGCTATAACGGGCACGCGCCAAATCCTTTTGTGCGGAAAGTAGCTCTATTATCGTGGAAAAGCCCTGGGTATAGGATTCTTGGGTGGCAGCATAGGATTCTTCAGCCGCTTTCAACAAAGCTAAGGCAAACTCCCGTTTTTCCAATGAAGTTTTGGTTTCGGCATAGGCTTTCCAGATATCGCGCATAATTTCCAGGCGCAAGGCTTCCAGTCTAGCCTTGGACGCTTCTTTCTTGGCTACTGCTTCATGCACGGCATTGCTGCGTTCAAAGCCATCAAACAATGTCCATTCCATAGTTAGCATTGCTGTACCCACGACATTACTTGCCGAATAACTTTGAATACTGGGAGGATTTGTGTGCACATTACCCCAATATTGATTACCCACTCTGCCGCCTAGGGAAAACTTGGGCCAGAAGTCGGCTCTCGCTTTTTTTACTTCGGCTTCACGGGCACGTAATTCAGCAAGACGCGCCATCAAATCTGGACGTTGTTCCAAGGCCTGATCAACGATTTTCTCGACCGATTGTGCTAACCCCGCTGGCAAAGGCAGTTTGCTTAAGTCTATCAATTGTAGAGAATAAGAAGGTGAAATACCCAGGCTTGCTGTTAGGTCAGCATGTGTTTGACTGACAGCGCTGCGGGCATCCTGAAGGTCATAACTGGCTTTCGCCTGTTCCTGAATCGCCAGCAACATATCAGGCCGCGTTGCCAGGCCTTTGTCGAGTTTTGCCTTAACTGAAGCGGTTCCTGAGCTGGCGGACTCAAAGGTTTGCTGCGCTGCAGAAACTTTGGCTAACGCTGCTTGATAGGCAAAAAAACAGATGGCAACCTGATAAGCAATTTCTTGATGCGTACGGTTGAAGGCAAAATTAGCGGCGATCAAGCGCTGTGCGCCAGACTCTACCAAGGCGTCCCTACGCCCGAAATCGAACAGTGTCCATGCCAAATCTAAACTGCCCAAAGCAGAGTAACCATTGCTTATTAAGGCTCCGCCAGTAATCGGGAAACTGGTTTTAAAATATTGTCCAAAGGCTATAGCAGTCAACGTTGGATACCAGGCGCTGCGATTCCTTTCGAGTCGGGCGGCGGCGGCTTTGGCCTCTTCCCAGCTAACTCTGGTTGCCGGGTTAGTATGCAAGGCAAGATCAACTAGCGCAGGAAGATCGTAAGTTATTTTGGTGTCAATTTGCTTATCTTCATGCGGATTGCTGACTGTGGCGGCCTGCTGCGTGCCGCTGGAGGCCTGGTAATCATGCCAATAAACGGCAGGGTCGGCCGGGGCTGCCGCATAGGATTTATCAAGTTGCAGCAAACTCTGCGGCATACAGGCTGTCAATGCTATTGCGGCGGCGGGAACAGGCATACGGCTAACAGCGCGAAGTAGATAGGGCAGTAACGATAACCAGTTAGCGCAGGTCATGCTCAGCAAGGCTCGTAAACATAAAAATATCTTGTTCAAACGTCAATTTAGGTGTCGGATGATTTTCTTTTAGGAAGTTAAAGTCTAGTGCAGACACTACAAATTAAGGCTGCAATAAACTACGCACCTTAGTAATACCAAATGATTTATACAATGTACCATGAGCTATGGTGTAGCATAGAAATATTCAGCCATTGTGCCAGTATCCATCTGCCAGCGCCTTTTCCCTTGCTACAGCGGTAACTTAACATCTTGCTTACTAGGCCGAGGCAACTGTGTGTAGGGGCTATTGCCAATAAAGGCCCCTAATTTTCAAAAGCTGCTTAGGATAATCAACGATGTTAATACCTAGATTAATCAAGTTTTGCTTTCCAGCTGTTTTTTCGTTTTTTTTAACGGCTTGCGACCCAATGCTGAGTATAGAAGGTTCGTTCTGGCCGGCTTGGATTATCTGTATCCTCTCTGGATTAGCAGCCAGCATGGTAGTGATGTGGCAATTGGTACGTTATCGGTTAGCGCCATATCTTGGGCCGCCGCTGCTAATTGTGCCTAGCCTGTGGGCATTATGCACTTTTGTCATTTGGTTGTTATTTTATTCGACGTAAGATGGGGCCGCCCAACATGGAAAACACTCAAATTGACAATCAAGCGGAGAATCTTAAACTTCGTATGAGGTTAGGCCGTTTAATCGGAATATTAATCGTGCTGGGTGCAGTAGTGGCCGGCATGCTGGTTTGGCGCATCAACTATCAGCATCCCCGTACCAATGACGCCATGGTGCAAGCCAACATAGTCGGTATCGCGCCAGAAGTGAGTGGCCGAATTGTAGCGCTGCATGTTAAAGATAACCAGTATGTTAAACAAGGCGAGTTGCTGTATTTGATCGATCCACGCCCCTACCAAGCCAAGCTGGCGCAGGCTAGGGCGGAATTGCAGCTGGCCGAAAAAGATGTTGATTCAAAACGTGCTTTTAGTGGTTCTGTAGAAAACGTGATTGAGCGGCTGGAACACCAGCGCGCCGCCGCCGAAGCGGAAGTTAAGAAGATAGAAGCGGAGGATGAGTATCTGCATAACTATTTGGAACGTCTTAAGCCCTTGGCAGAAAAACAATATGTCACGCTAGATCAGCTTAAGCAAACCAAATCCAAGTATGCGGCCTCACGGGCAGAACTAGAGGATGCCCGGGCTAAGGCACTTTCGGCGCAAAGCGCGATAGACGAAGCCAAAAACGAAAGCCGCCGCGCAGTATCCATGATTGCGCAAGTCGGCGATGTTAATGCCCATATCGAAGTGGCCAGGGCCGTCGTTGCTGCTGCTGAACTCGATGTGGAATATTGTTCGGTGCGCGCGCCATTTGATGCTTATGTGACTGATTTGAACACTAGCGTAGGAAGATACGCAAAGGCCGGAACGCAAATCTTCGCGCTGGTCGATGACCGCCATTGGTATGCAGTCGCTAATTTTAAAGAAACCTATTTACAATCTATCCAGCCCGGTCAGGAAGCTGAAGTGTTTCTGATTGCATATCCAGGAAAACGCTACAAGGGCGTGGTGACCGGTATCGGCTGGGCCAATTATCCCGATAATGCTAGGCAAGAGGGCGTACTGCCCGAGGTACAGCGCACACTAAACTGGGTTATCCTGGCATCGCGCTTCCAGGTGCGTATTGAAATACCGGAACGCGACAACCGGCATCCTTTGCGTATGGGCATGACTGCATTTGTGACTATTCAGGGACACCCTGCTGAAACTCAAGGGCTTACCTCGGTAGACACAAACGAGCAAGCCAAGCCGTTATCGCACGATGAATAACAGCGATACGCAACACGCCTTGGCTCAGCACAAAAGGCAAAGCCATCTGTGGTTTGGCACTAGCCTGTCACAATTCCTAAAAACAGAACTACAGGGTTTTCCAGGGCGGCGAGTTGCGGCCTTGCGCCTGTTTGCCGCTACCCTGCTAATTGCCATCCTCATCGAAACCCTGCATGTCCCGCCTTTGGGGGCAATTGCCATACTCATCTGTTTAAGCTACGACGCCTATGCCAATTCCGGCCAAGCGTTAGAGTTCGGGTTACGTCAATTCGGTTATATCACCGTCACCACATTGGTTTCCATATTAACCCTGATGTTTGCGGGCAACGAGCCTTGGTTGCTCTTACCCTTATCGCTTATTATTATTGCGCTGGCCTTGTTCCATGCCCGCCTGATCGCTTGGCCTACCGGCATCGCGCTTTGGTATTCGGTAGCCGTGTTGTACAGCCCCAGCACGCCTGAGGCAAGCATCTATAACGCATTGTGGAATATTCCGATCATTGGGGTATTGGCTATAGGCTCATGGACTGTCGTGCACTGGGCAATCAAACCACAAGACCCGCGCAAACTGCTAAGTGATAGTATCGCGCTGCAATTGTCAGCCGTGGAGGGCATTTTTACGGCGCGGTTGAGCTACAGCGGCCCAAATCACGAAAAGCAGGCCGCCTCAAAACTTGCCGGCGTCAGCAGTTTCGGCAAAATGCAAGGTTTACTGGCAAACACAGAATTGATACATCCTTCTGTGCGACAACAGCATGGCACTTATCTGGCGTTACTGCTGGAAATTGACGGCTTGCGTGAGTTTGCCCTCTGGCTGGACCAGGTCTTGACTGTAGAGTACCGCGCCCAGGCAATGACACAGGAAAAAACCAATGTTTATTTGGCGCTGCAAAGCGCCTGTGCAAGCTTGCGACAAGGTATAGAAGAGGCACGTGACGTATCCCCGCAAATACAGTTGCTGCTGGTTGAGCAAGTGCTACAGCGATATACACTACAAACCAATGCTACGCAGCAAGCCAACCCTTCCATATTAACCGCCATGTGGCGTGGAATGCAGCGTATCGCAAGTTTGCTACAGCAACTACATAATCCAACAGCAGCGCTAAACATCCAAAATCCGGAACCTGAAAGCAATAGCCAGGATGCCGCGCACTGGCTACCCGACTGGTTTAGCTATGAATTCTGGGCTACCCGTGCTGACAGCGTGCAATTTGGGATTAAATTTTCCCTAGGTGCCATAATCTGCGCCTTGATCATACAAAGCCTGGGCTGGCCAGGTATCAATACCGCTATTCCGACCTGTTTGGTCGCCGCGCAAACCAGCCTTGGGGCGGACTATAGGCTATCGCTATTACGCTTGTCGGGCGCGATTATGGGCGGGCTTTGTGCCTATATTTATGTGTGGATATTCCAATCCCAACTTGACACCATCGCCGGTTTTGCAGTGGCAACCGCCCCGTTTTGGGCTATTGCCGCGTGGATTTCCGTCGGTAGTGAACGCATCGCTTACCTAGGCAGGCAGCTTGGGTTTTCCTTTGCAACCTTCGTATTACATGATTTCGGGCAGGTTACCGATTTGGCCGTACCCCGTGACCGCGTCATCGGCATTTTTTTAGGTATTATCGTTATGGGCATACTTGATTACGCGCTATGGCCCCGGCGTTCAATTGCACTTGCCCGCCACCATGCCACCGCAGCCTTGCACACCCTCGCCAAATTCACCAGCTGGCTGCCGGATGCCAGCCTGCTGGTTAAATCGCATTTACCTTTGCGCTTGTCTGCGGAAAAAGACCTAGCCGCCGCCCATGACTTGGTAGTCCACGCCATATTGGAGCCCGATGCAAGATTGATAGCCAAAGTTAACGAAAGAAAAGCCTTAGCTACGGTTATTAAAGACGCCAGCAACTTATCCGGCTTGTTACAAATCCGGCGGCGCTACCGCTTGCTAAGCGGCCCACAATTCAGCCGCTTTCCTGATGAGTTGCTACAACATAGCGGTGCGTTCGACGCGGTGCTGACCCGCGCCCTGGAAAATGCAGCCACTGTACTGCAAGGTGGGCAACAGGTTACGCTGACCGAGGTGGCCGACATCCACGCGCTACTAAAACAACGCTATAGTGAACACCACGGTATCGATAGCTTACCAGCCGACCTAGCCATGGAATGGGAACTACGCTTCAGGTTAGATCAGCAAATTATCGAGCTGGTAGAGCAAATCCAAAACAGCGCGCTGGATTGTGTTGCCTACCGCGTAAAAACAGGTTTGGTTATTAAGTAAGAAAATATCTAACATGCTTAACAAAAAGTGGCAATATGAAAAAACCGGTAGGTGGAGATTACCAGAATATTTTGGCGGAAATTGCAAACGCAAAAGACACGGGTGCAACCGAGCTGAGCTTAAATGTCCCACAATTGCAATGTCTTCCGAACGGGCTTTGCGAACTTACGGCGTTGCAAAAGTTGAGATTAAATTGTGCCTGGCTGCTCAAAGATCTCAGTCAGCTGTCTTCTTTAACGGCGCTGCAAACGTTGGTTTTGGGGCGTGCCCAAGATTTTTGCTGGACACTTATTTAAAAGTCCATCATTACTATGCGGCAGGTAGGTGTTTGTTTTAAGATAAAAGTGAAAACGGATTTCCCTGGTGTTTAAAATTTTAATTGAAAAGGAGAATAAGCCATGTTTCAAGCAATAGAAGCTATTTCTAAGTCAGGTATTATCGAACCAATAGAGCCTGTCCAATTTGATGAAAACGAACATTTAGTCATATTAAGACTTTCTAAGCCCTGGAAACCGCAAGAAATTACAGAGTCTGTAAAGGATTGGAAACAATTAGCAGGCGTGCTGAAATCCTCGCCTAATTTGAATGGTGACCCGTTGCTAATTCAGCAGGAAATGCGAAATGAGTGGGATTAAATACCTACTCAAGGGTATGATGCCGCAATTAACCTTGCTGAACAAGCAAATCTCGATCTGATGTGGCTACACTAAACCGGACACATTCCTTAAAATACGTGTAAAGAAGGAGTGAGTCCCAATGAGTCAAGAAAAACCCAAAGTTTATAGTGCCGAATTCAGGGAGTCAGCGGTCAAGCTGGCCA